>JBGPHC010000023.1:0-70838 GCA_041484195.1 Agriterribacter sp. | reverse complement strand
CTTTTCATCGCCTCCTGGGTCTTGCGCTTGAAGAGCCAGGATGATTTTTGATTGATGGAAAACTCCCGGGCCAGCTCCGGGGTGGACATTCCCTTTTTGCGCACCGACAGCCGGAAGGCCAAGCCAAAGGCCTTCAGCAGCGGGATCTTCAGCTTATGGAAGATCGTATGGGCCGTGACCGACTCATCATAACTGCAACTGCTGCATCGCAGGTGGAACCGGGTGCGGCCCTTATAATATTTGGTACAACCACACCTTCTGCACCGGTAGCCTCTTTTCCACTTCAGATCGAAGAGATATTATTTGCAATCGTCCTCATTTTTGAAGCACCTGTTAAACTGCTGCACTGATATTCCCTGGAACATACCCAACTATTTAGCCCCAAATTAAAATAATTCAGCAATTGTCAACCCCTGGTTTTTGCTTTGAGGCCTAAATGGGTAATCCTGTAAATAAATTCTCTTGGTGTCTAACGCCATTGCTTATGGAAATCCTTTTGGGCGTGCCCCCAATACAATAGCCATTTGGCCATTGGTACTACCGCATACCATTTGGGAAGCTATCGTATAGGGGTCGGGCCATACTCCCCGATATCTATCGGGGATCCTCACCCCGGCAAGGTTCCGATATCTATTGAGACTATCTGGGAGTTCCGGGCCTTACGCTTCTGTCCCATCACGCGAATACAACCGATATCCGGCATCTCCCTAATACTGGTCATCATACGAAAAAATGGGTTTGCGTGTCTTCCATTTCCCTCTGGTAAAATCGGGGATATTCTGCACCTGTCCGCCTTCGGCAATTGATTTCTCACTCAAAGGAGTAATGGCATACCAGGTGGCATAATCATATACATCGAGTGGAAAAGGCGCGTCCCGTTTAATACTTTCTACAAAAGCATTGACCACAAAAAAGTCCATTCCCCCATGTCCAGCACCCTTGGCATCATTTTCAAATCTTTTCCATAGTGGATGATCATGTTCTTTCATATATGTTTCGGGATTTTCCCAGGTATGCAGTTTGCTCCTGTCTTCAAAATAGATAAAGCCGGCATTTGGTTCTCCGGCATGATAATCCTGCCAGAGGCCATTCGTTCCCTGCACCCTGAAACCCAGATTATAGGGCCGGGGGGAATTGGTATCATGTGTGAGCAGGATTGTTTCTCCATTGGCCGTCTGGATTTGGGTGGTCACAATATCACCCAATTTAAATTGTAGTTTGGAATTGGGATGATCCGGACCACCTTTGGGATTCTTCACTATGAATCGGTGTAAACCTCTTGCCTTGGTAGCAGCCGACGAAAGCCTGGTTAGGCGATTGCCATGATTGATATTGATCATGGTGGCAATTGGCCCCAGACCATGCGTGGGGTAAAGGTCTCCATTCCTTTTCAGGGAATGTTCTGTTCTCCATTTGGCTTCGCTAAAGGCTTTGGCGCCGAATTCCACTCCCTCCTTATCCCTGCCTCCATTAAATTTCACCTCGCGCAGGTCGTGTTCATAGCCCCCCTGCAGGTGCAACAATTCGCCAAACATGTCTTTGCGCACCATACTGAGCACAGCCATGACATCTCTCCTGTAACAGACATTTTCCATTATCATCAGGGGGATCTTTGTTCTTTCGGAAACATTCACAACATCCCAGCAGTCTTGCAGCCTGATGGCACCGCATACTTCCACGCCGGGAATCTTGCCGGCATTCATGGCATCCATCGCCATAATGGAATGCCATTCCCAGGGAGTGGCAATGATCACCGCGTCAATATCATCCCGCTTCAATAGATTTTTGTAGTCATAGTTCCCATTCGTATATTCTACAGCGGCTTTCTTATTCGCCTCCCTAACAGCTTTTTGTCCATCGGCCATCATTTCTTTATCCGGATCTGCCAAAGCAATAACATCCACATCATCCCTTCTCAAAAGTAGGTCCAGATGACTCTGTCCTCTGAGGCCCACACCGATCAACCCCATTCTCAGCCTTGATTTTTTGACTCCTGAAAAAGCCTTGAGCCGATCAGGCAATAAAAACATTCCGGCGCCTGCGAGTGCGCTGTTACGGATAAAACTTCTGCGATTGAATGAGTTGAGCATGTTGACCTGCTTTGTTTAAAAAATGAATATTTTGATGATTGTTTAAAGATAGCTATTAAAGCTGTGGCATAGTTGGCCCCCGTAAAATTGAGCAAACGATTGTGTGATGACGCGTCTGCCATTTCATCCGTCTAAGTTTTCTGTAGCTATTTTATTACGAAAGCCTGTTGATTTCCCGGACTCAATAAGGCTTCTGATTTTTTTGAAGGCATTCTCATTTGAGAATTTAACAGACCTTCGCTCAAAATTCAGGCTTGCATCTATCCTCCCAATTATATTTTGTGGGCTTACTCTTACCGGCTGGCATTGCTGCCGAAGTGAAGACGATCCAGGAAGAATTTGCCTCAAGGTTTGGAAGCAGCCGGGCGTTGCATGCTCCTCCCCATATCACCCTTCAAGCTCCTTTTACAGGCAACATGGAAAAAGAAAAATTAATGGAAGCCGCGCTGAGCGAATTTGGATCCAGCCACAAAGCTTTCCCGGTGGGACTTTCAGGGTTTGGATCTTTTGATAACAGAAGGTCCAAAGTCATTTATATCAATTCCAAATTGAATCCGATAATGGATCAATACCAGCAGGAACTCGCTTTATTTCTGAAAAATCGGCTCGATTTCCCGGAAAAGAATACAGGCTTCGGCTTTCATGCTCATTGCACCGTAGCATTTCATGACCTCAGCCCTTCTCAGTTCCACAAAGCCTGGCCGGAGTTTCGCTACAGGAAATTCGAAGCCGATTTCCAGGCTGAATCCATCAGCCTGCTGAAGAATGAAAAATCAACATGGATTCCCATTCACGAGGCATTCCTGACCGGAAGCTGAATCCAGATGCAAAATGATCCGGCCTCATAATCGTCTTCCAATATGTATGATCTGCGGTAACTGCAAGCCGAAGAACTGTTTTACTTTTGACGTTCAAATCATAAAGTCCCGATATGGCGCAGCAGCGGTTTCGTGGTGGCAGAAACAGTGTCGATGAGTCTCCAAAGATCAAAATTACACGTGAGAATTTCAGGCAGGCCCTGGTGATCTTCAAATATCTCAGGCCCTATCGCTGGCATTTTATTGCCGGTCTTTGTTTTATCGCCCTCTCAAGTGGAACCACATTATCTTATCCTTATTTACTGAAAAAATTAATTGATAGCGCCAATGCACTTAGCAAGGGACTTACTGCTATAAATCCGGGCACCATCGCTTTATGGATGGCAGGCATCCTTTTAGTGCAGATCATTTTCTCCTACCTGAGGGTTTATCTCTTCACCTATACGGGAGAACATGCGTTGGCTGACCTGCGCAGGGATGTGTACCAACGACTGATCCAATTACCCATGGAATTTTTCGCGCAGAGAAGGGTTGGGGAATTATCGAGCCGTATCAGCGCGGATCTTTCCCAGATCCAGGATGCCCTCACCTCCATGCTGGCGGAGATACTGCGAGGTGTACTTACACTTATCATTGGCATCGGGTTGATCTTATATATCTCTCCGAAACTCACGCTGCTCATGTTATCCATCATTCCCGCCATCGTTGTAATAGCTGTTCTGTTTGGGAAGAAGATTCTTAAGCTGGCGCGCCAGTCGCAGGATCAACTTGCAGATTCCAATACCATCGTTCAGGAAACACTGCAGGGCATTAGCAATGTAAAGGCATTTTCAAATGAGTGGTTTGAGATTGGCCGCTACACAAAGAGTCTCAGGCAGGTTGTTCAATTGGCCGTGCGAAATGGGAAGGTGCGTGGACTCTTTGTATCCTTTATGGTCTTCAGCCTTTTTGGTTCCATCATCCTGGTGGTATGGAATGGGGTAGGGCTGATGCAAAGAGGGCAGCTATCATTTGGAGACCTGACCGCATTTGTAATTTATACAACTTTTGTGGGAGGAAGCATGGCCGGATTCGCGGATCTCTATAGTCAATTGCAAAAAACATTGGGAGCCACTCAGCGTGTAAGGGAACTGCTGAAGGAAGAAAAAGAATCTGTGACCACCGAGGACAAGCCGGTGCAGGAAGCTTACCGTCTTCGCGGAAGCGTTGAACTCCGGCATATCGCCTTCGCCTATCCATCACGGAAAGAGATCAAAGTGCTTCGGGATGTTTCCATCAAGGCTGAACCAGGGGAACAGGTCGCGCTGGTGGGACCCAGTGGCGCTGGAAAATCAACTCTTGCATCCCTGTTACTTCGTTTTTATGACCCGGATGAAGGTGAATTATTATATGATGGGAGAAAAGCTTCGGAAATTCCCCTTTCCCAACTGAGAAAGCAAATGGCGCTGGTACCCCAGGACGTCCTGTTGTTTGGGGGAACCATCCGCGAGAACATCGCTTATGGCAAACCGTCAGCCACCATGCAGGAGATCGAGGAGGCCGCCAGGCAGGCAAACGCTCATGAATTCATCAGCGGCTTTCCGGAAGCCTATGAAACCGTGGTGGGAGAGAGGGGTATCAAACTTTCGGGTGGTCAACGGCAAAGGATCGCCATCGCCCGCGCCATCCTCAAAGATCCTGTTATACTAATCCTGGACGAAGCCACCAGTTCACTCGACGCCGCTTCCGAATCCCTGGTTCAGGATGCATTGGAGAATCTGATGAAGAATCGTACTTCATTTATCATCGCGCACAGGCTTTCCACTATACGAAAGGCCGACAAGATCATCGTGCTTGACAAGGGAACCGTGATAGAAACGGGAACACACCAGCAATTGCTGGCACTCGACGAGGGTCTCTACAGAAATCTCAACAGGCTTCAATTGGAATGGGGCACTGAATAAAATGGCTTAGATCAGATCTGTCCTCACTCATAATTTAGGCAGGGTCCAGGGCTTCCTGTATGTGGGTAAGATCAAACCATTGGCCGCAGTATTATTTCCAAAATTGCCAGACTGTTCGTTCCAGACCAATCCTGACCCGGTCTTCAGTGCTATATTCCCCGAATGCGCATAGAGAGCAACCAGCCTGCCATTTTCAATGGTGCAATTGGGATCCTTGCGGCTCCTGATACAATCGAGAAAGTTCTTCATGTGTTCTTCGTGGTTATCATGGCCGGGCTGATGCGGCATGGCTGCGACCTTGGCTTTGCCATTCGACATTTCCGGAAAGAGATCCCAACCATCACGATCAATCACCAGGGTGGCATTATTCCCAATAAATGCCAGGCCATAAGTCCGGTTATAGGGTCCGTTTTCAGTGCAGGCCACATGTTCCCAACTAATCACAAAATCTTTCATCTGGTAATGCACGCTCATGGTATCAAATGTCTCATGCGCGTGATCGGCAAAAGAAAAATTTCCACCGGAGGCGCTGACCGCAAGCGGGGGTGTGGTGATATCCTTTGCCCAGAGAGCCATATCGAGCAGGTGAACGCCCCAATCGGTGATCAGGCCGCCGCCATAGTCCCAGAACATACGCCAGGATCCATGAAAACGGGTCTTGTTGAAACTCCGTTGCGGCGCCGGTCCCAGCCACATATCAAAATCCACTCCGGCGGGAACGGGTTCATCGGGTGCCTTGGTTTGGCCAATGCCATAGCCGAAATTGCCCCATACCAGCACTTTTCGCAAATCGCCAATATTTCCTGCCTTTATAAAATCCATGGCCTGTTTCCAATGGTCGCCTGAGCGTTGCTGTTGGCCCACCTGCACCACGCGCCGGTTTTTTCTTACCGCCTTCACCATCAGGTCGCATTCACCGATGCTGTTGGCAAGCGGTTTCTCCACATAAACATCCTTACCCGCTTCACAGGCATGGATTGTTTGGAGGCAA
The DNA here is from genome assembly GCA_041484195.1 of Agriterribacter sp. Lineage (GTDB taxonomy): Bacteria > Bacteroidota > Bacteroidia > Chitinophagales > Chitinophagaceae > PSRI01. The sequence goes on along the minus strand of JBGPHC010000023.1, from coordinate 64,996 downwards.
TGCCAATGATCCGGCGTGCCGATGATCACGGCGTCGATATCCTTGTTCTCCAGTAATTTTCTATAATCTTTATATCCCACCGGTGCCTTTCCCTGCTTCTTGGCCACTTCCGAAATACGTTGGCTGAGAATGGCATCATCCACGTCGCAGATTGCCGCACATTCAACACCAGGTTGTTTGATGGCATTTTCAAGGTCTCCAAATCCCATATTCCGGGCGCCGATCAGTCCTACAACGATCTTATCTGATGCAGCTATTTTTCCGGATGCCAATAGAGTATTTGGCAAAACACCGGCGAGGCTGCTTGCCAAAATAGCCTTGGAACTATGGGAAATGAATCTGCGGCGGGAAGTCTTCATATAATCTAATCATTTAAGGTTTGAATGAATCGGAAAACCGTGATCATGAAATTAATGAAAATCTCCCTGCTTTCCGGCAATGACTCACACGCTTTCCCAAAAAAATTCGTTTGAGATAGAAACCAAAAGGACGGATTATTGCCGGTTCTTTGTTTGGTTAGTCTGATTGAATTTGATAATTTGTTTAAGCAATTGAAAATTGCCATCCCTTCTGTTATGAAAGCTTACCGGCTCCTGCTATACACGCTGTTGATCATTGCCTCCGGGGCATCGGGACAAAATTTTTCCGCAGAACATTTTGGCAGGCAGGTCTTCACGCTGACCCGTTTCCTGGAATTGAATCATTATGGTCCAAGGGTCATTGATGATAAATTATCCTCTGAAATATTTGACGAAGTGCTGGCCAGGCTCGATCCCGATAAGATGCTTTTCCTAAAACAGGATATCAGTTCGCTGAGCTTATACCGCGAGCGGCTCGACGAAGACATGAATGGCAAGCCCACAAAATTCTCAATAATATTGACCGGCATTTACAGGAACCGGCTCGCAATGGCCGACAGTCTTGTGCAATCCGTCATGCGAAAGCCATTTGATTTCAGTATCGATGAATCCATTTTGGTTTCGAGAGACAGCCTGGATTATGCCGCCGATGAAAAGCAATTCGCCTCCAACTGGACCAAATGGCTAAAGTACAGAACCCTTGTAACCTTATTCGGGCTCCGGGATCAGGCCAGCACGAAGGAGAGCGGGAAAAACAATTTGGATATGGAGCCGGAAGCCAGGAAGAGAGTCTTATTGAAGGAAACCACAGCCCTGCGTCGCATCAGCCAGAACGAGGATGGCTTTGAAAATTATGTAGGCACGGTCTATTGCAATGCCATTGCCACCCGTTTTGATCCGCATTCCGAATATATGCCCCTGAAGGCAAAGCAGGAATTCGAGGAGGAATTGAACGGAGTAGAATTATCGGTGGGCATACGCCTCGATGAAAATGAAAAAGGAGAGATCGTGATAAGTCAGTTGGTGCCCGGCGGTCCCGCGTGGAAAGGAGGGGAATTGCATAGGGGAGACGTGCTGCTCCAGATAGCGCCGGAAGGCAAGGCGGCCATTGACCTATCGGGCATGGACATAGATGACGCTAACAAGGTGCTGGAAGGAACCAACGATACGCGCATGAACCTTACCGTTAGACAAGTGAATGGGGTCATGAAGACCGTCCGGCTCATGAAAGAGGAAGTGAAGGACGATGAAAATTTCGTGAAGAGTTTTGTATTGAAAGGCGATAGGAAGATCGGGTATATTTCTCTGCCCGGCTTTTATTCGAGAGAAGAATCCGAACTCGGGTCAAGTTGCGCCAATGATGTGGCCAAGGAAGTGGTTAAATTGAAAAGAGAAAATATTGAAGGGTTGGTCCTGGACCTTCGCTTCAATGGCGGTGGCTCGCTGAAAGAGGCCTTGGATATGGCAGGAATTTTCATTAACGAGGGCCCGCTGGTGATGGTTAAAGACCGCACAGGAAAGAGGGCAGTTATCAAGGATATGAACCGGGGCAGTATTTATGATGGGCCATTGATATTGATGGTAAACAGCATGAGTGCCTCGGCTTCCGAATTGCTGGCATCAGTGTTACAGGACTATCAGAGAGCGCTGGTAGTGGGAAGCACTACTTACGGTAAGGGAACAGCGCAGGTGATACTCCCGGTGGACACCTCATCCAATCCATCTGCCGCCAATCAAAAGGAACCTGAATACGGTTTCATTAAAGTGACGGTGCGGAAATTCTACCGGGTGAATGGGCGAACGGTTCAGTTTTCGGGAGTCAAACCCGATATACCACTGCCGGATATATATGATGTTTTCAAAGTGAGGGAATCAGACAACAGGACCGCCTTATTGCCCGATACCACCGAAAAAATACATTATCCCATTCTCGCGCCATTGCCCACGGCCATTTTAAACGAGCAGGCGCAAAAAAGGGTGAATGAGAGCGCAGATTTCAAGAGACTAGTGCAGCTCAGGGATTGGCTGCGGAAAGATCTCAATAGCAGGAGATTCAATCTCCGGATGGATGGATTCGAAAAACAGTACCAGGAACGCAGCAGTCATTATGCCCAGACGGATATCAGGCTTGCCGCAGCGGGAAAGGACTATGCCACCAATAATAATGGGTTCGACAAAGAGCGTCTGCAGGCCAGCGCGGAAAGAACGGCCGTGAATGTGGTATGGCTGAAAAATTTGAATGAAGATGTTTATCTTGATGAAGCATTCCATGTTCTCTCCGACATGCTGAATGTAAAAACACGTTAATTGATCTAAACCTTGTCAGAATGAAAAAAATACCCTTGCCGTCCATTTGCATTTTCCTTCTATTTTTTATCAGTTGCACCTTCTTAAACCTGCCGGCTTCAACGGCCCAGGATTTCAAGAATCCGGGGGAATACATGACCTATATCAGCAAGGCGGAAAACGACGTGGCGCAAAAATATCTCAGCTATTTGAGTTCCGTGGCTCACGACAAGAGTGTAAGAAAGTCTGAGTCCCGTAGAACCAGGCTTCTGGACGCATGCTGGGATACCCGGAATAAGGTGAGCGCGATGCCGGTTTTTGAAGGAGACAAGACCCTGAAAGAGGCTTCCGTGAAATATCTTGAAATATTATACCGGGTGCTGAACGAGGACTATGGCAAGCTGGTGAACATGGAAGAGATCGCGGAGCAGAGTTATGATAATATGGAAGCCTACCTGATGGCGCAGGATAAGGCTGAGGAAAAATTGAATGAAGCCGGAACCCGTAAGGACTCTACCGCAATGGATTTCGCGAAAAAGCACAATGTGACCGTGATTGACCAGAAAGACGAATTCTCCCAAAAAATGGAAGAAGCATCCAGGGTGAATGGCTATTATAATACCCTATACCTGATATTTTTCAAGAGTTATAAGCAGGATATCTATCTCACCGATGCCGTGAATACCAGAAATATCAACAATATCGAACAAAACAGGAATGCACTCCTGGGTTTCTCAAAAGACGGATTGGCCGCCCTGGATACGACCTCCGCGTTCGAAAATGATCGTTCGCTGATCAATGCCTGCAGGAAATTGCTTCAATTCTACAATAAAGAATCCAGCGACCGGATATCAGACGTGGTGGATTACTATATGAAGGATGAAAGCTTCCAGCAGATCAAGAAGGAATTTGAGAAAAAATCCTCCGCTCAAAAGACCAAGGATGAAGTGGACAAATACAATAAGATGGTGAATGAATTAAACTCGGCGGGCAAAGTCTTCAACAAGACCCAGCAGGAACTCAACAGCAGCCGCGGCACCTTGCTCGATGACTGGAACAATGCGGTGCAGAGTTTTTTGGATGGGCATGTGCCGTTTTACAATTGATGGCGGTCGGGATTTATGCGGTCGCCTCTCTCTATGAGAATTTGAATATTTGTCTTATAATTATCATTATGTTAAATAGACGAAAAGAAGGTTTAACCCTGAGTGCTTGAATTTAAAAGTATCACTGCCGGAGCATCTGTAATCCCCCACCAGCGCCCAGGCAGATTCACATCTTGCCGGCTCTTGCGATCCGCAGTTATTTTTTGTATCGCGAAGCCCGCGAAGATTTCGCAAGGGGCGCAATTTCCTGTATCCACTGCGGCCATTGCGGTTCATGGCGTTCCTTGCGTTACTTCCCTCGTTGTTATTTTTTGTATCGCGAAGCCCGCGAAGATTTCGCAAGGGGCGCAATTTTCGGTATTCCCTGTGCTCCTTGCGGTTCCTGGCGTTCGTTGCGTTACTTCCCTCACCTTCGGTGCGTAGATATTTTTTTTGTATCGCGAAGCCCGCGAAGATTTCGCAAGGGGCGCAATTTCCTGTATTCCCTGCGGCCATTGCGGTTCCTGGCGGGCTCAGCGTTACTTCCCTCATAAATTATGACTACTTTCTCATTCAAACCTTGCGCATGTGCCAGAATGAAAATTGCTATTTTAATAGATGAATATTAGTCTGGCCTACTCGTGCCATTAAAGATATAAATTATTTAAAAGGAGAAAGCTCATTTCATGCTTGGCGTTTTTCAGCTTTTCAGTAAACGCTGCATGTCTTTCTTGCACAGCTTAGATAAATTCCATCAATGCGAAAAGGTCAGTGGAAAATTAACTCTCGTATTTTGAATCGACATAAGTGGCGGCCAAGGTCAACAACATTTTACTCGTGAAGCCATTTCTCTCGTAACGTTGGCAACACTTGCCCCAGCTTTTATTCGATTAGCGGCCACATTTCTATGCGGCTCTTTTTTTAAGCTTAACCAAATAGAAACGCCATTCAAATTAAAGTTCAATTTTTTCGTGTATTATTGGATTTATCCATAGTGCAAGATTTCATACTTTTTTAGGGGAGGTTTGAAATTGTTAGTAATTAATTAAAGCTGGTTTTATTTCAATGGCTTTATAATGTATAAGTATTTGTAAGATGTGTGTTGTCCTTTCAAGTGGTTGATAACGGTTTTAGAATATTTTTTGCATAGTCTAACCGTGCAAATAAGGAACTTTTGATCTGATAAATGATTTTCTTGGGCTTCTTTACACTGATTAAGTAATGAATCTAACATGAGATTGGGAAAGCTCAAGTTGAGGCTTAAATACTCGCCTTTCTCAGTTTTAGGGTTGTTGGCGGCATATCTCTGTATCTCTTCTTTTAGTTCTGTTAATTTTTGGGGCATTGCATTTTGTATTGTGTATAGGTCTGCTTCATCTAGCTGATGAATCTGTTCATTGGTGGAAAACATTTCTTTCAATGCTTTGGTGAGTTTGGGATAAAAGTGAGAGAACATATTTTTTAATATTTATCAAATTTGAAAAAAAAATTAGAGTCATCTATTTTATTAAAGATAAATAACTATTACTGCTATACAAATCAGTTCTTCAATCTGCTGGCATTCAAATACTCCTCGCCTACTCGGTATAATTTTTTAAATACCCCTATCTTACTTTACATTATGTTAAATAGTACACGGGATTTAAAAAGAAAAAAACACCCTTTCTTTTGAATACATGCGAAGTTGATATTTTGAGAAATGGACGATCTCACCTATCGCATGCTGGCTTTAATTAATAATCATGGATCCAATATTCCTATATCCCTATATCATCGGGATTTTGTGGGAGCTGTTTCAATAGACTCGACCGATTTTGAAATCCAGGATGCGATAGAAAGGCTTAAGCATACAAAACTTATCGAGCAATACTTTGAAAACGTCCTGTACTAGTATTAACGGAAGCGGGAAAAGAGACATTTCGGAATGAATCGGAACGCAGAAAGCGTGAAAAGCAAAGATCAACTTGATTTCCAGAAAAGCAAAGTTGATTTAGCAAACGCGAAACAAGTTTATAAAAGCTATAAACTTACAAGATTTGCAGCACAGATAGGTGCTATTTCCGGAAAATTAGCACTACTTCTATCACTACTGAAGCCGTTTGGATTACTGCCACAATAATTAATGGTAAAAGCAATCCATTTGGAAACTCTTTCTCTTGAACTAATCCGGTATTTAGTCTTTATAAATCCACTATATTTTGTGCTAATAAAATATTAATTTGTAACATTTGAAATAGTAAATTTATTCCATTTTCATAAAATGTCGAAACGAAGAAGATCAAAAATTGAAAGATTGCAGCGAAATAAAAGTGTTGAACCTGGATTGGATTCTGCTCTCTCTAAAAAAAATGAAATTACAAAAAAAAGTGATAAAAAACCGCTATACAAAAGATTGGATTTTTGGACACTGATTGCTGCAATAATTGGAATAATTGTCACTATCTACATATTCTTGTTTCAGGAAAATAAAAAGCAAGCTTACGTGACTTACAAAACAGAATTTTGTAGCATTGGTGAACGAATGTCGCCCGTAACTGGCCAAATGGAGACTGTTGTTTTCTTATGTAGTTCTTTTATTAATACGGGCGGTTCTGCAGTTGCAACAAAATTATTTCGCCTGAAATTCGAAAATAATGGGAAACTCACACCTCTTATGATCGATTCTGTACCTAGAGATCTTAATTTGTATATTTACGGAAAGAGATATCATATTCAATTCCCAGATGCGTATAAGAAAGACTTGCAAAAATTAGAAGGTATTGAACCAACAGGGATACCTGTGCGAGGAACTCTATTATTTGTTTCTCCTATCAAACTTTCAGAACTAATTGAAATCAAAAATCAACCATTTGTCCTGATTTGCGTGGATGAAAATCGTAGAACTTTAGAATATCATGATACTCTCAGAATGTCCTTTGATGTACCCCCATATGATCCAAAGTTAGGAATGAAATTTGTGCAGGATTAGCATCTATCTTTCCCCCCCATTGGCGAAAGGGTGCCAGACCGAAAATTGTTTTTTTTGATGGATGAATATTAGTCTAGCCTACTTGTACACCCTGCGTCCTATCTTATACTCCTAAAACCTGAAATCTATGAATCATGAAGAAGATATGATTAAAGAAATGTTAGAATCAGAAAAATTGAAAATTGAAATTAAGGATCTAAAAAATCCTGTGGCAAGATTTATTCGAATTTATTTGGGCTTTTGGCCCGTTGTATTGGGCATTGCTACCGTAGCGGTCGCATACGGCACAGGTTTTTTTAATGCTAAAGCAGTACAGTTAGAAAATCAGAAACATGATTTACAGGATTCAATAATTGAATTCACTAGAAGAAAGGTTGAGTTGCTAAATCAAGAGGCGATAATTAAGACGCGACTTGATTCTCTTAAACATGAAGTGGATACTCGAGACAGTTTGAACTCGCAATTAATCTCTCAAAATAAAATACTCAATGACAAAAATAAGACGTCAAATGAAAAAACATATGCACTCTCGAAAATGGGTAATGACTGCCTGCTTGGGAGTTTGCAAAAGGACTTTAAAATTGATTCTCTTAAAAGAGGAATTGAAATTACAATTGAACAATACAAGATGTACCATGAAGCAGATGAAATGGAAGTCACTCGATTGCGATCTGATGCATTCCATGCTGAAAGAAGTATGGAAAATGCAAGAGAAGAGCTGAAGAAATGTCAGGAAAAAAACAATATGCAAATTAATAAGTAGGAACTGAAAAACTTGGATTTAAGCAAATATTGCTTCCCGGGGGGAAATCTAGCATTACTTTGAATGCATGCTTTACAATGATTTTATCATTAACTCTTATGAATCAATTATTGAACCAAATCATTGTTCCACTAGTGGTAGGTCTGTCCGCCTATTTGGTAACAAAATGGAATGACCAAAGAATTAAAAGAAAAAATGATAGTATGTTAGGGGCTACAATAATGGATTCGTTAATTGAGGAGGTTCAGACGGGAATTTCGATTATGGAGAAAAAGTCATTAAGATCTTTGCCAAGAGCAAGTTGGAACGGTGTCACTACAATTCCTGATGACGTCTTACTAAGAATTATCGTAATTTCACTTGGTATTACAGTGGCTAGTTGGCCTCCTAAGACAATTCGAATACATTGCAAGAATTATTTTGAGCATATCACTACGAATTGGGGCAGTACGATAAATTTTGCCGGCGGACCGCAAATATTTGATAATTCAACCTTACTAGATGGTGCTAGAGGAGTCTTATTATTGTTGCAGCAGACAAGGATGCTGTTAGAGAAAAATGGAAATCGTTTTTTTGCCAAATAAAAACGCTTTCAAATAAGTGTGATTATATTAAATATTCAAACTTTATCCAACGCATCCTGATGAACTATCCCTTCTTTCATTTCTCCGTTGTTGACCTCACTGGCGAGTGTGCCAGGCTGAAAATTGCTATTTCTTTAATAAATGAATATTAGTTTGGCCCATTCGTTCCCCTTAAAGATAGAAATTATTTACAAGGAAAAATCTCGTTTTATACTTGGCAATTTTCAACTTTTTCAGCAAAAGATGCACGTCTTTATTTGCGCATGTTATTTTAATTGTATCAACGCGAAATGTTCAGATTTAGAAATTAGCTCCCATATTTTGAATAGGCACAAGTCGTGGCCAAGGTCAACAGCATGTTACTCTTGAAAGCATTTCTTTTTTGGCAGGTTCATAACTTGTCTATTCTTGCGGTCCATAGTTTTTTTTGTTTGTATCGCCAGGTTCGCGAAGATTTCGCAAGGGGCGCAATTTCCTGTATTCCCTGCGGCCATTGCGGTTCGTAGCGGGCTCAGCGTTACTTCCCTTATAAATTATGACTACTTTCTCATTCAAACCTTGCGCATGTGCCAAACCGAAAGCAAAAGATGTATATCTTTTTTGTGCAGCATCTTACTCCTGAATGCATCCTTTTGACCTTTGCCAAAACTTGCGCCAGGCTTCGAAATTGCAATGTACTCGCGCAAGTAGAGAATATTATTATGGCCTACTTGTGCTACTTATATGATAAAAATTATATAAGTAGATAGAAAGAGACAATCAGGAATGCTTCCTGGCTTGCTCAAGTAGGGAATTCAGGTCAATGGGTTCTCCCTCTTTAATGAGGAGCTTTTCCAATAATCTGGTCTGCATATATTGGTAACGTTTGATACCTGCAATAATATTCAACATATGAACAAATAGAAAAAAGAAAACAATTGACAGGATAAAGCAAATGATCCCGATAAATTCCCATGTCTCGAAGTTCATAATTTAGTATTTATGGTATGAATGATCAAGCCCCCTCATCCAACGCATCCTGGTGGAATTTCCCTTCCTTCATTTCTCCATTGTTGAACCAGGTGCATTTGTAGAAACCCTCGAAGGTCTTTTCTCCCGCGGGGAACTGAATGAGGAATTTGGAGGCCACGGTCATTTTGGGCCCGCCGGATTTGAGAACCACGATATCCCCTATCTTGAATTTTTCGGTAATTGCCATTTGTGAATGCGGTTTGCTTTGTTAAATGTATCTAAATTATGCGAACCCAGCAGGGTATTTTCATTGCGTAAGGCATTGAATGTTTCCGGAATGCATCATTCCCCCGACAAATAAGGGTAGATCATGCATTGATTTCAGGTATTATTACCCGCGCCGATTAAACCCTGAGAAATTAGTTTTGTCTTATGATTGTAAGGATTCACAGAATACAAATCAAAGCCATGAAAAAGGACAATTCATTCCGTTATGCAAACCTCGCAGTGGTCATCGTCGCGATCCTGCTCCTGGTGGTGAAGGCTTTCAGTTAAACGATTATACGCCAAAACCAGAAAATAAATCCTGGCGTACACAACCACATATATTTTCCCAATCAACTTCAATCTGATCCGTGCACTATTCGCCGCTCCATAAGGGCGGCTTTTTTCTGTCAGTAGGCGGACGAGCCCGGGATTCATTAATTCGCTATCTTGATTAATAGTCGGACGAGGTACTGACTATCCTAATCATGTCGCAGCAAAAAATTTCCGAAAGAAGAATTTACATGGCTGTACTTGCCATCGCCGGATGGTTCGCATTAGTGCTCCAACTCTGGCTGATGCTCAAAAATCCTGTTCTGGCTTCACAATCCGTTTGGCAGACGATCATCCAGTTTCTCAGTTATTTCACCATTCTCACCAGTCTGCTTGTAACATTGAGTCTGAGCTTACCACTGTTGCTACCCGCTTCCCGCGCCGGAAATTTTTTTACGCGGCCTTCCGTGATATCCGGCATCACCTGCCCGATAATTTTGGTGGGAATCGTCTATAGTTTGGTGTTAAGGGAACGGTGGAACCCTCAGGGCTCGCAAAAACTCGCGGACCTGATCCTGCATGACCTGATTCCAATCCTGTATTTTCTGTATTGGCTGATCTCTATTCCCGCATGCAGTCTCCGCTGGAAAGACAGTCTGAAATGGTTGATTTATCCGGGGATTTATCTGCCTTATATGCTAGTTCTCGGCGCCATGACCAGCCGATACCCCTATCATTTTATTGATCTGAACCAACTTGGATACCAAACCGTGCTCTTCAACTCCCTGGGAATTTTGCTTTCCCTGTTGGTGATTGGATTTCTATTGATTGGGATAAACCGTTTTCGTGCACGCAAACTCACATGAATCACCAGTTGCCTGTCTCTTTGCCCCATTCCTTCTTCGCCACTCAAACTTCCCGGATTTGTTTTTTAGGATCGATGCCCAGCCAAAGCAATGCGCCGCAGATCAAGACAAAGGCAAGCACCAACATTGGAACCTGGAAACCATGGGTGGCATCCGCTATTTTCCCAAAAATGATGGCCAGGAGAAAGGCGCCCATCTGTCCGAAGAAATTCATGGCTCCAGTGACGGTACCACAATTATTGCGGCCAATATCGGCACAGACGGCATAAGATACCATGACCCCGAATGCGAAGCCAAAATTCGCGCCGATGAGACAGATCGCGGCTGCATATTTCCCTGTGACCAAGGCAGCGCCCAATATCATGAGTCCGCAGGTTCCCAGTCCGGCTATTCCAATGAATCTTCTTCCAAATCTCAATCCCTTTTTCTTCACGAGAATGTCTCCGGTATATCCCCCGACAAGAAATCCAATGATCCCGATAATGAATAGAATAAATGTGATATCCTTCATGGCATTCTCCGAAAAATGCCGGCCTTCCTGCAAATAGATTGGCATCCAGGCCACAAAAAAATACTGCGCCCACTGGCAGCAGAAATACATGAGCAATAAGGCCAGCAGTTGCCGATTTCGCAAAACCAGTCTCCAGGGAAGCCTATGTTGGTTTTGATCATATTGCCTGTTGGATTCTATGTATTGCTTCTCCCCTGGCGAAATATGTTTCATTTCAGAAGGGAAATTCCTGAACCAGGAATAACAAATCAATACCCAGACCAGGCCGATTCCTGCATTCACAAAAAAGGGAGTTCGCCAGCCATAAGCCACGGCCAACGGAACAATGATCAGGGGCGCAATGGCCGAACCGATCTGGGAGCCGATGCCCACCCATGAGAGTGTGCGGCCCATTTCATTGGTTGGAAACCAGCGCGAGACTACAATATTGGTATTGGGATAGGTGCCGGTCTCCCCCACTCCGAATAGGAAACGCACGATCAGCAGGGCTACCAGGCCATTGACCATTCCCGTTAGTGCCGTGAACAGAGACCACCAGAGCACGATCCGGATGAATACCTTTCGGGGCCCGATCCTGTCGCCAAGGATACCCGAAGGAATCTCAAACAAGGCATAGGCCAGAGCGAATGCGCCCAGCACCCATCCGAATTCCTCATTGCTTAGACCCATATCTTGTTTAACCCTCACTCCCACTATGGAAATGCAAATCCGGTCTAGATAGGTAAGTGTAGTAAGTGAACAGAGCAGCGCGAGTACCCGAAACCTGTATGGAATGGAAGGGATCAATTCAGTTCGTTTTGATTTCGGGTATATGAAATATCGGGGTTACCGCTCCAGGCCTTCAATTTGCAATGAATTTGTAAAGGCCTTACGAATAATTCATCATCACAAATAAATACAAAATAAATAAATGATCCTACAGTGCCTGGCCCTGGTGGTAGATGATGAATTGGATCAGTTCATCGGTTTCCAATCCGGCAAGGCGGCAGGCATCCTGGATATCATCGCGATTGACATTGGCCGCGAAGGCCTTCTCCTTAAGCCTTTTCTTCACGCCTTTGAGTTCCATGCCGGCATAGCCCTCGGGGCGCATCAGCGAGTAGGCATGGATGAGACCGGAGAGTTCGTCAAATGCGTAAAGCATTTTATCCATAGGGCTTTCGGGTTCCACTCCAAAATAAGAGGGTCCATGGGAAGCAATCGCATGTATGATGCCGGGATCAACATTTCTCTTTTCAAGTTCTTCGATGATAAGACTGCAATGCTTGTCGGGCCATTGGTCCCAGTCTGCATCGTGCAGAAGCCCCGCCATTTCCCAATGCCAGGCCTCAGTTTCATCCAAACCCAGTTTCTCGATGGCCCATTGTTTCATGAGATATGCTACCTGTTTCATGTGCAGTTTCAATCGCTCGTTTTTTACCCAGTCGTTCAATAATAGCTGCGCTTCAGCACGACTCAGCGAATTGCCTGCATTGGCCGGATTTCCGAATTCCTGGCGACCCAGAAGATGTGTGGACATAGTGGAAAGGTTGTTCAAGTATTAAACATATAGGATTAACCAGATAGAGCGCAAAGCGAAAATAGGGAATTGACAAGTACTAAAGTATATGGCATTTATGCGCTAAATGATTGGGTAAGTGTGATAGAATCACTATAAGGAGCTTTGCAGGTCCTTTACAAAATGAAATGGAAGAGCCGTTTTGTAACCGTACAAAAGACTATAAGGGTAAGATCCGCTATCGCCTGCCATACTTATACCAAACGGCCATAGGGAGAATGAGGCTTGAATGGGTAATCACGTATATGTAAGATAAATCAGGCAAATATTAATTTCCCTGCAAAGGCAAATTCAGTCGTTCAATAATGATTGGCGCGGGCGATTCATTCAGAGCGAAATCACTCCTTAAGTTGTGTCAAATAAAAAGGGAAGGTCTCGAAAACCTTCCCCTGATTTGGAATCAATTCGTGAATTATTTTATTTGTTGGCTTCCACGTCGTCATATTTTTTCTGATAGAATGCCACCTTATCCTTCATTTTCTTTTTGCCATAGCAATACATCAGGTTATAGCATGCCGATTTGTATTCTGATCTCTCGCCGACCTTCAATTTGTCCTTGCCATCATATTTGTTGAACACCTCTTCGAAATGGGGTATGGCTTTGTCGCTTAATGTGACCACATCGCTGTTGATGTCAGCCTTTCTCTTCACGTCTTCAGGCTTCACTCCTTTGATCTTGCTGGCTTCATCGTCCAGAATGAGTGCCTGGTTAAAATAATGTTTGCCCAGGTTCAGGTGTGCTTCGGTTCCATCAGGATTCAGCTCCAGGGCTTTCTTATAGAGTCCTTCAATTTTTTCGCAGCGTTGCGCGAAGTCTGCCGGCCTGTCTTTTGCCTCTACAGTATGTGTTTCGGCAAAAAGTTCATTGGCATAATCCAATGCCAGTTCGTAGGTGGGATTATCATGCAACAGTTCTTCATATTTGGCATAAATGGCCTTCTTATCTCCTTTGGCACGCAGGAAATCAAATTCCACCAATGGCAGGTACTCGTCTTTAGGATAGAGTTCCTTACCCATCTTCACGTATTTTTCCATATTCGCTTCATCTTTCTTGTCGAGATAATATTTTGCCAGGTAGCGATAGCTGGTGACATATTCCGGTTTCCCGGATACTTTGGCATCGGCGAGTTTCTGAAATCCAGCAACAGCCTCATCGTCCTTTTTTGCATTCATCGCTGCCAGTGCAGTATAATAAGTTAGGACAGTGTCCAGTTTGGAGAGGCCCCAGCCGCTGTTGAAAATATATTCACCCACGGCTCCCGCTCTCTTGAAATTGCCAAGGGCGTCTTCGTATTTTTCGGCGTTGTATTGGTTGGCACCCACGTCAAAATAACCACCATATAAATCGTAAACAGGTTTGAAATTATCGACTGTCAGCAGGATAGTGCTCGCATTCTTATCCAGTTCCACTGCTTTCTTCACTGCTTCGAAAGCCTCGGCCCTGGCATCGGGAACCAAAGTTTTAAACTGATCGCTACCGGCCAATGCGCTATATATTTTGGCCTTGTAGTACCAGGCTTCTCCACTCTTCTGGTTTCTGGGATTGGTCAAAGTCTGATCAATGGCGTCCTTTGCCTTATCGAGCTCATTGCTCTTGAGGAAACCTTTTGCTTTATCGACCGACTGTGCTGCAAGTCCCAAACTCCACCCTGCGAGTAAAGAAATTAACAGGATCTTCTTCATGATGATGGTTTTTTTAAAATTTCAATAATTACTGATGTTGGTTTTCTTCACCGGTTGGGGCGTCATTATCATGGTTACCTGCATCCGTATGGCCATTATATCCATTATCGGCGCCATTATGTATCAGTTTGGCGATGGCTGCTATGGCGTCGTCTTCATCGAGCCTGATCAGTTTCACTCCCTGCGTGGCCCTGCCTTGCGCGCTGACCTGCCCTACCGGCATCCTGATGGTCACTCCTGATTTACAGGTGATCATCAGATCCTCCTTCTCCGTAACATCAAGTATGCCTACCAGTGAGCCCGTCTTGGAGGTCACGCTGATTGTCTTCACGCCTTTGCCGCCACGGTTGGTGATCCGGTAGTCATCTATCACGGTTCTTTTTCCAAATCCCTTTTCAGAAACCACCAACACGGTGCGGGATCTGTCATCCTTGTTTACACAAATCATGCCTACCACTTCATCCTGCGCATTTTCAACTTCAATTCCAGCTACGCCAATGGCACCCCGGCCGGTCGGACGAACCTTTGACTCAGGGAAACGAATGGCCCGTCCACTCTTGACAGCCATCATGATCTCGCTGTTTCCATCGGTCATTTTGGCTTCCAGCAGTTCATCCCCATCTACGATGGTAATTGCATTCACTCCGGTTGCACGGGGTCTGCTAAAATCTTCCAAATTTGTTTTCTTGATGATCCCTTTCTTTGTACAGAGTACAATATAATGGTTCTTTACAAAATCTGCATCTTCCAGGTTCTTTACGTCAATGATGGCCCTCACTTTATCGTCCTGCGGTAATTGAATCAGGTTCTGAATGGCCCTGCCCTTGCTGGTCTTGTCTCCTTCGGGAATCTGGTACACTTTGAGCCAATAAACCCTGCCCTTTTCAGTAAAATAGAGCATGGTATGGTGGGTGGAAGCCACGAATATATGTTCGATCCAGTCTTCATCCCTGGTCCTTCCTCCAATAGCTCCTCTCCCGCCCCTGTTTTGCTGGCGATATTCCGTAGCGGAAGTGCGTTTGATATAGCCATGATGTGAAATGGTGATCACCACGTCTTCCTCTTCAATGAGGTCTTCGATGCGCATTTCGTCGGCCAGGTATTGTATCTCCGTTCTGCGTGCGTCGCCAAATTTTTCTTTCACTTCCAAAAGTTCCTGCCTTATGAGGTCATAGCGTTTTCCTTCATCGGCCAAAAGTTCCCTGAGCCATGCGATTTGCTTCATGATCTCGTCGTATTCCTGCTTGATCTTATCCCTCTCCATGCCGGTAAGGCGTTGGAGGCGGAGTTCGAGTATGGCCTTGGCCTGTATCTCATCCAGGCCCCATCCCGCATTGACCAGGTTTTCCCTCGCGGTTTCGGGGTTGGAAGAATTGCGGATCAGCGCGATCACTTCATCGAGATGATCGAGTGCAATCAGGTATCCCTGCAGTATATGCGCTTTCTTTTCGGCTTCACGGAGTTCATACTGGGCCCTGCGTACCACCACTTCGTGACGGAATTCCACAAATTCACTGATAAGGTCTTTTATATTCAGGGTCCTGGGCCTGCCTTTGACAAGGGCTACATTGTTGATGCCGAAAGAAGTTTGCAGTTCCGTGAACTTATATAGTTGATTGATGATTACCTGTGCCACGGCATCCCGGCGAAGCTCCACCACGATCCTCGTACCTTCTTTGTTGGATTGGTTGGAAACATCAGTTACCCCTTCAATGATCTTGTCGTTCACCAGTTGCCCGATGCGGTCGGTGAGTGTGTCGCGACTCACCTGGTAGGGCACTTCATGGATCACAATCTGTTCTTTCCCGTTTTTCATGGTCTCCACAGTGCATCTTCCTCTCAATACCACCCTGCCTCTTCCAAAATGCATGGCGGCGCGGATGCCCTCGTATCCATAAATGATCCCCCCGGTTGGGAAATCAGGAGCTTTAACAAATTTGATGAGTTCTTCTATGCTGATATTCCGGTTGCCAATATAAACGATGCAGGCATCGATCACTTCGCTGAGGTTGTGCGGCAGCATATTGGTGGCCATGCCTACGGCTATGCCGGAGGAGCCATTGATCAGCAATTGCGGAATGCGGGTAGGCAATACCGTTGGCTCTTTGAGGGAGTCATCAAAATTGAATTGAAAGTCCACGGTTTCCTTTTCAATATCGTTCATCATGGCTTCCGCGAGGCGCGTGAGCCTGGCTTCGGTGTATCGCATGGCCGCGGGACCATCTCCGTCGGGTGATCCGAAATTACCCTGTCCATCCACCACCACATAGCGCATGCTCCACTCCTGTGCCATACGCACCATCGCGTCATATACGGCTGTATCACCATGCGGATGGTACTTACCCAGCACTTCCCCCACAATACGGGCCGATTTCTTATGAGCTTTATTGGAACTTAGACCCAGTTCATTCATCGCGTACAGGATGCGGCGATGCACGGGTTTTAAGCCGTCGCGCACATCAGGCAAAGCCCTTCCCACGATTACACTCATCGAGTAATCAATGTAAGCGGTCTTCATTTGCTCTTCAATATTGACCTGTATGATGCGGTCGCTGTCGTTCGTCTCCAGAGGCGTCAAATTCTCTTCCATGAGGCTTTTTGATGATATTTATCTAGTGTAGAAAAGGCTCGCAAATGTAGCTGTTTTGCAGGGTTTTTCCTTGAAAAATAAATGGTTTTTTACCCATTTTTTTCAGCTTTTTGGAGGCTTTAACATCGATCGTAATCCCATCCTGTCTTTCAATTTTTTTCCACATTTTTTTTACTGGCACAATTATCGCAATTGAGCTGTTTATAATCAGATCTGCTGATCAAAGATGACCATACGATTCCGCATCAACGCGAATTGGCGTTCATCGGCAATCATATTAAATTCTTCCCTAAATCCGGTCAGAATACAGCCATATTCCCCCTGGTGAAAGATCGCTGCTTGTTTAAATCCCCGCTCCCTCTCTGGAAAAGAGTTTCTGCATGATTTCAATCTCCCCCCGGGAAATTCCCATTACCTCCGCCAATTGGAGGAATCCCTCCCTCAAAGCCTTTTATCCGGCCCTATGTTGATGGAATTTATTTATTAATCATTTAAAAATTTAGCTATGCGAAACAAAAGCTTTGCCAGCAACCTGAGCTGGATCATGGGAGCCGTCCTATTCTGCGGACTCATTTCTTTCACAAGAATTCAGACAACAGCCATTACCGGGAAAGTGCTGCCCCCGGCAGGGGTTGAAAAAATCATTGCATTACAAGGCAGCGATTCCAGTACGGCCCTACCAGCCAACACTGGTGATTTTGTCCTCAAAGTGAAGCCGGGATCATGGAACGTTATTGTCAGGGCCAAGCCTCCATATAAGGATATGGAGAAAGATAATGTGACCGTGCAAGAGGGAAAATCCGTGGACCTCGGTGAAATAAGGTTGGAACATTAGAACGGGGACTCATTTTCTACGCATGAAGGCCGGTGTATTGCATCGGCCTTCTTTAATGATATGCAATGGTCCTGAGCTTTTCCTCGTTCATTTAGCAGCAAAGGCTCCTGCTGCTCCTTTCCATTCGCCTGTTTTATTCTCCGCCGTCGTTAGGATCACATTATTTTAGGAGAAAATGAATTAAACTTGTTTCCTAAAACAGTGCTGTTGAAACAGATCCTCCTCTTTGGCGCGGGAAAATCAGCCACGAGTCTGATTGAATACATCCTCCTTGAATCGGTGAATAATAATTGGGAATTAGTGGTGGCTGATGCTAATCTTCTATTGGCTGAGGAAAAAATCGGACAGGCACCCAATGCGAGAGCGGTTCAAACAGACGTTAAAAACGGGGTTCAAAGAAATGAATTGATTCGAAATGCCGATCTCGTAATCTCCATGCTTCCCGCGGCGCTGCATTTCCTGGTTGCGAAAGACTGTGTGGAATTTGGCAAGAACCTGCTCACGGCATCGTATGTGGATGATCAAATCAGAAGCCTGGCAGGTGAAATAAAAAGAAAAGGGCTCTTGTTTTTGTGCGAGATGGGTCTCGATCCTGGCATCGACCACATGAGTGCCATGCGGATCATTCATCGCATTAAGTCCCAATCTGGAATTATCCATTCATTTTTTTCCCACTGCGGAGGTCTTGTTGCCCCGGAATCTGACGATAACCCCTGGCATTACAAGATCAGCTGGAATCCTCGCAACATAGTATTGGCGGGTAAGTCCGGCGCCAGGTTCAAGGCCAGAGGTCAGGTACAACACCTTCCCTACGAAACTTTGTTTGACCCCTATCGCCTGGTGGAAGTTCAGGACCAGGGATATTTTGCCTGGTATCCAAACAGGGACTCCCTGGAATATATGTCGCTTTACCATTTGGAAGAAGCGGACAGCTTTGTTCGCACCACTTTGCGTCATCCTGATTTCTGCCTGGGATGGAGAAACCTGATCCAATTGAAACTAACCGATGAAACCATTCAATATGATACCGACGGAATGAGCCTGAGAGAATTTTTCAGGATGCATCTTGAGAAGTATGGATTCGGCCAATGGCTGGAGGACTCCCTGAATGCAAGGCCCACCATGGCCAGGGACCTGATGCAGCAAACCATGCAATTATTGAAAGCCGAAAAAAATGCGAAGGACGACGCAGTTGGAGCAGGAGAAAATTCTGATCCCAATATGCTGCTCGTGAATGAGGGTGGAGAACTGAAAAATATCAACCTCGATGCATTGAAAAATGACACTACCGCCATCGCTATGCAAAAGTTGCATGAAGCCAATCTTTCCGTGAAACTCCTTTTTTACCTTGGACTCGATTCTGAAGAAATGATCAATAAAGGTCGATGCAGTGCGGCCGATGTGTTGCAATTTTCACTGGAAAAAAATCTGGCTCTGAAACCGGGTGATAAGGATATGATCGTGATGCTACATCAATTTGAATATTCGGTGAATGGCGTTCGTTCAAACATCAATAGCCGCCTGGTAGTGAAAGGCCGGGACCATATACATACGGCAATGGCCAAGACCGTGGGTCTGCCACTCGGCATTGCGGCCAAGCTGATAATGCAGGGCAGATTGAATATCGCGGGACTACATATCCCTGTATTGCCTGAAATTTATGAGCCGGTCTTGAAGGAATTGGAAGAATATGGAATTATTTTTTACGAAAATCAGAATTGATGCAGGATTTCTGGAAGATATCGTTGGAAGAAGCCAAGGCAAGGCTGTCGGGTGAAGCAAGACAAAGATTTACAGTGATGCTCCGTCACGGAAGCATGCAGGTGGAATATTTTGCTCCTGAAAAGATTGATACCCAAACGCCGCATCGGCAGGATGAATTATACCTGGTGGCTTCCGGAACGGCTGAATTTTTTCGCGATGACGATTCTGTGAAATGCAAGGCCGGAGATGTATTGTTTGTACCTGCCGGGATGGAACATCGGTTCAAAAATTTTAGCGCCGATTTCGCAACCTGGGTCATTTTCTATGGCCCGGATGGAGGAGAGCAGGGTCTGTGAAAAAGTGCAGAGCCAAGATTGAACCCTGATACTTGAACAGATTCATGAATTATCGCCTGCCAGGAGGATTTTCTTTAATTGAGATACGCCCGCGCCGGCGAACATTTCAATGCATGTGATATCATAGAAGGAGGAAGTTTGAGGAATCCTTTTGTCAATTATGAATTTGGTTGCATTTGATGGTGCGTACTGCAACAATCCTGCCGCGGGATAAACAACCAACGAAGTACCCACTACCACGAAAATGCCGGCTGTCCGGGTAATTTCAATAGCTTCTTCAATCATCGGCACGGGTTCTTCAAACCAGACTATATGTGGCCGCAACTGCGCCCCATCTAAGGCCTTGTCGCCAATTCTCATATCGCCCCTGATCTCATAGATTAATCTGTCATCAGATTCGCTTCTCATTTTCAATATTTCTCCGTGCAGGTGTAGCACCTTTGTAGAACCGGCTCTTTCATGAAGGTCATCTATGTTCTGGGTGATGATATGAACGTCAAAATCCTTTTCCAGTTCGGCCAGGCCGAGATGCGCGACATTGGGTTGAGCCTCCAATACCTGGCGCCGTCTGGAATTGTAGAAATCCAAAACCAATTGTGGGTCATTCCTCCAGGCTCCGGGGGTGGCCACCTGCGTGACATCATATCCTTCCCATAGACCGTCGGTATCCCTAAATGTCTTCAGTCCACTTTCGGCGCTGATACCCGCACCAGTTAGGACAACCAATTTTTTCCTGTTCATGAATGCAGACTAATCAGGCAAATTTACCGGAAAAGTTTTTGGCAGATGTAATTTAGCGGGCCCTGATTTGATCTCGCAATGGCGACAGAATGAGAAAATAAGGGAAGTAACGCAATGAACGCCAGGAACCGCAATGGCCGCAGGGGATACAGAAAATTGCGTCCCTTGCGAAACCTTCGCGGGCTTCGCGATACAAAAAATAACTGCGGATCGCAAGAGTCGGCAAAAAAAGCCCAATTACTTCTTTGCGGGATGGGCATGCGCGGTTGGCAAGGGTACAGTCTTTTTGTTTCTCCTGATCATCCACCATGCAATAAATCCAAACAAATAAAGAGGCCAGAATCTTATCAGGAACAATAATATGGATTGCATGAGCCGCCATCCCTCATTCAAATTTTGCGCAAAGAGTGAGGTGAATCGAGGTGAATCTCCAGGACCTTTAACCGGCGCTATTTTCTGAAAGAATAACAGGTGGATCGTGCTCAATACCGATTGATGGTTGATGTAATTCACTCTTCCTGTCGCCTGGTCGATGCCCTCCTGAATATCATTGATATGATCCTGCACTTCCAATACTTCATCTATTTTTTTTGCCTGTTGCAGGAAATCGTAATACCTGGCCAACATCTTCTCTTTCGTTGTAATCCTGGATTTGGTGTCAACATATTCTTCTGTAACATCCTGACTGGTGATATTTTTTTGTAAAATAGTATTCGCATACGCCGATAATTGCTCCACCAATAAATCAAATTTTTCTCTTGGCACGCGGATCGTCATTTCATTCCTGAGCTGGTCGTCCAACTGTTGCTGCGTGGAGGATGCTATATAGCCGCCACTCAGCCTGATGACCTCATTGATAGAAGAGCCCGCCTGCCTGAAGTCTTTTACTTCCAGGCTTAGGTCAGCATTCCTGATGATCTTTTTTTCCCAGTCTGTGGGAACAGGCCGGGATTGGCCCTTTCCATGATCCTGGAACGGGGGATGCGCTTTTTGAGCAGAGAGATCACTTTCATTTTCTTTATTCAGGATTCCATTCGAACCGATGGAATCCAAGGCCCGCAGAGAAAAAGATTCGGTTTGGGTTAGCTCAGGTTTGGAATTCGTCTTGGCTGATTCATCGTGCCCCTGCATGCTATTGCAAGACAATAAAACGCCTGCCATTGCCATTGCAATGAATAGAATGTTTTTCATATAATCTATGTGTTTAGTTTATGAGATGCGAAGAATTGATTTTTGCATAAGTACCAACTGATTTGAAAGAATCCCTGCAAACAAAATATTGATACAGGTTATCTCAAAAAGGTAACCGGGGGGAAGAGAAAAATATTGTGAAATATTGTGAAGATGAAACTGATATCCTGATTTCAGGAAGATCCTGAGGCGGCAGCCAGAGAAAACCTTGTATTGGTAAACAAGTTCAGACTCGATTAATTCAGGCAGCCATTCCCGTCATTTCTCCCCCGCCAGTTCCAGGATTGCCTTATATTCCTTATCTGTAACGGGGGAAACAGAAAGTCGGCCAATCTTTACAAGAGCCATACCTGACAAACGTTTGTCGGATTTTATCTGCTCCAGTGTGACAGCTTTCTTTAATTTTCTGAATGGTATGAGATCCACCGCCACCCATTTGGGATCTTCGGTTGTGGGATCCTGGTAGGCTTCTTTCGCGACTTTGGCGATACCCACAATGGCAAGACCTTCATTGCTGTGATAGAAAAACACTTCATCTCCTTTCTTCATCGCATTGAGGTGAATTCTTGCCGCGTAACTTCTCACGCCATCCCAGGTTGCATATTTATCTTTTTCGAATTTTTCCCAGGAATAGACAGAAGGTTCAGATTTTACGAGCCAATAAGACATGTGATATTAGAATTGGAAATTAAAGAAATTGAATAGATGAAATTAATATCGCCGGTCTGGCAAATCCTTTCGCGTTGGTTCAATCCCTGCCATTCCTACTTTTCATTCGCCGCTACTCTCCCACCCTGCCTACCAACCACTGGCCAGCACATCGGCGATATGCATGGTTTGAATATCCAGGCCCTTATTCCTGATCACTCCATCAATATGCATCAGACAGCTCAGATCCGTGGAAATGATATATTGGGCACCTGTATCCGCCGCATTCAGCGCTTTTTGTTCTCCCATGGCGATGGATATGGGTTCAAATTTAACAGCAAATGTACCTCCAAAACCGCAGCAGGTTTCTACATCTTTCATCTCCACAAGTTCCAGTCCTTTTACCTTGTTTAAGAGCGCCCTTGGGCCGGATTTTATATGACATTCCCGCAAAGCCGCGCAGGAGTCGTGATAAGTGGCCTTGGCAGGAAGTGTTGCGCCCACATCTTCTACCTTCAATACCATGGTCAGGAATTCTGTGAATTCAAACAAACGCCTGCCCAGGTCTTTCACTTCATTGTGCATGGAAGAATTGTCGAAGATCTTACCATAGTAATTCCTAACGAATCCCGTGCAGGATGCACTGGGCGCCACGATATAATCAGCGCCGGAAAAATCTTTCAGGAATTTGGAACAAACTGCTCTTGATTCATCCCAGAACCCCGCGTTGAATGCCGGCTGACCGCAACAGGTTTGATTAGTATTATAATCAACATGGCAACCCAGCTTTTTCAGGACTTTCGCCATATTGAACGCTGTTTGCGGATACAATTGGTCAACAAAGCATGGAATGAATATCTGGATGTTCATGAGCGGTCCGCCTTGGGCGTCAAACTATTTATTTCTGGAAAAAGACCTTTTCAATCCAATCATTTTCAGGGCCGTGATGCCTGCTTCTTCTCCTTTATGCCCATGTTGGCCACCCAGTCTTTCCTCGGCCTGCTGCGCGTTGTCAACCGTAAGCACTCCAAATATAACAGGAACGGGTAAAATCATATTCAATTGCAAAACCCCTTCGGTTATGGCTTTGCACACATAGTCAAAATGCGGTGTTCCGCCGCGCACCACGCAACCCAGGGCGATGAAGGCTTCCGGCTTGCCGTCGCGATATTTTTGGTTATCCCAATAACTTTTGATGGCAAAGGAAATTTCAATTGCGCCCGGTACTGTAACGGTTTCATGCATCGCCTTGTATTGATCCAGGATCCTGACGCAACCTTCTTCCAGCCTGTCAACGAAGGCGGCATTCCATTCGGTACGCACAATAACAACACAGGCATCTCCGGGGAGAATGCCTGCGTCAATTTGATATAGATTACTGTTACTGATTTCAGCCATGGTCTGATGAAAATTCAAAGTCAGAATATCTTGCCGGGCCAATGATTGCTGGGCTCTGTATCAGCACCACCGGTCTATTTTGTAGCACCCAGTTTCCCCAGATATTTTTCGGCCAGGAACCCTCTTTGAGTTCTGGGATATTTATCCTTCAACTGTTGAAATAATTCAATCGCTTCCTTATTCTTTCCCATGAGGTCGTAGAGACTGGCCGCGCGATACAGGTATTCGGAAGAAAAATTGATATTCTTTTCGAATGTGGTCGCGGCCTTTTTATAATTATCAACGGCCTCATCATTCTTCTTCAATTCCGCAAAAGCATCGCCCATGAGGCCGAAGACCAGGGCCTTCGTTTGAAGGGAACCGTTAGGGTCAAAGCCTTTCAGGTATTTGATTGCGTTGTTGTAATCGCCCAAATGCATATAACATTCACCCGCATATAATTTGGCAAGGTTTCCTGAAGGCGTGTTTTCGTATTTGCTGACCACTTTCAAAAATCCCGGGTTGATGCCATCACCATTGAGAGCAAGGCGAATGCTATCGGCGGCAAAATACTCTTCTGCTTTGCCAATGGCATCGGCCGCTTTTTCATTTTCAGGAAGCCTGATCCAGTACTTATAAATAAAATAGCCGCCCACCAGCAGGATTACCGCGGTACAGGCAATAGCTATCGGTTTATTGTATCGCTCCCAAAATCCTTTGGCTCTTACGAACGCTGCAGGCTCCGCTGCTTCGTGTTTTTTTTCAATCATTGTATTTGACGCTTGAAATTGGACTCTGATGATTAAGAGAAAAGGCCGTTCAATGCCATGGCCTCTCACTTTTATCTCTAATCCATGATGAATGGATAGTCTTTCTGTACATAAATATCTTTCAGCAATTCGCTGGCATCCGGGAAGGGGCTTTCTTCCGCAAACTGAACGGCCTCTTCCACTTCGTGCTTCACCCTTTCATTGATCTTTTCAATTTCATCTTCAGAGACCTGGAACTCATTCTGCAATTTTCCAAGTGTATAATCAATTGGGTCACGCTCCTTATATTCTTCAACCTCTTCCTTGGTACGATACTTTGCCGGGTCACTCATGGAATGTCCTTTGTACCGGTAGGTTTTGATTTCCAGAAGTGTTGGTCCGCCGCCTTCCCTGGCGCGTTTTACTGCCCTTGCCACTGATTCATGAACGGCTTCAGGACTCATTCCATCCACACTGTCGGCCGGCATTTCATATCCATCGGCCAATTTATAAATATCAATTACATTGGAAGTTCTTTCTACCGAAGTACCCATCGCATAGTTATTGTTCTCGCAAATAAATACCACCGGCAATTTCCATAGCATCGCCAGGTTAAAGGTTTCATGAATGACACCCTGGCGGGCGGCGCCATCGCCAAAAAAAGTCAGGGAAACATTATCTGTTCCTTTATACTGCTCGGCAAAAGCGAGTCCGGCTCCCGGCCCTATCTGGCCTCCAACAATACCATGTCCTCCAAAAAACCTTTCCTTATGTCCGAAGAAGTGCATGCTTCCACCTTTCCCTTTGGAACAGCCGGTAGCTTTTCCAAACAGTTCGGCCATGCAGGATTTGGCGCTGATACCCTTGGCTATAGCCAGGCCATGGTCACGGTAAGCGGTGATGAAGGGGTCTTCAGGTTTGGTTGCGGTCATACAACCAGCCGCTATAGCTTCCTGACCTATATAGAGATGGCAAAATCCACGGATCTTTTGCATACCGTACAATTGTCCCGCCTTTTCTTCAAAGCGGCGGAGCAAAAGCATCAGTTCGTACCAGTATAAATATGTTTCTTTTGTGAACCTGGTAGCGTCTTTTGTCTTGGTACTCACGAACATAAAATTTGAGGGGCAAATATATGAGTTAAATCCGAATTTTGATGCCGATATTTATCCGGGCCGAATTCCCGAATGGAGCATGCCAAAAATCTGATTTTCATGCCTGCTTTGATTCCGACAGCCGGCGCCCGGACTTATTAAAATCTCATTTTGCTTCAACTTCAGAACATATCATTGGTTCAATTTAAGAACAGTTTAAATTCCTCATTCGTATTTGAGGAGCGGATCGTGGGTTTCTGCGGCAAAAACGGAGTGGGAAAAACCAATCTCCTGGACGCCATTTATTATCTCTGTTTCACCAAAAGCTATTTTTCAAAGACTGACATCCAGAATGTGCGATTCGCCAGCAAGGGATTCAGGATCGAAGGGAATTTTGTCAGGAATGACAAATCTGAAAAAGTAATATGCGTGCTCCGGGAAAATGGGAAGAAAGAATGCAGTGTAAATGATGAAGCCTATCTTAAGTTTTCAGCCCATATCGGGCGGCTTCCCTGCGTAATGGTGGCGCCAGATGATGTGGAAATCATTACCAGCGGCAGTGAAGAGCGGAGAAAATTCCTGGATTATACGCTGTCGCAGTTGGATCCTGCCTATCTGCAATCCCTGATGGACTACAACAGGATTCTGCAGCAAAGAAACTATCTGTTGCGCTCGTTTGCAGATTCGCCGCGGCGCGACGAGAGCCTTCTGGATGTGCTCACCGGGCAATTGCTGGATCCAGGAAATAAAGTCCACGAATCCAGAAAGGAATTATTAGAATTTTTTCTTCCAATAGTTCAGGAAATATATGAAACGATCGCAGGAAGTGGGGAGCGGTTGGAAATTTCCTATCAAAGTCAACTCCTATCGAACTCATTCGAAAACCTGATGCGTAAGAGCCGGGATAAGGATATCCTGCTGCAAAGGACCCAGGTGGGCATCCACAGGGATGATCTGCAATTCACACTGAATGGAGAGAATTTCAAAAGCATTGCCTCGCAGGGCCAACGGAAGAGCCTGCTGTTTGCGCTCAAACTGGCCGAATTTCAAATCCTGCTTCGGCACAATGGCTTCGCTCCCATTCTCCTGCTGGATGATGTATTTGAAAAGCTCGACGACTTTAGAATGCGCAACCTGTTGCACCGGGTTTGCGTGGAAAACAAAGGCCAGATATTCATAACTGATACCCATTGTGAAAGATTGAAGGAAACTCTGGAGCTGTTGCAGGTGAAGCACCAGATCATTGAACTGGCAGATCAATGAGATCATCTATTTTCGTTATCCTGATTCGCTCCGGCATCGTCGGTCGGGGTTCTTTCCTATCTTTACGTTATGGGGCAATATTCTTTAGGCGACGCACTCAAACAATTCCTGAAACAGAGCCGTTTAAAATCCGGAATTCAGGCCATGCAGATTGAGGATGTATGGGAACAACTCATGGGAAAAGCCATTGCCAAATACACCGATAAGATTCAAATTGTAAATAACACACTTTTCATAACCACGAGTGTCGCGCCGCTTAAGAATGAACTCTTATTTCAAAGAGAGAAGATAAAGGAAAGGGTCAATGAGGCCCTGGGAGAAAATATTATACGGGAAGTGGTTATACAATAGAGCAAAAAAAAATCCTGCATTGGTTGCAGGACTTCTGATGCTATGAAAATTTTCATTTTAGAATGTGTACCGGATTCCCAATCCGCCCCAGCTACCATTGAATCCTGAAAAATCTCCAAATTCAAATGAAGGCTGCCAGTCGAGCGAAAGGTTGATGGGAGCGCCTTTGAACTTATAATCCAGACCTAACACTCCGTCGATTCCAATGGCGGTGTAGCTACCCGAAGGATAATGATAGCGATTGTTGTAGAATCCTACGTGAGCTCCGGGACCTATATACCATTTCAGTCCGTTAGCGCCTTCAATATCACCATGAATTTCATAGAGTCCGGTCAACCTGAAACCATGCGACCAGAAATAAGCGATTCCTTCAACCGCGTTTTTGCCGGTAAAGTGTTTGAGGGATATGCCTCCTCCATCCCATACCTTGACGCCGAGCGCTGTTTTATAGGAATAACCCATGGATTGTGAATGCCCGGCAAATGAAAATGCAAAAAAAGCAACGACGATCATTAATAGCCCTTTCTTCATAGTCTAGTTTTTATACGATTACCAAATAGCTTGCCAGATTTTTTTGGCGCGGCAAAAATAGCTGAAAAAAGGATAGACTGCACAATAATATTCAAACAGTTGAGTGGATATAGTTCTGTAATTGATTAATGGTTTCCTGTTGCGACAAGAGGGCTTCCTTTACCACATCCATAACCGAAATGACGCCATAGAATTCGTCACCTTCAAAGACTGGCAGGTAGCGGATATTATGAGCACTCATGATGCCCATGCACTCCTCCAGTTTGTGCCGCAGTGAAATCTTGGGAAGGTACTCGAGCATGATCTCAGCCACCAGGGTATCGGTGGAGGACTTGCCCAAAAGCATTATTTTTCTAGCATAATCTCTTTCAGTGAGCAATCCGCAATATTCATCTCCGTCCATCACGATGATGGAGCCGATGTTTTTTTCGGCCATCAGCCTGAGAGCATCCAATACGGTTGCATCTGGCGAAATGGTTATGTTACGCCGTCCTTTGCGATGAAAAATCTGTGCTACTGTTATGTGTACCATAAAATTGATTTTGCCTGGTCAGAAAAATAACGCTTTTGAAAATTGAGTATAGGAATTTACGATATTTTTCAAATATGAAAACTAAATTTTAGCTTCGGCAAAATGTTTACATATGAAATTGGCATGGATACCCCTGATATTGGCTGTTGGCCTATCGCCTAACGGAACCGATACCGTTTCATCACCAAAATGGAAACTTGTTTGGGCCGATGAGTTCAATTATAAGGGACTGCCCGACTCCTCCAAATGGAATTATGATGTGGGTGGAGACGGATGGGGTAACCATGAATTGGAATTCTATACGGCCAAACGCCAGGAAAATGCCAGGGTGGGAAATGGCCTGCTCACCATTGAAGCAAGAAAGGAGAATTACAAGGGCATGCAATATACCTCAGCCAGGCTGGTTACAAAGGGTAAGGGAGATTGGAAATATGGCAAGATTGAGGTGAGGGCCAGGCTTCCCCGTGGAAAAGGCACCTGGCCTGCCATATGGATGCTGGGCTCCACTACCCCACTTAAATGGCCCGACGATGGAGAAATTGACATTATGGAACACGTGGGTTTCGATCCGGGAAATATTCATGCATCCATACATTGCAGGAAATATTATCATTCCATTGGAACGCAGAAGACAGCCATAACTTCCGTCCCTGATTGCATGGATAAATTTCACGTTTACAAGATGGAATGGAATGCGGAGAGCATCAGGATATTTGTTGATGATAAAGAATACTTCCGGTTTGCGAATGAACATAGTGGCAGGGATGGATGGCCATTTGACCAGCCTGCGCACCTGTTGCTCAATATAGCAGTGGGCGGTGACTGGGGAGGCCAAAAGGGAGTAGACGAAAATATCTGGCCCCAAAAGATGGAAGTGGATTATGTAAGAGTATTTCAGGAAAAATAGAAACAATAAGGAATAATTATCGCTATTAACGCACTCGTATCCTGGGATCAACCAGGCCATACAGGAGATCGGAAAGGATATTGACCAGGATAAACAGTGTGGCGGTTATCAGCACACTGCCCATTACTACGGGGAAATCAAGTTTGTCAAGAGCATCCACTGTGAGTTTCCCAATACCTTTCCATCCAAATATATATTCCACGAAAAAAGCGCCCGCCAGCAATTCCGCAAACCAGCCGGTAATGGCCGTGATCACAGGATTCAATGCATTGGGCAGCGCATGTTTCCAAAGCACTTTGCCTTTGCTCAATCCTTTTGCATAAGCAGTACGAATATAATCCTGGTTCAACACATCCAGCATGGCGCTGCGAGTGAGCTGGGTGATTATGGCGAGCGGACGGATGCCCAATGTGAGTGCAGGCAGTATCAGGTTGCGGAGTGCCAGGTATTTTTCTCCGGTAACATCGTCGTATTCGTAATAACTGCCTGTGAGATTGAGTCCCGAAAAGGGTCCCAGGTAGATTGCGAAAAAATAGGCAATCAAAATCCCCATGAAGAATGATGGAGCAGAAATTCCGATTACACTCGCAAAAACGGCTGAACTGTCCATCAAGGAGTCTTTTTTCACCGCTGCCAACACGCCCAATGATATCCCAACCAGGGTGGCGAATATCATCGCCGCCACAGCGAGAAGAATAGTTCCAGGCAATGCCTCCATCAATATATCCCAAACGTCCCGCTTGGTTTGATAGGAACGCCGCAAATAAGGAATTTTGATTGCAATATTATAATGGCCGCCGATGAAGATACCCTGCAGGTTTTTTTCCCGAATTTCAGCTTCTGTATGAATGCTGATGGGTGAAACATCGCGGACATAGTATAGAAACTGTTTCCACCGTGGCTGGTCCAGATAAAGTTCCTTGCGAATATTCTTTATGGTTGTACTGTCTCCGGTTTGTCCCATAACCAATCTTGCCGGGTCGCCAAATCCCTGGAATAAAAAGAAAACCAGTATTACCACACCAGCCAGCACCAGCAGGCCATATAATGATTTCCTGGTAATATACCGAATCAAGGATTTTTGTTGTTTAAGCTGTCATTGCTAAGGTTTCCGGTAGAAGCTGCGGCGCTTTCTCCAGGGTTATTTGCAATTTGCAAAATTGTTTTAAACGCTTTATCAAAATCGGCCTGGCTCCATTTCCCAATGATCACTCCCTGCTTCAACAGGATCAGAGTTGGATTGGCGCGTGCGGCAGTTTTTATGGGAACGGGGTCACAACTCAAAACGCTTATCCAGCCAAGCTTTTCATCTTCCAGGAAGGAATTGATGCGGTCGGGTGCGGATGCCGTGATCAGGAATGCCGGAATGTTTTTTGTTTCGGCTTGTTTCAGGATCAGCCTGCATTCGGCTTCCCATCCACTGGCGGCTTCATCAGCATCTTTTAAAAATAGAAATAATTTATAGCCGGCACTTTGCAGGATTGGGAGAGTTGTGTCGATGCCCGCAGAGGTCTTGAGGCTAAAATCCTTGATCGGTGGTTCCGCATTCCCCTTCCGGATCAGCTTGTCGTAACGTTTCACAAAATGATATACGGAATCATCGAAATCTTCTGGGAAATGATCTGCGGTAAATTCAATTTCTTTCCCATCCTTTCGGTAAACGAAACTGATTACAGTACTATCGGGAATTGCGCCCGGAGGGATTTTCATTTTAGAAGGAATATCGTTACCCGCCTTGAAAGGAAGGCAATCTACAAAGGGAAGATGTTTCAAGACATACCATTGAAAGACAAAACTGAAAATCAAAGATACCATCATGATGCCGGTACTGACGGATATGGAAAGAATGGGTTTGATCTTTTTCCGGTTTGCGAAAATCAGCAATATGAGTACCAGTAGTATGAGGTCTTTTATAAAGGAACCGAAAGGAGACAATGGAATACAATCTCCAAAACATCCGCAACTCCTGAATTTCCCCGAAAGATAGGCGTATCCTGTGAGGAAGGTGAAAAACAGGATAAGTAACAGCAATAGCCAACCGAAAATGCGCATGCGCCAGCCTACCAGTACTGCGACCCCGGCGATTATTTCAAAGGCGATGACCAGCACGGAAAAAGCCAGTGCAAAATTGTCCATCCTGTGCATCAATCCCGGCAGGAAACCACCCTGGGCCCAAATATCAAAGAATTCCTGCATTTTATAGGCCAAACCGAGAGGATCATTGGCTTTTACAAGTCCTGAAAAAATGAATAGTATTCCAACCAGGAACCTTGAAATATTGACAATCGATTTCATATTCGCAAGCGGGTTTTCGTTTTAGTAAGGATTTATGAAAATCTAGGCTCTTTTCTTCATTCAGATATTATGCATTGCCATCCGGTGACCTATATTCGGGCGCTCCTTTGATCGCGCACCGGCTTCGATGAAGCAGCAGGCCCTTTGCCAGTTAATTCTTCTTGCCCGATTCATTTTCACCAATCAGGATCAGGGCAAAAACGGCATAGTTGATGATGTCGTAATAATTGGCATCTATCCCTTCACTGATCAGAGTCTTGCCTTCATTCGCGATGATCTGGCGCAGGCGTAATACCTTAGAAAGAATGAGATCTACAAAACTCTCCTGACTCATTTCGCGCCAGGCCTCTCCATAATCGTGATTTTTTGCCTTCATCAGTTCACTGGCCCTTGAGATCATCTTGTCATAGAGTTGTTCTACTCTGTCAACGGGAATTTCCTCCACCTCTTCTGAATGTAGTTCCAGTTGAATCAGTCCGATTACCGCGTAATTCAGGATTCCCATGAATTCTGATGGAATATCGTCGGCGACTTTCTGCGATTTGTTTTCCTGGATAGTTCGAATGCGTTTTGCCTTGATGAAGATCTGGTCCACAACGGCAATGGGCCGCAGCACTCTCCAGGAAGTTCCATAATCTTTTGTCTTCTTCAAAAAAATTTCCCTGGCTTTATTGATGGCGCGGTGGTATTGTTGATTAGTTGTCATTAGTAAGTAGTCATTAGTCACTGCGTCCGCCGAAAGTTTACTGGAGGCGGATTGGTCATTAGTCAATAGTTATTAGTCAGTAGTCAGAAAGTGTGATTTTTTCGATTCATCAATGTTACCATTTCCGTTTCTCAAGTTCTTCTTATCTTAATCGTTCAAAAATAAGTCAAAGGCCCGAATGTACACGCTAAACTGCAATGGCCGGTTAATTGTTGTGGATAAACCATTGGTGATGGGAATCATCAATATTACGCCCGATTCATTTTATGAAGCCAGCAGGGTGGATAGTGTGGATGCCGTATTGTGCAAGGCTGAACAAATGATAAAAGAAGGCGCGGATATTCTGGATATAGGCGGTCAGAGCACAAGGCCGGGGAGTGAACAAATCAAACCAGATGAGGAATTACGAAGAGCCATACCCGCAATCGAGGCAATTTTGAAATCATTTCCGGGCACAGTTATTTCAATTGATACTTTTCACGCATCCGTTGCCAGGGAAGCAGGCGCTGTGGGTGCACTCATGGTAAATGATATCAGCGCTGGGAATTTCGATCCTGAAATGATGCTGACTGTAGCTGCCATGAATATTCCCTATATCTGCATGCACATGAAGGGGGAGCCCGCGCGGATGCAGGAAAATCCTCACTATGAAAACGTGACGGCAGAGGTTTTGGATTTTCTTGTTGGAAAAGTCACGGCCTGCGTGGAAGCAGGGATCAAAGATATCATCGTTGATCCTGGATTTGGATTTGGAAAAAACATCAGGCATAATTTCACTTTGCTCCGTGAACTTTCCGTATTCAGGATTCTGGATAAGCCTATAATGGTTGGATTATCGCGGAAGTCAACTATTTATAAAACTCTGGGCATTTCAGCAGATGAAGCCTTGAATGGTAGTACGGTTCTTCATACTATCGCGCTCATGAATGGCGCCAATATCCTAAGGGTTCATGATGTGAAAGAAGCCAGGGAAGCCGTAATTCTATACCAGTTTTACATGGATGCAGGATAACTGAAGAATTATCTGAACTCTGCCAAAGAAAAAGCCCCGCTGGTTGCGGGGCGGGTTAGATCGAATATTTGTCAGGAATTTATTTTCTTTGCGCCTGATTCTTTTGGTGAATAGAATCTTTCGGAGGAAGGGATGATTCCGGGGTCTGCTGCGGCACCTCTTTGAGGTCCACCAGATCAATATCGAAGACCAGGTTATCATTTGGTTTAATGACACCTCTTTGGTCACCCTGGGAACCATAGGCCAGGACTGAAGGGACAAAGATTCTTCCTTTGCTTCCTTTATTGAACATTTTTAATCCATCATCCCAACCTTTTATCAACGGAGTAGATCCCAGGATCAGTTCATAAGGCTTGGCATGTCTGAATATGGTATCAACATTGCTGTCAAAAGCCTTACCATCCAGGAATCTGCCGGTATAATTGATGGTAAGCATCTGACCATCCTTAGCGAGGGCGCCGCTACCCTGCATCTGAATTTCAACATAAGCTCCTCTTGGAGTCTTGACCGCATTAATATTATTCTTGGCGATATAGTCTTTAAGAATCTGATCATCAATTACGGCCTGCGCCACTGAGCGGATGGAATCCTGTTCCTGGAATTTTTTCACTTCCTGATTAAAATCGGCTTGTGCCTGATCTGCTTTCAATACGCCTAAAACATTAACCAGTGTGAAGAAAAATTCTCCTTTTTTGAATTGTGGAGGCATGCTTCCCATGGCTCCTTTGAATACGCTGTCAACAGGAACCCGAATCACGATGCTGTCACCCGATCTTACCTGCTGGAATATTTGAAAATATTCTTTAGGCAATTGCGTACTGTCCACAGGCTGGTATGAAGGAGGTTGATTCCTGGAATCTTTCAACACAGAATCTTTGTATTTCTGTACTATATGATATTTCATTACTTCACCATAGGCAATTTTAGTACCTTTTCCGTTGCCAATAATCTTATATTCCATGCCTCCATTTAGCTTTTTATAACCGCTCTGATCGCAGGAATTGAAACCGGCAGCCAGAATTAGCGCCACCAAGCCAAACATGATTTTTTTCATATGAATTTATTATTGTAATTGTGATGCGTTTTCTTTTAAAGCCTGTTTAAATACCTGCACTGTTTTTTCCAGAGAATCTGAACTGCGGCCCCCCGCGGCATTGAAATGACCTCCACCTTCAAAATACTTTCTCGCAAATGTATTCACATCCACATTTCCCTTACTGCGGAATGACCATTTCCTTTCTTCATCGCGGTCTATGACCAGACCCACCATCTTAATTCCTTTGATCGAGAGGGGATAATTCACGAGGCCTTCTGAATCGCCGGTTTTGATATCGAACCTGAGAAGATCCGATTTGGGAATAGCAATCAGGGCCGTATTGTATTGATAGAATATTTCCATCCTGTGCAGCAATACATGACCTATGAAACGAAGCCTATTCTCAAGATAATTATCATAAATTTCTTCATGCACCTTTGTATGTTTCAGGCCCCGCGACTTGAGGTCGGATACCATTTTGTGAACTCCCGCGGAAGTAGCCGGGAAACGGAATGAACCCGTATCACCTATGATGCCCGCATACAAACATTCCGCAAT
Organism: Agriterribacter sp.; assembly: GCA_041484195.1. Classification (GTDB taxonomy): domain Bacteria; phylum Bacteroidota; class Bacteroidia; order Chitinophagales; family Chitinophagaceae; genus PSRI01. The sequence continues at coordinate 30,369 of JBGPHC010000023.1, read as the reverse complement.
GTCTTCATTGATCTTGTCATTATTGCCCGAATCAATGATGAAATCATATACCATTTCGGCTGTCGAACTTTTTGAAACCAGGCTGATACCGTAAGCGAAAGATTCGGTCTCCGGCTGCTCATGGTGATCAATCAGGATTCTCTCGCATTTCAGGCTTCTCAATTTAGGCGCAAGATTCCTGGTGCGATCGAGCGAGTTGAAATCCAGGCAAAATACCCAATTTGCCGCATCCAGGATGGCGTTCGATTTTTCGCGGGTCAGCTCATAATCCAGCACTTTTTTGCATCCAGGCATCCAATTCAGGAATTCGGCCCAATTGGTAGGAGAAATCACATTTACCTGGTGTCCCAACTGTTTTAGAAAATTGGCAAGTCCCAGGGAAGATCCCATCGCATCCGGATCAGGTTTTTGATGCATGGTAACAACTACTTTTCGCGGGTCACCAAGTAATGGGAAAATCTCCTGAATAGGTTTCATAATAGAGGCGCAAAAATCAATTATAATATCTATACGGTCAAATTTTTTTTAACCCTTCGCCGGGGTCTGTTGGCGTCAGGGAACGGGGCGTGCCTGAAACCCTGAAGAGGTCATTTTCATTATTTGAAATAACCGAATATCAAAAGTTCGCAAATTTTGAAATTGGTAGTGATTCAATATACCTTTGCCTCCCAAAAAGAAAGGGAAATATGACAAACAGAACATTCACGATCATTAAGCCGGATGCATTCAGAAATGGTTTTACCGGAGCCATACTTGATAAGATTATTACTGCGGGGTTCCGTATCGCTGCGATGAAATTAACTTTCTTATCAAAGGATAAAGCGGGGGAATTTTACCAGGTTCATAGGGAAAGGCCATTTTATGGCGAATTGGTGGAATTCATGAGCAGTGGCCCAATTGTTGCAGCTATTTTGGAGAAAGACAACGCTGTAGAGGATTTCCGAAAACTGATTGGCACTACAGACCCCAAAAAGGCCGATGCCGGAACCATTCGCAAACTATATGCGGAAAGTGTTGGGAACAATGCCATTCATGGCAGCGATAGTGATGAAAATGCGAAGATTGAATCAGACTTTTTCTTCAGTAACCTTGAGAGATTCTAGGGGTAACTACTTAAAAAAATGGAAAAACAATCTGTTTTTTCCACATAAACTCTTTTTGGCATAATCTTAGAAGCATTACAAATATCTTTCTCAAGGGTTTAGGGTTGAAACTAAAGGGGGCTCATGTCTATGAGCCTCTTATTTTTTTCCTACAGGCTAAGTATCAATAATTTAATACTTTAATTAGAGATGGGATTTAGGGTCAGGAGGGACTCAAATTTGCAGACCCTTATGGCTCAATTCCTTATCATATAAACCTGGCCTGAAATGACTCTTTTCATTGTTTCCCAACTGCTTCTTCCCCATATAACTGATCCCTGAATTTGAGTGAAGGAGAAGGAATCAGGGGACCTAGTCCAAGGAGTTCCCATTTATTATCAATTGCTGCAATGGTGCGCTCATCCGCAACGATAATATTCGGCCAGTCACGGTCAAAATCATCCAGCTCTTTTGTTTTTCGGGTTCCATCTAAACCCAGGCATGCAAATCTTTTATCCTTCCCGAAAGAAGATGGACTATCCACCAATGTGCTGTCGCGTTTAGGATCCAGATTATTGCAGAAGCGCCAAAGGGCAACAGGAAGATCATTTGGATCTACTGTATGCTCCACATAGAGCACAATTTTGATAGCTTCCATCTCTTTTTGCATAGAGCATATTTGTTCATGCAAGGAACGGATATGGCCCTTCTTGTTCTTTTGTACCGAGAGTATGATGCAAGGAATATTCCTTTGCAACAATGAGATATTCACGGTTTTCACTTCAGGAAAATTCTCCTTTATTTTTTCTCCAATTACGGGATTTGATTTCTGAATTCCGGGCATAAATCTTTCATCGATTTCCTCTTCGAATTTTTTTGTTCCGTCAATACACATCTTTCCGCCGAGTCCCAATTTGCTGCAGCTATGATCCAAAACATCCATGGGGCCGTGGTTAAACGAAATATCAGTGGCCACATTCAGGTTATTGAAAATTTGTCTCGCGAGTCCCTCATAATCTCTTATGTCGGCCGATTCGTCTGCCAACACAAGAATCTTATTGAACATCATTTGTCCAGCTCCCCACATAGCGTACATTACTTTTTGGCCCTGACCAGCATATTCTTTTTTGATCTTCGCTATTACCAGGTTATGAAAAACCCCTTCGACGGGCATTTCCATATCCACGATTTCAGGCACCATAGTCATTTTGATAGGTGCCAGGAATATTCTTTCAGTAGCCTTCCCGAGCCAGGCGTCTTCCTGAGGTGGAATTCCGACGATCGTCGCCGGGTAAACCGGATTTTTTTTATGGGAGATGCAGGTAACATGAAATCTTGGGTACCAGTCAGGCAATGAATAATACCCGGTATGATCGCCGAAAGGTCCCTCCCATATCAATTCTTCGCCCGGATCCACGAAACCTTCAATTACAAAATCCGCATCGGAGGGCACTTCAAGTTCAGGCTGCGTCAGGCATTTCACCAATTCCACTTTTTTCTTTCGAAGGAAACCGGCGAGCATGTATTCATCAACATTTTCAGGAAGTGGTGCTGTTGCAGAATAAGCGTAAACCGGATCGCCACCGAGGGCTACCGCAACGGGCATTCGTTTATTTAGTTTTTTATATTCGTTGAAATGTTTGGCGGAAACCTTGTGCTTATGCCAATGCATGGCGGTCAATGTTGGTCCAAATACCTGCATTCGGTACATACCCACATTCCTGATCCCGGTATTCGGGTCCTTGGTATGAATGATTGGTAGTGTGAGGAAGGGTCCGCCATCTTTGGGCCAGCAGGTAATGACGGGAAGTTTCGTAAGGTCAGGCTCCAGCATCACTATTTCCTGGCATTCGCCCCTGGAATGTTTCACTTTTGGCATCCAGGAAGCAAATTGTCCCAGTTTAGGCAGCATGTTCAGTTTGTCCAGAATGCTTTCCTTAGGTTTGGTTAGCATTTTGAAAAGTGATTCAATATCTGCGGCGATATCATTGAGGTTTTGAACGCCCAGGGCCATACACATTCTTTTTTCACTGCCATAGGCGTTCATGAGCACCGGGAAATCATATCCTGTATTTTCAAAAAGCAGGGCCTTGCCGCCATTTCCACTTTTGCTTACCCTGTCTGTGATTTCTGCCATTTCGAGTCTGGGGTCGACAAAATTCCTGATTCTGACAAGTTCGCCTGCTTTTTCCAAAGCCTCAATGAATTCCTGCTGATTCCTGTAAGCCATGAATGGGTCAAATTATCCGTCAAAAGTAAAGCAGGATTTTCTTTAATCGGAGGATTAATAAATCATGATTACCCATTTAGGCCGCATGGGCCCTATAGCGGTAGGGTGGGTTCGCCATATACTGTTCTATGAGCTGGTGCCAGATGCTTCTTAAAGAATTTCTTCCGTTAAACCGAAAAAAGAATTCATCCAGATATCCAGTCACAAACCTTTCGGAACAGTGATGATGAATGCCTCGCAGCCATCCTTTCAAATTCATCACTACCACATACATGTCCGGAAATCTTCTTCCTCGTCTGGGTGGACTTATGCTGATTTCAAATGCTTCCTGCTGCAGCCTATTCCCTTTGCTTCTGAAAATTCCCGCGTTTTCCAGTTCTATTTCCCAGTCAATAACGGGTTTAAGACGGCACTTTCGGGCTTTCCTGCCACCCCCGCCCTTACTCCGGCCTCCAATCAATAAATCCTCCAGCCCCGAATCTCGATCCGCAAGATAGCTGCCGTCAGTTTTCATCGCTTCCTGGGTCTTGCGCTTGAAGAGCCAGGATGATTTTTGATTGATGGAAAACTCCCGGGCCAGCTCCGTGGTGGACATTCCCTTTTTGCGCACCGACAGCCGGAAGGCCATGCCAAAGGCTTTCTGATGGTCACTGTCCATGATTTTTTGTGTACATCCAATCCGATATAAAATTTTTCACCGGAAAAGTCAATTCCTTTTACCAAATTTGCGTTTGACATAGTGCAGTGTTTTTAATTTTAAAATTTGCGAAACAACTTGTTATCGCTCCTCAAAATTAGGACGGAATCTTACCGATTACCGTATGAAACCTGCACTATGTTTTTCTTACATAAATACTTTAACAGCGGGATCTTCAGCTTGTGGAAGATCGTTTGGGCCGTGACCGACTCATCATAACTGCAACTGCTGCATCGCAGGTGGAACCGGGTGCGGCCCTTATAATATTTGGTACAACCACACCTTCTACACCGGTAGCCTTTTTTCCACTTCAGATCGAAGAGATATTGTTTGCAATCGTCCTCCTTTTTGAAGTACCTGTTAAACTGCTGCACTGATATTCCCTGGAACATACCCTTCTATTTAGCCCCAAATTAAAATAGTTTAACATTTGCCAACCCCTCCTTTTTGCTTTGAGGTCTAAATGGGTAATCATTATTAAAGACAAAACCCGGAACTTAGCAACCATCCCGGGTATAATCTCTAATTTTAATAATATCAATATACCCTGGGTGGGCATGCAATTCCACTGCCCCCTCCTCTCCTTGCACGCACCTGGCCATCCTTCTTTGTAATAATTCTGAAGCTCGCCGTTATCCCTGAAAAATAATACCAGTCTTTGTATTTTGAACTTCCTCGAATGGTCCCGTCTGAAGGATACGAAGGATTACCATTCTTTAGTTCGTCTCCTCGATAAGCCAAATCCACAGCCGTCTGCCCCCTTGCGGCTAACAGCGTATTGTAGTCGACATAAGTTCTGCTCACATCGTCAAGATAGTCTGTAAAGGTCTTATGGAATTGAAATTCCCAGCCAACGGTCACATTATCATTCACCACAAATTTGATCCCACCTCCGAGAGGTATGGAAATCTGATTCAGTTTATATAATTTCCTGTCGGGATATTGTGGCAGCCCCTCTCCTTCTGTACTGAGTGTGCGGAGAAATACTTTTTTCCCCGATGAATCATTAGTATATGGGTTGAAATGAAAAGCTGAAATCCCTGCAAATACATAGGGTGTGAATCTTTTGGTATCGAGACTGAAAAAGTCATACACTGCAACCAGGCTCGCGTCGTAAATCTTAGACTTGAAATTCAGATTCCTGCCTTGCAGCAGCGACTTCGTATTGTATTTGTCATCAGCCTGAATGCTACCCAGTGTGGCAAGTCCTCTTATCGAAAATTTGTCTGTGAGGGCATAACCCAAACCCAGTGAAATGGCTGCTCTCGATTGAGCAAGTGTGTATCTATTTTCCTGTAAATCGCCCTGGTAATTCGCTAATCCCGCAAATGCCTCTACACTGAGACGCTGGGCATGAGAAACTGTTGCAACAAACAATAATAAAATCAGAAGATTTTTTTTCACCGTCCGGAATTTTGATCTATGTACGCAAGAATGACGCCAAAGTTGGGTAAGCTTTTATTAAATTCGATAAAGCGATTTGCTCTGATTCTATCAGTTGAAAACAAGGAATTCCCTTGCTACCTGAGCTTTCAGAGGAATCAAGACACAGATTCATATCGTCCGCATCGCGAATCCTGCACGAAAATATTTCACCAGATTTCTTGAATAATCTCATGCATCCAGAACCTATCTTAAATTAGCGAAGCTCCTTCTATCCACATCCATTCGTGATGCTTTCGGCTCACAAAGGATCTTTCAAATAGTCATTTTTTTAGCCACCCGGCGGGTTTAATTTCCCCTCCGATAAGTAGGTTGCCATCCGGTACCCCCTCCCGGACCATCTCCAAATTCATCCCTGAGGGTCCATCAATGATCTGCATTCAGAAAGCCCCCATTAACAACAAATAGTCGTAGAAATGAGTAATATCTAATCTTACTCTCCGTTTAGACTAATGCTTTACACTTAGTTCAAATTAAGTGTTTTGCCCATAAAAGTCGTAGTTGTTATTCCGGATTAGCGAATAAAGTCGCCTTTTACTTGTAGATGTTGTACTAGTGTTTCCCATTATTCATTTGCCAAAATACCCTAATTGCTTTCCCATTTTCGGAAACTCGTCCATAAAACAAATTTTTTGGGGTCAGTACTGAAATATAAGCTATTCATTATTAATAACTTATGGCATTGGTGCAGAATTAGCTTCCCTCTTGCCATAAATCCGTCTATATGATTAGAGATTCTGTTAAAACGGCGATCAAAAGCCGGATGGGCCCGGATGGGAAACTGGTTTATATTGGATTCTTGCTGATCCTTTCAAGTTATTGTAATGCAGCCAACAGATTCTGGATTTCAGGTGTCGCGGCAAATTGGAATAGTACGGCCAATTGGGCAACGGCTTCTGGTGGTTTGGGAGGCGCGAGTGTTCCGGTCGCGGGAGACGCAGTGTTCTTCGATAACGGTGGGCTTGGAGATTGTATCATCAATACTCCTGTGACGGTAACCAGCATCAATGTAAACGCGACTTATACCGGCACTATCTCACAAGGAGCCAATACTATCATCGCCAGCGGCGCATCAACTTTTTCAGGTGGAACATTTTCAGGTGGCGCAGCAGATATCATCTTCGGTGGAGCATTCACCTTATCCGGAACAAATTTTACTTCCACTTCCACCACTACTGAATTTAGACATAACACCGCATTTAGTTCAGGCAGCTTTAATCATAACAATGGCTCTGTAAAATATAATTGCACCGCAGTGGGGGCACAGACCATTTCCGGCACAAGCCCGTCATTCAACAATCTGGAATTAGTGGGATTGGGCAAGACTTACACGATAACTTCGGCTGGAAATATTACTGTACTCGGCAACCTTGCCATTAGTGGAGCCTTGTTCATAAATATTAATACGGGAGCGGTCGATGTGAATGGAGACATCACTATTACTAATACTGCTACCGGCTGCGGAGGCAGTGCCACGATCAATATCATTGGCACCGGTACACAGAATTTTACGGGAAGCCCCGCGGCTGGTCAGGGAGCACTCCCAAAACTGAATATCAATAAGACCTCCGGCGTTTTGAATCTTTTCAATTTCCCGGGCGTAGCGAACAATTTCACTTATACAGGCGGAACCATAAACGCAGGCTCTTCCACTTTTTGCTTTACAAGGGGCAGCGTGGGAACTTATTCCATTACGGGGAGTACCACTTTCAACAATATCTGTTACTGGGTAAACGCTTCAGGTGTGATCACGAATTTGGCTGCCGGAACCATCCTGACTGCCAATGGAGATCTCTCCCTGGCAGGTGCCGGAAACATCACCATCAATACCGGGGACATTAATTTGAACGGCAACATGTACCTCACAAATACCGCCACGGGCGGAGGGGGTTCGGCTACGATCAATGTAATTGGCAATTCCAGCCAATTGATTGACGGGACTGGTGTCTCCACAAACCAGAGCCGGCTGCCACTCGTCAATATCAATAAGTCATCCGGCATTTTGTCTTTGAGTGGAATTATTTCTTTCGCGTCGAATGTTAGTTATACGGCGGGAACAATCGATCCCACGACTTCCACTTTCACGATTGTGAGAAGTCTGACCATATCGGGAAGTTTTACAGTTTACAATCTGACAGTGGAGTCGACAGCAAATGTCACTGTCACCGTTGCCAGCGGCAGCACCATTACAGCCAATAACGATCTTAATTTAGGCAGTGGAGCCAACAATCTAAGTATCAACACCGGCACCATCGCCGCCCAGGGAAATATTAATATTACAAACACGGGTACCAATGGTGGCGGAAACGGAACCCTGCTGATCAATGGCAGCGGAAATCAAACCATCAGTGGCAGCGGAATCATCAATCAGGGAAGGCTGCCCGCGGTAACCATCAACAAATCTTCCGGCACACTGGTTTTCCCCAGCCTCTTAACAGTAAGCGGAAACTGGACCTACAGTTCCGGCATACTTGATCCAACCACAAATAATTCCACCATCGTATTTGCCAACTCCCTGACAATAACAGGAAGCCATACACTAAACAATATTAATTTCAATGGTGCTGGGAATTATACGATCGCCACTGCGGCCGGCACCACACTTACCATCACGGGTTCGATGGAGATCAGCGGACCCAATAATATAACCCTCAACAATGGGAATATCGACCTGCTTGGAGCCCTCAATTTAACCAACACAGCCGTGGGTGGCGGAGGAACAACAGTAATCAGCTTTAAGGGAAATACTAACCAGGCTATCACGAGTACGCTCCTGATCAATCAAAGCAGATTGCCGGCCATAACCGTCAACAAGCCATCCGGCATACTCAGTTTCCCGGCGCTGATTACGATCCGGGGCAACTGGACTTATGTTGCCGGTACCATGGATCATGTCACTAACAATGCTACCGTAGTATTCAACAATTCCCTAACCATTAGCGGAAGCCATGCGCTCAATAACATTACTTTGGAAGGGAGCGCAAGTTATACATTCACAATCAGCACGGGAACAATTCTAACAGTCACGGGTACACTATCTGTAATCGGAGGCTCCAATGTCACCATATCCACACCTGTCAGTGGTGCCACTGCCATCGAGGCGCAGGGCGATATCTCAATCAGCAACACCGGCGCTGGTGGCGGAGGCACAGCAACCATCCTGATCAATGGATCCGGAGCCCAGTCATTCAGCAGCAGTGCGACTGTGGGACGCGGCAGAATGCCCTTTTTAAAGATCCAGAAAGCTTCCGGCACACTGACTCTTTCTGGGACGATAAGCGAAAGCAGGGATTGGACTTATAACAGTGGCACCGTAAATGCTTCCACTTCCAGTGTAGCATTCGGAGGAAACAACCTGGCAATACTCAGCTCGGGGATGAATTTTTACAATGTGCTGGTTACTGCTAATACCAGCACACTCAGCAGCAACCTCACGGTTGCAAATGATCTTACTGTTACAGGCGGCGTGCTCGCTCCCGGCTCCAATACCATCAATCTCTCAGGCAACTGGTCTGATTATGGTACGGCAGGTTTTACCGAATCCACCAGCACCGTGAATTTTGCCGGAACGGCGCTTCAGACAATTACTGTACCTGGAGGAGAAAATTTTTCGAACATGGTACTGAATAATTCCGCCCCTGGCACCCAATTGCTGAATGATGTTACCATTGCTTCAACATTTACCATGACCCAGGGCAATTTAGACCTGAATGGGAATAACCTTAATCTGGGTACTTCGGTAGCCAATAAAGGTACCCTGGCTTACACCACCGGCACCATTATTGGCACGGGAACTTTCAAGAGATGGTTCAATACGACTACGATTGCAGACGGTTCAGTGAATGGTCTCTTCCCTGTCGGCACCGCGACCAATTACAGGCCTTTCTATGTTTCGGCACCCATTACCGGACCTACCACCGGGGGAAGTATTACACTGGCTTATAACAATGCTACAACCACTTCGAGTGTTTCTTTTCCCGATGGGGCCTTTACGGTGCTTTCCAGGAAAGATTTGTTCTGGAACCTTGCCACCGCCAATGGCCTTGCAGGTGGAAATTATAATCTCCGTGCAGAGGGTACCGGATTCGGCACTATTGGTAATGTGGCTGATCTTCGCCTCACACTCGTAAATAGCGTTACAGGAACTGCTGGGACCAATGGAGGTACAACTTCCAATCCCCAGATCAACAGAACCGGAATTTCTGTTGCCAACTTGACGAACTCATTCTATGTAGGATCCATTGTCACGGAACTGCTTCCAATAACCCTGATTTCTTTCACGGCAATCAATGAAAACGAAATCGTAAGGCTTGACTGGGAAACCGCTTCTGAATTCAATAATAATTATTTTACAATCCAACGCTCCACTAATGCAATAGACTGGGAAAATGTGAAGGTGGTGAAAGGTGCTGGTTCCACCAGCAGCGCCCGGTTTTATTCGGCAACAGATGAATCACCTTATGAGGGTGTATCGTATTACCGACTGCAGCAAACCGATATCGATGGTAAAACAACATATTCCGCGGTGAGAGTCGTGTCCATGAAATCATCAGGCAGTTTTAGCCTGTATCCCAATCCTGCAACCGATCATATTTTGGTAAGCTATGCTCATAATGGTAAGCTGCAAATTGGAATTTATAACAGCAGCGGGCAAAAAATGAACCTGCCCATGATTGAAAACGGAACAAGTGTAACCATCAACATTTCAGGGATGAGCCCCGGCATTTATTTTGTGAAAGTGGCTGCTAACGGCGTGGTGGAAACCAGAAAGATTATCAAGAACTGATTGTTGGACTTATAAGCAACTAATTTTCGAACCGGAAAATATCTTTTCGAGGACTTAGTTATGCGCAAGACATTCTTCTCAATCTTCCTCCTTCCGTAATTCTGTTTGATCAATCTGAAAAAAAGACCTCCGGCGTCGCCAAATATCCCAATGATTGTCGCTCTGTCTTTGCAAATATCAAACTCCTGTCGGGCTTCGCCCGTGCGCTGACACTGAAGCTATGGCGTAAGCGGCCGAAGCCCGTCGGAATATCAGGCCACCTGCAATAAAAAAAGCCCGCCTTCACTAAAGTTTCGGCGGGCGAAGTCGGGGCGACTGGATTCGAACCAGCGACCACTTGCACCCCATACAAGTGCGCTACCGGGCTGCGCTACGCCCCGATGGATAGCTGATTTCTAAAAGGGATGGGCCGGCAAAACTAACTGAAAATTTCAATTTCAAAAAATCCGGAAACATCAATTATCTTCGTGCAACTTTTCCAAGATGAAGATTCTCATTCGCAAAGCCCGAATCGTCGATTCTAATTCCTCATTTAACGGACTCAAAAAAGATATTTTTCTAGAAAACGGTAGGATCACCCTGATCCAGGACCAAATCAAAACAAGTGCTGATCAGATCGTTGAATCGGAAAATCTCCATATTTCGCCGGGATGGATAGACATATTCTCCCATTTCTGCGACCCGGGTTTTGAATTCAAGGAAACGCTGGAAACAGGGGCATTTGCCGCGGCTGCCGGTGGATACACAAATGTATTCGTACTTCCCAACACCATGCCGATTGTGCATAACAAATCGCAAGTTGAATACATCCGGGAAAAGAGCAGGTCGCTCCCAGTTGATATTCACCCCATCGGCGCCGCAACAAAAAATGCAGAAGGCAGAGACCTGGCTGAAATGTATGATATGCAGGCCAGTGGCGCCATTGCATTTGGAGATGGACTCAATAGCATCCAATCAGCCGGCTTACTGTTGAAAGCCCTGCAATACGTAAAGACATTTAATGGAACGGTAATTCAAATACCCGACGACAAAACCATTGGAACTCATGGTTTGATCAATGAGGGCATAATCTCTACCAGGCTGGGACTTCCCGGCAAACCGGTCATAGCTGAAGAATTGATGGTGGCCAGAGATATCAAACTGGCAAGCTATGCCGAATCCCAAATTCACTTTACAGGAATCACTTCTAAGAAGTCTATTGAATATATCCGGAGAGGCCGCGGTGGCGGAGCTCAAATCAGTTGTTCAGTCACACCCTATCACCTATTTTTCACGGATGAAGACCTGATGGATTATGATACAGATTTGAAAGTGAATCCTCCAATCCGAAACCGTCACGAAAGAGACGCGTTGCTGGAGGCAGTGAAGAATGGATTAGTGGATTGCATTGCCTCCCATCATCAGCCTCATGAATGGGATAGCAAGACCTGCGAATTTGAATATGCAAAATTTGGAATGATTGGTTTGGAATCAGCATTTGGAGCCATTGGTGCTCTGGGGATTGATTCAGCCACCTGGGTGAAACTGGTTGCCATTAACACCAGGAAAATATTCGGCTTCCCCCCCATGAGCGTCGAGGAAGGGGCCAAGGCAGATCTGACTTTTTTCAATCCCGATACAATCTACCGTTTTGAGGAGCATCATATCCGTTCAAAGTCAAAGAATTCTCCTTTTATCGGAAAAGAACTCAAAGGGAAAGTGATTGGGATAATTAACGGAGAGAAGTTATTTTTGAATCATTAATATTCAACCAAAACAAACAACATGGAAGCCAGCAAAAAAAATATCGGAGTCACCTACGGATTGATTTCCGGATTAGCATCGGTTATATTCGGTCTCTTGCTGTATATGAGTGGAGTAAAATGGTTTGTTCACCCTGTAGCCTATCTGAGCTTTGTAATACCTATCTTATTTGCAGTATTGGCTGGTTTAAAACAAAAGAAACAGAATGAAGGCTGGCTTGAATTCGGAGCAGCCCTGAAGACCGTTTTTACAGTTTTCGTGATAGGAACCCTGATAAGCACAATTTTTAATTTTATACTATTAAATTATATCGACGAACCGTTCCGCCAAGCCCTGACACAGGAAACGGCTGAAAAAACCCAGCAATTCCTGCAGAAGCTGGGCGTTTCGCAGGATCAGATCGACAAAACTGTGGATGATATGATGAAGGGAAATTCTTATACGATCAGCAAGCAGGCAGTGGGTGTCGCTTTCATTTGCATATTCTGGTTTATAATCAGCCTGATTATCGCCGCCATAATCAAGAAGAAAAAGCCGGAATTCCCTGCACCGTCCAACTAGACTACTATAAATTCAAAGAATGGATATCAGCATTGTAGTTCCATTATTCAATGAAGAAGAATCGCTTCCCGAATTGTGCGCCTGGATCAAAAAAGTAGTGGACGCCAATGATTTTTCCTATGAAATTATTTTGGTTGATGACGGAAGCACTGATGCATCCTGGAAAGTAATTGAGGAACTGCGATCGAAAAACCCGCATATCAAAGGCATCAAATTCCAACGCAATTATGGAAAGAGCGCGGCCCTCAATGAAGGCTTTAAGGCAGCCCAGGGAGAAGTGGTGATTACCATGGATGCTGACTTGCAAGACAGCCCAGACGAAATTCCCGAACTCAGGAGAATGATCCGGGAAGATGGGTATGACCTCGTGAGCGGATGGAAAAAGAAACGCTATGACAATGCAATCACCAAGAACCTCCCTTCCAAATTCTTCAATGCGGTAGCCAGGAGAATCACAAGGATTCCTCTTCACGATTTGAATTGTGGGCTGAAATCATACCGGAATAAAGTGGTTAAGAGCGTTGAAGTGTACGGCGAAATGCATCGCTTTATCCCCGTGCTGGCTAAACTTGCAGGCTTCAGAAAGATCGGGGAAAAAGTAGTGGAACACAGACCCAGGAAATACGGGCATACCAAATTCGGATGGGAACGTTTCATCAATGGATTCCTGGACCTCACTTCAATCCTCTTCGTCGGAAAATTCGGCAAGAGGCCCATGCACTTCTTCGGCCTCTGGGGAACGGTTGCATTTTTCATAGGGTTCTGCATCAGTATTTACCTGGTGATTTCAAAATTCGTTGACCAGCAATTTCCCCTGACGAATAAACCGGCCTTCTATCTGGCACTCACTTTGCTGATACTCGGGTCCCAGTTTTTTTTGGCGGGATTCCTGGGCGAACTCGTTTCCCGTACTGCGCCTGAACGCAACAGTTACCTGATAGAAAAAAGAATAGGACTCAGCCAGGAACTCAATTAGGAAAAAATTCCGGAAATTCATTCCAATTTATGAGTGACCAAAAAAAGGTTGTGATACTCGGCCCCGCGCATCCCCTGCGTGGCGGCCTGGCTTCCTATGATGAAAGGCTTGCGAGGGAATTTCAGCAGGAAGGCTGGCACAGTCTCATTTACACTTTTTCACTTCAATATCCTGGCTTCCTGTTCCCAGGCACAACCCAATATTCTACAGAACCTCCTCCAGCCGACCTGAACATCCAGGTGCGGATCAATTCCATCAATCCTCTCAACTGGTGGTTCACAGGCCTCAGTTTAAAAAAACTAAGGCCAGACATAATTGTGGTGCGTTACTGGCTCCCTTTTATGGGGCCCTGCCTGGGAACCATTTGCCGGATCGCCCGAAGCAATAAATTTAGCAGAGTTGTATGCATTGCCGACAATGTGATACCTCATGAGAAACGCCTCGCCGACCGGCTCCTGACCCGGTATTTCCTTCGTTCTGCAGATGGATTCATTACCATGAGTGAAAAAGTTTTGGAGGACCTGCATGGATTCGTCGCAGATAAACCTTCCCGCTTTGTCCCGCACCCACTCTACGATAATTTTGGTGAGAAAATTCCGCTTCTGGAAGCAAGGATACGATTGGGACTGAACCCTTCCGCGAAAATTATTCTTTTCTTCGGCTTCATTCGTAAATATAAAGGACTGGATACCCTGCTTCATGCAATGGCCGACGAAAGGATTCGCCACGCAGGGATCAAACTGCTGATAGCTGGAGAATTTTATGAAGATGAAAGGCCCTATTTGCAATTGATCGAAGAATTGGGCATCGCCGACGCAGTTATTCTGAAGACGGAATTCATCCCCGATAGCGAAGTGAAATATTTCTTATGCGCCGCGGATTGCGTGGTGCAACCTTACCGGAGCGCAACGCAGAGCGGAGTCACACCCTTGGCTTATCATTTTGAAAAGCCCATGATTGTTACCAATGTGGGGGGCCTTCCTGCATTGGTACCGGATGGCAAGGCCGGGCTGGTGGCCGAACCCAATCCGGAATCCATTGCTATTCAAATTCTCCGTTTCTTCGAATTGGGAGCCCAGCATTTCATTCCATTTCTGCAATCGGAAAAGAAAAAATATTCCTGGAGCCAAATGGTGGCGGCAATTACAGGGATTGCCGGACAACCACAATTCAAAATATCTGAGGCCCCGAGCCTTTAACTGAATTCCAAAAAAGGTTTAGGTTTGCGACCTGAAGATCATGATGCGGAATCAAATTGAAACATGTCCAAGCAAATAACCTGATAATTGAATATGATATATAGAAGCAAAGCGCCATTGCGTATTGGCCTGGCGGGAGGAGGCACGGATGTCAGTCCATATAGTGATTTGTATGGGGGCGCCATCCTGAATGCCACTGTTTCACTATACGCTTACGCCCATATTGAACCCTTGCAGGAAAATGCCATCATATTGGAATCCATTGACCAAAAAGAGGAAGAACATTTCGATTGGAACCAAGAATTACCCATTACCGGCAAGCTGGGTTTACTAAAGGGGGTGTATAACCGAATTCAGAAGGACTATGGCTTGCCACTGACCGGGTTCAGGCTGAGTACTTATGTGGACGCTCCTGCCGGCTCAGGACTTGGAACCTCTTCCACCTTGGTAGTCGCCATCATTGGAGCCTTCGTTGAAATGCTGAAATTGCCATTGGGGGAATATGATATTGCGCATTATGCTTATCAAATTGAGAGAAAGGATTTGATGCTGGCCGGCGGTAAGCAGGATCAATACGCGGCAACTTTCGGAGGCGTTAATTTTATGGAATTCTATGACGATGACAAAGTGATCGTAAATCCCTTGCGCATCAAGTCAGAATATCTCTGTGAATTGGAAAACAACCTGGTACTCTATTTTACGGCAACCAGCCGGGAATCAGCGGCGATCATCCGGGAGCAGCAAAAAAATGTGGAAGACCGGAATGACCGATCAATCGAGGCGATGCACCAACTGAAAGAGCAAAGCAGGATGATGAAAGAAGCCCTGCTGAAAGGGCGGCTTCAGGAAATAGGAGAAATCCTCGATTTCGGATTTGAGCAAAAAATAAAAATGGCTTCCAATATCTCCAATCCATTGATCCAGGAAATTTACCAGGCCACCAAGAAAGCTGGTGCTTCCGGAGGAAAGATCTCAGGCGCGGGAGGCGGTGGATTCATGATATTCTATTGCCCCGGCAATACCAGATACAAAGTGATCGATGCCCTCGCGAAATTTGGAGGCCAGGTCAGACAATATAATTTCACCAAACGCGGTTTAACTACCTGGCAAGCGCAACTGTAGAGGATTTAGAAATTATCAGAAGCCTTGGGACTTTCAAAAAATCAGCCATGAACGAAAAAATAAAAAATATCATTCAATCTTCCATATCGGTAAAGAACCAGGTACTGGCCGATGAAATGCTCCTTCAAACTGTTGAAAAGGTGACGGGCGCAATCACAGAAGCCTTCCGGAAGGGCAATAAGATTTTATTCTGCGGAAATGGGGGTAGTGCGGCAGATGCCCAACATCTTGCGGCCGAGTTCAGCGGCAGGTTCTATATTGACCGGGATGCCCTGCCTGCAGAGGCTCTGCATGTGAATACTTCCTATCTCACTGCGGTAGCAAACGACTATGGCTATGATGTTGTCTATTCCAGGATGATCAAGGGTATCGGCCTCCCCGGTGATGTATTGATCGGCTTGTCTACTTCTGGAAATTCGAAAAACATTGTTCTTGCATTCGAGCAGGCCAGGAAAAATGGAATGCTCACCGTTGGTTTTACTGGCGCGAGTGGTGGCGCCATCAAGGATTTGAGTGATTACCTGATCAATGTTCCTTCCACAGATACCCCGCGCATACAGGAATCTCATATCATGCTCGGACATATTATTTGTCAATTGGTGGAGGAATCTTATTTTAAGAAATAAGGATCCAATGGAATCGCATTCCGGAATTCACCGACATGAGCCATCCGGAAAAGAAATCAACAAATCAGACAATGCTGCGATGCACTCAAATTCCCAACCCATGAATCCTTGAGCCGATGGTACAAGAAGCAATCATTTTGGCAGGAGGATTAGGCACCAGATTGCAGTCAGTACTGCCCGATACTCCAAAATGCATGGCGCCCATTGGCGGCAGGCCCTTTCTATCCTATGGCATTGCGCTCCTTCAAAAAATGGGCATTGAAAAATTCATTTTTTCTCTGGGATACAGGCATGAGATGATCCAGGATTTTGTTATGAGTCATTACCCACAACTCCGGGTGGACTATGCCATCGAAAAGCAGGCCCTGGGCACGGGCGGCGCCATCAGGAAAGCCTGCGGCTATGCCAGTGGGAAGACAGTGCTGGTCGTAAACGGAGACACTTATTTTGATATCAGTTTACCAGCCATGGAAGGCTTTCATCACCTGTGTGGATCCCAGTGTACACTGGCTCTAAAGCCGATGCGGAACTTCGATCGTTATGGTGTGGTAGAACTCGGCGAGGATTACAACATTAGGGGCTTTAAAGAAAAGCATTATTACGAATCGGGGCTTATAAATGGAGGCATCTACCTGTTGCACAGGGCCAAATTCCTGGAAGAAAATCTTCCGGAACAATTTTCGTTTGAGAAAGATTACCTGGAAAAATTCTATCTGGTCAGACGATTCTATGGCGTGGTGCAGGATGCTTATTTTATAGATATTGGGATTCCGGAGGATTATGCCCTTGCACAGGTCGAACTTCCCAAACAAATCAAAATTTAGACATCAGCATGTCTGACGAATTTCTCTACAATATTGATAAGAGCTGGACATTATTCCTGGACCGTGATGGCGTGATCAACCATGAAACAGAAGGCGATTATGTCACCCAATGGAGTCAATTCAAATTCTATGATGGGGTGGAGCAGGCCCTTGAGATCTTTGCACAAAAATTCAATCGTATTATTGTCATCACCAATCAGCGGGGAATCAGCAAGGGCCTGATGGACGAAGACGATCTACGGGAAATCCATCTCAATATGTTAGGTGCTATAGAAGCAGGAGGAGGACGGATTGACCGGATCTACTATTGCATTGACTTGAATGACGACAGTATGAATCGTAAACCCAATCCGGGTATGGCATTGCAGGCTCAGAAAGATTTTCCGGAAATTGATTTCAAGAGATCACTGATGATTGGCAATACTATGGCAGATATGCAATTCGGCAGAAATATCGGAGCTCATACTATTTTCATTTCGAGCAATAGACCAGTCCCCAGCCTGCCCCACCCCCTGGTGGACGCTGTCTATCCCTCTCTGATTTCGGTGGCAACCAGGCTGACCAGGCATACCACGCAGCGGTAATACCACAAAATTGTATTTCAATTTTTATTGCAGGAACTTATTTTAGTGAATGAATTTATTTGGAGTTCTGGCGGAAATTCAGGGAAGCCTGTTATATAAAGGCAATTACAATTATTGTAGATATAATTCTTTACAGGATCGGATGAAGACTTTTCCTGCAGCTCATTCAAGCAGGAAAATATTTACATGAGAATTCGTCACTGTCATAGGCAAATTAGGGTTAAATCAATTAACTTTGAAAAATTTTTTACATGATCGTTGCACCAGATAAAGTAGTGAGCATTCATTACCAGGCGATGGATGAGACCGGTACTATAGTTGACAGTAATGAGGACGAGTCGCCGCTTGATTACCTCCACGGATATGGAAATATCCTGCAAGGCCTGGAAGATGCGTTGACTGGTCTCTCCGACCAGGCTGAAACCAAAGTTAGGCTCGCACCCAAAGATGCTTATGGACACTACGATCCGGCAATGGTTTTTGAGGTCAATCAGGACCAGTTTCCGGATGGTGGTGCTTCCATTGAAGAGGGCGCCGTGGTGCAATCTTCTGATGGTATGGAATTGCTGGTTACCAAAGTGGAGAAAGATAAAGTCACGCTCGATGCTAACCATCCGCTTTCAGGCAAGACCCTGGATTTTACACTCAAAATAACTGCGATACGGGATGCCACCGAAGAAGAAATCGCGCACGGACACGTGCATTCTCACCCGCACGAATCCTATTGACAGCCGGTTGGTGATTGTTGATTATATTTATATCTTTCAACAATCAACCTAATATCATGAAGAAGTTTTTATTCTACACAGGCAGTTTCCTGCTTTGCATCAACAGCCTTTTTGCTCAGAAATACACAGTGCTGGCTCCGGACCAGCAGACCGAAATAACCATATTAGTTACCGACAGAGTCTCCTATTCCGTAGTCCATAACAATTCCACCCTGATCTCTCCCTCGCAAATCGGTTTAGAACTGGAAGGTAAGGGATGGTCACCCGCATTAAAGGTGAAAAAAGCCTACCTGAGATCCACAGATGAAGTAGTTTTCCCTGTAGTCAGGCAAAAGAATAAGATGATCCCCGATCATTACAATGAACTTGTAGTGGATTTCAAGAATAAATTATCCCTCGCCTTCAGGGCCTACAATAACGGTGTAGCCTACCGCTGGGAATACCATGGCAAGGGCCCAATGAAAGTGATGAACGAATTGCTGCGCTTCACTTTCAATGCCGATGATTCAGTGTACTATCCCCAGGAAACAAGTTTCTATTCCCATAATGAAAGGCTCTATCAGAAATATAGTGTAGCTGCCATTGACAGCCAGAAACTGGCGAGCTTGCCAGCACTGGTAGATCACGGTGGTACCAAGGTTTTGATTACAGAAGCAGACCTCTACGATTACCCCGGACTCTGGTTGATCGGCAATGGAAAAAACGCGCTGAAAGGAGTATTCCCTGCTCATCCTTCGCAGGAAAAGGAAACCAGCGACCGCGACAGAATTGTGGTAGAACGGGATCATTTTCTTGCCGAAACCATGGCGCCGCGCAGCCTTCCATGGAGGGTGCTGATGATTGCCGATAAAGACGCAGACCTCATTAGTAATCAATTGGTGTATTTGTTATCGAGAGGAACTAAAGAGGACTTTAGTTGGGTGAAACCAGGCAAAGTGGCCTGGGACTGGTGGAATGCAAATAATGTTTATAATGTAGATTTCCGTGCTGGAATTAATACCGATACCTACAAATATTATATTGATTTTGCCGCCCGCAATGGATTGGATTATATAATTCTCGATGAAGGCTGGAGTGATATCAGGGACCTTCGCAAAGTGGTTCCCACGATCAATATGGACGAGTTGAGCGCCTATGCCAAACAGAAAAATGTAGGCATCATATTGTGGATGACCTGGCTGGCTCTGGATAAACAGTTCGACCAGGCCCTGGATCAATTTGTACAATGGGGCATACGAGGCATCAAGGTGGACTTCATGCAGCGCGATGACCAGTTGATGGTTAATTTTTATGAACGTGTGGCAAAAGCCGCGTCGCAGCGAAAGCTAATGGTGGATTTTCACGGAGCCTATAAGCCAACCGGAATGGAAAGACTATATCCCAATGTGATTTCCCGGGAAGGAGTCTACGGTCTTGAACAAAGCAAATGGGATAATACCAAAAGCATTGGACCGGATCATAATCTGATGCTGCCCTTCATTCGCATGTCCGCGGGTCCGATGGATTATACTCCTGGCGCCATGCAAAACGCGCAAAAATCAGACTGGCATCCCGTTTTCAATAATCCTTCCAGCCTTGGAACCCGATGCCATCAGTTAGCCATGTACGTTATTTATGAGAGCCCGCTGCAGATGTTGGCGGATAACCCAACGCACTATATGCGGGAACCCGAATGCCTGAATTTCCTCAGCAAGGTTCCTACCGTATGGGACCAGACCCTGCCCCTGGATGGAAAAACAGGTCACTATGTAGTGGTCGCGAGAAAAGCAGCCAATGGGGAATGGTATATTGGGGCGATGACTGACTGGTCGGCAAGAGATATCAATATCCCTCTCTCCTTCCTGGAAAATGGCAATTACAGTATGGACCTCTGGCAGGATGGAATCAACGCGGACCGGAATGCCAATGATTATAAGAAATCCCAGGAAACTGTGGACCGAAGCAGGTCATTATCCATTCACCTGGCTCCGGGTGGAGGATGGGTGGCAAGGCTGGTGAAAAACTAATGAGCAACTCAACAATTTGTCATGAATTTCATCTGTCTTTAAAATCTAATTTCTTAGGTTCGGACATACGAAAGAATTTGACTAAATTTAAGCGTAAAAGCGACAGATAACCTGCAATGAGATTCCTACTGAATAAGAAAGTCCTCCTGGCCACCGGCGTTTTGTTACTTGCACTGATTGTAGGCACCAGCCTCATTGGGCACAGGAAGATTGAATACATCACCGACGTCAAGCCCATCATCAATAAGAATTGCATCACCTGCCATGGAGGCGTAAGAAGAAAATCCGGCTTCAGCCTCTTGTTCCGGGCTGACGCTCTTGCCAAAAATGAAAGTGGCAAACCCGCCATTATTCCGGGCGATCCTGAACACAGCGAAATGATCAGGAGACTGACTCTTAAAGACCCGGAGGAAAGAATGCCTTATAAACATCCTCCTCTTTCAGCAGAAGATATCGACATCCTTAGACAGTGGATCAAAGAAGGCGCTCAATGGGGAGATCATTGGGCATACCTGCCAGTTAAACAGGTGGAAGTTCCTACTGCAAAATCAGGATTTCTGGGTTGGTTCAGCCCGCGAAAACCTATTTGGGAAAAAAATGAAATTGATTATTTCATACATGATAAGCTCCGCGAAGAAGATTTAGAACCTTCCCCGGAAGCGGACAAACGCACAATCTTGAGAAGACTTAGTCTGGACCTGACAGGAGTTCCGGCGCCTACATCTTTATCTGCAAAATTCCTGGCCGACACGAGCCAGCGCGCCTATGAACAATTGGTAGATTCACTGCTTGCTTCTCCACAATACGGCGAGCGATGGACAGCCATGTGGCTGGACCTTGCGAGGTATGCAGATACCAAGGGTTATGAAAGAGATGATTCCAGGTCCATCTGGAGGTACCGCGACTGGCTGATCAAGGCTTTTAACGAAGACCTTCCATACGATCAGTTCCTGACATTGCAACTTGCGGGCGACCTTGTTCCCAACCCTGACGATGAAGAATTTATTGCGAGTGCCTTTCACCGAAATACTATGACAAATGATGAAGGCGGGACCGACAATGAAGAATTCCGAACCGCAGCCGTAATTGACAGGGTCAATACCACCTGGGAAGGATTGATGGGAACAACTTTTTCCTGTGTACAATGTCATAGTCATCCCTACGATCCTTTCCGGCATGAAGAATATTACAAATTCATGGCCTTCTTCAATAATATGCGTGATGAAGACAGTTTTGCGGATTACCCACTCCTGCGCGAATACAATAAGGAAGACAGTATCAAACTTCAAAAACTGAAATCCTGGCTCTCCCATCATACAATTAAAGAAAGGGCCGATGAGATTGCAAGATTTGTGAAGACCTGGGAACCTGCCATCAATTCGCTTTTGGCAGATCAATTTACAAACAGTGAATTGGCAGACACCAAATGGCTCATCTTCCGAAATCATGCCAGTTGCAGACTAAAAAATGTTGATCTCGAGAATAGAAATGAATTAATATTCCGGTATGTAAGTTGGCTGGCCGATGGAAATTGGACCATCCATCTTGACAAACCCGATGGGCCGGTACTAAAATCAATGGTTGCGGCCAATACCAAGGGCGCCTGGAAAATTGCGACTCTGGATATTCCAAAAGCGGACGGCGTTCATGATCTTTGGTTCAGCTACACGAATCCGCATCTTAAGAAACCCGGAGACAATGGGATGCAATTCGACTGGTTTTATTTCACGCAGCCCTTCCCCGGAAAGGGAAAACCGGGCTATGACAGCGCTTATAAGTATTTCTGGGACCTCATCAATTCAGAAAAAGTGGTCACGACGCCCATTGCCATGGACAATCCCAACGATATGTTTCGCAAGACCCATGTTTTTGACAGAGGAAACTGGCTGGTGAAAGGCGAAGAAGTGCAGCCGGATGTGCCTCATTCCCTGAATCCATTTCCAAAAAACGCTCCGCGTAACAGGCTGGGTCTTGCAGAATGGATGACCAGTGCTGAAAATCCGCTTACTTCAAGAACCATCGTTAATCGCATTTGGGAACAATTATTCGGACAGGGCATTGCCGAAACACTCGAAGATCTGGGCACACAGGGCATACCTCCAACACACCGGGAATTATTGGATTGGTTGTCCTGGCGATTGATGCATGATTATCATTGGAGCCTGAAAAAACTCTTAAAGGAAATTGTCCTGTCGGCCACATACCGACAGGATTCGAAAGTGGCGGTGAAAGTCCTGGAAAAAGATCCTTTCAATAAATTCTATGCAAGAGGTCCAAGGGCGAGACTCTCCGGGGAACAAATCCGGGACCAGGCCCTGGCCGTAAGTGGTTTGCTGAGCAGGAAAATGTTTGGTCCGAGCGTGATGCCCTATCAACCCGGCGGCATCTGGCTTTCACCCTGGAATGGGGCCACCTGGGAGAAGAGCACTGGAGAAGATCAATATCGGAGAGCCATTTATACCTATTGGAAACGAACGGCTCCCTACCCTTCCATGATGAATTTTGACGGCGCTGCCCGCGAAGTGTGTACTGCCCGCCGCATTAGAACGAATACGCCGCTTCAGGCATTGGTTACGCTGAATGATTCTGTTTATATCGAAGCCTCACGCTACTTCGCCTATCGTATGCAGAGAGAAGGAGGCCTTGAAGTGAAAAACCAGATCAGCAGAGGATATGAATTGGCGATGTACCAACCGATTGCCCCTCAAAAGCTGGCCGTACTGCAAAACCTGTATGAAAAGGCCTTGCAGAAATTTAAATCTGATAAATCCGGCACCTGCGAAATGGTGGGGGTAGATAATGAACATAATAAGCCGGAGACTGCGGCCCTGGTGGTAGTGGCCAATGCCATGCTGAACCTAGATGAATTTGTTACCAAGAATTGAATCCGGGATGAAGATTCAATTTAGAAATTGAATATCCGATTTGAAAAATTCTATTCAAGATCAATACATGCGATGACCAGAAAAGAAATACATAACCAGGCACTATTTAACGAAGCGAGGATGGAAACACTTCGTTGGGTAACGCGCAGGCATTTTCTCAAGGACAGCGTCACAGGTCTCGGCGCCATGGCCCTGGGTTCATTCCTCACCGGCTGTGACTGGCTGGGTTCAAAATCAGCAACTGCGAATAATGTCTTCGACAGTGCCCATCCCCTTGCACCCAAATTGCCCATGTTCCCCGGCAAGGCCAAATCGATAATTTACCTGCACATGGCGGGCGCACCCTCGCAACTGGAATTATTTGACTATAAGCCGGCCCTGATGAAATTAGATGGACAGGATTGTCCGCAATCACTCTTGGAAGGAAAGAGATTTGCATTCATCCGTGGTGTGCCTAAGATGCTGGGGCCTCAGGCGAAATTCCAGCAAAGAGGTCATAGTGGCGCCTGGGTATCTGACCATCTCCCTCATTTTGCAACGGTGGCTGATGAAGTGAGTTTTCTGAAAGCTGTTCAAACGGATCAGTTCAATCACGCTCCCGCACAACTGCTGATGCATACCGGCGGCCCCAGGCTTGGCCGACCCAGTATGGGCGCATGGGTAACTTATGGATTAGGAACGGAGAACAGTAATCTTCCGGGATTTGTAGTGCTCACTTCCGGCGGAAAATTTCCCGATGCCGGCAAGAGTGTATGGGGCAGCGGTTTTCTGCCTTCGGTTTACCAGGGAGTGCAATGCCGTTCAGAGGGTGATCCTGTCTTATTCATCAAGGATCCCCGTGGAATGGATCGGGATTTGCGTAAGGCATCTATTGACGCCATCAATGAAGTGAACCGCATTTCTTACGAGGAATTCAAGGACCCTGAAATCCTTTCCAGGATTTCGCAATATGAAATGGCATTCAAAATGCAGACTTCTGTACCAGATGCCATGAATATAAATGACGAACCGGATTATATTCATGAGATGTATGGAACGCAACCCAATAAAGCCTGTTTTGCAAATAATGTTCTACTGGCCAGGAAATTAGTGGAAAAAGGAGTTCGGTTTGTGCAGTTGTTTGATTGGGGTTGGGACAGTCATGGATCAGACGCGAATCTCGCCATTGATATTGGATTCATCAATAAATGCCGGAGCGTTGACAAGGCCATGACCGCCCTGCTGCTGGATTTGAAACAACGGGGATTATTGGATGAGACATTGGTTATTTGGGGTGGTGAATTTGGCAGGACCCCGATGCAGGAAAACCGCGAAGGAAAACCGAATCCATTCAAAGGAAGAGACCATCACACAGAAGCATTTACAATCTGGATGGCAGGGGGCGGAATAAAGCAGGGATTCAGTTTCGGTGAAACGGATGAGATTGGGTATTCGGCGATCAGCGGCAAGGTCAGCCCATTTGATATCCAGGCTACCGTTTTGAACCAATTGGGCTTTGACCATGAGAAATTTACTTATAATTTCCTGGGAAGGCCATTCAGGCTGACTGATGTACGTGGCAGAGTGATCAATGAGATCCTTGCCTGATGCATTGTTTGAGATCATCCTGCTGACTCCTGTCATCTGGCATGTAGAATAAATATGATCCGGGATTCATATCTCAAAGAATAAAAATAAATTCAGTTGAAAATTAATACCAGCCAATGCCCTTAAACAGAAGAAAATTCCTTTCGTCGACTGCCGCCCTGGGCAGCGTTTTCATGACCCCATTCGAACAATTATTTATGAAAAAAATTCCATTCCCGATCCCGGCTAATTTCACCCTGAAGATCATGGCCACGAATTGGGGATTCAACGGAACCATGGACGAGTTTTGCGCCAAAGTGAAACATGAAGGATATGATGGAATAGAAATATGGTGGCCCACGGAAAAGAAGTCCCAGGATGAATTATTCGTCGCGTTGAAAAAATATCAATTGGATATTGGATTTCTTTGCGGAGGATCAGACAGTAACTACACGATCCATTTAGGGCAGTTCCGGGATATGGTTACGGCGGCAGCCACCCAGCAGTCTCAAAAGCCATTGTATATTAATTGTCATTCAGGGCGAGATTATTTTTCATTTGACCAGGGTAAATCATTTATTGATCTCACCACCAAATTGTCCACAGATACAGGCATCACGATCTGCCATGAGACGCATAGGTCGAGACTCTTGTTTGCTGCGCCTATTGCCAGGCAATACATTGAAAAAATCCCGGATCTTCGGGTGACCTTTGATGTTTCTCATTGGTGCAACGTGCATGAGTCCCTCTTGCATGACCAGGAGGAAACAGTTCAGCTCACCCTGGCGAGAGTGGACCATATCCATGCCCGTGTGGGTCACCCCGAAGGGCCACAGGTGAATGACCCCAGGGCGCCCGAATGGGAAGCTGCATTAAACAGGCACCTGGAATGGTGGGATAAGGTGGTGGAATTGAAGATTAAGAATGGAGCCCCACGCCTTACCATACTTACAGAATATGGCCCTCCTGACTACATGCCAACGCTGCCCTATACCAGGCAGGCTCTTTCGGATCAATGGGGCATTAATGTTTCTACCCTGAATTTACTCAGGAAGAGATATGCCCGTGGTTAGGTGAGTATGCATTCCCGCGAATTAATGCTGTCCTGGATTCCTCTTTCATCATTCATAAACCTTTCCCAAATCCTGATTCTCAAAAAAACATCAGTCATGCAATTTAGAATTTTGCATAATTTACCGCATTTGAACAGACTTGTGACGACCGTATCAAAGAAACTATCGAACTAAAATAAATCTATACAGTGCCACTCGATATTACCGAATTCATCGGAAGATTTCATCCCGTACTCGTTCATTTGCCGATTGGAATATTGCTTTTTGCGCTCCTCCTCCTCTGGCTGAGCCGCATGCAAAAATATTCATCCCTGGTTCCTGCGGTCAGGATCGCACTCTTGCTGGGAGCCATCAGTGCCATAGTTTCCTGCGTCAGCGGATTGTTCCTGGCCTCAAATGGGGATTACGATGAACAGACCGTGTTCTGGCACAAATGGATGGGATTATCGGTGGCGATGGTTTCATCCTTCTGCTATGTCCTGTTCAGTTTTCCCAATTCATTTCAAGGACAGAAGAAGCTGGCTTTTGGTTTTTCCGGCATACTCCTCATCATTATTTTCATAACCGGGCATCTGGGAGGAACCCTTACACATGGAGAAGGTTTTTTGACAGAACCCTTAAAGAAAATTTTTGGGGATTCAATTCCTATGGCCAAAAGGAAAATCATTCCCAATGTGCAGGAAGCAAAAGTTTATGACGATATTATTCAGCCACTTCTGCAAAACAAATGCTACAAATGCCACAGTTCGGTAAAGCAAAAAGGAGGACTTCGTCTTGATACCCGGGAATGGATCGTCAAAGGTGGAAAAGATGGAGAGATACTCGGAAACGGCTACATTGAAAAAAGTGAACTCTATAAGCGGCTGATGATGGATCCGCTGGAAGAACACCATATGCCTCCCAAGGGCAAACCTCAGCCATCCGAAGCAGAAATTGCGATTATTCACTGGTGGATCAGTTCGGGTACCAGTTTCGATAAAAAAGTGAAGGACTTCAATCAACCGGAGAAAATGAAACAAATTCTGTTGAGCCTCCAGTCAGCGGATAACGGTCCTAAATCAAATCCGGAAGTACCAACCGCACACGTGGAAGCAGCGTCGGATTCAGTCCTGGCGAAGTTGAGGGAATCGGGAGTCGTGATCCTGCCCGTGGGAGCAGGAAGCAATTATCTTTCCGTCAATATTATTTCCGGTCAGCAGTATGGCCTGAGCGGAGACCAGTTGGCTTCTATGTTGGAACCACTGGCCAGACAATTGATATGGCTGAAAATGGGCAATATCAATCTAACGGAGAAGGGTATGCGTTCAATAGGCAGACTCAAGGCATTGACCAGACTTAGCCTGGACCATACGGGAATCAATGACCAGGCATTGAGCCAGGTACAGGGTCTGGATAGCCTGCAATACCTGAATCTGGTGGGTACAGCAGTGACTGCCCATGGACTGATCGCAATCAAGGGTTTACTCAAACTCCATTCCATCTACCTCTACCAGACCCGCATTGGCAGGAATGATTGGGAGTCCCTGTTCAAGGCATTCCCTAAAGCAAAATTAGATTCCGGTGGTTATTCAGTGCCATTCCTGTCAACGGATACTGCCATTGTGAGACAGGCCCCTGCAAAACCCATCCCCTAGCAATTGGCACTTGCCATGTCAAGGTTATACATTGGGAAAGAAAAAAGGCAGGTGTCTTACCCGTCTTTGACATATCTAAGGTTTCTCATTCAGTCAAATTGCACGCAATTGGTTTTCCCGTTCAAGCAGTCGCTTGAGCAATACAAGCTGGTTACATGCGCGATGAAAATTCTGACCCTCGCCTTTGGCTCCATAGTACCTGTCATTGTTGAGATAATCCGTCATGAACCTTAGGGCCTGCATATAAATAAGAAAGCATCCGGCATCGAAAAAACATTTCTCTTCTTCCTCAGATAACTCACCTTTCATTTCGCTGAGATATCCTTTCACGATGGCCTTATAATATTCTTCTCTGACCAAGATTTTTGAAAAGTCCCTTTCTTCTTCGCTTACAGGAGACAGGTAGGTGCGCATCATGTCACCCACATCGCTGATAAAATAACCAGGCATAACGGTGTCGAGATCGATCACACAAAGACCGTGGTTATCTTTATCAAATAGCACATTGCTGATCTTTGCGTCATGATGGGTGACCCTCAATTTGAAAACACCCTTCTGTTCCATCTTTGAAAACCGGTCCACAAGGAAACTGAGTTCCTTCATGAAGTCTAATTTTCCCACTGCCAAAGCGATGCGTTCCGGATTACCCTGAATGGTACTTTCCTCAAACAATCGGTAACGAAAAGGCAGGTTGTGAAAATCCGGGATGGTCACTTTCAATTTCGATACATCGAATCCGCAGAGCAAACGCGTAAAACGACCGAATTGCTTGGCAGCTTCAAATGCCTGCTCAGGACTCTTCACTACATCCAATGAATGCGATCTGAGAATATAAGGCATCATTCTGAAATAACCTTCACCTTGCACAAATACCAGGTCCTGTCCCTGATTTGATTTCAAGGGTCTGACAAAAAGATAAGACGGATAATGGACTGCAAGATATTCGGCAATGAGCTGCACATTGCCTGCAATGTCCTTGGGATTCTTAAACACATTGCCATTGATCCGCTGCAATATGAAAGTCTGCCCCCCACCGTTGATTTGAATTTTCCAGGTATGGTTTATCAGGCCGGTCCCAAATGGCAGGGCCCGGGTATTTGAGGTAGGAAAACCAAATTCTTCCAAAACTTTGTGGAGCATCAGCATCAATATCAGATAAAGTTAAAGCAAAGGGTTCTACCAGCTTAGGTTTTGAGTCATTGTTCAAAAATTTCACACAAACGATTTCGTAAGTTTTCTAATTTAGAATGATGGACCTGAAAAGAGCGATTCTAGCCGACTTTTCCAAGGCGCAATGCGGTGCGATAGTTCGATATATCGGCAACAAGCAGGATAGATTTGACGAATTGTTGAAACTATTCCTGAATGAAGAATACCGAGTCGTGCAAAGAGCCGCCTGGCCGCTGAGCTACTGCGTCATAGCCCATCCGGAGCTGATAAAGAAACATATTCGGAAGATGATCCTGAATCTCAAGAAGCAAGGTTTGCCGGAAGCCGTCAAAAGGAACACGGTAAGATTCCTGCAAAAGGTCGAGATTCCTGCTTCTCTCCATGGGGAAACGATGAATATCTGCTTCAGACTTTTGTGTGATCCTCAGGAAGCCGTGGCCGTAAAAGTCTTTTCCATGACGGTATTGTCGCGCCTTGCCATACTATATCCCGAAATAATTCCGGAGATAAAAATGACTCTGGAAGATCAGTGGCCGGATCAGACAGCGGCTTTCAAGAACAGGGCCAGGAAGGTGATTAAAGAATTGGGAATTGATTCCATTCAAAGACCTGGGAAATAATCAATCACTGATAACGGAATCTGATCAGGACAAGGCAAGTAATCAAATACTGCAGGATGGTTTTTTTCCAAAGGCTCAGGGATGGGTTTTGTCTGATAAAATAATAATCTGCCGGCATGAGGACAATTCCACCTGCCAGCGAAAAATAAAAATCATTGGTGGGATGGAAATTCCAAAACCACATGGCGGCGGTCATCAATAGGGATGCGATGGTAACCATGAATCCCAAAATAGACAAAGGGGATCGAAAGAACTTCATTTGAATTGCGATTTATGGCTGGTTTTTGTATCGCAAGGGTCGCAAAGGTTTCGCAAAGGACGCAAAATCTTCTGTATTCCTTGCGCTCCTGGCAGTTCCTGGCGTTCCTTGCGTTACTTCCCTCGTTGTTATTTTTTGTATCGCAAAGCCCGCAAAGGTTTCGCATAGGACGCAAAATTCCCTGTATTCCTTGCGCTCCTTGCGGTTCCTGGCGTTCCTTGCGTTACTTCCTTCCCTTTCGGCGAGTAGATATTTTTTTTTGTATCGCAAAGCCCGCAAAGGTTTCGCAAAGGCCGCAAAATCTTCTGTATTCCTTGCGCTCCTGGCAGTTCCTGGCGTTCCTTGCGTTACCTCCCTCGTTGTTATTTTTTGTATCGCAAAGCCCGCAAAGGTTTCGCAAAGGACGCAAAATTCCCTGTATTCCTTGCGCTCCTTGCGGTTCCTGGCGTTCCTTGCGTTACTTCCCTCGTTGTTATTTTTTGTATCGCAAAGCCCGCAAAGGTTTCGCATAGGACGCAAAATTCCCTGTATTCCTTGCGCTCCTTGCGGTTCCTG
>JBGPHC010000022.1:0-70945 GCA_041484195.1 Agriterribacter sp. | reverse complement strand
CCTCATTTTTGAAATACCTGTTAAACTGCTGCACTGCTATTCCCTGGAACATACCCTTCTATTTAGCCCCAAATTAAAATAGTTTAGCAATTGCCAACCCCTGGTTTTTGCTTTGAGGCCTAAATGGGTAATCCTGGAATTACTTAAGTCTTCCGCAATCCCAATCCCCGCCAATTTCCCAACACATTAATTCTCTTTCTCCAATTCCTTTTCATCAATGGGTTTGTTCACGTCTATCTTGGTAACATTGTTCACAATGTCACCAGCCTGCGGATTATTGGTGCTGATCTTATATGGAAATATGAATCCTTCGGGTGATTTCTTATAGTCCGAAAAATTGAACACCTGTTCAACTTCCTGCCCCATCATAGTAGACTTGGAAATTGTACGTGCCAGATAATAAGACTCGGGATCGAGGTAGATGGTAATTTCGGTGCCGTCTTTGCTGAGTTTGATCTTATGGTAGGATTTCCCTTCCACATCTTCTTTTCCCGTATAGGAAGCGGTATACCCGTTTTCCTTATAGTTGAAGAATTCACCTCCTGCATTCAGGCGTGTGGCAGTGGTCTTTACTGCATCATCAGGCATTGGCTGGGCAACGGAGCTTCCGTTCATGGGATTAACCACCCAACCCTTGGTCTTTGAAATATAAGTGATGATCGTTTGACCCTGCACTTCCACTTCAGATCTCATTGCCGCACCAAAAATGACCCAGGTCCTGGTGGGAAGGGTCATACCCATTACTTCAGTGCTGGTTTCCTGGTACACGGTCTTCAGCGAGCTCAATTTCTCTCTCCCTCCCAAAGCGTCAACGTACTTAGCCTGCAATTCATCAACCGTCTGGGCTTGCGCAAAATGTACCGACGTAAGAGCTGCCACGGCCAGCAGCGTTGTTTTTAAGGATTTCATTTGATGATTTTTAAATGTAGTAGATTTTTATTTCGGATTCCTGTTTGAAAATTCACATTTCGTGATTTGCCACCCAATTCACGGGTTTGATATCCGGCTTTTTGCAAGGAGTATGGACTCCTCGCCGCCATGAGGGAACCAGTACTGTACAAATAATTATTTCACCCTTTATTTTCTCAAAAATAGGCTTTTACCTGTATCAAAAATTTCCCTTTATCCCCTAACTTGAGCCATTGCTAATATTTAATAATTGATCGCATGGGTGTGTTGAAATTTACAGGAAGGTTGGTTGACATGGATCGTAAGGAAATTTACCCTGCCAGCGTATTCGTAGTTAATGGAAGAATTGATTCTATTGAAAAACTCAATGCAGGAGAGGGCACTGAATTGCCCTGGATACTGCCGGGGTTGATAGACGCACATGTGCATATAGAAAGTTCCATGTTGGTACCATCCCAATTTGCCCGTCTCGCCGTGGTGCATGGCACGGTAGCCACTGTAAGCGATCCACATGAAATAGCCAATGTCTGCGGTTTGGAGGGCGTGGACTTCATGATTGCCGACGGTATGAGGGTTCCTTTCAAATTCTACTTTGGGGCACCGAGTTGCGTGCCGGCCACACTATTTGAAACAGCCGGGGCTTCCTTAAAGGCTGGCGATATAGAAAAGCTTCTCCAAAGAAAAGAAATCAGATACCTGAGTGAGATGATGAATTTCCCGGGAGTCCTCCATGGAGACCCCGAGGTGATGGCCAAGTTGAAAGCGGCATGGCGCCTGAAGAAACCCGTTGATGGTCATGCTCCTGGTTTGAGGGGAGAAATGGCTAAACAATATATCGAAGCCGGCAGGGCGGATGTAGATGGTGTTCGAGTTGGCATTAGTACGGATCACGAATGTTTTACGAGAGAAGAGGCCCTCGACAAATTACATTACGGTATGAAAGTCATAATCCGGGAGGGAAGCGCGGCAAAGAATTTCGAAGCGCTGATTGATTTGCTGAATGAATACCCTGACAGTATCATGTTTTGCAGCGATGACAAACACCCCGACAGTCTTTTGGCGGGGCATATCAATCAACTTTGCGCAAGGGCCCTGGCTAAGGGAATTAATTTGTTCAAAGTGCTGAAGGCAGCCTGCGTCAATCCGGTCCTCCACTACGGCCTGGACGTAGGCATGCTAAGGGTAAAGGATCCCGCTGATTTTATTATCGTAGATAAACTCGAGGATTTCAGGGTAATCAAGACCTATATTGACGGCATTTTAGTTGCCGAAAAAGGAGTTTCATTGATTGAAAATGGACCGCAAGTAACAGCCTCAGTTCAAGCATTGAAAAACCAGCCACCACTTAATAATTTCAATGCAGCCCGGAAAAGCCAAAGGGATTTTGAATATGCTATAGGATTGTCCGGAAAAGCCCTTTTTCCCGATGCAAAGGTTGAGGTACCGGCCATGGAGGCGCTGGACGGGCAATTGATAACGAATAAGCTCAGTGTTTCCATTCCCGTCAGGAATAACAAGCTCCTCTCCGACATTAGGCAGGATATTCTGAAAATTGTAGTAGTGAACAGGTACCGGGAAGCGCCGGCCGCCAAAGCATTCATCAAAAACTTCGGATTGAAAAGAGGAGCCATTGCTTCTTCGGTTGCGCATGACAGTCATAATATAGTAGCGGTGGGAGTGGACGATGAAAGCATTTGCCGGGCCATTAATCTGATCATAGACCACCGTGGTGGTGTGAGTTGTGTGGGAAAAATTGGTAACGTTGCTTCGGGAACAGGTGAAGAGTTGGAAATGATTCTCCCGTTGCCGGTAGCGGGCCTGATGAGCATGGAAGATGGCTACCAGGTGGCTGAAGCTTACGCAGCCATTGACCAGGCAGCGAAGGATCTGGGATCTCAATTATCGTCCCCCTACATGACACTTTCATTCATGGCATTATTGGTGATCCCGCACCTGAAACTGAGTGACCTTGGCTTGTTCGACGGAGACTCATTCAGCTTGTTGTAAAAATCACATTAAGAAATTCGGCATCGTAGATGGGCTGAATATTTATATCCTGAACATTTTGCAAAACGGACTTGAAGGACAATTGTTTTGACCGACAATCCTCCAGTTTCTAACTTAGCTTAAAATAATATATTGATGGATCTATCTTTTTCCAGGCAGCTTTTCATCCTGCTTATCCTCATTTTCCATGCCGGCAAAACGAATGCGCAGTACCCGCGTCAAAAGACCTATTGTAACCCGATGGATATTGGATACCGCTATAATTTTGAGCAACTCAATGAGAAAATATCATACCGGTCCGGAGCCGATCCGGTGATCGTGAACCACAAGGGGGAATACTATCTCTTCGTTACAATCTCAGGAGGCTGGTGGCATTCCAAAGACCTGGTGAACTGGGATTATGTCGTTCCCGATAAATGGCCCATGGAAGACATGTGCGCCCCCGCGGCACTATCGGTTAGGGATACCCTATATTTATTCCAGTCCACCTTTGACCAACGTCCCATATTTTACAGTACGGAACCAGCCAAAGGGAAACTCCTCTTTTACAACCGCTGGCTGCCCAGGTTGCCGCCCTTGGTGGGCCCTTGGGACCCGGATATTTTTTATGACCCCGAACTCGACAAATGGTATATGTACTGGGGTTCTTCCAACACCTTTCCCATCTATGGCGCGGAATTGGATAAGAGCCGGAAACTCACTTATGCGGGCCCTTACCAGGGGCTGATCTCCCTTCATCCTGAAGTACATGGCTGGGAGCGATTTGGCCCCAATCATGCCGATACCATCACTCCGTTTATTGAAGGCGCCTGGATGACCAAGTATAACGGTAAATACTACCTGCAGTATGCCGCGCCTGGAACGGAATACAACGTATATGGCAACGGCACTTATGTAGCCGGGCAGCCTCTGGGACCCTTCCACTACGCTCCTTACAATCCCATTTCATACAAACCCGGAGGTTTCGTGAATGGGGCAGGACATGGGAATACGTTCCAGGATAATTTTGGTAACTACTGGAATACCGGCACACCCTGGATCGCCGTAAACTGGAATTTCGAAAGGAGGATCGCCATGTTTCCCGCAGGATTCGACCAGGATGACCAGATGTATGTGAATACAAGGTTTGGAGATTTTCCCCATTACCTGCCCAAAGGCAAATGGAAGAAAAGCGATGAACTCTTTACCGGGTGGATGCTGCTCTCCTACCGAAAGCCCTGCATCGCTACTTCCGTATTGGATAGTTTCGCGGCCTCCAGAGTCACGGATGAAAACCCCAGGACCTTCTGGGTGGCAGGGAAGAACCGGCCAGGAGAGAGCCTGACCATTGATCTGCAAAAAGAAGCCGATGTGAGAGCGGTGCAGGTAAATTATACCGACTATAAATCCGATATTTTCGAAAGCGATTCCACGGTCTACACTCAGTTCAGATTATATGCATCTCGCGATGGAAAAGATTGGGAACTCGTTGCCGATCTGAGCCGGGAGAGAAAAGACCGGCCCAATGCCTACATCGAATTGCAGAAACCAACTAAGGCCAGGTACATAAAATATGAACATATCTATGTAAAATCTCCTAAACTGGCGATCAGTGATATCCGCGTGTTTGGTAACGGTAATGGCCAACTGCCTGCTGTTCCGAAAGGATTTACGGTTCAGCGGCAGGCAGATGAACGGAATGCCGATATCCGCTGGGATCCCGTGCCCGGTGCCGTGGGATATAATATTCTCTGGGGCATTGGCAAAGACAAATTTTATCAGGCCTTCCAGGTGTTCGCAGACAAGGAGAACAAACTGGAACTGAGGGCACTCAATAAGGGGCAGGACTATTATTTAGCCATAGAAGCATTCAATGAGAATGGGGTATCAACGACAAGTCCGATTGTCCATATACCTTAAAAGTTCAGCCCGATAACCAATGGCGGAGTAATTCCATTACAAATCCTTCCGCTATTTCCAGGAACCAAGTCCTCCTATTCAATTCACCGGCAAAATCCTCTTTTTTACCGGAAATTTGTTGTTTATGGCCTAATCCCTCTTGATACAATCTGAAGGCAGGTATAGATTTGTGTTAAATAATTTAGAAATGGAAGAAAGAGACAAATGGAATGAGAAAGGTGGCCGCTTAATGGCGGGGATATTCCTGCTGTTGATCGGGGCGCTGGCTATTATCAAAAAATTAGTACCTGATTTTCCGGAATGGATCTTCACCTGGCAGATGTTATTGATTGGAATTGGCATTTTCGTTGGGCTGCGACATGGGTTCCGTGGACTGGGCTGGCTATTACCCATCGCCATCGGTTCGATTTTTCTGATTGATGAACTCATGCCTGATCTCAATCTGAGACCATTTAGCTGGCCCATGCTCTTTATAGGAATCGGGCTGCTGATGATATTCGGGAATTTCAACCATAGAAGGAATCGATGGGATCATAGAAAATGGAGGAGGGATGGCCGGTTCGACTGGGATAATGCCTCTCAAAAAGACATAAATACCAGCAGCGAAGCGGAGCCCAATGCCTCCGGGGAAAACTATTCGCAGGACGACTATGTAAACTCCACCGCAGTTTTTGGAGGCGTACACAAAGTTTTGGTTTCAAAGAATTTTAAAGGTGGAAAAGCTACAAATATATTCGGCGGCACAGAGTTGAACCTTTCACAATCGGATTTTACCGGGGTGGTGTCCCTAAACCTGGAACAGGTTTTCGGAGGAACAAAATTGACCGTCCCTCCCACTTGGCAGATCAAATCAGAAATGGTGGCCATATTTGGAGGGATTGAAGACAAGCGGGTCACGCAGTTGCTGAAACCGGACCCCAACAAGATACTCGTGATCAAGGGTACTACTATATTTGGAGGACTGGAGATCAATAATTATGGATGAGGGAATAGGGAACTTGACCGGCATAACCGTTCAGGAATTCTAACGGCTCCATCTATTTTAATAGTGCTAAATCCTTACCAATCCTACTTCGCTGAAGCATCCGTATCGCCTGAAACACTGACTGAACCAATTTTTAATAACTGTAATCAAACTGTCATGAACTGGTACCTGGCTAAGATCGTATATCAGATTATTTGCGGAGAGGGCAACCACAAAGCCCAATTTGATGAGCAACTCCGGTTGATAGAAGCGGGGCATGAGAATGAAGCGCTGTTGAAAGCACAGGAAATAGGAAAAAGGGAGCAGGAATCTTTCTATAATGTGCACGAAAGGTTGGTGCAATGGAAATTCATCAACATCTCAGAGCTCTAC
Organism: Agriterribacter sp.; assembly: GCA_041484195.1. GTDB lineage: Bacteria > Bacteroidota > Bacteroidia > Chitinophagales > Chitinophagaceae > PSRI01. The sequence goes on along the minus strand of JBGPHC010000022.1, from coordinate 64,773 downwards.
AAAATAACGGCATTGATTGATGGAGCTGAACTATATAGCCGCATAGAAGAACTGGACGACGCGGAGCTCTACAAAGAACTCGTACACAAAAAAGCCGACCACCTACGCAAGAATACGACACATCAATTTTTACAATTGTTATAAGCTCTTACAAGTGGCTACCACTCCCCTGTCAACAAATAAATTCCGGTTCTACTTTACAGTTAGTTGGCTGGTCTGGAGCATGCTTCATGTGGGAGTGTTGGTGCGACTTGGATATCCGCTGAAGACCGCCTTACTGGACAGCCTGGTGAGTAACCTGCTATTGGCCGCCGCGGCAATGCTCGTGATCAATAACCTGCGCTATTACTTACCCAGGAAAGAGCAATTTGCATACCTGCTCCTGATGTGCCTGTCTGTGTCGGGATTATGGCTCCTACTGAGCCGATGGGCCATGATGCTGGTATATAGAATAGAAGATTACAGCAATTATTCCGCTTCCATTCCGATCCGATTTGGAGGCGCGCTACTGATAATTGGCTGCGTAATGCTGGTGAGCGTATTATGGTACACGTTAGATGAACAAAAAGAAACCGAAAGAAGAAAAAATGAATCCGAAAGACTGGCCAAAGACGCTGAACTGTATAAGCTTCGCCAGCAATTGCAGCCACATTTCCTGTTTAACAGCCTGAATAGTATCAATGCATTGATAGGTTCCCGGCCCGAGGAAGCCAGGAAAATGGTGCAATACCTTTCCGATTTCCTGCGGGGTACTATCAAAAAAGAGGAAAACCAATTCATCACACTCGCAGAGGAGATGGAATACCTCAACCTATACCTGGAAATTGAAAAAGTGAGGTTTGGGTATCGCCTCGTAACAGAAATAGACAATTCTGAAGAATCCCTCCAGTGTAAAATACCTTCATTGATGCTGCAACCCATTATGGAAAACGCCATTAAATTTGGATTATATGGAACTACTGGAGAAGTGAAGATCGGCATGCGGGCGAGGGTGGTTGACAATTACCTGGTCGTGGCAGTGATGAATCCCTATGACCCGAATACACAGATGCAGGAAGGCACAGGCTTTGGTTTGAAGTCCGTAAAAAGGAGACTGTATCTGCTATATGGCAGGAATGATCTCGTAGAAATAAATATCACAAAAGACAGTTTTGTAGTAGTTTTCAAAATTCCGGACGCGCATGCTTAAAGTAATAATAATCGATGATGAGCCCCTGGCCCGCTCGATACTGATTGAATATCTGCAAAAATTTCCAGAACTCGAGCTGGTACAGGAATGTAACGATGGGTTCGAAGGCCTCAAAGCCATCATGCAATGGCAGCCCGACCTGACCTTCCTGGACATTCAAATGCCTAAGATCAACGGCTTTGAAATGCTTGAGCTGGCAGACCAACCGCCAGCAGTCATTTTCACCACCGCATTTGATGAATATGCCATTCGCGCCTTTGAAGCTCACGCGGTTGACTACCTGTTGAAACCCTTCAGCCAGGAACGCTTCAACAGGGCGGTTCAAAAATGGTTGGATCAGCGACCATCCGTTCAGACCAAAAACAAATCTACCGAATTGCTCCTGGAAACCGCAGCACAAACTCCGGCACAAAGAAACAGGATTGTGGTTAAGATAGCGGGTAAAATAAAAATCATTCCCGTTCAGGATCTGGAATACCTGGAGGCTGCAGACGATTACGTGAAAATCCATACACAGGATGGAGCATTTCTGAAAAACAAGACCATGAGTTTTTTCGAAAAGTTCCTCGACCCCCTGCAATTTGTACGCACGCACCGCTCTTATATTGTGAATGTACAGCAGATCACGCGCCTCGAGCCCTACGAAAAAGACGGTCACCTGGCAATCCTGAAAAACGGCTCGAAGATTCCACTGAGCAAGACTGGTTATGTGAGATTGAAAGCCGTGTTGGGATTATAGTTCCTCAAGCACCGCCGTCAGCGATACCGAACCCGTAAATTTATCAGGCTTCCAGACCCATCCAAATGGCTCCGCCAATACTGTCCCTTCGGGCACCTGTAACTGAAGAAAGGACATTATTCTCTTCCCGCCAGCGCAACACACCCATCAATGCCATCACGACCGCCTCTTTATATTGAATTAACTCATCTTCCGCTACCAACACTTCAATATTCAAATCACGAAGTAAGCTGCGCAGGCGTTCAACGAGGAAAATATTATAGGCTCCGCCTCCTGTAACCAGCATTTTACCAGGCCCGCTATCCATTTTCATTTTTCCCCTCACCTGTTCGATGGCCTTCCGCACCTGGACAGAAATATGTTCAACATAAGTGCGCAAAGCATCTTCGATTTTGCAGCCCGCATCGTGCAGCAGGGGAAAAACAACTTCCGTTCCAAATTCATTCGCCAGTGATTTTGGAAAAGGAAGATCATAATATTCCAGGTGGTTGAGTCTTTCCAGAAGCGCTTCAACCAGGCTTCCGGCGGATGCCAGATTACCGGATTCGTCATATTCCTTTCCAACTTCTGTTGCCAGCAGGTTCATGACCCTGTTTGCCGGACATACATCAAATGCAACTATTGTCCCATCCCCTGCGCCGGTAGTAACATCGCCCTTTGCAGATTTTTGGTGACAGGAAATATTTGCGATCCCACCCAGGTTGAGAAAATAATCATAGTTACTCCATATTAACTTTTCTCCGATGGGTACAATGGGTGCACCCTGGCCTCCCAATGCAAGGTCCAGCGACCTGAGATCACTCACTACAGGGAGGCCTGTTTCCGCGGCAATCGCTGCTCCGTCTCCCAATTGGGCCGTCATGTGTAATTCAGGCATGTGAAAACTGGTATGGCCGTGGGAGGCGATCAGTTGAACCTGGTATTCCAGTTGATATTTGTTAATAAATTGATTCACTTGCGCTCCCAGGTAATGCCCATAGGCAGCATGCAATAATTGGTATCGACGCGCGTCCAAATGGACAGCCGATCGAAGTCGCTCCACCCAATCGGATGGATAAGCCATACAATCAGACTCCAGGATCTTGTAAGACCATTTGCCGCCCGTATTTTGAAATTGCGCAAATGCAATATCCAGGCCGTCGAGAGAGCTGCCACTCATTAATCCAATAACCCGGTAAACCATGAGTTAAATTTCAGATTGCAGATTTAAGATTTTAGATTTGTTGCATCAAAACTATTGATTTGCACTGAAGTATTGGCAACCAAAAAGCCTCCTATGGTCATCAACCTCAGCGAAAAACATTCATTGGTGAGTAATTGGATCAGCGAGATCCGCCACGTTGATATTCAAACGGACAGGATGCGCTTCAGGCGCAATCTGGAGCGGATTGGCGAAGTGATGGCTTATGAAATAAGCAAACAAATGGAATGGATTGAACAGGAAATTCCCACGCCTCTGGGAATTTCGGTTTGCAAGGTTTTGAAAGAACAGCCTGTACTGGCCACTATTTTGCGCGCAGGACTCCCATTGCACCAGGGCTTGTTGAATTTCTTCGATAAATCCGATAATGCTTTTATCTCAGCATATAGAAAACATCACCGTGACGGCTCTTTCGAAATCAACCTGGAATATGTTTCGTGCCCAGAGCTCCAGGACCGCATCCTCATAATTTCCGACTCCATGCTGGCAACTGGGGCATCTCTGGTGAAAACCATACGGTATCTGAAGGAAGAGGGACATCCCAAGGAAATCCATATAGTAGCGGCTATTGCCTGTACTGTTGGCATAGAATATGTTCGTAGAGAGGAGCCCCAGGTTAAGTTTTGGTGCGGGGCGATTGACGACGAACTGACTGCAAAAGGGTTTATCGTTCCGGGCCTCGGGGATGCAGGCGACCTGGCTTATGGCGCTAAACAGCAATCATGACAGCAAAAATTCCTAACTTGGTGAACTTAACCGTGCTTCAGATGAAAAAGGGCCTTACACTCTTGGTAGCCGCATTAGCATATGTCAATTCTCAGGCGCAGGATCCTCATTTTTCCCAGTTTTTCTCCTCGCCCCTGACATTGAACCCCGCCTATACAGGCAAATTTGATGGAGATTTCCGGGCTGCAGGCAATTACCGCAATCAATGGCCTACTATCAATAACGCCTACACTACAGCAACTGCATCAATTGATTTCCCCATTCTGGCCCGGCATATCCCTGAATTTGATACCTGGGGTGTGGGGATCATGGCTCTGAATGATCAGAGCGGCAATAAGATCCTGAACAATAATTTCATCTCCATATCCACTGCCTACCACAAGAGCCTCGACGAAGACGGCCTTCAGCAATTGGCCGTGGCTTTTCAGGGAACCTATGCCAATAAGCGGCTCGATGTCACTAAAGCCACATTTGAAGACCAGCTCACGGCCCTTGGATTTACGGGTGTTACCCAGGAGGTCTTCAATAATAATGTGGTAGCGGTGAATTATCTTGATTTCAATACCGGCGTCTTATATACCGGTAGTACCAATGGTTTCAATAGCTATTACCTGGGCGCATCCATGTATCACCTAAACAGGCCCAAAGAATCCTTCCAGGGCGGAAATTTTTTGTTGAACCCCAGGCTCACCATTCACGGCGGGGGTTACGTACCCATTGACCAGAGCAAGACATTTCACGGCAGCTTTATTTACCAGCGGCAGGCAGGCGCCACCGAAACCGTTTTGGGTGGTGCCGTGGCATTCAACCTGAATGAAGATGAAGATAATCCCACCAGCCTGTATACCGGCATTTGGTACCGGTTTGGAGATGCCTTCATACCATATGTGGGGCTGGAATTTACAGGCCTGAGGATCGGCTATAGCTACGATGTGAATAATTCTTCGCTCAATACGGCTTCGAACAGCCGCGGCGGAAACGAGATCTCCCTGATCTATGTGCACAAGCCATCCGATCCAAACAGGAAGAAGCTGAAATGTCCCAAATTTTAACATGGCCGGATAACCGCGATTCATCTGTTCAGCCAAAGATTTACAATCCTTCCTCTTTCTATTGCGGGCGCCAGCACCTGCAATGAATCCTTCTGTAAGACAACGACCCTTCCTTCAGCATGCAAATCCCACATATTTCCCGTGAAGAAAACATTCATACCGTAATGGATACCTGCTTTCGGCGCCCTTGAGCCCATGCCATATTTTGTCCAGATGGATTCCGTCGAAATTTTTCCCAGCTCGGCGCTGTCAAAGTCCCTGGGTAAGGAATAACCTTGGTATGCCAGCCAGGGCCGGCGCCAGGAACTGTCTATTCCTCCCAGAGAAGGTACGGCCAACAAATCAGCCTTTTTGTCCAAAGAACTGTATGGGTCAGGATACCAACTGTCGGCAGCAATCAATACTCCTATTTTTCCTGCACTGGTATTGAATACAGGCGTCTCTTCGTTCAATCTACCGGCGCTTATGAAGCCTTTTCCAAAACCGGCAGGAAAGATATTCTTCACAATTGGTGGCATAACGGCTCCGCTTTTTCCAAATACTACCGAGACATTATATAGAAGTCCCTTACCTGCACGGAGTCTGCCTAAAGAATCAATGGAAGGGTCAGGAAGGATAATGGAACCGGCGACAATAGTTATGTCAAATTCTTTCGCTAGTGCTGAAAAGGTCTGCTGATAGACTTCGGCCATATGTTTCCCTTTCATTGTAAACAATGCATGGCCTACCTTGTCAACTCCGTCTGGCGCCCTCATATACCGGTAAGAAAATTTGAAAATATTACTCCTTATCATGTTGATTACCGCGCTCCTGGTATCAGGTTCATCGTACACGGATTCCTTTTCATTTAGGGCAACCAGCCCGGATCCTATATGCTCCGGAAAAATCACGATAGTGCCGGAATTGAGGAGGCCATCCCGCTTCAATTGATTTAGATAGAAAAGCAGGCTAACCCTGAAATTAATTGCCGTACTGTAATATTGGGGTACCAGAAAGGGTTGAATACCTACCAGGTTTCCCTTTCCTGAATCGTGGCCGATATTTATCTCTTCAAACCTCACCTGCATAACGGGATCGCGTACCCATCCGGTTTTCTTCTCCCGGGCCCGGTACAACTCCGCCCAAATATTATAAGCAATCAGGATAACCGCGATGATAGTAACAGTCAGGATCAAATGCTTTTTGGCCGGACTAATGATTTTCCTAGTCATTTTTCATTGAAAAAATTGTCGTGTTGGGATGAAAATGCTTCCAGGAATGCCAAAATTCCTGATAAGCCTGCCAGTTTGTAAGGGAACTGCCTTTCAAGGGGCCTTCCAAACAAATTCCGTCAAAATTCCAAGTGGATTTGGTATCGTCATCCTTCAATAAGCCTGCGGCCATATCAAGGTAAAAATGTAGGTGTTTCCCGTTCAATTCAGCATTCCAAACATGAAAAGAAGCACTGTCGGCTTCAACAACCAGGAGCAGGGGAACGGAGGATATGCTATCATTAATCAGCCTGAAACGAATGAGATCGTTCCAATCGTATGCTTTCGCCTGTCCGTTTACCTGCAGTCCCACTACCCAGGATTTGCTTTTCCAGGAAGCGCTGTCCCTTTTTTCAAGACCGCTCTTAATGGTGCCAATATCATAATTCCTGAGGTCTTCATAGGCTTTATTGAAATTAGTGTCTGGTTGGAGTACGAGTGTTGTTGGATGCTTTCTGATCCAGACATTCAAACGCATTTGCTCTGAAGGCCATTCCCTGAGCTGGCTTCCTTTCAACGGACCTGTGAGCGCCACTCCTGTCTCCTGCTGCCACCAGGACCCGGTGCTTCCATCCTCAAACATCGCATTGAAATGATCCATGCCCACCAGCCTGAAATTTTGATAGTGCCCTTTCACGTATGGACTGAATACACGGCCGGTCCTGCATACGGTGCAGTAAGTAACCATAATGGGTTCTCTACCTACGGTATCGCGTACCTGGTGATGATAACCGATCACTTCGATAGGATATGCTTTTGCTTGTCCATTAATGGTCACTCCCAGCACGAGTTGATCCAGGGGTATCCTATTGCGGGAAGCATCCGCCAGCATCTTCTGCCTGGGTTGGTAAAACATCTTGTCGGCCAGGAATTTGTAATTGACCAGGTAAAAAATTCCTCCATATAAGGCCAAGGTGAGAAGCATAAGCCATTTAGACCAGGTTTTACCCTGGGCAAAGATCAGGAATAGCGGGTAAGAGACCATGAGGAGACCCAGGGATCTGAGCCACCAGCTGTTTCTATCGATGAAAAAGGCAAAATGGAGGGTGTTCCCATGCTGGCTTCCCGGAAAAGGCATGATGAAATACACTTTCGATATTTCCAAAGCAAATAAGAAAAGAATTCCCACGATCAGTAATAATCTCTTACCCATGTTCGAAATTTGTGTGAAGGTAACTAGAATTCAAGGTTCAAATCCTTTCAAGCATTTCCACCACGTTCTCGCTCTTAAGGATAAAATATCCCAGGCGGTCGTTGCTGATCCCGTCTTTCAACTGGTAGCTGAATGTAAGCTTCTCGTCATTCACGGAAGTCTCGAAATATTTGAAAGAAATATTGGGATAGGCTTTCAGGTCTTCCCCTATTTCATACAGGTGGGTGGAAAGTATGAACAACGAATTCCTGATCCTTATCAATCCGCGAATCACCACCAAAGAGCATTTCATGGCATCCTGCACATTGGTGCCTTTGAACAATTCGTCAATAAGCACAAGCCATTTCCTTCCATCGGTGATCTTGAGAATGGTGTTTTTGACGCGCTGCACTTCGTTATAAAAATAACTTTCTCCTTTGGCGATATTATCCACTACATTGATATTACTCAGGATGCCGTCAAATATGGATAGCTGCATTTGCTTCGCGGGAACACCCATTCCCACGTGCGCGAGATAGACAGCCACGCCCACCGATTTTATGAAAGTGCTCTTACCCGCCATATTCGCTCCTGTGAGAAAAAGAAAATTGCTTTTGGGAGATAGTTCCACATTATAAGCCACCGGTTCCGGCAATAAAATATGAAACAGCCCATTGGCTTTCACGTACGGTTCATTTGAATCAATAAATTCGGGGAAACTTAAATCATGTGCTTCTACAGCCCTGGCCATGGAATACCAGGCATCCAACTGGCAGTACATGTCAATCATCTCGAACAACTTGTCCTTGAACCCTTCCCTGAAAAAGAAACCGTAAGACAAATTATCGCGAGTACTGAAAACATGATTCGAAGAAACCGCAATCATTTCCTGCAACTGGCGGTGTTGCAGCAGGGACTTGATCCGGGAGGTTATCAATTGCAGGCGCGCGGGTGCCGATGGATCATCAAAGATCTTTACAAGCTGGTCCATGCCTACGATGAAATCGCGGAAATGTAGCATGGAATATTTGATGAGGCCATAGTCCACGCTGTGTATCACTTTGTAGAGCCAGGTATTGACCAGGTCATTCGACATGGGAATGCGGTCCAGGGCCGTATCATAATATCTGGCCATTACCATAAGTGTACCATTGGTAATTCCCGAAGGCCATTCATTCAGCCTGGATCTGATGAGGCAGATGATCTGCTGGGCGGATACTATCTTTTTCAGGTCGGAGGATGGATCGCTGAGCAAATATTTCAGCCAATCCTTTCCACCGGCTGTAGTGGTGAAATCCAATTGATGAAATACGGAATATTCTTCTTCATGGTTAAAAATAGAGAGGTCTTCGTATGTAGTCTTATCCAGGTCCATGAGACATGAAAGATTTTACTTTAAAAATGGAGTTTGTCTAGCGATCAAAAGACAATCTTTGACCCTTGGAAGATTCATCCCATTGTCCTATTCCATATTCCCCGCCAGGATTCCGGTACACCAGACAGCCATTGACAAAAGTATGGGTCACCGCGGCAGGGAGACGAAATCTTTCCAGCGGGCTCCAGCCACATTTATAGAAAATATTCTCTTTTTCCACCACCGAGTCACGATCCATATCAACGATCACAAGGTCGGCCATATAACCTTCACGGATGAATCCCCGGTCCCTTATCCCAAAACAGATTGCCACTGCATGGCTCATTTTCTCCACAATTTTTTCGAGGCTTATTTTACCCTGCTTATAATAATATAACATCAACAAGAGTGAATGTTGCACCAGGGGTAATCCTGAATGCGCCTGTTCATAGGGCGGCTGCTTTTCTGACAGCAGATGTGGTGCATGGTCGGTGGCGATCAGGTCCAGCCGGTCATCCAGCAGTCCTTCCCACAAAGCTTCCCGGTTATGAGCTTCCTTGATGGCCGGATTGCACTTGATCAGATACCCGAATTCCGCGTAGTCATTCGCCGTGAAATGAAGATGGTGCACACATGCCTCGGCAGTAATGCGTTTATCCTTCAGGGGGAGCATGTTGGAGAATAGCTGCAATTCCCTGGCGGTGGAGACGTGAAGGATATGCAAACGACTATTGTATTTTTGGGCGAATTGTATTGCGGTAAACGAAGATTCAAAACAAACTTCTTCATTCCTGATGATCGGATGGTCGGCAGGACCAAGCACTTTTTTCACGCGCTTGAGCCTTTCATAATTGGCCCTGATCATTTTTTCGTCTTCGCAATGGGTGGCTATTAACAGTTCGGATTCCCGGAACAATTTGTCGAGGGTGAGAAAATTATCCACAAGCATGTTTCCGGTACTGGAACCCATAAAGATCTTGATGCCACAAATATCCTGCTTATGCTTGTTCACTTTCAATGCTTCGTCCGCATTTTCATTGGAGGTTCCCATGAAAAATGAATAGTTGGCTAAAGAAGAGTGTGCAGCGATCTGGTATTTGTCTTCCAGCAAATCAAGGGTCAATGCATTGGGTACGGTATTGGGCATTTCCATATAGGAAGTAACTCCTCCAGCCACAGCAGCCCTGGATTCTGAATATATGGTACCCTTATGCGTGAGCCCAGGTTCTCTGAAATGCACCTGGTCATCAATGGCACCCGGAAGCAGGTATTTAGCTTTGCCGTCTATCTCCTCCGCCAGAAAAGGAGATTTGATGGATGGAGCGATCTTCTCGATCCTTCCATGTTTCAATAAAACATCCGATACAAACGTTTTACCTTCGTTAACAATGTTTATGTTCCTGAGTAGATAGTTTTGCATGTAGCATTATTAAACCGAACCTGAATTGACGATGCAATTTAAAAAAACAGTTTACAGTGCAGTTTTTTTAATTTTCCCTGCTCTTGCCATGGGGCAGTCCACCTATCCGCAACTGGGATCAAAGGAATATGACCTGCTGAGCAGGATGGAAATAAAATTATCGAAAGACACTGTATTGAATTTCCTGACTGACAAGCCCTTTAGCCGCAAGCAACTGGTTGGTGTGATTCAATCATTGGATTCAAATCATGAAAATATTGCCTGGTCGGATATTGACCGCTACAATATGGAAAACGCCCTGATGGATAATTCCGAATGGGTAAGCGGCAGCAAGGAAGGCTTCGCCAGTAAGAAACCATTTCTGGGGATTTTTTATAAAACCAAACCTAATTTTATAGAAGTTGACCAAAAAGATTTTTATCTCTCCGTAAATCCTGTGTTGCAATTGAGGGCGGCTAAAGAAAATGGCTACAATTCAATGCTCTTTGTCAATACAAGGGGCGTGGTGATAAGAGGTCGGATCGCAAGAAGGCTGGGTTTTCAAACCTATTTGACCGACAACCAGGAAAGGGCGCCGCAATTCGTACAGAGCCGCATCAATCAATATGAAGCCGTGCCCGGAGAGGGCTTTTACAAGCATTTTAAGAATACCGGGGTTGATTATTTTGACGCGCGTGGCTACCTCACATTCAACGCGGCTAAATATCTCGACTTCCAGTTTGGATATGACAAGAATTTTATCGGGAATGGCTACCGGAGCCTGGTACTGAGTGACAATTCCAACAGCTATCTCTTCCTGAGGATAAACACTCAGATCTGGCGTCTTAATTATAATGTATTGTTCATGGAACTCACACCGCAGTTCCAGAAGAATGGATCCGATTATTTGTTACCGCGCAAATATACGGCTATCCATCATTTGAGCGTAAATGCCCCAAAATGGTTGACGGTGGGCATATTCGACGCCATTGTTTTCGGGAGGCAGGACCATTTTGATTTTCTGTACCTGAATCCCCTTATCTTTCTTCGTGCGGCCGAACAACAGGCCGGAAGCCCTGATAATGCATTGGCGGGTATTGACCTGAAAGCGAATATCGCTCATAGGTTCCAGTTATACGGGCAATTGATGCTCGATGAATTCAAATTGTCGGAATTGCGCGCGGGAAATGGTTGGTGGGGAAATAAATTCGGCCTGCAACTGGGGGGAAAATATGTGGATGCCTTCGGAGTGAAGAACCTTGACCTGCAGGCTGAGACAAACTGGGTGAGGCCTTTCACTTATTCGCACATCGATTCCGTGGCAGACTATACACATTATAACCAGCCGTTGGCCCATCCGATAGGAGCGAATTTCAAGGAATTCATCGGGATTGCCAGATATCAGCCGGCGCCCAAATGGTGGATCGAAGGCAAACTAATAGCTTATGCCCAGGGCACTGACACCGCGGGAGAAAATTTCGGAAACAATATTTTCCTGCCATACACTACCAGAGTCGGTGATTACGGATTTCATATCGGATCCGCCAAAGAGGCCAAATGCGTAAATGCTTCTGTTTGGCTGGCCTATGAATGGAAAGAAAACTTTTTTATCGAGGCTTCGGTAATGATCAGAAAATATAGCGGCCAGCCAGCTGCTACCATTCCTTCGATCGGTATCAGATGGAACGCATCCAGAAGAGAGTATGATTATTAAGGAAGATTCCACAATCAAAAAGAGAAAGACGAGGGATTCCATTTCTCTATTGTCCCCGTCAGGAAGTTTTCGTAAGACAGTATCCCTCCCCGTTATTGAGAACCCTGATATTGGTAAGCACTGTTAATACCTGCTCTACCACACTAGAGGCCTCCTCCTTCAAAATGGAGCGAAAACATGATCATCCTGGAATTGAGTCTGTCAATGACATTGGAATATTTCAACGTACGATCTGTAACCAGCACATTACCCAGGCCATTACTGATCTTGATTTCAGGCGAGAGGATAAAATATTGATAAAAGAATTGAAATCCGATACCCAGTTCATAGCCGAAATCACTTTTTTTCACTTTGAGCAGGTTGTCGGCATTGGTGGCTCCCGCATTGGAAGCCAGGTCATAGTCAAATTTCAGACCTGCGAGCGTGTAAACCCGGAAATTCCTGATCCGGTCGCTCTTCAATCTTACCTGCAGGGGCCAGCTCATCACAATGGATTCGACTCTTTGCGTCTTGCGGATGGCTCCGTCATCCGGGTCGGGATATTTGAGATCATACTGAAACTTCTTCTGGCTGAAAATAAGATTCAGGGGGTAAAAACGAATATCCCATCTCTTAGACAACTGGAGATTGGCGACTATGCCAAGATGTATGCGACCACTGTTCACACTTTCAATTGACGAAATGCTGTCCTGCTGGAGGAAATAAGGTGAATGTGAAATATTATAATTGGAAACATTGTATCCCAGAACGATCCCAAAATAGTAGGGTTTATCGTCGTGGTTGGGCAGATTCAGGCTTTCACGAAGCTGTGCGAAAGAAATGTTGACAAAACCCAATACAAGAATGAACGACAGAATTATTTTACGCCGCAATAAATACCGCAGATACCCAGGCTTAAATTTTTGCATGATGTGTTGGTAAATCCCGTGTGGTTTAAAATTTTCACAAATTCTTCTCTTTCCGGGAAGTGCTGCACGGATTCATTGAGGTATTGGTAGGCGTCTTTATTCTTACTAAATAATTTTCCCAATGCCGGTGCAATTGTTCCCATGTACCAATTGTAAAGTTGTTTTATGCCTGTTATTTTGGGTTTTGAAAATTCTAATATTACGAGTTTGCCTCCGGGTCTTAACACCCGGTGCAGTTCTGCCAGACCCAGTTCCAGATGCTCAAAATTGCGGACTCCGAAGGCCACGGTTACTGCATCAAACGAATCCCTTGGAAAGTTTATTGTCTCACTATCACCCACTTGCAGTTCAATTTGGCCTTCCAAACCCGACTTTAACAATTTTTCCCTGCCAATAGCGAGCATTTTCTCTGAAATGTCGATTCCCACAACTTTAACCGGAGTCAGCAATTCACATGCCATGATCGCCATATCTCCTGTGCCGGTAGCCACATCCAATATCATTTTAGGATTTTCTGACGTAAGCTGCATCAGGGCCTTCTTTCTCCACCTTCTGTCAATTCCGGCAGACAGAAACCTGTTTAGAAAATCATACCTGAAAGCAATCCGGTCAAACATTTCTGCCACCTGCTGCTTCTTGGTGAGTGAAGAATCCCTGTAAGGAACAATGGTATCGTGCTCAAAACTGGTCATGGCCTGCAAAGATAACGAAGTGAGATGATTGAGGGTTGCGATCCGGGATGGGGAGGCTTTGTTCTTTATGGCTGAAACTCCTTCTCTGTTTTTGCTATCACAATAGTGGCGACGCCATTTCCGATCATATTGGTGATGGCCCTGGCTTCACTCATGAATTTATCAACGCCCAGCAGGAACGCGAGTCCTTCGAGTGGAATTTTATGAATCGCCGTGAGCGTGGATGCCAATACCACGAAACCACTTCCTGTAACACCAGCCGCGCCTTTGGAAGTCAGCATCAAAATCCCGATCACCCCCAACTCTTCCACAAATGTTAAAGGGACATTGTATAATTGGGCGAGGAAAATGACAGACATGGACAAATAAATGGAAGTGCCATCCATATTGAAGGAATATCCCGTGGGCACTACCAACCCCACAACGGATTTACTGCAACCCATCGTTTCCAGCTTTTTCATCAAACTGGGTAAGGCCGCTTCGGAGGAAGAAGTTCCCAGCACGATCAGAAATTCATTCCTGATCTGTTTCAAAAATTTCCAAATACTGAATTTGTAATACCGGAGTATCAATCCCAGGACTCCAAAAATGAAAATGATCATGGTACAATAAACAGCGATCAATAGTTTGCCTAATGGAAGAAGGGTCTGGAGGCCAAATTTCCCCACCGTTGATGCCATGCCTCCGAAAGCGCCCAGGGGAGCCAGCCACATTGCGAATCGCAGAAGCAGAAACACCCATTTGGAAATGCCCTTCAGCAAAAGGCTGATCCGATCCGTGCGGGAAGACAGGTTGACTATGATCCCAACTATGATGGCCAATGCCAGAACCTGCAAAGTGAAATTAGACATGAAAAATTCACCCCAATTGATTCCATGACTGGCATCGGCGGTGTATTTCCCCGGGTTTTGAATAGACAATCCCTCCCTGTTGATTTTTCCAGGCTTCAGTATATCAGCGACCAAAATACCGATCACCAGGGCAATGCTGGTGACTATCTCAAAATACAGTATTGATTTTATGCCAATTCTTCCAACCTTTCCCAGGCTTCCCATTCCGCTGATACCAAGTACGATGGTAAGAAAAATGATGGGGCCGATGAATAGTTTGATGACGTATATGAAAATCCTGGCGAGGAATTCAGTCTGCACAGCCTGCTGCGGAAAATAATGTCCGAATAAGATTCCTGTAATCACCGACAATAAAACCCAAAAGGATAGATGGGTAAGGATCCTATAGGTGAGTGATTTCTCCTGCACCGGTGGTGGTTGAACCTTTGATGTATGGCTGGTCAATTTCTATAGTTTAGTTTCAGGATTCAGCCATCAACGTCTGCGGCCGCTCACATAAATATTGCCTTTTACAACAAAGCGATAAGGCAGCAACGCGTGCTCCCCCGCGGATTCCACTCCGATCCTGGCGCCTGCGACGATCATCTTAGGTTGCAAATGGAATCCGTCATCCGTTATGAAGACCTTATTTCCCCTTAAATCCTCGCCCGAATCCAGAACCTGGATGCCCAATGCTCTGGAAACATTGCCTGGGCCCGAGGTCAAAGTACGATCTAATTTCTGCTTACTGCAGCGTAACAGCATGGTTTCAACGCCAATTAGCGGTTCTACAGCGCGTACCAGGACGCAGTTGGGGATTTCATTCGCATTTGTCACCACGTTGAAGAGATGGTGGATGCCATAACAGACATATACATACGCAGTTCCCGATGAAATGTACATGATTTCATTGCGGGGTGTTCGCCTTCCCGCCCATGCATGGGAAGCCCGGTCTCCAACTCCATTATAAGCTTCCGTTTCAACAATTCTTCCCGATGTGGTAATGCCATTAATTGTTGTGGTGAGCACCTTACCCAATAATTCTTTCGCTATACGAATTACATTGGGGCGTCCATAGAATTCCAGATCCAGCTTTTTCATATCGGCCTAAATATATAATTTTATTTAAAGAATCATTCACCGGGCAGGAAGAGTTCCAATCTCTTTAGCTAAATTTGATTACTTCATATGTCTCCTACACCATTGCGACGGCCCCGGATTTGACATCCGCATTCAAGCTGACTGCGTCATGACTCTTATCAGGTTCAAATATTTTCGCCAGTTCTTTGCCCAATAAACTGTTTCCCGTAGGTTTGATGCAAATTCAATCCCTGAGTCCGCTAATAATTTTACAAAAACCGTAGTAAAAACCTTTGCATTTTGCTTAAAGAGATTGTAATAGCTTTCCAGTCCTATTTCAAAGCGCATCAGTTTATCCGAAAACATCGTTTGTGGAAATGGATCATCATCCCGGGTATCATTTATGCCATATTGTTCGTAGTAAGCATGTATTTCTTCAGCAAGAGCGCCACTTACCTGATTGAATTGCTCATAGTACATACTGGTTTACGAAGCTGGGTGGATAAGATGCAGAGCAGTTTGCTTGGCTTTTTTTTCGCGCTTGGCGGCATCATGTTATGGATGATCCTCATGTTACTCTATTTTTCATGGTTCAAATATATCTGGCTGATTGTGGGATCTCCTGTTTTTGGTTATCTGAGTGAGAAAACGGAATCCATCATAGAAGGCAAAGAATTTCCATTTAGCCTGAAACAATTGATGAAGGATATTGCGAGAGGGATTAGGCTGGCCCTGCGCAATGCCCTCTGGCAAACCGTTTATACCATTTCCATCCTGATTCTTTCATTTATTCCTTTGGTTGGCTGGGTTACTCCCTTGCTGGCATTATTCGTTGAGTGTTACTATTACGGATTTTCCATGCTGGATTATAGCAGCGAGCGGCATAAGCTTTCACCTTCACAAAGCATCGAATTCATCAGCAAACACAAAGGCCTGGCCATCGGGAATGGAATGATGTTCTATTTCATGCACGGGCTCATTGTTATTGGATGGGTTCTGGCGCCGGCTTATGCGGTTATCGCGGCTACCATTAGCCTGTATCATCAAAAAGAAGAGTTTGCCAATTGATCGGGCGGAAAAATTTCTAACAGGATGTCTAATTTGCCTTCATGACTACAAGTTCACCTATAGTTTATCTCATTCCTTCAGTTATTGACGAGCAGGCCATCGAAACGATCCCCGCTTATGTACTCGATAAAGTAAAAGAATGTCAGGTTTTCTTTGTGGAAAATGAAAGGACCGCGAGAAGATTTCTCAAGTCATTATGGAAGGAAATGAAGATTGATGATTATGAATGGTTCACGATACATAAGGCCGAAGAAGAACTCAAATCCAATTTTGTCTCGAGACTCAGGGCCGGAAAAAATGTGGGTATTATCAGTGAAGCGGGATGCCCGGGTGTTGCCGACCCCGGACAGGTGCTTGTGGAGGCCGCACAATCCCTGGGAGTAGTAGTGAAACCCCTTGTTGGACCCAGTTCCGTATTATTAGCGTTGATGGCAAGCGGGATGAATGGACAGCGTTTCCGCTTTGTGGGTTATCTGCCTATCGACGCGCCAAAAAGGATGAAAGCGCTCAGGGATCTGGAAGGGGTATCCGCCAGGGATTCCTGTACGCAGATTTTCATTGAAACCCCATATCGGAATAACCAGATGCTGGATACCATATTGAAATGCTGCCATCCGGGAACGCGGTTATGCATTGCCGCCAGTATTACTTCGCCCGATGAATTCATTCACACGAAATCAATAGGTGAATGGAAAAAACAAAAACCCGACCTGCACAAGAAGCCGGTGATATTCCTATTGCTGGCAACTGCTCCCAATAACTAGTGCACTCATTTCATCCCATACTCACTCGCCAAATAGATCAGTCCTGCCATATTGATAGCGCCCAGGTTAAGTTCCCGAACACTCACGGCTTCCAGCACATCCGTTTCTGCATGGTGTATGTCGAAGTAGCGTTGGGAATCGGGCACTAAGCCAGCGAGGGCCGTCCCCATCCCCTGCAGTGGTTCAATATCGGCCCCATCACTACCATCGTAAAATTCAGAGATGCCATAGGGTTCAAAGAGTTTCTTCCATTCCCAGATTCTGGCTTTTTGAGATGTAGATGCCGTGAATCCAAAACCGCGGGGCGTAAATCCTCCTGCGTCACTCTCCAGCGCAAAAATAAATTTCTTGTCCTCCGTTCTGGCAATTTCAGCATATTTATCACCACCCCTCGATCCGTTTTCCTCGTTCATGAACATTACCACACGGATGGTTCTACGGGGCTGGATCCCCAGCGTCTTGAATGTCCTGATGATTTCCATGCTCTGCACGCAACCCGCGCCGTCATCATTGGCTCCTTCCGCCAGGTCCCAGGAATCCAGGTGGCCGCCCACGGTGACTATTTCATCGGGAAATTCAGTCCCCTTCAACTCGCCAACCACATTGTAGGACTTTACATCCGGCAGCATGCGGCAATCCGTTTTGAAAAATACCCGTATTACGATTCTCTTCCTCAATTCCCGGCTCAATAGATCAGCGTCATTAGTACTGAGCGCGATGGCAGGGATTTTCCGGACGGAATCCACATACCCAGTAACGCCAGTATGCGGGTGATCATCAGCGTTAGAAGCCAGCGAACGGATCATGACCCCAATTGCTCCATATTTAGCGGCCATGGCTGGCCCGCTGCCCCTATACTGGTAGGCGTCGCCATAGGCCCTGAAAGTGTTCACAAAGAGTGGGTTCATCCGGTAATTGAAAAAAACAATATGGCCCCTGATCTTCTCCGTCCCTAACTCCCCCAGCTCGGCAAATGATCTCACTTCGATCACGGTGGACGTGAGGCCTTTCTCAGGCGTGGCCACCGAATTACCCAGGGCACATACCCTTAGCGATTTGCTGGTCCCATTAGGGTATAAGATCCTGGCTTCCTCTTTTTTGCCCCTTACCCAATGTGGCACCATGCATTCCTGGAGGAACACCGTATCCGCCCCCATTTCTTTCATCTTGCAGAATGTAAAGTCAACGGCCTTGGCCGCCTGTGCCGATCCCGATAAACGTGGACCAATCTGCTTGCACAGGATTCGAAGGTTGTTATAAGCCTGCCCTTTTGTTAAGATCTCATCGGCGATTTTTCTGATGACCAGGGAGTCATTGTTCTGGGCACATACCATACCCATGCCCGTTAGTAAAAAGGCTGTCAAAAATAAATACTTCATGTTGTTTGGATTAGCGATTTTTTTAGCGAAGGGTAGGCTCTTTCATGGAGATAATACTGTCCACCACATATTTGCTGAACCCGCGCCAGGGCAAGGTTCCAAGATATTCCTTGTAATGCAGATTGAATTCTTTTCCCGAATTGGCCATCAGGGAATCCGCTATCTTCCTGTCTGTGACTGAAAAATCAAAATCATTGGATTGTATAGTATTGGGCGCTTTGGAGCGAAGTCCGGTCTGTATGAGTTTCCCTTCATAGGTCTTAAACACATATCCCTTCCTGACCAGGTAATTGAGATCGCCTGATTTGGCGCCCTCTCCAAAAACAAAATAATATTTCCAATACACGAATATGCCGAGCGCTACGATGATTATTGTGAGAATAATCCAGATAAATTTTCTCATAGCATGTTCCTTGAGACTCCAAATTACCTAATTAATATGAATCATCCATGTCTGGCTTAATCCCGGGCAAGGGTAAACGGGGCCCTGGGGCTGGTAATTTACAGGGATTCCAGGCTTCCATTAACCCAATCCCATCTGCTGTTCTATTAAACCTACTCTTACAGATACATAATGGAGAAGATGGCTGGCAGGATTGAAGAATGCCGCTCTTCCCACCCGGAATGCACAAAGACTTTTAATGTTTACCTTCGCATATTCTTGTAAAAATTGATTGCAGGCATATGAATATAGGAATAGTTTGTTATCCCACTTTCGGTGGAAGCGGCGTATTGGCTACGGAACTGGGTAAGGCCCTGGCAGATAAGGGCCATAATGTTCACTTCATAACCTATCAGCAACCAGTGAGGCTCACCGGTTTCAGCGCCAATATATTTTATCATGAAGTGAGGGTACCCACCTATCCGCTGTTTGACTACCCACCTTATGAGACGGCCCTGGCCAGCACCATGGTGGATGTGGTGAAGAACAATAATGTGGACCTGCTGCACGTGCATTATGCCATTCCTCATGCGGCGGCGGCTTATATGGCCAAAAAAATTCTGGAGAAGGAAAATAGATTTATCCCTGTTATTACCACACTCCATGGAACGGATATTACCCTTGTAGGAAGGGACAAGACCTATGCCCCCGTGGTAGCGTTTTCAATTAATCAAAGCGATGCGATAACCGCCGTGTCTCAAAACCTGAGAGAAGAAACCTACAAGACTTTTGATATTGAGAAGGAAATTGAAGTGATATACAATTTTGTGGACCTGAAAAGATTTTCAAAGAGGCCCATTGATGCATTTAAGAAAGTCATTGCTCCTCACGGAGAGAGGATCATATTGCACGCATCCAATTTCAGGAAGATCAAGAGGATTCCCGACGTGATCCACGTATTCAAACTACTGAACGAAATCATTCCTTCCAAACTTCTGCTGGTAGGTGATGGACCGGAAAGACCCATGGCAGAGGACCTTTGCAGAGAATTGGACATTTGCGATGAAGTCAGGTTTGTGGGAAAGCAACAGGATATGGAAGAGATCTTCGCCATCGCCGATCTATTCCTTTTGCCTTCTGAATATGAAAGTTTTGGACTTTCCGCCCTGGAAGCCATGGCAGGCGGCACACCGGTAGTAGCTTCTCATGTAGGCGGATTACCCGAAATCATCAGGCAGGGCGAAAACGGATACATGGCCCCGGTAGGAAATGTAGGCCAGATGAGCCAATATGCCATAGATATTTTGAAAGATGAGAAAACCCTGCATCATTTTAAGGCGAGTGCCAGGAAGCAGGCTGAAAGATTTGACATACACCGTATCGTTCCCCAATATGAAAAACTATACGAAAGATTCCTCCATTCATTCTCTCTCAACGCGGTTTGAGCCAGTCTTCAGGATTCAGGTATTTCGGATTGTTTCCCACGACCACGGTCACAACAAACAGGATTTCACCGACTCCTTCTTCGCTGTCTGATTCGGCGGCCTTTCCAATAACCTGACCCAGCCTTATGTCCTGGTCCTTATTTACATTCACATTATCAAGGTTATAGTAAGTTGTCAGGTATTTTCCGTGCCTGATAGTTACGGCGGCTGTTCCTCCTATATCATGCACAGACGAAACGGTTCCTTCATAAACTGCTTTTACAGGAGCGCCCACATTGGTCTGAACATAGATCCCCACATTGTCTTCCACCAGGGATGTGCCTTCAATTTTATTCTTGCCGAAACGGCCGGTTATGGCTGCCCTGTCAACAGGCCAGGGTAATTTTCGCCTGTTATTTTCAAAACCGACTGATACCGCGGTGACCTCCGGAGTATTTTCAAGTTTGCTGGCTTCCCTGCTTCGGGTTTTGGCCGCTGCAATGGTTCCCGCGGTAGTTGTGGAGGGTCTTGAAGTCTTGGCAGCATTTGACTTGGCAAGCGATTCTTTTCTTTCTCTTTCTTCCGCTTCCTTGATCTCCCTCCTGATAATGGCTGAAATGGAGTTCTTCAAATTCCGCTCGACCTTGCTCTTGGCCAGCAACTCTTTGTTTAATTCACTTTCCCTGGATTTTAATTTGGCAACCACTTCATCTTTTTCTTTTTTCTCCTCTTCCAACTTCTTCATTTGTTGACTCTGCTCCGAAAGTGTCTTGGTCTTTAATGTTTTGTTTTGCGAAAGGGACTGATTTTTCTGTTCCAGTAACTGGCGGGTATTATAGATATTTTGCACCTGTTTTTCCCGGTATTCCCTATAGGATTTCAGGTAGGAAATTCTCTTGATGGCATCGTTGAAGTCAACGGCAGAAAAGATGAAATTGAGCATATCGTAACTGCTCCGGTTCTTATAGGCATACTCGATTGTTTTTGCGTACTGGTTCTTCAGGGTATCCAATCCTCTTTGCAACCGATATATTTCGCGGTTATTCGTGAAAATATCATTGTCGATCAGGCGCATTTGCTTGTTGATCGTTTCAATCACTGCGTCTCTTTTCCTGATCAGGCTCTGAACCCTTGCCAATTGTCCCAGGCTTTCTTTTTTATTTTTCTTGATTTCGCTCTGAGATCTCTTTAAATCTTCTATTTCCTGTTGTATCTGCTGGCGTTGTTTTTCCAGTTCATCTTTGGTTTGCGCGAATGCGGGCGCAGCGTGTAATAGGAATAGTCCCATGATTAGACTGAAAAATACCTTCCGCATGATAAATATTTAACCGGGTTCTTAATTCTTTTAAAAAGGTTACCAGGTTCTAACGGGAACGACTGGCCCAGATTGCTTCTGTATTTGTTAAAATTATTTCACTTTATAATTACGTGGCACCGGAAAAGGATAGCTGAGATTCTTGTCGAAGTCCACCGACTTAAAATTGAGATCCACGTTGAGCTTGTTCTTTTCCGATATTGTGATCGTGCGTTTGGTGGAAAAATTCTTTCCATTAACCTTTATAAAATCTTCATATGTGAAATCGGCCGTCCGGTTTCTCACCACGTCCACGTCATCGAGTTTACTGTGTAAGATAGCAAAATCACCTTTTCGGGCTGTTATAAGATGCTTAAAAAATGCACCCAGGGTCGCCAGGGAAGTGGTCGTTTCCGTTTCTTTATAAGTCACAACATTGGTA
Organism: Agriterribacter sp.; assembly: GCA_041484195.1. Taxonomy (GTDB): domain Bacteria; phylum Bacteroidota; class Bacteroidia; order Chitinophagales; family Chitinophagaceae; genus PSRI01. The sequence goes on along the minus strand of JBGPHC010000022.1, from coordinate 42,754 downwards.
CTATCCAAAAAAACGGGATTACCCAGGATCAGGTCCTGGAGAGTATAGAAGTCAATTGGTAACTGCGCAATATCCCGGAGGTATTCCAGGGATTTGTACTGGATCGTCTTGCCCAGCTTATCCATTATATAAACGCTGTCGGGCCGGATCAAAACCCGGAATGCTTCAATGCCCAAAGCGGCGTTGATCGACAACCATATCACACTGTCTTCCTTCATTCGGATAAATGCATTGAAATCGTAGTTGCTTTGCTTGCTGTCGGTATAATTCACCTTGACCTTTGCGTTGAACGTGTGGAAGTCGATATGGTTAAGGTCAATTTGATGAAATGCCGCACGCACCAGCTTCGTGGTATCCGCTTCTCCGGGATTGACTACAACCGTGTGGGATGAATCTTTTTGGGTCATGGCCGACTGGATCTTTCGGGATGACCGGCAACTGAAATTAAGACCTGAAAGGATTGCAATGAAAAATAAAAGTCTGATCCGTGTGCGGTGCATTTGATAGATTATTTTTTGCCTGTATGTCCGAATCCACCCGCATTCCTCGCAGTCTCATCGATTGTTTCTGATTCTTTCCACATCACCTGTTCCACTTTCTGAATCACCAGTTGGGCGATTCTGTCTCCAGGGTGAATGGTTTGCTCTTCTCCGGAAAGATTGATCAGTATCACCCTGATCTCACCCCGGTAATCTGAATCAATAGTGCCCGGTGAGTTGAGACAGGTGATACCATGCTTTATGGCCAATCCACTCCTGGGTCTTACCTGGGCCTCGTAGCCAGGTGGCAGTTCAATGAATAAACCGGTGGGAGCCAGGTATCGTTCCAAAGGCAGGATGGTGATGGGATCCTGCAAATAAGCCCTGATGTCCATACCCGCCGCTCCCACTGTTGCATAGGCGGGAAGTGGGTTATCAGATTTGTTGATGATTCTTACATCTAATTGCGGCATGGTGACAAAAATAAGAATTAAGAATCAGGTGAGATCAAGAAAACCGCGCTTGGCAGAAATTCAAAGTGGACCGGAGGCCCCAAATTCAAATCAATCAGAATATTCCTGAATTCATTCTTCTCATTGGGGATTTCATCAAGACCTGAGCAGGATTGTTGCATAGGCGGCAAGCCCTTCTTCTCTCCCGACAAAACCCATTTTTTCGGTGGTAGTGGCTTTTATGGAAATATCACGCAGGTCCAATTCAAGGATGTCGGAAATCACCTGCTGCATTTCTGCCACATAGGGTTTTATTTTGGGCAGCTCCAGGCAAATGCTGGAGTCAATGTTTACGATGCTGTAACCTTCTTTGGAGATGAGGGAAAAACAACGGCCCAATAGAATCTTACTGTCAATGTTTTTGAATTCTGCCTCGGTATCCGGAAAATGCGTTCCAATATCGCCGAGGCATGCCGCGCCCAGCATGGCATCACAAATGGCATGCAGGAGCACGTCGGCGTCGCTGTGACCTAATGAACCCTTGTGATGAGGAATTTTTACACCTCCTATCCATAACTCCCTTTCAGTTGCAAGCTGGTGGAAATCGATTCCAAAACCGATCCTGTACGACATTTTTTTTGCTAAAATAAAAAAGCCTCTCCGAATTTGGAGAGGCCTTCACAAATATCTTACGGAATATTATAAACGAAATTCACTATTTGGCGCTGCCTTCGCCACTATTCAGGTCGAAGATCAGGCTAAAGCGCAATGTATTTGAAAGCGGGTTTCTGTTTACTCCATTGCCCGAAGGAATGAGGTAAGAGAAATTCAAGCCCAACATATTATATTTCAAGCCCACGCCCATGGTCAGGTATTTCCTGTTGCCCTTGGTCTTGTCCTCGTAATAGTAACCTGTCCGAACTGAAAACTGGTCGTTATACCAATATTCTGCGCCCAATGAAAAAGCAAGTTCTTTAAAATCTTCGCCGTCAACAAAGGAACTAAACCAGCTTCCCACTACGCCCTTGCTTCTGTAGTCTGCTATAGCCGCGGAGTCTTTTGAATAATCTCCGGTGGATTCCGGAGGAGTGGGCACCAACAGTTTATTGATCTCCAGGTTCAGCGTGAATTTGTTCACTTCATTGATTACCCAGGTATGTCCGACACCCAGGCCCAAATTGGCGGGTATATAATCTTTTTGAGTGGCATCGCTTGTATAAGAAATTTTTGAACCCAGGTTGGTCATGGCCGCGCCGAAATTCCATCCCTGCCCGCTTTCATTTGCGGTTGTGTAGAACAATCCAATATCTCCGGCAACCGCGCTGCCTGCTTTATAGGATACACCGTTTACAGCGGCTCCTCCAGCCAGGTTAGAATTGATATAGCGCAGTGCAACTCCCAATGACAGATGATCCGACAGCTTTCTTGAGTATCCCACATCCACTCCCACTTCCCTTGGTCTGAATGAATTGAGATCATTGCCCAGGGCATCGGTAAATTGAATATTACCCAGACTAAAATATCTCAAAGACGCCGAAATGGATTGCAGCTCATCAATTTTATAATAACCGGCGAGTGAGGCCAGATATACATCGTTTAATCCCAAATCTTTTAACCAGGGAGTGTAGGTCAGGGATAAACCTCCCGGATTCTTATTAAATGGATATTTCGCCAGATTGTAAAACTGCGAATTAGCATCAGGGGAAGTTGCCACCCCTACATCACCCATTCCTCCTGCACGCGCATCCGGTGAAATCCTTAAAAAAGGAACAGCCGTAGTAACCACATTGATTCGGTCAGCGGACTGGCTGAAGCCGATTTTGACTAAACTCATAAGTGCCACAGCTAGAATGGCAAACCTCTTGAATGATCTTTTCATCAGAAATTGTATTTGATTGATAGTGAATTTGAAAGTAGAGTTTTTTTCAAAATTCGAGCCGAAATTAGAGGTTATGAAATTTATTTTGAGTTTTCTGAATGATGTTCCGGGATTCTCTGCTTTAATATATCCGTAGAGAATGGAATCCGGGCTGCGAAATTATACAGTTATATTGTATTTATCACAGAAAACATGGTTTCAATCCCGCTCCATCTGAGCAAGAACGATTCCAGTATGGATTTATTGTTTTCTTATATGATTTTCACCACTTTGGCCCCAGGTTGCCCGGCCCTCCCGGGGCAGGAACAGGACCCTGGCCTTCGGTGAAATGCCCGGGATTTCCCTGGCTGGGAAATAGATGCAGAGAATTAGAATTTCAAGAATGAATTCAAATGAATTCAAGCCCATTGCCTGACAGAATTCAAATTTCACCTGCCAGGATCCGGAAGGGGAGCTGATTTTCATAATAATGAAGGGGTCAGCGCGTTTGAGAGTGGCTTGCCGATGATTTCGGGAGATCCCTGACAGGGCTTTGAAGGACAACTACGGCAGGCTCGAGTCCTGAATTTTAGCATTTAATTAATCAACAAAATGGGGATAAGTAAATTGGCGATTCTGATAAAGTAACTAAATTGCGTATCCTGGCATAATTGTGGCATAATGTCATATCATTCATTGAGTTTTATACAATCATTTATACAATAAAGCAGCTTACCGGCCGTTATCATTTAGCTTAAATCCAGCAAAATGCAAAGACTATTTAACTTGAAAAACCTTGCTCTCTTATCCGCGGCTCTTTTGCTGCTTGCCTCCTGTAAGAATGGTGGCCCTTTTGGTAAGAACAAGCATGAGAAATCCGAAGTAACCGGTTGGAACTACAATGATAAGAATATGGGTGGTTTCAACGTGTCCAAGGAAAAAGAGCAGAAAACCGGCCCTGGTCTGGTGTTTGTGCAGGGTGGTACTTTTACAATGGGTGCTACTGACGAAGACGTAATGGGTGACTGGAATAATATCCCGCGTCGAGTAACGGTTTCTTCTTTCTATGTTGACAGAACTGAAGTGGCGAATGTTCACTACCGTGAATACCTGCATTGGCTGGAAGCAGTATTTGATGATCCCCAATACGTAAAAGTAATTGATGACGCGAAGCCTGATACGCTGGTATGGAGAGATGAACTGGCTTATAATGAACCCCTCGTGGAATACTATTTCCGCCATCCTTCCTATAATTATTATCCTGTGGTTGGTGTGAACTGGAAGCAGGCCAATGATTTTTGTCTTTGGCGCAGCGACAGGGTAAATGAGAGAATCCTGGTTGAAAAGGGATATGTCAATAAGAACCAGTTGAAGACCATGCAGGGACAGGGCCAGGACAATTTCAATACGCAGGCCTACCTGAAAGGGCTGTATCAGCCTCAACCCGGAAAGCCCAAGAAAAATACACTCACAGATGCCAATGGCAGACCCAGGAATACTGTAACATTCGAAGATGGATTCATGTTGCCCAATTACAGGCTCCCAACAGAAGCCGAATGGGAATATGCAGCCTATGGATATATCAGCCAGAATCCCAAGCCAAAGAAAAAATCCAATGGCTCAGGGGAAGAACTGATAAAGGAAAGGCAGGTATATGCATGGAGCCAGAATGTAAATGGACTCCGCGATACGCGCCATGGCAGTTGGCAGGGTAAATTCCTGGCAAACTTTAAACGCGGTAATGGCGACATGATGGGAGTTGCCGGTGGTCTCAACGATAATGCTTCTATCCCAGGCCCCGTAGATGCTTTCTTTCCGAATGGTTTCGGTTTGTATAATATGTCAGGCAATGTGAACGAGTGGGTATCCGACGTATACAGGCCACTCAATTCAGTTGACGTGGATGATTTTAATCCCTATCGTGGTAACCGCTACCAGAAATACAAGAAAAATGATAATGGCGAATTTGAGAGAGATAGTCTGGGCAGGGTGATAAAAGTTGATGTTACGGATGAGGAAAGCAAGAACCGCCGCAATTATCAAAGAGGTAATGTGATCAATTACCTGGATGGCGATTCAACTTCTCAGGTAACTTACGGCTACGGACAAACTACATTGATCAGCGATAAGTCGAGAGTGATCAAGGGTGGCAGTTGGAATGATCGCGCTTATTGGCTTAGCCCGGGCACACGTCGTTTCCTGGAAGAAGACCAGTCCAGCAGCACGGTTGGTTTCCGTTGTGCCATGGATCGCGTAGGCAGCCAGGAAGGTAACGGATTCAAGACCGGGAACACCTGGAGCAAACGCAGACAGAATTCGCGAAAATAACCGGACAATAAAATTCTTACTATAGCGAACCCCTTCTTTGGAGGGGTTTTTTCTTTGATTCGGATTCAGATTCCAGGCAATTACTGATGCTTTCGATCGCAGTTCCCCAAATCCATTACTCGTACTTCCCTCCACGGGACTTAAGCCCTGTTCTTCATTTCCCTTAATTTTGCGCGAATGGAAATAGCCGATATCTACCAGATTTATCAGCAGCACCCTTCGGTGCAAACGGATACCTGGAAGCTGAAACCTGGTGATATTTATATTGCCCTCAAGGGCCCGAATTTCAACGGTAACCATTTTGCCCGCCAGGCCCTGGACGCTGGCGCATCTTATGTGATGGTTGACGAAGAACCTGGATTCAATGACAAGCGACTGTTGAAAGTGGATGACTCCCTGTTTGCACTCCAGCAGCTCGCGAAATTCCATCGCGGCCATTTCAATATTCCCTTTCTGGCCATCACCGGCAGCAATGGAAAAACCACCACCAAAGAACTCATACACGCGGTGCTATCCTCCACTTACAGGACCTGCACAACCCAGGGAAATCTCAACAACCATATCGGCATACCGCTGACCATACTCAACGTTAAAAAAGACGCCGAGATTGCCGTGATTGAAATGGGTGCCAATCACCCAGGCGAAATTGAAGCTTACTGCAAATACACGCTCCCCACGCATGGAATTATCACCAATGTGGGTAAGGCGCATCTTGAAGGATTCGGCGGAATTGAAGGAGTTCGAAAAGCAAAAGGTGAACTATTTGATTTCCTAAGGACGCATAAGGGAACCGTATTTGTGATGTGGGATTTTGACTACTTGAGGGAGATGTGCAAAGGAATTGAAAACGTGATCAGGTATGGCACAGGGGACGAACCCATAAGGGGTGCATTATTGGCCAGTGATCCATTCCTTGAAATGCAAATCACAGGTGAGATAACCATACCCCGAATTCGGACTCAATTGGTGGGAACATACAATTTGCCAAATGTTCTGGCTGCCGTAGCGGTGGGGCACTATTTCAAAGTCGCTCCCCGGAATATAAAATCGGCTTTGGAAAATTATGCTCCTTCCAACAGTCGTTCGCAATGGATAGAAAAGAATGGTAATAAAATAATTCTAGACGCCTACAACGCAAATCCTTCCAGCATGAGACTGTCCATTGAAAATTTTTCCAGACTCGAAGGTGACAAGGTTCTCTTGTTGGGAGGCATGATGGAATTGGGCAGGGAAAGTATAGATGAACACCAGGAATTATTAAAGTTGATCGAAAAATATCCATGGAAACAGGTTGTGCTTGTAGGAGGAGATTTTGCCAACCTCAGGCATTCATATCAGTTTTTCAAGAATGCCGGGGAAGCGCGCGACTGGCTGAAAGCAAATCCGCTTACAGGAAGCACCATCCTCATTAAAGGCTCCCGTAGCACCCAGATGGAAATATTAATGGATGCTTTCGGGAAATAGTGATTTTGATAAGATTTTTGACGAAATTTGCAGACTTTAAAATAACTAATGACAAGTAAACAGAGAAAGCCGGGTTATTGGTTTAGTGTGCTGGACAACAGGTGCCCACGCTGCAGAAGAGGAAAGATATTTCAAAATTCCAATCCCTATAAACTGAAAGATTGCCTTAAAATGAATAAAAATTGCCCGGTCTGCGGGCAGCCCACTGAAATTGAAGTGGGATTCTACTATGGCACGGCCTATGTGAGTTATGCCATTACCGTTGCTTTCAGTATCATGACTTTCATACTATGGTGGCTCCTATTAGGGTTTTCCCTGAACGATGGTGACCAGAGATTATTAGCATGGGTGATCACCAATGCGATATTGATGATTGTCTTGCAACCGATATTCATGCGGATGTCACGTTCCTTGTGGCTTTCCTGGTTTGTGAAATATGATCCGCACTGGGAAGACAAACCAGTTGACAAGGAAAAGCTGGAGCGCATTGTTCCTGAGCAGATGAACAACTGGTGAATCAATCCCGGTTCCACTTCTTCATTACAGAATTATTTGTCTAAATTACGGACAAGATTTACAGCAGGTAACCGTGAAGCCTGAGTGCAGGCAGGTTTGATTTTTTTATACTACAAGTGTGCGAATGGTTGACTTGATAGGAAACATTGTTTTGTCCCATATTCATCGCCTATTACATGACGCTACTGATCATCTTCTTGTGTATCGCCGCACTTGTTTTGCTAATTACTCTTGGAAAAGTAAATGCCTTTCTGGCCTTCCTAATGGTATCCCTGCTGGCGGGATTATTGCTAGGGATTCCTTTCACTGAAATCACTAATTCCGTTCAGAAAGGTATTGGCGATACGATGGGTTCCCTGGCCGGCGTGATAGTTCTGGGGGCCATGCTTGGGAAACTGGTGGCAGAGAGTGGCGGCGCGCAAAAGATCGCGGCTTCGCTGATGAAGGCTTTCGGTACCAAATATATTCAGTGGGCCCTAATGATCACAGGCTTTGTAATCGGCATCCCCTTGTTTTATAATGTCGGCTTTGTGCTGATGGTTCCACTCATTTTTTCGGTGTCGTATCAATACAAATTACCTGCAGTTTATATAGGCCTGCCCATGCTTGCTTCCTTATCCGTAACCCATGGTTTTCTGCCTCCACACCCTGCGCCAGCAGCCCTGGTAACCCAATTCCACGCCAATATGGGCCTGACCTTATTATATGGAATTTGCCTTGCCATTCCGGCCATCATCATTGCGGGACCGATATTTGCCCAGACACTCAAAAATATTTCATCCAAACCGCTGCAGACATTCAAACCCAAAGCCATCCCGGCAGACAAGTTACCTGGATTATTCAACAGTATATTTGCCTCATTGCTTCCAGTTGCACTTTTGGTTACAACGGCTGTAATTCCTTTTCTTTTCCCTCAATCAAGCCAGCTCAAAGTCCTGGCGGTCTTTTTTGGCGATCCCCTTATCGTCATGCTGATTGCCCTGATAGTGGCCACATATACCCTCGGCTTGCGCACAAAAATGTCCATAACCCATATCATGACGGTTTATGGAGATGCTGTGAAAGATATTGCGATGATCCTTCTGATCATATCAGGCGCGGGAGCCTTCAAGCAGGTGTTGACTGACAGTGGAGTAAGTAACAGTATCGCGGCCACCCTGCAGCACCAACCCATACCACCTCTGGTGATGGCATGGGTGATTGCGGCTACCATACGGTTATGCATAGGGTCAGCAACCATCGCGGGATTAACAGCGGCAGGGATTGTAGCACCCATGTTGCAGCAATCACATGTGGATCCAAACCTGATGGTCTTATCAGTCGGAGCCGGCAGTCTGCTGTTTTCCCATGTCAATGATGGCGGATTCTGGCTTTTTAAAGAATATTTCAACCTGAGCATAAGAGATACCTTGCGCTCCTGGTCAATCATGGAAACCATTGTGGCGGTAGTTGGACTGATAGGAGTACTTTTGTTGAACATGATTATTTAAGCTATATGGTACACAATACGCCTGAACAAAATTTCGCCGCTCTGGGCTTAACGCTCCCTCCGGCGCCCGCTCCTGTAGGAGTTTACAAACCCTGTCTGACCGATGGTAAATATTTGTATGTCTCGGGACATGGTCCTGTAAGGGATGACAAATCACTCATTACCGGCCAGGTTGGAAGGGAAGTGAACCTGGAACATGCAAAGATGGCTGCCAGGCAGGTGGGACTCACCATACTTTCTTCTATTAAAGCTTATCTGGGCAGCCTCGACAAAGTAAAACGCGTGATCAAAGTCTTTGGGATGGTAAACTGCGACAGCGATTTTGAAAAGCACCCCCACGTGATCAACGGATGCAGTGAATTGTTTGCACAGGTCTGGGGAGAAGATCATGGCGTTGGTGTAAGAAGTGCCGTTGGCATGGGTTCACTCCCCGCCAATATTCCGGTTGAGATTGAAGCAATATTTGAATTACATTAAAGATGTCCATAATGGGAAATGCCAATGAAGACTGGTACAGGATACACCATGTGGAAGACCTGGATTCACCGGCCTTGGTGATTTATCCTGAAAGAGTGAAAGAGAATATCCGCGTGCTGCTCAGTATGGTGGATGATCCGCTTCGTTTACGCCCTCACGTTAAGACGCATAAATGCAAAGAAGCCACCCAGTTGCTGATGCAATCCGGCATAAATAAATTCAAATGCGCAACCATTGCCGAAGCAGAAATGCTGGGGATTTGCGGAGCGGCAGATATATTGCTCGCCTACCAGCCGTCCGGGCCAAAGCAAATGAGATTGCTGTTACTCGTGAGAAAATTCCCCGCGTCCAAATTCTCCTGCGTTGTGGACAATTTGAAACCGGCCAGGGAAATTTCAGAATTATTCGCGTCGCAAGGATTGAAAATCCCCGTATATATTGACCTGAACCTGGGACAGAACCGGACCGGCATCAATGTTGGAAAGGATGCATTGGAATTGTATGAGCAATGCTCGCTGCTTCATGGAATGGAACCCATCGGACTTCATGGCTATGATGGTCATATCAGAGACATTGATTTCAACGCACGCAAACAAAAATGCGATGAGGCCTTTGCAAAAATCGAAAACATGCAGCGGGAACTCCTGTCCAGAGGCTTTAATGATCCCATCATTGTCGCCGGAGGTTCACCCACTTTTTCCATTCATTCCAAAAGAAAAAAAATTGAATGCAGCCCGGGAACCTTTATCTATTGGGACAGGGGATATACCATACTATGCCCAGAACAGGATTTTAAACCTGCGGCCCTCGTAATATCCAGAGTGATTTCTTTGCCTTCCCCAACCACATTATGCCTCGACCTTGGCCATAAATCCATTGCTGCTGAAAATGAACTGACCAACAGGGTTTATTTCATAAATGGACCCCAATTGAAAGCGGTGAGTCAAAGTGAAGAACATCTCGTAGTGGAGGCGGGACCTGACCATCACCATCAAATCGGTGATCTGTTCTATGGAATTCCTGTTCATGTTTGTCCCACCATCGCACTTTATGAGAGAGCATATACGGTTGAAAACGGAAGGATAAACGGGGAATGGAAAACAATCGCCAGAGATCGAAAGATCGTAATCTGAAACGAAGACTTAAACACACCACTCTTAATTTGAAATCTTAAACTGATACATGTTTATCATTGACGCCCATCTTGATCTCAGTATGAACGCCATGGAATGGAACCGTGATCTGCGGGAACCTGTTCAGCACATCAACGAAAGGGAAAAAGGAATGACTGACAAGCCCGACCGGGGTAATGCTGTCGTGTCGCTTCAGGAATTGAGAAAAGGAAATATCGGCTTGGTGGTGGCCACGCAAATCGCGAGGTATGTGGCAACTGACAACACATTGCCCGGATGGCATTCCCCCCAGCAGGCCTGGGCACAAACGCAGGGGCAGCTTGCCTGGTATAAAACAATGGAAGCAGAAGGCCAGATGACCGGCATCCATTCTTCCGAAACGTTGGAAAAACATCTTGCACTTTGGAATGATGGATCAGACAATGCAAAAAAACCCGTCGGATATATTTTGAGTCTCGAAGGAGCCGATTCCATCATTGGAATTTCTCATCTTGAAAACGCTTTTCAATATGGATTGCGTGCATTAGGACCCGCTCACTATGGCCCTGGCCGATATGCCAATGGTACCGATTCATCCGGATTGATGAATAATAATGGGCTGGAACTCCTAAGGAAAATGGAGGAATTGAATATCATACTTGATGCCACGCATTTGTGTGATGATGCTTTTTGGCAGGCCTTGGATCATTTTAACGGAGCCGTTTGGGCCAGTCATAATAATTGCCGAGCCCTGGTAAACCATAATCGCCAATTCAGTGACGAACAAATTAAATTGTTGGTTGAAAGAGGCACGGTGATCGGTGGCGCCATGGATGCATGGATGATGGTTCCCGGATGGGTAAGGAATCAATCCAATCCATTACAGATGCAATGCGGACTCGATAAGTTAATCGACCACATGGACCATATCTGCCAGATCGCGGGAAATGCATTGCATATCGGTATCGGTTCAGACCTTGACGGCGCTTTCGGGAAAGAGCAATGCCCCTATGATCTGGAAACTATCACGGACCTGCAGAAAATTCCATCCCTGCTTCAAAAGCGGGGATATTCACCCGAAGACATCAACAATGTGATGCATGGGAACTGGCTGCGTTTCCTGAGGAAGGTTTGGAACTGATGCTTCAAAGTCACCTGTGTGGTTTACTAACCAGAACTGTCGCTCAAATTTATTTATTCAGCATTGGGAATAGTCGCCGGATTTCTTCTTCACTTGGCTGGGTTCCGTATTCGCAGATCTCAAATGCTTCCGCGTATTTCACATTGGCTGCTTTTTCTTTTCCATACCATTTTTCGAGTGAGGCTCTCACTTCAGGAGTAATTTGTACAGCACGTGATTCGGCGAGCCACTTGATCCGGTCTGTGGGGTCCTTCGGAACCTTTTCTGAAAAGCCGCCTATCCAGGGCAGCCATTCATAAACCTGGGATTGGTGTGCATCAAGGGCTTTTATTTTTTGGTCGAATGTTGAACTGATATCAATGGCTATATCGGGACGAAAGGGATTGGGCCTTTGAAAAAAATCCTGAAAATACAGGAACACGGGGTTTTTCTTCAGAGGTGGCACACCCGGTGCAATATTTGGAACACCCACCATATATGCGGCGTCTTGCACCAGGATGCCGGTGTAGCGGTGGTCAGGGTGATAATCGTTAGGGCGCGGAGCGATGACGATATCGGCATTCCATTCCCTGATTTTTTTAATCAACTGCAGTCGCACTTCGAGGCTTGGTACAAGCGTTCCGTCGTGGTTGTCAAGAACATCATAAGTAATGCCCAGCCGCCGGCCCGCTTCCGTGGCTTCCGCCTTTCTCCTTTTCGCCAATTCTGTGCCACTTTGACTTTGATGTCCCGCGTCCCCATTGGTGACAGAAACAAATTTCACCGCATAACCCATGGAAGAAAAAATCGCCGCCGTCCCCCCTCCCTTCAAATCGCAATCATCGGGGTGCGCCCCTATCATAATAACCCTGACAGGCTCAGATTTCGATTGAGCATTGGCTTTAGTCATAGTGCAAAGTAATAAAGGTAATAGTAAATAAAAAGAACGGTTTGGTGAACTGCTGCCAGCTGCCGGAAAAAATTTCCGATCATCCATGGAGAGGCATCTTTTCATAACTTTATTAATTTTAATTCAGAAATAGTCCTTGAAAAGTTAAAACATTTTTACTTCAATGAAGATAATTAGCTTTGCCACTGTGGGCGCCTGCCTTTTTTCATGCATAGCCTTTGCCCAGTCGCCTGTCACCAATCAAAGATTGTTCGATACCATCGGCTTTGTGCCCGATCACTATCCCCAACGCCTCGCCCATTTTGAAAAGGAACCAATGACCCATGGAGCCACCATTTTCCTGGGAAATAGTATCACGGAAATGGGGGACTGGAAGACACTACTTTCCGACAGCAACCCCATTAATCGCGGCATCAGCGGCGACATCAGTTTTGGCGTATTGAAGAGACTTGACGAGATTATCATGAGGCAACCTAATAAAATATTCATACTCATTGGCATCAACGATATCGGCAGGGACATACCAGATGCGGTGATTGCCGACAATGTTCGGAAGATGATCCTGAAATTACAGGGAGGTCGCCCCATACAAGGATTTATTTGCAAAGCATCCTTCCTGTCAATCCCGACTTGAAGAATTTTCCCCAGCATTATGACAAGCAGGAACATGTATTGGCTATCAATAAATTATTGGAAGAAGTGGCGCAAACGACGGGGGTGCGTTTTGTAGATCTGCATTCTCTGTTCCTGGATCCGGAAAATAAAATGGATAAGAAATACACGGTTGACGGATTACATATTAACAAATCGGGATATGACCTTTGGATAAAATTCCTGGGCGATACCGGATGTCTGAAATAATTCGGTGATTGAATGTCGGGTTGTCGTAATTTCGCGAGGCAAATATTTTTATCCGCTTCCCAATCCGATATATTAGAAAATATGATCAAGAGAATCTGTTCCGTGCTACTACTGGCAATCTGTTATTTGTCGGTTAAGAGTCAAGAAAAAAATATCATTTCAGGCAAAATTGTTGACAGGCAATCTCATCCGGTTGAAGCCGCCACTGTAAGCATCTTAAATTCCAACTGGAATACCATCAGCGACAGCCAGGGGGATTTTTCATTCAGGAATATTCCTTCCGGTCAATACACCGTGCAGGTGACTGCCATAGGTTTTGCGGCAGTCAGCAGGGATGTCAGCGTGGGGGCGGGGTCAACAGGCAGCCTGGTGATTCAATTGTCTGATGCTTCCACCCAATTGGACGCAGTAGTGGTTACCGCGCAAAAGAAAGAAGAGTCTTTGCAGAAGATACCATTCAGCATAACTGCCATTTCATCCAGAAAGGTGGAACAGTTCCGTTTGTGGAACAGTAAGGACCTTACTGCCATCGTTCCCAATCTGTATTCGGCAAATCCGGGAGATGACAGGAATGTGACTTCTATCCGTGGTATCACTTCCACTTCATATGATCCCGCCGTGGCCACTTATATTGATGGTGTAAATCAGTTTGGGTTGGACACCTATATTGCATCATTGTTCGATGTGGAACGCATTGAAGTGCTTAGAGGTCCACAGGGAACGCTCTATGGCAGAAATGCCATGGGTGGGGTAATCAACATCATTACGAAGCAGCCTTCAAACAATACAAACGGATTTGCCGAAATCAATTTTGGCAATTACGGACAGCAGCGATACAGCGCAGGAATTCGCAGTCCGTTGGTTAAGGATAAACTCTTCCTGGGAGCTGCCGCCATGTACGACCACAGCGACGGTTACTATACCAATGAATTCAATAATTCCAAATTCGATCGGCAACATAGCATTACCGGAAATTATTATCTGAAATATCTCGCCAACGATCATTGGGTGGTTTCCCTGAATGTGAAACACCATGATAACAGGAACAATGGAACATTTCCCCTGGTAGTGGGAGCAGATGCGGCACTCGCCAACCCTTTCCGGTTGAACCAAAATGCCATCACTCAAATGATCGACAATACTCTCAATTCGTCGCTATCGATTAACTATGCGGGACATTTTTTCAATTTCAGTTCGCAAACGGCTTATCAATCAAATCATCGCTATTATGATCAACCCATTGACGGAGATTTTTCGCCTATTGATGGAGTTGAGATCATCAATAATTATGGGAATCAATGGAACCGGGTCAGGGTCTATACCCAGGAATTCAAATTCAGTTCTCCCGCATCGTCGCTGTCCCCGGTTAAATGGACCGCCGGCACCTATTTGTTTTACCAGGATAACCCCGTCAAGCAGGCCACGCGTTTTGGAAAAGATGCCGCCTTTGTTGGCGCCCCTGATTCATTGTTTTCTATCATCAATACTACAAAAGGAAAGAGCACCGGGATCGCTTTTTATGGCCAGGCTAATTATACCCTAAACGAAAAATTTGATTTGACCTTTGGCTTAAGGTATGACTACGAACACAAGAAGCAAAGCGTTCGCGGACAATACCAGCATGATCCCAATCCGGATCCCATATTCGATACGAGGCCCGACACTTCGGGAACTGCGGGGTTCAGTGCCCTATCGCCCAAACTGGGACTGGAATATCATGTGGCCAATAATCATGATCTCTACTTCACCTACGGCAGGGGTTACAGAGCAGGAGGCTTGACGCAATTGTCTTCTGATCCATCGCAGCCACCTCTGTTCCGGTTTAAGCCCGAATACAGCAACAATTTTGAGGTAGGGATCAAGAACAGGTCTCTCAATAATATTCTTCGAATTAACCTGTCGGCATTTTACACCAATATCACCAATGCCCAGGTGCCTACATTGATATTGCCCGACGCCATTACGATCACCAGGAATACAGGAAAGTTGAACAGTAAAGGAGTAGAGTTGGAACTTGCCAGTACACCATTAAAGGGACTGGAAGCAGAATATAATTTCGGATACAATGATGCCAAATATAAGACCTTGAAACTTTCTCAAAACGGGACCGAAGTGGATCTCAATGGAAAGCGGCAGATATTTTCCCCATCGGTAACTTCCATGCTTGCATTGCAGTACAGCTACACAATTAGTAAACAACAGGATTTGAAATTGCAATTGCGCGGAGAGTGGATGTATATCGGCGACCAGTATTTCGACCTGGCCAATAATATCAAACAGGAAGGCTATAACCTTTTTAATACCCGCTTTGGCATTGTCGCCAGAAATTTTGAGATCATGTTCTGGGGAAGAAACCTCGCTGATAAGAAATACATAGCTTATGCCTATGATTTTGGCGCCGTGCACTTAGGCAATCCCAAAACTTATGGCGTTACCATCAAGGCGAGGATTTGAGCCGAGAGACCAGAGATAGCTGGGCGGGCTAATTTGGAAGTACACTATTAAATTAGCAGGATTACCCATTTAGGCCGCATTGGCCATATAGCGGTAGAGGGGGTTCGCCATAAACTGCTCGATGAGCTGGTGCCAGATGCTTCTAAGTGAATTTCTGCCATCGAACCGAAAAAAGAATTCATCCAGATAGCCATTGACAAACCTTTCGGAGCAGTAATGATGAATGCCTCTCGGCCATCCTCTCAAATTCATCACCACCACATGTATTCCCGGAACTCTTTTACCACCCCCAGGGTGGTCCTGGGCTGATTTCATATTCATCCATTGGTGCCTCATTCCCTTGCCACCTGAAAATTCCCGCGTTTTCCAGTTCAATTTCCCAGTCAATAATAGGTGTAAGACACGACTTTGTGGCTTTGAGGCCTAAATGGGTAATCCTATAAACTAATTTCTCCTGCAATTCCTGCAGCGGCCGATTAACAAGATTTCACCGGCCCAAGCTCCATTTGTTATTAAGAAGTTATTGCGCCAGCCGCAGTACCATTCTATTGAAAATTGCCGGATATTTTCATTACATCTCCCTGAAGGAATACTTCCTGAAGGGAATTTTATTTTCCTCACCCAACCATCTTGTTTTTCCACTACATCTATGTATTTAAACGAAGTCCAATACTTGGAGCCAAGTAGCCACCTGATCAATAGCTGCGTTGAGGGAGATAGACATTCCCAAAGCCAGCTATATGCTATGTCAGCTCCGGGCATGTTCACTGTTTGCCTTCGATATTCCAGGAACAGGGAAGAAGCGGAAGAAGTGATGCAGGAAGGTTTCTTAAAAGTGTTCAGGAATCTTCACCAATTCCAAAAAAGAGGATCATTTCAGGGATGGATAAGAAAAATCATGGTAAACACGGCTTTGGAAAAATTCAGGAGCAAACCGAATCTGTACCCGCTCCTTTCGATAGACGGGCTGGAAGAAAATCTCCAAAATGATTTCTCTTTCGAATATATCCTGCATGAGCTTGATGCAAAGGATCTCATTCTGATGATCCAGCACCTTCCGATAGGTTACAGGATGGTTTTTAATCTGCACATATTTGAAGGAATGAAACATCGGGAAATCTCCGAAAGTCTTGGCATTTCTGAAGGCACCAGCAAGTCAAACCTGCATGATGCGAGGAAGATATTGCAGGCTCAGATAGCCGCCAGGATGACAGTTGCGAGTAAAAATGGATCATAGAAATTTTCACAGATGAAGGAGATCGACAAATTATTCAGATCATCGATTGAATCATACAGCGAGGAACCCCCGGCGAGGATCTGGGAAAATATTGATCATGCCCTGGATAAGGACGAGACCAAGAGACTCCGACGGAAATATATTTGGCTGATGAGAGTTGCTTTCAGTACCATCCTGGCATTATTGTCATTCCTTGCATACCTGAACTGGCATTCTCCGAAACGATCTGCGCCGGTCTTATCCGCAACCAGTAACAATAATATACCTACCGCAGGTAACAAAGGAATAATAAGGATGGCTCCCGCCAGCTCGCGTAATTCATTTCCTCCAAGGCCAGAAGATGATGCAGGCTATCGGCAAGCTTCAGGGGCCGGGTCGGGAATACCGGTTTCAGTGTCGGAGAGAAACCATTCAACTAGTGAAAAAATAATTGAAAATTCATCAAATAAAAATAAGACTGCAAGAAAGGTAGAAGATTCCTCGAGTCAATCAATGGGTTCAGCAAAGCCGCCAGGCATTGGTAACAAAAATGGATATAAAGCCATTCTTACGGGAACCACTCAAATCCTGAATTCGAAAAATCTTTCATTGGCAGGGCCTTGCTGCATAGATAAGACAGCCATCCTTTCAAATCATTTGATACCAGGCTTAGGGAATGGGGAAAAACGATCAGGAAAATGGCAATCGCAAAGAAAATGGGCAATATCGCTCGTCTTCTCCCCCGATTTCAGTGCCGACAGGCTCACGGAAGAATATCAATACAATAATCAGGACATCCAGGATATCAGTAACCGGGAAAGGAGGGAATTATCGTTCACCGCAGGCGTTCTGGCCGATTATTCAATTTCCCGAAGATGGGTGTTAAGGTTCGGAGCTTCGACATCAGTTTCAAATATTTCCATTACCCCTTTCGTGGTGCGTGCCATGCGGGATAATACAGGTGAATATAAATTCAAGCTGGCCACAACCTATGGCCTGGGAGAAATACCCAACTCCTTTATCAGGAATCCACGTTCTACAGATAGCATTCATCTTGGAGATCTGGCCAGTCAGCAAATCCAATACCTGACCCTTCCTGCTGCCATAAAATATCAGGTCCCCAAGGGAAAAATCACGTGGTACGGATTGATGGGGATCGATGTCAATTTAATTACAAGCGCTAAAATTGAAATAGAAGTTCCTCAGCCTGGATCCAATGTGGGTGTACGTGAATCCATTACTAAAATTGAGGGATTGAGAAAAATATTCCTTGGAGCCAGATTGGGAGCAGGCATAGATTATAAGCTCAACCACAATTGGTCGTTGGCTTTTGAACCAGTCATACGGAACTCCATCACTTCAATCAACCAAAATACCCCGGTCAGGAATTTCCCATTTGCCGTGAGCTTTACGGGCGCTGTGAAATTCAGATTATAAAACAGTAAATCAGTTTGCTTTGAATGGAGACAAAAAAAAGATGCCCGATGAAAGAATTTCCAATTGCTATTCTTAATATGGTAATTACAGCCATTGCACTCCTATTCCTTGTGGTGCTTGCACTGATAACCGGATTGATGAAACTGGCAGGTCTTATCAGCGCGGCCTGATGGTGTTTGGATTTAGTTGACACAAAATTTTAGATATATTTCATTCAATACTTTGGATCTGAATCCAATGAAAAAAACATGAATATTCAAAGAGTCACAGTATTGCGGGTGATGACAGGGTTCGTGGTGTTTATAAGCTTTTTTTGGGGTCTGGGAAAGAGTCCTTTGTTTGATGAAGATGAAGGTTTTTTTGCGGAAGGAACCAGGGAAATGATGCAATCGCGGGATTACATTACTCCACGCGTGATGGGTGAAGCCAGGTTTGACAAGCCCGTGTTCACCAACTGGCTGCAGGTCGGCAGCATGAAGCTCTTCGGAAAAACGGAGTTTGCCATCAGACTTCCATCGGCCATGGCATCAATGCTATGGATGATACTGATATATTTTTTCGTCCTCAGCAAATATGATGATGAAACCGCCTGCCTCAGCACCCTCATGATAGCAGCAGCAATCCAGGTTACCACGATCGGAAGAGCAGCCCTGTCAGATGCCCTGCTAAATTGCTTCGTCACCGGAGCCATGATCTATCTCTTCAATTATATTGAGAATTCACAAAAGCGAGACCTCTATATATTTTACCTATTCGCGGGATTTGGATTTGCCACCAAAGGCCCCATTGCGATTGCCATACCCGTCATAGTCCTGCTGATCTGCATGACCCGATGGAAAAAATGGCGCTTGCTGCCTTCATTTATCTCCGCCGGTGGTATCCTGATTTTTGCAGTCGTTGGATTGCCCTGGTATTTCCTGCAATACCATAAAATGGGAAATGAATTTCTGTATGGATTCTTCTTTCATCACAACCTGCAGAGATTTAGCCAGTCATTCGAAGGACATGGGGGGCCAGTTTATTACTACCTGCCGGTATTATTATTAGGTACTTTACCATTTACGGTACTGATCATTAATGGCCTGGTCACGCAAATCCGGAAACTGAAGGATCCATTGACTTTTTTCTTATTTAGCTGGTTTTGTTTCGTATTCATTTTCTTTTCATTTTCCGGCACCAAATTACCTCACTATATCATCGCCGGATATACGCCGCTATTCATCCTGGCCGCAATGCGGAAAAAGCCCCACCGGACGCGTTCATTGTTCCTTCCATTCATCACACTCTGGCTGATCCTATTTATTGCTCCCATGTTTTCGCAGCAGGCTTTGACTCTTACACATGACTCCTTTGCACATGCGATCATACTGAATATTCCCGTCTATTTCAACCAGCCGTACTTTATTATCATGCTGGCTCTCATGGTTGTCATAATGGGGCTGGGGATATGGGGCAGGAACCTGAATGAAATAATCCGGTTGGGCTTCCTTTCCATTTTATTCCTGATCATGATCAACCAGGTATTCATGCCAAGCCTGTGGAAATTGATCCAGGAACCGGTAAAAGAAGCGGCGCTATTGGCCCGGCAAAATCAATACAAGGTGATAACCATGGATCATTATTACCCCAGTTTCAATTTCTATGCCTCCCAACTCACGCCCATACGAGAGCCACAGAAAGGCGAAGTCGTTTTTTCCAGGATTGACAATTTGCAGCACTATGCAAACCTTGACACACTATATTATAAAAATGGATTTATCCTTGCGAAATTATCAGGAAATAAAAACATGAATCAATCTACCCAAATCCTTCCCGAGGCCATCAAATGAAAACGCAAAAAGATTTTCAACACAGTCCCGAAAACGCCTTCAATGAGTCCGGAGAAAATCAAGTACCACTGCCTGTTTTGGCAATTGTGATTCCCTGCTATAATGAAGAAGAAATCATTGAGGATTCACACCAACGGCTGGCGGCTTTGCTGGATGACCTCATTTTGAGGAAGGAAGTGAATGTGGGTAGCTTCCTGCTTTTTGTCAGCGATGGAAGCACAGACAAAACTTTCTCTTATATCAAGGCTAATGCATCCTGCCATGTGAAAGGTCTTCGCCTGTCAAGTAATGTTGGCCATCAAAATGCCTTGCTGGCAGGTATGCATTATGTCACAAATAAGGCTGATTGCATTGTTTCCATTGATGCCGACTTGCAGGATGATATTGGTATCATCGGAGAAATGTTGCGTTTATACCGTGTAGGGATCAGGATTGTTTACGGAGTCAGAAAAATGCGCCATAGCGATACCTATTTCAAAAGATTCTCCGCCCAAATTTTTTACCGCATGATGCGTCTCATGGGGGTGAGATTGTTGTACAATCATTCTGACTTCCGTCTCGTGTCCAATTCCGTTTTGACAGAATTAAGGAAATATAAGGAGGTGAACCTGTTCTTAAGAGGTATTTTCCCCATGATGGGATTTTCCTCAGCCGAGGTCTACTATGACAGGCTTGAGAGGACCGGGGGAAGAACAAAATATCCCCTGCGAAAAATGATCCATCTCGCCGTAAATGGCATTACATCATTCAGCAATGCCCCTTTGAAATTGATCACCTGGCTTGGCCTTGTGATTTTTACAATCAGCCTAATTATGTCAGGCTGGGCAATTCTTGTGATAATCAGAGGACGCAATATCCCCGGCTGGGCATCCATCACCTTACCCATATACTTACTGGGAGGGGTGCAATTGCTTGCATTGGGAATACTGGGAGAATATATTTCAAAAATATACCTCGAAACAAAACAGAGACCAAATTATCACATAGAAGAAATGGTTTAGGCAGGCCACTGCTTCAATAACCAGGGTTTTGCACCATATTCTTATTTACGTTGAGTTCGGCCTTGGGTATCGGAAAAATCCTCTTGGCACTCGACACCGATAATGTGAGTGGCACAAAGGGCGGATAATTGCCGGTGCCGTTATTTCGCACCACATCTTTGTTCAGCCTCACCAGGTCCCAATAGCGGTGACCTTCAAAAGCCAGTTCCTTCCGGCGCTCCAGGTAAATATCATCGAGCAGCGCGGCACCCGAACTCACATACCCGCCAAACTGGGGATCTCGTGTTGTGGCGAGAAAATTGAGAACGTCGCGGGCGGAGACATCGTCTAATTTTCGGTTATAGCTCTCCGCTAGTATGAGCAGAACCTCGGCATACCTGATAATTTTTGTATTATCCTTCCCATTGGGATTTGTGGCATTAGGATACTTATTCACTACCCACACATTTTCGCCGCCTCTGTTTCCGGGAAGGATCAGGGCCCGCCTGGCATCAGTGGGACTATAGCTATTGTACAAATCATCCGTACAAAGTGCATCACCATATCCATCCTGCGAATAGAATGCATCCAAATCGTCCGTGCTGTTATTCCCGATGGCATCGAATTCCACTTCAAAAATGGTTTCCAACTTATTGCTGACGGGGTATGGATTGGTCCAATAGTTCACCCATGACCCGCTGTCTGCCAATGAATATCCACCATTATTCACTACATCCAGTGCGGCTGCCTGGGCCTTGTTCCAATCACCTTTATATTGGTAGAGCCTCGCCAGCAATGCCTGCGCGACATATCTGGAAACATAGGAAGAATTCTTGTCTTCGGTCAGAAGACTATATGCATTTGTTAGGTCCGTTTCAATTTGTTGATACACTTCGGCTACCGTATTCCTGGCGGGCCTTATTTGCGGATCATAAGTCAGAACCAGGGGCACACCCGCGCCTGTTGGATCAGTGAGATAGGGTCTTGCAAAAAATTTGACAAGCTCGAAATAGGCCAATGCCCTGATCGTAAGCGCCTCTCCCCGCAATTGATCCGATACCGCCGAAGACGGAACTGTAGCATTGATGACATTGTTCGCCCTCTGTATGGTATTGTATGCTTCCGCCCATGTGCTCTGAACATTGCCGTTAGTTTCAATATAGGAATAGGTGATTTCGGGAATATAACGGTTAGAATTAACCGAAGAGATATAAATATTGTCCGCCAGCAGGTCCCCGTCTATCGGAATGGAGCGCCCGAAAAAATCGACCGCCCTCAGACTCGAATACATTCCATTGACAGCAGTCTGCATCGAATTTTCATCCACGATGGCCTCATCCAGGGGCACCTGGTCATAAGGCTGGAGATCCAGGAATTTTTTATTGCAGGCTCCCGTTAGCATGGAGACCATCAGCCAAATTGCTATTTTTTTCAGGTTCATATCGCAATTATTATGTTTTAAAAATTCAAATTCAGGCCAACCGATACCGTTTTCTGCAGCAGCACCTGCAGGTCATTCACCCCATTGATGGGTTGCTCGGGATCGAATGTGATATTCTTGTCGAAGGCCTTGGTCCAAAGATTGGTGCCTCTGACATAGAACTGCGCGTTATCAATTTTGAGCCTGCTGAGGATATTTTGGGGGATTTGATAGGATAGGGTGAGATATCGCAACCTTATATAGTCACCCTTAAAGAAATACCTGCTGGATGGCGCATTGGAATTGGAACTGTTAGCAGCCACGTATTGCGGGAAATCCGTGACATCGCCGGGCTTCTTCCAACGCCGGTCAAGAGCTTTTTTATCCTGGTTCAAAGTGAAGAATGCTCCATCACTCTCATTCAGGAAGCCCCAGGAATTTAACAGCAGATTCCCATATTGGAAATTGAATTGTCCGCTCAGGGAAATACCTTTATAACTAACTGTTGTGCTGAATCCTCCAAATCCTTTTGGGGAAGCACTGCCAATGATGGCGTTCTCTACCTGTGTAACATCTGAAGTTGTGGTTTTGCGTGTCTCATCCGTGTACCAGAGTCCACTGCCCGTTTGAGGATCCACACCCGCCCATATAAAAGTATAGACGGATTGAATATCCTTGCCCACTCTGATGATATTGGTACCATTGATGATATCCTGGTTATCATTCAGTGACGTGACTTTATTTTTATTCAGGGCGATATTGAAGGAGAGATCCCAGCGAAATGATTTTGAGCTAAAGGGCGTGGCATTCACCGTAAACTCAATCCCTTTGTTTTCCATGGAACCGATATTGGCAGGATAGCTCCCGAAACCGGAAGTGAGGGAAAGCGGCACAGATTGAAGAAGCTGGCTGGTCTTTCTCCTATAATAGTCCGCTACAATATTGATCTTGTTACCCAATAATCCCAATTCCAATCCCACATCAAAGGGTTTGTTTTGTTCCCAGGTGAGGTCAAGATTTCCAACATTGGTGGGCGCACCTCCCGGAACCTGGTTATAGTCCGCGCCAAAGCCATAGGTAGGCCTCCAGCCATAATTACCGATCGCCGCATTTCCATTAACGCCATAGGATACTCTAAGTTTGAGAGCCGAAATATATTTGGAATCAGCCAGAAAATTTTCTTTGTCGGCATTCCAGGCGGCGCCCACCGACCAGAAAGTACCGTACCTGTTATTGCTGCCAAACCTGGATGATCCATCTCTGCGCAAGCTTCCACTCAATAGATATTTATTCCTGTAATTCAGTTGCAGGTTTGACAATGCGGAACCGAAGGAATAGTCCGAACCCCCTGCCGTCGCCTGCTTGGGCGAACTGGGCGGAGGCAATGGAAGCGTCGTCAACAGTGGTAACTGCGAGCCGTAAGCGGTGATAGCATATAATTTTGATTTCTGCTACTCATACCCAAGTTTGAGATCTGCCACCAGGTCACCATCTTTGTCCAATTCACGATGATAATCCAGGGTATTCGTCCATACCCAGTTGAACACGCGGGTATAATAGTTGTACAGGTCTCCACCCCTTGTGACCGCGTCTCCAAAAAATGGATTATAATAAGCCGGTTCTTCAATGGCAAAATAATCAATGCCATATTTGGTCATGAATTTGAGCCCCTTCAAAATATTATATTCGCCGGAGACCGTTCCCAATAATTTAGTATTACTGAGCTTTTCTTTGTCATACCGGTTAATGGCGAGCGGGTTATATATCTGAGAAAAATCAGCAGGGCTGTAATCCAGCGACCCATCACTATTATATGGATGTTGAAAAGGTCTTAAGAAATAAGCTCCCAATACGGGATTCCTGAAATTGGCTGATTGGGTAGGTGTGTTTTGATTGAGATTGGAAGCATTCAGGCTTAATCCGAATGCAATCTTTTCACTGACGACATGCCTCAGGTTTAAGTTTCCGCTATACCTGGTGAAGTCGGAACTGATGACCACAGCCTGTTGTTTGAAATAGCTTCCTGAAACATAAAAAGTGGTCTTGGCGTCACCGCCGGATGCGGACAAATTATATTGCTGAGTATTTCCCCGGCGCGTCACGAGGTCGAACCAATTGGTGTCAAACCCATCCTCTGCACCGAGCACATTCTTCAAGAATCCGCTCGCCTGAGCCGAATCGAGGCCCGCGTTCACCAATCCTTCATGTGTGAGTTCATAGTACTCCGCACCGGTCAATGGCTTCGATTGATCATTGACGAAAGAAACATCGCTGAAACCGACTTCTGAATTAATGCCTATTTTAGTCTTTCCCGGCCTACCCTTTCTGGTGGTGATCAGGATCACCCCATTGGCTGCCCTGGAACCGTACAGGGCGGCTGCTGAAGCATCTTTCAGGACTGATATACTTTCGATATCATTAGGATTGAGGCCGGCCAAGGCATTGGAGGTAGTGGTATTCCTCGAAAAGTCGCCAGTATTAACCGGCACACCATCAATCACAAATAGTGGTTCTGAAGATGCATTGATGGAACCGATGCCGCGAATCCGGATTTCCTGTAATGCGCCGGGTTGACCCGAGCCTGCAACCGATTGGAGGCCGGCAACCTTTCCCTGCAACATCTGATCAACCGAGGGCATTGGAATATTTTCAAATTCCTTGCCATCCAATTTTGCAACAGACCCTGTGATCTTTCTCCTATCCTGCAATCCATAAGCCACTACCACCACTTCCTGCAATCTCCTCTCTTCGGTAGTGAGGGAGATTGTAATTTCCGTTCTGTTCCCCACGCTAACTTCTTCCGTACCATATCCCACGTAAGAAAAAACCAGGATCCTGTCCCTGCCTGGAAGGGAAATCCGGAAACTGCCGTCTCTGCCACTTTGAATCGTTTCCTGTCCTCCTTTTACCTGTATGGTCACCCCCGACAAAGGAGATCCGTCTCTGCTATCGGTAACCTTACCGGTTACGATCACCTGGGCCATTGAAGGCAAATGAAAAAAAAGCAACAGAATAAGCGCATTGATCAATTTCTTCATAATTAATATTTTTTAAGGCATGATAACTTTTAAACCTGTTTCGCCGATATACTTATCAAGAGAATTTCACTTATAACAATTCATTTGTTAATGACAGGCCGATTATGCTATTTGCTGTTCATGAACAGGCTCTATAATCCTGAAGCCGGATAATTGATGAGTGAAGCCGTATTTTTTTGCACTGCAACCCGCCAAAACATACTTTCTAAAAGAGAAGACTCCACCACCGTATGCGCTTAAAATCCATCCGGTAGTAAAGGCCGCAAACACTATTTCACAAAGCCTCAATATTTCAAGGTCATGAATGTGCTGATCATCGAAAATGAGAAACCTGAACCGGCTTTGCTTTCTGAAGCATTGCTACAATTGGACGAACCCCTGCAGGTTTCTGAATGTCATAGTTTTGAAGACAGCCTGCATCGTTTGCAAGGCCAGCCCAGGCCGGACCTTGTTTTCATGGATATGCCTTTCAGCGACCATTCCCCTTTCAATATTCTGTATTGGGCTAGCATGAATTGCCCGATTGTATTCGTGGCATCATATAATGAATGGCTGGTCCGGGCTTTTGAGTTTGGGAATATCGATTATTTGCTCAAACCGGTGGATTCGTTTTCGCTTAGGAACATGATCGATAAATACAAGAACCCGGGGGAACAATTTTCAAGTCACTACCCATTTTCCAATGGAAATTCCCTTTTGAGAAACAGGAAAAGGTCAAGAATCATAGCCAGGCGGGGACAGGAATTTCAAATTGTGAGGGTTGAAGACATTGCTTGTTTTTACTCCCGGCATAAGCTGGTATTCCTTATTGACAGGAACAATCTCAAATATGTGGCGGAAATAAGGAATCTGAGAGTGTTGGGAGAGGAACTGGATCCTGGTATTTTTTACCGTGCCAACAGAAAATATATCATCAATGTCAATTATATCAACCTGTTCAGGAATCTGCCAAGGAGTAAGATCAGCGTTGAGCTCTCGATACCTCAGTCTGAAGAGATCGTAATCAGCCAGGAGCATGTGCCTTCATTCAGGGATTGGATAAGTGGGGGCTAGCTTTTGCAAGGCCATTTCGGTGTCTTTCCATTTTATTCTCGTTCCTTTTGTGCTTTTTGTTTTTACACTTATACCTAAACAAGCTTAGCAACGTTTCAAAACAAAAAAAGCCCGCTTGCAGGAGCGGGAGCATTGTGATGGTTTGCGGTGAGGGCGGGATTACCTGCGGTGATCCCTGGGTTGGGGGGTTCAATCCAATTCAATGCCGGTTCGCCTTGCTCACCTTGATTTTTGTTTTTATTCGCTTTTATGCATGCTCAATCACGCATGCCTAACGCTCAAAAAACAAAAATCCCCCGCTGCTGAGAGCGGGGGCATTGAATTGGTTTGCGGTGAGGGCGGGATTCGAACCCGCGATACAGTTTCCCGTATACACACTTTCCAGGCGTGCTCCTTCAACCACTCGGACACCTCACCTGTTTTTGAAGGACTGCAAAAATACATTTATTCGGGATTGGATACCAATAAAAAAATCACCCCCTGGTCAGTTCCCCTCTCAAGGAGGTTTCAATCTGTCTTTCCAATTCCTTCCTTGAAATTTTATGGCCCAGCAGGAACATCAGTTTCGCAACAGCGGCCTCAAATGTCATGTCATGCCCGCTTACCACTCCAATTTCCTTCAGGAGAGCGCTGGTTTCATAACGTCCTAATTCAACTGCCCCGCCATCGCATTGGGTGATGTTCAGTATAGTAATGCCCTTGGCGATAGCCTTTTTCAGGCAATCGATGAACCATCCAACAGTGGGAGCATTACCGCTCCCAAATGTTTCCATGATTACGGCCTTCAGCCCTGGAATATTCAGCACCGCCTCCACTACTTCCTGCCGGATACCCGGAAAATTTTTCAGTACGGCAATATGAGGGTCCAATTTCCGATGCACTCTCAGTGGCTTTTCGGGATGTTTCAGAATGAATGGCTTCTTGTATTTTATTTCAATCCCCGCTTCGGCCAGGGGAGGATAGTTCATGGAATAGAAGGCTTCGAATTTTTCCGCATTGTATTTCTTGGATCGATTTCCCCTGAACAACTGGAAGTCAAAATAGATGCATACCTCAGGCACCAGGGCCCGCCCCCTTTCCCTCGCCGCTGCAATCTCGAGGGCCGTAATGATGTTTTCCTTGGCGTCATTCCTGATTTCGCCTATTGGTAACTGTGAGCCTGTCAGCACCACGGGCTTGCCCAGATTCTCCAGCATGAAGCTCAGCGCCGAAGCAGTGAATGCCATCGTGTCTGATCCATGCAGGATCACAAAGCCGTCATAAATATCATAATTCTTTTCAATGATGGAACTCAATTCAACCCAAACATCCGGAGACATATTAGATGAATCCAGTGGAGGGTTGAAAGCATGTACCTGGTACTCGAAACCAAGCCTCGCAATTTCAGGTATGTTTTCCCGAATAGCTTTGAATCCAATGGGATGCAAGGCGCCTGTGGCGTTGTCGTATACCATACCCACCGTTCCTCCGGTATAGATGATCAACAATTTTACAGGCGAGCGGGATGAAGATTTAGGCATCAGACCGATTTAGTGTTGAAAATCATATTTGAATTTTCCGTGGTTATATCCGCAATTTCAGATGCCGGGATACCCTTGATCTCAGACAATTTCTCCAGCACATATTTCAAATAAGCACTTTCATTCCTTTTGCCGCGAAAAGGAACCGGAGTCAGATAAGGGGCATCCGTTTCCAATACTATATGCTTCAGGTCAATTTTGGAAATGGTTTCCTCGAGGCCCGAATTCTTATAAGTGAGCACTCCTCCTATGCCGAGATAAAAGCCCAGGTCAATGATCCGCAGCGCCGATTCATAAGACCCCGTAAAACAATGAAAGATCCCTTTCAGGTCTCCATCCTGATTTTCCTTTACCACATCTATGCATTCCTGAATCGAATCCCTCGAATGGATCACGATCGGTAATTGAATCTCCCTTGCCCACCTGATCTGCAAACGGAAGGCCTCATATTGTTGGGGGACAAAGGTCTTATCCCAATGAAAATCCAATCCAATTTCTCCCACTGCCGCGAATGGCCGCTTACTGAGCCAGTCTTTTACCAGGGCCAATTCGTCTTTGTAATTTTCTTTTACTGAGCAGGGATGCAATCCCATCATGGCGTGACAAAATCCCGGAAAGCCAGCTTCGAGCCGGAGCATGTCAGCTATCGAGCTACTATCGATATTGGGCAGATAACAGGCAATCACACCTGCATCCCTCGCCCTTCGGATGACGATGCTGATATCATTTTCAAAATCATTTAGGTACAAATGGCAATGCGTATCTGAGAATCTCATTTCTGTGCACGTACCTGCGTTTTATACCATCCTGGTCATCCCGCGTAAATCCAGACTCCTGGCCTATTCAGGTTGGGAGTTTGCAGTCATTGATTAACAGGTCACAGTATCAAATATCAACAAATTTTCACAAAGCTTTAAACTTTAGCCCCGGTCGAAGGTCTGTTTATGCGTGCTTACCTTTTTCACATAAAAAATTTACTGTCATGAAATTACTTACGAGTCTGCCAAAGGGCATCTTGGCAATTGCCGCTTTTGCAGCATTAAGCTTTGTTTCCTGTAAGAAGGATAATGCCTCCGGTAATCAGGGAATTTCCGTGAGTGAAGAATCAACGATGAATGCGGCTGCCGATGAAACCGTAGCAAACTCCCAATTCGATGATGTATTTAATTCTGCCATTGGCATTGACGATGCTACTGCAGGCGATGATGTTGGAATCAGTGGAAGCGATGGTCTGGGAATTTATGGCCGAACCGCAGTGAACACCATGAATGCTACATTCCGGGAAGATAGCTCACACCGTTGCTTTACCGTTACTGTATTTCCCAAAGACCGCGGCATATTTCCCAAAACCATTACCATTGACTTTGGAAGCGGATGCCTCGGAATCGATGGTAAATTGAGAAAAGGAAAAATCATTACTGTTTATACCGGCAAGATGCATATTCCCGGCAGCAGCGCCACCACCAGCTTCGACGGATATTATGTTGACAGCCTCCACATTGAAGGAGTTCATTTCGTACAAAACACCAGTTCATCCAACCAAAAAGAATTCACCGTAAAAGTGCAGGATGGAAAAATTACGAACACGAACAATGGCAATTGGGTGAGTTGGACCAAGAACAGGGTGCATACTCAGGTTGAAGGAAACGGTACGCCTTCATGGCCTTTTGATGATGTTTATAATATTACCGGCACCAGCAATGGAAGCAATTCTAACGGCAAGACCTGGTCAACCGAAATAACATCTGCATTAGTTTGGAAATTCATTTGTTACTGGATCGTGGAAGGTAAGGTGAACATCACCGTTAATGGTACTAGCGGGGTGTTGGATTATGGTGATGGAGACTGCGATAATAAGGCCACCATTACGGTTAACGGGCATGTCAGGGAGATTCGTTTGAGGTAAAAAATACTTGCAAGAACCAAAAAACGTTGTAACTTAGACCTAGTTTTCATAGGGTACGGATTAAAAACGGGCCAGGGTTTCTACCCAGGCCCAATTAGTTTTACAGCCGGTGTCAGCTCCGGCCAAAGCCCCTTCACTAGCCGATTCTGGCGAATTTGTATCCAAGTTCAGAAAAATGCTCCAACACTATCGGTAATGCATACCTCATACGATCCCAGGCCTTGCCGCTGTCGTGAAATACAATAATTGATCCTTCAACCGCAGTAAGTAAAACATTTTGCAAACAATCCCGCGGCGAAATCTTTGTATCAAAATCTGCACTCAGGCACGACCACATAATCGTCTTCATCCCCAAAGAAGCTCTGAGGTATTTCAATTGAAATTTAGTGATCCTTCCATACGGTGGGCGGAATAGATCAGAGTCTATGAATTTCCTGGCTTCTGCCACGTTCTCAAAATATTTCTGATCCCCGGTTTTCCATCCATTCAAATGATCAAATGTATGGTTACCCGCCTTATGTCCTTCGTCGAGTATTCGCTGGTATAACGCCTGGTGCTCCTTTACATTCTTTCCTATACAGAAAAATGATGCTTTGGCATTGTATTTCCGCAATTCTTCCAGCACAAAGGGGGTGGCTTCCTGATGGGGTCCGTCATCAAAACTGAGGTAGAGTGTCTTCTCCGTTGCCGGCATTTCCCATACGCACTCCGGGTATAATTTTTTCAGCCACCAGGGAGTTTTTACGAGATAGAACATGTTTCTATTTTTTCACCTGCAATTCGATCACAATATCATTATCTGCAAGGCTGGTTAACGAGGTATGGAGGGTGAGGGCGCCTCCTTTCAGTTGAAAGGGCAATGCCTGGCCATTTTTCATCCAGACGGCTTTCAGGACTCCCGAATAGGGGAACCCGGCCAGGGTGAAATTTTCTCCGGGGTCCTTCAAAATGTGGAGGAAGACTTTGTCGTCTTTTTCGGTGATGGAGCCCCATTCCTGAGGTTTCATGAATCCCCGGTGTGTGCCATAGATGCTGGCGCCATAGGTCTTCATCCAGTCTCCGAGGTACCTCAATCTTTCTACAAACTCCGGTTGTATTTGCCCGTTAGGCATCGGCCCCACGTTTAACAGGAGGTTGGCACCATTTCCTGCCGCCCGAACGAGAAGACCCGTCAGTTGTCGATGAGTTTTGTAGGCAGTATCGGTAATATCGAATCCCCATGACCCGTTAATGGTTTCACAGGTTTCAAGAGGCAGTGCTGAAACCTGATTGGGGCCGGTTCCCCATCCGGTGGTATTCTCACCTGGAAGGTCTCTTTCAAACATTTGAAAATCCTCTCCCGGAAATGGTTTCCGGTGATGGTTATTCCCAATCAGGGCGCCCGGCTGCAGGCGGTGGATGAGGCCGTATAATTCATCATAATGCCAATTCACCAGGCTGCTGTCTCCCCATTTCTTATTTTTTTCATCCCAGGGAACCTGGTCCCAGTGTCCATCAAACCATACACCAGCGATCTCACCATAATTGCTGAGTAGTTCCGTGAGCTGCTGTTTCATAAACGAGATATAATCCTTCCATTCGCCGTGATTGATTCTACCTGATCCTTTTCCGGTCCTGCCCGTCCAATACTGGTAATCCTCACGCCTCCAGTCCAACAGTGAATAATAGACAAATAACTTAATACCCTGCCTGTGACATTCATCCGCAAGCATTTTCAAAATATCCTTTCCGTACAATGAATTCATGATATTGAAATCGGAAGCTTTCGTATCCCACATACTAAATCCATCGTGGTGGCGGGTGATGAAAGTGATATATTTCATGCCGGCCTGTTTTGCCAGGCTCACCCATTCTTTAGCATCGAATTTTACTGGATTGAAAAAATCCTTCAGCCGCTCGTAGTTCCCGACGCTGATATTTCTGTTATTCATTACCCATTCTCCGGCGCCGGGAATACTGAATGGCCCCCAATGTATGAAGAGTCCGAATTTGGCATTCCGGAACCATTCTTTTGATGCCGCATTGGCATCGGCAGGATTGATTTTTTGCTGGGCCTGCGGATTATTTACCGCGAGTACGGAAAGCATAAAACACAATAAAAAAAATTTCATGATCTGGTATTATCAGTTAGTGGTTAAAGTTACAGGAATTAGGCATCAATTGCAGGCGGGCTGATCCTGCCCCAACGGGGAATTCTTTCTGATTCCAATTGATTCCTTCTTCACCAAAAGATCGCTGTTCCCTGATTCATGTTACCGTAGAAATGCGATCCTTTCCTGATTCATAATTCATATTTTTGCCATCCATGAGCGATTCAAATAAGATAAGGGTAAGATTTGCACCCAGTCCCACAGGGGGACTGCATATAGGCGGAATGAGAACGGTTCTATTCAACTATCTCTTTGCCAGGCAACACAATGGCAGTTTTGTACTGCGTATTGAAGACACAGACCAGAACCGTTATGTTCCGGGTGCGGAAGAATACATCATGGCCTGCCTGGACTGGTGTGGCCTGCATCCCGATGAGGGCCCACATACCGGTGGGGCTTACGGACCTTACAGGCAGAGTGAGCGAAAGGGAATTTACAAGCAGTACGCCGAACAATTGGTGCAAGCCGGTCATGCATACTATGCTTTTGACAGTACAGAAGAGCTGGAAGAAATGCGCATCAGGTTCAAGACTGCTCAAAATCCGTCGCCACAATATGACCATAATTTGCGTATGAAAATGCGCAATTCACTAACGCTTGCGCCTCCTGAGGTGAAGCAACTGGTCGAATCGGGTGCATCGCATGTCATCAGGATCAGGGTACCCGAAGATGAAGTGGTTGGATTGCAGGACATGATCAGAGGTGGCGTAAATTTCAATACTTCCCAGGTGGATGATAAAGTCTTGCTAAAAGCAGATGGTATGCCCACCTATCATTTGGCAGTGGTGGTAGATGACTACCTGATGAAAATAACGCATGTTTTCAGGGGAGAGGAATGGTTACCCAGCGCTCCCATACACGTGCTCTTGTGGAAATATCTTGGTTGGGAAGACGACATGCCCCAATGGGCGCACCTGCCATTGATCATGAAGCCCGACGGAAATGGAAAACTCAGCAAAAGAGACGGAGATCGGCTAGGCTTCCCCGTTTATGCCATGGATTGGAAAGACCCGAGAACAGGAGAACTGACAAGGGGTTTTCGGGAACTGGGCTTTCTTCCACAGGCCTTTATCAATATGCTGGCCATGCTGGGCTGGAATGACGGCAGCCTCCAGGAACTCTTCACCATGCAGGAGCTGATCTGTAAATTCTCAATTGAAAGAGTTCACAAAGGTGGCGCGAAATTCGATTATGAAAAGGCAAAATGGTTCAACCATGAGTGGATCAAAAGGCTCTCGGCCGAAATGCTGAAACCCGATGTAAGAAAAATACTGGAAGTAAATGGGATAAAGGTGGATGATGATGCCTGGCTTGAAAAAATCATTGCGCTGGTGAAGGACCGTTGCGTGCTGCTCTCCGAGTTTTATGACCAGACTAAGTTCTTTTTTGAAGCGCCAAAACAACTGGTGATGGAGCCAATCAAATCAAAATGGTCTCCCCAAAAAGCGGCTTTCTTCGTTGACTATTGCATACTGATCCAAACCCCCGGGCCCTGGGATGCAGCCGTGGCTGAGTCCATCTTCAAAGAGATGGCCGTTGAAAAAAACATCAAGGCCGGTGAATTGCAATTGCCGCTTCGCATCATGCTGGTGGGCGACAAATATGGTCCTCCTGTATTTGATATTGCAGCCGTAATTGGCAGGGAGGAAACAGTGAAGCGAATACAATTCGGCATTCAGTCCCTGTCGCATTGAGGGACTTGGCAATCAGAGGTACTTTAGTAACTTTCTGATAAATCCCTGTTTTCATGAAACGCTTCAACGGGCTCATATACCTGCTGGTAATTATCAAATTTCTGCTTCCGTTTTTTCTGGCAGATCCATTTTATCAACCTCATCGCGACGAATACCTGTACCTTGCCGAAGGGCATCACCTGGCATGGGGTTTTATGGAAGTGCCTCCCCTGATGTCGGTCCTTGCGGCCATATCCAATTTCATGGGTGCGGGCATGTTCTGGATCAAATTCTGGCCGGCCCTGGCGGGATCCCTCACATTCCTGCTGGTGGCTAAAATGGTAAGATCACTGGGTGGTGGATATTTTGCTATCATACTCGCCTTCCTGCCATTCCTGTTTACAGGCTACATCAGGCTCTTCTATTTTTTCCATCCCAATTTTCTGGACGCATTTTTCTGGACACTTATTGCCTTTAGCCTGCTCCGTTATCTGCAATCGTTAAATAATAAATGGCTCTACCTGTTCGGCCTCGCCACCGGCCTGGGCATGATGAGCAAATATTCCGTAGCATTCTATGCCTGCAGCATCCTGTTGGCCTTTCTGCTCAGCCGCCAAAGAAAAATATTCCTCCATAAACACTTATACCTTTCGGTCCTCCTGGCCTTTCTCATCTTCCTTCCCAATCTTCTGTGGCAATACCAGCATCGCTTTCCCGTGTTGAAACACATGGCAGAATTGCAGCAGGAACAATTGCAGTTCATCGATCCGATCAAGTTCCTGATCAGCCAGTTGGTGATTTTCCTGCCCTGTGCTTTTATCTGGATATTTGGACTCTACTACGCTGGCATTTCCAGGCAAGGGCAGAAACTTCGGCCATTCGCATTGGCTTATATTATCGTGATTGTATTATTACTCCTGCTTCATGGAAAAGACTATTATACAGTGGGAGCCTACCCGGTATTATTTGCAATCGGAGCGAGTTACCTGGAAAAGCTAACGGCTCTCCGCCACCGCTTTTGGAGATATATCATGGTTCTAATACCCGTTTGCCTGGGAATTTTAATCTTTCCCATACTGATGCCAATAGCAAAACCCAAGAAATTGGCCCGTTATTATGAGTCAGGAAAAATTGAAAAATCCGGAGCCCTGAGATGGGAGGACCAGAAAAATCATGCACTGCCCCAGGATTTCGCCGACATGATTGAGTGGAGGGAAACTTCGGAAAAAGCTGCATTGGTTTATAAGGGTCTGGCACCTGAAGAACGGACCCGGACCATGGTGTATTGCAGGGCCTATTACTTTGCAGGAGCTTTGAATTATTATGGTCCCCGCGTTGGCCTCCCTGAAGTGTACAGCGATAATGCTTCCTTCCTTTTTTGGATGCCGAAGCAATACAATATTAGGAACCTGA
Organism: Agriterribacter sp.; assembly: GCA_041484195.1. Lineage (GTDB taxonomy): Bacteria > Bacteroidota > Bacteroidia > Chitinophagales > Chitinophagaceae > PSRI01. Next base: position 7,599 of record JBGPHC010000022.1, on the reverse strand, counting down.
TTTTGGTGGCCCACCAGATTCCCGACAAGGACGACCTGGTGTTTCAGCAATTTGAGAGAATGACTGTCATGGATTCCATCAGCAATCCCCTGGCGAGAGAAAACGGAATCAAGATCATACTTTATCAAAATGGAAATGAGAAAGTGAATGAAATGATTGCCCAATCCGTAATGGAACAGGAAAGCAAATTTACCCGTTGAATACGGTTTGAGTTGCTTTACTTAATTTTGAATATCTTCTTCATAAGAATAACAGGATGAGCAAAATTTCTCAAAGGCCCATCAGGGTATTGGTAGCCAAAGTAGGGCTGGACGGACATGACCGGGGCGCCAAAGTGATTGCGGCTTCACTACGCGATGCGGGAATGGAAGTGATCTATACCGGTCTGAGGCAGACGCCCGAAATGGTGGTGCATGCGGCCCTGCAGGAAGATGTGGATGCGATTGGCGTCAGCATCCTGAGCGGCGCGCATAATACAGTGTTCCCTAAAATCATTCAATTGATGAAAGAGCAGGGAATGGATGAAGTGCTGCTCACAGGAGGCGGCATCATTCCTGAAGATGATATGAAGCAACTGCGGAAAATGGGAGTGGGAGAATTATTCGCGCCCGGAACGCCCACCGGAGAAATCGCGTCCTATATCAGGGAATGGGTGAGGGAGCATCGTTCATTCTAAGTTGAGAGAGGGGCCCTGATCTGCAGCTATGCCTGGGAGTCATGAAATGAGTACAGGAATTCCTCATCAAGATTAAATCCTATTGATAATATGTATCAGACGATTCTCACTACTTTGGAAAATGGGATTTTCACCATTACCATCCACCGGCCCGATAAGCTCAATGCCTTGAATGCAGCCGTCATTGGGGAATTGGACGAAACCGTGGACGAAATCTATAGCAATGCGCTCATCAAGTCAGCCATCATTACGGGATCCGGTCCAAAAGCCTTTGTGGCAGGTGCGGATATCAGTGAGTTCAAAGGCCTGAATCGGGAAGAAGGAATGGCCATGGCTGAAAAAGGACAGGATATTTTCTTACGAATTGAGGATTCCCCTAAACCCATCATAGCGGCAGTAAATGGTTTTGCTTTGGGCGGTGGCTGCGAATTGGCCATGGCTTGTCATTTCAGGATTGCATCCGCGAATGCCAGGTTTGGACAGCCCGAAGTGAATCTGGGTCTGTTACCAGGTTATGGCGGCACTCAAAGACTGACCCGGCTGGTAGGGAAGGGAAGGGCGATTGAATTACTCATAAGCGGCAATATGATTGACGCCCAGACTGCGATGCAATATGGTTTGGTGAATACGGTTACCACGCCGGAAGAATTATTGCCGAAAGCCATTGCCATCCTCCAATTGATCAATTCCAAAGCTCCCCTGGCTGTTGCCGGTTGCATTCGCTGCGCCAACCTTGCGTGGAATGAATCAGGCGACAGAGGTTTTGTAGAAGAATTAAAAACTTTTGGAGACTGCTTCGACACTGAAGATATGAAAGAAGGAGTGACCGCATTTCTGGAAAAAAGGATCCCGGTATTCAAGGGTAAATAGAATTGACCATTCAAAGATTTTTCTGAGCCGTCATTCCATTCGTGATCAGGTATCCTGCAACCTCGCTAAGTAGGGGCAAGCCTTTACTCTTGTCAATGGTGATGCTGATGGCCGAAGGTTCAGCAGTGGGAAAGGTCAGGATCCTCTTTCTCCCGATCGTGGTTCCCCTTATTTCCTGTATGGGTTCATCCCTTTCATTTAATAATAACACACTGAATGCACTTACTCTTTGCCCCATTGCAATTGGTTCCTGCAACTGGATGCAATTGATCTTGCGTTTGGATTTGAGTTTGATATAAACAGATGAAGAACCATTGAAGGGTATGCTGTCGAAAGATTTCGCGTTATTGTCGTTGAGCCGGAATGTTATCCTTTGATTTTGCCGGTCCACAATTTGTATGGATTCATTCTTAAGCAGGTCATATTTAAAATTCTCTTCCCTCATTTTCCTGAACCCCATCAAAGCGGCAGAATCATTTTCATGGATCAGCCCTCTTCTGTCGGGAGGCACATTCAATAATAAGTTTGAGCCTCTCCCTACGGATTTCAAATACAAACCAAATAATTGTTCAGGGCTTTTCACCTTATTGTCTTCTTCCTGGTGATAAAACCATCCCGGGCGGATGCTGACATCACATTCCGCAGGCATCCAATTCCTGCCATACATATTCCCCTGGTTCAAAGTATCGGTGGGAGGTGCCCCGGCTCCGCGAGTGAACCCAGCGGTATCCAGTAGATTCCAATTGGTTTCCCCGGAAATGCCCCTTTCATTGCCCACCCAGCGGATATCCGGGCCAATATCACTGAACACAATGGTATTGGGGGAAATCTTACGTATGGTTTTCTCAAACAGTTTAAAATCGTACACCTGCTTCTTGCCATTAGGTCCTTCGCCATTCGCGCCATCCCACCACAGTTCCCAAATGGGACCGTACCTGGCAAAAATTTCTTTCATGGTATTCACATATACTCTATTATAAGCGGGGGTCCCATAGTCGGGGTGATTCCGGTCCCAGGGAGAAATATATACGCCGAATTTCAGCCCATATTCCTTGCAGGCGCGAGACAGATCCCTTAACACATCGCCCTTGCCCAACTGCCATTTACTCTGTTTTACGGTATGTTTTGAATATTTGCTAGGCCATAAGCAAAATCCGTCGTGATGTTTGGCGGTAATGATGATGCCTTTAGCGCCCGCTGCCTTCGCGATGCGGCACCATTGCCGGCAATCCAGGCGGCTTGGATTGAATGAGTCTTCTGGTTCGTCACCTTTGCCCCATTCTTTATCTGTAAATGTATTCGGTCCGAAATGAACGAAAAGGTAGAATTCCATATCCTGCCATTTCTCCTGTGCCTGTGTGGGAATTGGCCTGACTGGTTGCAGATCCTGGGTTCTTGCTTCTTTCAAAATTAATAGGCAACTGAGATATAGAATAAACCGAAGCATAAGTATGGAATTACCCTGTAAAATAAACCATCCTTGCAACATAACCACTAATTTTGCGGCTCTAAACAGACCTAAATGGAATACAGAATTGAAAAAGATACCATGGGCGAAGTGAAAGTTCCGGCAAATGCATATTATGGTGCCCAGACTCAACGCAGTATTGAAAATTTTAAGATCGCGAGGGATATTAACAGGATGCCCAAAGAGATCATTTATGGATTTGCCTTTCTGAAGAAAGCTGCAGCCATCACCAATTTTGAAGCGGGCATTTTGTCGAAGGAAAAATCTGATCTCATTGGTAAGGTCTGCGATGAGATCCTGCAGGGAAAATTAGACGATTCATTTCCCCTGGTGGTATGGCAAACAGGTAGCGGCACTCAGAGCAATATGAATGTGAATGAAGTGATTGCCTATCGCGGACATGTGATCCAGGGAGGCAAGCTGGGTGACAAAGAAAAATTCCTTCACCCTAATGATGACGTCAATAAATCACAATCCAGCAACGATACTTTTCCAACCGCCATGCATATTGCCGCATATCGTATGCTGATGGAATGCACGATACCGGGGATCGAAAAATTGCGAAATACCCTGGCCGCGAAAAGTAAGAAGTATATGAAATTGGTGAAGATCGGACGCACGCATTTTATGGACGCAACGCCGCTCACAGTGGGGCAGGAATTCAGCGGATATGTTTCTCAATTGGACCATGCGATGAAGGCCATCCGTAATAGCCTGCCGCATCTGTCTGAACTGGCTCTGGGCGGAACTGCAGTGGGAACGGGCATCAATACGCCTCCGGGATTCGCGGAAAATGTGGCGAAGCATATTGCCCGGCTAACTGGCATTCCCTTCGCGACTGCCGCAAATAAATTTGAGGCTCTGGCCGCACATGACGCGATCGTGGAGTCGCACGGAGCGTTGAAAACCACCGCTGTGAGCCTTATGAAAATTGCCAACGATATCCGCATGCTCGCGTCGGGACCACGTAGTGGCATAGGAGAACTTCATATTCCGGACAATGAGCCCGGGTCTTCCATCATGCCAGGCAAGGTGAACCCCACCCAGTGCGAAGCCTTGACCATGATTGCGGCACAGGTGATGGGAAATGACGTAGCCATAAATATTGGCGGCGCCACCGGGCAATTCGAATTGAATGTGTTTAAGCCCGTGATCATCTATAATTACCTGCATAGCGCCAGGCTGATCGGCGAAGGGTGCATAAGTTTCAACGATAAGTGCGCGGCAGGAATTGAGCCCATTGAAGCCAATATCAGGAAACATGTTGAAAATTCATTGATGCTGGTCACGGCGCTCAATCCTAAAATAGGTTATTACAAAGCCGCTGAAATTGCCCAGAAGGCGCTAAAGGAAGGAACTACCCTTAAGGAAATGGCGGTGAAGCTGGGCTATCTCACCCCTGCGGAATTCGACGAATGGGTTGACCCGACTAAAATGGTTGGCAGGCTACCTGATTGATGCCTGCCTTCGCTCATCCGTTTCCGTGATGATCTAATTTTGCTCAGTCTCGCCTTCATTCCATACCTGGTTCCTGTCCGTCCAGAGGCATCGAAGCCTTCTTTGCATCGAGGATTACTGTCATTTCAAATAGAATTATCATGGATCAACACTAAAGCCATATACGCTCCGTTTCTGTTTTATTTCTTACCCTAAAACCCGGATTATGTTCACCATCCCTATGAACCCGATTGTGCCGGCGGCACAAAAGATCAATTATCTGGCTGTGTTATCCTGTCTTGATAATTACCAGCTTCCTACTACCAGGAATATTTCAGAACTGGAGCTCATCAACCAAAAGATATATTCATGGTATTACCCCGATGGCATGCCAGAAATGCCTGCTAACAAGCCGGATCCGTATTGGTTTATAAATTATGAATAAATAGCTTCTTACTAACCCCCAATAATAGCATTAGGGCAACCACCCTCTGGTGGTTGCCTTTTGCTTTAAACCAACTACAACATGAGAAAAAAAGACGAGCCTGATTAACTTGAGAAAGAATTTATTGCAAAACGATTTTTTCTGTGACAATAGGAACTTTGTATGCATTATATAATCTGAGCAAATACATTCCACTGTTCAATTGCCCGAGATTTATTGAAAAATTGTCTCCGCTGCTTGTAGCTTCCAAAACCAATTTCCCTGTCATATCAAAAAGCTGCACCCTCAATGGCTTATGTTCTCCTTTCCTGCTCGCTATATTCAAAATGTTCCTGGTGGGGTTTGGATAGACAATGACACTGGTCGGACTATAAACGGTTCTTCCCTTAGCATTATTATCTTTTACGTCCAGAACGGCCAGGTAAACCGCGCGCAGGATCCTTCCTGCATTAGGAGTGCCGGTGCTGCCTCCATTGAATCCCCCTGTGGGCCCCGAAGTGGAACCGCTGCTATCCACAGCTATGAAAAGGGTATCCCCGGACGGTGAAATGGCAATATCCCTGAACCGGCCGATACCATGAAAATAGGGGATGGTATCAACGGCCTGACCCGTGCTCGAACTGTCTATAATGTCTCCGGGCGGGGTCTTGAGTTTCAGCCTGTACAGACCATATTTTAATGAAGTGACCAATAAGGAATTATTCCATCCCGGGATATAACCCTGGTTGTAAAAATCAATGCTTGATGGAGCTACAGTTGGCCATGTAAAAATATTGCTTCCGTCTGCCGGAATATCGGCCGCGGCCGCGTTGAATAAACCAAAAATGGGAGGGCTTACATTGTGGTTCGCACAAAATGTGTCTTCCCGGCCCACGGTCATATTCGCCAGTTTATCGTTGTCGGTGATGGCGGGATTATCCAGCAGGCCATAATTATTCTCGCAGAGACCGGCTACAAATGGCCACCCGTAATTGCCGCCAGGCTCAATTACATTTATTTCGTCATCAGATTTATCGCCGTGCTCGGCGCTGAATAATCTGTAAGTTCCTCCCGAGTTCGCCCAAACAATTCCCTGAGCATTGCGATGTCCGAACGAATACACAGCATTTTTGGAATCCGGAGCGGCAAGTACCGGAAATGGGTTATCATCAGGTATCCATTCGGCGCCACCCGACTGCGAAGGATCGGGTTCGAGATTCAACCTAAGTATCTTCCCTTCATAAATATCAATATCCTGGGCATTATTGGTCCTGCCCGAGTTATTGAACTGACCTGCGCCCATATCGCCGATCGTATAATACAATTTATTGTCGGGTCCGATTGCGAGTCTTCCCGAATTGTGATCATTGCTGCCCGGCAGATCACTGATGATTGTATCGCCACAGCAAAGTGTGAAACTATTAGATCCTGTTGCAGGATAGAGGAACCTGACTATTTTGGTATTGTAATAACAGGGACTGGAAGTGCCGGAAGGACAATTGCCGATCCTTCGATATACATAGGCCACATACACATATCGTTTGCCTGTATTAAAATCTGGATGAATGGCCAATCCCATCAGGCCTCCCTGTGGCCATATGGCGCAACCGCCGCCGCTGCAATTGGAAAAATTCTTGTCGGAACTCAAATCCAGTATGGTTCTTTTGCCTTTGTTTCCCGGATGAATCTTGATGATTTGATAACTTCTTGCCTCCGTTACCCAGAGTGAATCATCCGGACCATAGGTCAGTTCCCAGGGAAAAGACAGGTGATCAGCAAGCGTGTCAATCTTGAACACTTCTCCATTCCAGCTGATTGTTTGGGAAAATGATTCCTGCGAATAAAATCCCATCAACAGCCATTGGATTACTAACAGGGTCCTGAGATTTCTCCTGGTCATTTCAAATAGGATTGAATTGAAGCGTCAACAGAAATAATTTCGATCCCTTGCTTTTCCAGTCAACTTACCATTTGATAATTCAGAAAATCATATTTACAAAAGCCAATTGCATAAAACATTCAAATTGATTACTCCTCGTGTTTTCTGCGACACTGTGTACTGAATATCATCACATACTGTATATATGTGTCAAAAATTCCGCCAAAAAAAGAGAAATTCACCGAAAGAATAATTCAACCTGAGGAGCGTTATTGACAATGCTGGATTATTGGATTGGAATGAAAATTTTGGACTTGTATTTCTGTCACATTTAATTTAACGATGCCGGGTTTCATTCCGGGTATGTTTACTAACCCACAGGCATACTGTATAAATTACAAGGTTCAGTTCTGGCTTCATTCAATATTCCCAGACCCTGACAATATTACCTCTGAAAGACCCCGTAAAAGCGTACCCTGAGATCATGTCACAAACATGGTCCTTTAATCCATACCCCAAAAAAGCAGGCCGTGAATTCACAATCTTCGGCAGCTTTGTAAGAAAAAGCCCTCCTTCGCGGAGGGCTTTTTGATTGGAATGCGGTCCTGCCTGAGCTTTGATTGACGCCGGGAAAGATCAAGGAAAAAACTCTGTTCTATCAAATATCAACTCATAATATCATGGTTTAAATTACCTGCTTACCATAGGTTAATATTAGATCAAATGACAGATATCAGAGATCAAATCCGAAATGCAGAAAGTACATTAGCCTGTTTGATTCCCGTTATTATAGGTGGAAAGTTGACGAAGATCGAAGCCCGGACTCCTGAACCAAGAATGGAATT
>JBGPHC010000021.1:0-74403 GCA_041484195.1 Agriterribacter sp. | reverse complement strand
TTGCCCCGATTCATAACATTCCTGATTTTCAGAAAGTTATAAAATCGATCATCTCAAATCGTCACCGAGTTAAATTCCGACCAAACCTTTATCCAACAAGAGTTTCAAAGAACTAATTATAATTTTTACCGGACACTAATGCCATCAAATAAAAGATAAGTATGAGCCAGCGGTCTGCCCTCGGTTTATCGGCACGGCTTTCCCATTTGAGCATGCACCAGAATACTATGGCGGTGAAAAAACTCGACAATCCATATACTTCACCTTCCACGGCACTGTACCAGAATGAGTCAGAAAAAGTATAAGCCAACGCGCCGACAGCGCCTGCAGTCATGATGCTGAAAATCTGCCAGCCGCTCAATGGAGTTTTGCTTTTTTGCACCAGTTTGCGTGCGAAATGAGTTATGCTCCAGAACAGAAAAAGGATGGTGAAGCCGCTAGCCAGGGCGCTAAGTGCATTCACGGCTTTGGCAGCCGTGAAAGGATGATCTCCGAAAAGGATTATGAAAATCCTGCCCATCAACACAAATAAGGGGGCACCCGGAGAATGGGGGATCTGCAATTTGAAACAACTCGAAATGAATTCACCACAGTCCCAGAAACTGGCCGTGGGTTCCATCGTCATGATATATACCGAAGTTGCCAGCAGGCATAATGACCATCCGATGAGATTGTTCACCCGGTTATAGTTCATATAGTTTTGGTTTTAGTAATTGGTCATGGGTATTAGTCATTAGTCAGTAGTCATAGGTCATTAGTCACTTGTCAGTAGTCACTTGTCCGCCGATCTCGTCCGTCGTAGGTTTACCGAAGGCGGAAAGTTTACTGACCTCTTCCGCCGTAAGTTTACTGAAGGCGGATTGGTCATTAAATATAGTAGCTCCCTTTTACTATTTCTGCTAAGAAAATGGTAAATCGAAATATGGGAAACTGAAAGGGTGGGATTCTACGATTCAAGGTGACCGCGATAAAATGGCCTTCGGGGCAGTTTACGATCTTCAGAAACGACCTTCCCCGAATAGATAAATTTCGTGAATTTCTTAACCAGGGTCAAATTCAGAAGGATGGGCGGCAGATTCAACTATTTGGAAAACCGTGACTGTGGTTGGCTAACGGAGCCACTGGAATTAAAATTTGAGACAAAGATTCCCGGCTTTCAGGGTATATCCATCAAACATTCATAATAAGAGCTTTCCAATTCCCGGTTCAAAAGATTAAATTTGGTTCATGGAATATTTTACCTGACCTGCAAATTCCTTTTTTCAGCGACCCGCTAAATTCAAACAATTGATAGCCGGGTAGGGCTTGCAGCCATAACCATATTAATTCTCTTAAATCAGATTATCATGGGAAAAAGAGATTCAGGCATTCTTTACCTCTTGCTGGGAATTTACTCGGCAATGATCAGTTGGTATTATAATCATTCCATTTTGCTGCTTATCCTGCATTATATCATTTGGCCAGTGTATCTGATTTATGAAATAATTAAGGGAAACCTGGCTCATGATATGTGGAAACAAATTCCGGCTTCCTACTTCAAATAGTGGGAGTTCTAAACGACTACTTTGAGTTCGATTCGATCCTCGCGGTCAATGATGGCGGATCAATTCAATTTTTCTTTTTTCAGTTCAGATATACCACCATTTTGTTCCGTTTTTTCGGTCAGTTCCTTCTTTTTAGTGATCTCCCTTGTCAAATCGGCGATCAGGGAAGTCCATCCGGTTTGATGGCTTGCACCCAGTCCCTGGCCTGTATCCCCATGAAAATATTCATAGAATAGAAGCAGGTGCTCATTGCCACGCCGACGGTAAAACCAGTCATAAGGTCCGTACAACCTGCGTTTCCCTTCAGTATCCTTCTCGAATAAACTGACTACTCTTCTTGTCAACTCGTCTGCTACCTGTTCCAGGTTCATCTTCTGTCCTGAACCAACCGGGCATTCCACCAACAAACTATCTCCATAAAATTCCCCGAATTTCCTGATAGACTGAATGATCAGATAATTGATGGGCATCCACACGGGTCCTCTCCAATTGGAATTGCCTCCGAAAAAATCCGAAGTGGAATCGCCGGGATCATATTGGATTTTATAGAATACACCGTCAAGCGTAACGGTGTATGGATGTTCCTTGTGATACTTGCTGAGAGCCCTTATGCCGCCATCGGAAAGGAATTCGGATTCATTCAAGACTCTTTCCAGGAGATAAACAAGTCTTTTTTGCGGCACAACTGAGAGCAGGGTCTTTTCTCCATCTGCCTTTTCCTCATTGGGCCAGAAACGGTTATTCTTCCGTCTATAATTCTCAAACCAGGTGATCCGCTTTTTGAAATCCTCCAGCTTCTGCAATTTTATTTTGTCAATGATGGACACCGCGAATAAAGTGGTGAGTCCTACAATGGAATAGATCCTTAAATGCAATGGCTCAGATCCGGCAATGGAAAGAGTGTCATAAAAAAATCTGTCTTCTTCATTCCACATTCCTTGCACATTGAGCGCATCGGCAATGAGTACAAACTGCTCAAAGAACTTGGTGGCCGTATCTTCAAATGACCTGTCAACAATGGCGATCTCGAGTGCGATATCGAGCATATTCAGGGCATACATGCCCATCCAACTTGTACCATCGGCCTGCTCCAATTGCATTTCCCCAGGCAATTGGCCGCTGCGATTGAAGACGCCAATATTATCCAGTCCAAGGAATCCTCCTTCAAACATATTATTTCCATTCGCGTCTTTACGGTTTATCCACCAGGTAAAGTTGATGAGCAGCTTTTGGAAAACCCTTTTGAGAAAACCGAGATCACCCTTACCCGTCATATTCTTTTCCAGGTGGTAAACCTGCAGCGCTGCCCAGGCCTGTACTGGTGGATTCACGTCACTGAAGTTCCATTCGTATGCAGGCAGTTGCCCGTCTGGTTTCATATACCATTCCCGCATGATCAGCAGCAATTGGTGTTTGGCAAAACTGGGATCCACCAGGGCCATTGCGATGCTTTGAAAGGCGAGGTCCCACGCAGCGTACCAGGGATATTCCCATTTGTCGGGCATTGCGATGATGTCCTGATTCTTGAGATGCTTCCAGTCGTGATTGCGACCTTTCAGTTTCCCGTCATTTACAGGGGTAATACCATCACTCGTGCTTAGCCATCGCTCCACATCGTAATGATAGTATTGTTTATTCCACAAGAGTCCTGCCAGAGCCTGTCGCTGAATCCGGCTCATCTCTTCCAAATTGGCAGCGGGCAGGATGGCCTTATAAAAATCATCGGCTTCCTGTTTCCGTTTAAAAAATAATTTTTGGAATCCATTGGTGAAGGGGTCATCAGTAAGTCTGTTGCTCAGGCATAAGTAAATCGACTGTGTTTTTCCGGCTTTGATTTGCATACGGTACACAGGGGAGAATTTGGTGCCCCCTTTTTTCTTTCGTAGAGCTTCCAGGTTTTCTCCCTTAATAATGGCATCGTGAAAAGCGTCTTTGGTGAAAATGCTTTCATTTGGAATGCCCGAAACCTTTTGGGTATTGGTAGCGTTTTCAGTAAAAAGCTGATCGTGTGGTGGCTGATAATAGAAATAATAGGTGCCCAGGCGGCTGTGGGTGGCTTTTACCGAATTTTGATTTTTCATTGGCGCGATGAAGGCCTTCTTGTCCGTCTGCTCGTAGTTCCAGCGATTGTAGAACCATAGGGTAGGCAATACAGTTATGCCAGCCATCCTTGGCCCCCTGTTTGTTATATCAATCCTGATGAAGATTTCCTGTGAGTTTTCCTTGGCATAGTTAACCTGCACGTCAAAATATTCATCATTGTCGAATATGCCCGTATCCAGGATCTCGAATTCGGGATCCTGTTTCGTCCGCGACCTGTTCTTTTCCAATAATTCCTTGTAGGGAAACTCTTTCTGGGGGTATTTGTACAAATACTCCATGTAATAATGGGTGGGAAGGTTGTCGAGGTAATAATACAATTCCTTCACATCCTCTCCATGATTGCCTTCGTAATTGCCCAGACCAAACAGCCTTTCCTTAAGTATCTTGTCCTTGCCATTCCAGAGAGCAACTGCAAAACAAAGATTCTGGAAAAAATCGGAAATACCTGCCAGGCCATCCTCCCCCCATCGGTAGCATCTGCAATGAGCATGGTCAAAAGGAAAATATCCCCAGGCATCACCACTATTACTGTAGTCTTCCCGCACGGTGCCCCATTGTCGCTCACTCAGGTATGGGCCCCATTGCTCCAACGGTATTTTTTTGCCCGCATTCACTGCAAGGCGTTGATGTTCTGCTGTCATGTTAGTCATTTTCTACGAGGCCGGACATACCTGAAATTTCTGCTCCGCAATTGTATTTCCTGCGTCATGAATTCTTTTAAAAACTTATCGGCAACAGGCCGCTGACAAATACAAAGGGAATCTCTTCCCATTCGATGGCGCGAAATTAGCATTTGTCGGCCATTTGAGGCACGCAGGTTTCAAGAATTGCCCGTACCCGGCCCCCTGCTGATTCCGGGTGAATTCTGTATCGCGAAAGAATCTGAAAAAACTTGCCTGAAAAATTCAACGTTTTACTTATTTTGTATTCGGATCCAGGCATCAAATCCACTAAACCTCTTCGCAAAAAATACAGCTATGTTCAAATGGCTTCTCACCGCTTGCTGCGTGCTGGTTTGCTACATTGGCAGCTATTCCCAATCATTGTATGAAATGAAATTTACCGACAAGAATAAAGTCGAATATACCGGCTTGCTGGTCTATTTCAACGAAAGCAAGGGATATATGCGAATCGCATATACCACTAACAATGTTTACAATGTAGTAAACGTAGATTATACTTCTGTCGCCGGCAAGCTGGGCGATAATATCAGTTATTTTTTTATGAAAGGCAGCAGCCCAAAGTTCATTACGGACCATGCTGCCGATGCAAGGTATAATCCCGACTACTTCATATGGACCTGGAAAAACGGGGAGGCTCAGAAATTGCCCTATACCACTGATGACTCAAGTTTCCAGGTGGGAAACATGCTTCCGGTTACTTCATTTATCCAACTAAAGACAACTGAAATCACCGACACATACCTTCGGTATTTTTTCGGTTCCAACGAAATTGAATACATCTCTCTCAAAAAAATGTGTGGTATCACAGACTTAAAGGATCCTGTTGTCACCAACAATGGTATCACTCTGCATTTTGTTATAGTAGCCAACACCCTGATTGGGGATATTGGGAAGAGCTGCAATACTGATAAAGACAGGCTGGAATACGAATTCAGCAGCATTGCCGATGCGCTTCAAATAGGGTTTAAGAAATATGAAGTGTATGGCGAGAACTTCAACAAGTACAATGTAAATACTATCCTGAACAGCGTAGCCGTTTCTCCAAACGATATCGTGATATTCGTGTACAGGGGACATGGATTCAGATGGTCTGATCAAAAAGACAGTTGGCCCATGCTTGACCTCCGAACTTCATTCTATAACCCAATCAATGATAACAGTTCCATTAACCTCGGAACAGTTTATACCAGCCTTGTTGGAAAAGGCGCACGCCTGAATATCATACTCGGAGACTGCTGCAATTCCGACGTCGGGATCAGCAAAATGACGGCGAATAATTTCCTGAATCCGCAGGCCGACAATAAACCCGATGTGGGTAAACTGAGAAGGCTTTTCATTTCAGCGAAAGGTAATATTTTATCGGCCGCTGCAAAACCGGGGGAAGTTTCCTGGGCAAATGATTTCGGAGGGTTTTTTACCATCAGCTTCCTGCAGGCAATGAAAGAGCAGATAAGCTATCTCACTTATGGAACGCCCGACTGGCAACAAATAATCAATTATACCATTCAACTGGCAAAGGACAAGACCTCACAGAATCAATGTAACAATTGCTCCGTCCAGGATGGAATTCAGTACGCTGCCATCAAATATTGAAATCAATTCGGCTCAAAAATTTTCCAACGTTGAATTTCACAAATTGAGAAGGGAATTCATTCATTTTATTTGCTGTTTTTCCTTTTTTTAGCTGGCCTTCAATTCCTACCTTCCCTCCATGTTGGAAACCGATAATTCTAATACCTGGTTTCAGATGGCGCTGCAATTTGTGAATCAAACCAGCCAGCATATTTTCCTGACTGGCAAAGCCGGCACTGGAAAAACGACCTTTCTGAAACATGTGAAAGAACAGAGCGCTAAGAATTTGGTAATCGTGGCGCCTACCGGGGTGGCCGCGATCAACGCCGGCGGAGTGACCATGCATTCCTTCTTTCAGCTGCCCTTTGGGCCGTTTATTCCGAATGGACAAAGGGGCTGGGGAGATGGGGACGAAAGGAATTTCGGCATCGCTACTCCACAGACTATTTTCAAGAACATCCGTTTCAACAAGGCAAAGCTTGAGCTGGTTCAGGAACTTGAACTCCTGGTGATTGATGAAGTGAGTATGCTCCGCGCGGATATGCTGGACGCGGTAGATCTGATCCTCAGACATTTTCGCCGCCAACCTTTAATGCCATTTGGAGGTGTACAAGTCTTGTATATTGGTGACCTTTTTCAATTGCCACCAGTCGTAAAAAACGAGGAATGGGAAATCCTGAAACCAACTTATAAAAGCCCGTACTTCTTTGACGCCCTGGTATTACAGCAGGCCGCACCTGTGTACCTGGAGCTAAAAAAAATCTACCGTCAAAATGAAGCGGGTTTCATCAACCTGCTCAACAAAATCCGCAATAACTGCAGTGAAGCCGAAGACCTGGAATTATTGCACAGCAGGTACGATCCGCATTTCCGGCCTCCTGATTCCGAACGATATATAATACTTACCACGCACAATGCTAAAGTGGATTTAATCAATCGCCGTGAACTGGCCAGACTCCCAGGTGAATCATATTCCTTTGAGGCATCAATAGAAAAAGAATTCAACGAAAAAGCTCTTCCCGCGGAAAAAATACTTCAGTTGAAAGCGGGGGCTCAGATCATGTTCCTTAAAAATGATAAAGGCGAATTCAGGCGGTATTATAACGGGAAGATTGGCATCATTTCACGCCTTGATGAAAATGAAATCTATGTAGAATTCCCAAATGAACCTGGAGAATTATTGCTCGAAAAGGAAACCTGGCTAAATATCAGGTACCATTATAACAAGGAGCGTGGCACTATTGAAGAAGAAGAACTCGGCAAATTCATTCAGTATCCTATCAGACTGGCCTGGGCCATTACCATTCATAAGAGCCAGGGTCTCACTTTTCAAAAAGCCATAATTGACGCGGGTGAATCATTCGCCCCCGGGCAAGTATATGTGGCCCTGAGCCGACTCGTGTCTATAGATGGACTGGTGCTCTATTCGAAAATCCAACCCCATTGCATCCAGACGGACGAAAGAGTGCTTCAATTCGCTCATGCGGAAATATCAACATTGGAATTGCAGCAACAATTGTCTATTGAACAAAAGAATTTCATCACTTATTCGCTGATTCGTTCCTTCGACTGTACCAAAATAGTTGAAAAATTCAGAGAATTTAATGAAGATTATGAAGATCGCCTCATTCCTGACAAAGGAATCGCGGTTGGCTGGTTTGAACAATTGCTCGATAAATTGATTCAACAGGAAGAACTGGGATCCAGATTCAAATTGCAATTAGAAGAACTGCTGCCCATGGCCCCGGATGACCGATACAAATCCCTGCAACAAAGAGTAAGTGCAGCCACGGATTATTTTACGAAGGCCCTGGACGAATGCATTGCCTCCATTCGACAGCATGTCAAAGAATTCCGGGCCAAACAAAGAGTGAAGACTTATCTGAAAGATCTCAGTCATCTGGATTCGCTATTAATGAGGAAAAAACAAGAACTGGCAAAAGCCAGAAAGATGGCTGAAGAACTTCAAGATGGAAGAAATCCCACGGAAATTCTCAGTGGTACAGTAGAAGCAGATAAACAAAAACAGACAGCGCTCTCAATAAATCAAATGCCAAGGGCTCCTAAGCTCAGGAAGGGTGAGACTTTCCGTTTGAGTCTGGATTTATTTAAGGCAGGAAAATCAATCGTCGATATAGCCGCCTTAAGATCACTTTCTCCATCCACTATTGAAGCACACCTGGTAACTTTCATTGCCACAGGCGAAATTAAATTGAGCGAGCTTGTTTCGGCGAAGAAAATTGAAAGCCTGCTGAAAGTGATAGATGAACTGGGCCCGGTACCCCTTGCGCGAATCAAGGAAAAATTGGGAGATGCCTTTGCTTATTCTGAAATCCGGGCGTCAATGATGCATTGGAAACTAATGCGCCAGGCGGCTGAGAAAGAATGAAGGAAAGAATTCATTTACTACATAGTTGTCTTGAATTTTTGCCGTTGTTGGTGTTTCCCCTTGTATAGCCACAACCCATTTGAAAAAAATTACCGGGGAGCACCAACAATATGAAATCCAGTTGTTGGTGTCGCCGCTAAAGCCATATTATTCAGATCTGCTGCTGGCGAACACACAACGACGGCCGCATGCGGAGGGAACTCCTGCAAAGGCAAAAATTTAGATTATATGAAGAACAAGAAACCCTATTATCATTTAGAATAAAGTTCTTGAAAAACTTGATGGTAAACTTCTACCCGGCCTCCTCTCAAGATGATAATTGGGGACAAACAAGAATGATCTCTATTTAATATGCCCTCATAATTCAGGGCTTCATCGCAGGTCCCCCATTTCTCAAATAAAATTCGCGATGTAATTTGTAGTCTTTAAAACATTCCAGTATATACATCCCAAGTTCAGCATCATTTACTATTTGCACGAACTCATAATGCGGGCGATAGTGTACCATGAAACTGTCCAGTTCGGGACTTTCCAGGCCCGTTAATTTGTGAACGAATAATTTGCTGTAACGATGATCCACGTATTTATCCCGCTCTTCATTCAGGAGCCATCGTTGCAGGAAGGCAAGATTCCGGTTGCGCCTGAATCGAAACACATTAATCAGTTCGTCCAAGTCAACACCAACTCCTGCGCCTCCGGAAGGAAGAGATGAGATGCGCAAACCGGGTTTTTCATAATTAAACGCTTTGGCATAATCGCGTCGGTTTTGGAGCGAATCAAAACGATAGCCTGGCTTCCTTATCGTTACTCCCGGCAATTCAATCGCAGGTATCTGGATGGATATATCAAATTCACCGGGATTTCGGATGGACTTCAAAGGATATTTTGGAGTAGGCTTTCCCAGGTAAGAAAACCAGATAGAATCATTGGGCACCACCCTGATGCTATAGAAGCCGGTTGAATCGGTCTGCGTTCCATTGCCTGAACTGGTCAGCACACTCACACCCTGCATCGGTATCCGCTGCGTAATATCATACACGGTTCCTTGCACTACCTGCGCCCGAGCCTCAAGACCAGGAATAGATAGCAGGGATAAAGCAATGATGGTATTTAGAAGACCCTTCAGGTTGAGAGATTTGTTTGTAAGATAAATCCTGTCATTCAAATCGCATTATTTAGTATGGGTTTTTAACAACAAATTGTTGCTGCTCAAGCCTTTCCCTGCATAATATCAAGACCGTGATTCCGTTATATTTAATAAATTCTCCAGTCCCATGAAAAGCTTATTACTCTTCAGTCTTGTATGCATTTCAGCATTTACCACATTCGGTTCAGCAGTGGCCCAGGAAAACCCCGACAGCCTGTTTTCACAAGGAGTTGGTTTCATGAATGATGGCGGTGATTGGTCGGTAAAGGGGAATACTGGCAGGGCCAATGAATATTACCAGAAAGCGATTGACAAATTCGGTGCGGCGATTCAAATTAATGACAGACTACAGGGTCTCATTGCGGCTATGGCTCACTGTTATTTTGAAACAAAGCAATACACGGCCTCTGTACATTGGTACGAAAAAGCTGTGGCACAGGATAGTTCCCTCGCCAAAGCCCTGGGCGAATTGGGGCTAAGCCATATTTATCTTGGAGAAGCGGACACAGCCGTTCACTATATCAGGATGGCTGTGCGGCATGACGGGAATGAACTGTTTGTAAAAGGCCTTTCCGTTAAAATGGTGGAGATAGCCGATGAGATTCAGGGCAAGGCCAATATACTCAGTAAGAAAGACCTTGAACCCGGAAACGATCTTTACCGGATTGCCATGAAAGTCCTGATCGAAGCTTTTGAACTAGACCCTTACCGGAATGAAGTGGCTAAGAATATTTCTGACCTGGGCTTTCGTCTGAATGACTATGATATTGCCAGTAAGTACCTCCAATACTCAGTCAGGTAAAAAAAATTGAAAGGCTCATTTCCAAAAACTGTTAAACAAGGGGATATTTATTTAAGCTAACGGCCAAGAGTACATGCATATACTGCCTATCATTCCTGGCTTTTTCAATTCCATTTTCGGTCCAAGTGAATCTTGACTAATTCATGTTTTCTACTATCCTTAGTTAATGGGAATTTCCATGACGGCGGGAAAATTGTGATTATTTCCGGTGCATGGCCAGTCGAACTATTGCAGACTTTTCTGCAACAGGTTCCGCCATGAATCATAAAGCCCTTCATAATCCTGCCTGTTCTTCTTCGGTTCAATCAGGCTAATGGGCTTGAAATTCTGAAAAGCCTCCGCGGGAGAATGGAAAATTCCGGCGCCAATTCCTGCACCTATTGCCGCACCCACAGATCCGTCATTTTGGTAAAGTTCCACCGGAGCACCCGTAAAATTCACGAAAAGTTCCGTGAACAGATCGCTCAGGAACATATTGGCCCTGCCCGCACGTATAACCGATGGTTGCAGCCCGTTTTCACGCATGATATCGAGGCCATACCTGAATGCGCAGGCAATTCCCTCCTGCACACCTCTGAATATATGCGCTCTTGTATGAATCGTAGCCTGCAGTCCGCTGAATGATGCGCCCGGCATCTGGTTTCCAAGCATCCGCTCCGCGCCATTCCCAAAGGGCAATACAAACAATTCATCGCATCCCAGTGGGATAGAAGTTGCCATTTCGTTCATTTGGGCATATGACAAATCCTGACTCATGTTTTCTTTGACCCAGCGGTTCATAATACCGGTTCCATTGATGCATAACAGCACGCCGATTCGCTTCTGTTTTGAACTATGGTTCACGTGAGCAAAACTGTTCACCCTTGATTGGGGATCATAAGTCGCCTTGCCGCTAACAGCATAAATCACCCCTGAAGTGCCGGCCGTAGCAGCAAGTTCCCCGGGTTCAAGCACATTCAGTGATAGCGCGTTATTCGGCTGATCGCCTGCTTTGTAGGAAACAGGAATTCCGGGGCTTAGCCCAAGATCATCGGCAACTGCCCTGCTTAGGTTTCCATGGATTGAAAATACCGGTTTCACAGGTGGCAATAGGGTATCATTGAATCCATAATAATCCATTAAGCTGCGGGCAGGTGATTCAGATTGAAAATCCCATAGTATTCCTTCCGAAAGCGAAGAGGCCGATGTGCTTATTTCGCCGGTGAGTTGTAATGCGAGATAATCCCCCGGTAACATCATCTTGTCTGTTCTTCTGAATATTTCAGGTTCATTTTCTTTTACCCAGGCCAATTTGGAAGCCGTAAAATTGCCGGGTGAATTCAGAAAATGTTTAAGACAATAATCCTCCCCTAATGCTTCAAATGCCTTATTGCCCAGCTCCACCGCACGACTATCGCACCAAATGATTGAAGGCCTTAGAACTTTCGCGTGCTTATCAACGATAACCAATCCATGCATTTGGTAGGCAATCCCAATGGCGCCAATATCCGTCATTTTGAATTTTCCCTTGGCACTGAGTTGCTTCATGGCCATTCTGAAATAATTCCACCAGCTTTCGGGTTCCTGTTCGGCCCATCCCGACTGTTTGGAGATAATTGGGGCCTCAGTTTCGGGATATTGTACAGAAGCGAGGGCCTTTGCCGTTTCGGCTTCTACCACAGAAACTTTTATGGATGATGTGCCGACGTCAATTCCAAGTAATAGCATACGACAGATTCAATGATGAGAGAATTAGGGCGACAATTTACTAATTCCGAATTTAAGGACATCAATTTCGATCCGGATTCCGAATTCATCAGACCGAATAGCCCCCAACATGAAAAAAGCAGGCGCAATGCCTGCTCTTCCCCATTCTCAAAACCAATCTGCACCTGGTTTTTCACGCGGTTAGCAACTACCTGATAGCCTATGAGCCGTTTAGAATATCTTGGCATCCTTATCCTGCATCTCCTTCCTGTAAGCACACATTCATTGCTACCGCGCTTAGAACCATTTATTCATCGTCCAAACTATAATGTCACTAATTCATTCACCAATTTTCTATTGTCCAGCCATTTATATTCTACTTCAAATTCGTCGGAGTGGACGATCGTTATCTTGCCCTGGTTATTAATTCCAAAATCGCAGTTACCCATGATATTGAGCAATAATTCCGGAGAGTGGATCATCCCAACTGTGTATATCCTGGCTTCTCCATTCACCTGGATCTTCTTCAAATGATTTACGGGCAGATACACAACGGCCCTCGCTGAGCCGCCTTCTCTCTTGCTCCCAATGATCAGCTCTCCGTCTTTTTCCCTGACGGTGATTGCATCCACATATTTTTGGGGGCCCTGAATGGTTACTGTCTGCGATTCACCTTCAATCAACAATACATCTACCCCGCTTGAAATCAGGATCCTGTCGAATGCGGCCGTGAGCTTGACTTCCTTCAGCACCGGTTCCTCATTCTCCCTTGCCCATGTTTGCATTATTGACATGAAAGCAATAGCCGCCAATACAATTTTCTTCTTCATAATTCTTAAGGTTTAATAGTTAATGATTCAATAATTAATTCCTGTCTGTTCTATAAGGTCTCTGCTTTGTTTGGCTATCCTGGCTTTCATATGGCCTGAATTATTTTTCTGGTATCAGGCTCCTGCACTCAATCAATATTGGTGATTTAGAACTGCTTTTACATTCGAATACAGCAGGCGGCGCTCCCTTGCCATTCCTCATTTCCGCATTTGACCCCGAAGCAATTATTCCGCCAAACGCGTACAACAAAATCACTACCGCTACCAGGATCGCGGATAAGGGTTTGATCCGCAAATTCTTTACAGTCTCCATAGAAAGCAGGTAATGCTTATTGTCGTTACCATGTTTTCTGATTTCCGCTTTTGCCATGACTATTATTTTATAGCTTTTGAAATGCTATTCCTGATGCAAATATCTATCTCTGTAGCAGAGCTCACAATCGCATGATCGTGTGAATATGCCAGCGGCTTTCACCAGGCTCTTAACGTCCTTTAACAGATGAACTCATTGGTCAGGCAGGATTTCCGTTCATCCGCAAAAAAAGTCCTGTTTACCACAAACTGGTATCGCATGAATATGTCATTAGGGAAATCATTTCTGCCAGGTTAATTCTTTTTGCCAGATAGAATCTGAGCCTGACTCCCTGGAAAAACCATTGGAGCATTCATGCATCACATAAACGTGTGATTTTTGCAAAAAACCTTTATCTTATCACGACACTGCGATAAATTTGAAATATCACATTACCTGTAGAATACATGAGAGGATCGCTGGTTATTATGCTAATGTTTGCATCCACCTTGGTTTGTTCGCAACAAAAGCAATTTGTATTTAAACATTTCACCAAGGACGATCGCCTCGCCAGCAACAGGGTCAACTTTGTCACGAAAGATCAAAATGGCTTCATTTGGTTTTCCACTTCCAATGGATTGCAGCACTATGACGGGAAATTGATGGTAAGCTTCATGCATGATGATGCCGATTCCAGTTCTCTGCCCGATAACCAGACGGGTATCTTAATGGAAGACAAACATGGAAGAATGTGGGTGACGAGTGCCCAGGGTATCAGCATTTACGATCCTCTGCATTTTCGTTTTATTCCCGTCAGAATGGATTTCAAGCCGCCCTTTGAAGTTTATGCTCCTACTGCCATGATGCACGACAGCAAAGGCTCCGTCTGGCTCTGCATGAACCCTGGAGGATTATTCAAATATGATTCTTCCCACAATATTTTCAAATCTTATACTGCTGCCTGGCCCAAATGCCCCGCGAATATTCTCAGGATTGCGGAAGACCTTAACACAGGAAATTATTGGCTGGGCACAGATAGCGGTCTGATGCTTTATGATGTGCACAGGAGAGAATACCTGAATACCCGGAATAATCCCACAGGATTGAACTGTTTCAGGAATCCGAATTTTGGCGTCCTGAATCTGATCATGCACTATAGGGAGGGGAAACTATGGCTCACTTTCTGGGGCAATGGAGAAAGGAGGCATAGCTATCAATACGATGCTCAAAATGATCACTATGAAGAAATAGTGAGCGACATGGGAAATGCCTTTAATTTTTTTACCGATGCTTCCGGCACTACATGGTCCTACGGTGAAAAATTGTGCTGGTTCAACAAAAAGACCAAGGCTTTTATAGAAGTTCAAAAGAAAAGAAATGACAGGCTTGGAATAGATTTCAATGAAATGTACAATTTGTATGAAGACGATGAGCATAATTTATGGGCCAGTACCGATATGGGCGTCTTTGTTTTCAACCCGCTCATGCAAAAATTTAATACTGCTACCATCCAGTCCCATTCAAAGAACCAGGAGGTGGATGGTAATATCAATGGCTTTGTCCAGACCAACGACGGAACCATAATCGCGCTGGGCTGGGGCGTGGACGGATTATATTTTTATGATTCCGTATTCAACAGGATTCCCAATCAATACGGGTTTGATCCTTCCAAAATCAAAGATCCCAATTTCCTGATGGCATGGACCGGCTTGCAGGACAGTAAAGGGATCATCTGGATTGGCTGCCAGTCGGGGCATATCATGAAAATTAATCCAGTCACCCATCAGTACAGTTTTCTGATCCCACCTGCATTCACCAACAGGACGATCCGCACCATGCTGGAAGACCGGAATGGGGATATCTGGTTTGGTACGCACAATAACGTTCTGGTAAAATGGGAGCGGTCCACAAACCTTTTCAAACAAATCATGCCGGCCCCCACTGCAAGTTTTGTCAATACCATCACTTCCCTGCTGGAAGGCGATCATGACGATATTTGGGTTGGTACCGGGGCAACAGGACTGATAAGACTCAACCTGGCCGATGGAAGGATCCTGGAACAATTTCTTGGCGATAAAAAAAATCCAAAGGGCATTCAGACTTCATCCGTTCTTGCTATTTGCAGATGGAAAGCAGACACCGTTGCGCTGGCAACCAACAAGGGGATTGAATTATTCGGCATGCATTCGAAGGCTTTCAGGCATATCACTGAAAATGACGGCCTCCCCTCAAACTACATCATCAGCATGGCCAGGGATGACCAGGACAACCTGTGGTTCACTACCTATAATGGGTTATGGAAAATTCATTTGCCCGATAATAAAATAGCCGCGTATGGCCCCAAAGAAGGAGTTACGGAAGCTACCTATTATATGTGCAGTGCTGCCCGAATGAAAAAAGGAACACTTGCTTTCGGAGGCATAAGAGGCTTTGTCTATTTTCATCCCGAAGAGGTGAGAGATAAGTCCCTTCCCCCCGACGTACGCATCACCGGTTTTCAGGTATTCAATAAATACATGTCCGTAGATAGTCTGTTTGAACGTGATAATTCCATAAGGCTGGACTATACTCAGAATTTCATCAATATCAGGTTCTCCAGCATGAGTTATCTTCTCAATGACAGACTGGATTACTATTATAAGCTTGAAGGGGTTGACAAAGACTGGGTGAAAGCGAGTCCGCAGCGGGAAGCCAATTACACCTATTTGCCGGGTGGTACCTATTCCTTCAATGTGAAAGCGGTTTCTGATGAAGGCTTCAGCTCGAAAAATATCACTTCATTCAGCATTTATATCAGGCCTCCTTTCTGGCAACGATGGTGGTTTTATTTGTTATGTGTGCTTGCCCTGGGTGGAATCATTTATGTCATCTACAGAATTCGCATCGATCGTTTATTGGAGATGGAAAAAGTGCGGCGCAGAATCGCGAGAGATCTTCATGACGATATGGGTTCCACACTCAGTACCATTAATATATTATCTGAAATGGCCAAGATGAAAGTGGAAAATGACAGTTCCGCTACAAGGTCTTATCTGAACAAGATCAGCGATAACAGCAGCCGCATGATGGAAGCCATGGATGATATCGTGTGGAGCATCAACCCCATGAATGACAGCATGCAAAAAATCACGGCACGCATGCGTGAATTCGCTGCCAGCGTTCTGGAAGCGAAAAATATTGAATACAGTTTCAGGGTTGACGAAGAAGTGAAGGATATTAAACTGAATATGGAGGAAAGAAGAGATTTTTTCCTGATTTTTAAGGAGGCCGTAAATAATCTGGCTAAATATTCCAATTGCCGCCATGCCCATATTGAAGTTTCTGTGCACAAATCTAAATTGTATATGAAAATACAGGACGATGGGACAGGCTTTGATGTGAATGGAGCCGATAATGGAAACGGATTAATTAACATGAGGAAGAGAGCCGGGTCTCTAAGAGGTGCACTCAGTATTGAATCACAAAATGGTGTAGGCACAAAAATTCAGCTTGAAGTGCCGGTTGGTTAATTTTAAATGTCCGGGACCGGCGAACACATGAATATGTGATTGTTTACTGACCGGCCTAGCCATAATTTTATATAAGAAATCATTATCATGATAAAAGTTTTATTATACGAGGATAATCCCCAACTGCGTGAAGGCCTTGGTATGCTGATCAACGGTTCCGAAGGATTTAAGGTGGTGGGTGCCTATAGGAATTGTAATAATGTGCTTGAAGAGGTGGAGGCATTACGTCCTGATGTGATACTGATGGATATTGACATGCCGGGTATTAATGGCATTGAAGGGCTAAAGTTGATTCGCCAACATAATACTGATGTAAAAATTCTGATGCTCACCGTTTTTGACGACAATAAGAATGTCTTTGAAGCGATCAAATCAGGAGCAAATGGCTATATTCTTAAGAAAACCCAGCCTGCAAGGTTGCTGGAATATATTGATGAGGCTGCCTCAGGCGGCGCTCCCATGTCGTCCTCTATCGCCACCCAGGTGCTGAAAATGTTTTCAGAAATACACAATCCCCAAAGCAGTGACTATGATCTATCCGCCAGGGAGAAACAAGTACTGCAACTATTGGTCAATGGATACAGTTATAAGATGATTGCCGCTGAAATGTTCATCGCCATCGATACCGTTCGTTCCCATATCAAAAGAATCTATGAAAAATTACACGTGAACTCTAAGAGCGAAGCGGTGGCAAAGGCATTTAAGGATAGATTGCTCTGAATCCCACGAATTGAAAATCATCCCGGCCCTGCCTGGCATTCACTCATGAATTTTCCATCCGGATAAATTCGGGAAATATTCAGGGCCATCACAACCGGAGTCAGAAAGACCGGCAAGACCATTTTCCCTGTAATGCCCTACCACAACTATGGCCAGCTGGATTCGGAAGATATAAAGGATGTGATCGTCTATATCAGGAACCTGCAACCCATAGAGAATCATGTGCCTCAATCTGAATCTGATTTTTCGATGAACTTCATCTTAAACACCATTCCATCCAAGGCCAATTTGCATAAGAAACCATCACCGGCTGATACTGTGGCCTACGGTAAATACCTGATTACGGCCGCGGCATGCGTGGATTGCCACACGCCGTTCGAAAAGGGTAAACTAATTGCGACTATGATGTTCGACGGAGGAAGAACATTTCAGACGCCAGGAGGAACGGTTACATCAGCCAATCTCACTCCGGACGCGGAAAGTGGCATAGGTAAATGGACCAGGAAAGATTTTATGGACCGCTTCGCATTTTTCCGCGATAGCGCCAATGCGCATAGGAAAATAGACTTCGCAAAGGATTTCAATACTCCAATGCCCTAAACCATGCTGGGCGGAATGAAAGACGCGGATCTTATTTCTATATACGAGTATCTCAGGACCCTAAAGCCCATTAAGAATTCAATCCAAAAATTCAAGCCGCTGGTGCCATGAGGATCCAGATCAAAAGACCGTAAATCATAAGGTTCAAAATAAGGGAATTCCGGACCGGTGCAGTTCCGCCGGAGTCTCATTTCTTCTCTATGTAGTTCGTATAATTCTCCTTTGAGTATACGCCGGGCATTGCGTGGCTGCCGGGAATAAATTCCAGGCTTACAAAATTGATATTTTCAAGAGTGGTAAGATTGATCACTACAGTAGATAAATATTCCGCTGCGCCAAAGGATCCCATACTTTCCGTTAATGTATAAGCGCTATCAATGGCTGCATAAACCGTATCGTTGGAAACATTCAGCAGCCGCAGCTTCACACCGGGATAAAGCGAATTGATTCCATTCACGACCGGTTTTGGATCCGTGATCTTGATCGTGTCCTGAAATACCCTGGTCTTTATTTTATTGTAGTCGTCAACCGTCCAGAATAGAACCGTGTCTGGCTGGTCCATTATGGTATCCTGAACAGGAGCGCTCTTGTCGGGTCCCGAGCAGGAATGAATCATTATCATAAGGAACAAGGAAAAAGGTAATATCCGAATGAGATTTTTCCACTTCATTCTTCAAATTACTAAAACTAAAAGGTAGGTCAATGCTATTTTATTAAATTATACGTGAGAAGGCTCATGGTGTAAGCGAGGAATGTCATGTAGAGTAGTTGGATCACGGGCCATTTCCAGCTCCTGGTTTCCCTTTTTACCACAGCAAGTGTGCTCATGCACTGCATGGCAAGGACATAAAATACCATGAGTGACAGGGCCGTGGCCAGGGTGTACACTTTCGTTCCATCTGGCCTGACGGCAGATCCCATTTTCTGCCGCAGGGTACTGCTATTATCATTCCCTTCATCACCCACGCTGTAAAGAGTTGCCATAGTTCCCACGAAAACTTCTCTCGCGGCAAAGGAAGTGACCAGGGCAATCCCGATTTTCCAGTCAAAGCCAAGAGGTAATAGAGCGGGCTCAATGCTCTTTCCTAATATACCAGCATAACTGTTCTGAAGGAGCTCGGTATTTTTCTGCCTCTTCAACTCAGGCTGTTGGTCAGGATGCGCAAGTGCGAGTTGTTCATAATGTTGTTTAACCGCATTCATCTTCTGGCTGGGACCATAGGAACTTAGCGCCCAGAGGATGAGTGAAATCACCATGATCACTTTTCCGGCATCGAAAACAAAAATCCTGGCCTTTTCAATCATCGCATAAACAACATTCTTCCAACGGGGCGTTCTGTACACCGGCAGTTCCAGAATGAAAAAGCTCTTTTCATTGACCTTGATAAACCACTTCATTACATAGGATACTATCAGGGCCATTACGAGTCCCAACAGGTATAGCCCCATCATGACCAGGCCCTGCAGACTAAGGAATCCAAAATAATATTTGCCAGGCACCACCAGGCCTATCAGAATTGTGTATACTGGTAATCGGGCGCTACAACTCATCAACGGGGTAATCATGATGGTGAGCAGCCGCTCCTTCTTATTTTCAATATTCCTTGTGCTCATGATGGCTGGCACTGCACAGGCAAAACCACTGATCATCGGCATCACACTCTTGCCATTGAGTCCCACTTTCCGCATGAGCTTGTCAGAGAGGAAGCTGATCCTTGCCATATAACCTGTGTCTTCCAATATCGTGACCAGTCCGAAAAGGATCATGATCTGGGGAACAAAGACCATGATGCCGCTGAGACCGGCCAAAGCCCCATTGATCAGGAGATTGGTCCCCCATCCCTGGGGCATAATATCTGTCAGCCATCCTCCCAATTGCCCAAATATCCATTCGATGCCATCCATTGGATAACGGGCAATCCAAAAAATACTTTGGAACAGCAGGAAGAGCACGACTACCAGGATCAGGTAGCCCCATTTGCGATGCAGTAATATGTCATCCAGCTTGTCGGAAACAAATTGTTTTTCTTTGGGATCGGCCTCCACCACGGTTTGTTGCATGATGGTACGAATCCGGGTATAGCGCTGCATGATCTCATCTGCCTGCACCCTTGTGTGGTTAAAGTTGTGTTTCCGCTCAATCTGTTCTATAGATTCCTGCGTGGAATCGTCCAAAGGAAATGATTCGTGATTAATCAGGTAGTGAATCGCGGCATAGTCACTGAGATGAGGTAATATTTGTTTCACTTCGGCTATTGATTCCTGTGCCATCGTGTCCGTATCCACAAAATTCCAGGAAGGAGCCTTATACAATCGGAAGGCTGTGTGTTCTATGGCTTTTTTGAGGGCGCCGATACCCTTGCCCTTCCTGGGATTAATCGGAATCACGGGCACTCCCAATTCCCTTTCCAGACCCATCACGTCAACTACGGTGCCTTTCCTCCGGGCAATATCCATCATGGTAAGGGCAATTACAACCGGCAGTTTTAAGTCGATGACCTGGGAAGCAAACAACAGGTTTCTCTTGAGATTGCTGGCATCTACAATCACTATCAGCATATCCGGTTTCTCCTTGCTGGCTGGGTTCATCAACACATTATAAGAGACCCATTCGTCTGACCGACGGGGATAGAGGCTATAGGTGCCTGGTAAGTCGATAATATTGGCTGTGAGGGATTCCGAAATCCGGCTCACACCGGTCTTCTTATCCACCGTAACCCCCGGGAAATTGCCAACTTTTTGATTGAGCCCCGTCAAGGAGTTGAATAATGAACTTTTCCCGCTATTGGGATTACCCAGCAATGCGATATGTATGTTCTGTTGTGCCAATTTGTTTCGGAATCAATTTGCAAAAATAACGGCAAAACCCCAGTCACCACTTACGAAAGGAGGAAATCAGGGTTTTAAAGCGGGATTCAAATGTTAAAGACTTGAGTAAGGATAAATTAATCAGCATATTATCTTAAGTAACCAGGGCAAAACCTTGTTGGAATATATTTTGTAAGTATAACTTTGCCCCGGACCATCAATCATCCAAAGATCAGATATGAAAAGTATTCTAATCTCATTATTATTCATTAGCCAGCTAACCTTTGCCCAAAGACTGAAAAAGGCAGACCGGAAGATAGTAGAGGACCTGAAAAGAAATATCGGTTACCTGGCCGATGATAAACTTGAGGGACGCAGAGTTGGTACGCCTGGAGAAAAACTTGCCTATGAGTATATTAGCAATCAATTCAAGGCTGCTGGCCTTGAACCCAAAGGAGAAAATGGTTACTATTTGCAGGAATTCGAAATTAACGATGGAAAACAAATCAATCCGGGAACCATTTTCAGGGTAAATGAAACTACCCTATACCCCGGAAAAGATTTTATTCCCATGGCCTTCAGTCCAAACTCTCCGTTGATTGAAGCCGCTGTGGCCGTTTCACTCTCTGAGAAAGGAGTTCCCTGGTTTAAGGACCTGGATCCGGTATTGGAAAATAATCTGAATAACCCGCATTTTGACATTGAAGAATATATTAAGACGGAGGCTATGCAAGCCGCCCAAAAAGGAGCAAGAGCCCTTGTCTTATATAATACTTCTGCCCACCCCGACAAAATTTCCTTTGAAAAAAAGGATAAGTCTCCTGTCGCGCCCATTCCGGTACTATATCTTACCAAAGCCGCAAAGGAAAAATATTTTAAAGATGAATCGGCCACCTATGATGTAAAAATTAAAGTGGATCTCGGAGAAAGCAAAAGGACCGGACATAATGTGGTAGGTTATATTAACAACAACGCTTTCTCAACTATAATCATTGGTGCTCACTATGATCATCTCGGCTACGGAGAAGATGGAAATTCAATGCTGCATACCGGTGAAAGACTGATTCATAATGGAGCAGATGACAATGCCAGCGGCACCGCCGCGCTCATTGAATTGGCAAATTTGCTCTCCAAAACAAAAGCAAAGGGCAATAATTATCTCTTCATTGCTTTTTCGGGTGAAGAATTAGGTCTATTCGGTTCGAAATATTTCACAGAACATCCCACGATCGATCTTGCGAATACGAATTACATGATCAATATGGATATGGTAGGGAGATTGAATGACAGTTCGAAGACCCTTACAATTGGAGGTTATGGCACTTCGCCGATATGGAGCAGCGCCTTATATTCAGAGAAGAGAATCCCCTTTACGATTAAAATTGATTCGAGCGGCACAGGCCCCAGTGACCATACTTCATTTTATAGAAAGGATATTCCCGTCTTGTTTTTCTTTACAGGTATCCACAGCGACTATCACAAGCCTACTGATGACGCAATTAAGATTAATTACACAGGAGAAATGCAGATCATCAGATATATTTACGGCCTGATCGGAAATCTGAATTCCATTGGAAAATTAAGTTTTACCAAAACCAGAGAACAGCCAAGTTCCAGCCCTTCGAGGTTTTCTGTAACTCTGGGAATCATGCCCGACTATACATTCAACGGAACAGGCGTAAGGGTGGATGGCGTAAGCGATGGCAAACCGGCACAAAAAGCCGGCCTTAAAACAGGAGATGTCATTACCCAGTTAGGGGATTACCATGTGTCTTCTCTGGAAAATTATATGGAAGCTCTGAGTAAATTCAAGAAAGGCGACAGCACCAAAGTGAAAATAAAGCGAGGCAATGAAGAAAAACTATTTGATATTAGTTTTTGATCCTTATTGGCGCGGATAGCGTTGTTCAGCACATGAAATACAAAATCGATAACG
This sequence comes from Agriterribacter sp., assembly GCA_041484195.1. Taxonomy (GTDB): domain Bacteria; phylum Bacteroidota; class Bacteroidia; order Chitinophagales; family Chitinophagaceae; genus PSRI01. Next base: position 51,782 of record JBGPHC010000021.1, on the reverse strand, counting down.
ACACCCTGGTGGAAGAATTCTTCGCGGAAACCAGACTATTGGGAATCGTCGCATCGATGAAAGACTATCAGTTTTGTTGGCATCTGAACCAGGTTATGCGCTACGATTTCCGGGTAAATCATGATATTGAGATCCTTCTTACTAAAAAGAAAAGACAATATTTTTTTTCCATTTATGAATATAAGGAACCCGGAGGGGCCATTACCCACTACCTTTACAATAACCAGTTCGATGGAGAATATTTGCTTCCGGAATTCAGGCATCTTGATTTTTTATGGTTGCTGAAAGGTGATAATTCCCCTGATGAAGAAGTGCAATTTCTTCAACAATCCATAAAGATCATTCCTTCCGTACAATTAGTGATGGAGCTTCAAACCGGAAAAATCAAAAATAAAGGGCATATGATTTTTTGAGTTCATGATTCCGGTCCTGCAAAAGGTTTGAGGATATTTTCGAAAAATAAAATTTCCAGCTATGTGGAATGAACAGAACAATCAGCTCTACAAGAAATTTGAGTTTAAAGATTTTTCGGAGGCATTCGCTTTCATGACAAGAGTCGCGCTAGAGGCTGAAAAAATGGATCACCACCCCTTATGGACCAATGTGTGGAACCGTGTTGAAATCTGGCTTTCCACGCATAGCGCCGGTGATATCATAACAGACAAGGATTACCAATTGTCTCAAAAGATTGATCAATTGCTCAAATAATAATTGAAGCAAGGATTAATTGGAAAAAGCGGAAATCCTGACAGCCTCCGGATTTTTTTTCACGATTCTGCCGATTGGCCGGGCAAACTCCCCAAGCCCGAATGCAACAAGAACTCTCCTGAGCTCATCCACAGCTGAAGGTCTGACTGCCACCAGGAGGCCGCCACTGGTTTGAGGATCCGCCAATATCGCTATTTCATGATCCGATATCGGCCCGGCAGAACCCACAATCTTATGACCATAACTCTTCCAATTGCGGCTCGTCCCTCCGGGAACAGCTTTAAGAGAGATGTATTTCTTCAATTCGGGAATTATCAGAGGGATTTGATCGGGATATATTTCCGCGGACACATTTCCACCTTCTGCCATTTCCACTATATGTCCCAATAATCCAAAGCCAGTTACATCGGTTAGAGCTGTGACGGCTTCCATCTTTCCTAAAGCTTCTCCAACCTTGTTTAACTGCATCATTTGCCTGGCTGCAATACCCTCATGTTGTTTTTCGAGCAATCCCATTTTTTCAGCTGTGGTTAAAATTCCCACACCCAGGGGTTTGGTCAAAAACAAATAATCACCAGGACCAGCGAGATTATTTTGTTTGATATTATCTACCGGCACAATTCCGTTCACCGCCAGACCAAAAATAGGTTCGGGAGAATCAATGCTGTGTCCGCCCGCAAGTGGTATGCCGGCTTCTGCGCAAATGCTTCTTCCTCCCGCTATCACGCTTTGCGCCACCGAAGCGGAAAGTTTATTAATCGGCCACCCCAATATGGCAATGGCCAGTATGGGGCTGCCGCCCATTGCGTAAACATCACTGATGGCATTCGCGGCAGCTATTCGTCCGAATTCAAATGGGTCGTCAACAATGGGCATAAAAAAGTCAGTCGTAGATATGAGGGCATTGCCATTTCCCAAATCATATACAGCCGCGTCGTCCCTGCTGTGATTGCCTACCAGGAGTTTGAGGTTATCCGGCACTGCAATATTGGTCTTCAAAATTTCATCCAGAACTTCTGGTGAAATCTTACAACCGCATCCGGCTCCATGAGAGTACCGGGTCAATTTTATATCTTTCATATGCTCATTGAATATCTATTAAACCAGGACCAAATTCTTCAGGTGCCGAGCGGAATTCCCATCCGCAATAATCTTTCCGCGTTGGCTTTGGAATCTGTATCTATTGCCTTAATTCTCGTAAGCAATGAATTCAAATCGGTTCTGTTATGAAGGCTTTTCGAATAAAGCTTGTCATAATAGCTTAGGAGAATACGAAAACATTCCCTGAAATTGTCTTCTGCAAGGTAAGTCAGTGCTGTCCTGGTTCCCAGCCCGCCAAGCCTCTTGTTGATTCTCAAAATCGCGCTGGCAAGTTTTTCTTTCTCAAACAGGGCATACCCCGCTAAAAGGGTTTCTAATCTTTCTTCAAAAGGAATATCCAGGAAATACAAAGGCGAGCTGCGCATTGTCAGCCATAGCGACTGCGGTATATTGATACTGCCGATGCGTTGGCTTTCATCTTCAAGCCAAATGTTTCGGTTTTCGGAGGCGGCCTGGTCTGCGGTCCCAGGCTGACCGGAGATTGCCATTCCTCCCTTTAGCGCCAGTTGCAAGGCGAGTTCATTTTCAAACATTTCCTGACTGGGCTGTTTATCTTCACCCAGGTCGCCAAAGGCGGATCCCTTGTGATTTGCCAGTGCTTCAAGGTCTATGACGAGTTCTCCCCGCTTACACAATTCTTTCAGCAGTATCGTCTTGGCAGACCCCGTGTAGCCTCCCAGGATAGAAAATGAATAAGGTTGCTGAAATTTTTCCAACACCCAACGACGAAAAATCTTGTAGCCTCCGGCAAGACTGAAAACTTTGAATCCATAAAGATCCAAGAGCCAGCCAATCGCTTCACTTCGCATGCCGCCGCGCCAGCAATGAACCAGAATTATTCTTGAACTTTGTTCATGGCCTTTGGAATGGTTGCTCCCGTTGCCTTCCTCATAGTTCGGATTTGAATTATGGTTTTTTGCAATCGTTTCGGCCTCTTCCACAACCTGCTTCATCCTGGGACCAAAAAAGTCCAGCCCTATTTTGATGGCGGATTCCCGGTTTTGTTGTTTGTATGCGGTTCCCACAATTTTTCGCTCATCATCTGTAAACAAGGGGAAACTATAAGCGCCGGGGATTCGGGCATGGCTGTATTCACACGGGCTTCGAACGTCCAATACAGGGTATTGCGCTGCCAAATGCAAAAATGATTCTATGTGTATTTTTTTAGCGGCCACTACCTGCAAATTCTCTCCGGCAAATGTAAGCAAAGAAAAAGCCGCTGATCAGATCAGCGGCCATAATTCAATTCGGAATCTTATTATCTGGAAATTAACTGTTCATGCTGGCCAGAAATTCAAGATTATCCTTGGTTCCTTTCATTCTCTTTAGCAATTCATTCATGGCTTCTTCGGCATTCATATCTGCCATAAAATTGCGAAGCAGGTACATACGCTTCAGAACGTCCCTATCCAACAGGAGATCGTCACGGCGTGTAGATGAAGCTACCAGGTCAATTGCAGGGAATACTCTGCGGTTAGCCAATCTTCTGTCTAGCTGCAATTCCATATTACCGGTACCCTTGAATTCTTCGAATATCACTTCATCCATTTTTGATCCGGTATCTATCAATGCAGTAGCGAGAATTGTGAGGGAACCCCCGTTTTCGATTTTTCTTGCCGCGCCAAAAAACTGCTTGGGCTTTTGCATTGCATTCGCTTCCACACCACCCGATAACACTTTACCTGAGGCAGGTGCCACAGTATTATGCGCGCGCGCCAGACGTGTTATTGAGTCGAGTAAAATGACCACATCATGCCCGCATTCAACCAGTCTCTTGGCCTTTTGCAGCGCGATAGTGGAAACCTTCACATGCTTTTCAGCTGGCTCGTCAAAAGTGGAAGCTATCACCTCCGCTCTTACGCTTCTTTCCATATCCGTAACTTCCTCTGGGCGTTCATCCACGAGCACGATCATGAGATAGCATTCCGGATGATTTTCAGCGATGGCATTTGCCACTTCTTTTAGCAAGACTGTCTTACCTGTCTTTGGCTGGGCAACTATAAGTCCGCGCTGTCCCTTGCCGATTGGAGTAAACAGGTCAATGATACGGGTACTGTAATTGAATGGCTCTGTGAAAAGGTTCAACTTTTCAAAAGGGAAAAGCGGCGTGAGGTAATCGAATGGTACCCTGTCGCGGACTTCTTCGGGAGACTTTGCATTGATCGTTTCCACTTTGAGCAATGCAAAATATTTCTCACCTTCTTTTGGAGGACGTACGGCGCCAAATACGGTATCGCCGGTCTTCAGCCCGAATAATTTTATCTGGGAAGGAGACACATAAATATCGTCGGGTGAAGAAAGGTAATTATAATCACTGCTACGTAGGAATCCATATCCATCGGGCATCATTTCCAAAACGCCCTCGCTCATGATAACGCCGTCAAATTCTATATTGAAGCCGGTGTCTCTGCGGTGAGGATACAGTTTGCGGCTGGCATCTTCGGCTGATCCTGCTTCCGTCGTTGCAGCTTCCTTTCCATCATTATCATTGCTACCATTGGATTCGTCAACAACGGGCGCATTTTCATCCGGAACCAGTTCATCTTCGGAGCCTGACTCTTCATCAAGTTCTATTTCTGGTTCGGTGGTTCTCGCTTTCTTGTTGATTATTTTTTTCTCCGGTTTCTTTTCCACTTCACCGGCGGTCCTTTTCTTTCTTGAAATCTGCGGACTCTTTTCTGATTCAGACTCCACGATCGCCTCTTCAGTACTGTTGGATGTGGAGGTCTTAACAACCCTTTTACGCCTGGATTTGTCTTCAGATCCTTTTGAAGCGGCACTGTTCACAATAGCCTGCTTGTCGAGAATTTTATAGATTAATTCTTGTTTATCCAGTTTTTTGGGATTGGAGATTTCTAACTGCTCGGCAATATCAAGCAGTTCAGGAACGAGCATGTCGTTCAGTTGGAGGATGTCGTACATAAAAACACTTGAAGGTTTAACATCTAATCAAACACCTACTTTATAAGAGAAAATGTTGAAACGGATTTAATTGATTTGATTGAATAGTATAGAGCGGAATGGTAAAACTGATGATTCTGGAGCTAAGGAAAGAATTGATCAGCCTGATTCCACCGCAATTATACGCCTATTTTCCGGAATCTAAAAATATTTTGCCTTCCGACAGGCCATTGGAACAGTTTTAGAAGGGCTAAAACTCCACTAATTCTGCTGAGGAGATTATCTTTGCGGCTCTCTGCCCTAATCCTCAACAGGACAGGCAGGTAGGGAATCCGACTTCAAATGAGTTCTATATGTTCAACAAAAGAATGAAGATAAAAGATGTGCTTTTCCAGGAGCCACGAGGCCAGGAACTGACTGTAATGGGCTGGGTTCGAACTTTCCGTAATAATCAGTTTATTGCCTTGAATGATGGCTCCACCAATTCGAATTTGCAGATAATTGTGGAACTGGGCTCCTTTGATGAATCCCTGTTGAAACGAATTTCAACGGGCGCCTCCTTGAAAATAACCGGTATTCTTGTAGCTTCTCCTGGAAAAGGCCAGGCCCTGGAATTAAAGGCGAGTTCCGTGGAAATCCTGGGAGATGCCGATCCGGAAAAATATCCATTGCAGCCTAAGGAGCATAGCCTGGAGTTCTTGCGTGAAATCGCTCACCTCAGGTTTAGAACCAATACGTTTGGATCAGTATTCCGTGTCAGACACGCTTTGGCCTTCGCCATTCACAAGTTTTTTAACGACAGGGGATTTGTTTATCTGAATACCCCCATTATTACGGCCAGCGACGCTGAGGGAGCAGGTGAAATGTTTAAAGTAACCACCCTCCCATTTGATAAGACACCACGCAATGAAGATGGGTCAGTTAATTACAGGGAGGATTTTTTCGGGAAGGCGACGAACCTCACTGTAAGTGGGCAATTGGAAGGCGAACTGGCAGCGATGGCCCTGGCAGAGATTTATACTTTTGGGCCCACATTCCGGGCCGAGAATTCCAATACTACCAGACACCTCGCGGAATTCTGGATGATAGAACCGGAAATGGCATTTTATGACCTTGAAGACAATATGAACCTTGCTGAGGAATTCATAAAATACATTATCGGGCATGCTCTGGAAAATAGCAGGGAGGATCTGGATTTCCTTGCCCAGCGCCATCAAAAAGAAGAAAGCCGGCTGCCCCAGGAGCAGCGTAGCGAAATGGGCTTGATCGAAAAATTGTCATTCGTCCTGAACAATGATTTCGAAAGAATTACATATACCGAAGCAATTGAGATTCTACTGAATTCGCCGGCCTATAAGAAAAAGAAATTTCACTACGAAGTGAAATGGGGCATCGATATGCAAAGCGAGCATGAAAGATATCTGGTTGAAAAACATTTCAGGAAACCCGTAATTGTCACCAATTATCCCGCATCTATCAAGGCCTTCTATATGCGCCGAAATGATGATGGGAAGACAGTGGCGGCCATGGATATACTGGCACCGGGAATTGGCGAAATCGTGGGTGGTTCCCAGCGTGAAGAAAGACTGGACAAATTGGAAGAACGCATGAAAGAAATGCAAATACCGTTGGAGGAAATGTGGTGGTATCTGGATACCCGTCGCTTTGGAACAGTGCCCCATGCGGGTTTTGGTCTTGGTTTTGAAAGGATGGTGCAATTCGTGACCGGCATGACCAATATCCGCGACGTTATCGCATTTCCCAGGACTCCCAGAAACGCCGAATTCTAATTCTTTGTGATTTTAAATCTCAGACTTTTCTTTCGAAGGCTATTCGTGTATGGACGCAATTGGAATATGCGAATGAAATGCCAATTGCCTGGTATGACTTTTCTGAAACAGACTATCCAATAGTTTATGTTTCTTGGGTATGACCACCAGCAGATCGATATTATTATTTTCCGCAAACTCGCTGATACCATCCTCCACTACCGGGTTGTTAATGAAAAAGTATTTCGGTTTCAAATCTTCCAATAGTGTATGAAGCAATAAAGATTGTTCGGGGGTATCAGGCTTAAAATGCTTACTGTTATAATCAACGTTCAAAACCTCGAGCTCAGCGTGAAAAGTATTTACCAATTCTCTGATCAAATCAGTTGGAATAGATTCAACTACCATTTTGAAATCGCAGGCCAATCCAATTTTCTTTATTCCTTTGAATATCGCGCCGGGGGGCACTACTATCACCGGAGCGTTCAAATGTCTTATGGCCAAGAGGGTATTGCTTCCCATGAAAATTCTTTCAACCGCACTCTCCCCCTTGGTTCCCATCACAACGGCCAGCGGCTGAATGGATTTGCAAAGTTCCTGCAATTCATCAACCACATTGCCCAGTCTTGCTTCTGCATAAACTTTCAATTTGCCGAAACTGATATGTTCTACTTCGCGTTTCAATTCCTGTATTCTTTCATCATTAATTTTCTGCAGTTCTTCGGGCCCGATAATGGGAACATAAACATCATTACTGAGTGAAACCGGGATTTGATAGACATGAACCAACATTAGATTTGCATTGACGGCCTGAGCCATTTCAATTGCATAGTTCATCGCGTTTACTGCAATCGCAGAGTAATCCGTAGGAACAACGATTACTTTCATATTGAAGGTTTTTAGAATACAAATGTAGGTCTTGTACTTACAATAGAAATGATTTTCATCAGTAGCAAATATGACTATTTGGTTATCATGTAGATTTGTGGTTTCGGGTCAAGATTTAGTCATGAGTTTGCGGCAGGTTGAAACTCAATATTGGGTTCAGGGAAATTTTATCTGGCTGGAATCTGTTAAATTAGTCAGGCTAGATTTGTTCCGCTGCAGACTTTTGCATTGAATTGGTATAGAGAGAATATCCCATTCTTGCAGTCAGACGAATTAGTTCGTTTCCAGATCAAAAATAAGTTTTGTAATTTATGGATCTTAAATTCTTATTATGAATATCCCGGTTGTTGATCTTTCAGACTTTGTATCAGGTGACAAGAAAAGAAAAGATGCTTTTGCCGGCCAGATAGGTAAGGCTTATGAAGAGATTGGTTTTGTGGCATTGAAAAACCATGGCATCCCGGATGAATTGATTGCTCATTTGTACAAATATGTGCAACAGTTTTTCGCATTGCCCTTGGAAAAGAAGCTCGCATATGAAGTCAAAGGTTTGGCTGGTCAGCGCGGTTATACTTCATTTGGAAGGGAGCATGCTAAAGGCAGTGAGGCCCCCGATCTGAAGGAATTTTTTCAATATGGGCAGATAGTGGATCCCAATGATCCGATCAGGAAGGAATACCCCGACAATGTGGAGGTGAGGGAAATTCCGGAGTTCAATTCTATTTTTCTTAGCGCTTACAGGGCATTTGAAAAATCCGGTAAATGTCTCCTTCAGGCTATCTCACTCTACCTGGGTTTGGATGAAACTTATTTCGACGACTATATAAATAAAGGCAATTCTATCCTCAGAGCCATTCACTACCCACCCATCACAAGGGAACCTGCATCGGCTATACGAGCGGAGCAACACGAGGATATCAACCTGATCACGCTGCTGGTTGGGGCCAGTGCCGATGGCCTGCAAATATTAACCCGGCAGGGTGATTGGGTGCCTGTTACATCCCTTCCGGAACAGATAGTGGTGAATGTGGGAGACATGTTACAGCGCCTTACCAATAATAAACTCCGAAGCACCACCCACCGGGTGGTAAATCCCCCGCGAGAACTATGGCATACTTCCAGGTTTTCGATACCATTTTTTCTTCACCCCAGGAGTACAATGTCATTGGCCTGCCTGGAGACTTGTATAGATTCGCTACATCCAAAGTCATATCCTGATGCCACGGCCGGAGAATATCTTGACGAAAGGTTGAGAGAAATCGGACTGAAAAAATGAATTTGTTTATTGATTCTTTCTAAATGGTGTGGAATAACTAAATTCAATTCCTGACTCTTAACCCATCCGTTTGAAACTATTTCGCCATATATCGTTCCTGAAGGCTGTTGCATGGCATAGCATTACAGCATTTGGCGGGCCACAGGGACATTTTGGGATGATGATGAAGACTTTCGTTCAGCGGCGCAAGGATGTCACTGAACAGGAACTGCTGGAATACAATGGCTTTTGCCAATTGTTACCGGGGGCTTCCTCAACCCAGACACTCACCCTGATCGGATACAAGCGTGGTGGACTTCCACTGGCCATTATTACCCTGGGGATTTGGATATTGCCGGCCAGCACCCTCATGGGAGGGCTCTCTTTTTCCGTGAAATTCATCAAGGCTGATATTTTCCAGTTCATTAAACCGATGGCCATCGGCTTTATAGCATTTGCCGCATTCCGGGCCTTTACGCTGGTGGTGAAAAACCGCGTGGCCAGATACATTATGGTCTTTAGCATGATTGCCACTTATTTACTCTTCAAAAGCCCCTGGATTTTCCCAATTGTAATCATACTTGGTGGTATCATTACCAATTTCACGGAGAAAAAAACGGAGAAAATTGAGATTCCTTACAGACCTATCAAATGGGGTAATATTGTGATATTCCTTTCAATTTTTCTCATCGCCGGATTCCTGAGTGAAATAGCCAGGAAAAATAACTGGCAGGAAAGAAAAGCATTTAACCTCTTTGAGAATCTTTATCGCTTCGGAAGCCTGGTATTTGGCGGAGGGGATGTGCTAATGCCGCTGATGTACGAACAATATGTCGCCAGACCCGAAATGGAAAGGATCCAGGAAAAAAACCCGAATGTTATACGAATAGATAAGAATGATTTTCTGACCGGTTTCGGAATTGTCAGGGCCATTCCCGGCCCTGTTTTTTCCATTGCGGCCTTTACCGGAGGTAGCGCCCTGCGAGGCGATGGCAAAAGAATGCAATTGCTGGGATGTGTCATCGGAGCCGTGGCAATTTTTCTGCCCAGCGCCTTATTAGTACTTTTCTTCTTCCCCGTATGGAATAATCTGAAAAAATATGGAGGTATTTACCGCTCTCTGAAGGGTATAAACGCGGCTGTAGTGGGAATCATGGCCGCTTCAACGCTATATCTGGCGAAGGATATTTCTATCATTGAAATACTGGATGGGCGCACCATCAGCTTTCTGAATATCGGTGTGATCGCCTGCACTTTCCTGTTGCTGACCCTTACGCGCATACCCGCCCCTGTTATAGCACTTGCCTGTCTACTGCTGGGCTGGCTGTTTTAGTTCATCGATAGTACCCATTCCTTTCTATCTCTTCCTTGACAATATCCGGCACCAGGTAGCGGATTGATTTCCTGCTCCGGACTAACTCACGTATTTGTGTAGCCGAAATTTGAAGCAGCGGGGCATCCATGATTTTTAGCCGTGGAGATTTATTTTCCGGAATCTCAAACCCTGCGCGTTTGTAAACATAAATGGGATAGCGCTCGAGAATAATTTCAGGGTTTTTCCATTTAGGCAGATTCTGATAACTGTCACTTCCCATAATTATTGAGAATTGATTCATGGGATATTTTTCATCCAGGTAGGCCAGGGTTTCAACCGTGTAGGATGGCTTCGGCAAATAGAATTCAATATCAGATGCTTTAAGTCTTATTTCTCCTTCTATGGCAAGTCGTAGCAGGTGCAAACGGTGGTACTCATTCAAGAGGGCGGCAGATGGCTTTAGTGGATTTTGTGGAGATACAATGAACCATACCTGGTCAAGCTCTGTAGTATTCGCGAGATAGCTGGCAATGATGAGATGTCCGTGATGAATAGGGTTAAAGGAACCAAAGTAGAGCCCGATATTCATTTAGTGCTTTGAAAATCAATAAATATTTAATGAACCAATTCCTCCACAAGTACTTTCTCCGCCTCATTTATCCTTAAGCTCAAATTATAACCGGCTACAGAAACAGAGATAGGGTCGCCAAGGGGGGCCACTTGTTCAATGGTCACAACTTCACCAGGCACGAATCCCATTTCCATCAGCTTTAGAAAAATATCGTCGTTTTCAAACTCTTTTATCACAACTGACACTCCAATGCCTATTTCTGAAAGTCTCTTCATCTTAGAGCAAATCTATCGGTACATTTCAATAATAAGTTACGATTTTTGGAAAAGGAAATTCCTATGGCTGATATACAATTTCATTCTTTAGTAAAAAGCCCCGGATTAAGGGATCGAAAACGCCTTAAGGAATATCTCAACCGCTTATTCAAAAAGGAAGGGAAAAAGCTGATATCGCTTCAATATATTCTTTGTTCTGATGATTATCTATTGAAGATCAATCAGATATACCTTCATCACGACTTCTACACAGATATTGTGAGTTTTGACTTGGGAGACCCCTCCAAGGGTGTGGAAGGGGAGATTTATATTAGTATTGACCGTGTCAGAGAAAATGCTCAAAAATTCAATGCCAGCCTCAAAGAGGAACTTTATAGGGTAATATTCCATGGCGCCCTTCATCTCTGTGGGTATAAGGATAAGTTAAAAAGGGATCAACTTGAAATGAGAGCTAAGGAAAACCGTTTATTGGAGAAGTATTTATCATAAATCAACCTGGTTCCACGTGAAACATCTCATTTTTCTGCTCATTTTCTCATTTTCAGTGCTCTTTTCCGATGCGCAGGGTAGTATAATGCTGGAGGATAAGGAATTTCCAGTGCCGGTGGAAAGGAACGGAAGCATATTGGCATGGGTAAATCAATTTCCTGCCATTAATAGTCTGGCTCCAGATGAAAAGGATGTCGTCTATTGGATCAATTATGTCAGAGAGAACCCAAAGGAGTTTTATAATACATATTTCCTTCAGTTTCTAAGGGAATTCCCTGGAATCGAGAATGCCTACACAAATTCGCTCAGGACCGACCTCCTTAACACGAAGCCAATGAATCCCCTGGCTCCAAGCATCCTATTAAACAATACTTCATATAAGCATGCACGGGATCTCGCGGAAAATGCAAAAAGATTGAGCCATAATTCTACCAATGGCAAATCATTCCAGCAAAGAATGACAGATGCGGGAATCAAGATATGTGCAGAGGAAAATATCTACGAAGGCAAGAGAAATGCCCTTGAAGCGGTGATTTTGCTGCTTATTGACAACAATACCCCCGGAGTTGGACATAGAAAAACCATACTCGACCGAACCCTTCACTCAATTGGTGTCTCCTTTGCCGGCAAGAAGAACGGAGTTGGCTATATCCTTGTGCAGGATTTTTCCTGCGATTGACAATGTTTCACGTGGAACTTCGTTGCAGGCCCTTCAGGAAATCTGTTCAATTGAAATTCAGAATTGTAATTTTGCGAGATGTTTCCAAATTACGATGTGATAGTAGTTGGCGCCGGCCATGCCGGTTGCGAAGCTGCGGCCTCAGCCGCCAATATGGGGAGTAAGGTCTTACTCATAACCATGAATATGCAGACTATTGCCCAAATGAGCTGTAATCCAGCAATGGGAGGCATAGCAAAAGGGCAAATCGTAAGAGAAATTGATGCCATGGGAGGATATTCGGGAATAGTATCTGATCAATCCATGCTCCAATTCAGGATGCTAAATCGCTCCAAAGGCCCCGCAATGTGGAGCCCACGCACACAAAATGACCGAATGCTCTTTTCGCAAAAATGGCGGCAAATGCTGGAACAAACGCCAAATGTGCACCTATACCAGGATATGGTCATCGGCCTCCTCTTGAAAGATAGAAATTGCAATGGAGTAATTACCGGACTTGGTCACCATATAAAATCAAAATCGGTTGTCCTGACAAACGGGACTTTTCTGAACGGTATAATACATATCGGAGAAAAAAATTTCGGGGGAGGTAGAGCAGGAGAAAAAGCCGCGACCGGACTAACCGAACAACTTGTATCCGCTGGTTTCAATAGTGCCAGACTCAAGACCGGCACTCCTCCAAGGATTGATGGAAGAAGCCTTGACTATTCCAAGATGGAACCCCAGCCAGGTGATGATGAAATCATTGGATTCAGTTTCCTGGATACTCCAAAGATCAAAGCAGAAGAACAAAAATCCTGCTGGATAACTTATACAAATCAGAAGGTCCACGAGATCCTTAAGACAGGATTCGACAGAAGCCCCATGTATTCAGGCAGAATTGGCGGAATTGGCCCCCGCTACTGCCCTAGCATTGAAGACAAGATCAATCGCTTCGCGGAAAGAGATCGCCATCAGCTTTTTGTAGAACCAGAAGGCTGGAATACAATAGAAATCTATGTAAATGGATTCTCAACTTCCCTCCCCGAAGAAGTGCAATACGAAGCCCTTCGTAATGTTCCGGGTTTTGAGAATTGCAGAATGTTCCGTCCGGGATATGCCATCGAATACGATTATTTTCCACCTACTCAACTCAGGTATTCTCTAGAGACAAAGAATATTTCAAACCTGTTTTTTGCTGGTCAGATTAATGGCACTACCGGCTATGAAGAAGCTGCCTGTCAGGGTCTTATGGCCGGAATCAATGCTCATCTTAAGACAATTTGTGCAGAACCCATTATCCTGAAAAGAAGCGAAGCCTATATCGGCGTCCTGATTGACGACCTCATTAGTAAGGGAACGGAAGAGCCTTATCGCATGTTTACCAGTCGCGCTGAATTCAGAACCCTATTAAGACAGGACAATGCTGACCTCCGACTCACGGAAAAAAGCTTTCGCATAGGGCTCGCCTCACAGGAAAGAATGGAAAATGTCATTGACAAGAAAGAGCTGGTATCCAGAATTCAGCAGGAACTGGCACAAACAAATATTGAACCGGATGAAATCAATCCCTACCTGAATGAAATAGGCTCTTCTCCCCTGGTACAAAAACAAAAAGCCCTTCAGATCCTGCTCAGGCCCGATGTTTCGCTACGATCAATGGTGGCAGCAATTCCAAAACTCTCCCCATTTAGCAAGTTTCGAATCGAATCCCTGGAACAGGCTGAAATCCAGATTAAATACGAAGTATATATCGAAAAGGAAAAAGAACTAGTGGAAAAAATGAGTAAGCTCGAAGATCTCATCATACCAGACAGCTTCAATTATGATAAGCTATCCGCCCTATCAAATGAAGCCCGGCAAAAATTTAACCGAATCAAACCCCAAACTCTGGGACAGGCTTCGCGCATCTCGGGCGTTAACCCCAGCGACGTTCAAATCCTGATGGTTTACATGGGCCGATGATGAGGTAACAAATTGGGCCATGATGAAAGTTACAGGGCCAAATCCTCTATTTACCGATTCTAACGCCTGCGCATAACCGAACATATCGTTGCTGCCAGACACAATGAATATCCCGATGGGACCTGCCGTAGTCACCCAACTCGTCTGAATCGAAATAAACTAACTTTGTTAATATGCTTCCGCAAAATTTATGTTATGCACATGAACATCAGTCTTATGAAAAAAAATCAGTAATGAACCAAGAAAATAATCATTCCTATGCTTGAATTAATTCGAAGCCCCTGGCCCTGGTATATCGCCGGGCCGCTTATTGGCCTCATGGTACCGGCCCTACTGATAATGGGCAATAAGATCTTTGGTATATCCTCCTCCCTGAGGCATATTTGCGCCGCCTGTATGCCTGGGAATATTCCCTTTTTCAAATACAATTGGAAATTGGAAGCCTGGAATTTATTTCTGGTTGCAGGTGTGTTGATCGGAGGTTATCTCGCCTATCGATTTCTTTGGAACCCAAATGAAATTCAACTGAACCCCAGGCTGATTCAATCATTGCGTCAATCCGGGATCACTCATTTTGACGGCCTTTTGCCTAAGGACATTTTTTCTTTTTCGGCTCTGATGACCACCAGAGGCCTCATATTTACGGTATTGGGGGGATTCCTTGTCGGCTTCGGTACCAGATACGCAGGCGGCTGCACTTCCGGCCATTCCATCATGGGCCTGTCTAATCTACAGGTGCCCTCACTGGTGGCAACCATCTGTTTCATGGCCGGTGGCTTTATAATGACAAATCTAATCCTGCCCCTACTATTAAAGCTCTAAACAATATACTATGCCGTTACAAAAAACTACAATGCAAAAGACTCCCCTGAATACAAACACGGATTTTGAAGTAAGATCCCTCGATTCAATGTGCATCAATGAATCCGAAATCCGGCACCCGTGGTGGCATAACCTGAAATACCTCGCGATCGGCATGATCTTCGGGGTCATATTGGTAAAATCAGAAGTAGTTTCCTGGTTCCGCATACAGGAAATGTTCAGGCTCCAAAGCTTTCACATGTACGGCATAATTGGTTCAGCAGTCGTCACGGGAATCATTGCCATCCAGCTTATTAAGAAATTCCGAATTAAGACGGTCTATGGGGAGCCCATTGCCATTCACCCAAAACGATTCAACAAGGGTCAAATCTTTGGCGGACTTCTATTCGGCCTGGGATGGGCCCTGACCGGCGCATGCCCCGGACCGTTATACGCCCTGATTGGTACAGGAGCTTTTGTGATAGTGGTAGTATTGCTCAGCGCAATTGCAGGAACATGGGTCTATGGCCTCGTCAGGGATAAATTGCCCCACTGAATAATTGAAGTATTACTGAGTTACAATTAGCCCTCTTCCCCCAATCAAAAAACCCAGGCCTTATCAAAAAGCCTGGGTCCGGAAATCAACAACCGTCCTCTAACCGAATATTTTATATAATTACTTTCTTAATCCTATCGAAACTACTTACAACGGCATTCGTAAGAATCCAATTCTCGAAAAATACTACCCATGATATAGACATGAATTTTCCCTTACGGTATAGGGTAGAAGATGAATTGAAAGAAAACTTTAACAACCTATGCCAAGGAAACCTTAATGAGAAATCATAAAAGACTAAGCTTTTCCAAAGATTTCTTGAATTGTGCAGGAGACTGGAAATGAATAGTTTCCATCCCCAAATCTCTTGCAGGAACCAGATTGTGCATATTGTCATCTGTATATAAGGCTTTTAGGGGATCGATGGAGAATCTGTTGATCAATGTCTTATATATTTCAGGGAATGGTTTACGAGTCTTTTCCTCACCACTGACGACTCTCCCGTCAAACCAATTCAGAAATTCGTACATCTTCACCGCTGTCGGGAATGTCTCCGCGCTCCAATTTGTCAATGCATAAAATTTGTATTTGCCGCTTTCTTTAAGATTCTGAAATATTTCAACACTTTCCTGAATGGGTCCATTCAGCATTTCGGTCCATCGGCCGTAGTACATTCGGATATACACTTCATAATCCGGGAACTGATTTACCAAGACCTCCGTGGCTTCCTTTATAGACCTGCCGGCATCCTGTTCAAGATTCCATTCAGGGGTGCAAATATTCTTATAAAACCATCGCATTTCCTCATCGGTCTTGAAAATCTTCCTGTATAGATAATCGGGATTCCAATCTACCAGAACGCCACCCAAATCATAAATAATTGTATTGATCTCAGCCATTTTTGATGAAAGTTTTTTTAAAGAATTGTAGAAAAATTAAGAACGATTATACTGATGCAAGTAATAAAACTTTTTCCGCAGATAATTAAGCGTAAAACCAGGCCACACAGATCCGCCTATTTCAAAAGGCCATCCACTGACATATATGATTCCCAACCTGCATGCGGCTCAAAATAATTCCAAAGCAATTGAGACAATTTCCTGGTGAGAACCCAACCCTCATTGGCCGGACCCCAACTAAGGTCCTTCTGGCTATTGGTAATGATTGAGAAAATATAAGGCCCATGCGGTGCCATTACCAACATCGTTTCGCTCCTCGATTCGTCCACTGCACCGTTTTTGCAGGCTACGAATATATTTGTGGGAACCTGGGAAATCCCTGCTTCATCCCAATAATTGCGTCCCAATAAGCGTAGCATTCTTGCAGAAATATTCTTGTTGATTATTTCGCCCTGGTAGATCTTTTCCATCAGACTCACCATTTCGTGGGGTGTGGTCTGGCCCCATCCAAATTTATCCCTGTACAGTTCACGTCCCGGTGTCCTCGAATTTACCCGGGTTATCCTGAAACCCAGCGAATCCAATATTTCATTTATCCGTACCCCCGACCCAGCAAGCCCCTGGAGCCAAAGGCTGGCAGTATTGTCACTCATCGTAAGCATCAACATCATCAGTTTGCTCAGTTCTATCTTTTCACCATCCTTGAAGGAGCCCAAAATATCAACCCCGGAATATAGCAGGCTATCTTTATAAACCATTTCCTGGTGATACTGCAATTCACCCTTTTGCAGCTTGTCCATGAGGCCAATTAAGATTGGAATCTTCACCATGCTTGCCGTAGGAAATACCGAGTCGGCATTTAGGGAAAAGGTCCTTCCTGTTTTTATATTCTTCACAAAAATTCCTACCTGACCATTGAACTCCCTGACCAGGCCCTCTATTTCATTTTGCAATTTAAGTTGATGATGCTGCTGAGCCCAGCAACTAATTTGAACAGTCATCGCCAGGCTGGTGATAATAAATTTCTTCATGGCACTAATATCACAATAATTATCAAAACAGGCATATACTTCATTATAAGAAATCGTAAATTACCGGCTTTAACCGATCAACAATGGCTGCACAGCAACCACTTTATCTAAAGAATATCTGGTACCTCGCCATGTATGGAGGAAACCTCAAAAAGGGCAAGCTCTTATCTAAGGAAATTCTTGGTGAGAAAATAGTTTTTGGGAGGGATAAGACAGGAAAACCATTCGCCATGAAGGACAATTGCCCGCACCGGGGTGTTCCACTATCCTATGGCTGGTTCGACGGGGATCATATTCAATGTTGTTACCACGGCTGGAAATTCGATACCAATGGAGTATGCCGGGAAATTCCCGCACTCGCCCCCGATAGCTCCATAAATGTCTGTAAAATCAGAACCCAAAGTTACCCTTGCAAGGAAATCAATAAAACCATCTGGATCTATCTCCCGGAAAAAAAATCAGCATTCGAACCCAAAGTACAGCCCCCCGATCTGCTGTTGGATCCCCAGCAAAATTTCCGGCATGTTGAAACGGTAATATTACCCTGCAATATTGACCATTCAGTCATTGGCCTCATTGACCCGGCCCACGTAACATTCGTGCACCAATCCTGGTTCTGGCGTTCATCAAAATCATTACGCATTAAGGAAAAGAAATTCGAGCCTACCCCAATGGGCTTCAAAATGAGCCGTCATAAACCTTCATCTAATTCAAAAGGGTATAAAGTTCTGAACGGACGCACATCTACAGAAATCAATTTTGAGATCCCCGGGAATAGGATTGAAAATATCAGTGTAGGAGAAAAAGACAAGATCGTTTCAATAACCACACTTACACCTTTGAATGAAAATGAAACGGAGCTCAATCAATTTTTTTATTCTTCCCTAAATATTGTCAATTTCATTTGGTGGCCCCTGAAAAAACTAGGTAAAACGTTTATCGCTCAGGATCTGGATGTTTTTAATAAATTGAAGGAAGGCCTTCAAAAAAATCCCAAATTGCTTCTCGTCGGCGATCCGGATACACAGGCGAGATGGTATTATGACTTGAAAAAGCAATGGCAACAGGCCCAGGAAGACAATACTCCATTTACCAACCGACTCAATCCTCAGATCCTGCACTGGGTTACTTAGTATTATTTGTGGAAACAGAATAGCTAAATGCCCGGTGTATCTTTCATTCCGCAATTCCAAAAAGCTATCAAGGCTGGTTGAAGAAACCCATTTGTTTCAAGAATGAAACCTGATCGAAATAGGTAGTAAAGCAAATGATTCTACCGGATTTGATCTCGAAAAGAGAACAATTCTTCAATTCATATTTCTTTCCTTTCATATAAGCCGGTGAAGAGGGCTCGGCGTTATCAAAGGTTCCGGCACTGGTATATTCAACCACAACAAATTTATCGCCTGCCATGGTGGAATTTATCCCATAATTTAAATCAGGAGTGGATTTGAAATACCTGGCATAAATAACCTTCAATGACCCAGGGCCTATGACCGGCTGGTGAAGGCTGACAGACTCAATCTTAGCCGAATCATCGAAAAGGCCACTCAGGCATTAAGGTCATGTCTGTTTAATTTCTCAAAAAAAAGTTTCACCAATGTTTCGGGTTTTTGACTGAGGTCCATTTGCTGACAAATACCCCTCAAACTCAATATTAATAACGCGGCGCCAAGTGTTCTTTTCATAATGATCTTTTTAAGCTGAGCCATTTCAAAATATAGGCTAGATTCTGCAAATTTGCCAGACTAATATTTTTGTCTGATCAATAAAAAGGATGAGAGGTTGGGCACCATGCTTTGTACACAAAAAAAAAGAAAGTCGGTCCATGCGACTCTCTTTCCTTAAATAAATACAGTATCTCCAGGGAGTTAGTATTGGGACGAAGGGCAATTATATCTTTGTTTTCTGGGTTCAATGATGCGTACCCGAAATATAGTCCCCCATATGCTCGAGCAAAAATTTCTGTTCATCGATGATGAATTTCACAACATCGCTGATGGATACCACGCCTATCAGATTTCCCTTGCGATCCATGACAGGAAGGTGGCGAAATCCCTTTGCCGACATCTTTTCCATACATTCTTCAATGGTGCTATCTTCTGTCACGGATGGGTGCGGGTCCATGATCTCACCCACCGTAGTTTCTTTTGAGGATCTGCCTTTCAGCACTACTTTCCGCGCATAATCCCTCTCGGTAAAAGTTCCAAGGTATTTATTCATCTCATCAGTAACCATCAGGCATCCGATCTTCTTATCAACAAGTATTTCGAGTCCGTCGTAAACAGAGATTGCGGGACCTACAGAAAACACCTCATGCCCCTTACGTTTCAGGATATGGTAAACGGTACTCATGCCAAGGCTTTTATCGCTTTTGATTGAATGTTGTTCATATCAATTTACATTAATTTTGGTCAACTTGCAAGCCTTTAGGGAAGATAATCCCAGGTATTTTTAACTTCCGTGAAAAATACCTCTATTGGAGATGGGTTTTATGAATTTTCAGGCGGTTACATCGGATATTGTGGTTATCGGAATACCCGCCCCAGTTTCATTCAATGACTCAGCAATTGCCAGTCTTTTTGCGACATTTCAAACCTGATTTCTCCGTTAGGCCTTTTCCCTGCTTCATTCCAGCCATATTTTCTATAAAAACCTTCTGCCCTGGTGCCCGGAGCCGTTCCCAGCCAAAGGGGTCCGGGATACTGATCGAAATACCAGTCCAACATGAGCCGCTGCAGACCTCACCCAATTCCTTTTCCTTCAAAGCCGGGCAGCACAAATAGCGCCCAGATATCCTTGTCAACACAGTCAATTATGCCAAAACCAAGAATCATTTTGTCTGCCTCGCAAAGCCAGCCTCTGCCCCGAATCCTCAAATATTCCTCATAATCCCTCTCCGAGATCAATTGGGGGTTTGGCAGAATATTCTCTTTCACGGCCATCCTGACCACATGCATTTGAGCAATGTCCCGAATCTCAGCAAGGCGAAAAGTCATATAGAAATTGTTTTTCTGAACACGAAACCGCAGCCAACAATTTAATCTAATATCCAAAATATTGCCCTGCTTGCTAACCAAATCAATCCTAAATAATTGAGTCGCCAATCACCGTGCCTGGTTTGGCAGATCATCCGGAACATTTTAGATTTGGGCAAACCCATCATGTGAAAACAAAGTGGCCATCCGTCGTTTCCGGCTTCCTGCTCCTTTTTGTAGTTTATCATCTCCCTGAGTTCTTTTCCGCTTTTTGGGTGGCCGCCGTCTTCAAAATTGGATTTCTCATACTCAGTTTTGCAGTCGCGCGCTGGCAGGGATTGAAGGGACTCCAGGCCTATGGACTGGGCCTGAAGAAGGGTTGGCTTGGATATCTGCTCAGGGGAATCATGACGGGTATATTTTTTTATTCACTCTCGATCCTGCTGTCGGTCCTGTTCAAATATGAAAGCATTTCCGGCAAACCAGATTTGACTCAATTCCTCAGTCGGGCCCCCATGATCGTGTTAATGACAGCCATTCCGTCTCTGGCAGAAGATATCCTGACAAGAGGATATCTAATACCCCATCTTATGAACCGTCTCAGGGCGAATGAGTGGATACTGCTTTCTGCGGCAGTGTTTGTGCTAAATCATATATGGCGGCTCAATGACGGGCTGGCCATAATTTCCTATCTCTTCATACTGGGAATTTCCCTGGCTTTAGTTGTTGGGCTAACAAAATCTCTCTGGCTTGCCTTTGGCATACACTGGGGTGCCAATATTTGCTTTGAATCTTCTTCCATGATGGTTCCTACTCAAAGCACAAACCATGATCAGGCAAATACCTGGATACTTGCATTATCCTATTTGCTCTTATTCATATTTCTCATTCTCACCCGAAATACCATGAAGCCCCTGAAATAGAATGCTCATTTTCCTGAATTCCCGCTTTTCGTCGACAGGGCTTTTAATCGCAGCCTATTGTATTGTTGCAATAAATTGGGGTAAATATTAAAAACCAGGTTGTTTAAAAATAAAACCAGAGCCCAGAAAACAAATCCCATCCATATGGAATAGATTATTATGAGTGAAAAAAACATGAACATCGAGAAATGGAATCTTTCGAAAAAATAGCTCTTGCTTATATGTTTCCTGTATTCTTTCCTGTAGTCAAAAACCTTATATCCCCGGAACCTCTTCCGGATCATCCGGTTAATTATATCTCCGTCCTGTGTAAATTTCCTGACAGTCCTGATCCCGATTTTCTCGTAAAAAGCCGGCCGATTGCTCAATTGGATGGCATTGAAAAAGGAAACCGGCAGAAATAATGATAAGAAACTAATTCCTGAAAAAATATATAGGTACCCGGGGCTTGCCCTGGTACTGCAGAAATAAACAAGGGGAAGGAGGTTCAGAATCATCCAAAAGAAATTAGGCACCTGGTTGTACCATGATGCAATTCTTTTTATTTTGGCTGATTCTTTAATTGGTTTACTCATGATATCGCTATCTGAAGATAGCTTATCCTTTCATTTTATAAAACCGATCTTGCATACGCTTTAAACCCATTTAGCTATGGAAAAAAGAACTTTTCTGAAACTGTCCTCGGCCATATTAACGGGTTCTATGCTTTCGCCTCTGAGTGCCTGGCGCCAGCGTGAAAAACTTAAAAACTGGGCAGGCAATTATGAATACAGCACTGACAGGCTGTACTTTGCAGATTCCTTTGAGGAGGTGCCTGAAATGGTAAAGCAATACAAGAAGCTAAAAGTTCTGGGCACAAGGCATTGTTTTAATGGAATTGCAGATTCAACCGACAATTTCATTTCACTCAAAACTCTGGACAAGCCAATTGTCTTGAACAGAGAAGCTATGACCGTAACCGTTGGCGCGGGCCTTAGATATGGCCAATTGGCAGAATGGCTTCACGGCAATGGATATGCCTTACACAACCTGGCTTCCCTTCCCCATATTTCCATTGCAGGAGCCTGTGTCACAGGCACACATGGATCTGGAGTGAATAATGCGAACTTATCATCCGCCGTGGAAGCCATGGAATTCGTGACGGCTTCGGGAGAAATAAAAAAATTGTCCCGGCAACAGGATGGTGAAGCGTTTTCCGCATGCGTAGTAAATCTTGGAGGAATCGGCGTTATTACAAAAATCACATTGAACATTCAGCCAACTTATATGATGCGGCAGGACGTCTTTCAAAATCTCCCACTCAAAGAACTGGAAAATCATTTCGACGAAATTATGTCCAGCGGATATAGCGTGAGCCTGTTTACAGATTGGCAGAACGAAATAGTCAGCCAGGTTTGGATCAAACGTCGAATGGATGCAGCAGATAGTGGGCAATCAGCTTCAGGATTTTGGGGAGCAAAGCCCGCAACCAGGAATCTCCATCCAATAGTGGCGCTATCGTCAGAGAATTGTACCGAGCAAATGGGAGTTCCGGGGCCCTGGCATGAAAGGCTGCCTCATTTCAAAATGAATTTTACACCCAGTAGCGGAAAGGAACTTCAATCAGAATATTTTGTTCCTCGTGAAAATTCCTATAAGGCCATTTTAGCTGTAAGCAAAATGCAAAAACTCATTAGTCCTCATCTTCTGATTTCTGAGATCCGGACCATTAAAGAGGATCATTTTTGGATGAGTCCCTGTCTTATGCGCCCATCTACAACAATACATTTCACCTGGAAAAAGGACTGGCCTTCCGTAAGGAAATTGCTTCCCTTGATTGAAGAACAACTCGAGCCATTTCATGCCAGGCCACATTGGGGTAAATTATTTACGATGAGTCCGGCCCGCCTTAAATTTCTTTACGTTAAGCTTCCTGAATTTCAACAATTACTCCGGCAATATGATACTAATGGCAAATTCAGGAATGCTTTCCTCAATAAATACTTGTACCAGGTTTGATCTGGCCGCGCAGGAGATTGCGGGGGACCGGTTGGTGCTCACGAATTGAATTCCTTCATTGCATCTAATCATTTTTCGCTTTGAAAGATGTAAGAATCTTTCTTCCACGCAGCAGCACCCTGAGGCTTCTTCTCTTCAGGGAAATATCCGGATGTTTTTTTACGTGGTCATTGCTTCCCTCCTTATAAGCGGAAAGAATGTTTTTGTAGGATATTATCCCGATGATGCTATTCGTATCCCTTCCCGACACAACCGGAAGCACGTCCACATTTTCCTTTGCCATTACCTGCACCGCAGCCTTTAGACTCTCATCGATGGAAACTGAAATATTTCTCCGTTTGATAAGAACTCCGATGCTGGTATTGGGTTTATGATGACTGCTAAACAAATTTGAAGAACTCAGAATTCCTTTGTATTCACCATCGTTATTAGCAATGACAAAATAATTACTGCGGTATTCCGGCTCACCTGTCAACCAGGTCCTTACTTCCGCTATGGTATTATCTTCGCTCAGCACCAGGCCATCCTTTTCAATTACCTGGTCCACTGAAATCTTTTCCAGGATATCGGGTTCATAGGAATCCGGGGTTTTTACACCTCGGCGGGCAATTTTTTCGGTCATGATCGTATTTTCCATCAGGATAAACGAAATAAAATAAGACGCGGCGCAGGCTGCCAGCAATGGCAAGAGGGCGTTCGATTGAGATGTGGTTTCGAGCGCGAAAATGATTGATGTCAGCAGAGCCCTCGAGGCGCCGGCAAACATGGCAGACATACCCACCAGGGCCGCAAGTGTCAAGGTAACACCTGCATGAGGGAAAAGATAAATGGTTGCGCTACCAAGCAATGCTCCTGTTGCTCCGCCGATAGTGAGCAATGGCGCCAGAGTTCCTCCTGATGTGCCGCTCCCCAAAGCAACTGCCCAGGAAATTAATTTCAGGAAACATAATGACAATACAATTTTCATGGCCATATTGCCAGAAAGTATGTTGGTAATATTTTCATATCCCACACCCAGGGTTCGGGGCGCAAAATATCCAATAAACCCAACCACGAGGCCTCCAATCGCCGGCCACCACATCCAATGAATGGGCAGCCTTTCAAAAACATCCTCAATGAAATACACGATTTTAGTCACCAAAACTGCTATCAGTCCAAGGATTATACCTATAACACTGTAAGCGGCCAGAGCTGTGTTGGAAGGAGTTTCAATAATATGTTCTATCGGAAAAACAGGGCCTGCACCAAATAAAAAGTGGTGACCCGCTGCACCGGTTATACATGCCAGTGAGACAGGGATAATGGACCTTGGTGAAAATTCAAACAGCAATAGTTCGATAGCCAGGAAAATGGCTGCAATCGGACTCCCGAATATGGCTGCCATACCCGCTGTAGCGCCCGCCGCCAGCAAGATTTTCCTTTCATTATGTGTGATCCTTAATATTTGTCCCAGTGCAGAACCCAGGGCGCCCCCTGTTGCGATGATGGGACCTTCCGCTCCAAATGGACCTCCTGTTCCGATCGACACAGCCGATGATATGGGCTTCAGAAATGTAATGGATGGCTTGATCTTACTCTGATTGGTCAGAATTTGTTCCATCGCTTCTGGAATGCCGTGACCACGGATGGCTTTTGATCCATAAAAAGCCATCAGCCCCACGATAATTCCTCCTATCGCCGGCACCAGTACAACAAACCAGCCCAAATTATTTTCCGCAGGGATCCTATGGCTGATAGAGAAAACTCCGAAGAAAGAAATATTGGTGACCAGGTCAATGAGAAAAACCAAAAATTTCGCAATAAAACTGATTGATATTGCCACTAAAACGGCCAACGCGGCAATGGTGAGCAATCTCCTCTTATTCTCAAATTTTGCTGCCCGGTTATTTTCATCTTCCAATACATGGTCCAATGAAATAGAAATGGGAATTCCGTGGCTTAATCTTTTATTCTTTATCATGTCAAAACAGGATCTAACTTTTCAACGCAGGTCGGGGTGAGACTTAACTGAATCATGAAGGGCAAGAAAAATCGTTAGGGGGGCAAAGATAAGGGCTGCCGAACAAAAATTATTTCAAACTACCCTCACCTGCATTATTGGGCGTCTGTAGTCTCGATATTTTCAAAATCTAATCTCATTATAATCCCGCTCTGGCACTGATTTCCATCATCCGCTGAATGGGTTTCAGCGCTGCTTTGCGTAAATCCTCGTTCATCAATAGTTCCGGCTGTTCATATTCCATACACAGATATAATTTTTCAAGTGTATTTAGTTTCATATGGGGACAATCATTGCAGGCGCAACTATTGTCGGGCGGCGCTGGAATAAAAATTTTTTCGGGAGAATTTTTTTGCATCTGGTGCAAAATGCCGGTCTCAGTGGCGACAATATATTCCTTTGTGCCGTCTTTTTCACTGAAATTCAATAATTGTGTTGTACTCCCGATAAAATCCGCAACCCTCAATACCGCATCTTCACATTCAGGATGCGCGATCAATTTTGCATATGGGTATCGGACCTTCAATTTATTGATCTTTTCCAAACTGAAAATCTCATGCACCATGCAGGCCCCGTTCCATAGTACCATTTTCCTACCCGTCTTCTTGTTGATATAAGCCCCAAGGTTCTTGTCTGGAGCAAAAATGATCTCCTGATCCGCAGGAAAGCTTTCAACGACAGCACGGGCATTGGAAGAGGTGCAGATCACATCGCTGAGAGCTTTAATACCAGCAGAACAGTTGATATAGGAAATTACAACATGGTCAGGATACTTTTCCCTGAACTTCCTGAACAAAGCCGGAGGAGCCGAATCGGACAGGGAACATCCTGCTTTCAGATCGGGCAATAAAACCTTCTTCTTCGGATTCAGGATCTTGGCTGTTTCGGCCATGAAATGCACGCCGGCAAAAACAATTATGTCAGCATTCGTTTTCTCCGCTTGTTGGGCAAGCCCCAGACTGTCCCCTATATAGTCTGCCACATCCTGAATATCGGCTTCCTGGTAATAGTGAGCCAGCACCACCGCATTCTTTTCCTTTTTCAATCTTTCGATCTCTTTGAACAAATCCAGTGCGGGGTCAATTTTCACATCCAGATATCCCAACTGCTCCAATGCCGGCCCCGCTATCCCGATGTTAATATCTGCCATAGTATTTATAATAGATTTAATTATTTATTTAAAAGCCCTATTACTATTAGGGCTGTGAATATGGGGAAAGATTAGTTTTTGAAACACTAGGCAAAGTTAAATCTATTATGTTATCCACAGTAATTCCCAGAATATTCACAGGAAGCAAGTGGCCGCCAGGATTCTTTTCCGACTCTTATTAACAATGTGGATTAAAAAAGAATGAGGAAAGAATCTTGTCCCTGTTTTCAATAATTGGGTGTTAACAATAGGATAACAGAATGTAGCAAAAAGCATTTTTCTCGCGAATGGATAAATTATCCGGCTTTCCGAATATTCATTTACCCTATCTTCTCACCAAAAGCAGAAAGAGAAATTGAGGTTTATCAACTGGATTCTATGTATTTCCACAGTGCCATGTGAATTGCCCGAAACAGAGGACTTAAAATTGGATGAGGAAATAAAAAATCCATAATTGTGCACGCCAAAAAAAGCCTGCTGGAGTGAATTTGAGATGCTTTTCCACAATTTGTTGATAAACAGATATTACCCTATTTTTGCCCTCCACAAAAAACTATATTCAGCAATCATGTCTATTATACAGACTCTCCGGGACAGGGCGGCCATACTCGTATTTGGAATAATTGCAATCAGTTTGATTGGATTCCTTGTGCAGGATGCCTTTGTAGGCAGAACCAGTTCTTTATTTCGTGGATCAACTTCCTCATTGGGCTCAATAGATGGTGAATCCATCAAGCGCGACGATTTCGAAGAGAGAGTGAAATCTGCAGAGGCCCAATACCAATCCCAGGGTTATCGTGTAGATGAAGGCACCCGCCAGGAAATCTATGGCCAGATATGGAATGGATTTATCAATAAGGCATTACTGGAATCAGAAACCAGGAAGCTTGGACTCAATTTTACCAGGAAGGAATTGAGCGCTCTGCTGTTCAGCAATAGGGCACCCCAACAATTCAGAGAGCAATTCACTGACCCCCAGACCGGGATCTATGATATTGCTGCCGCCCAAAATGCGATCCGGAATTTACAACGCAGTAAGAACGAGGCTCAATTGAAGCAGGTTACGGAACAATTACTGGATCCCATTTCTTTAAATCAATTGAGACTAAAATTCCTGGCCATCTATACCCAGGGGGTATATTATCCTAAATGGTTAGTTGAAAAACAGAATACGGAGAATAGCCTGATTTCAAGTATTTCCTATACAGGACTTAGCTATGCTACCATGCCCGACAGCTCCGTTAAAGTGACCGATGACGAGATCAATGCCTATATTCAAAAACACAAGGAAAGTTTTAAACAGGAACGAAGCAGGAGCATCGCTTATGTAACCTTTAGCGCTGCACCCAGTAAAGAGGACTCCGCAGCATTGTATAAGAAAATGGTGGATCTGAAACCGGCATTTGTGGAAGCCACAGATGTCACCACTTTTCTGAATAAGAACGGTAGCAAGACCCCGTTTTACGACGGGTTCCTGGGCAAGACCAGAATCCAGATACAGGTCAAGGATTCGATATTTAATTTGGCGCCGGGGCAGGTATTTGGCCCATACCTTGACGCGGGTTCATATGTGCTGGCGAAATTGATTGGCACTAAGACCCTGCCTGATTCCGCCAAGGCGAGACATATACTTATTGCTACTCATAATCCGAGAACGGGTGAAGAAATATTACCCGACAGTACCGCGAAGAGAAAGATCGACAGTGTAGAATTGGCGATACGCAACGGAGCATCATTTGACAGCCTTGTGAGGAAATATTCGGATGATAAGACCTCAGCTGTTAACGGTGGGGACCTGGGCTATTTCCCACAGGGGCAAATGGTAAAATCGTTTAATGATTTTTGTTTTGAAAAGAATAAGGGAGACAAGGGCGTGGTAAGAACAGAATACGGGTATCATTATATAGAAATAGAAGACCAGAAGAATTTTGAACCGGCTTACAAGATTGCATACCTGTCGAAACCCATTGAAGCGAGTGTGGAGACAGACAGGGCCGCTTCTGCAGCAGCCACCCAATTTTCAGCCAATAGCCGTAGTCAGAAAGCTTTTGACGCAAATGTGCAGAAACAGAATTTGAATAAGCGCATTGCCGACAATATTACAGAAATGGCTTACCAGTCGGGTCAGGGCTTGGGAGTATCCAGACAATTTGTGAAATGGATTTATGAAAACAAACCCGGAGATGTGTCTGATCCCATTTCGATAGGTGATCAATATGTTGTCGCCGTAATAACAGGCGAAAAAAAAGAAGGTATCCAGGATGCATCCACCGCCCGTTTTATTGTGGAGCCAATTGTAAGGAATGAAAAGAAAGGAGGATTGCTGGCGCAAAAATTCGGTAAGTATAATACCATTGAAGAGCTAGCGGCCAAATTGGGCCAGCAGCCATCAACGGCGGACAGCATCAGGTTTGCCGAGAATTTCAACAGAGCTTTTGGCAATGAATTATTCTTGATCGGTGCATCCGTTAATAAGAATTACCAGGAAAAAGTTTCGCCACCGCTCCAGGGCAGCAATGGGGTATATGCTGTAAGGGTGAATAATATAGGAGCATTACCCAATGCGGAAGCCAATGTAGATGAACAACAGAAGTTGTTGACTAATTCGGCCAAGCAGAATGTGGAACAATATGTAATGACTTCACTGCGGGATGCCGCCAAGATAAAAGACAAACGCTTTGCCGCAGGTTATTGAAAGGATAATATATAATCAAATGAAGCCACATCTTCGGGTGTGGCTTTTGATTTTGTGAAATATAAATGCAATGCAATATCATTAGTGAGCCGGACTCATGAAATACCAGCCCATCCAGTCACATTCCACCATTGTCAATAATTGGCTAAATTTGCAGATTGATTAAATTGACAGAAGAGGAGTATTTATGAGTGATATCATTATTAATAAGGTGGCAGAGAGCGGCCTCATCACAATAGACCTGGAAGATTATTACCCAAAGGGTGTGTTGACTGTATATGATTTAAAGGAGCACCTTTATATGGGTTTAATCCTGAAAGAAAAGGATTTTAGGGAATCGTTGAAGAGCCGGGACTGGGAACCTTACAGAGACAAATTCGTGGCAATTACCTGCACAACGGACGCGATTATTCCCAGGTGGGCGAGTATGTTGGTCGCTTCCTACCTGGAACCCGTGGCGAAGGATCTGGTATTTGGAGACGAGAAAGCCATGTTGTCATCCATCCTCATCAAGAACCTGGGCTCCCTCCGGGCAGAAGACTATGCCGGCAAACGCGTGGTGATAAAAGGTTGTGGCGAAATTGAAATTCCCGAAGCCGCTTATGTAGAGATTACCCGCAAACTGAGACCATTCGCCAAATCCATTATGTATGGCGAAGCCTGCAGTACTGTGCCCATCTATAAGCAAGGGAAATAATTTCCAATAAAGCGGCACTAGATTCCTATCTCCGGCAGCGACCGAACGGTATTGAATTGAAATTTCAAAACCAGCCTCTTTTCTTAAATATCATTAGCATCCACATCGGGATCATCAGCATTAATCCCACCGAAATGAAAAACCCCCACTTATTGTGCAAGAGTGGAATGGCTTCGAAATTCATTCCGAAAATGCCGCCAATTACGGTGGCAGGAGCAAGCAGACAGGTCACGATGGCCATCACCTTCATGACTTCATTCATTCTCAGGTTAACATTATTGATATACAGATCCTGCATACTGATCATCATATCCCGGTAATTCTCTCCGAGATCATAAGCCTGCACAATATGGTCGTAGACATCCTTAAAGTATTTAGTGGTGCGGTCATCCAGCAGGTCACTTTCGCTGCGGATAAAACCATTGATAAGTTCCCGCACGGGCGCGAAATTTCTTTTGAGCACAATCAGCTCTTTTCTAAGTTGGTTGATGCGTGCCAGGGAACGGGTATTACTGCGACGGATCACTTCTTCTTCCAAAAGTTCTATCTGTTCTCCGAGTTTTTCCAAAACAACAAAGTATTGGTCCACGATCATGTCGAGCATGGAGTAGCAGAGGTAGTCAGCCGTTCGTTGGCGGGCCTTGCTGGTGCCCATTTTTAGTCTGTTTCTCAGGGTATCAAATACATCCCTGGAAGCGTCTTCCTGGAAAGAGATCACAAAATCCTTGCCCAGGGCAATACTGATCTGTTCTGTTTCAATGGTCTTGGTTCCGTCATTAAAGTAGAGCATGTTGAGCAAACAAAACAAGATATTATCCATTTCGTCCATTTTTGGCCTCAGGCCGACGCTCAGGATGTCTTCAACAAGCAGCGGGTGAATGCCAAAATGATTGCAAATGGTTTCCACGTCAGCCTTTCTTAAGCCGTCGATATTGATCCAGGTGATGCGGCTATTGTCTTTGAACTGGAAACATTCCTCTACCGATTTCAACTCATGTTCCTCGAGGTAGCTTGCATCATAATCAAAAACAAATATTTTTACGTCGGCGGCTTCCTCGCGTTGGGGCATTACGGTGGGATTGACGGTCAGGATTTCCTTGGTCCTTTGCGTACCGAATAATGCAGGCAAATAGAGGTATTTGAGGTAGTTTTTACTTGCCATATCAAAATATTAAAGTGGTACCCTCGGGTATAGGGTTTGATGGCAAGAAAATTAAGCATAATAAGCGAAAACAGGAGTGGGGAATGAATTTAAGCGAGCTTATTCAGCTATTGGGGCGAAGAAAATCGCCACGAAGGGATTTGATGACCGGGATATTGCCTGAATATTTTTTTATGAATCCTGAAACAATCACGCCTTTTGGAAAACTGCAACTGTAATGGGGATCGATATATGCCTGGCTGATTTCCACCTCATCACGTGTAAAACGGAATGCAATTTTATAGTAGTTCCCGCCTCTGCAGTAAAAAGAGGCCCTGGCGCCATCATAGTTCAATGTGTCAATAAAGAAACCGTCAACATATCCGGGATAACCACTATTCATGTAGAATGTCATGGCGATGGAAGAGCTGTCCAGCAGTTTCACCCTGATCTCTCCATAATGACCCTTAAGTTCAGATTTTGTGAATTTTCCCCTCAATATGTAGGTGCCAGTAGGATCTACAAAACCCTGGG
This sequence comes from Agriterribacter sp., assembly GCA_041484195.1. Taxonomy (GTDB): domain Bacteria; phylum Bacteroidota; class Bacteroidia; order Chitinophagales; family Chitinophagaceae; genus PSRI01. Next base: position 20,485 of record JBGPHC010000021.1, on the reverse strand, counting down.
CCTGCGATGGGATGAATTGTGCATCCGCAGGAATAATGATAATTAAGAGAAGGATAATCAGTAAATACTTCATAGCAGGCTACCGAAAAGTGAAAGGGCCTTCATGCAAAGGGATGATAAGATAGTCTATCCCGTCAGTTTCCCATAGTCAAATATGATATCCGGCTGCTATTTCCCTGCTGGTGGCTCAAGGACAGGATTGAAAGTTTTCAAGTGTATATGAATGCCTCAATTTATGTCCCAAATTCTGAAAGCGGGGAGACTTGTTCCTATAGTTTTTCGTAAAGGCTTCTCAATTTTTCGCGGGTCATGATTTTTTCCCAATCTTTTCCCAACGCATTTTCCCACAAAGGCTTCATGCCTAACGACACATTGATCATGGTGTTAAATTGCTCATCGCTCAATCCTTTGCAAATGTCCGTGGGAATATCTATCTTGTTTTTCTCCACCATTTTCCTGAATGTCGAAACTCCTTCCGGATAAAATTCGCCGAGTTGATTCATTACAATGCAATTGCCAATGCCATGTCTGGTACCGAGTAAGTATGCAAGGCCATAGCTCACCGCATGGGCCACGCCTACCTGGCTATAAGCGATGCTCATGCCTCCTGCATAGGAAGCCATCATCAGTTTGTCGTCAGATTCTTCCTCCCATTTTTCTTTTTTGAGGAATACTTCAATGCATAGTTCCAGAGCTTTTTCGCCATATGATTTGCTGAATTCGTTGAGACAGGTTCCCTGCAAACTCTCAATGCAATGTATATAACAATCCATGCCGGTATAAAACCTTTGGTTGATTGGGGGATCCTTGGTTAGTACGGGATCAAGCACTATCTGGTCGAAGGGGGTAAAGTCAGAATTCATCCCTAATTTACGAGTAGGGCCTGTGAGGACGCAGGTTCTGCTCACTTCTGCCCCTGTGCCACTCAGGGTAGGAATTCCCACCTTATACACGCCAGGATTCTTTACCAGATCCCAGCCCTGATAGTCTGCCGAGGAGCCGGGGTTATTCATCATCAATGAAACGGCTTTGGCAAGGTCCATGGTAGATCCGCCTCCAATTCCGATGATGCCACTTATGGATCCGAATTCATTTTTGAACTGCAAGCTGAGACTGTCAACATACGTGGTTTTGGGTTCATGGCTCACGTCCGCATAAACAACCTTATCCTTACCACGGAGAGGTATCCGATTCACCAGATCTTTGTTCTTGAAAAACTGGTCTACCAGAAAAATCATTGGCAGACCTTCCTTACGATTGGGAGCCAGGATTTCATCGAGCTGATCAAAACTTCCCCTACCATAGATCACATATCCAATCATTTTGAAATTGCGAAACTTCATACTTGTTCATTTTGATTCATCAAGGCAGATCCGATTTTTCAACCTGCCACTTGAAAATAATTCAGCAAACCTACTTTACATCCGGGGAATTTCAAATTTGTTGGGTAAGAGCATTTGCCGGCCGTTCAAAGTCTCTCAACTAATTTCAAATAAGTATCTGGCTGGTGCCGCGATAGCGGAAGGAGCATTTTCCAGGAATGTATTGAAGCCCATATGGCATTGGATTTCATAAAAATGGTAGTAACTTCAAGGGGATATCGCATTTTTTATGAGGGTTCAGCTTGGTATATACGTCGCTGCAGTGATCTTGCTCCATAGTAGTTTGTCTTCCGCGCAAAGAGTGTTGTATTCACCATTTGTAGGAGACCCTTCCGCCGTGCGGTTTGAAGTAGTTGCAAAAGCCGGCAATTTCTATTGGGTGCAAAAAGGAAAGAAGAAGAACAGTGTCGGCCTTCCTTCCAACTATGGGATTAGGGATAAAGAGCAATCTTTTGAAATTTATGATTCGAGGATGGAGCCGGTGAGAACTGTTCCATTTTCCCTGATCTCGGTTACTTCCCTAAAAGAATATTTTATCTCGGATGAGAGGTATTTTGACAGGTTGATCCTCGTCACAGATTATCGCAGGACAAATCTGTTCCTGCAGCGCTATTCTCCCGAAGGGCGGCTTTTATATGAGGATAGATTACCTTACCAATTTCCATTTAATGAATCGGCCAATAATTTCTTGGTGGTCCGTTCGGAAGACCGGACAAAAATCCTGGTTCTGGGATTTGAAAATACTGATCATGATGTCCTGCGGATTCATGCTCTGCTGCTGAACCGCGACTGGAAATTGTTGCAGTACAAGACCTATGAACATAGTTATTTCACCCAGCCTTTTATTCAATACAATTTTATCAATTATCCAGTAGAAAGTTTCAGCACCAGTCCCGTCAAGCTTGGGAACGAAGGTGATTGGTTCATGACAGCGCCATCGCGTTCGAATCATAATTTCATGCTGTTTCATTTCAATGGATCGGATAGCGAATTTGTTTATAGAGAAATCAAATTGCCCGGCGCAGCGAATGTTGATGCTGTGGCATTGAGCCTTGACGAAGAACACCATGAGGCTTTGGCGGGTATCATGTCAAAGTTCAGATACTCTTCTATGAAAACGGTGAGTGTAGCCCGTTATTCTTTATTGGAGCATAACCTGGTATTCGATTCCACCTATCGCTTCAGGACGGTTTCGGGCGCTAAGACCAGGAATGAAAACCTCGAGGAAGAAGATTTCACGGCCTTGCCCGGTGGCGGTTTTATGCTGCTCAAGGAATATGGGAGACCTTATTCTGGAACTTACAGAACAGAAGATTTTGGATTCGACCATATTGGTGAGGGAGAAGTCACATTTGTAAATCAGCCGGCGAATATTCCGGGCACCGCCTCCACATTCGGCAACGATGAGTATACGCGATACAATTCTTTAGGTGGAAGTGGCGCCAGCCATAGAAGAGGGGATCTCAATATGTTTTATTTCCCAGCTGGAAAAAATGGGAATTGCTGGACAGGCATAATCAATAAGGAGCAGGTCACGGAACTAAATTCATCTTTTCTTTCTTATTTCATGATCCCCGTTGGATCCAGGTTGTTTTTGTTGTACAACAGCCGTTTCAGGAGGACTGACCAATTCGGGACCACCACAATTCTCAATCAGGATGGCCAGCCAATAGATGACGCCGGAATCGCTTTTTGGGATATCAATAACACACTCATCTTTCAAAAAGCCAGGCAAATCTCGATCAATGAAGTGGCCATTCCTTATGAGCGAAATCAGCGGGAAGGATTTGCCGTGATACGATTTTGAAGAAATGAATGATCCGCAATCATGAAGCCCGGCCGGGTCCAGCCTTTTGAAGCAATTTTGCGGCACGCTCCAGGTCTTCGGGAGTATCTATTTCCACTCCCATATAATCCACCAGCACCATCTTCAAAGGAATTCCATTTTCGAGGTAGCGCAAACATTCAATTTTTTCAGAAGCTTCCAGGGGCGAGATGGGCCATTTGGTGAATTGAATCAGGGCTGCTTTGCGAAAAGCATACACTCCGATGTGCTCATAGTAGTCGGGGGTGAAATTGCTATTGCGGGGATAAGGGATCACGCTTCTTGAAAACAGGAGAGAATTCATATTCCTGTCAACCACGACTTTCACATAGTTAGGATCTTCTATAAATTTTTTTTCCCTGAATGTCTGTATCATTGATGCGACCTGAACTTTTTTTCCTTCCTCCCCTTTAAAAACAGCCAACAACTTTTCCAGGGGTTGTTTATTCACAAATGGTTCATCACCCTGAACGTTAACCACAATATCAACTTCCATATCAGCCGCTGCTTCGGCTATGCGATCGCTCCCGCTTTCATGTTGTTGGCGACTCATTTTTGCCTTCCCTCCATGAGAGGCAATCTCCCTGAAAATGATATCATTGTCGGTTACCACCAATACTTCATCAAAAAGCCCCGTTGCAACTGTATTTTCATAGGTATGCCTAATGACGGTCTTGTCACCCAGCACCTGCATCAGTTTGGCCGGAAAGCGGCTGGCCGCGTAGCGTGCCGGGATCATTGCTGCAATCATCATCCATCAAATTTGGCACAAGATAAATGATCCGGCAATTTTCAGATTGGGCAAGAGGCAAATAATTGAGGGTAGAAAATATAATTCAGGGAGTCATGGGTTTGGAGATTACCGTGAATGCGATTGGCAGTTTAGTCGAGCAGATTTTTTTGGAAGGGGGCCTTCATCAATTCTCCAAAATCCTCATCTTTTTCATTGGAGTAATATTTGTCAAGCCCATAACGTATCTGCCCCGGATCAAGTTTCCTGAAAGTGCTCAGGAGCCGGTCCCAGATGGAGAAAACCGCGCTGTAATTGCTATCGGTATAGGGTTGTTTCCAGTGATGGTGCACTTTGTGCATATTGGGGGATACAAATACCCAACTTATGGAGCTGTCCAGCCAGCGTGGAAGACTGATATTGGCATGGGTGAATTGGGTGGAAATGACCAGCAGGGTCTGAAAGATCATTACGGCATACATAGGTGAGCCGGATACAAGAACCCCCATCAGAAAAAAAATTCCCCTCAATACGCTTTCTACAGGATGGTGCCTTAGCCCTGTGGTCACGTCCACATTATTGTCTGCGTGATGTATGAGATGAAAACGCCAGAGCCATCTAACCTTATGTTCTACGATATGCACCAACCATCCTCCAAAAAAGTCGAGAACCAGGCAGCTTATCAGAATGATGAAAAAGGGGGAAGTATTGAACCAATAGACGAGTCCAAATTGTTCTGCCTTTCCCCAATCGGATAGTAACAGGATGATGAAGGCGAAGCCCGTGTGCAAGACAAGGTGAATCACGGTGAAAGAAAGGTTTACCACTGCATGGCGGGCCTTGTTCTTCTTGTATTTGAGGGTGGCCAGAGGAATGGCCCCTTCAATCATCCATAGCAAAACCATCCCCCCTACAATAAAGATCATCCTTTCCACGGGCCGCTGATCCAGGGTTTCGAAGTAATTTATGATCTGAGTTAACATAGGAGAGAGTTTACTCAAACAAGGTATCAAATTAAACAGGAAAAGAAAAACGGATAAACGCCGGAAAAGAATCTGGATTATTGATTATAGCAAATAATAAAGACTCAATGGTCGTTGGATTGCAAATCGCCGTTATTTTCCAGTTCCTTAAATTCATAACCGCAATTATAACAATGGTAAACTTTGTTGGGAGCGATGGCATAGCTGCCGAAAAGAAATGAAAGGATCGCGCTGAACCAATTGGATGCCTTCCTGGTCGTACTGATGAATTCCACATTATGCGATCCACAGTTCGGGCATTTCAGAAAGGCTCTTTTTTCGCGGTCAAATCCTTCCAGCAGTTCCATGGCTTTACCGGCATCCTGCTCACGAACAGTGAGCTTAATACCGCCGATGGCGTTGCTGAGTATGGGATCAATGGTCACCGTGTATTCATCTCTCAAAAAACCCTGAATGCCTTCGCTTTGGAGTCTGCCCAATGTGATATTGGCGTCAATATAATTATCAAACCTGCGGACTATGATAAAATTCATTTGATGAATTTAAAGAATCCCCAACAACTAAGTCAAACAAAAATTGCCTTGTTTAGTGCTGGATGAGGAGGTAGTTGGTCTGACTCCTTTCATTCGCGGGGAAAGCAGGTGGGTGGAAAATCAATTAGAAATGATCCGGGATTATTGGTTCAGCATCAATGGCATTACCAGCATCAGCAAATCTTCATTTGCGTCCTGTTCAACGGGTTTAATGATGCCGGCCTTCGTTGGTGTTGACAATTCCATTCGGACTTCCGTACTGTCTGTGGCATTCAGGATTTCAACGAGGAATTTTGCATTGAAGGCAATCTGCATGTCTTCTCCTTTATATTGACAGCTCATGCGTTCGGTTCCTTCAAAGCTAAAATCAATATCCTGGGCAGTCAGTTGCAATTCACTCCCACTGATACTCAAAGCTACCTGGTAGGTGCTTTTATTGCTGAAAATGCTCACACGGCGCAGTGCACTTTGAAAGTCCGCGCGATTTACGGTCATCAGGTAGGGATTATCAACCGGGATAACCACTTTATAATCCGGGAACCGGGCATCAATCAGCCGGCAAACCAACTGGGTTGATCCATGATCCACAAACAGATGATTGCTATTGTAGGAGATCTTGAGTATATCTTCATTGTCGGGCAATGCCGATTTCAACAGGTTCAGGGGTTTTTTCGGAACGATAAAACTGTCATTAGCCGGGCAACTGGCATCCTTACGCTGGTAGCGCACCAACCTGTGAGCGTCTGTGGCAACAAAGCTGAGCCCCTTTGGATCCAATTCGAAGTAAATGCCAGTCATGGCAGGTCTCAGATCATCATTGCTAACGGCAAAAATGGTCTTGTTAATGGCTGTCAACAGGGCCGAAGAGGTGAGTTCAAATGAGTTGGTATCGTCGGCCATCGGTTCCTTGGGAAAATTGTCGGGATTTTCGCCCATTACTTTATACTTCCCATTGTCGCTGGTGATCTCGATGGCAAAATTTTTGTCAATATTGAAACTAAGCGGTTGATCAGGAAGATTTTTCAGGGAATCCATCAGAATCCTGGCGGGGATACAGATCTTTCCGCTGTCTTTTGCTTCAATATCCATGTGGATTTTCATCACGGTTTCCAGGTCAGTTGCGACAACTGTCAGTTTATTTTTCTCAATCTCAAACAGGAAGTCCTCCAAAATGGGCAACACCGTATTGGCACTGATTACCCCGCTGATTTGAAGCAATTGCTTGAGCAGGGCTGACGAGGAAACGATGAACTTCATATATTATGCAATAAGTTTGGCAAATATAGATTAAGGGATCATAAATCTAAACCGAATTTTCTAAACGATATCAACCACTATTCCACTAAGTTATCAATTCTGCAAAGCCATATCTATGAAAGATTCGGAGCAAAAATGGCAGGCTTCCGAAAAAGCATTTTTCCCGGGCGAGGGATGATCGCAAAATCTCATAAAGGGTAATATTTTTTATAAAGCATGATTAGTATAGCGAAAAGGGGAAACCCCAAATCCGGGATAGAAGAATCTCATTGGAGCCGGTTGGGATTGAATTTGAAATAAATCCAGGCTAAAATAGGCGGTCGCATCCACCGCGCCATTGCTGAATTTGGTATAAATTTACAATCCTTTCCCAATTCAATATCCCACACATCAGCCTCCTTTTAATTGTGAAATCATGATTCCTAAGAGAAGCCTTACGAAAGAACAGGCCTTACAGAAAGCAAGGCACTATTGTGCTTTCCAGGAAAGGACCCATATTGAGACAAGAGAGAAATTGTATTCTTTTGGGCTGCATAAAAATGAAGTGGAAGAAATTTTAGCCCAACTCATTGAAGAAAATTACCTCAATGAAGAGAGGTTTGCCATCCAATTTGCCGGAGGTAAATTCAGGATAAAGCACTGGGGGAAAATGAAAATAAAATATGCGTTGAAAGAAAAAAGAATAAGTGACTACAATATCAGGAAGGCCTTGGAGGAAATTGATGGGGAAGAATACAGGAAACAATTGGAAAAAATGACCACGAAGAAGTGGAATAGCGTAAAGACAGAGCAAAATTCCTACCTGAGAATGCAGAAAACGAGGGACTATCTGATCCGGAAAGGATTTGAATCCGGATTGGTGATGCCGGTTCTGCGTAAGCTTTCAACCGAATCCTGAAAAAACTTGTTTGAATATAGGTGCCGGATATTTTAAGAAAGAAGCAGGGATACCATGAAAAAAAATATTCTCCTGATTTCTACAACTGTGTTATTGAGTTCAGCCGGGGTTTATTCCCAGGAAATTATCAATGAACCTGCATACAGCAGCGAAATTCAATTGGTAACTGATAATGACAATTACCTGCTGAACATGACCGATGGGTACTATACCAATGGCTTTTACCTTTCTTACAGCTTCATAAACTATGATCAGAACCGGGCCAGGAAGATCAAGCCGAAAACCAGTAAGATCATTTATCGTTTTGAATCGGGGCAAATGATCTTCAATCCTCAGAATTACGATTCCTATGCCAACGGAAATGTGGACAGACCCTATGCCGGTTACCTGTTTGGGAAAATGGAGCAGACAAGATTCTTCCGCAATGAAAATTTGTTTTCTGTTGGATTATCCCTCGGCATTATCGGGGAAGCTTCATTAGCCAGAAAGGTTCAGATAGGCTACCACAAACTTCTGGGAATACACCACCTGGAAGGTTGGGAAACGCAATTGAATAATAGCATGACGGTGAATGGACATTTCAAATACGTTCAGCACTTGATTGGGAAAAAGACGCAACCCAAATTCGATTTGTCGGCCGAAGGGAATCTGAATGCGGGGACGGCATTCGATAACCTTTCGGCAGGCTGGGTTATGCGTCTGGGAAAATTAGAAAGGAATGATCAATCTGCTTTGTGGCATTCAAGATTGAACAAGATTCAAACCCGGTATGCCCGAACTTGCGAGCTTTTCCTATTTTTTCAACCTGAATTGTTTTATCAGATCTATGATGCAAGTTTGCAGGGTGGCATGTTCCTCAAGAATAAGGGTCCCATCTTAGCGTCCCCAATGCCATGGGTTTACCGGCAGAAACTGGGATTCTATTATGCAAAGAATAGATTCACCGGTTCGATGGCCGTCATTCATCAAAGCCGCCAGGCAAGAAGCATGAAGGGCAATGACGATTATGCAAGCATTTCTGTTTCTTACCGGTTTAATTAACCAGGGAAACCTTTGAGACCCAGCAGGTGACTAAATCAAATTCCAATGGGATGATATTTTTCTTACGAATGAATAACTTCGAGAATTATCATGCGATGGAGATCGGTGTGAAAAACCGGTTAACCTGAACTCAAAACTCTGTTCAGGCCGAATATGGCTTAACTTTGCTCCTTTTCAAATTAAATCCTAATAGGTTCGAATTTCATGTCAACTCTTAGCATCACAGGCATACAGGCAAACCTGAATTGGAAGGACAAGTCCGCCAATCTTAAGATGTTCGGTGAGAAAATAGATTCCATAGAGGGCAGAGCAGAGATTGTAATACTGCCGGAGATGTTCAGTACAGGATTTGTAATGCAACCTAAGGGGTTGGCAGAGCCTATGAACGGCCCTACCGTTGAATGGATGCGCAAGAAATCAGAGTCCAAAAAAATAATCATTGCCGGAAGTGTAATCATTGAAGATGAAGGGCGATATTACAACCGGCTCATCATGATGTTACCAGATGGACAATTTGGATACTACGATAAACGCCATCGATTTGCTTTTGCGGGGGAGGATCAGAATTATAGCGCCGGCAAAACCAGGTTGATTGCATCTATAAAAGGCTGGAAGGTCAATTGCCAGATTTGCTATGATCTCAGGTTTCCGGTCTGGGCCAGGCAAACAGTATCATACCTGCCTCAAGACGGAGAGAACCCGCAGCATGAGGACAAAGCGCTTCCCGAATACGACCTTCTGATTTATGTTGCCAACTGGCCCGAACGTCGCATACTCGCGTGGGAGACATTGTTGCAGGCCAGGGCGATAGAAAACCAGTGTTTTGTCGCGGGCGTGAACCGCGTTGGAAACGATGGTGAAAAAATTTATCATAGCGGGCGTTCTGCGATAGTAGATCCTTTGGGTGAAATCCTGTATAAGGCCGGAGAAAAGGAGGAGTTGTTCACCTGTGTTCTAAAAAAAGACAGGCTGGAAGATATAAGAACAAAGTTTCCTTTTTGGAAGGATGCCGATGATTTTAAAATCAAGATATAATAAGACTGCATGCAAACTGCATTTACAAACGCCACTATTTATACCGGCCATGGTCGCGAACAGGGAAAAGCCATTCTGGTTGGAGATGGCCTGATAGAAGCCGTAGTGGAGGAGAATGCTATCGATGAAGGATACACGATACGTGACCTTGGCGGGTTGAACATCGCGCCGGCCCTTATTGACCTGCAGATCTATGGAGGCAACGGCAAAATGTTCTCTTCGGAGCTCAGCCTGGAAGCATTGTCTTCTGTTTATCAGTATTGTCTCGAAGGCGGCTGTACTCATTTCATGATTACCATGGCCACCAACACAATGGAAAAATTTCTGAAAGGGATGGAGGTTGTGAAGGAATATTGGAAGCGTGGAGGCAAAGGAGTTTTGGGGCTGCATATGGAAGGACCTTATCTCAATCCTGAAAAGAAGGGCGCTCATATACTATCCTGCCTCAGGAAACCGACTCTGGAGGAAGTAAGAATGTTGCTTGAAAAAGGAAAGGATACACTCAAAATGATGACGATTGCTCCTGAAATCTGCGATGAAAAAATCATTGAACTTTTGCTTGAGCATCAAATTATTGTTTCAGCCGGACATAGCAACGCCACATATCCACAGGGCATGAAGGCTTTTGAATCCGGTATCCCGGCGGCCACCCATTTATTCAACGCCATGTCGGCTTTCCAGAGCCGTGCACCTGGGATGGTTGGCGCAATTTATGACAACAATAAAGTGAGAGCCAGCATTGTGGCCGATGGAGTGCATGTTGATTTTGCCGCTATACGCATCAGCAAGGCCATCATGGGAAAAAGGCTGTTCCTGATTACAGACGCGGTGACTGAAGTATTGGAAGGCGAATACCAGCACCTGTTTAAGGGTGACCGTTATACCCTGCCCGACGGAACACTTTCGGGTTCTTCACTGACTATGATGAAAGCTGTTCGGCATTGTGTGAATGATGTAGGAATTGACCTGGCGGAATCTTTGAGAATGGCCTCCACCTATCCGGCACAGCTCCTGAAACATGGACCCAGGGTGGGGAAGATCGAAAAAGGATATGCGGCCGATTTTATGGTGTTTGACGATCTGCTGAATATAAAGGAAATGATACTCGCCTGATCCAAAAGAGAATTTTTTTTTGAATTGAGGACTCCGGGTAAAGAGTCTTGTTGAAGTCACTGAACATAGCGGGCAAATATTTGCCGGTGCCCGTTCTGTTCTTGTCAGGGCCGACTGTCAACCTCAACCATTTCCTCCACCGCTTTCATTTTTCCGTCAATGCCTTTTCTTATATTTTCAACCGTGGCCGGCACATAGATATCGGGTTCCACTCCCCTGCCGTCTTTTGGAACGTGCTTATATTGCACGATCCTGAATAGAGGAACCCTGATACGCATTCTGGTGATGGGCAATATTATGTCAGGTATCATAATGCCACTGTTGCCATGCCAGCCGCCGCCGGCTTCTTCGCCCACCAATTTCACATTATCCTGGCCTCTGACAGCATGCGCAAAAAGAGTTGAGGCAGAAAAAGTAGGTCCATTGATCAATACATATACTTTTCCATTGTAGTGCCATTTCTCTCTGGGTCGGAAGCTGTGATTTTCCCAGTAACGAAAGTGGTAACGGCCATCTTCTTCTTTCCGGGTGAATAGTAAGAGCACAAAAGAATTGACGAAGCTTGACTGAAAATTTTTTCTATAGTGACCGAATTTTTTCCTGACAGCCGCCGCCGTATCGGATACCTTGAAGGGTGTGTCCCGTATATATCTCGCAAGCTTGGTATAATTGGTGATCTTTCCGCCTCCGTTGGTCCTGATATCAATAACCAGGTTTGGGACACTATCCTTTTTGAGAGTCTTAAAACTTCTCCTGAAGAAATTTCCGAGCCTGCCTTTGCCGGAAAAACTGCTTAGGGTCATAGTAGCCAATGAGTGAGATGAATCTATTTCCAGGGACCTGATATTTTCTTTGCTTACTTTCTTCAGTCGTTTTCTGCCGGGTTCGGTAATCTTCGGTAGTGGGATCTGTTGAAGCGTGTCAATATAAGGATTATACCAGGGCACAATAGTAGATGCAGGGCGACCCAGGCTATCTATATAATCCACCAGGTATTTTCTTGAGAGCCCAAATATGTTTCGATGATAATAAGGAAATGCGGCACTTAGCCTTATATAGTTCACATTTTCCGCGTAGCCGTCAGCCGGCATGAATTGGAAAAGAGAATCGATGATCTCCCGGTTGCTGAAACCATTAATACCCGTTACCAAAACGCCCCTTTTTAAAATCGAATCATCGTGAATAAGGTTCGCAGTTATTACAGCCGTATCACCCCAGATCTTCATGTATAGCGGGAAGGAAGGCAATTGTATCCCCGACATATACCTGTTATACTTTTTGGAATAGTTGAAGCTGGTATGTCCGCAGCGTATCCTGGTGGTGAGTGGCGCCAGTATCCTGAATCCAAATTGCTGCTGCGTCATGGAATCGGTGATCGCAGCATCATACTTATCAAAATAATAATCCATGCTGTCCTTCGGCGTGTACCAGTATAGGGATGGGTGGAATTTTTCCAGGATCTCACGAAGCAAGCGGAAATCGCTGTGAAGCTGGTCGGCAGAATATTTTCGGGAGGGAGTAAAGGCCTTTTTGCCGGTGGTGCAAGCGGATGCTATCAGCATGAACCCAATAATCACACAAGAGTAATAGCACCTTCTTCTCATACAGGCATTAAATATAAATCCGAAAAATTAAATGGGGGCTTTTACTCCTGTTAAATCGCTCAATTGCGCTTTATCGCCGTTTAATGGATACAATTTCCACCATGGAAATGGGCTGCGCGCACATGCAGTAGAATTTTTTGGAAGATGCCTCAAAACTGACCGAAACCGGCAGGCTGTCGATCATATATTGGCGGGGAAGATTTGTGGGAATCTCAAAATGATCATTAGTCAAAGAAATTGTCCAACCCAGGCCATCGGCTGCGGGATCGCCCTTCCAGACTATAAGCGCCTCTCTCAAATTGAGGTTGTCGGTTTTCCGGCAAGCCCAGATAATGCCTAAACTTAGCAGGATAATTATCATACAGATCTTGAACAAGAGATTTTTTCTCATCCGGCGAGTTTTTATAATTGACAGCAAGGCAACAGGGAACGTTGCACTCCGGGCGAATCCAGTCTGGGGAAGGGAGATTATTTCCTAAAGGCATTCCAGCCCTGAGCGGTAAGGGGATGTTTATTGCCGCCGCGGGTAGTGATATGGGAACCCTCGTCGGCGTTGGTGATATAGCCAACTACACTGATCTGTTCATTGATCAACAATTTTTCATATTCATCCTGACCAATGGTGAACAGGAGTTCATAGTCTTCCCCACCGCTCAACGCGCAGGCTGTAGGGTCCAGTTCCAATTTAAATGCAAAAAGTCGTGCGTCTTCATGAATCGGGATCTTGTCTTCGTAAATCACACAGCCAACATTGCTCTGTTTACAGATATGCAGCAAGTCACTGCTCAACCCGTCGCTCAGGTCCATCATGCTGGTAGGAATAATCTGGTTCTGCTGCAGGAAATCAATGATATCTTTCCTGGCCTCTGGTTTCAGCAAACGGCGAATAATATAGTCCTGGTTTTCGAGGTCGGGTTGAACAGAAGGGCTTTCCAAAAAAATCTTTTTTTCCCTTTCCATCAGGAGCAGACCCAGATATGCAGCACCCAAATCACCACTCACACAAATGAGATCGCCTTTTTTGGCGCCATCTCTTTTCACAAATTTATCGGGGGCCACCTCTCCAATCGCTACCACGCTGATGATAAATCCTTTGTTGGAGCTACTGGTATCCCCGCCTACCAGATCCACATTATATTTTTCGCAGGCAGTATATATGCCGTCATAAAATTCGTCAAGGGCTTCTACGCTGAAGCGGTTGCTGATACCCAGGCTCACCGTGATTTGAGCGGGAGAGGCATTCATTGCATAGATATCGCTGAGGTTCACGATCACACTCTTGTATCCGAGATGTCTGAGAGGCGTGTAGGTCAGGTCGAAATGAACATCTTCAATAAGAAGGTCAGTAGTCACGACGATCTGTTTCCCGAAATGGTCCAGGACAGCAGCATCATCACCTACACTCAATATGGTAGATGCATGATGGGTTTCGTTATTCCTGGTGAGGTGATCAATCAGGCCGAATTCCCCGAGAGAAGATATTTCTGTCCTGGATTCTGACATTTAATTTCAATTATTAATATTGCTATTCTTTCAGGTGATCCTTCCATTCACCCAGTCCAGCATCTCATCATGAATTTTCCCATTCGTTGCCAGGAGGTGCGGCTGGTAAGGAGAATAATATTTTCCCTCAAAATCCGTGACTTTACCACCGGCTTCTTCCACGAGCAGGAATCCCGCTGCGCTATCCCAGGCGCTGAGTTTATGTTCATAGAATCCATCAAATCGGCCTGCCGCAACCCAACAGAGATCAATAGCTGCAGAACCCAGCCTCCGGACAGGAATGCCCCTGCGGATCAGCCTTGAAAACACTTCCAGAGGACCATTGGGCATATCAAGATAAGTATAGGGGAAACCTGTAACCAGGCATGATTTGGATACTTCTGTCTTCTCACTCACCCGGATCTTCTTGCCGTTGAGGGTAGCACCCATTTGCTTTTCCGCGAAGAAAAGTTCTTTCAGGAAAGGATTGTAAACAGCACCCAGGATCATTTTCCCTTCATGTTCCACTCCAATACTGGTGCAGCAAATGGGAATACCATTGGCAAAATTCACCGTGCCGTCAATAGGGTCAATGATCCATTTATAGGCCGAATCCATCTTAAGCTCACCTACTTCCTCACTGAGGATAAAATGATCGGGAAACCTGCTCTTAATTGTGTCAATGATCAGTTTTTCTGAGGCATGATCCACCTCAGTAACGAGGTTATTGATGCCCTCTTTATTGGAAATCTTGAACGAACTATTGATGGACTTAAGCAACAATTTGCCAGCGGCCTCCGTTGCCTCCATTAAGGTTGATTTTAGCATGGCGCAAAGATAGGATGAGGGGCATGATTGCCTGAGGAAATATTTAGTTTCGGCTTCCGGCATTCCGTATTTTTTTGTCTTTAGCAAGAAGACATTTACCAGAAGTATATGGCCGGAAACTATCCGTTCACGACTTTCATACCCGATTCGGGATAGCGCAGGCCCGCGGCAACTCCTTTGGGGGCAATGCTGTCAATAGTTTCCATATCCGCAGGCGTTAATTTTACCTGCAATGCTCCTACATTTTCCTCAAGATATTTTACATGCTTGGTACCGGGAATTGGAAAAATATTATTTCCACGGGCTATCACCCAGGCCAGCGCCAGTTGCGAAGGAGTGCAGGCTTTTTCACGGGCCATAGATTCGATCCGGCTTACCAGCTCTAGATTTTTTTGAAAATTATCTCCCTGAAACCTGGGTGAGGACCTCCTGAAATCATCGGCAGCCAGGTCATCGAAATTCCTGATCTTCCCTGTCAGGAATCCTCTGCCCAGCGGGCTATATGCCACGAATCCAATTTCGAATTCCTTACATATCGCGAGTATCCCATCTTCGGGATCCCTGCTCCAGAGAGAATATTCACTTTGCACCGCGGAAACCGGGTGAACTTTCATGGCCCGTCTCAGAGTAGTGGGAGATACTTCTGAAAGTCCGATGGCCCTGATCTTTCCTTCACGCACCAGCTCACCCATGGCGCCGACTGTCTCCTCGATTGGGGTGTGGGGATCCACGCGGTGCAGGTAATAGAGATCGATCATATCAACCTGCAATCTTTTCAAACTGCCTTCGCAGGATTTTTTTACGTAATCGGGTTTCCCATTCAGTCCACGCAATTTCGGATTGTTTGGATTCCTGACGATTCCGAATTTGGTAGCCAGGGTCAATTGCTTTCTTTTTCCTTTAATAGCCTTGCCCACCAGTTCTTCGTTTGTATAAGGACCATACACGTCTGCTGTATCCAGGAAATTAATTCCCAATTCCATAGCGCGATGAATGGTGAGAACAGACTCCGCCTCACTTGCCGGGCCGTAGAATTCACTCATACCCATGCAACCCAATCCGATTTGTGAGGCCTTGAGCCCCTGCGAACCCAGTAATCTGATTTCCATATGTCAAGAAATTTATGGTGAATATGATAATGAATATTGTAGCGTATCAGTAAAGGTCCGGTCTTTCTTCAACATGGATAACAGTTTGAATGATTAGTTTGTTAAGCTTTTGTATTTTCAGGCTGTGGAACCCCAGCTATCTGTCATTATAGTCAATTACAACGTCAAATACTTTTTGGAACAATGCCTTCATTCCATCTGCAAGGCCGGCCACCAGATTGGTATGGAGACAATTGTTGTTGACAATCTTTCATCAGACGGCAGCAGAGATTACCTGCAGCCGCAATTTCCGCAGGTAAAATTTATCTGGAATGAGACAAACACGGGTTTTGCCAGGGCATGCAACATGGGATTGAAGGAGGCGAGAGGACGATATATTCTTTTTCTCAATCCAGACACCATTGTACCCGAAGATGTGTTTAAAAACTGTATTCGTTTTTTTGAATTCCATCCCAAAGCCGGCGCATTAGGCGTGAGGATGCTGGACGGGTCGGGAAAATTTTTGAAGGAAAGCAAGAGAGCCTTTCCTTCGCCCTCAACTTCATTCTATAAGCTGATTGGGCTGGCGAGGCTGTTTCCACATTCGCGTATTTTTGGGTATTACCATCTGGGAAATCTGAGCGAGCAGGAAACGCATGAAATCGACGTGCTGGCTGGTGCCTATATGATGATCCGCAAAGACGTGCTGGATAAAGTCGGGCTTTTTGATGAGAGCTTCTTCATGTATGGTGAAGACATAGACCTCAGCTACCGGATCAGGCAGGCGGGCTACAAGAATTATTATTTGGGCGATTTGACCATCCTGCATTTCAAAGGCGAGAGCACGCGAAAAGGGAGTTTGAACTATGTGCGCTTATTCTACCAGGCAATGAGCATTTTCGTGAACAAACATTATGGCGCCAGCAGGGCGGGATTATTTAATTTTTTCATTCAAATATCTATAGGTCTTCGGGCGGCATTTTCCGCCCTTGGTCGATTCATCAGGTGGATCGGACTGCCTGCCCTCGATGCGGCCCTGATCCTGCTTTCATTTTATGGAATGAAGATCCTCTGGGGAGACTATGTGTTGCAGGATGAAGGGTACAATCTGGCTCTATTGCGTTTAGCCTTTCCCGTGTTTACCTTGATCTTCCTGGTGTCGGCTTATTATGCGGGACTATACGATCGTCCATTTAAATTCTCCAAACTGGTTCGCGCTTCCTGTATTGCAGGCGTTGTTCTATTGGCTGTCTATTCCCTGCTTCCCGAACGCTACCGTTTTTCGAGAGCCATTGTGTTATTGACTCCTGCTGTTGCTTTGGGGCTCATGTCCATTTTGCGCTGGCTCTTAATTCAGTGGAGGGTGCTTGAAAAAGCAGACGAGACCGGCGAATTCAAACGTACCCTGGTTGCGGGTTCCAGGATCGAATACGAACGCGTATTGCAACTCATGCATGAGGCAAAACTAGGGAAGCGAATTCTGGGCAGGATATCGAATACAGGGGGAGAGCGGGATTCTGTCGGAGACCTGCAGCATTTGAAAATCATATTGCAAACCATGCCGGCAAAAGAAATCATATTTTGCGAAGGAGAACAATCATTCCGGTCCATTATTGAAAGAATGCAGGAACTGGAGCGGGGAATGCGGGTGAGGATACACGCAGCGGGAAGCAATAGTATAGTCGGAAGTGATTTTAAAGACAGTTCGGGAGAAACAATTTCACGGGAAAGGAAATTCAGACTGGCACAGGCGGGTTCCAGGCGAATGAAAAGGCTGACTGATGTCCTGTTGTCTGGCTTGTTTTGCCTGAGTTTCCCCATTCATTTCATACTTCAAAAGCGACCCATAAGATTCTGGCACAATGTCTTGCAGGTGCTTTGGGGAAGAAAGACCTGGGTTGGCTATGCTTCCCGAGATAGCAGACTTCCTGCCTTAGGACCAGCCGTAGTCGCGTGCAATGGATTTCCTATAGGGATGAATGAAATTCCAGAAGAAAGCCTGCAAAAATTGGACTATGCCTATGCGCAGGACTATTCGGCAACTAATGATTGGTTTATCGTGTGGAAGGCCTATAAAAATTTAGGCGCTGAAAATGGAGAGTCCTAAATTTGCTCACGCATAAATGCGCCTGAATCCAATGGCTCTTATTGAAATACGAATGCCTCAAACGATTGCAAAGGCGCTTAATTTTCCACCCAGCGCTCCAAGGAGGCAACAAGACAAGGTATTGAAGAAATTGCTGAGAAAGGCAAAGGGCACCGAATTCGGGCAATTCTACCATTTCGACCAGGCCTTGCTCAGCAGGGACCCCGTTACCCTTTTCCAGGAATTGGTTCCCATATTCGATTATAACAGGATCTACGATGAATGGTGGCACAAGACTTTGGAAGGGAAGCAGGATATATGCTGGCCGGGGAAGATCAAATACTTTGCGCTTAGTTCCGGCACTTCGGGTTCGGCAAGTAAGTATATTCCCATAACCAATGATCTCATGCGCGGGAACCGTATTGTGATGATCAAGCAAATGCTCACTTTACGAACCTATGAGAACATCCCCGTAAAATCCATCAGCAAGGGATGGCTGATGTTGGGAGGCAGTACTGATTTGCAGAAAGGTCCGGGCTATTATTCGGGCGATCTCAGTGGCATAACGGCGAAAAAAGTCCCTTTCTGGTTCACGCCATTTTACAAGCCGGGAAAGAAGATTGCCAGGACCAAGGACTGGAATACAAAATTGGAAGAAGTGGTGGCCGAAGCTCCTAATTGGGACCTGGGTTTTATCGTAGGTGTGCCGGCCTGGATACAAATGTGCCTGGAGATGGTGATCGATCGCTATAAATTGAATAATATTCACGAAATCTGGCCCAACCTGGCTTTTTATGTTCACGGCGGAGTAGCATTCGAGCCCTATAAAAAAGGATTTGAAAAATTATTGGGCAAACCTATTACCTATTTTGAAACTTACCTGGCCTCTGAAGGATTTATCGCTTACCAAGACCGGCAGTATGTGCAGGGAATGAAGCTCGTGACCAATGAACATATCTTTCTTGAATTTGTGCCATTTAACAGCGAGAATTTTGACTCCGAGGGTAATATTCGGGAAAAGCCGAGGACACTCCTCATTGATGAAGTGGAACTGGGAAAAGATTACGCGATACTGATCAGCACTACAGCCGGAGCCTGGAGATATTTGGTAGGCGATACAGTGAGGTTTACAGACAAACACCGTTGCGAGGTTGTTATTACGGGAAGAACCAAACATTTTCTGAGCCTGGTGGGAGAACATCTGAGTGTAGATAATATGAACAGGGCTCTTCAACTATCCACCGAAGAAATGAATATATGTGTTCCTGAATATACTGTAGCCGGCGTGCCCAGTGGTTCCTTTTTTGCGCATCACTGGTATGTGGCCTGCAATGATTCCGTGGATGCCGTGGCGCTTGCGAGGCGCATTGATGAAAATCTCAAGATATTGAATGACGACTATGCTGTAGAAAGAAAAAGTGCTCTAAAAGAAATAATGCTAACGGTTTTACCGGAAAGCAAATTCATGGAATTTATGGAGCTGAAGGGGAAAATAGGAGGCCAGCATAAATTCCCGAGGGTAATGAAAGGCCCGGTGCTGGAGGATTGGCAGAAATTCCTTGCTAATGGAGCCATCTCCAGATGAAATGGATGGTTAATGATTTCCGGCACGGATTCCCATGATTAAATCCCGTCACAAACTGATCCTATATTAAATCTAAACCCCGGTTTCTTATTTTTATGTTCATTCATTCTTATAATTGCCAAATGATTCCCGCATGGTGGAGGCTTTATTGAAGGGATTAACCTTGGGATTTATCCTGGCTTTGTCGGTTGGGCCGGTAATCTTTACTGTCATTAAACAAAGTATCAATAACGGACACAGGGGCGGATTTAGCTTTGTGGCAGGTGTGTGGGTGAGCGATATTTTCCTGGTCGTGCTTTGCAATGCATTCACGGAACTCATGAAACAATTATTGGAGTATAAGAAACTGATAGGCTATACGGGGAGCATATTTCTGCTGGCCTTGGGCATTTATTATTTGTTTTTTAAGAAGATAAGTATCAAGACCGGCACAGATAAGCTTGAAATAAAATTTGGCAGAAGAGATTTTGCGCAAATATTCCTCTCTGGATTCTTCATTAATACTCTCAATCCCAGTGTCATCATTTTCTGGCTGGTGAATGCCACGGCTTTCGCAGTGACGCATACTTTGAAACAACGCATTATTATTTTCACTACCTGCCTGCTCATGAATTTCGTCGCAGATTCGGCCAAAGTGCTGTTGGCCGGAAACCTGCGCAAGCGCCTTACCGTACACAATATCTCCATCATCACCAAAGTGTCGGGCAGCATTCTGATATTTTTTGCCATGGCCCTGCTCTATGGAATCATCTTTTTCAGCGACAAAGTGAAATGAAGACCGATGGTCGCAACCGGGTTCAAATCTAAGGCATGGATAGCCGGAAATTTGGAATTGACCAGACGCCCTTGAATTGTATTAACGATTGTTTAGTACTTAGTCGTCCCTTAAAAAGTCGTTTTAGGGGTTAGTGTAAAATATTTTTCAGGTAGCAGCAGATTTTGGATGAGGCAGAATAGGCGCATAAAAAAGCCTAAAAGCATCTTTGTATAGAGGTTCATCATTCTTTTAAAGTTC
>JBGPHC010000020.1:0-75426 GCA_041484195.1 Agriterribacter sp. | reverse complement strand
GCGATTTGGATGGTTGTTTGGATAGCATAAAATCTGCAAGGTTTTCAATACAAATTTCAGTTTTATGGTAAACTTTTTCAACCTTTTTTATCCTCAAACGCCCCCCAATTGTGCATTTCTTAGCTTCTTAAGGAACGACTATTTACCTGATGCACCACGACTATTACTATGGTTATTTTCAAACGCCATTTCAGGGCCATGTGAACAGCAGGGGCATCTATCTTTCGTGGACCAATTTCATGAAGGGATATGAAAATTATTCAGATGCGCAGAATGTGGGCCTGCATGAAATGGCGCATGCGCTGGCTTATGTGAATTTTACCGGGTATGGTGTGGAAGACGAAGAATTCAAAGACAGGTTCAGCCAATTTTCAAAAATCGCCCGGCCGGTATTTGAGAGCATGAAGTCCGGTACTGCTTATTTGTTTGACCCATACGCAGCCACTGATTACAATGAATTCTGGGCCGTTTCTGTAGAGACTTTTTTCGAAAAGCCTCAGGAATTCTACCAGCAATTACCAGAATATTACCTGGCCATATGCTCGCTCCTCAACCAGGATCCTATGCGGAAAACACCAATATTGATTGCCACAGAAACGGAATGAGTAAATTCAGTTTGCGGGATGTGAAAATTCTTCCTTGACCAATTCCTCGGCCTTTTCATGCATCTTCCTATGAAAAGCCGGATTGGGCGCCAGTGCAATATAATAATACGCCAATATGCACAAGCCCAATCCAAATGGAATGAGCGCCATGTGACGGAGTCCGAAAGTTCCTTCATCCCATCCAAAAAATTCCCCGACCATCCAGAGGCAATTCGCGGTGATCCAAAATACCACCGCCAGGTTATGCAAGAGCTCTGCTTGAATTTTGCGCGTTTGCCAGGTAATCATGATGGCTACGGTCAAAGTGGGAATAATCATGAAAATTCCCAGGGTCCGGAAATTAGTGGCCCAGCAGGCGTCTTTGATCAACCAGAGCAGAATGTGTAAATTTTCCACCCGTCTGAAGCGGGCGGGGATTGAATAGATTCGGTATTGGCTCATTTTGTATGGAAGAAAAGGTTATTGAAATGCATCCCGTATGCGGGTCTTATCCATTCAAAAATAAAAGGAATAAATTCCCGGATAAAAATAAATTCAAAAATAAACCCCGGGACATGTGTATGCACCGGGGTTTTGGTCAATGTGTGACCCTAATCCTGATTCCTTCCGAATGACTGCTGAACTCAGGCGCATACATGCATTGTATGGTTGCCACTCCCACTGAAAAATTCCCTGCATTGGATACAAACAAAGGATATTCGAATACATAGGTTCCTTTTGGAAGCCAATTGAAGAAGAAATTGGTGCTGGCATCCCTGGTGGTTTCATAGTAACCCAGGCCTCCCTGCCAACGGTAGCCGCTCAAGACATTCACAGGTTCCGTTCCAGCAGCACGCATGTCTTTCATGTGCACGTATTCCATATCGCGGTCTGCCCTCAGTTCAATCCTCACTTTTAGCTTGTCACCGGGTTTTAGTTCGTCTCCGTCATTTACCGGCTCAAGTACCGGCCCCCTGCTGCTGTTCCTCTCCAAAAATATTTTTTTGCTCAGTTGTAGCGGCGTTGCTGAGGGAGTTATCTTGTCCAGATCTTCAAAGTATTGCCAGTAAACCGCGCCCCAGGCGGGGGGCCCTGAGCTTTCTCCTATGGATGGATTGGCTTGCGAACCAAGTGTTACATGTATATTGCCCATGGCAGGTTTCACTTCAACTCCCGGAATTGTTTCGTGGAAATACCCGGTACCGGCTTCTGATCCTGAATCAGATTTGAATGTCCGTTCTCCGAGGCTGATGGTTACCAATGGTTCTTTCTGCAGCCAGTCGGAGCCACCTAACAGCAATGCATAACAGGCATCGGCGGTGGCCTTGGTGCTGGCCCAGTTCTGCGTTTGTTTTTGTTTGAGCAACCAGGTCTTCATTTCATTCAGCGACTTCATGTCTTTGGCAATTTCCCCGAAAGCTTCTATAAGCAGTGATTGTATTTCTGTGGGCGCCTGGTACCAGTAATAACCTCCGCGGTTCTCTTTCCAATACATTCCGAGTTCCTCATTATGAAGTGCATTTTCCTTCAGCGAGGCGAGTATGGATTTAGGCGTTTTCATATCGCCTGATCTGAACAAGGCAAGGGCAATCATCCCCTGCATATAAGAGCTTTGCTGCAACCAGAATTTTTGAGACTGACTCCTGTAAAAATTATAGGCTCCCTCCGTGCCCGTCGCCAACTTTTGATCCTTGAAGAAATTCCGCATGTACAGGTATTGGATAGCGTTATAGCTCAGTTGATTCTTCCTGAGGTCGGATTTCTGCTTGCGCAGGGCATCATATTCTTCCCTGATCCGCTTGTCCAGGTATTGCAAGGCCTTTCCTGTGACCCCATCCCAGGCCCGGACCTGTTCCCCTGAAACCGCTTTGAGTTGCCGGAGATGGCCAATTCCTGTGAGGATGTATTGGGTGATATAACGGTCATCGGGCCCACCCTTAAACCATGAAAAGCCTCCATTGGGTGTTTGCATTTCACGCAGCTTATCGAGACTGCCATTCAATTCCCTGCTCATTCGCATCAAATCGAAAAGCAATGCCAGATTCTTTTTTCTTGCAGTTTCATTCCGGGCTTCCAATACCCAGGGCGTTTCTTCGAGCAAAACTGATTTCAAATCTTCATTCTTTTCAAGGTTTGAAAGAAGCACTGAACTGTCAAGTTCCTTCCATTTCTCGAATATAGTTTTGATGCGTGGAGAACTGTTTGCAATAGTCGTGGCCAGCGCATTGGCATAGTATCGGTTGAATGTTTGCTCTGCACACTCATAAGGGAATTCCATCAAAAAGGGCAGGGCCTGGATGGCATACCAGGCCGGGTTGGTTGTGAATTCAACAGTCAGGGAACGATTGCTCAAGGACTGGCTTGCGCTATCGGAGCCGGTTTGAATCAGTTTCTCAAACCTGAAATCCCTGGCTGATTCTCCATTCATGGGTAAAGACAGGCTTTCTGTAATCAACATACGATTGGTCAGCACGGGCAGGATATTCTCCTCGCCGTCGCTATAATTTCCTGATTCGGCAACTATACGATACTGTAATGGCTTGTCATAGTTGAAAGGTATGGTGATGGGAAAGTTCGTGACCGTGCTTTGTCCGGCACCGATGGTGAAATACTGCACGGGGAATAGGTTCTGGAACCAGCCATCAACCGCTTGGTTGGTGGTGGCATCTATCAATTGCAACAAGGCCTTGCCTACCATTTCTGTATCGCTGAGGTTTACGATCTTGGCGCTAAAATCCAGTTTATCTCCTTCTCTCAGGAAGCGTGGAGGATTGGGCTGAACCATCAATTTTTTTTGGGTGATGACCGATTTGGTAGCGTAACCCAACGCGAGGTCCTTTGTATGGGCCAATGCCATCAGCTTCCATTGCGTCAGCGCTTCGGGCATCCTGAAAGAAAATTCGACCGCACCATCAGCATCAGTCTTCAGATCCGGGAAGAAGAAGGCGGTTTCATTGAAATTTTTTCTTATACTGATATTTGAAGGTTCCGATTGAGGTTCAGAAGGAACTGGCTCGGAGACGTTTTCAATTTGAAGCCCTGCTGCCTTACCCTCCAGCTCGAATTTTTCCATGAGTCGGGTCGCAGTGTCTGCAGCAATGGCTCCATAAATTATTTCCCCATTATTTGGTTTTGCCGCTGCCATATTGCGTCTTCCATAGCCCGCGACGACGACATTATTCCAGAATGTATTGAGTTGATCGTAGTTCTTTTGAAAGTATTTGGTATTGCTTTCAGGCCACCATTTTTGATTGGATTGAACACTGGCGAAGCTATTTTGTGCAGACCAATGATACCTGCCGGCAAAATCATTCCAAATGCCCGGCTTTTCCCAGGCATGGGGCTTGAACTGATCCAATGAAGCGTCGTACATGCCCGCGAGCAACTCGGCTGCCAATTTCTCCCCCTTATTACCACTGATCCTGAGTTTCCACTCTTCCTGGCTTCCGGGTTCCAGTTTATCGCGTAAGGTCTCGAAACTGATCGAAAGTTCTTTGTTTGACCAGGGTACTGAAACTTCCCATCTGTTGCTATAAAATCGGTTGTCTTTTACGAAGAATTGCCAAATCCCAAACCCACCACGCTCTTCCTCTGTAACCGGGTATTCAAAATATTTCTTTTCATGATTCAACGTGGTAAATTCATATTTCCCAGGGGCCTCAGTTTGATCTTGCGCTTTCTCTGTTTGTAGTATCATAAACAGGTTTTCCGCGCCGGTGCCGGTCAGGAACCTGGCTTTTTCACCTGGTTGCACTTCACTTTGAATGGCTGCATTCCACGAATAGGTTGGACTGGGGGTGCCGGGATCTTTGGGATCATATAACTGGAAATATTCCACGGCCTTCACCTCCTTGCCATAACGGTCATGTGCAATGGCTTCTGCCATATACCAGCCTTGTCTGAATGCGGCCCGCGGAATATTGAATCCTGCGGCCCGCGAAGTGCTTAGGGTATCATTGAAAATTGGGTTTGCTTTTTTCCAGTCGAGATAATTGCTCTCATTCCTGTATTCGTCGTGGGGAAAATATTTTAGGAATTCCGCTTCGCTGTATACAAATTGATCAGGATTGGTCCAATACCTCTTGCGTATCACACGCTGCGGAACTTTTAATGGATAGACATGGAGTTCCACTTTTGCCGGTTCGGATTCACCGGCCAGGTTCTTGACTGAAACCGCGATATTCCTGAAGCTATCTATAGCAAGAATACCTTTTTGCGGCAATCGCAATTGCAGGACCAGAGATATATAACCTACAGGCACAAGCGCGGAGGCGCTCCTGGTTTCGCCGTTGATATCGGTAACATCGGCTTCCACCGTGTAGTCAAACACAGGATCCAGTTGCTGTGCTACTGACAGATCGGGTATGGCCGGGAATTGAATCTGGAATTTCCCGAGAGAATCGGTGATGGTCTTGCCATTTGTAATTTCCATTGTTGAAGTCCGCGGCATGCCCCAGCGGCCATACAGCCAGGGATACACGAATCTTGCCCTCCTGCTGACCCTGTATTTTACCGCTGCTCCATCCAGGTTATTTCCTGCATAGGCGTGTGCAAATCCTATTACAGTAACAGTATCATTCACGCGATAACTGCCCTTGAGATTTTCCAATTCAACATGGAATTTTGGCCGCTTATATTCTTCAACCGAAAAAGCCAGTTGACTGTTAGCATAGTATGGAACATTAATGCTGAACTCCCCATTCAATACATTCTGTGGCAGCCTGAACTGACCATGAAATGATCCAAATTCATTGAAGCTTAGGTACACCGAATCAATGGTCTGGCCATTCGCGTCGAGCAAATCAACTTCAATGCTGTCCTTTGAACGCATAATCCTGGGCTTATGAGTAAGCGAATCTCTTGTGATTCCTATTCCTTTATAATACACTAATTGGCCGGGGCGGTAAATACTCCGGTCTGAGAAGAGGTACACCCTGGCATTTTTTCCTTCATAGTTTTCTGTTGTAACCTCCTCAGAAGGGTCGCGATAATACAGGAGGCTGTATTGGTAGTCATCCATGAACAAATGGTCTTTCTCCCAGTTTATTTCGAGCCTTATATTCCGCTGCGTTTTGGATTTTGACTGAATCCTGAAAAAGCCATTCCTGTCGGCTTTTAGATTCTCCGCTTTTTGAAGAACATTCTTCCTGTCGGTGTAATCGTATTGCAGGGCCCATACCTGTATGGAAGCATTTGACAAAGGTTTGCCAGTTTCCCTATGCAGTACGAAATAATCATTTCCATTGCTGGCATAACTAATATTGGAGACGTAGAAATATTGAACAGCCAATGGATTTTTTTCAAGGTTGAAGTCCGCTTTTGCACTGGTCAGCAACGCGTATTCACCCATGGGTAGAGGATCAATCTTTATTTCCGTACTATGGCTTCGAAAATCATCGGAAGGCGGCAGGACCTGTTGCCAACTGCGAAAAGCAGAAAGGGATTGCAGTTTTTTCCAATAGGCTTCGTCATTGCGATTTTGCAATTGGTCTTTCAGCGATTTGTCCAACCTGACCAGGCGGAGATAGATCGTATTGAAGTTATTATAACTGACAAGGGTCCTAAATGGTTGGTCTGGCAGATTCACTTTTTCCGTCTGCAATTGGACCGATGGCCTTAATATCTGGTTCAACAGGTTTTGACAATTGATGGCTCCTTCTGTTTCGGGTAAATTGCGAATGGTTTTTTCACAGATTTCCTTGGAGGTACGGAATGCATATTTGTAACTGTCATCTCCTTTTGCGGGATCATAAGATGCTCCTTTTTCAAAATAATATTCCGCCAGCAGGCCCCAGGCTTGTGATGCGGCAGGTTGATTTTGGTATTGGACCGTCAATTGAGTCAGGGCCTCGCGGTATAATTCATCTTTGTTGGGCATGACGCCATATAGTCTCACAAATTGAATGCGTTTCAGGTCTGCGTCGAGGAGCGCGTCTGGGTTGGCATCATGCAGATGAAATGCCAGTAGATTTTGGTAGATGAAAATCGCCTTGTGGAGGAGGGAAGCCGGGTCATTGGTCGTAAAATGTTGTTGAATGAAATCGGCTGCCGTTCCAAATGCCGCTTTCTGGTCGATCTGGAAAGCAAATGCGGGTTTGGTGATATCCCTTTCGTCATTTTGAAAATAGCTAAGCGCCCGGTGAGCCAACAAATCGTATAGGGTGGGCCTCAGGTAACGCGTGTTTCCCTTGAGAATAATAGGATCGAAGGGAGCCAGCGGCTTCAGTTGAAGCAAATTTTCTTCGCGTATAGATTGCAGATACAGTTCGCCAATCTTCCGATGGAAATCTTCCATGCCCCAGGTGACAATATCCTCTTTTTTGAAATTGATGGTCTGAGTCCTGTTGTACAAATTCCAGCGGTTGTTTTGAAAATAGTTCCAATACATTTCTGCCGCCAGCGAATTGAGAATAGATTTTGCGGGTTCCCTGGCCGACTGGATCTCATTTTCAATTTTCTGTATATTCTTCTCCACGCCATTTTCTTCCAGGTTTTGTCCCAGGTTTAGCTGGTATAACAGGGCCTTGATCATTTGAGCGTCATTCCTTTCCTTCTTCGCTTTTTCATAGATTTTATTGACCTCGCTGAGAGCGGATTTATTCAATCCTTTTTCCTGGATGAGCTTATCAATCTTTTTCCAGGCGCTGTCATAACTTGTCATTTTGGTCTGGGCGCCAGCTTCGCAAGCCAGGAGGCTGAAGAATAGAAGCAGGCCGCTGAAGATTCTGACCAGAGTCTTGCTGAAAATTGCCATTTCAATATTTGTTGGGTTCATCATCCTGTTCTTACAAGTTATAAAATGCCTTTGCTAATTATGATGCCTCATTCAGAAACTTTGCATAATTTTTCTTAAGAATGAATATTCTGGGGAATTGAGGCAATCAAAAACCCCGCTCGGGGCGGGGCAGGGATTATTCGGTTCGCTGAAATTATATTTTAGATTTTGGCTGGCTTGATCGCTTTCCTGCCGAGCACCTCAGCCATCATTTTTCCGATGTCCGCAGGGCTGTCCACCACTGTAATGCCGCATTCTCTCAATATCTTCATTTTGGCTGCGGCCGTATCATCGGCCCCGCCAACAATAGCTCCCGCATGACCCATCCGTCTTCCGGGAGGAGCCGTTTGGCCGGCAATAAATCCTACAACCGGTTTCGTGCCATTGTCTTTGATCCAGTAAGCTGCCTCGGCTTCCATATTACCACCAATCTCACCGATCATCACGATTCCATCTGTTTCTCTATCATTCATAAATAGTTCAACTGCTTCCCGGGTAGTGGTTCCAATGATCGGGTCACCGCCAATACCAATGGCAGTGGAAATGCCTAAACCAGCCTTAGCCACCTGGTCAGCTGCCTCGTAAGTGAGCGTGCCGGATTTGGAAACGATTCCGATCCTTCCTTTTTTGAAAATGAAACCAGGCATGATGCCCACCTTGCTTTCATCGGCCGTAATGACTCCTGGACAGTTCGGCCCAATAAGTCTTGTGCTGGTGCCTTGCAGATAATTCTTCACTTTTACCATGTCCTGTACTGGAATTCCTTCCGTTATGCAGACCACCAATTTGATGCCTGCTTCTGTCGCTTCCATTATCGCGTCGGCGGCAAATGCCGGAGGAACAAAAATGATGGAAACATCTGCTCCGGTTTGCTTTACAGCATCGTACACGGCATTGAACACGGGCCTTTCGATATGGGTTTGCCCTCCCTTGCCAGGCGTAACACCACCCACCACATTGGTACCATATTCAATCATCTGGGAAGCATGAAATGTTCCTTCCGTGCCAGTGAATCCCTGAACAATTATTTTGGATTTCTTATTAACTAAAACAGCCATAGCCAATCATTGAGATTTTTAATACGCCCTCCGCAATGATGGAGGATTGGGTGGGCAAAAATAGGGGATTTCGGGGATAAACGGCTCCGGGATGAATCGACAACTGCCAGGATCTATTTCAGTAAGTCGTCCATATTCCTCTCATTCGAAATCTTTCCCTTGAGTTCCAGCATGCGCATATCCTTTGCGTCCTGTAGAAATTCCGAAGCGAAAATAAATTCATTCAGTAATTTGTTTTTGTTGAAAATGATTTCCTTGTTATTGCCTTCCCATTCCTTTTTGCCCTGATACAAATAGATGATATGATCTCCGATTTCCATCACACTGTTCATGTCGTGGGTATTTACCACGGTGGTGGTTTTGAATTCTTTTGTGATCTGGTAAATAAGTTTGTCGATCACCAGGGCTGTCTGTGGATCCAGTCCTGAATTGGGTTCATCACAAAAAAGGTATTTGGGATTGAGCACGATGGCCCTCGCGATGCCCACACGTTTTTTCATGCCGCCGCTGATTTCAGCGGGAAACTTGTGGTTGGCATCCTGCAGATTCACCCTGTCCAAAACTTCGTTTACCCTTTTCAGTTTTTCGGTAAAAGTCCATTTGGTGAACATGTCGAGGGGGAACATCACATTTTGTTCAACGGTCATGCTGTCAAACAGGGCCGATCCCTGGAAAAGCATCCCGATCTGCTGGCGCAATTCTTTTCTTTCCTCATCATTCATCACTGTAAAATCCTTACCATCATAATAGATCTCGCCACTGTCTGGCTCAATAAGTCCTACAAGACATTTCATCAGCACCGTTTTGCCACTCCCACTGGTGCCAATGATTAGATTCGCCTTACCCGGCTCCAGCACAGCGTTCACATCATCAATGACAACTATGTCTCCAAAGCTTTTTCGAATATTTTTGATTTCAATCATAAGCAATCAGGGCGAAAGCCAAATTTGATTTTAAGCCGGTAACTTTTTTTCCCAGGCTTTTTCAATCTTCTCATGCCGGTTCCGGATTCACACATGGCCCTACAATAGAATTGCAGCGAGAATATAGTCTGCAAACAGTATCATGATGCAACTCGATACTACGGCGCTGGTGCTGGCGCGTCCAATTTCCAGGGCGCCACCTTTTACAAAATACCCATAGTAGGCCGGAATGCTGGAAATGATGAATGCAAATGTATAGGCCTTGACCAGTGAAAATGAAACATTGTAAGGAACAAAATTGGTAAGCAGACCCTTGTCGAATTCTGCATGGGAAAGGATATGTGCCAGGGTGCCGGCCATGCGACCTCCCCAGACGCCCAGTACCGCCGCCAAAATCACGAGCAAGGGAATTACAATCAGGGCCGCAAGTATCTTTGGCATCACCAGGTATGCCTTGGTGTTGATGCCCATGATTTCCAACGCATCAATTTGTTCACTCACTCTCATATTGCCCAATTCGCTGGCAATCTTGCTACCGACCACACCCGCCAAAACTATACAGGTTAGTGTAGGTGCAAATTCCAGGATTACCGTATCCCTCACAATTTGCGCAATGATGCTTTTGGGAAGAACGGGGCTCACCAACTGATAAGCCGTTTGAACCGTTGAAACTGCGCCGATGAACACCGAAATGATTACTACGATACCCAGGGAACCGATACCGATTTCAACGCATTGGTGCATCAACTCTTTCCAATACATCTTCATGTTCTCCGGTTTGGTGAACATCCCTTTGATCATGAGCAGGTATCTGCCAAAATGTGTGAAGAATAACATTCAGTGTATTTAGTAAAGGCAAAAATAATTGAAAAGGTATAAGGAATCATTGTTTTTTAATGTCGGCCAAAATCATTTCACGCGATTGCAACCAAAGCCGGAAATTCATATTGGTGAGAAGGAGACAATTTCTCCTTTTTTCATAGAGTTGCTGATCAAATTCCAGGGGAAGGATGCGGAAATGAATATCGTCGAAATCCTGGTGGTGTCAAACATGAAAGCATGATTGTGCATCTGATCCGCCAACTGCGCAAAACATCTCAGTTCGAATTTTATGGATTACCAGGTGATCCATTTGGAATTGGATAGCCGATCCTGATGACACGGAGAAATGATTTTTATAATTGAAATCCCGGATTTCCTGCATCACTCATTCCATAGTGATCTTACTGTCCCGGTCGATATTTGTTCGGGGATCGAACCGGAAATCATAGAATCTGGCATCGCCGGCCTTTCCTTCAATCTTTTCGGTGGACCTTCCCATTTCAAGACCTGCATTGTCAAAAGCCTTACAGGTAATATTTCCCGTATAGTCATTATGGAAGATAAAATAGACGCTTAAGAGATTATCCTTTCCTTGTTTATCGTCACCCAGCCTGACCTGTCCCAGTTCGATGCCTTTTTGCTTCAGGCTTCCTGAAACCTGAATGCTGACGCGGAATGCATTTTCAACGCCGCTACTCACGCCGTGCACTACTTCACCCACGGCTTCACCTGCTTTCTGGCCCGCGCTATTGAGCTTTTCCTTCACGGAATGGCCCGAGCAGGAGGGCAAAGCTGCCAGGAAAATTATCCCTGCGAATAATTTCTTCATCGGGGAAAGATTATTCATGTTGAACATCTTCATCTTTTGTTTTTTTGAGTCTTTTCCACCAGGGAGATTTTTTCACAGCTTCCTGGGTATCGACACCCGTTTTGTGCTGGGCGTCCAATACTGAGATGAGCACCATATTGATAATACTTCTGACCGAACTTCCCAACTGCAGGATATGTACTGGTCTTTTCAATCCCAATAGCACGGGTCCGATGGCATCAAAATGACCCACTTCCTGCAACAGGTTATAAGCGATATTACCGGCGCTCAGGTTGGGGAAGATCAGCGTATTTACGTCACCATGCACCAGTTCACTGAAGGGATAATTATCCCTCAGGATTTCCTTATTGAAAGCCACAATGCCCTGCATTTCGCCGTCCACAATTAGACCCGGATTTTTTTCTTTGACAATTTCCCTGGCCCTGCGCACCAAAATTGCTTCCGGTGTATTACTCGTGCCGAAATTGGAATAACTGAGCATGGCTATACGGGGAGTAATGCCGAACATACGGACTTCATTGGCCACCATCAGGGTAATGTCGGCCAATTCCTCTGAGGTGGGATTAAAATTCACGGTGGTGTCTGCCAGGAATAGGGGACCTTGTTTGGTGAGCATGATATACATGCCGGCAATATTTTTCACTCCCTTTTCAGTCCCAATCACCTGCAGGGCCGGCCTCACAGTCTCGGGATAATTGCGGGTGAGCCCTCCGATCACGGCATCAGCCTCACCTGTTTCCAGCATCATGCAGGCAAAACGGATTCGGTCCCTCATGGATTTATAGGCTTCGTATTGGTTCACGCCACGACGCTGGCGTTTCTTAAAATAGAGTTCGGCAAATTCCTGCCTTTTGGCTTCCAATTCGTCGGCACGCGGATCGATGATGGGAATACTTTCCAGGTCAATATTATTCGCCTCCGCCAGCATCCTGATCTTTCTTTCCTCTCCTAACAATATAGGATAAGCGATACCATCGTCCAGGACTATCTGCGCCGCTTTCAGGATCTTCACGTTGTCTGCTTCCGCAAATACCACCCGTTTGGGATCCTTTCTGGCTTTATTGCCGATCACACGGAACAGTTGGTTGTCATTGCCCAGCCGCCGGTCCAGTTCGGTACGGTACCGGTCCCAATCATCGATAGGGTGTTTGGCAACGCCGCTTTCCATGGCCGCGCGGGCCACGGCGGGAGATACCACGGAAATTAATCGGGGGTCCAGTGGTTTTGGGATGATATAATTGGGACCGAATGAAATGGTTTTCTCATTGTATGCCATATTCACCATGTCGGGCACGGGCTTTCGGGCGAGGTCTGCCAAAGCCTTCACTGCGGCCATCTTCATGGCTTCATTGATCTGGGTGGCCCTCACATCCAGGGCCCCTCTGAATATATAGGGGAATCCTAAAACATTATTCACCTGGTTGGGATAATCGCTCCTGCCTGTGGCCATGATGATATCCTTACGCACAGCAGTAGCCGCTTCCCAGCTTATTTCCGGATCGGGATTGGCCATCGCAAATACGATCGGGTTTTTGGCCATGGATTTCACCATTTCGGGAGTAATCGTATTTCCCGCGCTCAATCCTATGAATACGTCGGCGCCTTTCATGGCCTCCGCGAGACTGATATCCTTCTTGCGGGTAGTTGCAAAATGGAGCCTTGTATCATCCAGGCCCGGCCTTTCCATGTGCAGGACCCCTTTCCTGTCAAACAATAAGAAATTTTCGTTCTTTGCTCCCAGCGCTTCGTACAAAAGCACGCAGGCGATGGCGGCTGCGCCTGCTCCGTTTACCACAAACCTGACTTTGTCAATTTTTTTTCCCTGCAGCTCCAAAGCGTTCAACAGAGCGGCCGAACTGATGATGGCAGTACCATGCTGGTCGTCGTGCATCACCGGAATCTTCATCGTTTCTTTCAGCTTCTTTTCGATATAAAAACATTCCGGCGCCTTGATATCTTCGAGATTAATACCTCCAAATGTGGGTTCCAGCGATTTTACTATACTGATAAATTGATCGGGATCCTTCTCGTTGATCTCAATGTCAAATACATCTATATCTGCGAATATCTTGAAGAGCACGGCTTTCCCTTCCATTACTGGTTTGCCCGCTTCAGGCCCGATATCTCCCAATCCCAAAACGGCAGTTCCATTGCTGATCACGGCCACCAGGTTGCCCTTGGCAGTGTACTTGTAAACGGATTCTGGGTTTTCCTGAATTTCCTTGCAGGGAACGGCTACGCCCGGAGAATAAGCCAATGACAGGTCTCTTTGTGTTTTAGCCTCTTTGGTGGGTACAACTTCAATCTTTCCAGGCCTTCCTTTGGAATGGTATTCCAAAGCCTGCTGTTTGCGCAATTCATTTTGCATATATCTCTAAGATAAGGTGCTGCAATATAACTAAAAGCGATTTCATGGCTTATTTCAGAATTTGTTGAATGAGTTGAGAAGGATGCCAGCTTTACTTATATTTGGAAACAAAATTATTGAACCATGAGTTGGCAAACTTTTAAGAGGAAGGCATTACTCGTTGTGGTAGTCATGATCACCAGCACTCTTTGGCTACAGGCACAATATGATCTCAACGACAAAATGCCACTTAACCTTCATTTACACACGGGCAAATTAGCCAATGGGCTGACCTATTATATCATGAACAAT
The DNA here is from genome assembly GCA_041484195.1 of Agriterribacter sp. GTDB lineage: Bacteria > Bacteroidota > Bacteroidia > Chitinophagales > Chitinophagaceae > PSRI01. The sequence goes on along the minus strand of JBGPHC010000020.1, from coordinate 61,776 downwards.
CCGAAGCCTGAACAAAAAGTGGAGCTTCGTTTGGTTGTCAACGCGGGTTCGATCTGTGAAGACCCTGACCAGTTGGGTTTGGCGCATATGGCGGAACATATGGCCTTTAACGGGACAAAAAATTTCAAAAAAAATGAGATCGTTTCTTTTCTGCAGGATATAGGAGTGGGTTTCGGGAATGACCTTAATGCCTACACGAGCTTCGACGAAACGGTATATATATTGCCAATCCCCACCGACAAACCCGACAATCTTGAAAAGGGATTCCAGGTATTGGAAGACTGGGCGCATAATGTGACTTATAAAGATGATGATATCGATGGCGAAAGGCCGATCATCCTGGAAGAAAGCCGGTTGGGAAAAGGAGCCAATGAAAGAATGTTCAAAAAGATATTACCCAAATTGTTCAAGGGTTCCCTGTATGCCGACCGCCTTCCGATTGGGAAAGACAGTATCATCAAGACTTTCAAATATGATGTCATACGCAGGTTTTATCACGATTGGTACCGGCCCGACCTGATGGCCGTGCTCGTGGTGGGAGATATTAAGGTAGAAGATGCCGAAGCTATGATCAGGAAACATTTCAGTGGTTTAACGAATCCGCCTAACGAACGCGAGCGTAAATACGCCAGTGTGCCCGCTTATGATTCCAGTGACGCATTGGTGACCACCGACAAGGAATCCGTCCGTTATCAGACCGGGCTGGAATATCCCGCCTACAAACAAATACCATCGGTTACTTATGGTGACTACAGGAAGGACCTGGTGAAGGATTTATTTACTACGATGCTGAACCGTCGCATGCAGGAACTGACACAAAAAGAAAATCCTCCTTTCGTGTTTGCCAATGCCAGTTTTGGAGGCTTTGCAAGGGGATTCGAAAATTTTAGCGTATCCGCGGGTTCCGGAGATCAGCCACCAGCCAGGGCGCTCCAGGCAGCGGTTGAGGAAGTGGAAAGAGTGAAACGATTTGGATTCACGGATGCGGAATTGGAAAGAGCTAAAAAAAGCATGACGGCTTCCTATGAGAGGATGTACAATGACCGTGACAAGACGGAATCTTATTTGTACGTGGAAGAATTCATCCGGAATTTCCTGCAGCAGGAACCAATCCCGGGCATTGAAAAGGAATATTACCTGGTGCAGAATTTTGTTCCAACCATCACCTTGCAGGAGGTGAATGGTGTAGCTGATAAGTTGAAAGGCCAGCAGGATTACTTCGCCTACCTGATGGGTCCTGAAAAAGCGGATGTGCAACTCCCGACAGGCGGGGATTTGCTGATCGGAATTGCTCAGGTTGAAAAAAAGGATATCAAGCCTTATGAAGAGAAAGTAATTGCAAGCCAGCTACTCAAAACAAAACCCAGGCCGGGCATGGTGATATCTGAGACCCGGGACGCAAAGACAGGCACAACGGAACTGAAACTATCCAACGGAATCACCGTTACGCTCAAACCAACCGATTTTAAGAATGATCAGATATTGATGTCAGCTTCCAGATATGGAGGAACGAGTAATTATGGTGTGGCTGACAAGTATAATGCCGCCTATGCTTCCAATGTGGTGAACGCAATGGGCTTCGGAGAATTTTCTCCCACAGACCTTCAAAAGGTTCTTTCGGGCAAATCAGTTTCCGCGAATCCTATATTGATTGCCGATAAGGAAGGCATGAGCGGAAGTTCCACTGTGAAGGACCTTGAGACCATGTTCCAACTTGCCTATCTCAAATTTACAGAGCCCAGGAAAGATACTTCCCTGTTCAAATCATTCATTCAGAAAAACAAATCGCAATACGCCTTGATTGGAGCGAACCCACAGGCGGCTTTTATTGATACGGTAATGAACACACTATATAATGGTAACCCCCTTGCGCCGATCGCGGTACCCAAATCGTCGTATTTTGAAAAAGTGAATTTAGACAGGGCCTTCCATATCTATAAGGAAAGACTGGGCGACCTGAGTGGAATGAATTTTGTTTTTGTAGGGAGCTTCAAGAGAGATTCTATTCTACCACTCATTAAGACTTATATCGCGAGCCTGCCGGCTACTTCCAAAAAGACCAATTATGTGGACCAGAAAGTGAGGCCTATCAATGGCAGGAAAAAAATGAATGTTTATAAGGGCCAGGATGAAAAGAGTCTGATACTAACTTTCTATTCAGGTGAAGTGCCTTATAGCGAAGATCTCGAATTAAAGGCGAGGGCAATAACCGAAGTCCTGAATATCCGTGTCATTGAGGAGTTGCGGGAAAAGATCCAGGGCATTTATGGGGGCGGAATATTTGGTGGGTTGGAAAAAACGCCTTACCCAAGTTACCAGTTCGTGGTGCAATTACCCTGCGGACCCGAAAAAGTGGATACACTCCTGAAGGCAATGCAAAATGAGGTGGATGACATCATGAAGAATGGCCCTTCGCAAAAAAACCTGGACAAGGTGAAACAGCAATGGCGGGAAGCATACAAAGAAGAAATCAAACAGAACGGTCCCTGGATGAATCACCTGATTAGCGCAAAAGTGGAAGGTGAGAATATAGACAGGTTCGTAAATTATGAACAATATATCGACAAGCTGACTGTGAAAGATTTGCAGGAAGCAGCCCGGTTATTATTGGCCGGGAAAAATCGATTCACCGCGGTGATGATGCCCGAAAATTATGCAGACGCTGCCACCACTACGGCTAACCGAAATAACAGGGTGGTGGAAACCATTCAACTGACCAGTCCGGAAATCAAAGTTGATCTTTACGACAATGCAGAGGTTGACGGAGATGAAGTGACACTCTATTTCAATGGCAATAAAATACTTTCGAAGTACAAGTTGACCGATAAGCCATATTCCATTAAGCTGACGGCCGAGAAGGGCCAGACCAATGAACTCGTCATGTTTGCCGATAACCTTGGTTCTGTTCCGCCTAATACCGCATATATGAGGGTGAGTGCCGACGGGAAAGTCTACCAGGTCAGGGTGGATTCCGACCTCAAGACCAATGGGAGCATACGATTCAAAATAAAATAGCTATTCCGTATGATCTTCAAGGGGTTCCGGCCAATTTCGCGGGACCCATTTTTGTGCTCCATAAATTTTTTTTAAAAATTTCCGATAAAATAATAGGAACTATCAATTCTTGTATTATATTTGTAGTGTACTAATACAATAGTACACTAAAGCACTAAGCAATGATATCCATTCAAAATCTGCATTTTGCCTATCGCAGGAAAAAGGTTTTCACAGGTCTCAGCCTGGACCTCAAATCGGGTCATATTTATGGATTATTAGGAAAAAACGGCACCGGCAAGTCCACTTTACTTAGAAATATCGGTGGTCTGCTTTTTCCCGACCAGGGTGCTGTGCAAGTGATGGGGCATATTCCCGGCAAAAGGGAACCGGGTTTCTTACAGAAAGTGTTCATGGTAGCAGAGGAATTCTATCTGCCCAATATCAGTCTCACTAACCTGGTATCATATAATGCACCTTTTTATCCGCGCTTCAGCCAGGAACAATTCAACCGGTATATACGTGAATTTGAGATTCCCACGGATGCGACCATCCAGGACATGAGTTATGGACAAAAGAAAAAAGCATTGATCAGTTTTGGTCTGGCCTGCAACACTTCCCTGCTACTGATGGATGAACCTACCAACGGTTTGGATATAATGAGTAAGAGCCAGTTCCGCAAAGTAATGGCAGGCGCCCTCGACGAAGACAAATGTGTTATCATCAGCACGCACCAGGTAAAAGACCTCGAGAACGTGATCGACCGCATTACTATAATTGATGAAGGCCGCATACTTTTCGACCAGACCGTAGAACAAATTACCAGCAGGCTCAATTTCAAAATTTCTTTCGATCAGGAAGAAGTGAAATCCGCCATCTACAGCGAAAGTTCACTGAAGGGTAATGCCATCATAACCCGCAACACTGGAGGCGAAGAAAGCAAACTTGACCTGGAAATGCTCTATAAGGCAATCGTCACCAATCGTGATTCTATTCAATCTGTATTTAACTGATAAAGATATCTACCATGAATAATGCATTTAGTTTTTCAAGACTCTGGCTGCTTATCAAGAAACAGTGGTTTGACAATGTCAAACTCTACATGCTCTCCATATTGGCAGTTTTCGGATTGATGGCCATTGTCTTCTTCATTTGGACCTGGACCAGCGGCCCTAATTATGATGAGGTTGAGACCTATGTAATATTTTTTGTAGGACTCTTCATAACCGGGTTGATCTTCGCCAGTATCACATTCGGAGCGCTGGGCGACAGGCCCAAAGGGATTTATTGGCTTTCCGTTCCTGCAACCCACCTGGAGAAACTCATATGCGGGATATTTTATTCCACCATCCTGTTCACCACTTTTTATTTCGCGTGTTTTTATATCATACAGCCAATCACATTGATAGTCCTTGAAATGAAACCCGGGTATTCAGTGAAAAGGATTCCTCATTGGAATGAAGGCATGAAAGCCGCCATGTATGTATTTTTCGCCTTGCAGGCATTATTCTTACTGGGGTCCGTATATTTTGAAAAATACAGTTTCATCAAAACGGCCCTGGCTGGCCTGGTATTCTTCCTTCTCTTCGGGTTATATGTAAATTTTATGCAGCGCAATCTAATTCCACATAACGCAGGAATGCGGGGACTCGCAAGTTTCGCAGTCTATGAAACGAAGCAGGTGAAAATATACAAGTTGGACCAATGGGTGGAAGACACTTGGCTGTTCCTGCTTAAGTATATCTGGGTGCCGGTTTTTTGGGTGGCCGCTTATTTCAGGCTCAGGGAAAAGGAGATATGATCCAAACTTTCTAAAAATTCAAATCATGCAATTCAAAGATACTCAAGCTATATACCTGCAGATCGCCGACTATGTTTGCGAGAAGATCCTTCTGAAAGAATGGAAGCCGGAAGAACGCATACCATCGGTCAGAGAACTCGCTGTGCAATTGGAAGTCAACCCCAATACCGTAATGCGCACATACGATTTCCTTCAGCAACAGCAAATTATTCATAACCAGCGCGGGATAGGTTTTTTTGTGTCGCCCGACGCAGTAAAGCATGCCATCGCCTACCGAAAAGAGGAATTCACGCAAAAAGATCTCCCGGGTTTATTCAGGAATATGTACCTGCTTGATATGGAGGTGGAAGAACTCAAGCCCAAATTTGAATCATTCGTAAAACAAAATTTCTCCTAAGGTCATAAACATCGAACATGAAAAAAAGTAACAAGATAATATTAGCATTAGCACTCCTGGTGTTTGCCTTATTTACAGCCACTGACCTGGCGCTTTATGCGAAGTATAAGAAAGGAGATTTTATAACCCAGGCACAGCTGGATGAATCAAACAATAATTCAAAACAACTGGATAAGTTCAATACCATCAGCATTGAAAACTGTAATGGTATTTCCCTGGTGCCTTCAGACAGTTTTCTTCTGAGAACCAACCGCAACGACAGAACCGAGATGAGCTATACTGTTAAAGACGGTACATTGTATATCAAACCCGCCGGCAAATATTCAGGCGAAAGAGCCTACGCTAATGCCACCATATTTTGCCCCTCTTCCATCAATCTTTCATTAAATAATAGTGACATGGGATTGGGAGAACAGGGTTGGAAATGGATCAACGCACATGCAGTGGCAAGCGGACTGTATATAAACGCCACCATTGATTCGTTGACCGTTGTGGCTGACAATGATTCCGAAATCCACCTGCAAGATGACGGCATAGTGCGCAAGCTGAACCTCCAGCTTAATCAGAAGTCCAGATTTACAATGGATCAGGGCCATTTGGAAGAAATTGGAATGGTGAATTTATCAGATAGTTCCAGGCTGGAAGTGGACGGTAAAACCCTGAAGACTTTCATAGAAAAAAACAACCATTAACTAAAACAATTTTAATACCTGTTTTATGAAAAAGAATTTATCAGGCATATTGATGTTGGCTACAATACTCTGCCTTTTCTTCGCCATATATTCCAGGCTCGAAAGTTTTTCACGTGTTGAAAAAGCCACAACGCCTTCTGGTACAAATGCGCCTCTTCCTGTCGTAAGCCATGAACCGCATATTTTATTCCTGCCCGAATAATTTCTCTAATACCACAGTCGAGTCATGAGTAACTACATCATAGAAACTCAAAATCTTTCTCATGAATTCCGAAAGGGCGAGAGAGTCCCCGACGGGCTTGACCTGCGGGTACCTGCAGGAAGCGTGTATGGTTTCCTTGGTCCCAATGGAGCTGGGAAAACCACTACCATTCGTCTATTACTGGGATTATTAAAGACTGATGGTGGAAAGATTGAAATATTCGGCAAAGAGTTTTCAAAAAACCGCATTTCCATCCTCCAACAGGTGGGCGCGCTCATTGAACAGCCTTCATTGTATGGTCACCTCACTGGCCGCGAAAATCTGGAAATATTAAGGAAGACCTATGGGTGCGACAGGAAAAGGATTGACCAGGTATTGGAGATGGTGAGACTGACTGCTGCTCAACGCAAGAAAGCCAAAGACTACTCCTTCGGAATGAAACAGCGCTTAGCCATCGGCTTGGCCTTGCTGAACGATCCCGCCTTACTCATCCTGGATGAACCCACCAATGGCCTGGATCCGAGCGGGATCATTGAAACCAGGGAATTGATCAGGGGCCTAAACGCTCAACATGGGAAAACAATTATCGTATCCAGCCATCTATTGAGCGAAGTGCAGAAAATGGCCACCCATGCAGGCATCATACATAAAGGTCAACTCTTGTTCCAGGGCTCCCTTGACCAATTGCACCTCCTTAAATCAAAACAGTCGGCCATCGAAATAGAGGTTAGCAATACGAAGCAGGCAGCTGATCTGCTCGGCGCAGGATATCGTATAAAAAATATAAATGGCAGCCGGATAGGGCTGGAGTTCGAAAGCAAAGAACAAGTAGCACAGATGAACCGCATTCTGGTGAATGGAGGCGTGGAAGTGTACCAAATGGCGGTCGCTCAGAATGACCTGGAAAATTTATTCATTCAAATCACATCTGAATAAATCATGGCGGCGAAATTTCTCAGCAACACAAGCGGCGAATTTTTAAAAACAAAAAGAACGGCTGCCTTCTGGCTTACACTACTCGGTGCAGCTTTTGTGCCCGTCATAAATTTCATAAAATGCGTGGCAAGGCCTGACGTATTTGTACCGAGATATAAGGCCGATGTTTGGAACATATTTATCAATGAGAACTGGGAAGTGGCTTCTGCCTTCCTGCTCGTGGTCTATATCATTTTAGTAACAGGACTCGTAATTCAAATTGAATACAGAAATAATACCTGGAAACAGGTATATGCTTCACCCAGAACCTATGCCGACATATTTTTTTCCAAGCTGATCGTAATGCTGGTGATGATACTGCTATGCTTCATCCTGTTCAATGTATTTATTATTCTTAGCGGTTTGGCCATCAATCTTGCCAGGCCCAAGTACAATTTTTATTCTACCCCGATACCCCTGATGAAGATGCTGCTATTGTCTGGACGAATGTTTGTTGCTATTTTGGGCATCATCGGTATTCAGTATTTCCTCAGCCTCCGGTTCAGGAATTTTATTGTACCCATGGCGATGGGGCTGGGTCTGCTGATCGCTGGCTTCATCATCCGGCAATGGGAGCATATTGATTACTACCCTTATATGTATGGCATGCTGGCCTATTTCAAGAACCCTGGCCTGCCACAAGATACTTTGCAGAAAGTATTAATTCATTCCGTACTCTGGTTCGGTTTATTCCTGGGGCTGGGTTTTGGCTATAGCGTTTGGAGAAGGGAGCGGGGATAGAGCCAATTTGAAATTACTCATTTCTGATTGGGTAATGGATCGACTACGGGCTCCACTACCTGAAGTGAAAATAATTTATTCAAATAAAAAATTCAAATCATGCGCAGACAATTATTATTTCTGGGTTTGACGCTGTTGCTGGCCAATATAGCTCTCGGCCAGTGCGATAAACAGTTGAAGTTGAAATGCGAAAAAGCCACCAGGATGAATGCAGACGGATCCATGGGGGAAGATCAAAATGTGCATGTTGACATTGTTTTTTCCAAAGACAGTATAAATCTGGCAGTCACTATGCAGGATGGCCGCCAAATGGAGATTCATGGTTTCATAAGAGAAAAAGACTGTAAGATGAACAGCGCTTTTACAGAGGGAAGCATGTTAGCCAAAGTAAATGGTATCATGCTTCGCGACGGAACCGAAAAGGAAGAGAAACTGATCTTCACGCTTGAAGCGAAGAATGGCAAATTCAAACTTTTCGGAGCAAAGGATGTTTCCCCAGGCACAGACCCCGAAAAAATGTATTTCGAGATCATGGACCAAAAGCAGAATTAAAACAGCTAATCAAAGCGTGCCCATTTTCCCATGAGAAACTGGCTTAAATATACCATCTGTTCCGTCCTTGTCATCCCATTCATCGCTTCGGGTTGGGTATTATGGAGAACATCATATAAGGGAACGGATAAAATCAGGTTCTTGCGTGAGGATTCCGCATTTAGTTCTTTAGCCGATATCCTCCGCCTTCCCGAATTCAGTAGCAAAGTGGTTTATGTGGATGTATGGGGAACAACCTGCACTCCCTGCATGGAAGAATTGAAAAATTTTACGCCTAAATTGACAGCACGTTATAAGAATTCGAAGGACATTGCCTTTCTATATATCTGCCTGGACCGGCATCCTATACCTGAGCTACGCTGGAAGGAAAAACTGCGTCTATTGCAGCCCGAGGGCTACCATGTATTGGTAAGGGGAGGCGCCGGGGAGAGAAAACTTGCACTCGAAATCACGGGAGAGGCCAGTGAGGAAAAATTTTTCCCCTACCTGCCTTATTATTTTATTGTAAACAGAGAAGGCCGGATTGTTGGGAGGCAATCGGCAGATCCGGAGAATTCAGAACTCAGGCCAAGCGACGGAGCATTGCTTTACCAAAAATTGGATTCAGTGCTCGCGGGTTATTGAGATTTTCCTCTGGCGGCTTCAGTTGTTGCATTGTTACAGCTTCTTAAAATGATCTCATATTCTGTTCCCGAACTCAATTTTTTTTATGCGAAATGAATTTTCAAGAAAGCTGAAGGAAATTTTTTCTATGTCTTTGGAAGGAGCTTTGCGAACAGGAGCCAAATATATCGGGATGGAACACATCCTATTAGGGCTGATCAGCGATAACGACAATAATGCGCCGGGGTTAATGACTAAAGCCCATATTGAGATGAGTGGCTTGCAAAAAGCATTGTTGGTTATAGTGTTGTGAAACCCTTCAAACACTTAAAGATGATATGAAAAAGAACTTATTTAAAACACAGGTTGCCAAGATCGTCTTCTTGTTTATTAGTTTTGTACTGACAACTTTTATTCTTGGCGGCTTTGTATTAAATGGACTATTAAGAGTTCCTTCCCAAATAGCCAATGTAATAGTTATTATTGCTATTTTGGTGATTACATGGCAGGCTTATAAAAAAGAAGGTAAAAACCTTTCGGAATTAGGTTTAAATCCAAGATTGCGAAACTTTGGTTTTGGATTGTTGGGCTTATTTATTGGAGGAATTTTTGTTATTCCTCTTGTTTACACAATTTCGTTTATCAAAGGATATCCTGTAGTATTCAATCAAAACTTTAATGGTTCTTATGTTCTCAGTGGATTATGGCTTTTGCTTCCCACCGTAATGCTTGAAGAATTAGCTTTCAGAGGAATTTGTTTTAAAAAAACCGTCGAAATTTCAAGCGTGATGACAGCAAACATTATTTTCGCTGCGCTTTTTATTTTGTCTCATTGGTTAAATCTTGGGGCATTCGGCAATCCTGTACTTATGACAATCTTGCTTATTTCTGGTTTGGGACATGTACTTTATGCGACTGCTTTCTTAAAATCAAAAACATTATATTTTCCTGTCGGCCTTCACTTGGGAAACAATTGGGTTAGTCTATTTGTTTTTTCAAACATGCACATTAATGATCCGACGATAGGACAAGTAAAACCATCTTTGATAAATGTAATAAGCGATGAAAAAAATCCTCAATTTAATGGACAGTTTATTTTGACGACAATAGTAACTGCCATTTTTTTTGTACTTTTCATTTTAGCTATCCGCAAATGGACGCCAAATAGACAACTACCATTCAATTAAGCACTACAGCCAACAAGTGCATTTGCAATAGCACGGCTGACCATTAAGCACCCGTCTATAAATCATTTATCAACCCCGATAGTTATCGGGGTTCAGGCAGGACATTATCCATTATGCAATTATTTTTATCTTCAACCTTGGTATTTCAATTTAGCATTAGTTCCGGCAGACAGTCCGTTATTGCCATGCCGTCGCAAATGCTTCAACGGAGCGTGGCATTGCCGAAAGGAAAGAAGAGAGTGGTTTTGGCAACTCGAAAGTGACCCGGTTCAGTGGTTTATTTAAGCGGTCGGGATTGTCTTTGAATCAAGAGGCAGAACAAATGGTCCGAGATATGGTTTCTGATGCGGCCCCATCCAAAAATTCAACCATCGATTCAGAATATTTGCTGCTTTCGATATTGAAGAACAAGGAAAGCAAGGCCTGCGAAATAGTGAATCAGTTGGGCTTGAACTATGATCAGGCCAGGCTCATGTTAATGAAGGGAACCGGGAATTGAGCCCCATTCATTCTAGAATGCATTTTCTTGCTGGAAGGATTCAGGGCCGGAATTCAACACTTGCGCCCAACCAGGACATGATGCCCATGCCAATCTCAATTGCATTTTCATCCACATTGAAAGTAGGTGTATGCACGCCCGATGAAATGCCCTTCGAAATGTTTCCGACTCCCAGCCGGTAAAAACAACCCGGAATTTGCTGGGAATAGTAGCCGAAGTCTTCTGCTCCCATTCTGAGCTCAGTCTCCTGTACATTTTCACCACCCATATATGTTTCTGCAAGTGACCTGGAAATACTCGTGAGCCTTTCATTGTTGTACACATTGGGATAGCCTATATCAATGTGCAGGTCAATTTCAGCGCCCATGCTGTGCACCAGTTCAGTCGCTTGTTTGCGTATCAACTCATGGGCACGGAATCGCCAGTCTTCATCCATGGCCCGGAAAGTACCCATCAGCTTCACTTCGCTGGGTATTACGTTTGTGGTATGTCCTCCCTGGAATGATGTGATGGAGAGGACAGAGGGAGAAAAAGGGTCCCGGTTTCGGCTGATGATTTGCTGGAGGCTCACGATTAGTTGGGACGCGATCAGGATCGTGTCGGCAGTAGTTTGGGGTGCGGCGGCATGTCCTCCCTTACCCCTTATCGTTATATAGAGTTCATCCGCGCTGGCCATCACTTTTCCGGCTCTAAAACTCAATTTGCCGGTTTCCAGTTGAGGATGAACGTGCAGTCCGAAAATCGCCTGGGGTCTGGGTTTCTCCAGTACTCCTTCTTTTATCAGAATGCTTGCGCCACCCGGGTTCCGTTCTTCCCCGGGTTGAAAGATGAGCTTGATGGTACCTTCCCACTCATTCCTGAGTTCATTCAGGATCTTCGAAGCGCCCAGCAAGCAGGAAGTATGAACGTCATGGCCACAGGCATGCATGATGCCTTCGTTTTGTGATTTGTAAGGAATATCATTTTCTTCTTTTATGGGCAGTGCGTCCATATCGGCCCTCAGCGCTATGATTTTCTTTTCGGGGTTCCTTCCTTCAATCAATCCTACGACACCGGTCTTCGCCATGACCCTGTAGGGAATGTTACTTTCTTCCAGTTTTTTCTGAACGAATTTCGATGTTTCAAATTCCTGGTAGCTGAGTTCAGGGTGCGCATGAAGATGATGCCTTATCTCTATAAATTCCCCCGCGTATTTTGAAGCCAGTTTTTTGATTCGTTCCTGCAACATTACCCGAAGATACGAAGTGGACTGTGAAGTGAGAAATGAGCCGGAAGCCCTGGAAGGCTCTGCGGTTGGGCCATACAGTGGTCATCATTGAATTCAGGCGGCGGGTTGAACGCCAAAATACTCAGAACTGATAATATGCTAGAGTATCAGATCATCCTCTTTGTCAGGCTTCACTTCAATAGTGGCCGGCACGATAAATACTTCGGAAGGATAGATCCTGTTGACAAGTTTTTTGAGGCTTTCGGCGTCCTTGCGGGTCTTGCAGTTACCGATTTGTATTTTGAAATAAGGTGACTGATATATTAAATAGGTTTTTTCGGCGGGGAACTCCTGAAGCAGTCTGGTCTTTACCGAGATGGCCTTGGCACGATCATTTGTATTCAGCACCTGCACACGAAAACCCGGCAAATTATGACGGGTGCTCATGTAGGTATCCTGATTTATTTCAGCGTTTTTCTTAATCAGCAGGTCAATCCTGGCGTCTTTATGCACGATAACGGATTTTCCCGAATCCCCGGCGATAGTTTGGGCCTGAAGCGATATAGCTAAAAATATAAATGCCAATATGAACGAACCGCATTTTTTCATAACTGTGAAGATTGACTTGAAACTTTGTCTGTTTATAGTTGTGATTGCCTCACTATTTCCACGGAAGCACTGCAGCCCAGCCTGTCGGCACCGGCCGCGATCAATTGACTTGCAAATTCAAATGTACGAATCCCACCGGAAGCCTTGATCCTTACTGAAGACGGTAAATGTCGTCTCAAGAGTTGTACAGTTTCTACGGTGGCCCCTTTTTCCGCATAGCCCGTGGAAGTCTTCATATAATCAACCCCCGCTGCTCCGTAAAGTTCGCAACATCTAATGATCTCATCATCAGTTAATACCCCGGTTTCAATAATAGTCTTTATGATTTTTTTTTCTTTCCTTACCACCGGTAAAATATTGTTAATCTCGTTTGCCAGGAATTGCCAGTCGGCGTTCTTCAGGGCGGAGATATTGATTACGAAGTCAAGTTCATCAGCACCATCCACGATGGCTAGTACCGTTTCAGCCAATTTTGCCTCGATGGCGGAATACCCAAAGGGAAAGCCAATTACGGTTGCTTTTTTTATGTCAGACCCTTTTAATAGTGTCTGGGTTTTCTTAATGTAGAGAGGTGGGACGCATACGGCCGCGAATCCAAATTGCAGGGCTTCATTGCAGGCTTTTTCAATATCACCCAGGGTAGCAGTGGGTTTGAGGATCGTGTGATCAATATAGGAGGCAATATTCATGAAAGAAAATATTAATAACCCGGGGTTGAGACTGACTCATGAACCGGAAGAAAGGTCGCAATGAATTTCCGGCAAAATGACTCTAATGCCTCATGAAAAAGCATTTACCCGTAAATAGTAAATGCCTTATTTCAACACCGCAGAATTCAGATTTTTCCCAGTCGTATTTTATGTTTTAAATAAATCCCTCTCATTCATTATCCTCCCTCTTTCCCGTGGCAGTTCTTATATTTCTTTCCGCTGCCGCAGGGGCAGGGATCATTCCGGCCGATCTTGGGTCCCACTTTAATGGGTTCTTGTTTTACGTGTTCGGAAGGATCGAAATAGTCATTGCCCTTACCAGCAGCAGTAGCAGCTTCTCCCGCGGCAACCAGTTCGTCTTTTCTGACCTTCAACTTACTCATGTCAGTTTTCTGTTCCCTTCCTTCGCGGATCTGTCCGGCATTTTGTTCAACAGGAATGGAAGACCGGCAAAGGAATGAAACGATATCCCTGTTGACCTCACCATCCATATTGCGGAATAATTCAAAAGCCGTGGTTTTATAGATCACCAGGGGATCTTTTTGTTCATAGACCGCTGTTTGCACGCTGTGTTTCAAATCATCCATTGCCCGCAGGTGTTCCTTCCAGGCATCGTCTATGACTGCCAATGTGATGGTGCGTTCCAAGGAATTAGCCAGTTCGCGGCCCTGTGTATCCAACGTTTTTTGCAGGTTGGCAAGGGCCTGAACCACTTTCCGGCCATCAGTGAATGGAACAATTACATTTTCTATATGATTTCCCTGTATCTGCCTGATGTTGTGGAATACGGGCAGAGCCTGCTTGGTCACAATCTCCTTGCGCTGTTGGTAATTAGTAGTGGATTCGGTGTATAATTTTTCGGCGAGTGTACTGAGGTCGGCTTTCGCAAAATCATCTTCACTGATACTGGTATCAATGCCAAAGTTGACGATCACTGATAATTTGAATCCTTCAAAATCATTTTGTTCGCGGAAGGAATTGATCAACCCCTCAGAAACCAGGTAAAAGGCATTGTCAAGATCAAGCGCCAGCCGTTCACCAAACAGGGCGTGCTGGCGCTTGGTATAAACCACATTACGCTGCTTGTTCATGACGTCGTCATATTCGAGTAGGCGTTTACGTATGCCGAAGTTGTTTTCTTCCACTTTTCTTTGGGCCCGTTCAATGCTCTTGGTGATCATACTGTGCTGGATCACTTCTCCTTCCTTGTAGCCCATTCTATCCATCAGCGCCGCGATCCTGTCGCTTCCAAACATGCGCATTAGGTCGTCTTCAAGCGACACATAGAATTGAGAAGTTCCCGGATCACCCTGTCTGCCCGCACGGCCGCGAAGCTGTCTGTCTACACGCCGGGATTCATGCCTTTCCGTGCCGATGATCGCGAGCCCTCCGGCTTCACGCACACCAGCCCCGAGCTTGATATCCGTACCGCGGCCTGCCATATTGGTGGCGATGGTTACCGAGCCTGAGAGACCGGCCTCGGCCACCACCTGAGCTTCACGCGCGTGCTGTTTTGCGTTCAAAACATTGTGTGGAATTTTCCGGGCCTGCAGCATCTTACTCAATAATTCGCTTACTTCCACGGATGTGGTACCTACCAGCGCGGGTCTTCCTGCCGCACGCAATTTTTCAATTTCTTCAATGACCGCCTTGTATTTTTCTCTCTTGGTTTTGAAAACCATATCCTCCTCATCCTTACGGACTACGGATAAGTTGGTGGGAATGGAAACCACATCCAGTTTATAGATGTCCCAGAATTCACCTGCTTCTGTTTCGGCCGTACCCGTCATCCCCGCGAGTTTGTGATACATGCGGAAATAGTTCTGGAGCGTGATTGTGGCATAAGTTTGGGTGGCGGCTTCTATCTTCACATTTTCCTTGGCTTCAATGGCCTGGTGCAGCCCGTCGCTGTAGCGGCGTCCTTCGAGTATGCGTCCTGTTTGTTCATCCACGATCTTAACCTGTCCATCCAACACCACATATTCCACGTCTTTCTCAAAAAGCGTATAAGCCTTTAGTAATTGCTGAACGGTATGAATGCGGTCGGCCTTTAGGGCATATTCGTTTAATATCTGTTCTTTCAAACGCAATTTGGTGTCGGGATCAGCATCACTCTTTTCTATTTCAGATAATTGAATGCTGAGATCCGGGATTACGAAGAAGTTCGGGTCTTCACCACCCTTGGTAATAAAATGGAGACCTTTTTCTGTGAGGTCTACCTGGTTATTTTTTTCATCGATACTAAAATACAGGTCCTCATCCACTACCCGCATTTGCTTTTGTTGGTCGGCGAGATAATAATTCTCAGATTTCTGGAGTTTCACTTTTATACCCGGTTCACTCAGGTATTTGATCAGGGCGCTTGTTTTTGGAAGACCGCGGTAGGCGCGCATCAGGAAAAGCCCGCCTTCCTTAGGATCGTCTTTATTTTCTGCTATCAATCTTTTAGCATCGATCAGAGCCTTATTTACTACCTGTTTTTGCGCTTCCACGAGTTGGTGCACCCTGGGTTTCAGATTTTCATATTGCTGGTCGTCACCTCCTTTGGAAATGGGACCAGATATGATCAACGGCGTACGCGCATCGTCAATCAATACACTGTCCACCTCATCCACCATGGCATAATGATGCTTGCGTTGCACCATTTCATCCGGATTGTGCACCATGTTGTCGCGCAGGTAGTCAAAGCCAAATTCGTTATTCGTGCCATAAATGATATCGGCCTGGTAGGCGATCCGTCTTTCCAGACTATTGGGCTGATGCCTGTCTATGCAATCTACTTTCAATCCCAAAAATTCGTAGAGGGTGCCATTCCATTCGGAGTCGCGTTTAGCGAGGTAATCATTCACAGTTACTATGTGAACACCTTCGCCAGCGAGCGCGTTGAGGTAGGCGGGTAATGTTGAAACCAGCGTTTTACCTTCACCGGTAGCCATTTCGGCGATTTTTCCCTGGTGCAAGACCAATCCACCGAGCAACTGAACGTCATAGTGCACCATATTCCAGGTAACCAGGTTGCCACCTGCCAGCCAACTGTTCTTGTAGATCACATTGTCTCCCTCAATCCGGATATGCGCTTTCTTAATGCTTAACTCACGGTCTAATTCAGTCGCTTTTGCAACCAGTTCTGTGTTGGTGGCAAATCTCCTGGCTGTTTCCTTTACAACGGCGAAGGCTTCGGAAAGTATTTCATTCAGCACTTCTTCAATCTTTGTGTCTCTTTCCTTTTTTAGTTTATCTATCTGCTGATAGATATCATCCTTGCCCGTAATATCATTGAAGGAAAGTTCCTCAGCCCTTTTTGTAAGAGATTCAATCTGCTGGTCTATTTCTGACAGATTTTCTCTGATGCGTGATTTGAATTCCTGCGTTTTTGACCTGAGCTCATCGTTCGTTAGGTCACTGTAGCTTGTAAAAAACTGGTTAATCTGTTCTACCTTCGGCCACAAAATCTTAACGTCCTTTTCCGATTTGCTCCCTCCAAAAATTTTCGTAATGAACTTCAACATGACAATTATTTGTTAATGAATTCTTTTCATTTAATTGATGGTGTATAATATCATCTTCCTGCCGTCAAATATGGTGCTGTTTATGGAGGCCGGTCATATTGACAGAGGCGTACAAAGGTAAGGATTGCGATTCAGACATACTATCGCTTAAAATCCCGAACCGCGCCCATTATTAACCGCCTATCCATGGGCCGGTTTCCTGGTTCAAAGACCGGATAATTCAGTTGGTTCCAAGTGGGAATTCAAAGCAGGCAACAAGCTAAACATTCCGTCGTTTTGGAGAATGTACACTGATGTTATAGATTTGTTTAATTTGAATCTTTAGCCAAACCCTGATCATCCATGCGATTTCCTGATAGAAATACCCTTCGGAAAGCTATTAAAATCTATTTATTTGTCAGCATAATCACTGTTCTGATCTTTCTTCCCGACGTGGTTTTCTTTTTGAAAAACGGAGTATACAATTACGCTGTTTCCGGATTTGTAGTCGTGCAACTACTGGCCCTGATGCCAGTTGTCCTCTTTTATTATAATCTCAGAATCTATTACCTGATAGCTGCTTTGATTTGTTCAATTATCCCCTTAGCCCTACTGCCGGTGCTCCTCATCAACAGCCAGGTGAACGCGGAAATGGCAGGACTACTTTTAGACACGAATTACAAAGAAGCCACGGAGCTGCTGGGATGGCGAATTTTTATAGTAGCTGCGATGATCATATTGAATTTCCTTCTTGTGCTCTGGCTGAGCAGGGGACTGCCAAAAAAACTGAATTTCAAGACCGCGGCCCTGATTTCCGCATTCGCTATCCTGGGCTTCCTGGCCATTCCTTTCTTGAGAAGCCGGGATATAAGAAGGCATCCCATTATCCTGAAGAATACATTCCGCACCTATTACCCATTCCGCATGGTGAATATCTTCAGCTACCTCTATTCGGAAATGCAGAATACCCGCAATTATCAGAAGATCGTGAAGAATTTCAGTTATGGCGCTTACCGCAAAACAGAAGATTCGCTGAGGCATATCCATATACTCATCATCGGAGAGGCTTCGCGCTTTGACCACTGGGCAATCAATGGCTATCCCCGGGAAACTTCGCCTAATCTTGACAGTATGAAAAACCTCGTGAGCTTCAGCAATGTGGCTACCGGTGGCACCATGACTATACTATCCGTTCCTCAACTCATCACCCGCGCTGACGCTGTGAATTTTGATTTACATAAGAAAGAAAAAAGCATCCTCGAAGCATATAAAGAAGTTGGCTACAAGACTTTCTGGATCAGCAACCAGTCCAAATTCGGACTGACCGGCAATATCGGCATGCACTATAATGATGGAGATACTGCCATATTTAACGGCTACGGTGACAATGAAAGTAATTTCAGGGGCAATTACGATTCTGCCCTGGTTGACATCGTAAAAAATGTGATGGATAAGTATTCCAAAAAGGATATTTTCATGATCGTGCACACCATCGGCAGCCATTATCGTTACCTTTTGCGATACCCTGAGGCCTTCACACATTTCAGACCGGTGTCAGACCGGAACCGCATGTCATTGGGCTATCCTCCCAGGGATATCATCATCAATGAGTATGATAATTCGATCTTATACACCGATCTTATTATCAGCCAGATTATCGACGCAGTAAAGGCCACTGGTGCGGAGTCCACGGTTACTTTTGTATCCGATCATGGTGAAAACCTGGGCGATGACGACCGCAAACTGTATTTTCATTCCTATACACCCACTCATTTTACCGCTCAAGTGCCACTATTCATCTGGGGCTCGGATCTCTTTCTGAAAAAGAATGCCGATAAATTCAGTTTTCTTAGGCAGCATAAAGACAGAAAGATCAGCTCTGCTGATAATGTTTTTCACACACTTCTTGATATGGCAGGAATCGGATACAGGAATTCCGACAGCACCAGAAGCATCGCATCTCCCTATTTCATAGACAGCAGGCAGGAAGTACTGGGTGAAAATGGAAAAGTGACTCCTTTTGATGAAATAAAATAAGATTGCAAAATCCCCTTCCAGACTTCGCTATTCATTTTGTCCTGTTGATGACTATGGGACATTGTCTTCCCCTGTATCTGCCAACTTGAATGCAAGCTGAACATAAGACATTGACAATAAATTGCTTATACCACTATGAAAAGGTGTGTGTAATGCAGATCTGCACTATTTTATTGAGCGATTGGGATGCCGAAACGAATGCAGGTTCTTTCCACAGCACTATGGTTTTTTGTATCAATTCAAATACCTTTGCGAGCCCGATCTTCAGTGGTAAAAAACAATGGGTCGGACTGGCGGCGATGGCCATAAAATTTCGCAGGAAATCATTTTCTAATCAAGAAATCAATCTTTTCCCCCAATGGCAGGTGCATTAAAAGAAGTCAGGAACCGGATCAAATCAATCCAGAGTACGCAGCAAATTACCAAGGCCATGAAAATGGTGAGCGCCGCTAAATTACGGCGGGCACAGGATGCTATTGTACAGATGCGTCCCTATGCCAGGAAGCTTCAGGGGATGCTGAGTAATATAGTAAGCAATACCGAAGGCGGTCTGGGTACGAACCTGGCCGTGGAAAGAACTGTGGAGAAAGTATTGGTCATTGCCATTTCTTCAGACCGGGGTTTGTGCGGGGCCTACAATGCCAATGTGATAAAAATGGCGCGCAATATTATAAGCAGCAATTATCCCGAACAATTCAGAAAAGGAAACGTATTTGTTTGGCCCATTGGGAAAAAAGCATATGAATATTTCATCAAGATGAAATATAATGTGAATCCCGCGTTCAAAGATATTTTCCTGCACCTGACCTTCGAAAATGTTCAGCGCGTGGCCCAGGCCGCGATGGAGGGATTCGCTTCAAAAGAATTCGATGCCGTGGAACTGGTGTATAGCGAATTCAGAAATGCAGCTACCCAACGTTTTGTAGTCGAGCGATTCCTGCCAATACCTAAGGTGGAAAGCAAAGATGGGAAAGCCACCAGGGCTGATTTTATTTTTGAACCCGAAAGGGAATCCCTGATTGCAGAGATGATGCCCAAAATCCTCAATACGCAAATGTTCAAAGCCGTGCTGGACGCCAAGGCGAGTGAAGAAGGGGCCCGGATGACGGCCATGGATAAGGCTTCTGAAAATGCCAATGAATTGTTGAAAAGTTTACGCATTTCATACAACCGCGCCAGGCAGGCTGCGATTACTACTGAACTGACCGAGATTGTCAGTGGAGCTGCGGCATTGAATGGGTAGGGGGAGGAGGAAGTCATTAGGGAGAAGTTATTAGTCATTGGTCATAGTGGGAAGGAAAGAGATTAGTCAC
Organism: Agriterribacter sp.; assembly: GCA_041484195.1. Classification (GTDB taxonomy): domain Bacteria; phylum Bacteroidota; class Bacteroidia; order Chitinophagales; family Chitinophagaceae; genus PSRI01. The sequence goes on along the minus strand of JBGPHC010000020.1, from coordinate 41,769 downwards.
TGGGATTCGAAGTCCCCCTTCTGGGGCTAGAATAAGTTGGTAATTTTGGAGAAGATGGGAGAATAAGAGGCATGGAAGTTGGAGGAGGTTAAACATTACAACTAAACTAACTTTGCAAAACCTGGAGCTGTATAAGGTTGCCATGAATATAGTGGAGAGGGTTTGGAAGATTGTAAATCGGTGGAATTTTTATGAAAATGACAGTCTCGGAAAACAATTTGCCAGGGCAGCCGATTCAATGGCTCTTGATAATAGCGAAGTGTATAGCAGATTTTTCTATAAAGAGAACAGGAATTTTTGCTTTTATAGCCGAGGTTCAGCCTATGAGGCCCGAACCGCTCTTATCAAAGGCTGGCAAAGAAATCTGATTCAGGATGAAGATTTTTTGTTTCTGCAAGACCAGTTAGACCTATTTTTTAAGTTGATAAATGGATACATAAGATCAATAGGAAATACAATATCCAAATGAACAGTCCGCCTGGGGTAAACCTTCGGCGGACGCAGTGACCAATGACTAACTAACCAATAATTTCTCATGGAACTATCTCAAATCATACCACATATCGAAGCCCTGATTTTTGCAAGTGAAAAACCTTTGACCAATACGGAACTATTGGAATTAGTGAACAATGGCCTTGCTTTTATTGAAGATCGAACTACTGCAGACCAGGTAGAGGCGGCGGTGGATGCTATCCGTGAGAAATATGCCACAGATTTCTATCCATTTGAAGTGAGGCAGAGCGGAGGTGGCTGGCAATTCCTCACCAAGACGGCCTATCACAAGACAATCGTTCAGCTCAATGGCGATAAATTCCTGAAAAGGTTGTCATCTGCGGCAATGGAAACCCTTGCCATTGTTGCGTACAAACAACCGGTCACCAAGGGAGAAATAGAAGCGATTCGCGGCGTGAACTGCGACTATGTGATCCAGAAATTATTGGAAAAGGAGTTGCTTGTCATTACGGGACGCAATGAAAACCTCCCTGGCAAGCCGTTGATTTATGGCACATCCAAGTCATTTATGGATTATTTCGGAATCAATTCGCCCGAAGATCTGCCACGCATCAACGAAGTGCTGGCCGAACAGATCGTGACGCCCACACTGGTCAACGCAGATCATTTTGACGTGGATGAGGGAAGCAATCTCGTGGTGGCCGAAAATGGGGAATTGATTGATCATGCTATTGCAACAGCCGGGGATGTCAGGCCTGACTCTCCTTCTGAAAAAGATCTGGGACTTTCGGGAATTAGTGATGAGCCTGCTGCAGACATTTCCAGTACAGCAAATCCCGAAGAGAAGCAGGACGAATTCGAGGAAGAATCCGGAGATGATCCGAAAAATAATATTCAGCCTGAATGAATTAATCCTGGTAGCCAGAAGATCCAGAGTCAGGAACCTGGTTGATTCGCCTCCACTGAGCCGCATTTATTTTATCATATCCCGCACTAGCTTTAATTTCGTTGCTATTTTCACTTTTATATGGATCAGCATTTAACAGCCAGGCAGTTGACGGATATTGCCAATGAATTTGGCACTCCGGTCTATGTGTATCATGCGGAGAAGATCGCGGAACAATACCAAAAATTGAAATCGGCTTTTAACGAAAGCGATACCGTTTTTTTTTATGCCTGCAAGGCACTGACCAATGTCAATATCCTGAAATATCTCAGAAGCCTGGGCGCCTGCCTGGACTGCAGTTCCATAAATGAGGTGAAAATAGGCCTGCTGGCAGGTTTCAGTCCTCAGAAAATCCTATACACTTCCAATGGGATCGCATTCGATGAAATTGAGGAAGCGCGGGAAGCCGGCGTTCATATCAATATAGATAGTCTGTCGAATCTCGAAAAATTCGGCGAAAGATACGGTCATGGCTACCCGGTAGGAATTCGTTTACGTCCCAATATCCTTGCAGGCGGCAATATGAAAATATCAACCGGCCACGATAAAAGCAAATTCGGCATCCCGGTGGAACAACTCGACAAGGTCTTAGCCCTCGTAGAAAAATACGATCTCTTTATTCGTGACCTGCATATTCATACCGGCAGCGATATTAAAGACGTAGATATTTTTGTGAAGGGCATCGAAGTCCTGTTCGACATCATTCCGCATTTCAAAGAATTGGAATTTATTGACCTGGGGGGTGGATTCAAGGTTCCTTATAAATCCGGCGACGCAGAAACGGATATCCCCCTGCTGGCTCGGAAAGTGAAGGAAGCTTTCGCCAATCATCCCAATCCCAATGGAAGGCCCTTGCAAATATGGTTTGAACCTGGTAAATTCCTGGTAAGCGAATGCGGCTATTTTATAACTCAGGTAAATGTTATGAAAGAAACGCCTGGTTTGACATTTGCCGGTGTCAACAGCGGCTTCAACCATTTGATACGCCCAATGTTTTACGATGCTTACCATCAAATTGAAAATATTTCCAACCTTAATGGCTCCGAAAATATTTATACCATTGTGGGTAATATTTGTGAGACAGACACATTCGCGTCTGGCAGGAAAGTCCAAGAAATACGGGAAGGCGATTACCTGGTTTTTTACAACGCTGGTGCCTATGGATTTGAAATGAGTAGCAATTTTAATTCCAGGCTCAAGCCGGCCGAAGTAATGGTCAAGGATGGTAAGGCGAGCCTCATCAGGCGAAGAGAAGTGTTTGATGACCTTCTGAGAAACCAGGTGATGTCAGATCAATGAATGGACTGCGGATACTTCACTCATGAAATCGAAGGAGGCAGTTGCTTTGCGATGATAGAGTGGAAATTGAAGTAGAGTGGAAATAGTATTTTTCGGAAAATCCTTCACAGATGTCTTCACTCAATCGTAAGCAATTCGCCGCGCAGGTGGAAATCTATGTACGATAAGATGAGTTCTCTGAAAGATAAGGGTGCACTTGCTCAAAGTGATGAGTTGCTATTAAAGTATAGGATTTTAACCTGCTTCATATATGTTTACCCTTAGAGTTCCATTCAATCGGTGCATGCCAGTCAATTTCAACAGAAATTAAATTGTAAATTTCCAATTAATGATTAACTAACTCTTGACTTTTTGGAAAATGTGTAGTAAATTGATAAGATAAAAGGGTTCAAAGTATTTAGCATCTGCTTAATAGACTTCTCGTCAATTGAATTGCTGTGTACAATGAAGCTTCAGGATTTGCCTTTCAGAAGTTTCAATAGCCTCATTGTTATCTGCTGTTTTAAAATGTGAGCCATTGTCGAAAATAGATAGAGTGAATAGTCCGCATGTTATTACTACTCAACCTAAATAGCCAAAGATGTTTTAAATGCTTTGGGCTTTCTGGATTTTGCCAGTAATTTTTTGCTCTAGTCTGATAATATTCAATCCCGGTTTTAGATTCATACCCACATTTGTTCCTGCTTTGAAGATCTAATCGCAACGGTTTTAGGATAGGTTCTTTCGATTGATTATTATAGTTGTCTTTGGAATATAGATGACTTCATACAAAAAGATAACCCATGAAACAATTATTTACGATGACAGCAAAACTACTTTTGTTTATTCCCCTTTTATGTTGTCATAAAGATGCACTTACATCAAATACTCCATCTCGGGAGTATTTTCCTAATACAGTTGGGGATTCTTGGGAATATGATGTATATGATTCCAGTGTTGTACGTGATCACCCTAATTTTCCTAGAGGCTATACAGTCAAATTAGTGGTTACAGGCATTCAAAAATTGGTTGATGGAAAAGACGCTACAGTTTGGCAGTATCAATATCCTTGGGGCAATGATACAAATTTCGTTCGGATAATAGATGATTCCATTAAAGTATTTGATGCCGTTTATTCAAGAGAACCAAGGAATTTAGATTTTCCGAGGCAAATGTTTTTGCCACCCTTTCAGGTAGGCAAACGATGGGATGGCAAATTACTTTATATTGACAGTTCTAGGGTAATGAACCGGTCAAATATCATAACACCAACTCAAACATTTCCTGATTGCTTTGACATCTATCACCATTATTTGGGCCCTAATCTTGAATATAATGACCACTACTGGTTCAAACCTAATATAGGCATGACTAGAATATCTTATAATCAATATACGCTTGGCTTCTACATTGTTGTATTATGGCAGCTTAAAAAATATTCTTTACGTTAAAGCTTTTCTTATGAACAGATTTGAATTTTACAAAAGTGGATGGGTATTAACACTTATGCTTCTGTTCAGTGTTGCAACATTGGGCCAATCAATAGACCTCAAGAGTGCTGCACACTTAGCAGCTGGTGATACTCAACCGGAAGAGAATAAAACAAATCCTACTCCAAACACTGCTACTATTTCGAGTAATATTCAGGTCCGGCCTTCCTCAAACCCACAATCTGAGCTACACATAAGCATCAATAAAACAAACCCTCAAGTGCTATTGCTATCTTCCAATACATTTCCTGTAACAAATTCTTGGCAGGGAGCATATTGGAGTACTAACGGTGGGAATTTCTGGGCTGGTTCTGATAATTTACCAAATAATGCTCCTGGACGAGGTGACCCGTCTACAGCTTTTGATGCTAGTGGGAATGGTTACGTAGCTACAATGACACCTGTACCTGTCGATATAAATGCAGATCCAATTGGCTATTCAATTCAAAGGACAACCAATAATGGAGCAACATGGGGACCGCAAATATCGGGTACAGGCATAATTGCTTTCGATAAAGAAATGATTGCTGCAGATGATGTGCCCGCAAGTCCATTTGCTAATAATTTATATTGTGTATGGATGGGCGCAGGCAGTGCCGTTCAATTCAATAGGTCAACAAACCAAGGAACTACTTTTTCAAATCCCTTAACTCTTAACGATCACTGGGGTCAGGGAGCAAATGTGCAAACTGGACCCAATGGTGAAGTATATGTCTGCTGGGCTGATTATACTAATGGTAATTTACCTGAACAAGGCTTAGGCTTTGTTCGTTCAGTTAATGGCGGACAGAACTTTACAGCAGCCTCAATAGTATTTAATTATACTGGAATAAGAAATAGTTCTGGCGGACAAACTGAATTTGGTGGTATTAGAGTTAATAGTTTCCCTTCCATGGCGGTTGACAAAAGCAATGGTATCTTTAGAGGACGAATTTATATAGTTTATGCAGCAAAAGAGAATGGGAATGGTAAAGCAATCATCCAATTGAGATGGTCAGATAATCAGGGTGTAAATTGGTCCGGACCAGTAACTGTAAGTATTGCAAATGGAAGGCAAAACTGGTTTCCTTGGATAGCAGTTGATGATAATGGAATTATTTCAATAGTCTATTATAGTCTTGATCAATCTTCAGGGTTTAGTACCAATACCTATGTCGCCATATCCTATAATGGAGGAAATACCCTAAGTAATCAGGTGGTGAGTAGTGTAGCGCATACAACGGCTCCTATTCCAGAATTTGGAGGTGGCTATACGGGTGATTATATCGGCATTACTGCATATGGATGGAAAGCTTACCCAGCATGGTGTGATAACAGATACGGTAGTCAATGGCAAAATTATATAGATATAGTTGATAATTCTCCAGTGATAACCGGAATACCTGCGTTCTGCAGTTCAGCAACCTATACTGCGACAAATATACCTTCCAACTCTACTGTTACTTGGAGCGCATCTCCAAGTGGTATTATAAGTTTGTCCCCATCAGGAAATCAAGTTATTGTAAATAAAATCACCCAAGGAAATGTTACACTATCTGCATTAGTTAATGGCTCCAAAACTGTTTCTCTGAACATTACTACTGTGCCAAGAAGTATTATTAATTACTCAATGTATGGATCTTGCGTTAATGGAATTCAAGCCTGGTATTTATCAGCTACATCTAATATGGGCAGTGGTACTAGTTGGACCTGGACAGTTGATAACCCGGGTACTTCTGGTATTTATATCATTAATCCTTATTCGCCGAGTACTTATGCTGATGTTTCGAAAGGAGGAGGCGTATCACTCACCTATAGAGATGCCTGTGGCGAAATTGCACAAAGAAATGGAGTCACGATATATAGCCCTTGTGGACATAGTTATGTTGTTTCCCCTAATCCGGCTACGTCCATTATAACTGTTTCACCTGCAAATTTCAGCGGCGCGGCGACAAATTCAACTTCAACTATTTCCCTAATAAATATTTATGATGGGCAAGCAAACTTGAAAAAACATCAATTATTTAACAAGGTAGCAAGTGCCAGTATTAATGTTTCTGATTTACCTTTAGGTATGTACATTATTGAAATCATTGATGGCACAAATAATGAAAGACAAAAATTACAAATTATCAAATAGTCATAATTGGTTGTATTCCACAAACTGTATCTGTTAGTTTAAATTTATACTCATCGGTTATTGATATTTTTTCTGAATCGGAGAATAGCAATCACTGCAATAACAAAAAATTATCGTTTGGTGATTGGGTTTTATGGATCCGATTCCTACTTAATAATTACTGGAATATCCTGGAATTATAGTAGCCAGATTTGTATCGGCTTTCTTTTCATCAGGATCTTTTTCGCGAACCGGGCCCGTCTCATCCTGTATTGTTTCTTCACCATAAGGCTGCATAAATCCAGGCTTGCTGAGGATAGCCGCAATAACAAAGAATGCAAATTTGATGAAGTTGGCCGCGTACATCACCATCCACATTATTTTATAGTCCTTATCATCGTATTTGAATATGAATTTTCTTCCCATATTCAATACCAGGTAGCAGCCGAAATACAAACATATGCCGGCCGTGATCCAAAACAGGTTGTAACCGGTTATATTCTTGTGATAATGTTGCAATAGATGATTCAGAAAGAGGATGGCAACTATAAAAATTATGAAACTATCAATGGTCAGCAAAGTGGTATTGAGCTGATTGGGGGTGTTGATGAGCATGAATGTGATAGACATGATTGGAACGAACAATAGCAATACAATCAGCATTTGACGACCCCATTCGCTGTTGAAATGGGTTTGAATGATCAGGAGTATGAAAACCAGTTCGGTCACACCCAGTACGTTCCTCAGCAAATGAAATGGTTCGCTGTAAAATGGTATGAAGTTGAGCAGGATATTATACATGAAGGTTACCAGCGACACGATCATCAAATAATTCATATGTACCTGGGTATAGCTTTGTCTTATCAATATGATAAGGAAAGGCACAATAGGCAGGTAGGCCGAGATGTGAATGAATATATTGAAATATAGATTTCCTGTGTCAAACATTATACAAACCCGGGGTTTTCAATGGTTCAGATTGGGCCTCCTAGCATAACGGGGAAAGGCGTCAAATATTATGTATCAATGAGTTTCGCCTGGTGTTTGCTTTTGTGGCCCCGATTGACCCTTTCCTTTCTGAAGCATGAACCTGGCATGGAAAATAAGTTGAGGGATTTGCAGGTTCCTTTCATAACTTTCTTTCCGGAATCCCTTTTTATATAACTTTTAACCAGGATCCGGCATGAGCTTCTTGCAGAACTCAGAAAAACTTTCAAGTTTTACCACATCATTTTATTCGCACTTCAAATTTAAATCGCCTCACATCATGGATCTTTCCCTGTCTTCCTGCTTCCGCATGAGAAGCCGACTCATGCTGATGGCTGTCTCTTGCCTTTTTATTGTAGTGGCTTGCAATAAGAAGAAACCAAATTCAGTGGATACCGCTTTCGCGAAATATATTGAAGCCTATTCTTCGGGGGTGGTTTCCAAGACCACGGTTATACGTATAAGGCTCACCGAAGGGTCTTCAACTACGCATACGCTTAATGAAACTCTAAAAGAGAGCCTTTTCAGTTTCTCTCCTTCGGTCAAAGGAAAATCCTATTGGGTAGATGCCAGAACGGTGGAATTCAAACCCGATGAATACCTGAAACCCGATCAGCTTTATGAAGTGGATTTTGCTCTTGGAAAGGCCATGGAAGTGGCTGAGGCATTCAATAATTTCCATTTCACCTTCAAGACGATCAGGCCTTCTTTCCAGGTCAGGGAAGAGGGTCTGCGGGTAGAAGGAAATTCAAAAACCAGAATGTTATTGGATGGCGAAATTGAAACCGCCGATATAGAATCTTCTCAAAAAGTTACGGAGATATTGCGTGCCTTTGTGGGGGATGAAGCCTTGCCCATCGCCTGGGAACACAATGAGGCCAATCGCCTGCATCATTTCAAAGTGCAGGATATTAAGCGGGGCTCCGGAGCTTCGGCACTAAGACTCTTGTGGGATGGAAGTCCTCTGGGTATAAAACTCAAGGACGAAAAATCAATTGAAGTGCCGGTCATCGGAGTTTACAAAGTGCTTGCGGTTCGTGCCATTCAGGATGCCGAAAATTATGTACTGGTACAGTTTTCAGACGCTATTGCCGTTAACCAGGAATTAAATGGACTCATCTCCGTCAGCAATAAATCGGCCTTAAGCTATTCGATCAACGGCAGCGAAGTGAAAGTATATGTGCCGGATGAAATGGATGGCAATTATGCAGTTTCCGTGAATGAAGGGATTCAAAATTTATGGAATGAAAAACTCCCCACATCTTTCAGTGCCAATGTGTTTTTTGAGAACTGCCTTCCTTCTGTCAGGATTAGTGGTCGGGGAGTCATCCTCCCCCATTCTGGAAAACTGGTTTTGCCCTTCGATGCCATCAATTTGAATGCGGTTGACCTTAGCATCATCAGGGTTTATGAAAATAATATCCCTCAATTTCTGCAGGTAAATGGATTGGATGGAGATGAAGACCTCCGCAGAGTGGGCTCGGCAATCGTACAGAAAACTATCAGGCTTGATGATGACAAGACATTAGATCTGCATAAACGCCGGCGATTTTCCCTGGACATTGACAAGTTCCTGCAATCAGAACCAGGAGCTATTTACCGCGTTACGATTGGTTTCAGGCCGGAATATTCCCTTTATACATGCCATGAATCGGCTAAGGATAAAAAAGATGAGGACGGAGAAAACGACTATGCAGCATACTATGAGGATAATGAGACGGTGCTGGACGAAGAGGACTCGTTCTGGAAACTCTATAATGCATACTATCCCTATGGTTATAATTGGGAGCAAAGGAATAACCCATGCAGCAGATCCTATTACAATAAGGATCGTTGGGCCAGCCGCAATATTATCGCGTCCAATATCGGACTCACTACCAAACGTGGAAATGATAATAGCATGCTGGTAGCGGCAACAGATATCCTCACCACATTACCCATGGCTGATATTGAATTGGACCTGCTCGACTATCAGCAACAGGTAATACTTAAAACAAAAACTGACAAGGAAGGGCTTGCGGTTTTTGATTTGAAGAAAAAACCCTATCTGCTTATTGCCAAGAAAGGTGACGAACGCGGCTACCTGAAATTGGATGATGGAAGTGCCTTGCCATTGAGCCGTTTTGACGTGGCCGGGGCAGAAGTTAAGAACGGTATCAAAGGTTTCATTTTCGGAGAACGTGGTGTATGGCGCCCGGGCGATTCGATGTACATAAATTTCATTGTGGAAGAAAAGGGTGCAAATCTCCCCAAAGAACATCCGGTTGAATTCAGTTTGTTCACGCCACAGGGGCAGCTTTATAAAAAGATTATTGAAACCCATGCCGACAATGGTTTCTACCTGTTTAAAACAGCCACGGCTGCTGCTTCGCCTACTGGTAACTGGTTGGCAAAAGTGAAATTGGGGGGAACCCAGTTTGAGAAGAGGCTGAAAGTGGAAACCATCATGCCCAATAGGCTGAAGATCAATCTTGACTTTGGTGCCGACGCCGTTTTGGGAAAAGAGGCACCAGCAACGGGTACCCTCAGTTCCAAATGGCTTTTTGGAGCCCCCGCCAAAAATCTGAAGGCCAGGATTGATGCTTCATTGTATGCCAGGAAGACCGTGTTCAAGAAATTTCCTCAATACCTTTTTGACAATCCCACTTCAAAATATGCCACGGAAAGCAAGACCATATTTGACGGTAGTCTCAATGAAGAAGGTGTGGCACAGGTCAACGCGAAATTTGAAATTGACAAGACCGCGCCTGGCATGCTTAGTGCCAGCCTGCTGGTGAAAGTATTCGAGCCTGGTGGAGCTTTCAGTGTAGATAATACGTTGGTACCATACAGCCCGTATGCAAGTTATGTGGGAATAAGAGTTCCGGAAGGCCCAAAACCTTGGGGATTCCTGTTGACGAATAAAACCTACGAAATGCCCATTGTGAACGTTGATGCCAAAGGGAATCCACAGCAAGGCAGCCACGAAGTGCAAGTAGAATTATACAGGGTACAGTGGCGCTGGTGGTGGGATAATACTTCCGAAGAATTCAGCAATTTCACCCAGGATAATTATAATAAAATTCTTAAGAAAGAAACGGTTACACTAAGCAATGGAGTTGGTAAATGGAATCTTTCTGCACCGGGAAGTGAATGGGGCCGGTACCTGGTGCTGGTGAGGGACCTCAAAAGCGGTCATGTCACGGGCTCAGTAGTGTATTTCGATGATCCCTGGTGGCAGACACGCAATGCGGGCACGGACCCTTCTGCAGCGGCCATGCTTTCATTCACGGCCGATAAGGAAAGATACAATGTGGGGGATGAAGTGAAGCTGAATATTCCCAGCAGCAAGGGCGGCCGTGCTCTAATAAGTATCGAATCAGGAACCAGGGTATTGAAAACAAGCTGGGTTGAAACGCAGCAGGGTCAGACAATCTTCACCTTCAAGGCTGAATCGGGAATGGCGCCAAATGTATTCGTGAACGTTAGTTTGTTGCAGCCTCATGCGCAAACAACCAATGATCTGCCTATCCGAATGTATGGAGTCATACCCATCCTGGTGGAAGACAGGAATACATTTCTGAAGCCGGTGATCAGCATGCCTGACGTCATAAAGCCGGAGCAGTCCTCCACTATCAGCATTTCGGAATCCTCCGGGAAAGAAATGACTTATTGTGTGGCAATCGTGGATGAGGGTCTGCTGGATCTCACCCATTTCAAAACACCCGATCCGCACGAAGCTTTTTACGCGAAGGAAGCATTGGGCGTGAAGAGCTGGGACTTGTTTGACAATGTTATCGGCGCATGGGGTTCAGAGCTGGATAGGATCCTGACAATTGGAGGTGACGAAGAAGCCGGCGGCCAGGCGAGACAAAAATCAGCCAACAGATTCAAGCCAATTGTGCAGTATACGGGCCCATTTCACTTAAATAAAGGAGAAAAGCAAACCCGGCATTTTCAGTTGCCGCCCTATATTGGTTCGGTAAGAGCCATGGTGGTTGCGGCCAACGATGGCGCATATGGCTTTGCCGAGAAATCAGTACAGGTCAAAAAACCATTGATGTTATTAGCCACGATGCCGAGGGTATTGGGTCCTTCAGAAAATATCAAATTGCCCGTGACAGTTTTTGCCATGGACAACAACATTCGCAGCGTGAATATCAGCCTGCAGGGCAATCCATTCCTGGAACCCGTCGGCGGAAACACTCGCACAGTTTCGTTTATTGCTCCGGGTGAGCAGATGGCATATTTTGAAATGAAAGTGAAGCCCGCTGAAGGCATCGGCAAAGTGAAGCTCATAGCAAGCAGCGGCGCGGAAAAGGCGGAATATGAAGTGGAGATTGATATCCGGAATCCGAATCCGCCGGTAACCAATATAAGTGAATCCACAATAGCGGCCGGACAACAATGGAGCGGATCAGCCACTCCCATCGGCCTGCCGGAGAGGGGGAAAGCCGTGCTGGAAATATCCAGCATTCCGGCCATGAACCTCGAAAAAAGATTGAATTATCTTATCGGGTATCCTCATGGTTGTATCGAACAGACCGTATCATCGGTATTTCCACAGTTGGTATTGAGTAATCTGGTGGACTTGAATGACCGCCGCAAAGCAGAAATAGATAGGAATGTTCGGGCAGGTATCGAAAAAATGAAAAATTTTCAGCGTCCTGATGGAGGATTCAGTTATTGGCCGGGAGAACCCGAATCAGATGAATGGGGAACCAATTATGCCGGCCATTTTCTGTTGACCGCTCAGGAAAAAGGCTGGATCGTTTCCACTGAACTCTTATTGGAATGGAAGAATTACCAACGTGGCAAGGCCAATGCCTGGGCGCCATCCACCACTGATTTTTATGGGGGCGATCTCACACAGGCTTATCGCTTGTATCTTCTTGCTTTGAGCAGGGCTCCAGAGTTAGGGGCCATGAACCGGCTTAGGGAATTCAAATATTTATCCACAGAAGCGAAATGGCGTCTCGCGGCTGCCTACAAACTGGCGGGTCAATATAATGTGGCATTGAACCTGGCCAATGGATTGCCCGCGGATTTCGAAAAACGTAAATCACCCGGTATTACATTTGGTTCAGAACTGAGGGACCAGGCCATGGTATTGGAGACACTAACCCTGCTGGGCAAGCGCAAAGAAGCAGGAGACCTGGTTAGGACCATCGCGGCCAAATTGTCGCAGGATGACTGGTACAGCACACAAACCACTGCCTATAGTTTGATTGCCATCGCGGCCTATTGCGGCGCTAATCCAAACGGACAGAAAATAATGGCCGGCCTATCCGTGAACGGGAATAAGCTGGCGCTGAACACTGCCGCCTATGTTTCGCAAACGCCGGTGAACCTGAATACGAAAGATCGAAATATAACGGTCACAAACAGGGGCAGTAATACACTCTATATCAGACTGATCGTGCAGGGCCAGCCTCTGACCGGCGAAGGAATAAAAGTCAGCAATAATCCCGGCCTGCTCCAGATGAATGTGAGCTATCTCACGCTGGATGGGAAAGCGGTAGATATAAACAAGCTGGTGCAGGGAACGGATTTTGTAGCGAAAGTGGTGCTCCGGAATACCGGAAAGAGAGGCCGGTATGAAAATATGGCTCTGACCCAGGTGTTTCCTGGCGGATGGGAAATATTGAATACCCGCATGCTCGACAATGAAGGCAGTTTCAAATCTTCAGCTTCAACCTATCAGGATATTCGTGACGACAGAGTGTACACTTATTTTGATATGAAAGAAGGGGAGACGCTAACCTTCTACACCATGCTGAACGCGGCCTACCTTGGAAAATATTTTATGCCCGGACTCTATTGCGAAGAAATGTATGACAATACCATAAATGCCGGAATTGGAGGGGGGTGGGTGGAGGTAGGAGAATAATGATTGGAGAAGGCATCTGCATACTCCGAGAAACAAGCATGGTGAACCAATCAAGCAAGGACCGTTACCAATAAAGATTTAACTCAACCATCAATCTGATACTATAATTTCATTCAATTCAATATGGAGGCCGTTTGTGCTTATGAAACGCAGGACCAGGGTGGTTCTCGCATTTCTGTTGGTGGCGCTCACCTGGTTTTGGTTTTCCCTTCCTGAATATTTGTTTCAGGCTCCTTCTTCCTATGTAATCGAGGATGCAAAAGGAAATCTTTTGGGAGCCAGCATAGCGGCGGATGGGCAATGGCGTTTTCCATATAACAAAAATGTTCCCGAAAAATTCAGGCAATGCATACTGGCTTTTGAAGACAAGAGATTTTATTACCACCCGGGAGTCGATCCAATTGCCATGGTCAGGGCGATCAGGCAAAATCTTGAATCGGAGGGAAAAAAGAGTGGCGGAAGCACTATCACCATGCAGGTGATTCGCTTGTCGAGGAATAAGGAACGGAACCTGTGGCAAAAATTCATAGAGAGTATTTTAGCAGTGAGGCTGGAATTGGCCCGCTCTAAAAATGAAATACTGGCTCTCTATGCCTCCAATGCACCTTTCGGCAGCAATGTGGTGGGACTCGATGCGGCCTCCTGGCGTTATTACGGGAGAGGGCCGGATCACCTGAGCTGGGGCGAAATGGCGGCGCTTGCTGTATTACCCAATTCGCCTTCATTGGTACATCCCGGTAGGAACAGGGATCTATTGTTGAAGAAAAGAAACCGCCTGCTTGAAAAATTAAAGGCGCTGGGAAAGATTGATTCCGCTGCCTGCGAACTGGCTAAGCTGGAGCCACTTCCCGGTGAACCCTTGCCGCTTCCTCAACTGGCGCCGCATTTGTTGCAGCGATTCAAGGATGACGCATTACTGAAGCCCGGATCATCTTCCCTTGCCAGGACAACCATTGATATCGGAATTCAAAAAGAAGTCATTGAGATTGTTGAACAGCATCACAGGCTGCTGAAAGGAAGCGGCATAAATAACGCTTGTGCATTGGTGTTAGACGTTGAAACTGGCAATACACTTGCCTATGTGGGCAATGTGTATCATCCTGAAGATGCGGAGCTACAAAGTCATGTGGATGTGATCAAAGCGCCTCGAAGCCCGGGAAGCACCCTGAAGCCCATTTTATATGCTGCCATGTTAAGCGATGGCATGATCCTGCCTCATTCACTCATACCAGATATTCCCACCCAGATCGGTGGTTATGCACCCCGGAATTTTGACCAGGGATTTGACGGTGCCGTTCCGGCATCCAGGGCACTGTCAAGGTCCCTGAATGTGCCGGCCGTGAGGATGTTGCGCGATTACAAGTACTCCCGGTTCTATGATGTGCTGAAACATTCAGGCATCACTACACTCAGCAGGTCATCGGATACTTATGGGCTTTCGCTTATCCTTGGTGGTTGTGAAGTGACACTCTGGGATTTGGCGGGAGTATATGCGAGCATGGCCAGGACTTTAAACCGGCAACACAGGAATAAGGGGAAGGTCATGTCTGCTGATTTTCACCAACCCGTTTACCTGTCCACAGGCGGAATGACGCGGCTGGAGTCTATTCCGGATTTGCAGAGGAGACAAGCAGGGCAAAATGATCAGAGACTTGCATTGCTACAATCTGTCGGGAGGCCACGAGATATAGATTCGGGTCGCAGCATCAATTTCCTGGACATCCCTTCTATCTGGTTCACTTTCCAGGCCATGGAAGAAGTGATGAGGCCGGGCGAGGAAGGATTGTGGCAGCAATTCAGCTCTTCACAGCGTATCGCCTGGAAAACCGGTACCAGTTTCGGATTCCGCGACGCTTGGGCCATTGGCATTAGTCCGCGTTTTGTAGTGGCCGTGTGGGTGGGGAATGCAGATGGAGAGGGCAGACCGGGTCTTATTGGCGTTCAAACTGCTGCTCCCATATTGTTCGATATATTCCGGAACCTCCCCGCCGGCCAATGGTTTACGGAACCTGATTTCGGTTATGCATACCTGCCGGTTTGCCGTAAGAGTGGCTGCCGGGCCAATTTGGACTGTGAAGAGATTGACACCATGATGGTTCCGCAAAATGGCATCAAGGCCCCTTTGTGCAACTATCATAAATTGATACATCTGGACCATTCAGAACGGTACCGGGTAACTGAAGATTGCGAATCGCCTTCCAACATGATCCACAAGAGCTGGTTTGTGTTGCCTCCAACTATGGAATGGTATTATAAACAGAAACACTACGACTACCTGACGCTCCCCGCCTTCAAAACCGGTTGCGGATTTGGGGAAAGCGGCAAACAAATGGAATTGATCTATCCTGATCAGGACGCCAGGATCTACGTGCCTGTAGAAATCAATGGAGAAAAAGGAAGAACGATCTTCACTGCGGCCCATCGCAGTCCGGGAATGAAAATATTCTGGCATCTCGACGATGAATATATCGGCACTACAACTCATATCCACCAAATGGCCCTCAGCCCCGATCCGGGTAAACATTTTATTACCCTGGTGGATGAGAGCGGAGAGTCCATTACGCGAGCATTTGAAATACTGGAAAAGACCAGGTGATTAGAGATTCCGGGAACTGTATCCAGGCCTGCTTTTACTTCTCAACAGGGGCTTTCCGGAATAGAAATTAATTTTACATTTAGGTTAACCAAACCGATAAGCTATGCCTATCAGAATGACTGATGACCAGCCAGACCAGCCGGATCCATACAAACAGGATGACGGCGGGGGAAATGGGAGAGGCGGATCCTCCGGAGGTGGTGGACTATTCGCATTGCTACCCTTATTGTTGGGATTATTCAGGGGCAAGGGAATCCTGCTATTGATCGTGCTCGCGGTAGGGGGTTATTTTCTTTTTGGGAGAGCGGGTGGCTGCGCAGGAGGAGGCTTGCTGAAACAGGTGTCGCAACTCGCGACCGGAGGAATATTGGACCCCAAAGAATTTCAGAAGGCAAATATCTATGAATCCCTGGAAGACGACGATAACAAGAACCCCCTCCCAGAAGCGGTTAACCTGCAACGTTATGCACCAGCTGTGGGGAATCAGGGACAGCAGGGTAGCTGCGTGGCATGGAGCAGCGCCTTCGGAGCAAGAACCATAGTGGAATCAGCAAGGACGGGGAAGGAACCTGATCAACTGAAATTCAGCCCGGCATTCCTGTATAATAATATTAAAATGGACGGCTGCCAGGGCTCCTATATCCTCCGGGCCATGGAATTCATGACCAGGCAGGGAGCCGTTCCTTACGATCGTTTTCCTTATAGGGATGATGATTGCGAGCGCCAGGCACCTACGGAATTATTCAATGAAGCCGCTCAGTTCAAGATGCGTGGATTTACAAGGCTTACCAGCGGCGATAATGTTGGAGTTCTCGACATCCGGGCTATTAAGGAAAACCTCGCTCAAGGTGCACCGGTAGTGATTGGCATGATGGTGGGGCAAAGTTATATGCAGCCAATGATGGGGCAGGACGTATGGAATCCTGAGCCTGACGATCAATCAATGATGGGTTTCGGTGGCCACGCCCAATGTGTGGTAGGATATGACGACAAAAAATACGGTGGCGCCTTTCTGGTTATGAACAGTTGGGGCCCCGAATGGGGAAATAATGGATTTGCGTGGATAAGGTACCAGCATTTCAGAAGATATGTCAGGGAGGCCTATGGCATCGAACCCATGGAAAAGGAGGGAGCAGCCGCTCATATTCCGCTCTCCTGCGACATTGGCCTTGTGGAAGTACAGTTCGACGGGAAAAAAACAGTTTCAAAAGGATATATACCACTCCGTGTTAACGGCGGCAATCGCTTTGAATCGGTAAGCCCTGTCAAGATCGGCACCAGGTTTAAAATGGAAATAAAGAACTCAACAGAATGCTATATTTATGTATTCGGCAAGGAAACGAATGGCAGCAGCTACACTTTATTTCCATACCCCGATCCTAGTGAGCCGTCAAAATCTAAATATTCTCCCTTCTGCGGAATAACAGGATACCGGTTATTTCCAAAAGATAAGAGCATGGCCCCAGATAGTATTGGCACAAGAGATATGATGGCAGTGCTGGTGAGCAAACAGCCCCTGGATTGGTACCAGATCAACCAGAAGATTTCAAAGGACCCTCAGACAGATTTCGCTTCAAGAATCAATTCAGTGCTGGGAACGCAGCTGGTCAGGAATATTAATTTCCAGGCTTCAGCCAGCGGGGCAATCCATTTTGAAACTCCCGCAGAAGATCATGAAGTGGCGGCTTGTGTAGTGGAGATCGATAAGAATTGAAGACTTTATGAACATAAGACAAGTTCGATTTCAAAAAAAAATAAAAAATTCAATGAATAAGATTCTCACTCTAATGATTTCGATCTGGTTCATGTGTGGCATACAGGCACAGACCGGTTCATCTAAAACAGTTACAGAAGTAAAATTGTATCTTCCTGAAGAAAAGGCATCCCAGGGAATCCGGGAAGCCGTCACTAAGGCTGTCGCTGAAAAAAAATATGTGCTGGTTCAGGCAGGTGGCAACTGGTGTGGCTGGTGTATTGAATTCAACCGTTTCTGTAAAATGGATCCTCAGATTGATTCGGTGTTGAATGCGGATTTCGTCATATATCATCTCAATTACAGCAAAGAGAATTTGAATAAAGATGTCTTTGCAAAATATGGTTATCCTCAACGTTTCGGGTTTCCCGTATTCATTATTTTAGATGAAAAAGGAAACCGCCTTCATACGCAGAATTCAGGGTATCTTGAGGACGGAAAAAGCTATAACAAAGAAAAAGTCATGGATTTCCTCTTGTCATGGAACCCTAAAGCCCTTGCCCCGTCCTCTTATATCAATCAATAAATAAAAGAGCCCTGCAGTGAATTCTTTTCAGCAATTGGCCAAGCATCCTCTAAAATTCAGGATGTTCCTGATTTCAAAATTACCCAGCGCCTATTTTGCAGGTGTGCGCGTAAAAGATATTTCTGAAGAGAAATGTGTAGTCACGGTTCCCTATAAATGGTTTTCACAAAATCCATTTCGTTCCACTTATTTCGCATGCCTTTCCATGGCCGCGGAAATGAGCACCGGTGCCCTGGGCATGATGAATATTTATAAACGGGAGCCAAAGGTATCCATGCTTATTATCGACATGAAGGGAGAATTTTTCAAAAAAGCTACGGGGATCACTACATTCGTGTGTAAGGATGGAATTGCAGTACGGGATGCGGTGACAACAGCTATCGAAACTAATGAAAGCAATATGATTACGGTCCGGTCTATCGGAACCAACGAATCCGGAGAAATTATAGCTGAATTTTTATTTACATGGTCATTCAAAGTGAGCCGTAGTCGATCTGGAAAAATATTGCATAAGATGGAGGATCTCTGAGCAGGCAACGGACCTTCCTGCAAACATTCGACATTTCGTACTAAGATTTAAACTCAATACATGAAAATTGCTTTTCACGGCGCAGCCAGAACTGTAACAGGTTCCAAGCATTTGATCAGTTTGAAGAACGGCAAAAAAGTCTTGCTGGATTGTGGAATGTACCAGGGTATGGGCAACGAAACAGATGCATTGAACAGGGAATGGGGATTCAACCCTTCGGAAATAACTTACCTGGTTCTTTCCCATGCTCATATAGACCATAGTGGGCTGATACCGAAATTGGTGAAGGATGGATTTGGCGGCAGGATATTTTGCACCCCTGCAACGAAAGAATTAACGGCAGTTTTGCTCAGGGATTCTGCGGAAATCCAGCAGGACGATATAAAATACGCGAATAAGCGAAGGGCCGCTGAAGGTGTGCCTTACCTTCAACCCTTATATACTGTGGAGGATGCGGAAAAAACTATTGACTTTTTCCAAACCGTCGAATATGGCAATTGGTTCACCATTGAAGAAGGCCTGGAATTGCTTTACACGGATGCGGGACATATTATCGGCAGTGCCGCCGTTCATCTGAAAATTACAGAAAATGGGAAACTCACCAGGCTGACATTCAGCGGTGATGTTGGCAGATACAGGGATATCATATTGAGATCACCGCAGGACTATCCGCAGGCCGACTACATACTGCTTGAATCAACCTATGGCAATAGTCTGCATGATGAGCACGCTACTACTCCCGACCTGATATTGCAATGGATTGAAAAAGCATGCATTCAGAAAGGCGGTAAACTCATAATGCCCGCTTTCAGCGTGGGCCGAACCCAGGAAATTTTATTTACCCTGAATCAGCTGGAGGTAGAAAGGAGACTGCCGGATCTTGAATATTTTGTTGACAGTCCTTTAAGTATACAGGCAACTGAAATCGTGAAAAAATATCCTCAATATTTTAATAGAACGATTCAAAAGATTTTGGAAACTGATATGGACCCCTTCAGTTTCAAGGGCCTCAAATACATCAAAACAGTTGACGAATCCAAACTTCTTAATTTCAGGAACGGGCCATATGTGATTATTTCCGCGAGTGGCATGGCGGATGGGGGAAGGGTGAAGCACCATATCAACAATACAATTGAAAATAGTAAGAATACTATTGTATTCACCGGTTATTGTGAACCTCATTCCCTCGGAGGACGCCTGATAGGAGGAGCTAAGGAAGTGCATATTTTTGGAGTGCTTCGTGAAGTGCATGCCGAGATAGGTTCCATCAGGAGCATGAGCGCCCATGGTGATTATGAAGACCTCAACCAATTCCTCGCTTGTCAAAATCCAAGGGAAATAAAGACCCTGTTCCTGGTGCATGGCGAATATGACGTGCAACAGGCATTCCGGGATCGCTTGATCAAGAAAGGATTCCTGGATGTTCAAATCCCAGAAAGACATTACGAAATCGGCCTCGCATGAAAAGGGAGTAATCTCTGATGAGCTGCGGGATTGCACATTTGAATCCGATAATAGGCGAAGCCGGTTCAAAGGGAACCGGCTTCTAATTTTTTCAGGAGGTTAGAGGTAATTCCTGATACTTTCAGTTTTTTAGGCGATGGATTTAACAACCTCGGTTTTTACATAGTTTACGGATTCTATCGTTACCTATCGAGTTTAGACTACTGTCATTTGCTTGACTATGTAAAGATGCTGCAGATTTTCGGTTACCTAAAGTTTATTCGACAAGACTATTGTTTGCTTCGATCATTGGGCCAATCCTTTCGATTTACCGATAGGCGGGAATTGCGATTGATCCGATTGCAGGATATCTTCAGTGCAGGAATGAGACAGCTATAAAAAAGCGAAGAGATGCAATTGCATCTCTCAAGAATTAGAAAAGCCGAAGCCGGATCAAATGAACCCAGCTTCTAATTTTTTCAGGAGGTCAGAGGTAATTCCTGATTCTGGCGGCTTTTCAGGCGATGAATTTAACAACCTCGGTTTTTACATAGTTTACGGATTCTATCGTTACCTATCGAGTTTAGACTACTGTCATTTGCTTGACTATGTAAAGATGCAATAGAAATAGAGCAGGAAGAACTTTATTCGCCAAACAAAGTATTTCTGTCGATTTTCGGTAGAATCCACCCGATGAATGAATTTGTGCTCATTCTCATACGGCATCATATAAGCTGTATCATACTAATAATCAATAATTTAAGGAGTATGCATGAAGACCAGTTGCGTCATGAGCCAAATTCGGTAACAAAAATGAGCAGCCCTTAATTGTCTGTTCCGGGTCGGGAATATTCAATGCTGATGCCTGGCAAATCTTTCCACGGCAAAAGCAGATATTTCAATGCTGGTACCATTTCTTCCTACTATTTCTTCCACAAGTTTTCCGGTTCCTGCCGCAAGTGACAGGCCCAGCATGGCATGACCGCCAGCGATAGTGAGATTGCTGAATGCCGAATGCCTGCCGATATATGGCAAACCATCTGGCGTTAATGGTCTGAGTCCGCTCCAAATTTTTTCAGGCGCTGGAAATTTCAGGTCCAGGTGTGGATAATATTTTGATGCAGCCCTGAATATTGCCTCGGCTCTTTTTATGAGTATGGGAGAATTCAATCCACTGATCTCCATTGTGCCGCCCATTCTTAAATTATCACCCATGGGTGTCATGGCCACCCGATCGTCAACCAAAATGGCGGGATAATGAAGATTCTTTTTCATATTCGGGTAGGTTATACTGTAACCCTTTCCCGCCTGTAATAAAATTCGGAGATCTAACCATCGGGCTACAACTGGCAACCAGGAGCCAGCGGCAATCACAAGTTCATCTGTTTGGAATTTTCCTTTGTCTGTAATAACTGCCAAAACCTTCGTGCTATTTTTTTCAAAGCCTGTAACGGCAGTGTGGAGCTGAAAATTTACTCCGGCGCGAACCAGATATTCTTTGAGTGCCTGCATGAATTCACCCGGATGGAGGTGGCAATCTGTGGGATACAAAACAGCTCCTCTCACATTCACTTCCACTTCGGGTTCCAGGTCCTGTACCTCCTTACCTGTAATGATCCTGGGTTCTAATCCAAATTGAATGGCCTCCCTGGCCAGTTCTTTTTCGTGCTTCTCAGTTCCTTCCGTTTGAAACATCATTAAGCAACCCTTTTCTTCCATATGGAAACTGTTGCCAATATCATTCTTCAATTGCGAAGTCAGCTCACGACTGAGGCGGAGGATATTATTCAGGTGAGGTGCATTGTGCTTCACCGTTCTTTCATTGGCATTCTTCCGGAAGCAGATCAACCATTTCACCAAATCCCAATCCCATCTTGGTTTGATATAGAATGGGCTGGATGAACTCAGCATCCATTTCAGGCCCTTGGATACAGTTCCCGGCGACGCAAGGGGTATAAAATGGCTGGGGGATATATATCCCGCATTTCCGAAAGAAGTGCCATCGGTAATATCGCCCTTTTCAATTACCGTAACTGAATGCCCCTGCCTGTTCAAATAATATGCGCTGCACAAACCGATCACGCCCCCTCCAATAATAGTTACCTGCCTGCTCATAATGCTGTCGCTGAAGCTATTTATGTTTTGATGTTATAATGTGGAATGATTCTGGTGATTAGTATCAGGGCAGACTCGTAATCAGGTCTATATCCTTCACCCTTGTTGGGAACCAAACATTCATTTCTCCTTTTCCCCTGTGCGCCCACGCATAATAGGGTATGGCTACAAAAGGCTGTTTCCGTGTATTCACTGTTCTTTCGTCATTGCTGATATCTACTGCATATGCCTCCGATTTCAAAATCACTATTCCCTTTAATTCATCAGGTTCATAGGCAGAATTAAATTGTGCATCATCAGGTAAAATGATATTACTTGTCTTACCGTTATTGTCTGGCCATTCAGCGCAATAGATCAAAGGGCCTCTTTGCAGGGCTATCTTTCCGATATCATCTTTCACGTTTGGATTAGCGGCTATTTTTCTAACATCCATCGGCAACCTGATTTCCACCTGGTCATTCTTTTTCCAGGTTCTGCTGAGGATGGCATAGCCGTTTTGCATGGTAAAAGCCAGGGCCTCGCCATTTACCTTTATCTGCACACTGGTATTCCGGGGCTCTTCAAAATGATAAAGATCCGATGGAATGGCTTCATTCTGCGCCCAGCCGGGGATACGAACCAGGAGCCTGAAGTTTGTTGCAGATTTGGGATTCACTATTATTTTCAGATCACCATCCCAGGGATAATTATTTTCCTGAACAAGTTGAATCTGTTTATTCTGATTGAGGGTGAAAGAAGTGCTGCTGCTAATGAATAGGTTCACATAAATATCATTGTCCTTTTGTCCGTACATGTAACCGGGAATTGAAGGAACGAGCCGGCAAATATTGGTGGGGCAGCAGGAACATACAAACCAGCCGGAACGTTCACGCTCAATGTCAGGATGCGAAAAACTGTTCTTCATCTGCATGCCGTTGGTGTAGAAGAAGGATTTGCCGTCCAGGCCCACTCCTGAGATCAAGCCGTTATACAACGACTTTTCAAGTATGTCCATATATTTTGATTCGCCATGAAGCAGGAACATCCTATAATTCCAATACACATTTCCGATAGCGGCGCAGGTTTCATTATAGGCCGTCAGGTTGGGCAACTGGTAATTATCGCCAAAACGTTCTCCATCACCGATGGCTCCCAAACCGCCCTGTACATATATCTTTTTGCCCACCACATTATCCCATATCCTGTCGATGGCGTGCAGATAAGCCGTATCGCCGGTCAGGGCCGCTATATCGGCAACAGCTGAATAGAGATACATTGCCCTAACGGCGTGGCCTACTGCTTCGTCAGACTGAACCACGGGTTTGTCGTCCTGCCAATAGGTTCCGGTCTCCCAGGGTGTCTTGCCTTTAGGATTGTATTTTCTTTTTCCTCTCTCATCAATAAAAAATTTCGCGAGGTCCAGGTAGGATTGCTTACCTGTAAGGCGATACAATTTCACCAAACCCATTTCCACGATTTCATGCCCGGGTGCCACATGCATCTTGTCGGGCCCAAAAACACTCACCAGAAGATCGGCATTTTTCAAAGCGATGTCCAGGAAGTTTCTCTTGCCAGTTGCCATGAAATGTGCATAAGCTGCTTCGAACATATGCCCCGAATTGTAAAGTTCGTGACTGTTATCGTGTTCACTAACCCAACGCTCTTTACCCGACCAGGGATGCGGATTCAGTGGATCAATGGTACGCGCCGTGTATAGGTAGCCGTCTGGTTCCTGCGCTCTGCGTATTAATGCTATGAGCGAATCCAGGTATGCTTCGAGGTCCTTATCCGGATGCACTGCAAGCGAAAACGAAGCGCCTTCAATCGTCTTATAGATATCGGTGTCATCGAATGGATAGGTAGTACAAAACTTTCCACTACGTGCGGCCGCCATTTCAAAATTTTTGATCCGGCCGGTATTCCTGCAGCGCTCAAATGAAGCGGGAATTGTTACGGTTCGGTTTGTCTCGATGCGGGGCGACCAGAAATGATCCGTGAGTTTCACCTGAGTAAATGGTACTGCGTGGATGGGATAGTCTTTGTGCTGCCCTCTTACCAGGAGGGAAAAAATGCAGGCTATGCAAGTCAGTAATTTTTTCATGGCATTCAATTTTTAAGAATATGGCCGAATCATACTGCTTCGAAAAACCAATTCGGATTCTTTGTCGGGCTGGATCGACCCTTTTCGGTCTTGGTTATATGAGTCTTGTGCAGATCAACAGGAAAGCTATAAATGATATCCGAAAATACACCCGATTGCGATCCTTTCAACGTCTGGAATAAATTTTTCTCCATTAGGCTGAATATCCATTCAATGGATCCCGGAACAAATCGTCCTACACAGGAAGCATTTTCATTATTTATGGCCTGTCAATTGCCGAATCAACTCAGTCTCCTTAGGATCATAAGAGGTTCCGTCTTTTCGGAAAATATCGTGGAACCAGATTTTAGGTTCGGATCCGTCGGGTATTGGCTTTCCCCATTCATAGATCGTATTGCTCTTGCCAGAAACTAAGCCCCAGTTAATGGCGCCCACATTATATTTCTTAAATATCGGTAAATGCGTTTCGAACCTGCTATTCCTTGTCCTGGCCATATATTCAGAACAAATCATCGGTCTGCCCAGTTTCATTTTTTCTCTGATTTCGCGCTCGAGATTAGTAGCATCACTATAATTGTGAAAAGTGATTACGTCTGAATTGGCGAGCTGGAATTCGTTCAGGATTTTATTGTCGTACCAGGTGGCGGAACTAAGAGGTTGAGAAGGCCTGATTTCCCATGCCCATTTGAAGACTCTTTGTAATAGAGGCAGGGACCTGAGACCATAGCCGCTGTTGCCCGGCTCATTATAGAGGTCCCACATGAGAATACGATCATCGTTGCGAAAACTGTACAAAACATCCTTTACATATTGTTCGAGTGCTCCCCATTGAGTGGAATCATCATGAACGGCCCTCGAGGGACTTCTTACCCACCCACTGTTGTGAACGCCCGGTTTGGGATCAGGTTGTCTCCCTATTTGCGGATCAGGGTTCCAGCAATCATCAAACAGCGTGAAAAGGATTCGGATATTATGACTGGCCGCGATGCCCAGGAAGCTATTCATTCTTTGTTTGAATCCGGCAGGGTCTGTTTTCCAGGCCAGATCATGCAGATATACCCTCATAACGTTCATGCCTATGCCCTGCGCCCAACCCAATTCTTTGTCAATGGTTTTCTCATCAAAACTTTCCGCCTGCCACATTTCTAACTGATTAATGGCTGTGCTGGGCAAAAAATTGCTTCCCACGAGCCAGCCTTGTTTTTGATACCAGGCCATTGATTTGGCTGCTGGCCATATTCCGGAGGTCTGGGCTTTGATAGAAAGACCGAGGGCCAAAACAGCCAACACCAAAATCGTCTTGTTTATTGATGAATTCCTGGAGCGTTTTACGGTAGTCATGTAAAATAATTAGTGCTTTCGCCAATGATTCTCGAGCAATTTAATGAAATAGCCGCCTACCACGCTTCTTGCCTGGAACCCAACCTGCCTTCCATTCAGGGTTTCATGCCAGTCACTCAGCGGAACACGGTCAGGCGTTTCCGTGGCATATTTATAAACTGGATCAATCAGGGCCTTAAAATCGTTTTCTGCCTGAGCCAGCGTGGCCGTCCACAATATCCAATCAGATTTCGTATAGGTTTTCCTGCTATCCAAGGGTAAGCCAAAACTGTTTTGTTTACTGAGATAATATTTCACTTCCCTGCTGTACACCTCCTGTGGGAAAAGCTGCAGATCTAATAGTTTATCCCAGACCAAGTTGTATTTCTGGCTCCAGCTGCCTTTTTTATCGAAGGTGAGTGAAAAATGGTCCCCATCGGCGGCCAAATCCATCCATTTCTTCGCATAGTCTTTTGCGATAGCATCGTATCGCTCAGATGTAGTTTGATCTCCCAGCATAGCCGCCATCCTGCCATAAGAGGCAATCCCTACAATCGCTTTCAAGGAAAGATTCGCATTCCTGGCGAGATGCCCTGCAAAATCATCTGTACACAGTTGATTAGCCGGGTCCAAACCATCTTTAACCAGGAAAGATACCCAGCGACTCAGCGTGGTCCAGTGTTTCTTCGCGTAGTCTGCCTTGTTTTCTGCCTTGCAAATGGCGGCGGTCAATATGATCATATTACCCGCTTCTTAAACAGGCATATCCTCAGGGTAGGTTTGACCGTTAGCGATGGGGTAGGTGCCCAGGTCATGGGCGGGAAATGATTTGGTCCATTTGCCACTCTCACTGAAATAGTAGATCCCATTCAGCATGCCTTTCAATAACCCGGGATTATAGATAAGGTAGAGTGGGGCAGAAGGATAGGTGACGTCCACCGTATTGATGGACCCATTGCTGAAATTCTCTTTGGAAAGGAAGAGAATTTCACCATCCGGACTCTTGCTAAGCTTATGAGCTGCGATGGATTGGCGATAGGCCATCACACAAAGTTTGGCATAGGTTTCTCCTCCCGCAGCCTTGGCATCAGCATAGACTTCTTTATCGAATGCATAAGATTTTGTTTGGATGGACCGGTATTCGGCCGCGCTTTTTTGCAACAGGCCTTCGATATTCAGGCCACCCAGTTTCCACCAGGCCTTCAGGTTTCGATGGAAATATTGGAGACAATCGATATCATCATAAGCCAGCATCAGAAAGCGGTCTGTGTTCCCGCTGGAGCCAGGAGTCAAATTCCAAACCGTATTCAAAAAATATTCATGGCCTGATACAGATTGGAGTTTGGCAGAGTTTCTGAATGAGCCCCGCAACAAGAATTGTGAAATCGTCTCTGGCCCGGTTGAAATTTCTTGCGATACTTCCGGGGATTGCTTCACCGCCGCGTAAACATATCCCCAGTTGATTCGGAGATCATCCCCTTTTTGTTGAAGAATGGGTTGCTTTACTGTGCCGGCTTTGGATATATACAACCCGTTCTTCACATATTTGTTTGCCTGAATCTCCTCAAATGGTTTGTTCACCGCCAGGTTTGTAGATACACCCAGTAGAACCTGTACCTGGTGTGATTTTCCATCTTTACACCTTAAATTAAAGCTTAGGTATGAAACGGGTCTTGAAGTGAGTTCCAGATCCCTGATTAAGAGCGGCGACATGAATTGGAGGGTCAGATTGACAGGCCCACATTCGAATTCATAACGGGTTTGCGTAGCTGTCATTTCCAAATGGGTCTGTATAGCCTTATTCAATTCGCGGGCCGGTCTTTCGTTGGCCAGGCCTGCATCCAGATACGCGTTTCCTGCTGTATTTACGCAATGCAGCGCCAGCAGGTTCCTGCCCAAATGCAATTTGGATTTGATGTGCTCATTCAAAGGGAGATTCTCATAATCGCCCACCCAGCAGGGAGCGCAGGCATATATCTGCTCTCCATTCAAAAATACTTCTACATCATCATCGTGCCGGAGTTGCAGTATCAGTTTGTCAATACGAATATCCTTCAGTTCGAATTCCCTCCTGACCCAAATGTCTTTCGAAATCCACGCAGTGGCTCCGCTGACATCTTTAGTTCCGAATGGCGCCCTGCCTTTGTTCCAGTTTCTGTCATCATAATCTGATCTCATCCAATCAGAAGTAGGTCGCGCTTCCGTGTATCTGCAATCGTAGGTTCCATTTTCGGCAGTCGGCAGGATGGTTTCCAATGAATTCTCAGGCATTCCCAGGAAATTATAAAGTTTTCCATCTACACGGATCAACCCTATCAATGATTGAGGCTTACCTGTCCAATGCCTGGTAGGGCTTTCATTGAGTTGATCCGTAAATGACCAGATGCTGAAATAAGGGTCATGCGTAATCAATGGATAGGCAGGAGCTTTGCTCACTTGTGAGTCTGCTTTCCCCGCATGCAGGAAAAAGAGTGAGGAAAATAAAATAAAGGCGAAATTTCTCTTCTTTGCCATTTAGCAGAATTAAATGATTTCATAGTTATAAGGTCAACTGATTCAATAGTCCAGCTTCACATCCTTTATTTTGGTGGGCAACCAAACCTGCATTGGTGTACTGCCGCGATTGCACCATGTATAATATGGAATAGCTGTGATGATTTTCTTATCGGTGGTCACGCTTAACCCATCGGAACTGATTTGCACCGCAGGAACCTCTGCCTGAATATTGATCACGGATTCTGTCAATACCTGAAATGGATGAGTCATGAATTGAGACTCGGATGGTAAAATGATATTCCACGCTTTTTGGTCATTGTCGGTTCCTTCAATGCAATAGACCAATGGTCCACGTTGAAGAGCCACCTTATCCTGGTCGTATTTTACATCCTGCTTCGCCTCGATCCTTCTCACGTTCATGGGTAAGGTCAAAACTACCTCATCCCCTTTTTTCCACTCCCGTTCAACCACTGCATATCCATTCTCCATAGTGAATGCAACCGGTTTCCCATTCAACTGCAGAGAAAATACGGAACTGTCAATATCCGTAAAGCGGTACAAATCCCCAGGGGCAGCAATATTGCGAGCCCATCCGGGTATCCGGAGATGTAGAGCAAAATTTGTCTTCCTGGCAGGGCTGGTAACAAGTTTAACCCTGCCGTCCCAGGGGTAATTGGTTTCCATTTGCAGGGGAACATCACCCTTGGCCAATGGAATGGTGGTATTGCTGCCTACGAATAAGTTCACCCAGATACCATTGTCTGATTTCGCATAGATATAATTTCCTAAAGAAGCTACAAGACGTGCAATATTGGCCGGGCAGCAGGCAGTTCCAAACCATTCCCTCCTCGCATTCCTGCCTGTGGATGCAAGAGGGTTACCATAAAAAAAATGATCGCCACTCAGGGAAATCCCATCCAATGCGCCGTTATAAAGACTTCTCTCTAAAACATCAGCATACTGACTCTCTCCGGTCAGCGCATTCATTCTTTGATTCCAGAATACCATTCCCACAGAGGCGCAGGTCTCGCAATAAGCCTGTTCATTCGGCAGATCATAGTCCACGCTGAATCCTTCATTCCCGCCAGAAGACCCGATTCCTCCCGTTATATACATATTACGGAATACCACATCCTGCCATACGGTCTTCATGGCATTCATATAACCTTCATCGCCTGTCAATGCCGCCACATCGGCCGCGCCGGTATATAGGTACATGGCTCTCACCGCATGACCGGTGATTTCCTTTTGATCCCTCACGGGAACGAGGTCCTGTGCGTATGCGGTGTCTTTCCAGTCCGTCCACGTGTATCCTTTCGCGTAACCATGTCCCCTTTCTTCCAGCAGCCAATGCGCCAGTTTCAGGTATTTTTCGTTCCTCGTGTTCTTGTAGAGTTTGACAAGCGCCAATTCCAATTCCTGATGTCCTGTTACCCAATGTCTTTTGCCGGGCCCGAATAGTGAATCGAAATGATCGGCAAACCTGATGGCAACATCCAGCAATTTCCTTTTTCCGGTTGCATCAAAATAAGCCACGGCCGCTTCGATCAAATGTCCGCCGTTGTAATCTTCATGCATGCTCATGTCCGTCCATCGGGCATTCAGATCCGTTAGTGTGAAATAGGTATTCAGGTAGCCATCCGGCAGTTGCGCGGCTGCGATCTTGTCGATCCATTCATCGGCTCTCCTTTCCTTTTCAGGATCAGGATGTGTTTTCAGGGAATAGGCAATGGCTTCAAGAGCCTTGTACACATCAGAATCATCATAAAAAATGCCTTCATGTTTTTCTCCTTTTTTCCTGGCGACTTTTTCAAAATTCCGGAGGCGGGGTGTCTTGATTTCCGTCTGATACATGCAGGCCTCAAGCGTGGCGGTTGCCACCTTATCAATTTTCGGTTTCCAGAAATTATCGGTGATATTTACCTGGGAAAATTTAACGGGTTCAAATTTGCCCGGCTGATCCTGGGCCTGCGTGAGGGATATTCCCGCACTGCATAATATGACCGGGAAATAATAACGGATTAAACTTTTCATAATGAATTATTTTAGGCTTTGACCTTAATTTTGATCATGGTAAAGGAATGAGCGGGAAATGTATAACTGAAGCTATCTCCATTCAAACTGATTTCTTTTTCCCTGGTTTTCACTTTCTGTTCGGTCACGGAATTTTCATCACTCAGATTCCCTGAGTTCACTTCATATACGGTAGCCTTTCCCGCAAGTTTTCCGAATTGATTTTGAATGGAAGTCTCAATGGATTGGTCCTGGTGACGGTTAACTACATTAAGGATGATCTCCTGGCTGCGTTCATTATATACACAGGAAACATCCAGGTAAGGGATTTGTTTATAGTCTCCAGCATCGTACTTGTCAGATTCTACCAGAGTCTGTAACGACTGTCCGTGGCAATTGCGTGCGAAGAGGCTCAGGGGATAAAATGTGGTCTGCATCCAAAGTTTGTCCTGGGTTACCATCATGGGAGCAATCACATTCACCAGTTGCGCCAGGTTCGCCATTTTAACGATATTGGCATGACGGATAAAAGTGTTGAGGTACATGGCTACTACCAGGGCGTCCTGCATATTATAGTGCTCTTCCAGCTTTTGTTCATTGAAGGCGCGGTACCACACATTGTATTCATCGAAAGCAATATAAATAGGTTTTTCCATCCTGTACCGCGTACGCACTTCATTGATGAGTCCCTCTGTGATGTTGATAATATTTTCCACTCTTGTGGTGATGGCCATGAATTTGTAATGGTCATGTTCCCGGTTAGCGGAATAGTGATGTAAAGAAATGTAATCTATATAGTCGTGTAGGGTTGTCAAGACGGTTCGGTTCCAATCCACCCATTTGTCGTTGTAATTACTGGAGCCAGATGCGATGAGCTTGATCTTATTGTCACTCCATTTCATCAGTTTTGCAGCTTCGAGTGCATATTTGCTGTAATCCTCCGCACTCTTATGCCCCATTTGCCATTCTCCATCAACTTCATTCCCAAGCCCCCAATATTTTACATGGTAAGGTTCAGAATGACCATTTTTGCCTCTGAGATCCGAATAATACAAGCCGGGGGGAGCGTTGCAATATTCCACCCAATTGCGGGCTTCATCAAGTGTGCCCGTTCCCATGTTGACACATATATAAGGCTCCACGCCTGCTGCGGCGGTGAATTTCATGAATTCATCCGTGCCGACCTGGTTGGTTTCTATATCACCCCATGCGAGGTCCTTCCTCCTGGGTCGCTGATCTTTTGGACCGATCCCATCCATCCAGTGATAACCCGAAACAAAATTCCCTCCCGGCCAGCGGATCACAGATACTCCCAGGTTTTTTGTGGCATCAATAACATCTTTTCTGAAACCATCTGCATTGGCCTGGCTTGATTTAGGCTCGTAAATGCCTCCATAAATACAGCGTCCCAGGTGTTCCGTGAAATTTCCGTACAACATACTGTCTATGGAACCAATTTTTCGCTCCACATCAATCTTGATCCTCGCTTTCAAACCCTGCGAATAAGATTGGAAGGACAGGGAAAGCAAAAGGCAAATGGGCAGGCAAATTCGTTTCATGTCAAATATTTTATTTCATTCAAATTACTTTAAAAAACTCAACGGGCGCCAGCTTTAGCCGAAGCCACTGCATTCTACGAAAATAATAATAAATGTAATTTTGACGCAAAATTAAAATCTCCTACAAAACCTGGAACCCAAAGGCATAAGGATCATCTCCGGAATCGATGCTGATTGTATTATGACCGTATATTTTGGCCCATCCTTCGATGCTGGGCCTGATAGCGGGTATGCCATTAACGGTTGTTTCCTCCTCAATGCGTCCGATAAATTTGGAACCGATGATGCTTTCATGAATGAATTCATCTCCCTTTTTCAATTTGCCTTTGGCATACCATTGTGCCATCCTGGCCGAAGTTCCCGTGCCGCATGGTGAACGGTCAATGGCTTTGTCTCCATAAAAAACCGCATTTCTGGCAGTGGAATTCTTATCAATTACTTTTCCAGTCCACAGTATGTGCGAACAACCTTGAATGGTGGGATTTTCTGGATGGACAAAATGGTTTTTTTCATTGATCCGCTCTCTCATAACCCGGCTCCAGCGAATGAGTTGTTCGGCCGAATAATGTTCCAGTCCTCTAAAATTTTCCTGCAGATCTACGATTGCATAAAAATTTCCTCCATAACTCACATCAACGCGCAACGGCCCCAGTTCAGGTGCTTCCACTTCAATACCTTCCGCTGCAAGAAAGGAAGGCACATTTGTTAATCTTACAGAATTCACTTTTTTGCCTTTCATTGTATAATTCACCAGCACCAGGCCGGCAGGGGCTTCCATACGAACGGTGCCGGGCAATTTTGGGATGATCAAGCCTTCTTCAATCGCGATGGTGATGGTTCCAATAGTGCCATGTCCGCACATGGGCAGGCATCCGCTTGTTTCAATGAATAATACGGCGATATCGTTTTCAGGATCATGAGGTGGATAAAGTATGCTCCCGCTCATCATGTCGTGCCCGCGAGGCTCAAACATCAGTCCTTTGCGGATCCAGTCAAATTCCTTCAGGAAATGCTGCCTCTTCTCACTCATATTTTTGCCCACGAGGGTGGGCCCTCCTTTTGTAACCAGCCGGACCGGGTTCCCACAGGTATGCGCATCAATACAGACAAATGTTTGAGAGATGGCAGGCAGATGCAGGTCCTTGATACCTGATAATTGAAGGCCTTTGTTGGGTTCTGGACTCATGACTACAAATGGTCTTTGGCTATTTGAGACTAAAGATTTTATTTTTCAAACCTATGGCAAAGCACAGATTATTCAATTATTCTACTATGAGAAAAATGTTCCTGGTTCAATGGCGCAGGGCTATCATTTTTTCAAAACCAGCTCATACGAAGACTTCATCCAGGCCATTAACTGTTTATCAATATTCGCTTCCCGATCCACTGGAACAACATGAACATACCTATGTTTAGAGGTCTGCAGGAATTTTGATACAGATGGATCATCCTCATAATGATCCAGGAAAAATTCCACTTCGAGGTGCGCTTTCTTCACTTTTACTGCCAGGAAGGTACTGATAGTCTTGAAAAATATAGTATCAGGAGGAATCGTTTCTACTCTGAATTCCCCAAATTTTCTTACAATCGCCAATATCTTTTGATAAATGGTTTTCAATTCAGGCGCCCTTTTATCAAATAAGCCATCTTTGGATATCAGTTTGCAGGAATGATTTTGATGAGCGTTCTTAAATTTGCGTCCGCAATTTGGGCATGTCCACATGGTTTTTATTTGTGTGCATACAAATAATTCATCCTAATTACATAACCCCTTTTTTTGTCAGTTCATTATTGATGGTTCTCCAAATTTGCAGGGGATTCGCATTTTTCAGTTCTTCAGGTAATAATTCGTCGGACCAGTTCTGAAAGGCAAAGGGCCTCGCGAATCGTTTGATGCCATCCGCGCCAACAGAGGTAAATCTTGAATCAGTGGTCGCGGGGAAAGGGCCTCCGTGCTGCATGCTCAGGCATACTTCAACACCGGTTGGTACGCCATTCAATATGAATCGTCCGCAAATATTTTTCACTGCCTCCACCAGTTCTTCATGTTCCCTGATATCATTCACTGTAGCCATCAGCGTTGAAGTGAGCTGCCCTTCCAGGTGTGTAGCCACTTCCCTCATTTCCTGCTTGTTCTTGCAGCGGATCACTATTGAATAAGGTCCAAATACTTCCTTGTGCAAAAGAGGATTGTTCAGAAAGGCGTTGGCAGAGGCAGATGCAAGCGTTGGCATACCCTGATTTTCCTTGGGCAGGGTCTCACTAATGGAAACGGTCACCACCCCTTCCTGCGCTAAAGCCGAAGATCTGTTCTGCTGAAAGGATTGGGCAATTCCCGGATGCAGCATGGTGGCGGGTGCAATATGTTTGATCTCATTCCCCAGGGCAGTTATGAAGTCCTGCAATTCCGGCCCTTCGATGCCGATGATCAGGCCTGGATTGGTGCAGAATTGACCTGAGCTCAATGTTATGGAACCGGCATAGGTCTTTGCTGTTTCAATCGCGGATTCCTTCAGTTTGCCGGGCAGGAGGAATACAGGATTGATGCTACCCATTTCCGCGAAAACAGGTATGGGTTCGTTGCGCTGGTTAGCCCAGTCAAATAATGCCTTTCCGCCTCCGAATGAGCCCGTGAAACCAACCGCCTTCGTATTTGAATGAGTCACCAATAGTCGCCCTGTTGCAGTTCCCGATCCGTATATATGCCCGAATATTCCCTCCGGCATCTGGCTTTTCTCAGCGGCTTTAAGAATGGCACGGGCTACCCCTTCTGAAGTTTGCGGATGAGCCGGATGGGCCTTCACCACGACCGGGCAGCCTGCGGCAAAGGCACAGGCAGTATCTCCTCCCGCTGTGGAGTAGGCGAAGGGAAAATTGCTGGCGCCAAATACTACCACGGGTCCAAGGGGCACCAACATTTTCCTGATATCGGGTCTGGGCGGATTGCGATCCGGAATAGCAGTGTCAATTCTGGCTTCCAGCCAGTCACCTGCTTCACAGGCTGCTCCATAACTCCTGAGTTGAAAAAGGGTTCTGTTAAATTCATTTCGCAGCCGGGGCTCAGGGAGATTGGTTTCAGCCATGGCCGTATTCACCAATTCATTTGCTGATGCCTCCATTTCGCTGACAATGGCGCTCATGAAAGCTGCTCTTTTTTTCAAAGGGAATTTGCGATATACATGAAAGGCCTGCCAGCTTCGATCCATCACTTTATTTATCTCTTCTGCAGTTGCATCTGTGAATCTGGTAATCATAAACTTGAGGTTTTAAAATACAGATGGGAAGAAAGGATCATAAAGTTAAGCCTTTATCGAAAGATAGTCTGGCAGCAGGGGCCTGGAGGCGATGGCAACTTTGATAATAGACATCACGCGGGCTCTCTCCTCACCTGCCAATACAAGACGTGGAGCTCTTACATTTTCAGTACCGATGCCGGTTAGGGATTCAGCAAGTTTGATATACTGTACCAGTTTGGGATGAATATCCAGTTCCAGCAAGGGGAGGAACCAGCGGTGAATGGCCAGGGCTTCGGAAATCCTTCCGGCCTTGGCGAGCCGGTAAATGGCAACTGTTTCCCTGGGAAAGGCGCATACAAGTCCTGCCACCCAACCATCGGCACCCATCAGCAATTCTTCCAAGGCAATAGTATCAACGCCGCACAATATCTTAATGCGGTCTCCAAAGCGGTTGATCATTCGGGTTACATTGGATACATCGCGCGTGGATTCCTTTACTGCCTGGATATTCTTGCAGTCAATCAATTCCTCAAACATATTCAGAGTCACTTCCACCTTATAATCAATTGGATTATTATAAATGATGATGGGAAGATCCGTTGACCTCGCTATCGTTCTGAAATATTCCACCGTTTCCCTGTGATCGCTCTTATAACGCATGGGAGGCAATAGCATCAGGCCCCGTGCTCCCCACTGCATGGCCAGTGCAGCCTGGCTCACTGCTTCACGGGTGGAACCTTCCGCGATATTTAGTACTATCGGTATTTGCCCATTAATTTTTTCCACGGCAAACTTTACCAGAATTTCTTTCTCGCCAAGGGTCAAAACGCTGGATTCTCCCAGGGTGCCTCCCAGTATGATCCCGTCCACACCCGCATCCAGTTGGGCAATCAGGTTCTTTTCAAATCCTGGCAGATCCAATTCATCCTTTTCCGTGAATTTTGTTGTCAATGCCGGAAATACTCCTTTCCAAATGAGATTCATAAGAATTCTTTGATCCAAATGTACCGCATTGAATAGTCTGCGCCGCAAGGGGCCAATAAAAAAATCATAATTCGGTACCTTAGCGTTTATTTAGCTGAATGAAATCATGATAACAATTAAGAAATTCACGGAAATAGCAATTTCATTACCCGAAGTGATTCAGCTACCTCATTTTCACCTGGTCTCCTTCCGGGTGAGAAAAAAAATATTTGCCACGATTCATGAAAAGGAAAACAGGGTGATGCTGAAATTAACACTATTGGATCAGTCTGTTTTCTGCGCTTTCGATAAAGCAGTGATCCATCCTGTTCCCGGCGGTTGGGGCAGGAAAGGAGCTACTTTCTTCGAATTGGACAAAATGAAAGCCTCTATGATGAAGGATGCCCTGACTACTGCCTGGGCCAGCACGGCTCCGAAGAAATTGGTCGAAGAATTCCGGAAGAAATAATAGGAGATTTTCTACGATTCTGTAATAAAAAAGCTCCCGGCTTCTTAGAGATGCCTTTCCAGGCCCCAAGTATTATCAGCTTAACCCGAATTAGTATTTGTACTAGCCGATTCTCGGAGATGTGACGACATAATCCTGAATAGTTATCATAATGCTTTTGGCTGAACATTTTGTATTCGACCAGGATAGTTTAACTTTAAAATTATCTGTAAATTATTCAGGCCCTCCTTAGTATGATTATAAAAGACTTTTTGCCTGATCCTCTATTGAGTGAATTTGTACAATGCTACAGAATTGTTCATTTTGAATTCGAGACATCTGAACAAATTCCGGTCAAGGCTTATCCACCAAAACCGGAAACATGTCTTTATTTTAATCTGCAGGATAGTTTATTTGTTGAATTTGATAATTCCGGCGAAAAGAAAAAGCTATCTCAAACTGTCCTGATTGGGCAACAGACCTCCATCAACTATCGATATTTCCAGAAAAGTTTTTTGAATTTCCAGGTGGTTTTTAAACCTACAGGCCTGTTTCGGTTGACTGGCATTCCATCTTTCAAGTTCACGAATCAAATTATTGATGCGGAATTAATTTTCCCCAAAAGCATCCGTTTTGTTTATGATGAGCTACAACACGCTATTAGTTATGTTGAGATGCTCCCTATCGCAGATAGGTTTGTGACCGACCTGGTTTGCCATGCACGAAGAGAGCTGCGTCTGTTAGATTCCGTAAGCAACCTAATGATGTATCGTGCTGGTAATGTTTCCATGGATTGGCTGGCTAAGGAATCCTGTTTATGCGTAAAACAATTTAGCAGGCAATTCAATGAGAGAGCAGGAGTTAATCCCAAAACATTCGCCAGGATCATACGGTTTACCAAAGCTTTCAATACAAGAAATGCAAATCCTGGTATGAATTGGCCAAGAATAGCTTTGGAATGCGAATATTTTGATTACCAGCACCTGGTAAAGGATTATAAAGATCTTACGGGACTTACTCCAAATGAACTTCATTTGCTTGAGAGTAATTCACCTGAATGCAGACTTGGAATTGCAGATCAACTCTATCGGAGCCGCGTTTAGAGTGAGCGGAGTCTTCATTTCAAAATGTCCTTTTTTTACCACCTTACTTAGCCAAAGGAGCTTTACATTCACAGGAAAGAAACTGTCTATCATGAAGTGCACTTATTTTTTCATTTTTTTTGCATTTATTATGGTAATGAATTCATTTTCGCAGTCTTCTAAGAAGACATTTATTTTAGTGCATGGTGCCTGGCATGGTGCCTGGTGTTGGACCAAAGTGGTTCCATTGCTTGAAGCCAGGGGATACAGAGTTCTTGCCATAGATTTACCGGGACATGGAAAGGACCATGCTGATCCGGCTATTATTGGTCTTGCCGACTATGTTAAAACAGTGGTTGACGTAGCCAATGCACAATCCGGAAAGGTAATACTGGTCGGACATTCAATGGCAGGAGTGGTAATTGCACAGGCAGGTGAGGAGTTAGGTATTGGCAAAGTGGACAAATTAATCTTTTTGGATGCTTTCATACCCCAAAATGGCGAATCAGTATTTTCATTATCAGAGATGGTGCAAAAGCAATTGTCTCCTACTGATCCTAATGAGCCAACGGTCATTGGAAGTATGATCTTTTCTGAGGATCAAAAGTCCTGCGTTTTAAAGCCAGAGAATCTTAAATACCTTTTTTATGAAGACTGCTCTGAAGAAGACATCAAATTTGCCAAAGCAAACGTTTCAAGACAAGCAATTGCTCCATTGGCTACACCCGTTGAGGTAACAGATAAGTCCTATGGGGCTATTTCCAAGTATTATATTCTATGTACCAAAAGCAAAGACCTCGACAAAACCTTGTTGACAACACATGTTCCTTGTAAGAAAATATTCAAGCTTCCAAGCAGCCATTCGCCTTTTTTCTCAATGCCGGAGAAATTGGTTGCGATACTCGATGAAATATATTGACTTAGTCACGTAATTTTTCATATTTGTCTGCACCAAAGACTTATTCATCTGCATAGGGAACATATCAAAGCATCAAACTGCACTTAACAGACTGTTGTTGGTAATTATTTTTGATAATCAGTTTTGACGATTTCCCTGATGCCATCTAAATAGGGGACTGGCCTAAAATCGAATCTTTTTTCAAACTTATCACTGTTGAAAACATAATCCCGATCATATTGATACGCCATTTCAACCATTTCTTTCATGATTGGAACAAAGAGTCCAATAAGCCCAAGAAGAAACTTATTTATTACCCGGTATTTAGGTGCTACGCCCAGCTCATTTGCTATAGCTTCAATCCATTCTTTACCTGTAAAGGGATCAGGTGCAGTGGGAAGATGCCAGACCTGTCCGAATGCATCTGAGCTATTCCCGAGTAAAGCGGTGGCCCTGCCTGCATCAACAGTATAGGTATAAGAATGCCTGAACTTAACGCTGCACATCCAATTTGCTTTCTTGCCTTCGCTCAATGGTTTGAAAACAGTTTCTGACAGGACACTCGTATTCTTAATTGATGGTCCGTAAAAATCAGCTGACCTTGCTATAAGCGCCTTGATTTCGCCCTTATTCACAGCATCCCAAATCATTTGGGCGATATGAGCCCTCACTTCCCCTTTTTTACTTGAGGGCATGATGGGATGTTCTTCCGTAATGGGGTCCAAATTTGTGGGGTCATACATATAGATATTGTCGAAGAATACTAATTTGGCCTGGCTTACTCTGCAGGCTGCAATAACATTTTTCATTATGAGTGGCCAGGTGCTCTGCCATATTTGGGTCTTATACGGCAGGCCCACAGTTAAATAAACGATTTCCGAACCTTCAACGGCTTTTACGACATCTTCAAATTTGGTAATGTCAGCCTTAAAGAGTTCATCTGCATCGTTTACCCTTATCGGATTCCGGCTTACGAGCCTGATTTTGTTTGTATACCCTGGTAGTGCCTTTGCGAGTTCAATTCCTATAGCACCACCCGCTCCGAGTATTGTCTGCATATAATTCTATTTAGATCCTGCCAGCTTTTAAATGCAGGTAATTCATCAAAAATAATGCTGCATTCTTTTCTTACAAATGAGTTTGGTGTTAGTTCAAAAGGCTGGCCCAATTCAAGAGTAATTTCATCAGACACATACGGATTTTTTATGGGTATGTGATAAAGAAAATTGCAGTTTTGAATCCAATAAATGACCCCTGTATTTTCACTAATTGTATATCTGAAGAGCCATGCGGGAAAACAAAAAGCCGGAAATTTTGATGATATTTTCAGAATTGCCAGCTTTGTAGCCCATACGAGAATCCCCGTCTGACTCCTGCCCGACTGCGTCATGCAGGCGGGGGCGTCAGCCGGGCAGGGAACTCGTGATTCCTCCGTGATCATTCGGGAATTTTTTCAGCCAACGTTTACCTGCGGAAGATTTCAAATATTTTTCATGTTTTCTGGCTTGTTCCCAATCCGGAAGCAATTGTGTGAAGATGATCTTCCATGGGGTATGCCCTTTAGTAAATCTGTTCTTACCCTTATTATGGTCATCGAGTCGTCGAACAGGATCAAGGGCAATACCTGTATACCAGGTTTGGTCCCGAGTGCTTTCGATCACATAAACATAGGCCATAGAAATGCCTTACCAAATAACCAAGAGTAATCAGTTTCATGACGCAGGGGCTGCATTTTCCGATTGCAGACAATATAGGTATGTACTTTGGAGGATTTGGGACGATAGCAAACCATTAATAATGTTCATTGGCCTGAATCCTTCAAACGCTAACGAGGATAATGATGATCCAACAATCAGAAAGGTTGTAAAATTTGCAAAGGACTGGAGGTATGGCAGCGTAGTGATGTGCAATCTATTTGCATTCGTAACACCATATCCAAAAGTGTTGAAGGAATGCGCTGACCCTTTGGGCGATAATGATAACTGGCTAATTGCAAGATCTCACCGCTGCAAAGAAGTAATTTTTGCATGGGGGAAATTCGATGTATTAGGAAGAGACAAATTTGCAATAAAACAATTCCCTGAAGCAAAAGTCCTAATGATAAATAAAGACGGGTCACCGAGGCATCCGCTATATGTGCCCGGAAATATTCAGCCTACAAAATTTGAATAATAAGCACACAATAGAACAGTGATTCTTAAAGACTATGATGCAATATTGAAAGTATCTCCTAACAAGAAAATATTCTAAAGTAATTTTAATTAAATGATGGGCAATAGCCGTGAGAAAGAAATATTTGACAGTATTGGAGCAAGAAATACTCTTTATTAAGAATGAAGGCTGCTAATCGCTACCTTTTTATTCTTATAAACATTTATTAATTTTCACTTACCCAAACCTAAAAACGACTAATATGAAAAAAAGAGTAAAAGTATCATTAGCATTACTTATAATCATTCTACTTTGTTTGTGGGTCTCTAATCCAACAGAGAACCAGTTTACGAAATATATTAAACTAACTAAAGGTTCAAATAAAAAACCAGAATCTAATTTTAAAAAAATAAGCGATAACGAAATATTAAAAAATCATGATTTAGTTGAAAATGGTAAATTGCAGTATGACATCATAAAGCGTATTCTTTATAATTATAAGAATTACATTTTCTTCTCCTCTTGCACATATATTGATGATAAGGACACAAATTACACTGAAGTGAGATACTCATATATTGGAATAGCAAACAACTTCATTTCTACCGGGGCTACGAAGGGAAAATAATATATCTACGGCTATCTTTGATATTACCAATTTTAATACAATCCTATCGATATGCGAATCCTACTTTCGGTTATATTACTGCAACTATCAATATCGGGCTTTGCGCAAATCCCTTTAGAAAAACTCATCTCGTTTACGAATAATAAATATTCTGTGGTTGCGGATTATTTGATTGAAAATGGATGGGAATTTAAGGGACAGGATACAACAGACGGGCTCCACAATACGTGGACACTTGGCTATAATGAATCCATAAAGGAAGCAAACCATTGGTTGTATTGCTTTTTTAATACTTACCCCAAAATAAATAAAGACTCAATAAATAGCATAGTTTATATGAATGTATCACAAGCGGAATTCCTTCAATATTTCAACGATTTACCTTCTTTCGGTTTTAAAAGAACGAAAACGATGGATTATAAAGGTGATATCACTGTTATTTATGAAAAAACGATAAATGATGGTAAGAAAAAAGCTCACATGATGGTAGAATTATTGCAATTCATAAAGCCTGGGTCAACAATACGAAGGACTATGTATCAAGTGAGCATTGGATATTTTGGTTAAAAGAATTGTAGAATTTGTAATAAAAACTACATAATCTGACAACAGAGGATTTTTTAGACTTGTAGGGTCTGGATATTTT
The DNA here is from genome assembly GCA_041484195.1 of Agriterribacter sp. GTDB lineage: Bacteria > Bacteroidota > Bacteroidia > Chitinophagales > Chitinophagaceae > PSRI01. The sequence continues at coordinate 166 of JBGPHC010000020.1, read as the reverse complement.
TTATGCTGCTGGTGATAGATGATCCTACAGATTCCAGTCATGTTGACCCGGCATTCCGGGATGCCTGCCTGTCGGCAGACAGGTTGACCCACCTGCGAGGCGGGTAATAAGAGTAAGAGCTGTTTGAGATTTAAAAATACAAAGGGTTATTGATTTGGAGTTACTT
>JBGPHC010000019.1:0-83019 GCA_041484195.1 Agriterribacter sp. | reverse complement strand
GATTTGCTTATGCAACTCTGAAAATAAAATGTAAACAGTATAAATCATGGATAGCAAAACCTGCTAAATAGCCGGTTTCAAAATACAAAAAGGCCCTAAAAATTAGGGCCCTTATTTGTAGCGGGATCGGGAGTTGAACCCGAGACCTCAGGGTTATGAATCCTGCGCTCTAACCGCCTGAGCTACCCCGCCTTATAGAAATCTGCTTCTAGGAACCATTTTCTCTCAGGGCTGCAAAAATAGGTGATTTATGATTATTTCCCTGCCCCGATCCTGGATTTCTTAAGGGCTGGTATGGGCAAAAAAAGGGCAGGTGATTAGAAAACCACCTGCGTTACCAAAACATGAGAAAACTTCTATCTCCGCAACTTATTTTCTCTATCCAGGGATGAGTTGCGGATGCTTATTGAAGAAATCCCCGGAGTTCATTTATATTTTTAGTTAAAACCGGCGCAAAAAAAATCCTTACATCACAAATGGAACTATTATATCAATTAATGATCATCTTCTGAAAACCTTGTCCTTGCATAACCCGTAAACTGGTAAGTTGTGCCGGGGTCATCTGAAAATACTGCTTCAAAATAAATACTGTCTGTAACCGCCTTTGAAACCGGACCTTTCGAGGCGTTAGTCAGGATTTTTCCGTTGGCCACGCTTACGGTGATGTTCGAATATTCACTTGCCGCGTTTTGTACTGAAAAAGTCTGCCCCTTGGTATCGGCATCCACCTTGATTTTAAAAGGCCAGATATTGCCAAAATCATCGATCCATAATTTGCTGGTGACATTATCGGAAACATTATAAGTTCCGATCTTGAAAAAATCCGGCACTAAGGGCGTACCGTCAATTGCTATCTGTACCCACCATTCGTTTGCGAGGTTTTGCGTAGCTGTTCCGCCAATCGGCTCGTCCTTTTTGCAACTTGCAAGGAAAACGGCAACCCCTGTAACGAATACAAATGATTTTAATATATTCTTTATCATAATAAGATGAATTTATTGTTTAGTAAATGTCCTGAGCTGTGTTCCATATCCACCTGCCGTTAGTGCCCAGGAATAAGTTATGGGAATCGCACCTGCATTATATACCTCACTATTAGAAGAAATTGTATTGAGTCCATTGATAGAGGGGTCGAAGGCCTGCTGGTGTGGAATGGCAATCTTGTTCCCTTCATAATTGACAACAACCACAACAAACCCTGCTCCTACCCCCGCGCCCCCCGGGTTGTCCACGGCATAAACGCCACGTCCTGTCTTAGTCCATGTGCTTGTGGTGAATCCGGTTCTCAGGTAAGTGCCGGAAAAATCATTGCTCGCGATTTGTGCCGCAGTGGATATAACCACCACGGTTCTCCAATCGGAAGCACTATAACCGTCTGGTGAAGAAGCAGAATAAAGGAGATCATATACGCCGGGAGTAGCAGCATCAACACTACCACTTGTGGTGACTGCCACGTCTTGCCCGTTTAGTTTTGCATCCACACCCGGATCGGCAAAGGCGGCACCCTGGTCTATAATGATTAGACGGTCACCTTTAATCTGAACCGAAGGAAAAAATATTATTTTGGAAATCCCTACTGTGCCATCCTTGTAATTAAAAGAGGGCTCTTTGGCGCATCCCGGGAGGACCGCTACAACCGAAGCGATGATCAATATTTTCAGCATAGATAGTTTCATGTTAATTGAGTTTTGATTGAACTAAAGACCCCACCATACTTTTTGGGTAATAGGAACTTCTGCAGGCGTATTGATATTGCGGCTCCTTTCGATATTCGGGAATAACATACGCTTTGGAAACAAACCACCCGTCACACCATTCTTCGAATACACAATTTGCCCGGGTATATAGGAAGGATCAGTAGAATACACGGGGCTGGTTTTTGGATAGCCTGTACGGCTTCTTTCAAAAAATCCTTCCAGGTCATGCGTGCCGGGGAAAGAAGCCCATTTTTGTACGATGATAGCCTCCAATTTCGCGTCGAAAGATCCTGCTACCGGATAAGCATAATCGCCTGCTAGTAATGCGCCGGGTGCAAGGCCTAATTGAGCGAAAGCGGCGGTGACAGCTTTGTCATACATTTCCTTGGCACCTGCCCCTGCGAAATAGCGTTCCCTGGCTTCAGCCTGCATGAAATAGGATTCGGCTTCAGATATGAACCAGACAGGGTCCGTAGCATTCTGCACAAATACTGCCGCCGATCCCAGGGCAGGATCAGGATTGCTGTAATCACCCTGGTTGATGGTGGAAGGATTGGTGGAACCGAAATAATTGACAATGCGTGGATCATTGTGCGCCTGCAGCCAACTGACAAAAGTTTTACTCGCGCGCAGGTTATCCGGAGTATTCAAGCGCCGAATATTCTGTTCGAAAAATGGATTGCTGTAATTGGGTTTGTCCTGGAAACTGGTGATGCCTGCTCCTGATTCAAGGAAATTGGAGTTGGCTGAATACAAGGCTTCAATTCCTTGTTGCGCCTCCTGCGGCTTGGCATTCACCATACGCAGGTAGATTTTGAGTTTCAAAGTATTTGCGAATCTTTCCCAGGCATCCATATCGCCCCCAAAAACCAAATCTGACTTCGCATCCGTAGCATTCAAAGGATTTGATTTATAATCCTTGGATAAAGCCGTATTGATTTCAGCAAGCAGGCCTTCATACACAGTGTACCCGTCATCAAACTTGGGTTGAAGATTGGCCGAGCCGGAAAGGGCTTCAGAATATGGGATCATATCATATAAGTCCACCAGCACCTGGAAAGTATAGGCTTTCATTAAGGTACTCATCAGGTAGAACCTCCAGTCCTGGGCCGTTTCAGAAAGGTCCTGGGCCTTCTTGTAATCACTCAAAGCGCTGCGGTACATTTCCTGGTAGCAGGTGTTGTTGTCTGATGAAACCATGCTATACGCATCAATGGTTCTGTACTGGCTGGCGAATGCACTTTGGGTAAAATATTCAGACCATAATCCACCATTGATGGCATATTCACCTCCAACCTGGCCAGCGGTTGACATGACTGCGGAAGGAAACAGCAATTGCGGCGTAGCACTGGATGACGATGGGTTATTCGGATCAACATTATAATCCGTGATCTTTTTACATCCTGTTCCCAAGGCCAAGAGTACAATATATAGTATGAGAATCTTTTTCATGTCTGGAATGTTTTTGATTTAAAATGTCACGTGTAAGGAAGCACCCAGTGAGCGGGCAGTGGGTCCAACTCTGAATTCTCCCAATTCACTGGCTATATCCCTACCGAAATTGGAAGTCTCAGGATCAATCACCTTATTACCATTAGGCAGGTTAGTCCAAAGATTTCTTCCGATGACAGAGAAAACAATTTTGTCAGCGGCAATCTTCTTAGCCCACTTGCCTGGGAAGGTGTAACTAAGTGTCACATCCCGCAGTTTGAGAAATGATTTATCCAAAATGGTCCAATTATAGAACATGGCACGGTTCAAACTCTGGTAATAGTATTGATCCATGACTGATTCCGTAATTGGTGTGGTATTTTCAACATAAGTGGGTTTTCCATTCGCATCCGGAATCATGTTTACAGAATTCGGGATTACGAAAGGCTTTCTGTCGTTGTACACGGTGGTATATAAATTGCCGGTAAAAGACAATAGTTCCGCGGTGCTGGAATAAAATACGCCACCCTTCCTGTAGTCGAATGAAAATCCCAGTCTGAAACTCTTATATGTAAATGAATTGGTGAGGCCCATCGTGAAATCCCTTTGTGCCGAACCGTAATACACATCTTCAGTTGTCGGCACGGGAAATCCGGTATTCTGATCTACTATTACATGTCCTGATGGATCTTTTTCTACACCAGGTGCATAGAACACACCCAGGGGTTGGTTGAGCCTTGCTTCCAGGCTGGCATTATAAGCCGTGTTCAGTGTAACCTTATCCAGACCCTGTGGCAATTCCAATACAGTATTTCGGTTACGTGAGAAGGTATACCCGATATCCCAATTGAAATTCCTGCTGCGGAGCGGTTCCACATGAGCGGATAACTCAATACCCCTATTCCGAATCTTACCAAAATTCAGAGTCACAGATGAATACCCGGTACTGGGGGCGATGGGCACATTGATGATCTGACCATCGGAGATCTTATTATAATATGCGAAATCCAGCCCTACCCTGTCGTTCCATAAGCGGAATTCACCACCTGCTTCCCATTCCTTGCTTAATTCTGGTTTGAGGGAGAGGTTACCCAATTGATTGGCTAGCGTATAGCCAGGAACACCATTGTATGGAAAATTGATTTGGCCAAAAGGCAGGAGCACGGTGGTTGCGGTGATTACGTCATAAACGCGATAAAGAGGTGCGTCTTTGCCTGTTTTTCCCGCGCTCACCCTGATCTTGGCATAGTTAATAGGTGTGTGTTTGTCAAGAGAAAAGAAATTTGACAGAAGGAAAGAAATATTGGCGCTGGGATAGAAATAGCTATTCTTATCAGGAGGAAGCGTGGAGCTCCAATCATTCCTTCCGGTTAATGTTAACCACAAATAATTATTGTATCCCAAAGTGGCTGAACCAAACAGCCCCAGTATGCCCTGCTTTCCGGTGAAATGTGTGCTCTGCGGAGGGTTAGTTGCATTGGAAATATCAAAGAACCCTGGTAAAGCCAGGTCTTCCACATAGGTGAATAAGAGATCATTTCCCCTTTCATTGTAGTTCAATCCTCCAATTGCGTCGAGGCTGAGTGAACGGGAAAGATCCTTCTTAAATATCAGATCCAGCTTGGAATCATATTCATAATATCTTTCCGATCCCTGCTGAACATTTCCAATATCTGCTGCACGGCTCGAGCTTTCGGGGTTATTACCTGCATTCCAACTACCAGGTGAAGGAGCATTCTTGTTGCGCCAGAGCTTATTGGTGGAATTGGAAATATCGGCTCCCTGCTGGGCCTGCAACGTCAGCCAATCAAATAATTTATATTGCAGGTTTATATTTCCGAAGAATCTATCGGTTCCGGAACGGCTTCCGTTTTCATACAAAGTGTAATAGGGATTCTCGGCATAGGGCGTAAAATAATTATCTACATTGAAGAACTTATTCTTGTAGTTTCTGAAATCCTTGATGGGAACATCCACAGGAATCTGCAAAATCTGTTCAAAGAATGATGAACCAATACCCGAGGCCGACTGCCCCACTTCCACGAAGCGCTGTGACTTATTCACATAATTGAAGGATCCTTCCGCTGTAAAATTCTTGTACTTGGTGCTGCTTCTCAGTGAAACAGAATTGCGTTTATAAGAATCGTTGTCACTGGGTATAATACCATCGCTTAATACATTTCCGTAAGAGAAGTAGAAAGTCGTATTCTCATTTCCACCACTCAACGAAACTGTATTGTTATATTCCCTGCCGGTTTCATATATATCTCTCACATTATTCTTGATGAATGAAAAGGGTTTGATAAGCTGTGAATTGTCAACGATAGAACCCCAAAGACGATTCTGGCCATCCAGTTTGGGTCCCCAGCTTCCATTTTCAGACAGGATGAACGAACCGGACCAACCTTGTCCAAACTGATCCTGTAATTTAGGAAGGATGCCCGGCTGCGAAAACATCGCCGATGAATTAAGATCCACCTTGATCTTGCCAGCCCGGCCTTTTTTGGTGGTGATTATGATCACGCCATTAGTGGCTCTGGAACCATAAAGAGATGTGGCCGCGGCTCCTTTCAACACAGTCATACTCTCGATATCGGAAGGATTGATATCATTTGCCGTATTCCCAAAATCGAAACCAGGCGTTGCCGGTTTGTTGGTGCCCGCGTCGGGATCAATCCCTTCGGAGCCCGGCCTGACATCGCTTAGTGGAACTCCATCCACTATATATAGCGGTTGATTGTTTCCTGCCAGGGAACTATAACCCCTGATGATGACTTTAGTAGAACCACCGGGGTTGCCACTCACATTGGAAATATCCGCCCCGGCAATTTTCCCCAGCAAGCCATCGAACATACTTACAGGTGCCACCCTGTTCAATTCTTCACTCTTGATAGTTGTGGTGGCATAGCCTAGCGATTTTTTTTCACGCGTTAAGCCCAATGCCGTCACCACCACCTCACTCAATTGACGAGCTTCCTCTTCCATCGCAATATCAATGGTAGAAGATGCGCCCAATTTGACTTCCTGAGATCTGTAAGTGATGAAACTGAAAACTATTGTGGAACCCGGAGCCACATTACTGAGGGTGAAGCGCCCATCAGCATTAGTCTGAGTGGAATTTGTACTGGCTTTTACTGAAACGGTAACTCCGGATAGTGCCGCTCCGTTTTTGATATCTGTGACCCTTCCGCTAATAGTCCTGTCTTGTGCCAATACAGCAGCGGACGTTATGAGCATAACGATCATGAAGCATAGAACTTTTCTCATAAGTGTAAATTTTATCAATTTGAAGGTAGCATTGACTGGCGCCGTGGAGAAGCAGATTTATTGAGGAGATTATGGCACATGAAAAGTTCCTGTCACTAAATTTTGAATCGTATCAACGACTGTTCATGATAACTTGCACGATCAACCTTATCAATGAATCGTTCACATAGAATTTTCACCGTTCATATCTTCCGAAAAGTATCTAGTGGCCGCATTCACTTGATTAGTTTTATTTCATAAGGCGCGATTCTATGCAAATCCTTGCTGCCATTGGCTTTAAACGAATTATTTGGCAAAACCTTATCATGTGCGAAAATCAGGACAAATGATGAGTGGCATATCTCAAATATGAAAGGCAAGCTTTTATACTGTCCAAAAAATATTTTTACAGCAAAAAAAATCCGTGAAACGCAATTCACGGATCCGAAAGATTTATTTTTCCGAAAGTCTCAAGTTACCCGGCAAACTTAAATAGAGTGTAGTCATTGCCGTAACGCGAGTGGGGGTTTATTATCAATGATATTCATCAATATTCCCAGCAAATCTTCATTTCTGAAATTATATCTGAATTCACATTCCTTTACGTGCAGGTAAAGTGTATTCTTATTCAAACCCCGGAATTTCAGCAGACGGCTCTTGGTATGTCCCCAGAATCCCGAGATGTCATCGAAAACAGGCCTGGTAGAAGAAATGGTCTCTCGCGTATCGAGACGGTATAGGCGCCAATCGCTGAAATCGGCGATCGCATAATAACTTGACAGATAAGCAGGAATGGCGTCAGTTCCATCGGTCCCCATTCGTGCCCGCTGCAGTTGTTGCAGAGAATTCTTGTTGAGGTCTTCCAACCAGTCGGCAAAAATTTTCCCCTCATGCCGGAGAAAGCCATAATAAATTCTCAAACTATGATTTTCATGCACCTGATCCCCATTCCTTCCATTCTTGCTTTCGAGTGGAATATAAATGAGGTATCCATTCTGAATTCGCTTAGGATTATTCTCCTCGCAGAATTTGGCGATATGCGTGCGAATCAGTTTAAGATAATTATTTACTGTTACCCTGCTCACGCCGCAAATATTTGCAATTTGGGTTGCAGTCAGGTCCTCGCAAAATAGTTGCAGAATTTCGCGGCATTTTTTTTCGGACAGGTGTGCTCCTTTGATTAGTCTATTTTTCATATTCTCATAGCCAGGCAGTTATACGAAAAATTTCGCAGTTCAAATTCCTTACAATTTTCTGCAGAGAAAATATAAAATACACCAACGGGTCAGGTTCATGGTAAGCGATAATTACTAGATTAATTCCTGCGGCCCGAAATCGCCTGTCTTTCTATATTTTAGAAGACAAAAAGCAGCGGGATAACCGCATACATTAAGTAGTAACGCTCAAATTCCTCCAACAGTGGTAAAATAGACAAATGAATGAATGGCAAATTCCCAATAACCCTCAGTATAAACACTTAGTCTGGCAATTTTAATGCGGCCGCACCCCGGATCAGTGTTGACGAGCTATGAATCCATAGAAATATGAAACGAATGGGACTTGAAAGAATCCATGATGAATCTAATGAATTGCCGGATATCAATAACCTAATAATTGCCCCAACTGGTTGGCTATTTTTTCGGGCCCGGGCAACATCGCTTTTTCCAATATGGTATTCATCGGGACAGCAGGCAGCGACAATGCTCCGAGTATTTCTACCGGAGCATCCAGCCAGGTGAAACAATTTCTTGAAATCCTTCCCGCCAGCGCTTCGGCGAAGGAATTATTCTGTTGTTCTTCGGTAAGCACCATGCACTTGCCATGCTTTTGCACCGCATTCATAATGTATTCCTCGTCGAGGGGAAACAATGTCCTCAGGTCCACAATTTCAATTTGCCCAGGAAATTTTTTTGCGGCGGTGAGCGCCCAATATATCCCCATACCATAGGTGATAATGCAACAGGAATCACCGCTCCTGATTTTTTCCTTCAATGCAGGTAGCACAGTAATTGCTTTGCCCAGCGGTATGATATAATCACGGGATGGCTCGGTGGCCCTGGCGGCTTCGGTGCCTGGCATTTTGCTCCAGTATAATCCTTTATGCTCCAGCATTATTACAGGATTGGGATCCAGGAATGCGGATTTCATCAATCCTTTCATATCGGCAGCATTGGATGGATACACAAGCTTGATTCCCTTTATTGATAATAAAGTTGTTTCAATACTTCCGCTGTGGTATGGCCCTCCGCCGCCATAAGCGCCCACGGGAACACGTATCAGGGTCTGCACCGGAAACCTGCCACAACTGAGATAGCATGATTTGGAAATTTCTGAAACGAGTTGGTTAAGCCCCGGATATATATAATCTGCGAATTGAATTTCCACGATCGGCTTTATACCCATGGCGCTCATACCCACGGTTGACCCTATAATATAGGCCTCCTGTATAGCGGTGTTGAATACCCGAAGATCGCCAAACTGTTCGGCCAATGTCGCCGTTTCCCGAAATACTCCTCCCAGTCTTCTCCCCACGTCCTGGCCATACAATACCACTTCGGGATGATCTTCCATGATTTCCCTTATGGCAATAATGGCTGCATCCACCATCAATATCTTCCCTTTTCCGGAAGGTGATCTTTCGCCCATTTCTGCTCTGACCATACTGGGCGCAAATACATGATCCGAAACCGTTTGGGGATCGGGTTCAGGTGCCGAAATTGCCTGTGCAAAACTATCGGCAACTTCCTTCTCCGATTTTTTTTCCAAATCCGATAAAAATTCTTCGGAGGCAATGGCCCTTTCCAGCATTAGGCGCTTCAATTTTACTAACGGATCGTTTGCGGCATGACGAATCAAATCTTCCGGGCTCCGATAGGTTTCCTTTCGAACGCCACTGGTATGATGTCCCAGTAAGGGAACCATGGCCTGCACAATGCATGGAATCCGATTGAGGCGCACCTGCTCAATGACTTCCTTCATCGTTTCAAAACTAGCTTCAAAATCGCTGCCATCCATTCGCGTCCTCATGAATCCGGGAAAGCCACCGGCATATTCAAAGGCATCCATGGCTCTCGATTCATCGGCCGATACGCTGATGCCCCAGCCATTATCCTGCACCAGGTAAATAATGGGAAGTTTCTTAAGCACGGCAAATTGCAGGGCCTCGCTCACTTCGCCTTCTGTAATGGAAGCATCGCCCATTGAACAAATCACCACGGGCGCTTCTCCGTTAGGACCCTTATGACTCCATGACGGCAGCATGGTTTCAATATAGCGAATCCCCTGGGCCAAGCCCGTGGCAGGTATTACCTGCATTCCGGTGGCGCTGCTTTGGTGCATGATCAGGGGCTTGTCAGACTGCCGGGAATTAGGATGGGAATAGTATTCCCTGCCACCGCTGAACGGGTCATCCCGTTTCGCCAGTAATTGCAGCATTAATTCAAATGGGGTGAAACCGAGACCCAATAACATTGCTTCATCGCGATAATATGGGCTCACTGCATCGGTCGGCAATAATTGAAAGGCCGTTGCGAGTTGAATGGCTTCATGTCCCCGGGAAGTGGAGTGAACATATTTACATACCGGCCTGTTTGCTTCGTAGATTTCCGAAATCGCCTTTGACGTACACATAAGGCGCCAGGCTTTCAATAAAATATCCGGGCTTATCATGGCAGGTATCAATATCGGGCAAAAATAACAGTTGTTAGTTTAATCTTTGTAAATACTAACGAAATTAGAAGGTGACTGTTGCGTGTTGCCGGGGACAACTGTGAATTGGCAAATGATTCCACAAGGAATACCTGAATAAAAAATTGGCGAAGCATTCGGATTTCTCTTAATGAAGTCCGGAAAATAAGGATTCCAGACTGCACGGTCAGAGTCAGTATTATCATTCAAGACTCAATTCGATAGAATAAAATTCGGTCAGCCTCACATTATGAAGCATGGGGAAATTAAACAGAAATTGATACAAGTAATCTGTTTTCTGGACTGGCTTTGTAGATTTCTGAGAAATACTGTTAGGCATGCTCACTTAATAGATAGCTCCAGGAGGCTCTCATCTTCGATGAATCCTTCCAAATCATCGCCCACCACACATTCGCCTACACCTGCAGGTGTACCTGTAAAAACGAGGTCGCCGATATTGAGAGAAAAATAGTTTGAAATATGCGCAATGATCTTATCAAAATTAAATATCATCTGGCCAGAATTCCCCTGCTGAACCAATTCCTTATTCTTGTATAAACAGAAATTGATATCGTTTTTCTTCAGTTCGGGACTAATATCAATCCATTTGCCCACAACGGCGGAATTATCCCAGGCTTTCGCTTTTTCCCAGGGCAGTCCTTTCACTTTCAGTTCCTTCTGAATATCCCGCGCGGTAAAATCGATACCCACTGTGATACCATTAAAATACTTGCTGGCGTATTTCTCCTGAATATATTTACCGTTCTTACTGACTCTTAATACGAGTTCACATTCGTAATCGAGTTCATTGGTAAATTCAGGATAGTAAAATGGAGTATGAGATTGCAGCAGTGCACTTTTCGGCTTCATGAATATGACTGGTTCATCAGGGATATCATTACCCAGTTCTTGTGCGTGAGCTACATAGTTACGGCCTACACAGAAAATCTTCATGGTTCAATAAGGTTTAATGATTGAAAATGCTAAACGTTATGAACGGAGCATTTTTAATAGGTTTACCGGTTTGTTCATGGAAGATCGGATAGAAAAGAGGAGCGAGAATGTTGACCGCTAAAATAATCAAACAATTTGAGAATTCAACCCTTAAATTCAATATTATTTATCAGGTTCATGGTCCGTTCTATGCCTATAACTGCAATGTTCTCAATGGTTTCCATGCAAGCTGCTATTTTTTGATTTACGATAGGCTGTTCCTCCGGTTGCCAGTTTCCCAATACAAAATCTACCTGCATTCCCCGGGGGAAATTGTTGCCGATTCCGAAGCGAAGTTTGGGAAATTGATCCGTGCCCAAAACGGCCTGAATATCGGATAACCCATTATGACCGCCATGACTACCGCCTGGCCTTAAACGCAGTTTACTCAAAGGAATTGCCAGGTCATCCACTATGGTCAGAGTATTTTCAAGTGCAACTTTCTCTTTGTCCATCCAATACTTGAAAGCTCTTCCGCTGAGATTCACATAGGTGGTGGGCTTTATGCATACGAATATCTTACCCTTCCACCTTACTTCGGCGCGATCTGCCAACCTTTCGGGACTGAATGCTCCATTCATCTTCCTGACAAATGCCTCTACAACATCAAAGCCGATATTATGACGGGTATGCGCATATTCCGCACCTATATTACCCAAACCGACGATGAGAAACTTTGACATTTTACAAACTTAAGCCGCAAAATAAAAATGCCCAACCCTAAGATTGAGCATTTAGCGATTTACTTTAAAAATTATTTCCTTGATGGAGCGCCTTTTTTGGGAGCCGCAGCAGGTGCAGGAGCAGCCGCTGCAGGAATAGCCGCTGAAGGAGCCGCCGCAGCGGGAGCAACCGTGGCTTCTTCCTGTTTCAATACCCTTGTCAGCACCACAGATGCGATGGGTATCCGGGGAGAATTCAAGATTTCATAATGTTCTTCTTTTACATCCTCCACACGAATATTTCCATTCAATTCAAGGTTGGAAAGATCCACTTCAATATGTTCTTTGAGGTATTTGGGATAGGTCTTAACCTTCAGGGCCTTCATCTTTACCACCAATTTCCCTCCATCCTTGACGCCCACCGGTGCTCCGGCAAATTTCAACGGAATTGTGGCAATCACCTTCTTGTCTTCCACCAATTCAAGCAAATCAATATGATTCAACTTATCGTTAACCTTATCAAATTGGATGTCCTTCAAAATGCTTTTGTAAGTATCCTTGCCCAATTTGATTTCCACCAGTTGAAAATCTGAAGTGTAAACTAAGGGCCTGAATGCCAGCAGCGGAGCGAAAAAATTCACTTCCTTTGCACCCCCGTAAATTACACCAGGCACCAGTTCCTGAGAGCGAAGCTGGCGGGTGGCTTTTTTACCAGTTTCGGTCCTCAGTTGTCCTTCGATTGTAATTGTTTTCATTTTATCCTGAGTTTAATATTTACTATTTAGTTATTATTAATCATAGTCATTTCAAACCCCTTCGCTGGCTATGTATGAAAAGGCTGGTAATACTTTGGTTTTCATACGCATTCCTAATAGCTATCGCGAATAATTCAGCAGTGCTCAATACTTTTATCTTGCTACAGTGGCCTCGCAGGGGAATCGTATCGCAAACTACCAGTTCATCCAAAACACTGTTTTCTATGTTCGCATAGGCATTCCCGCTTAACACTGGATGCGTACAAAGGGCCCTTACACTTCTGGCTCCTTTTTCCAGAAGCAGGCCTGCGGCTTTGGCGAGTGTTCCGCCCGTATCGCATATATCATCAATAAGAACTACATCCCTGTCTGTAACATCTCCAATCACCACCATGCTCGATATTTCATTCGCACGCTTTCTGTGTTTGTCACAGATTACCATTTCCGCACTAAAATAGCTTGCAATTTCACGAATCCGGTTGGCGCTTCCCACATCGGGGGCTGCAAAGGTAAGGTTTTCAACCTTTAATTGCTCAATATAAGGGATGAAAATGGCCGAACTGTCGAGGTGATCCACAGGGATGTCAAAATAGCCCTGTATCTGAGGGGCATGCAAATCCATAGTGATCACGCGATCGGCCCCAGCCGCTGTTAAGAGATTGGCTACCAGCTTACTGCCTATAGCTACACGAGGCTTGTCCTTTCTATCCTGCCGGGCATAACCATAATAAGGCAATACGGCAATGATCTTGTAAGCAGATGCCCGCCTTGCAGCGTCAATCATGAGCAGGAGCTCCATTATATTATCGCTGGGTGAAAAAGTACTCTGGATGAGAAAAACATAGTCCCCCCTGATGCTTTCCAGGAATGTGGGTTGAATTTCTCCATCGCTGAATCGCTGGATACTAACCCTGCCCAAAGGTTCTCCAAACTGTAATGCAATTTTCTCTGCCAGGTATTGTGATCCGGTACCTGAAAATAGTTTCGCCTTGGGTTGCATAATAAGTGGAAATGTGCGGCGAAGATAGAAATAAGGGAGGTAAATACTATGTACCGGGCGGAAAAAATATCCCCCAATCAATTGGTTAATAAAACATCATAAACACGTAAAATTCTTTACGGTTATCAAAAGTCAATAAGGAAATCAAATCCCGGCTATTTTTGCAATGAGGCTACGGTTTGCTCATCCGTAGGTGCAGATACGGCGGTTTTAGCTTCTGTATTAGTCGAATGTTTCCCGCTTTTGAATGAATTATAGAGGGAGGAACAGACAAATACAGAAAAGATGAGAATGACACAATACATGCCAATGCAGAACAAAAGGGGTTGCAATGAGCCCACTACCAATTGACGGTTAGACTTTTTCATAAGATCAGATTTTACAGATTTTTCGTTGGATTAGGATATATTACGATTAACGAATGTAGAGTAGAAAAAATTATGCCACAAGAGCAAAAACCCTCTATTAAAGACTGGGCAATAGACGATAGGCCACGCGAAAAACTACGAACCCAGGGTGCTGAAAGCCTGAGCAATTCGGAACTCCTGGCCATTTTGATCCAAAATGGCACCAGGCAACGGTCTGCCGTAGAGTTGGCCAAAGACATCTTGCAGCTGGCGAAGAATAGTCTCAATCATTTGGGCAAGCTATCGGTTAAAGAATTGATGAAAATCAACGGAATTGGCGAGGCCAAGGCCATCATTATCGCTGCAGCTCTGGAACTTGGAAAACGCAGATCAACTTATGAAAGGTTACAAAAGACTATCATTTCAGATAGCTCCTCGATTGCCCAATATTTACAAGCAAAGATGGCCGACTATCATCAGGAAGCATTTGCCGTTGTATTCCTAAACCGGGCCAATAAGATCAATCATTTGGAAATTGTCAGCAAAGGAGGCATTACAGGTACCATTGCTGACCCCAGGATCATATTGAAGAAGGCCTTGGAAGAAGACGCCGTGAGTATTATTCTTTGCCATAATCATCCCTCCGGAAGCCTCCGGCCCAGTCGGGCAGATATCGAGCTCACCAAAAAAATCAAGGAAGCCGCCAATTACCTTGATATCCGGGTTCTCGACCACCTTATCGTAAGCGAAGAAGGGTATTTCAGCTTTGCTGATGAAGGGTTACTGTAGATAAATAAAGCTCTTCCAACGCTAATATCACAAGAACCCTATGCTTAAAGAGGATAATCAAATAAGCAAATTAAATCGCTCTAAGTATTGGCGAACCATATTCCACTTATTTCAGGGAAACGATCAGGAGGTTTTTCCTGGAGCAACTAACCTTCGACCAAAAAACTTTCTGCATGGATTTACAGGTTATTCAAAACAAAATATATGAATTGCGGGGACATAGGGTCATGCTGGATTTTGACCTGGCTGAGTTGTACGAAGTTGAAACAAGGGCGTTAAATCAGGCTGTAAAAAGAAATCTCAACCGCTTCCCCAAGGATTTCATGATCAGGCTTAATGCCAAAGAAGGGAATGCCTTAAGATCACAAATTGTGATGAGTGCAGATAAACATGCAACTAACTCATCACAGTTTGTGATGAGTTCCCGGAAACACAGGGGTGAGAAATATTTGCCGCTGGCATTTACTGAACAGGGAGTAACCATGCTGGCAAGTATCTTAAGAAGCGATAAGGCCGTTAAAGTGAATATATCAATTGTTAGAGCTTTTGTTGCGCTAAGGGAATTTGCGCTTACTTACAGAGAATTAGCCAATAAATTGGGGGAAATGGAGATCAAATACAATATGCAATTCAAGGACGTTTATGAAGTCCTTGATCTCTTATTGCGGGTAAAAGAAAAAGAAACAGATTGGAAAAACCGGGAGAGAATTGGGTTTAGAAAGGAATTATGAAAATATGGATTGCATCAGTTGTAATAGTCTGTATTTGATCGGATTTACAACTGTCGTTGGAAAAATCGGATTCCATCGGATGCAGATTCCGGACTCCGGCCTTCTATTGCGCACAGACATTTTCCTCAGGCCTGAGCAGTTGGTCCCCCAAAATTCATGGGCAACTGTATTTCTTCAATATCCTGAATATTGCCATTTGCGGTTTCAAAACGCTTTATATTTTCAGTCAGCGCCTTCATGAAGCGCTTGGCATGTTGTGGTGTGAGAATGATTCTGGACTTGACCTTGCTTTTAGGCGTGCCGGGCATCACATTTACAAAGTCAATCACAAATTCAGCGTGACTATGCGTAATGATCGCGAGATTTGCATATACACCTTCGGCTATTTCTTCCGATATCTCTATATTGAGTTGATTGGGGGGTTGATTTTGAGTTTCCATTTTACAGACGTTTATTCTACAAAAATTACTGCTTACTGGGCAAAGGTAGTATTGGTGAAATCAGAATCCCTGAATTGTGGTCGGTTTATAAAGCGGGTATGGGAAAAATCCATCTTTAAAATATTAAGGCCGTCCAAGAATATGGACAGCCTTAATGTAATATATGATTTCACTTTAGAAAAATTCTCATGCTTAACGAGGGCCTTTATATTCCCAATGTTCGTCAAATGTTGTTCTGATATTGGGTGGCGTAGGAACAACACTGGGTTGCAACATGAAATATTTGATGTCAACATTTCCAGTGTTGGGATCCCAGGCATTGATTCCGGATGGGTCCAGTTGAGCGCTTCTGGTATTACCTGCAGGCTGTCCCCAAACGTTCACCACGCTGGCCACTTTGTCGGTCGCGGGGTCAAAAGTAACTTCCAGGCCAAAACTGCCATAATAGGACAAGGCTCCTGAGCTCAAAATAGCATGGAAGGGGCCTCCGATAACATCCGCGTCAAACACAACCACACTGTTTGGTCCACTGGTCTGCAGTTCCCAGGTAATGGGATAATAGCCGGTTAAAGTGGCATTAGCAAGATCTACCATGGTTCCCGTTGCCTCATAAACGCCATCGTATTTGTTCTTGACTGCTATTTCAACGAGGGCTTGCCCTTTGGAAGCGCTAATGGTGGCACCGCCTCCATCAACAATCTTGAAACCAATGGCATGGCGCACGCTGAAGTCCAGGCTGGTTGGATCGAATCCGATCGTAATGTATTTCACAAATTCCCCTGGGCCAAAAGGAACCGACCAATTCTGGCCATCAAAAGTAGTGGAAGGATCGAGGGTGTAACCGGTAAACAATTCCAGGTTGGTACCGTTAGCAGTATTATAATCGTCAATCAATGTCTGATCCTGCTGGATCTTTACCACAATACTCTTATTCAAATCCGCTTCGGATTTGACATCTCTCCTAACTTCAAGCACTTTCAGGGTGATATTGCCGGGAACGGCATCCAGGGCAAATCCATACAGTTCGCTTTCACCCTGTGGCAGCTTCAATATGGTAGATTCATTATTGGGTTTGCCTTTGTTGACATCATCCTTTTTGCATGATACCATCAGGCCTACCACACCCATAATTAAGATAGCTTTATTCAAATATCTCATATTTTTAGTTTTTTGGGATGAAGAGATTAATTTTCACCTTATCACTTATTTATCCCACCATAGTTTTACAAACTGTGAATTATCTCCGCTTCCATCACTGTATTTTGCGGCAGCAGGCGCATAATTAGCCCCATTTAACTGAGGTTCATTTGTCCCATAATTTTGCCTGCGGGGTATTCCGGTCGTTGTTCCAGGAGCCGCAGTGAGAGCAGGAAATCCTGTTTTCCTCCAAACGGACCATCCCTGAACTCCATTAGGGAACCATGAAATCCATTGCTGAATTGCAATTTTCTGGTCAATGGAACCGCCAGCGAGGTTTACCTCTGCATTGGCTTCGTAGTTACCAATAGCTGTAGCATCATATACTTCCCACTGTCTCCAACTTTGTTCTATCGCATTATTGTATAAGGTAGCAACAGTCTCGCTAGTCCACCCAAGATTTGCTGCTTCTGCTCTTGCCAATAGCATGTGGGCCGCACCGACTACTACCATTGGAGCTGATTCAGCACCGACTGTATTTGGATCAAGAAGTCTGGAATAAGTTGGATTTGCATTTGCATACGCTACCGCATTGTCCCTGGTCAAGCCATAAGGGAAGCCAACACTTGAAGTTCCAAATGCAAGGTTTCTGTCATCATTGTGTCCATTCAGCCAATCCATAAGAGTTTTCGCGATAGAATAGTCATCCCTTTTAACCACGTTATAATAATTATAAAACGGATTTTGAAAATTGCCTCCGGGATAAACTATTTGAGCATTGTCGGAATTATCTTCAATGGAACCAGCAGGATCAGACAATGCAGAAGCAAATTCTGATTTGCCAGTCGCAGCATCTGCCTTTGACAAGCGGAGTGCTATCAACATCCGTAATGAATTCGCAAATTTTTTCCATTTGGAATTATCCCCGTTATACATGATATCGCCAGCAGCAGGTAACCCGCCGTCAAATTGAGCCTGGGCTTCTTTTAGTTCCTTAAGCAAATCAGGATAAATTGTCTCCTGTGTATCGTACGGAACGGCACCTACACCCTTCAAAGCCCCAAAATATGGAAGGTCTCCCCAAACATCCGTCATCCACCAGAAATAATAAGCCTTGAGGATTCGAGCCACTGCAATCTGATTATTGTTCGATCCATTAAGTGCGGCTTTTTCCGCAGTAGCCGGATCGTTGTTATAATTGATGATGTTCTGCAAATCGTAAAGAGCGCCTGCATAGAACCCATCCCAGTTAAAAGTTTGCTTGGCATACCGCGAAGCCTCGGTGTATTGAGTTTCGGTATAATATTGAGCATAAAGACCTGAAACGGTGCGCACACCACCCTGGTCCCAGGTATTATTGCCAAACCCTGCCAAAACATTCGTCAAAAGCGCCGAAGTGATGGGGGCCGTAGTACGGTTGGGGTCTATGTTGGTATCCCCAAAATCCACCTTCTTGCAACTCGTTCCCCCAAGCAGGGAAAGAGCCACAAAGGAAAGCAGGACCTTATATTTTATTGTAAATTTCATAATTGAAATGTGTTTAATGTTTAGAATATTAATTTGAGGTTCACACCCAGTGAGCGGGTCCCGGGAAGTTGTGATTCTTCACCAAAATTGCTCACAATTTCAGATGGATCGATATTCTTTGAATCGGAATAGATCATCCAAAGATTGCGTGAAATGACAGAGAATACTGCTCCCTGGAAATATTTGCTGATGCCTCCGATCTTCTTTACCGGAATCCGGTAGCCCAGGCTTATTTCGCGAAGTTTCACGAAAGTAAGGCTGTGAACATAGGGTTCAGCAATCTGCCTGTCGTAGAATGAATGGAAATAGGTCTGACCATCCACATACATATCAACAGGCGTCTTTTCATCGGCAGAGCTAACTCCTATGATATGAACACCGCCTCCGTCTGCCACATCATCACGAACATTCAAACCTTTGTCGTTGCGTGCAGCAGTCCAATCCAGCAAACCAGAATAAGATCCCCACATTTCAGTAAGTGAGAAGAATTTACCTCCTACCTGGTAGTCAACTGCAAAACTCAAATCAAAATCCTTGTATGAAAAGGTGTTCACGATACCGCCCGTGGTTTTGGGCACAATTGAACCCCATTTCTTATTTACATCATTTACATAAAGTCCGGTCGCGGGATCAACAATCGGCTGGCCATCTGCATTCCTCTTGATACCGCCACCAATCAATTGGCCCCAATCCTCTCCCTTCACCAGGAAAGCGCGTGCAAAACGGGTAGTGAAAGCACCGGAAGAATTACCGGCTACAGTTCCAAGCCCATTCTGAATCAGGATCTGGTCAGATCCCTCAACTATTTCCTTAACCGGGTTATTGATCAGGTAGCTATAGGTCGCGCTGATATCCCAATTGAAATTCTTATTCGCTATAGCTTTGCCCTGAACGATAGTTTCAATGCCCGTCCTCGTCACCTTAGCCGCGTTCACTGAAGTGCTGGTAAAACCAGATACACCGCTTATACTAACGTTCACGGGTAATTTATCGGCCGTTTCATTGAAATAAACAATGTTCAAACCCAAACGATTCTTGATAAACCTTAAGTCCAGACCGCCTTCAATAGTTGTACTCAAGGCGCCCTGTAAAGCTGGATTCGGATAGGCATCAGGTGTGCCCATCAGAAAATTGCTTCCCCAAAGGAATTGGTTAACTCCATAAGAAAAATTCGTTTGGTATATATTCAAAGGCGCCGGTTTCTTTCCCCAACTTCCAAATACCCTACCGAAACTCAACCATTTGGGAGATTCATTCATCAACTCGGTGAACACAAAACTGGCACCTGCTGAAGGATAGACAAGATTTGTCTTGGTGGGTGAGAGGGTAGAACTAAAATCCTGGCGTACCGCAAATGTTACACTTGCCAGTTTCTTATATTCCAGGTCTCCCTGACCGAAAACAGAATTGGTTTGAGATTTGTATCTGGTATTACCAATGCTGGGATTTGATTTGGAGTTGGTGATGGCATATAGATCAGGCACGTTCAAACCATTATTGGTATTGGCAGTTACATCATTGTATTTGTATGTATAAACGCTTCCACCCACATTGGCGGAAACATTGAAATCACCGAATTTCTGATTGTAAGAAGCCAGACCTTCATAGGTGTATTCAACCTGTGTTTGATTACCAGTTGAATAGCTACCCAGTATGCCTGTTTGAAGTCCACTGGCTTCAAGCAACGAACGGGTGATGTTTTCGTAATAGCCATTAAACTGGTTCTTACGAACTGTACCCTTCACCCTGAAATTATCGTTGAGCTTATAGGTTAATGACGCGTCTCCGAAAAACTTATTCCTGTTATAGGTATTGTCAATATTATCAAAATAAGCATAGTGATTATACCAGTAATTGGCCTTGTAGAAATCATCCGGATTATTGGGATTGTATCCATCGGGATTGAACCTGAGGTTCCAGGTTGCCAGGGTTCCAAATGGAGATTTCAGACCCCTTAGAGACTTTTCCAGCTTCAAGTCTAAGTCCCTGTGAAACCAGGAACTGAAAGAACCAGAGGACTGGTTTGCATATTGGTCATCGAATTCACCTTTAATGATATTACCGCTGAAATTCACATTAGCGGCTACGGTGAAATGACTGTTCAGGTCATAGCTTCCTGTAATAAATACAGTATTCCTGTTAGAACTGGAATTTGGAATAATACCTCTAACGTACTGATTGGTATAGGAAGCCCTGAAATTATACCCCTGGCCACTCTTACCAAAGCTAATGTTGTTGTTTGAAGTAATTCCTGTTTGCCAGAAATCCCTTGCATTGTCGGGTTGCGCAACGAGCTTTGCCGTTTTGTAGGAGAGATTGGTTCCGGGATACCATGCGTACCAGGGTATATATTCCTGGCCGGCCATCCTGGGGCCCCAACTGGCATCATCGGTGTAATCAGGAAAATATTTGCCATCCAATGCTTTCCATTCGTCAGGATCGCCTGCAACCCAGTTGAATTGAGTCAAATCTGCCAATGAACCGCCAGCATATAGATTCTGATAATGAGGCATGATATAAACCTTGTCTGCTGTGACCCCGGAATTGATTTCAATTCCAACTCCATTGCGCCCCATTTTTTTACGCGATGTGATAACAATGGCGCCACCGGATGCAGCACCGCCGAACAATGCTGTTGCATTGGCACCTTTCAACACCGAGATGTCTTCAATATCATCTGGATTGATATCAAATGAACTGGTGATGGTACCGTCCACAACATATATCGGCTGGATATCACCCATTCCCAATCCTCCACGAATACGAAGAAAAGCTTCTGTATTTAATTTTGCAGCCGACTGGCTTCTCGTTTGAACACCCGCCACTTTGCCCGCCAATGCATTGTTCACATTGGTCTGGCGCGTGATATTAAGGGCATCCGAATTGATTACCTGAGCGCTGAAAGGTGTTACCCTCTGGGCCTTTTTTATACCGAAAGCGCTTGTAACCACAACTTCCTCCAGGGTGGAAGAAGAACTTTTGGCGAGGGGAACATTAATAACGTTTGAGGAACCAACCGTTACTTCTTTAGGAGTCAGGCCGGATGCACTGAAAACCAGAACATCACCTTCTTTCGCTTTGATGGCAAAATGCCCATCCGCATCTGCTGAAACGCCGGACCGCGAACCCTTCACTACAACCGTAGCGAATGGAACAGGATTCCCGTTTTCATCTGTTACCGTTCCCGTAACAGTTTTGACCTGTGCTAACACCAGCATTCCGCATAATAGGAATGCAGTGAACAGTGATAGAGTTTTTCTCATGTTTCGGTAATTTTTGAATTTTGAAGTCGTAAATATACAGATATTTCTAAAACATGAAATTTTTGTTAAAATCTCATCTTTTAGCACTTAAATCATTAGTTTGGACAATAATGGATTGGGTTGCGCTGCTTGTTTTTAAAGAAATTTAAAAATTTACCGAAAGCAGCAAGCGGCATTCTGACTTCTTATTCCCATAAATTGTGTCGGGACCACTACCAATTTCGTCTGCATTCCTGTACAGGCTTTGACCCCATTTGAGCCATAAGCCCCATGACTTTCGGGGCTGATATCTGAAATTGATATAATAACGGCTTCCTTGACCATAAAAAGCAGAGATGGCGTTAAAATATAATACGTCATTTTCAAAGGTGTAAACCCTTGAATCATAGCTTCGGGTATCGAAATATTGCAGACGAAAATTCAGCGAAAATGGTTTAGGGAAGGGCTTGTAGAAAAGGTCGAAATAAGTAAGGTAGCCTTTGTTAACTCGTGCACGCCCCTGACCATAACATAGCAATTCGCAGCGGTAGCGCAGAGAAATGGTCCGGCTTAAATGATAATTTAATTGAAACCTCCAACTGGTGCGGCCCGATTCGCCCAGATCATGGCCCGGCAGGTCGCCAGAACTAACATTAACAATTTTTCCTGATGAACGGAAAGTGGTTATGATCTCCAGTATTTTGTCTGGCTCATAAGAAAGTCTCAGCAGGTAGTCATTGCCGATTGATGGCGCGTCCGCGCCGTATACTAACCAGGGGAAATTGAAAAAATCCGCATAAGCGTCAATCTTCCATTTGATGGTTGGTCTGAGACTGAATCCAATATAGAGGCCCCGCTCATTGTTAGGTGAGCCTCGTTCGGTAAAGGCATTCCCGTAAAAAGACTGGTATGCTCTGGAAATGTTCCGGTACACCAGGCTCAGATCGGCAAGGGGATCGAGGCTGATAAGCATTCCATTAATGACTGCCGGATTACGGTTTTTGTCAATGGCTGCTTCCCCGAAAAAGTGCATATTATTAAAGGTGTAGCCATAATCCAGGCTGAAATTACTCCAGGTATCACCGGAAATAGCAAATAGATTGTAAGGCAGGTCTCTTTTCCGGATCGGCTGATTCAAGTTATAATGAACGGCATTTGCAGATAATCGCCAGGAATCTCGCTTGTACATGAGGTTTAGCCCAGATGCCAGTAGTATCAGTTCACCTTTATCTGCCAATTCACCTGGGGTCCGATGGTATCCCGCGTTCAAAATGGATGATATCACTGTTCCGGTTCCTGCCGTGTCGGTCATTGAATTACCATCCAGTCTTCTACATGAAAGAAAACCTGTAGCCTCCCAGGACTGCTTTCGCAAGGTGGCCGCGGCGCCTCTGAAAAAATTAAATTCTCCCGTGGAATTGTAAGGACGAAGTACAGGTGATTGTCTTTTCACTTGCGTAATATCCCCGCCTTTATTGAAGGCCAGGCTCTGCCATAGTATAAGACCCTGTCCAAAGTTGATATTAAAGTCTCCGATAGCCATTGCCTTTATTAATCCCAGGTTTCTGGCAAATAAATGGAAGGAATAGAAGTCAAACCCCGCTTTTTGCCTTGGACCAAAAAAAGCTTCACCCGCATCCTTATCTGCCGTGATTCCATACTGCAATAGATTCTTATAACTGTATTTCAAACGAGTCATCACACTAAATGGATCGCCAAGGAATCCGGAGGACCCACTGTCAATAGTATATCTATTAGATCTTTCCAAAATTGTCGATGTCCTGACCATCGCGTTAAATGATCCCCGACTGAGCCTCTTAAACAGGGGCTCAGCATTCCAGGAAGCATCCCTGACTATCACAAATGGCAGTATTTTTTGAATGGTCTGAAGATCCCAATACGGAATGGCCTGCAATTCATAAATATTTAGAAATTTTCCCAACAGATTCCTGTAGTCCAGGAAATGGCGGATCTGTAAGGGATCGAGCAGCCTCAGTCCCCTCAAATCATCTTCCTCACATGCATTGAGGTCCAGGGAATGCTCCTTGAGATAGTCCAGGTCCTGCAACCAGGAATCGTCCTTTATCTCAGCCTCGTCTGTCACTTGTGCCAGATTCTCGAATTCCTGTTCCAAATCCGGACCAGGGGTTTCCTGTGCAGATAGGAGCACAGGCACCAGGGAGCATGCAATTGATAAAAGCCATCTCACCGCGTAAAACTTTGATCTGAAGGAAACAATATCATTAAACCCGGTGACGGGCCCAGGTACTGATGAAAACTAACGGATAAGTCAAGCCGAATTTTTCTGTTTCTGAAACCCAATCCAAAAAAAAAGGCTCCCAAGCCGGTGCTAATGCCACACCTTACCTGCAATTTTTCTGAAAACAGGTAATGAATCCCAATGTTTATGGAATGATCCCTGCCCTCCACCTTTAATATTTCAGCACTGAGCAGCAAATGAACGGAGGGTTCATAACCCAGTCCGGTTCTATATATGGATGCCAGCCGTTCCTGGCCACTCCTGCCCAAGTGGCTCCCAAGCGGATTATAAGCATGAATGCCCGTGTGCAGCTTGTCTGAAATATGCAGCAGGCTACCTAGTTCAAAATTGAAAGAAGAGGCACTCCCATATGCGGGTATGCGCAGCGCATAATAGTTGAACTTAATTCCAATATCCATTTTTGGCCCAAGGCTGCGCGCATAAGCAAGGCCTCCCTGTGACTCATTGTAATTATGGTATCCAAAATAGTCAACCTGCAATGCCAGGTTCCCTGGTCGAATTGGGATGGATGCGATCAGAGTGAAGAAGCCCAGTGCATTCATCATAAACCTCCTCTCCCCATAAATTCCGGCTTGAAAACTGCGGAGCCTGGCCAACCCTGCCTGATTAGCCCTTCCCGAAAATATATCCGCATGCTTGCTGCTGTAGGCCCCAAAGCCGGGATACAGGGCCGAAACGGGATCCCTAATGTTTTGAGCATCTACACCAGTTTTCACGAGGAAAATGCAAAAGATCAACAACAGAATTTTCAACCCCTTCATTTAGGATGAAATTATGAACATGCTAAAAGCCCTGCAATGGAAAAAAACGGATTTGAGATGAAAGATTTCGGCAAGTTCATTCAGGCTTTCTATTTTTGCGCCATGAAAATATTAGATGGAAAGCTGGTTGCACAGGCTGTAAAAGATGAACTGAAGGCTAAAGTGTCTGATTTGAAAACGAGGGGGATGAGAGCTCCTCATCTGGCGGCCGTGCTGGTTGGGAATAATGGCGCAAGCGAAACTTATGTGGCTTCTAAAGTAAAAACCTGCGAGGAAATCGGATACGAATCCACCCTGGTAAGGTTTGACGCGCATATAGACGAGCAGACTTTATTGGACAAGATCGGAGAATTAAATAATAATGCGGGCATTGATGGCATCCTGGTTCAGTTGCCATTGCCAGGACAGATTTCAGAAGAGAAGGTGATCTATAAGATAAAACCAGATAAAGACGTTGATGGATTTCATCCGCTGAATATCGGAAAAATGGTGCAGGGACTACCCAGTTTTATTCCTGCCACACCATATGGAATTTTGCTATTACTGGAACATTATAAGATAGAAACCAAGGGCAAACACGCAGTGGTGCTGGGACGCAGTAATATTGTAGGGAGACCAATTAGTATCCTTCTGGGTCAGAATACACCCACTGGAAATTGCACGGTCACGGTTTGCCATTCACAAACAAAAAACATCAGGGAAATATGCCTGCAGGGCGATATCCTGGTAGCCGCATTGGGCAGACCCGAATTCCTAAAGGCAGATATGGTGAAGGATGGCGCTATTGTAATTGATGTAGGCATTTCCCGGGTGCCGGATAGCAGCAAAAAAAAGGGATACAGCATCAAAGGAGATGTGCAATTTGATGCCGTTGCACCCAAAACCAGCTTCATAACACCTGTACCGGGAGGCATCGGGGCAATGACGATCGCGGCACTCATGAAAAATACCTTTCAGGCTTATCTCAATAGACTCGAAGCCGGTGCAGTTTGAGCTTAACCCCAACATGAAGAACCATCTTCCCTGAATTCACGAATGCCGAAGCACAATCTTCACTTGCATCTGACCCAAAGGATTGCCCTAACTTTGCCTCCCATGATTTCAGTTCCACAACATACAGCCATGCTGCCGGTGATGGAAGCTTTTTATACCATCCAGGGAGAGGGATTTCACCAGGGGAAAGCTGCTTATTTCATTAGGCTTGGGGGATGCGATGTGGGTTGCGTTTGGTGTGATGTCAAAGAAAGCTGGGATCCTGGTAAGCATCCGCTTAAATCTGCCAAGGAAATTGTTGATGAATCCAGGAAATTCCCCTTGAGCCTGGCGGTAATTACAGGAGGAGAACCCCTCATGCACCAACTTGACGATTTAACGACTACCCTTCACGAAGCCGGCTTCTTCATTTGTCTTGAAACTTCGGGCGCTTACCCCATGAATGGCAATTGGGATTGGATCTGCGTCTCTCCTAAAAAATTCAGGGCGCCCCTTCCTGAAAACCTTCCTCTGGCCAGCGAATTGAAAGTGGTAATCTACCATAAAACTGATTTTGCCTGGGCCGAAAAATACGCGGCACTGGTAAAACAGGATTGTAAATTATACCTGCAACCCGAATGGGGAAAAGCCTCCGTTATCACCCCCCTCATTGTGGAATATATCAAATCGCACCCACAATGGGAACTGAGCCTTCAAATCCATAAGTATATTGACGTTCCCTGAAAGGTTTGAAAACTTTAATTCCCCGCTCACGACCAGATTTCCTTTATCCGATTCATACTCCTTGTGTGAATTTTATAGAACCCTTTCCATCGGCCGGAAATTCGCAAATTCATGGCCTGACACCTTAACATTTTATTGCCAGCCAAGGAATAAAATTTGAATAGCTTCGTTTACCTATGTTACCTGATATTCATTTCATGAAGCCATTCTTCTCGCTCTTATTGCCCGCTTTCTTTTCTTTAATAGCCGGGCAGTCGGTTTCTCAAAATTTTGATCCCTCCAGACTGAATAAGAAAGCCATTAATTTCTATAACCTGGGCTTGGATCGTGCCCAGAGCGGCGCCTATAAAGAAGCCTTAAATCTTTTAGATCAGGCAATCCAGATCGAGCCTAAATATGTGGATGCATGGCTGACCAAGGCAGGCATTTCAGGCGAATTAAAAGACTATGCCAATGCAGCGACTTTCTATGAAAAGGCATTTGCAATTGATACCTTATCTACCAAAGACTACAGACTCCCTTATGCTATTGATCTCGCAGGCACAGGATCATTCGACAAAGCGCTGAATGCAGTCAATAGCTTTCTTACCAATCCCGACCTGAATGATCGAAGTCGCAAGGCCGGCGAATACCGGAAGGCCAGCTTCGAGTTTGCAGTGCAATATGATAAGACCCATCCCACCAAAAACTATGTATTTGCACCACATAACCTGGGCGACAGCATCAATACTTCGGAATTGGAATATTATCCCTCCCTTACCATTGATGGCAGCACATTGATATTCACCAGAAGGGTGCATGGCTACAATGAAGACTTCTTCGTGAGTCATCACTCAGACTCCGTATGGAGCAGATCAATGGGCATTGATGGCGACATCAACACTAATTTCAATGAAGGGGCCCAAAATATTTCACAGGATGGGGAATGGTTGGTATTTACCGGTTGCAATTTCCCCGAAGGGCTTGGGGGTTGCGATATTTATTTTTCAACACTCACACGAAAAGGCTGGAGCAAACCCGAAAATCTGGGCTCTGTAATCAATACAGAATTCTGGGAGTCCTCTCCCTGTCTTTCGCCCGATAAAAGGGAATTATTTTTTTCCAGCAATCGTCCGGATGGATACGGAGGCAAGGATATTTATGTTTCCCATCTCTCACCCAATGGCCGATGGAGTAAACCCGAAAATATGGGGCCCTCCATAAATACGGTCGGTGATGAAAGCTGCCCCTTTGTTCACGCGGATAACCAAACCATGTATTTCACTTCCAATGGACTTCCGGGATACGGAGGAGATGACCTATTTGTGGTTAGGAAAAAAGACGATGGAACCTGGGGTGATCCGGAAAATCTGGGCTATCCGATCAATACGATAGAAAATGAAGGAAGCCTGATCATTGCCGCCGATGGAAGAACTGCATACTATGCAAGCGACAGGGCCGATACAAGGGGAGGACTGGACATATACACATTCGAAATGAGGGAAGACCTGAGGCCTAACAAAACCTTATGGGTGCAGGGCAAAGTATTTGATAAAAAGACCGGTGAAGGTTTGCCTTCTGCCGTGGAATTGATCAACCTCTCTACAGGACAATTGAATTCAAGAGTACAGACAGATGAAAATGGCAGGTACCTGATCACCTTGCCTGTTGGAAAGGACTATGCATTCAGTGTGAACAGAAAAGGTTATCTGTTCTATTCTCAAAATTTCCCGCTGATTAAGAAAACTGCCGATTCAACTTATATCATCAATATTCCACTCCAACCTGTCGAGATAAACGCTTCCATAGTTCTCAATAATATTTTCTTCGACATCAATAAATTTGAACTGAAGCCGGAATCGCGCTCTGAACTGGACAAAGTAGTTGCTCTTATGAACGATAATCCAGGCACTAAGATTTTGATCAGTGGCCATACTGATAATATTGGAAAGGCATCTGATAACCTGGTTCTTTCCAACAACCGCGCAAAAGCAGTTGTTTCCTATTTGATCTCTAAAGGAGTTACTCCCTCTCGTCTGCAGTCCAAAGGCTTTGGCGCTACAAAACCTATCGCCGATAACCAGACTGAATCTGGGAGGGCAACCAATCGCAGAACAGAACTGACCGTTATCGCCCAATGACAGGATTTTACTCGTAGTTTTTACGGATTGACCCCTTTGCAGTCTTCATTCCTTTTGTAACTTGGGTCCTGAAAACCACCCCGACTTATGGGTTTCCCCCGCATTCAGGATATTTTTCCCCCAAAGACCATTACCAACAAACAGTTGACCTGCCCCTACCCTCCTGAGTTGTTGAAAGAATATTATTTTGCAATTCTTCAATTTAACCGAAGCGAAGTGGAAAATCGTCGCGATAAGAATGCCCAATGACCTGGTACACCATATCGCCCTTACAATGGTTCCCCATATTGGGGATATTCACGCCAGGGAACTCATAGGTTATTTTGGAAACGCGGAAAATATATTCAAAGCCCGGAAATCTGACCTGGACAAACTACCAGGGATAGGCGAAGTCCGGGCCCGGAGCATAAAAGAATTCAAGGGCTTCAAGAGGGCGGAGGAAGAGATAAGGTTCATCGAAAAATATAAGATTGAGGTGCTGATACTTGGGGCACCGGGTTATCCAAAGCGGTTATTGAATTGTTATGATGCACCCCTCGTATTGTATTTCCGCGGCAATGCTGACCTGAATGCGGAAAAGGTAGTGAGTATTATCGGTACCCGAAACAATACAGACTATGGCAAGGAATCGGCAAAAAAAATCATTGAGGATCTTGTGCCATACAAGGTTTTGATCGTGAGCGGACTGGCTTATGGCGTGGATTCCATTGCTCATAAACTTGCGCTTAAGCAGGACTTGCCAACAGTGGGTGTTCTGGCTCATGGGCTGGACAGAATTTATCCGGATGAAAACAAGACCCTTGCCAGGGAGATGACCATGAATGGCGGCCTTCTCACTGATTTCATGACTAACACCAAACCAGACAAACAAAATTTTCCCAAGCGGAACCGGATTGTCGCCGGAATTTCCGACGCCACCGTGGTAATTGAAACAAGTCTCAAGGGAGGAAGCATGATCACGGCAGAATTAGCCAACAGTTATAATAAAGATGTTTTTGCCATACCCGGAAAAATTTCTGATACTAAGAGCGAGGGATGCAATTACCTGATAAGGACCAATAAGGCGGCTTTGGTGAGTTCCGGAAAAGATATCATTGATTTCATGAACTGGAGTCAGCTACCCCCGAAACATCAGCCCCAAAGAGAATTATTCGTGGACCTGAGTCCCGATGAGAAGGTCATTGTGCAAATTCTCCGGCAATATGGAATCACGCATATCGATGAGCTTTATGTAAAGAGCGGTTTGAGAAGCAGTGCCGTGGCCGCTGCCATCTTAAACCTGGAATTGCAAAACGTATTGACTTCATTGCCTGGCAAATTATATAAGCTCCTTTAGGGGGCACGCGTTCGAGTAGCCATATTTCGGCCGAAATAAAAACATTTGGTAGGAATTTAGCCACTGCACTATCTTTGCACATGGCAACAATAATCAACTCCCCCAAGGACAAATTCCCTCAAAAATTTTTCGGCGAAGGACTTACATTCGATGATGTTTTATTAGTTCCCGCCTATTCGCAGGTACTGCCCCGGGATGCAGAAATCAAGACCCGGCTTACCAAGGACATCACTATAAATATCCCCCTGCTTTCAGCAGCCATGGATACCGTTACTGAAGCCAACCTGGCCATTGCTCTCGCAAGGGAAGGCGGTATGGGCATTCTCCATAAAAATATGTCAGTTGAACGCCAGGCCGAACAGGTGCGCAAAGTAAAACGAAGCGAAAGTGGTCTCATCCTGGACCCAATTACCCTGCATGAACAGGCAACCATTTCCGATGCCCTCCGCCTCATGAAAGAGAATAAGATCGGCGGGATTCCGATAGTGGATAATAAGAAAAGACTCGTAGGCATACTCACCAATAGAGACCTTCGTTTTGAGACCATTCACTCGAAAAAAGTGAGTGAAGTGATGACCAGGGAGAATCTTATCATAGCCCCGGAAGGCACCGATCTGAAGAAAGCCAAAAAAATATTAAGCCAGTATAAGATTGAAAAATTGCCTGTAGTCAATAAGTCGGGACAATTGGTGGGTCTCATCACCTACCGTGATATCCTTCAACTGCAGAGTTTCCCGAATGCCATTAAAGATGATTTCGGTCGCTTGCGGGTAGGGGCAGGCCTGGGAATTACGGGTGATCTTCTGGATCGCGCAGCGGCACTCCAGCAAAATGGCGTTGATATTGTATGCCTGGATAGCGCGCATGGCCATACCCGTGGTGTTATGGACGCTTTGAAAAAGCTGAAGAAAAATTTCAAGAAACTGTCGGTCATCGCAGGAAATGTTGGCACGGCAGCGGGTGCCAAAGCCCTTGCTGAAACGGGAGCGGATGCCGTGAAAGTGGGAATTGGTCCAGGCTCCATTTGCACAACGAGAATCGTGGCTGGAGCTGGTGTACCACAGATCACGGCCATCATGGAGGCCGCATCAGCACTCAATAAAATGAATATCCCCCTGATTGCAGATGGCGGAATCCGGTATACCGGTGACATGGTGAAGGCATTGGCCGCAGGCGCCAGCGCTGTGATGATGGGAGGTGTATTCGCCGGAACAGAAGAGAGCCCGGGCGATACCATAATTTATGAAGGAAGAAAATTCAAACAATACAGAGGCATGGGTTCTTTGGGTGCCATGGGTCAAGGGAGCAACGACCGCTATTTCCAGGACGTGGAAGATGATATACGGAAATTTGTTCCGGAGGGCATTGAAGGAAGGGTGGCATTTAAAGGTAGCCTGAGCGAAATCGTATATCAATATGTTGGTGGGCTGAGGGCAGGTATGGGATACTGTGGGGCAAAGGATATCAAAACATTACAACAGGCACAATTCATCAAGATTACAAACGCCGGGATCCAAGAGAGCCACGCACACGATATTGAAATAACGAGGGAAGCTCCAAACTATACGCGCTGACTGGATCCCGATCATTTCAGCTTTTTAATATTGACAATCTTCGAATGCATTTTACAAGGACTGATTAGCTTCTTCTCCACTTCATTCTCATCCCGATAACGGATCCGGATAGCAGATCCCTTATTTAAAACATCCGATCAATGATCCCTGATCTTCAAACAGTATATTTTGTAAATTGTCCGCATGTATTTTAAGCCATTAAGAATAATCCCGCTGTTCGTAATATTTCTGGCTGGTTTTCAATTCCAGTCAGGCTATTCCCAACCTACATTAGACAGCACACAACTGTCAGCCCTGAATTGTAGACTGCGGATCAGTCTGCTCACCTGCGATCCGGGAGAAGATTTGTACACCACATTCGGACATTCTGCAATCAGGGTGGTCGACAGCACGGAAGGCAGCGACAGGATTTACAATTATGGCACATTTGATTTCAGCGATCCTACTGCATTCTATGTGAAATTCATAAAAGGTGGAGAGGATCTGAAATATTTTCTTTCGGTTGATGATTTCCCGGATTTCATGCGAGAGTATGAATACTATCAGCGAAGCATCAGGGAGCAGGAACTCAACCTTAATTGCGGGGAAAAAACCAGGCTCAAACTGGCTCTTGTGACCAATTCCATGGGAGAGAATAAATTCTACAAATACGATTTCCTTTTTGACAATTGTTCCACAAGACCCTATGAGATCATTGCAAAAAATCTTGATAGCCCTATCTATACATCAAATGTTCTCCCATCGCCGCGGACCAGTTTCCGCGACCTGATTCGTTTCTACCTGATTCAAAATAAAATGTACTGGAGTTGGCTGGGCATCGATATCCTGCTGGGCAGCCGGATCGATAGACCCATGACCAATCTTGAGTCTAACTTCCTGCCTGATTACCTGGAAAAGGGATTCGACAATTCCAACATAGGGAGCAAGAATTTGGTTTCGAAAAAAACAGTTTTGTACGCGGCTTCTCCCATGCCTGAAACGGGCGCATCTTTGATCACGCCAGCCATCGCATTCAATGTGCTACTGCTAATCATGGTCGCATTGAATATTCTTAATTTTTCCTGGACCAGAAAATTGTCCCCGATTTTCGATTTTCTGCTATTTTTCGCAACCGGTCTGGTGGGCAGCACCATACTCTTCATGTGGCTGGGCACAGATCATACTGTATGCCGAAATAACTACAATTTACTTTGGGCATTTCCCCCGCATCTGATAGCAGCTTTCTTAATCCCTTCCAGGAAAAAATGGGTGAAAAGATACTGGCTCTTCGCGATGATCCTGGCCCTCTTAGTTCTATTTTCCTGGTTCCTGCTTCCCCAAAGGCTGAATATTGCCTTACTGCCCATTGTAATACTTTTGTCCTGGCGAAGTTGGTCGATTTACAAAAAGGGATAATACCGATGGATAAGCGGACCACATTTGGCGGAACAGACATTTACTATCGTAATATCGGTCATGGACAACCTATCATTTTGGTGCACGGTTTTGGAGAAGATGGTACTATCTGGGAGAATCAAATATTATTCTTGGAATCCCGGTTCAATCTCATCATACCTGACCTCCCGGGAAGCGGGAAATCAGTGCCTGTCTCTCACATTCGAGGAATCCTGAAAATAGATTCAACAAGTCCTGTGCCTGCAAATTCAGTGTCGGTTTATCCTTCAATGGATTACTATGCCGATCTAATCAAAACTATCCTGGACGTTGAAGAAATTAATATCTGTGTTATGATTGGCCACAGCATGGGAGGGTATATTACCCTGGCCTTTGCCGAAAAATATCCCGGATTATTAGATGGATTTGGGCTGTTTCATTCCACTGCTTATGCCGACAGTGATGAAAAGAAGGCCATTAGAACTAAAGCGATTGAATTCATCTGGCGGCAAGGTGGACAAGCTTTTCTGAAACAATCCATTCCCAATTTATTTGCAGAAAAATTCAGACTTGAACAGCCTGGCAAAATAGGGGCCCTGATCGCCGCCGGAGCCAACTTTTCGGCCGAAACCCTCGTACAATATTATGAAGCAATGCTCAACCGACCTGACCGGACAGGGGTTCTCACAATATTCAGGAAGCCAATATTGTTTATTATAGGTGAAGATGATAAAAGTGTAATTTTACAAGAGAGCTTAAGCCAATGCCAGATTCCCGATTTATCGTTGATTTCAATACTTCCCGGTGTTGCACATATGGGTATGTGGGAAGATATAGATCAATCCAATAATGCTATATTGAAATACCTCAACCTGGTAAACGATACCTGATGTGAAAAAATATTTGCTCACCATAGCTATTTTCATTGGTCTGTACTCTACTGCAATTGCCAGGCATATTACCGGAGGTGAGTTGTATTACACGTATATAGGAACAGGCACGGCACCCAATAGTTACAAGTACCAAATCACCCTCAAACTCTACCGCGATTGCAATTCAACCGGCGCCCAGTTGGATGACCAAGCGGCGATTTCCATCTACCAATGGAACAGTTCTTCCAATCCAACACTTTACGGCACATTCAGTGTTCAGAAGGGCAGGGTAGATGTGCTGAACCTCACAAACCCTGGAAAATGTATTGATAACCCACCCATAGTATGTTACCAGGTGGGCATATATACCTTTATGGTTGAACTGCCGGCGGCTCTCTATGGATACACGATATCTTACCAGAGATGTTGCCGGATTGAGAACATCAGCAATATTTCCGGTTCTGACCAAATAGGCGCAACCTATACTGCAAATATTCCCGGAACCAGTGTTCTTTCCACCGCACCCCAAAACAGCAGTGCGCATTTCCTCGGAAAGGATACGGTAATCATTTGTGAAGGCAATCCCTTCGTGTACGATTTTGGCGCAATGGATCCTGATCACGATTCATTGACTTATAATTTATGTGGCGCCTACCTGGGAGCCAGCACCATCGATCCCCAGCCAATTAGTGCAAATCCTCCTCCTTATCTTTTTGTCCCCTATACATTTGGTTTTTCTGCAACATTTCCTATGGGCGCAAATGTTACACTGGACCATTCGACGGGGAAATTGTCAGGAATTGCTCCGGCCGCAGGAATCTATATCGTTACAGTTTGTGTGGGTGAATACAGGAACGGATTGCTGATCAACGTACACCGAAAAGACCTCCAGATCAAAGTGGCAGAATGTTCAGTTGCAGCGGCTTCCCTTCAACCCGAATATATTAGCTGCGATGGCTTTACACTAACTTTTCAGAACAGGAGCAATAGTCCCCTGATCACCACTTATTTCTGGGATTTCGGAGTCACCACTCAAACCAACGATACTTCCGTTCTTCAGAAACCGACATTTACTTTCCCCGATACGGGTGTTTATAGAGTGATGCTGATCACCAACAGGGGACTTGATTGCTCAGACACCGCTTATACACTTGCCAAAGTTTTTCCGGGATTTTTTCCAGGCTTCGTGGTGAGTGAGGGATGCAAGAATGTGGCTTTGCAATTCACAGATACCACCAAAACAAAATATGGAATTGTGGATACATGGGGATGGGATTTTGGAGTCACCAATCAAACATATGATACTTCCCACTTGCAAAATCCGCAGTTTACCTATACCGATACAGGCACTTTTAATGTGCGTTTCATCGTAACTAATAGTAAGGGATGCAGGGACACTGTCGCGGAAAATATTACCGTACGTGCCCGACCATTACTGTTCCCACCAAATGACACTCTCATCTGTGATATAGACACCGTTGCACTCTCAGCCAAAGGACCACCAGGATCTTACACCTGGTCCCCTAACTATGCTATCAATACACTCATTGGCCCTGATATCCTGGTAAGTCCGGATATTACCACTACTTACACCGTAAGTCTAACAACGGTACCCGGATGCACAAGTATAGACACCGTAAGGGTTAATGTGGTAAGTTTTGTCACCCTCAGTGCAGGTCCTGATACTACCATCTGCCTGACCGATACAATGATGTTGACACCATTCAGCGACGGATTGAAATTCGTGTGGATTCCGGCGGCGACGCTCAATGACCCGAATATTAAGAACCCCCTGGCTACTCCCCTGGGCCCCACTTTATACAGCGTAACTGCGTATATAGGTAAGTGTTTTGCGAGTGATAATGTGGCCATTAATACTGTACCCTATCCACTGGTCAGGGCCAGTAATGATACGGCCATTTGTTATGGTGACAGGATTCAGCTATTCTCAAACGGAGGAGCTTTTTACAGATGGACGCCTCCCTATGCAATCAGCAGTACTTCCATCCCCAATCCCATAGTGGGTCCCCTGGTGTCCACAAATTATGTGGTTAGTGTAACTGATACCTTGGGCTGCCCCAAACCAACCAATGAGCCTGTATTCGTGAGAGTGATCCCTCCTATTCCGGCAAATGCCGGCGGTGATACGGCCGCAGTCCTTAATCAACCGCTTCAATTATTTGCTACGGGAGCAGAATTTTATGAGTGGTCTCCACCAGCATGGCTGAACAACCCCAACATACAGGATCCTATAGCCACTTTTGTTTCCGATCCCGGAGACAGCATTACCTATGTTGTAAAAGTGAGTACCATTGAAGGCTGCTTCGCCTATGATACCATGACAGTGCGGATATTTAAGACTGCGCCGGACATTTTTGTACCGACTGCATTTACACCTAACCATGATGGTAAGAATGATATCTTCAGGGCCATTCCAGTAGGGATCAAAGAATTCGATTATTTTTCAGTGTACAACCGCTGGGGACAACTGGTATTCACTACCACCAATCCCAGAATTGGATGGGACGGAACCGTTGGCGGGAAAGAACAGGGCACCGATACATTTGTATGGAGAGTGAGGGGAGTAGATTACCTGGGCAAATTAGTACAAAAAAAGGGGACTGTTACTCTAATCAGATGACCCTTCATTGAAATGAATGTTTTACCACAGTTGGTGAACCCGGATCCGCCATTACCGCCATCCATTCCTCTGAATATTCTACTTTGAAACGTCATCTGTTCGCGCAGAAAGACCCGGATCCTACTCCCTTTTTTTGCAGCTTTTTCACTAACATTGCTTTCTCCAAAACCTCGCATTCATGAGCAAAATAGTCTTTATCACGGGAGCCAGTTCCGGATTCGGGAAAGCATGCGCTGAAAAATTCGCGGAAGCAGGCTATCATCTCATCATTAACGCCAGAAGAACAGAAAGACTCGAAGCGTTGAAAAAACAGCTTGAATCCAAGCATGGGGTGAAAGTGCAAACGCTTGCTTTCGATGTGCGTGACAGAAAATCAGTTTTCAAATCGATACAGTCATTGCCTGAAAGCTGGAAATCGATTGACATATTGGTGAACAACGCGGGCCTGGCCCTGGGCAGAGACTATTTTGACGAGGCCCAGCTCGACGACTGGGATACCATGATTGATACCAATCTAAAAGGATTACTGTATGTTTCAAGAGCGATTTTGCCAGCCATGATTTCCAGGAGATCGGGGCATATTATCAATATTGGCTCAACTGCTGGTAAAGAAGTTTATGAAAAAGGAAACACCTATTGCGCCAGCAAATTTGCTGTTGCAGCAATCAGCCAGGCCATGAGAATTGACCTGCTCAGGCACCAGATCAAGGTCACTGCCATTCATCCGGGGGCCGCAGAAACCGAATTTTCAATGATTCGTTTCAAAGGTGATGCAGAAAAAGCAGCCTCAGTTTATGAAGGTTTTAAACCGCTTAAGGCCGAAGACGTTGCTAATGTGGTATTCTACTGCGCGGGCCTCCCAGCACATGTTTGCATTAATGAGCTGGTTCTCACCAGTACCCAGCAGGCCAATTCCTTTTATTTGTTTAAAAGATAATTTCGGCAGCATATTTGCGTTGAATTACTGGTCTCAAAACCAGGGATAAGACTATTCCCTAATGAGTATTTGAAGGGATTTTTGAAGGTGTGCGAACTGAAATAAACTCATTGAGCAACCAATCATCAGCCCTGTCCGTTTCTCTTTATAAATTTCATATCTATGAAAAAATCAGTCTGTGCTTCAATGCTGGCTTTGTGTTTTGCCGGAGTTTTATCGGTGAATGCTCAAGACGATCATATTCTTAATAGCCCATGCGATAACGAAATGATCAAAAGAGAAGCCGACAGTCTCAGGCATCTTCTCGCCGCAGGTGGATTTGTGGTCATGCGTGAAGCTTCCGTAACCATGGAGAGCGAATACGAACTTCCCATCATTGTTCCGCTGACTGAAGGCACCTGGTACCATGTTGTATTTATCGGCGATATCAATTCAAATACCTATGAAGTGCGAATGTATGATTACAGCGAGAAACAGGTGGTGTATCAGAAAAAGAGATGGGGCGATGTTGATGGCAATGTGATCAGCTACTCATATATCCCCAAAATGTCTGAATACCACATGATCAAACCGGTACAGGTAAACAATAAGCAAAAAAAGAATCTCTGCGGATACGTGATGCTATTCAAAAAAACTACAGACCCGCAGGCACTTAATAAATAATTCTAACCGAATTCGATCTGGAAATCACAACCTCTGATCCCCGCCATTCAAGGTGGGGATTTTTGTTTCCACTGCAATAAAATCCCCGATGGCGTACCATTACCCGGCTTGAATAATCTCATCAAAAAATTAACAGGTCTCCTGCTCTCTGAAAAAACAAATTGTATTGTCAGAAGACTAGAACGATGGAATGGTCACCAAAATCCAGTAGCCTATGGAGCAAGTGAGATTGTGATCTGCAGGCCTGCCCTGGTATTCACTGAAGGAGCCGAAGACGAAACATAGGGGTTCCGCCTTTGCTGATCGAAATAGAGTTTGAGCTGCAGACGGTTGCTAAGCACATAGTCAATGGAAGGACTGATGATGATCACTTTTTGGCCGTTCGTGGCAAAGGCATTGCTTTGGTCCAGCCTGCTGTTGGAGGTAACGTCATCGCGTATGCTAAAATCCATCACAAACTTAATATCGTTCTCCAGCTTACTGCTTGCCTCCTTTCTTCCCATCTTCACTTTGAAGGGCAGGGGGAATCCCCTCTTTCGCCAGGATGCATTCAGATTTATCCCTGTCGAACGTACTTCACTCAGTTGGTAGTCAATAAGGCTCAGGCTTAGTGTGCGGCTCTTTATATATTCAAACCGAAAACTGAATTGGTTGGTCATTGAAAAATCAATTCCCAGCAATGGATTGAACTGTTCCTGGATGGTGATATTCGGCACCAGGAAATAAGGAATGAAATTGTTTGAAATCGTATCAATGAACGAAGGATACCCCAGGGCAAACCTGTCCTGGAATAGCAGTGCCGAATTGAATGAATTCATGCTCAGCGTACTGTTGTATGCATGGTTCAGCGTAAAACTGGTGAATAATTTTTGAAGCCCGGGAATAGTGGTCAGTCCCGAATACGAAATACGCCAATTGGGCTTAGGCAGATATCCGGAGAATGGATTTGATTTCACAATAGGGCCTCCCGTTTTTAAAAGAGAAACAGAATTTGGATCCTTATCGGTATAGGCGGCGATGAATGCCGGAATCAGCACGTCCTGGGCATATCTTCCATAACCCTGATAATAACCATCGCTGCCCACTACCTGACTATAGGGATTGAGCTTCCCCAACCTGGCAGAAAGGATCTCCCTGTTATTCTGAAATTGCTTGAAAGTTTCACTGATCGTATTTGGATTAAATTTTCTGAACAAGGTCTGGAATGAAATATAGCTGACACTAAATCCCCCTCCTGCGTATGGATTAAGATGACTGAATTTGCCGCTCCCGAATGAAGTATCCCTGAACAATTCGCTGTAGGTCTTGCTGAAAGTCTTGGTAAGGTTAAGGTCTATATGCAAGTCCCTGAACGGTTCCATTTGAGCGTTGCCATTGAATTGCTGGTCGTACGTTTGTCTGAACAGGTTATTCTGTAGTGTATCCCGTGTAATGAGACCCACGCCTGCCGCTCGGTTGAGCCAATTGCTGTCTGGCTGTCGCCCGAAAACAAAATCGAGTCCGGGTGCCATACTATTCCAGTTCTGCCCGAGGAATTTGGTGCTGTCTGTATATCCCGGGAGAAAAGTGGTAGCACCGTCACTATAGTTAAAAGTGACTTGTTTTAAAGATGTCAATATTTTTCCTATAGTTTTAGTAAACCCGTTCAGTACAGGTAATTTATTCGGATCTTTTTTTGGTTTTTGATTTTTATTTTTCGTGGTATCCGTTTTCGCGCGGGGATCGCCGGGCAAAGGCGGAATCACTTTGGGTAGCTGGGTAACCCCGGGAGCGCCGCGCTGATCTATTGCGCGCAATATTCTGAATTTGCTGTACAGACGGTTTAAATCAAGAGCAACGGTTGCTGCTTTTGCGTTGCTGTTCTGAATAGCATTTCCAAGGCTGATGGCCAAACGGGAGGCTCCTATCCAGCTATAGGTAGTCTTATACGTCAATGATGCCGTGGTCCAATCGAGTAACGGGAATTTAGCAGTTGGCAGATTGTAGGTAAAATCCGCACGTTGGTTATACAGCACATTTCGGCCACCCTTTAGGAAATTATTCCTGACGGTATCTTTCTTGGCCTTCGAATCCAACCTTCCGGCGGGCTCATCCATACGGGAATTATTGACGGCCTCAAAATCAAAATTGAAGGACCTGCTCAAATCCCACCTGTAGCTGTAACGCCTGTCGAATGTGAAGAACTTATCGTAGGTCTCGGGTATTTTGAAAGTGTCCGGCAATGTTCCAGGAACATAAACCTCTCTCGGCC
Organism: Agriterribacter sp.; assembly: GCA_041484195.1. Classification (GTDB taxonomy): domain Bacteria; phylum Bacteroidota; class Bacteroidia; order Chitinophagales; family Chitinophagaceae; genus PSRI01. The sequence continues at coordinate 42,809 of JBGPHC010000019.1, read as the reverse complement.
GCAGGGCGCCAAATTGCCTGTTAACATCCCATCTTACGCCGATAAGAGAGGGTGTAAAGTTGATATTAAAATCCTTGATCAGGTCGAGCCATCGCGTCTTGGCCTTTATCAATTTCCTGAAAGGTTCCCAGGGTTTCGCCTGTCCTATATAGTTATATCCCACGCCACCCCTGTATTTTTTAATCTCGTTGTTTTCAATCAGGGGGTTGTGCTGCTGAATGGAAGTATAGGAATAGCTCAGGTCAAAATTGGAAATACTCCATATCCTCTGCTTCTTGCCTGCAGGTTGGGTCTTTCGCACATTGGTGAAATTGATGGTCTTGATGGTGGTGATGTCAATAGCGCTGGTCCTGATGGAGTCCTTCTCCTTGGTATTGGTGGCCGTCTTGATTTTGTCCGTCAATTTAATGTCCTGGTCATAAGGGTCAAATTCCGGTGTGCTGGTAGTTTGCGAATAACTGGCGTAGAATGGAATCTCCAGGCCCAGACTTTTCGGCAGGAGTTTACCCAATTGCAAATTTGTGGCCGCATCAATCTGCACGAAATTATCCTTGGCTCTTTCATTGACGCCCTGTTCCAGTGTTCCAAAACCTACAGAATGTGTGTTGGCGGATATGGTGAGATTCCCCAGGTCGGCCAGGTTGAGATCCATTCTGCCCAATGAGGCCCATCCTCCCTTTTCATCCAGCTCAGCAAGCCTCAATTCGTCAATCCAAACCTCCGAACATACTGGTGCGGCCGTAAGGTCCTTAGGGTTTTCCACTCCTATCAATATTCCTTTCACTTCTCCCAGGTTTGGATTCCCAATGACGGAATAGGTTCTGCCATCCACCACTTTATGATAGATATTATTAGGATTGAATAATTGAAGATTTCTTTCGGCCTTCACCTGTTCCAGGGTACCCAGGTCAAAATCGAGATTATTTTGTGCCGGCCACACCGTAGTGTCGGCATAAATACCCAGACCAAGTGGCGTCACCTTTATAGGGATTCTGATTTCATAGAAATTACTGATAAAATCATTCCCGATTCTGATCACCGCGTCAATTTTCCCATCCACCGGAGGCTGCCCGGCAACGCTTTCGGCATGCAGAAACATCAATAATCTGCGGTACTGTCTCAGGTCGAGATTAAATGTCTTAAATACGCTCCTTGCTTCACCGTCCGGCAGATTACAGATCTGCAGACTCATGGATTGTTCATTTTGGAGGATGTTGATCCCGCCATTGCTCAGCGATTGTACCCTTTCAATACCGGGTGGAATAATATATGGAATGGGTTGGCGCTTGTCATTCTCTTCAATATTTACCGCGCTCACATTAAAACTGGTGGGGCCGTTTACATCAATGGGTTTGTATTGTCCCGCCGTGTCCAGGTCGTAGGTAAAGCGCCTCCATTGATTCCGCACCAGGTCGAGCTTTGCAAAGCGCATCACTGTTGAATCCTGGAATCCGGTAAGAAACATGCGGATAAATCGAATGGATTTGAAATCAGGAATATTGCCGACTTTCTTATCATATTCATTTATGGGGATACGAAACTGGTACCATGTTTGGTTTTCCTTTGAGCCATCGGCCAATTGAACACCCACTACTTTTCTATCCACTATGAAATTCTGTCCGATTTGCATTTCCGGATCCGCGGAAGGCTTTATTTCAACGCGGTATTGGAAATATTCTTCATTCTCATTGAGTGTATTGTCATGATTCAGATCTTCCGCGTCGGGATACAGAGTTGCGGCAGAAGAAAATTGGGAATTTGCTGACGAAACCGGCGAATTACCCTGGGGGCTGTTAAAATTCTTATACCGGCCCAATATGCCGGTTCCCTGATCGTCGTATGCGGGATCGCGATAGTAACGGAAATTATCGGCCGAAGGATCCTCTTCTGCATCCTGGTAAGCCTTTGAGCCCGCTCCGAAAGTGGACTGCAGGTCATTGAGATATTGAGCTCTGGACACTCTTTCACTATCGTCGTTTTCACCGTCTAATCCCACATCCTGGAAAGGACGATCCGCCGGGTCGTTGCTGAAGGCCTGGGTCACCTGTGTGGGATTCCTGGGCGCCTTCCCCCATATCGAAGTGTCCGTTTGAGCCGGAATCTTAGGTGTGGGCAATCCGTTTTCATAGAACCTTCTGGAATCCTTCAAAATATCTTCCGACACATTGCCCAGATTAAAATACAGTTCTCCACCAGCCGGGTCAGTATTCTTTATGAATGGATCCAATAGCCAGAATTCAATGAATTCAATATTGCTGGTTTCAAAATCAGTCTGGTCAATCGCCCTCATCAGGCCTCCCCATCTCGTTTTTGGATTTAACAACTTACCATTGGCATCAACATTATTGACACTGTAATTATAGGGCCCCTTATCCGTAGGATAATAGGCGAGGTCGAATGTCACTAATTGATTCTGACCGAAATCGGGCGTCCTTTCCGGGAAAATTTCCGCATTGGATACGGCCCTGACTCTTGGGTCGGACAATTCTGCCAGGTTATTACGCAAAGGGTTACTCGAATTTTTCTTTTCCTGCAGGACGGGTTCAATATTGTACCAGGCCAGTTTTGCGCGATTCATTCCATAACTCAGGTCGTTGTAAAGATCCGCTTCCGGGAAAAGCAGATTCCCAAGTTTGTCTGTTGCTCCGGAAGGTGTGCTCGCCAGTGCCCAACTGATCAGTGGAAAGCGTAGGTCAATGCTGGCCTTGCTACCTTCAAAATCATCGATATAGATCAGCCCATTCCTGCCCTTTCCTATTTGGGGAGGATGACCAGGATCCATCTTGGCAGCTTCTCCAAATGCCGTAATGCTGGATGTTCCCTGCGGCGTATAGAATGGCAATTTATCCAGGAGCCTGTTCAGTCGGGGGATCTCATTGTGGTAGCTGAAATCAGCGCCCAGCATAGTATTTCTTATCGGATCCTCGCCATAATTCATTTTGGTGAAATAGGGTCTTTCACTCAGCCTCACGGCCGTGGCACCCAGCGAAAGGTGCTTATTGGCCAGGTAATCCATTCGCAATCCCAGGTAATTTCGTTGTTGCAAACCGTAAGTAGCCTGGTTTTCAAACTGCACATTCACTGGAATCCCGGAATTCAATATTGCCTGGTTGATGATTTTCAGTGTTCCCAGATTGTAATCAATCACGTAGTCCACATTCTCCTGCAAAGTTCTGCCACCACCCGTGACCGTTACAGAGCCCTGGGGTATATTGAATGCGTTGAGTGATATCTCCGATTGCACTCCGGTCGATTTAGCGACGCCCTTCATTACAAAGCGGTCCAGGTTCGCATAGGTTTGCGCGATAGCCTTAATGGTATCATAGAGTGGATAATAAATATATTTCTGACGCAATGTGGGATCATTGAATGCGAATTCAAGGTCCCTTCCAAATGGCTCCAATACGGGGAATATGATCTGGGCCTGATTGGAGACTACAGTAAATCCTTCCAGGTAGTCAAATACTCCGTCCGGCTGCGGGTCTGCCTGGTTATTCAGCCTGTCCAAATTCAAAAGCGTTAACAATGGAACGCCGGCCTGGTTCCCTTCAGGAAGGTACCTTTTCACTCCGCCTCCCGGTTCCTCATACATCACATTCAATTGAAATCCCACCGGATCAAGGGAAGTGAGATAATCGCCGTTATCACTCTTCAGCGTGTAAATATTCTTCATCATCAATTTCCAGATCGGCAGATTGGTCCTGGCAGACGTCGCTTTCAATAATTTCAGGAACAAGACTTTTTGCACTCCTGAACTCGAATCTACCGGGACATCCTGTGAAAATTCGCCCACCTGGTAAACCCTGCCATTGTACGTGTATTGGAATGCAACCGCCAGCACTTCATCGGACTGCAATGGAGCCCTCAGGGATAGATATCCCACCTGCTTATTGTAGGTATATTGAGAAGAATCCAGTTTGCGCGCATAGGTCTTTTCAAAATCCTGGACCTGTCGAAGACCCATGCCAACCAGAGTGCTTACCGCTGAAGCGGGTTCACGGGAAGCTGGATTTCCGAGAATGGTTGAATAAAGGTTATTAGCGTTATTACTGGACAAATTGCTACCAGTTCCAATCCAGGGTCCATAAGGCGTATTCTCTCCCAGGTCCATTAGTCCAACAATATCCCTGGTATCAACTGTGGCGCCGGTTCTGTTGGTGACCCATACTTCCATCCTTAAAACTTGTACCTGCGAAGTGACCACAGGAAGATTCTTCATGGCGCTGTTGTAGTGATCGCGAAAGTATTGAGCCAGGAGGAAATTGCGATTTTCGTCATAGTCATCCGCCCTCACAGAAATCTGTGAGGTGGATGCACCACCCTGCAATGCTTTGGATTGACGCTGGGATTTTTGCGTGGCGAATACACTGGTGACATACAATTCCCCAAATTGCAATTGCGTCTTTATTCCAAACAGGGATTGAGCGCCGGGAATCAGGCTGCCTTTGGATGCGAAGGAAGTGTTTCCCATCTCGATCTTCTTGATGATCTCATCGTCCCTCCCTGTATATTCGAGCTTGAGTTGATTCTCCCAATCAAAAGTTGAAGTAGTATTATAACTGATGGGCAATTTAAGTTTATCGCCCACACTTCCAATCACGTTGATATTGGCGCCCATGTCAAAATCAAATCCTCCGTTCTTACGCGCCCTTTCCGGCAAGGTGGGATTCTTGATATTCTGACCCTGGTAACCAGTGGTTACGGTCACGTTACCCTGTGGACGAATATCCACTTTGCCATTCCCAAACAAACGGTTAAAAAGATCGCTGTCTGCCTGCAATTTGGGGCGTAACAAAGAACGGTTCAGCAGGCTGATAGTATTAGCTCTGGATCTGAAATAATCATTTTCCTGTTTTTGAGATTGTAGCCTCAAAAATTCGTCAAAAGTGAGATAGGTTGGCTTCCGGTAATAATTGTTCCCAATTTTTTCGATGATATAATATTGCTTTTCCCTGGGATCATAAATAATGGAATCCTTTATATTGGAGGGATCTTTGAGATCAAAAACATTCTTTTTGGGATAACTGAATGGGTCACCACGCCTGTCTTCAATAGGGAATCTCAATGTATCCTTCTTAGCAGGCAGGCCGGTATCTCTTTCCTGGTAGTATCCAGGAGCCGGATGAGGTAGCGCCAATGCAGGCAGGGACAAGAGTAGCCCTGCCGCAATACAAACTGTAATGAAGGATATCTTCAGGTACTTTAAAGTCAATTTTTCTCCGTCTTGTTTAATGGGTAGAGTTCAACTCAAATAAACTGCAGGGCTTTTTTGATTAATTGTTCAAGGTTTTCATCGGAGGGAGCGGATGCAGATGCTTTTTTTATTGCATTTTCGGCAGTGTTCCGGGCTATGCCCAAAGCTACCAGAGCATTTAACGCATCCTGCTCCAAACTATTGTATATGAGGGCAGAACTTGAGGTTTCACCAAAATTTTTGTTCAATTTATCTTTCAATTCAAGGACTATACGTTCGGCTGTTTTCCTGCCAATACCCTTGATGCTTTCAAGTTGTTTAATATTGCCCGTCAGAATGGCCTTCGCCAAATCCCCCGGATGCATGGAAGACAACATCATTCTGGCTGTTGCTGCACCTACCCCATTGATGCCGATGATCTGGACAAACATAGCTTTTTCTGCCGTATCAAAAAACCCATACAGGGTATGCCCATCCTCCTTCACCTGAAGATAGGTATATAAGGTCCCCACCTCCAGTCCACTTATTTTGGAATAGGTGTTAAGGCTTACCTGGACTTCGTATCCCACTCCATTTACATCCACATGTACAACCGCAGGGGTTTTATATACAAATTTGCCGGTTAAGAATGCTATCATTTTGTGATAAAAAAAAACAAATATAAAGGAACTTGTCCTGAGGAGGAGAGAATTGGAATGAAGAGTCATAAGCCCATTATCAGCCTGACTGTTTAGAAAGGTCAGATAATGGTCACCGGTTTTCGGTGAAGCCCAAGCCTGGAGCAGATATGAGCCAGCCATCTTCAAATTGTATTTAATACTTGGAGGCCATGAGTTCCACATTATAAACCAACGAAAAAATTGATTGAATTTAAGTTTGAAGGCTCAATAGGAAGCAAGAAATCAGGATTCATGGTGCTTTATCCGGATTTATCCCGAGAATTGTAATTTCGTGCCCGAATTTAAACCTCAATGCTAAAAAATGAGCGAAAAAATAACTGCGGCTATTACGGCCGTTGGTGGATATGTTCCGGAATACAGGCTAACGAATGCTGCATTGGAAAAAATGGTGGATACAAAAGACGAATGGATCCGTACCCGAACAGGCATTGAAGAGCGAAGAATATTGACTGGCCAGGGTGTGGGCACATCAGACCTGGTGGTTCCCTGCGTACAGAATCTTTTGGAAAAAAGAGGCATCGGTCCTGAAGAAATCGACTGCCTGATAGTAGGTACGGTTACACCTGATATGTTCTTCCCATCAACAGCTAACCTGGCATGCCACAAATTAGGAGCGAAAAACGCCTGGGGGTTTGATCTTGCCGCGGCTTGTTCCGGCTTTCTTTATGCACTCACAACAGGCGCAACCCTGGTGGAAAGTGGACGCTACAAAAAGGTAGTGGTAGTAGGTGCAGATAAAATGAGTTCCATCGTGGATTATAGTGATCGGGCAACATGCATCATTTTTGGCGATGGTGCCGGAGCTGTGTTATTGGAACCCGGTAATGAAGGAAATGGAGTTCTGGACAGTATTTTGAGAAGTGATGGTGCAGGATGCCAGCACTTACACATGAAAGCAGGAGGATCGCTTAAGCCTCCCTCCATAGAAACGGTCACTAATAAAGAACATTATATCTATCAGGAAGGACAGGCGGTTTTTAAATTTGCAGTTAAAGGAATGGCTGACGTAAGCTTTGAACTGATGCAACGGAATGGCCTAACCGCAGATGATGTGGCCTGGCTGGTTCCTCATCAGGCAAATAAACGAATCATAGATGCCACTGCCGAGCGGATGGGTCTTTCATACGATAAAGTGATGCTGAACATTCAGCGATTCGGCAACACTACCGCTGGCACCATTCCACTATGTCTTTGGGAGTGGGAGAATAAACTCAGGAAGGGCGACAATCTGGTGCTTTCAGCTTTTGGCGGAGGCTTTACCTGGGGCGCAACCCTGATAAAATGGGCCTATTGAAAATCTGGATTACCAGAAAATATGAGCGATCCAGGTTTGAATTAATACTATGAATCAAGGCCATCTTCTGGCATTACTGCTTAAGTGCAGTGGCTGCATTAAGGTCATTGTATTTACTGACCTCTTACAAAAATGATGAAATCAGTTTTAGGTATATTTTCCAGGCCGAGAGACCTCATGATGGTAACCAATTGTCCGCGATGATAGGTAGCATGGTTGAATAAGTGCATGAGCAATTCGTAAATGGGTTGATGAAAGGATTCCCCACGGGCAGTTGTAAAGTGCAAAAGCCGTCGCAAGTCTTCTTCCGATGCCTCTGAGATCCATTCTTCCCATTTCTTGTCCAGGTTCCTAATCTCATCTGCCAATTCATTCATAGAAAGTTTGGAACTCGAAGCAGATCTCATTTCAATTTCATCAGGGTTAAACCTTTGCCACCAAATTGTTCCTGCATGCAACACATGAGCTAAAGTCAAATAAAGGCTGGGAAAACTACTGGCAACAGGTTGATCATGGAGAGCAGGATTCAACAAGAGTATGCTTTCTGTCATTTTTTGATTCGCCCAGGAAGTATAGGCGGCAAATTGCAGGATAATCTCCTTCATGATATTATAGTACATTTGTATTCCCTAAAATTAAAGCAAAAAGGCCTTCTGCCTCAAACAGGTAGCAGGGAACCCAACAATTTATGGCAGATAAGATTATCCCAATGAGTGGTTTCAGTTCTCTGGCCATTCATGCCGGCCATCAAACAGATTCGGCCCATTCACACCTTACGCCCATTTACGCTACCTCCACTTTTGTTTACGACGATGCCGAACAGGGCATGAGAAGATTCAGCGGAGAGGAAAAAGGATACATCTATTCCCGATGGGGCAATCCCACTTCCGCTGAGGCTGAAAACAAGATTGCGGCTATGGAGACTTTTGGGCTCCTTGACGAAATGGGTGAACCACTGCAGGTGAAGGGCTACCTTCAGGCTTCCGGCATGGCTGCGATCTCAACCATGCTGCTCAGCAATTTAAGGGCAGGTGATAAAATACTATCTCATTATTCTTTATACGGTGGCACGCAGGACATCATGAATAGCCTGCTTCCAAACTTGAACATGGAAGGAATTATTGAGGATCTGCGGGATCTCAATAAGGCCGAAGATGCTCTGAAGAAAAATCCATCCATTAAATTAATCTACCTGGAAACACCCGCGAATCCAACGATCCAATGTGTGGACATAGATGAGATAGCCAAACTGGCCAGGAAATATGAAAAATTGATAGCATGCGATAACACATTCGCTACTCCCTATCTGCAACAGCCATTCAGGTATGGCGTTGATTTTGTCGTTCATTCTACAACCAAATTTCTCAATGGGCATGGCACTTCCATTGGTGGCATTTTCATGGGTAGGGATCTCAATTTCATGAAAGGGCGTGCATACAAAATCTACAAGTTGATAGGTGGCAATAGCAATCCTTTCGATGCATTCATGCTAATTAACGGGATGAAGACACTTGAATTGAGGATGGAGAGGCATTGCCATAATGCCATGGAGGTGGCAGGATTTCTAGAATCCCAGCGGGCAGTAGCAAAAGTTAATTACAATGGACTGGCTTCGCACCCTGACCATTATACTGCCATGAAACAAATGCGGCACCCTGGCGCCATGATGAGTTTTGAACTCAAAGGAGGTCTTCAGTCGGGAATAAATTTTATGAACCGACTCAAGATGTGTACGAGGACTGTATCCTTGGGCACCTGCGATACCTTGTTGTCACACCCTGCTTCAATGACCCATTACAGCGTTCCCAAAGAACAGCGGGAAAAATATGGCATCACAGACGGCTTGATCAGGATGAGCGTGGGCATGGAAAATATTCAGGATATTTTAGCCGATTTAGATCAGGCCTTGCAATGATTGCAAGGTTCAAAACCATTCGATATAAGTTTTCGGACTAATCAATCTGATTCATAAGCATGACGGATATAATTATAAGAAGGGCGGGAAAAAAGGATTGTGCCAGGCTGATGGAACTGGTACAGGAACTGGCGGTTTATGAAAGAGCTCCGGATGAAGTAACTGTGACCCTGGAACATTTTGTGGAAAGCGGATTCGGCCCCAACCCGGTTTGGTGGGCCTTCGTATCTGAAGTGAAGGGCCGGGTGGAAGGATTTGCCTTATACTATATCCGATATAGCACCTGGAAAGGTCAGCGTATGTACCTGGAAGATATTATCGTCACGGAAAAGATGCGTGGTAAGGGGCTTGGCAAATTATTATTTGACCGACTCATTGAAGAAGCCAAAGAAAAGAAATTCAATGGCATGATGTGGCAGGTACTGAACTGGAATGAGCCTGCTGTTAATTTTTACAAAAAGTATTACAAGGCTGATCTTAGCTCCGAATGGCTCAATGGGTCTCTCAATTTTTGAGCAATACAGCTATGGTGAATCCGGGGGATTAAGCTGTCCGGAAGCAACTCTGCTATTTGAAAATACGTTAGGTCTGTAAAAGGACCATAACTGGCTATTTTATAAATGTTAATAAATTCCTTTTGAAGCTTATCCTATCTGAATAATTCTTATTTTGAATATCATTCATCCACAAATCATGGCAGTTATGAAGCGCTTTATCCTGATCATTTCCTGTGCGATTGGAATATTTGTTATGGGTTGCAAGAAAACCAGCGACCCCAGTCCAAATCCGGCCCCTCCTCCTCCAACTCCCGTGCCCACAGCCGTGGATAAAATGAAGGATACTGTATTGCTATATTCCCGCGAAATTTATTTATGGTATAAAAATATTCCGGACACATTCAACCCCAGGATTTACGCTGATCCTGATGCCATCATGACCGCGATTCGGAAATACAGCAGCGAGCCGGGGTTTTCCAAACCGGTTGACAGGTACAGTTTTGGAATCCTTCAGTCAGATTGGAATAATATCAGCAATGGTATTAGCGGCGATTTTGGAATCGGGGTGTTCTTTCTGGCACAAGGAGATCTGAGAATTTCATTCGTAGAGAAGGAGTCGCCGGCAGGAAAAGCTGGTATCACGCGGAGTTGGCGTATCACCTCGCTGAATGGTAGCACTAATATTACCACCAGTAATGCGAGCGCTATCGTTGACGCCGTGTATTACAGCAATTCAACCACATTCGGTTTCAAAAGGCCGGATAATACGGATACTACCATCACCCTTGCGGCCGCATCTTATCAGGAACACCCTGTATTTGTGGACACGGTTTACAATGTTGCCGGCAATAATGTAGGTTATATGGTATTGAATTCATTTATCGGTGATACTGCATCAATAAAGAGTGAATTCGCCCGCGTTTTCAACAGATTTGCGACCTCGAATGTGCAGGATGTTGTAATAGACCTTCGCTATAATGGAGGTGGTTATGTTTCGTTGGCCGAAGAGCTGGATGATTACCTGGTACCTTCTTCCGGTAATGGAGATGTGTTGCTCACTTATGCATACAATGACAAATACACTTCTAATAATATAACGGATCGCTACGGCAAAAAAGGGAATCTAAGCCTTTCACGCGTATTCTTCATCGGTACACAAAACACTGCTTCGGCAAGTGAGCTGGTCATCAATTCCTTAAAACCCTATCTGAATGTTCAATTGGTGGGACCATCTAACACCTATGGTAAACCGGTAGGATTCTTTCCTATACCTGTGGGGAATTGGTATATTTTCCCCATTTCATTCCGAACGATCAATAAAAGTGGCGTAGGAAATTATTTTGACGGACTTACACCCAATTACCAGGTAATGGACGGACTTGACAAACAATGGGGTGATGTAAACGAGAATTGCCTGGCAAGCGTACTGCATTTCATAGGCAATGGCACTTACGCGAGAGCAATTGCTCCCCGATTGCAGGAAGGCCTAAGCAGGGAGATCCAGGACGTGAATGTAAAAATGGGAACAAAATTCTTTAAAGGCAGCATCGGCAGAAACAGGATCCAATAAGGCGAGGGCCTCATCTGTGGATCTTTCAGTCAACTATATCCATCCACTTTCGGAGAATTGTCTATTTTCAGGATAAGACCTTGTAGAATTTTGCCTGGACCCGCTTCCGTAAATTTCGTTGCCCCGTCAGCAATCATCCTTCTAACAGATTGTGTCCACCGCACGGCCCCAGTGAGTTGCTCTACAAGATTTTTTTTGATCAATGCCGGATCCGAAACCGGTTCCGCAACAACATTCTGATATACGGGACAGGATGCCGGACCGAAATTCGTACTATCAATAGCTTCAGCCAATTCTCCCCTGGCCGGCGCCATCAATGGCGAATGGAAAGCACCACCTACAGGAAGGACCAGGGCCCTCTTGGCGCCAGCGGCCTTCATCCTCTCACAGGCAATATCAATCGCTTTTATAGAACCGCTGATTACTAACTGGCCCGGACAATTGTAGTTCGCCGGAACCACCACTTCACCGGTTTCATCTTGTACGGCCATGCAAACTTCTTCAACCCGGGCATCATCCAAACCCAATACAGCTGCCATCGTCGAGGGATTTATCTCACATGCTTTTTGCATGGCACTTGCCCTGATTGAAACTAATTTCAAAGCAAGTTCAAATTTCAGGACGCCATTGGCCACAAGTGCAGAAAATTCTCCAAGCGAATGTCCGGCCACCATTTCAGGACGGGCATCTTCGATGCTTTGAAAAGCCGCCACAGAATGCAAAAAAACCGCAGGCTGTGTCACTCTTGTCTGTTTCAGATCATCTGTAGTCCCTCCAAACATCACATCAGAAATCCTGAATCCAAGAATTTCATTGGCTTCTTCAAACAAGTCCCTGGCTCTAGAATTTCTTTCATACAAGCTCTTTCCCATTCCAGGAAATTGGGTACCCTGACCTGGAAAAACATAAGCGTGCTTCATGTTGCGAAAATATGAGTGCAAAAATAACAAGGTTATAAAAAACTCCCACAAATTGCAGTTTGCAGGAGTTCCTCTTCAAGATTAATCAATGATATTACTCAATGCAGTTTTGATCCTATGAGCCGGATGAATTCACTTCTGGATTCATTCCTTTCAAATTCACCCCAGAAGGCGGAGGTAGTGGTAACCGAATTTTGTTTTTGAACGCCCCGCATCATCATGCAGAGATGCGAAGCTTCAATTACCACTGCGATTCCAAGTGGATTCAATGTAGTCTTAATGGCATCCAATATCTGCGTGGTAAGCCTTTCCTGCACCTGCAGCCGGCGGCTAAAAACATCCACCACCCTCGCGATTTTGCTCAATCCCGTGATCCAGCCATTGGGAATATAGGCTATGTGGGCCTTCCCGAAAAAAGGGAGCATGTGATGTTCACAAAGACTATATAATTCGATATCCTTTACGATAATCATTTCACTGATTTCTTCATGGAACTTGGCGGCATTCAGGATTGCTTGGGCGTCCATAAAATAGCCCTGAGTCATGTATTGCATAGCCTTGGCAACACGTTCCGGGGTCTTTAACAAGCCTTCCCTATTGGGGTCTTCTCCCAACAATGACAAAGTTTCCCTGTAATTCTCCAGCAGACCCGAAGTGATTTTATCTTCGTACTGCTCGACTTTTTTGTACGCCATCTAATAAGAATTTTATGATTATATTGTTTAGTAGCCTATCGCTTGTTCACAAATGCCCGATCAGCCTCTATCCCGGGGCAGCTGGTACGCGACAATTCTTTTTCTATGCTGGATACTCCACAAAATTCCTTGGAGTCTCGTATAATCTCACTTGTAACTCATAAGCCGGATCAATATTTGGCCTTAACAAATTGTAAATGACCACCACGATATTTTCGGCAGTTGGATTAAGATTTTTGAATTCTTCAACATCCAGGTTCAGATTCTTGTGATCAAACTTCTCCAAAACACTTTCCTGGATAATATCCGATAATATTTTCAGGTCCATCACATATCCCGTCTCAGGATCTGGATCACCTGCCAGCTTCACTTCCAATTCATAGTTATGCCCGTGAAAATTAGGATTATTGCATTTACCAAATACCTTATAATTCTTAATGTCATCCCAGTCGGGATTGTGCAGGCGATGGGCCGCATTAAAATGTTCTCTCCGGTAAACCGCAACTTTCATGGCCATAGTTATATTAAAATAACACCCAAATCTGGTCGTTGAATTTTCTCAGGCAGCTTTTTGTTCAATCGGAGTTCAATTTACGTCAATTCAACAAAAAGGGTTGTCTCTGCCCTGACAATCAGGGATTGTTATTGAAGATTTCCTCGTAAAGGGTTCAGCTTAAGGGAAATAATCAAAGCGTCCTATCCTTAGACTATCCTCCGTAATATTCCACATAAATTCGGGCAGTTTCAAACAATTTTACTCAATGCAATTTGATACGGCTCGGCAATCGGGATTCGAGTTGTTCCCAGATGCCTATGGCAAGAGTTTCCGTCGAGCACATTTCCCCCTGCATAAAATCAACGTCCTGGTTAAGGTTCCTATGGTCCAGTTTTTCAACCACATGGCCTTTAATAATATTGCTCAACTGCCTGGCATCGAAAATAAATCCTGTATCTGGATCAGGCTCACCCTTTATGGTTATTTACAATTCATAATTATGGCCATGCCAGTTTTCATTGGCGCATTTTCCAAATACTTCCTCATTTTTTTCCTTATTCCAGCGGGGATTGTAAAGCTTATGAGCCGCATTGAAATGCTCCACACGAGTCAGGAACACCATTTTCAAAAAAATTTCAGCAAACTTAGTGCTTCCCAAATGAAAATGTAGATTCCTGCCGGGATATCAATTTATTACTGAAATTTGTATCATGAATATCGTCCTGGTCGCCGCTACGCCTTATGAAATTCAGGCTACAGGTGAATTTCTGGCTGAAAGAGCATATCACAGGAAAAATTGTAGTGTTCAAAGTATCATTACCGGAGTGGGTATGCTGAATACTGCTTACGGACTGACCAAAAAAATTGCCGCTAATAAACCTGATCTTGCCATACAGGCAGGCATTGCCGGTACCATGCATCCTTTTTACCCCCCTGGCATGGTGACCGTAATAAAAGAGGAAATATTGGGCGATTGGGGAGTTGAAGAAAATGGCCTTTTTCAGGATGTTTTCGATATGGACCTTGTCGAGAAAGACATATTTCCTTTTTCAAAAAAAATGCTCATCAATCCCCACCATCAAATTCTCCACAAAACTCATTTACAGCAGGTAAGGGCAGTTACTGTGAACGAAATCACCACCAGCAGCAAAAGGGTACACGAGCTGATCGAGAAATATGGGCCTGTTCTGGAATCGATGGAAGGAGCGGCATTTCACTATGTTTGTCTCCAGGAAGATATTCCCTTTGTCCAATTGCGTGCGGTCAGCAATTTTATAGGTGAGAGAGACAAGAGCAAATGGCTGATAAGAGAAGCAATAGAAAACCTGAATCGGGAGCTGATCATCCTGATCAATAATATGTTCAACAAAGAATGAAATATTCACTCGGATTTTCTCCCTGTCCTAATGATACGTTTATTTTTGACGCACTGGTCAATAGAAAAATTGACACGGGGGATCTTGAATTTGAGATAATCCTGGAAGATGTGCAGACCCTGAATCGTTATGCACTTGAAAACAGGCTCCATATCAGCAAGATTAGCTACGGCGCATACCCATTGGTAATGAGCCACTATAAGATCCTGAGCAGCGGAGGCGCCTTAGGCAAGGGTGTTGGGCCCCTGCTGATTTCGAAGAAGCCCATCCCCAATTTTGCGATGGCTGATTACAGCGTGGCCATACCAGGAGAAAATACTACGGCTCATATGCTGTTCTCATTAGCTTTTCCCCATGCAGATAAGAAGAAATTCATGATTTTTTCAGAAATCGAAAATGCAGTCCTCTCCGGTGAAGTGGATTGCGGAGTCATCATTCATGAAAACAGGTTTACCTATGAAGAAAAGGGTCTGATCAAATTGATGGACCTGGGTGAATACTGGGAAAAAGAAACGACCAGCCCCATTCCCTTGGGTGGGATAATCATCAAGAGAGGAATTGAAAAATCCATTCAGGAAAAAGTGGACGACCTGATCCGCGAAAGCCTGGAGTATTCATTTCGTCATTATCCGTTCATCTCTGATTATGTGAAACAAAATTCACAGGAAATGGATGAAGTAGTCATGCGTCAGCATATTGACTTATATGTAAACAACTATTCTCTAAATCTTGGTGAAGATGGGAAGAAGGCAGTCTTGAGGTTTCTTGATATCTATGCAACTAATGATAAGCGTGGTGTTGCTGATGAGAATGTTTTTGTTGATTAATGACTTTTCAAAAGTCGACCGCTGGAATGTTGGAACTGCTACCTGATTTTTTTATTGACCTCGCGCATTAACTCCAACCCGGTATTATTGATATAAGTTTTATTGCGGAATTGTCTCACCCATCGTATGCCCTGCACCGCATTGGTGAGCAACAGTTCATCGGCTTCCAGCAGGTCATTCAGCTGGAATTGCGACTCTTTCATTGTGTATCCTTCTGCAGCTATATCTACTAACAGGAACCTTCTCATTACCCCGGCCACGCAACCTTCACTCAATGGAGGTGTGTAAATGGTGCCATCTTTGACTGAGAATATATTGGCGATGGTGGCATCTGCGATTCTTCCATACTGATTCACCACCATGCTATCATCGAGCCGGTTTTGTTTGGCATAGAGGGCAGCCATTATATATGGCAGGAAATTATTTGATTTAAGGGCGGCAAAATCATCGCATGATTTTTGGGCGCTGGGATACAGATCCACAACCAACCCGTTTTCGTTCCAGCCAAAGCCGGGTTGATCCAGGGGCCAGGTCTGGATCAGATAATTGGGTTTAAGATCTTCCGGGTCATAAAGGCCACCATTTCCTCTGAATACCATAAGTCTTACCCTGGCAGCTTTTTCAATCTTATTTTTCTTACAGAGTGAAAGAATTTCCTCTGCCAGGAAAACGGCAGTAAAATAGGAGGGACATTCAAATTGGAGCTTGCTTATTCCTTCAAACAGCCTTTCAAAATGGTATTCTGCCAGGGCAATGCTGTCGTCAATCACCCGCATAGTTTCAAACAGGCCGTCACCATACCGAAAGGAACGGTTATCCGCAGAAATGACCATTTCTCCATCTTTGCAGAACTGGCCGTTGAAAATAAAATAACCAGGCATTTGTCCGTAAGGTAATGTGAATGCCGGAATCAATTAATCAGGACAAACTATTTATTCTCCAGGATTCCCGCCTTGACCGCATACATCACAAGCCCGGCCATACTCTTGGCGCCGGTTTTCGATTTCAGTTTGTCGCGTATGGCCTCAACGGTGCGTGGACTCAGGTCCACCATGTCAGCAATTTCCTTAGTGCTTTTTTCCTCGCACATGAGTTTGAGGATATGTATTTCCTTGTCGGAGAGTTTGACTTCCGCGGGATGTGCAGCTTCAGCCTGCCGTTTGGTGCGCAGACCATCAATCAATGCCTTATTGGTGAGGGCATTAAAATAAAATTCCTGTTCAAAGCAGGTTTTAATCGCCTCATAAATGACTTCTGAATCCGAGTTCTTGGTCAGATAGGCGTTGGCGCCCAGTTCCATGAGTTTGGATATCATGGAATGGTCGTTATGCATGGTTAGCATAATGACACGTATTTCCGGATAAAGTTTCTTGATCTCGGGGAGTGTGGATATGCCGTCCAATATAGGCATTTGTATATCCAACAGTATCACATCCGGTTGAACGTGCTTGAGCAGGTTTAGTAGTTGCATGCCGTTGTCGGCCTCGCCCACCATACGGATATCTTTTTTCATACCCAGGGCTGTCTTCACACCGGCACGGAAAAGCATATGGTCGTCTGCAATTATTACGCGTATTGGCTCTCCTGATTCCTGATTTTTCATGGGATCCTCATTTTATTCTTTCTGCAATGATTTAGATGTAAGTTTTACCACGCAATATCATAAAATTGCTGAATATCTACTATCGTAGTTTTACGTTTTTCTATGACTGTGGTAAATACTATGGAATAATACGGGGAGGATTAGTTCTTTGTTTTCAGGAACTTAGATTGTAATACTGGTACCAGCCGGTCGATTATGGCCGGAAAAAGCTTCTTCGTAAATCCGGAATTTATGTTAGGGTAATTGTGTCTGCAAAGACCGCTTGGATATGGTTAAGAAGATAAAAATGGTTTCATATTTAGAATTAGAAACAGCTTTAGCGAGTCATGATTCAACTAAGGACCTGGCCCCGGATATACCTCGGGGTTAGTTTAGTGGCCAAAGGTGGCAGGCAGCCACCCTGAAAGTCTACACTGAGTGCCTATCGGAAATCGGGTAAGGCCTTACAATTTCAGGCTTTGTCCTTCTTGAAAGAGCCTTAAAATTATCAATCCGGCAATATCTTGAATTCAATTCCGGAAATATTCAGGGTGTCTTATCAATTCCTCTTCCAAATACATTTACCTGGCCCCATTAAATAAGTTAGCAACGGCTGATTCAATTCAAATGCAAATTTCAGCTATTTGTATATCCACCCATGGGTTTTACCTCAAAAGAAAATCGTTTTTTTCCCAGATTTCTATGAGGCACTCCACGAATTTCATTAGGTATTTTGTGGTAAATCCCTCCTTCCCATGATAGCAGACGGGGCCGGACCTTAAGAACTGCAATTGATCTTTCCATAAGAAACTGGTTTCCAGGTAATTTCTCATCTCCCTCAAAATAACGCTAAACACTAAGGGGATTTTCTCAAATTCTTAGGGTTTTTTACTCATTGCATTTTTGATTCTAACAAGATAATTTGGAGGTCTGAAGCAAATGCCAGGTTATTTGTTTTGAATGGACAAATAATAAATTGCAATTGGCATTGCAGGCTGACGATTAGGATATTTCTCTTGCAACCTAACACCGGAAAAGATGACTTATATAAAAACAATATCACTGATCGTCTCAGGTTTAATGGAATTAATATGCCTGTTTTATGCCATTCATTATAGAATCAAATATGGCAATAGTTCGATAGCAGGCAAGATTTATATCTATTTATTAATGGGCGTGACGATGGATGTGCTTTGGGTTGTGTTGGATAGGAAACAATCAGAGCTTATTTACCATTTTTTTATCCTTCTGGAATTCACATTCCTTTGCTGGCTATTTTATAGAAGATCCTCAATAAGGTTAAAGAGAATTGTCATAATCCTGTATATTTTTTTCCCATTATTGATTGTTGGGAGAATCCTAGGGTTCATAACTAAAGAGTTTATATACGTTGTGTTTCTATATGAAAATATAGTCATAACATTTCTGGGACTTGAATTTTTTACCCGCATATTCTCCCAGGGATTGAATAAATTAAAAGAAGGAATTCGGGATTTCTGGGCAATATCCGGCATTACCTTCAGTTTTGTCCTACCCATACCTCTATATTGCATTAGCCTATATTTCTGGCAATATAATTTTGAATACGCGTTCAATTTCACGTTTTCCAATCCGGGAATCAACCAACTTATAAACAGCATACCTGAAATAAGCGACGCAATCATGTATTGGTTTTTCATAAAGGCATTCTTATGCAAGATACCAGCCAACAAATAATACTCATAACCCTGATCTTATGCACCATCCTTATTCTGATGGTTACATCTTATGTAATTCTGATCTTACAAAAGTACAAGGCCAAGCAATTTGAATATTTTAAGGAAATTGAACAAATCAAATTAGCCCATCAGAGCCAGATTTTGCAAAGCCAATTGGAGATACAGGAACAAACATTTCAAAATATCTCCAGGGAGATCCATGATAATATCAACCAGATATTGACCCTGGCAAAATTTCACCTGAATTCTTTGGAACGGGGAAGCGCCCCTGGCTCCCAGGTTTTAATTAATGTGGCCATAGACCTAATCGGCGAAGCCATCAATGATTTGAGCGATATTTCCCGGAGTCTCAGCTCTGAATTGATTAAAAGTAATGGCCTGATTGGAGCGCTTGAATTTGAAGTTGAAAGAATTCGAAATATTGTAGGTCATGATATCAGGCTGGAAGTCAGAGGTACTGCCAGGTTCGTGCAGGGAGAAAAGGAAATAATGATATTCAGAATTGTCCAGGAAGCCTTGAATAACGCGATCCGGCATGCGGGGGGTACCCAAATAATCATTGATCTGCACTATGCCCAGGATGGACTCGATCTGAGAATAAGAGATAATGGGACCGGCTTCCAGCTAACTAAAGAAAAACCGAAAAATTCTTATTCCGCGGGACTTAATAATATGATCCGCAGAGCTGAACTGATGAATGGATGGTGCAAGATAGAAAGCGCCCGTGGAGCCGGGACCATCGTGCATGCCCTGGTACCATTTGACGAAAAAATACCAAACCATTGAATTCATGATTAAAGTGGCCCTTATTGACGATCATGTCCTGCTCAGGGACGCTCTCGCCGCCATGATTGATAGTACCTCACAGTTCTCAATCGCATTTACGGCGGACAACGGGGAAAAAATGATCAATAAGCTAAAAGCCGGAAACCTCCCGGATTTGATAATACTAGACCTTAATATGCCCGTGAAAGATGGATACGATAGCGCTAAATGGCTGCGAGATAATTATCCGGCCATACGGATTCTGGTGCTTACTATGTACGATTCTGAATTGAGTCTGATTCGCCTGCTCCAAATTGGAGTCAGGGGTTTTGTAAAAAAAGATATACATCCACAGGAATTAAAACAGGCAATGCAGCATGTAATGGACACAGGCTACTACTATTCATCCTATACCACAAATAAAATCGCGGGTTTCTTCAGCAAGGAGAGAGGGCAACACCATTTCGATAATATGATGCTCAATGAAATCGAAATAAAATTTCTTCAATTGGCCAGCACTGATCTCACATACAAAGCCATTGCGGATCTCATGCAAATGAACCCGCGCACTGTTGATAATTACAGGGACCACCTATTTACCAAACTAAATGTAAAAAGCAGGGTTGGATTGGCAATTTATGCCGTCAAGAACGGAATCGTGGCATTTTGATCCATTAGTCAATCAATCTGTTCCTCATTCCGTAGATCACCAGCCCGGCAATTGTCTTGGCCCCGATCTTGGTTTTCATGTTCTGACGGATTGTTTCCACAGTCCGGGGGCTCAGGTACACTTCCTTGGAAATTTCTTCGGTGGTTTTATCTTCTGAAATGAGTTTCAGGATCTTCAATTCCTTTTCGTTGAACTTAACAGGATTGGGGTAATACTGGCGTACCTGCTTTTTGTGTTGCAGTTTCAACAATACGGCTTTATTAACCAGGTCATTGAAATAAAAATCGTCATTCATGCAGGTGAGGATGGCATTATAAATTTCTTCGGGATCCGTGGTCTTGGTGAGATATGCATTGGCTCCCATTTCCATCATTTTTGAAATCATTTCCTGGTCATCGTACATGGTCAGGACAATGATCTTGATACCTTCGTATTCTTTGCGGATGAGTGAAATTGCATTTACCCCATCCATTTCAGGCATCCTGATATCCATGAGCAAGACATCCGGCAATTTGATCTTTATCTTGTGCATCAAATCCTTTCCATCTTCGGCCTCCCAAATTATTTTCAGGTACTCCTTACCGCTAAGCGCCATCTTGATTCCATCACGGAATATCTTATGGTCATCTGCAATGGCTACTTTTATTTGATGATTGCTGATCATGGAGAGGTAGTTGGGTTTAGTATTAACGATTGATCCTTAATTAAATTTCATTCAAAATTCGTAAAACAAAAGGAATTTACGATAGTAATATTACCAGGAGAATTTACGGTAGCCCATTTGGACACCCGGTAATCTTACAATAGTATTTTCACAGGATTCTATGTAATTACCGAACAGTGAAAATCGGGCAAAACTGCTATTGCAGGGCACTGCAACCGGGCCTATTTTTGTTTTGAAGTTGATTGGCGAGGATTCAGCAACCTCTAAGTAAATCCAATGTCCTGAAACCGTCCAATAATTTATTTCCAATGTCTCTGAAGAACCAAGCGCAGAAATCCAATGTCAATCAACTTTCACTTTAGAACAAGACTCAATCATAATATTCAAAGCATCCCGGATTAACAGAGTTCCGGTCTTCCGGTTCCCCAAGATTCAGGATAAATTTTGCAAGAATCTGATTTTAGCCATTAACCGTAAACCTTATCCTGGATCAGATCCCAGTCCCGTTTTTAAAATCCACCTCTCTCAATTTCCCCTCCCGTTTTTTTACCCGATTTAATTATGTAGATTTTACGATTATGTTTATCGTAAAAATACTAATTTAGTTGGGTAAATGTCCGTTTTTTTTCATGGTAGAATAACGGCATCTTTTGACTAAATATCAGCCCCATCCTGCATTTCAGGGAATCGGGGGACTCGAATGCCGATCCGCACCCATTGCAAAACGCTGATTACTTGTGCATTTTTAGTGGTACAAGACCATTCTACAAAAACCACAAAATCTACCAACTATGACAAAAATTGACGCTCTGGTGAAGGAAAACCCAACTCTACATCCTGGAATCGGAGAACATATTGGCTTTGAATTAGGCGCAAAATTGGTCAAAGACTACTATGATGCTTACGGGGAAAACACCTGCCATTTTATTGGAAAGAATATCCTTGAAAAGATATTAAACCAACCCAACTGCATTGGGGTTAATATTTATAAAGCGCTCAACGAAGCCGGAGACGGTCAAACATATGTTTTGGTTGGAGTTGACACCAATGGAAAGTCTATCCTAGATTATACAGCGATTAATACCAACGGAGAACTTTCAACCATGGAAGGGGTTGTAGGAGAGCGTGTTGGGGTTAATTCAGGTTGGTGGGACTTGTTTTAAAAGGGTTAGTTATTTTTACTTTCAGGGATAAGTTTCTATATTTGAGTAAATTAACAAAAATATAGAACGCATCCTGAGTTATATAGCAATTGTATCAACATTAGTTCCCATAATCCTCTTTCTTTTCAGAAAATCAAAGGAAAGGGGGTTGTGGGTTTTATTTTACTACCTGTTGTATTGCTTTATTACGGACGCTTTTCTTAACCACGTAATATATTTGGAATCTAATAGTGAATTCCTGGGATTCAGGATATTCACGATAGTTGAATATATCTTTATTGCTTACTATCTCTACATCAACATTAGTTCAGCGACCTACAGGAGAATTATTATTTGGGTTTCATCCTTATTCCTGGCATTTTGTTTATTTGACCTGTTCACCTCAAAATCTAACACATTTGATTCCCTTCCGGCCGGGATTGAAGGGATGCTGGTAATAGTATTTTCACTATTTTATTTGTTTGAAAAAATTAAACAGCCCAATTCCCTATTCCTGTATTCTACCTCGGGCTTTTGGATCATTGTTGCCCTCATCATTTACTTTTCCGGGACTTTTTTCCTGTTTATTTATTCGCAATCTTATTTTAACGATCCTGACTTCCAACGTGAATACAGCCTCATGATAGCAATATTTAATATTTTGAGGAATATCATATTTGCAATTGCAATCCTGATTAAATCCGATGTAAAAACCCCCAATCCAATTGTTCAAAATAAAAAACCATTTGATTTCCAACCATAACCCAACAGTAACCCGTTGATTGACCCATGATATTGCTGCAAACTACTACGGATGCTTCCCATGTTTCAACCGTGCTATATTTTGGCACACTTGGAATGTTGGTTTTAGCCATCGGGCTGGTAATATTCATCGTATTCCATCAACGCCGTGTAATACGTTACCAGATGCAGTTGCAGTACATGGAAGAAGAGCAGCAGAAGTTATTGCTCAATGCCTCCATTCGCTGGCAGGAAGAGGAGCGTCAAAGAATCGCGGCCGACCTGCATGATGACGCCGGGCCACTGCTGGCTACCGCGCGGCTCTACTTAAACGAGAACCTGGTAAACCAGGACATCAGCACTCAGTTACAAAGCATCTATAATGCCAAGCAGATAATCGATGATACCATTCAACTGATCCGCAATATTTCCCATAGTCTGATGCCCCCGACTCTCAAAAATTTTGGCCTGGAATCCGCAGTAAATGACCTGTTCCAAAAAATTAGCGGATCCGGTACGATCAATGCGAGCTGTCGCTTTCATGACTATCGTCAGCGATTGCGGCCCGAACAGGAATTATTGGTATTTCGTGTACTTCAGGAACTGGTTAACAATATTCTGAAACATAGTAGCGCCAGTTTCATTCATGTGACACAGAACTATAATGAAGACAAATTTTATATCCGTCTTCACCATGACGGCAGGGGCATTACACAAACCGATTACGACCGATTGAATAAGAGTACGCTGGGCCTGGGCCTGAAAAATATACAGAGCAGGGTTAAAGTGCTGCACGGCAGGATTGGCTTTGAAAAGGACCTTTCACAAACCTATTATAAAGTAACACTTGAAGTGCCGGTGGAAGAATATGAGCCCGTGTCATAAGGGGCATTGTATCCTTATCTTTAAAAAAACCAATACCAGCAACCATGAGCGTCATTAAAGTTGCCATTGCTGATGATCATAAAATATTCCGCAAAGGAGTGATACTCTCACTGCGGCCTTATACCAATATCAAGTTTGTGCTGGAAGCCGAGAACGGAGATGAATTGATAACTGCCATTCCAACGGCGGAACCGGATGTAATCCTGATGGATCTGAGAATGCCGCTTAAAGACGGTATTGAAGCCACCAAGATCATCAGCAAGCAGTATCCAAATATCCATGTGATCGTGCTTACTATGTATGAAGATGAGAGGTTCGTGTCGCATTTAATGGAAAACGGAGCTAATGGATACCTCTTGAAGAGCGCCGATCCGTCGGAAATCAGGAAGGCTATCATCGAAGTAATGGCCAAGGGCTATTATCTCAACAACTTTGTGAACCGGGTATTACTTAAGAAATCACATACACGTACAAGAACAGCACCCTCCCTGACAAATGAGATTGTACTGAGTGATAAAGAAAGAGAAGTGATCAGGCTGTTGTGTATGGAATTTACAGCCACTGAAATTGCCCAAAAAATGGAGATCAGCCCGCGTACAGTGGAAGCGATCAAAGACCGGTTAATGGAAAGATTTGGAACCAAGAATACCGCCGGTCTCGTTTTTTTTGCAGTAAAGAACAACCTCATAGACTAATATATCCATCCATCCTGCCGATCGACCCGCCCTATAGCTAGCCGTTAAACCAAACAACTGTATGTACTCTACCGGAAGCAGCTCCTTCAACGCGTTCCTGCATGTAGCGGTGTATTCGCCGGTAATCCCTCTTCTTTTAATTATTTTCCGCCAACTGTACTATAACCAAAGCTTTAATCTCCTGATGATCTATTGCCTGCTGAGTATTATTTTCAGCATGTTCGGCGACCTGGTACGGGCAGACGGAAACCTGGGCCAGGTCTTCATGAATATGCAATACCTGGTGGAATTCATATTGCTGTCGCTACTCGTTCGCTCAGCCATGAACGATAGTGCACTGAAGCAAATCGTAAATATCATTATGGCCATCTTTTGCACGATTGTCATCACTTATGTCGTGATCAAGGGATATGACAATCACCTGCCACTTATGTACGGAACAGGAAACGCCCTGCTGTTGTTCATTTCAATGTTACTTTCCTTTGAACTGATCAGGACAGAAAAAAAGTATCTTTCAACCTCCTACAAATTTTGGATCGTTGCGGCAATCTTTTTCTGTTACGGATTCAATTTTTTGCTTTCATTTGGATGGAAATTTTTCTTCATCCGGAATACCATTGCGGCACAAGAACTTTGGGCATTCAGTTACCTGGCATTGTTTCTCAAGAATATTTTCTTCACTACAAGTACCCTTGTTTACAACAGGCGGGCTTCAGTCTGATATATTTCGGGACCATCCAAAGCAGGGAGGAGCCTATTTTTTTTGGTGCAGAAGGAAGCTCGCTATGATAGCATTTATATCAGTGACCTGGTTTTTGTATTCAATCCGATTGGCTAATACCGGATTCACGCCTGACATGATTTCAAAACTCCGGGCCATGAGGTCCTTTATTTTCTGTACTGATTCTTCCTGAAGAGCTGATTCCAAAATGGCATTCTCCTCATTTTTTTCAAAATCGGATCTGATGTCTTCGAGGTCATCAATAATCAGATAGTAACTGATCAATGCGTACCAGGCATCAATTAATTTCTTCTTTGTTTCATCATTGAATGGAAAATAACAAAGGCTGAACAAGTATGCGTCGGCCCTGTTCAAAGCCTTGAAAGGTGTGCCCAGAGCGATACTCGCCTTTTCCTTTTCGCTCCCAAAATAATATATGAGATCCTGCAAGAATGCGGGGTTCCTGCAAACCGGCCTGGTGAGCTCCACACATTCCCGGATATGCTCTTCAAAACTCATGGAAGTGAACTCCAATGTGGCAGCACTGTGCAATATAGACTCTACCAATTGAAAATGTTCTTCTGATAGGAGCTCGGATTTGGGAAGACCCAGCCTGAATTCGATATCTGTAAAAAGCGGAATGAATATATAGCCGGGCATGGGAAGAAGGTAGAGCAATCTTTTTTTCCAATACAAATTTCCCACGGGCACTTTTCGATCCACCAAAAATTTGCCAATTTCCAAATCTACTCCGTACCCTAATTTCAAGTCTTCTTTGCTTAAAAACATGCGGGCAATTTAGTATATAATTGAGGAGCTTGAATCAAAACAAATGCTCCCCTCAATTCAATTTGATGTCATTTCGGAACAGATCCTGCCTTCTTCTCTGGGCCCTGGCATTGGTTGAGTCTATTAATTTCTTAAAGATTTCAGGCCTGGAGCGGTAGTAATCGTAACTCTTTCGGAATTCGTCCCTGGTTACATGGTGTATGGCAAAAACTTTCTCATACTCTTTGAGGATTTCATCGTTCTTGTTCCTGGCACTGTCCTTAGCCAAATAGGTTGTCGCATAATCCTCCGCCAGAGACAATTCCCAAAACAAACTATCCATCTTGTCTTCCTGAATGATACCAGGCTGGACTCTCCCACCGCGACCGCAAGAGAACAAAACAATAGTAAAGGCCACGATCCCTATGCCCGCCGCTAATTTCATTTTAACACTTGTTTATACTTGGCAATATTGCTCACATCCAATTTCTGTAGGAGGTCCATTACCCTCGCCTTATCCTGCGGAGGCGCTTTTTTAAAACTGTTCGCCAATTCGTCGCTCTTGCCCACAAAGAAAATATACATGGCCATCAGATTGGGATTATCGGTGTTTAATGTATTCAATGAATTCAATGCATTGACGATTTGCTGCCTCGCGTCGGTTTCGTCTTCATACATCTTGTCCATTCCCAGCCTGTAATACAAATAATAAGCATCGTGAATCAGCGTGTACTTACTATTGGTGAAATTCTCTGCCATCCAATACCTGTTTCGCACCCCATCAAAGGCCTTCCAACCGGTGATATTGCGGTCATCCGGTGCGTTGGAAATAATGCTTTGCGCCTTTACAAAATACTGGTCACCGCCTCTGGGAGCAAAAGAATCGTAGTCAAGACCCAGGATAATATTGATATAATATGCAAATACTGCTGTTAAATTGCCCACCAGTGGCTCCGATCCCTGAACCCGGTTTTCGTTGAACTCAATGGGTTGAAATTCCACATATTTAAAAGTAACATCGTTGTCCTGGAAATTGATCAAGGGCGACATATAACTGCTGTTGTAAACCGGTCTGCCGGCCTGAACTATAAGGGAAGCCTTGTAGACATCCGGAGCCACGATGGTGGTAAGGTTCAGAAGAAAATTGCAAACAATCTTTTCCTGCTGCTGATAGCCATCCTGGGTCCACTTCCTGTTGTTTACAAAATTGGTAAGGGCAGTCTGGAGCGTTTGAAATGTTTTCTTATCTACGCTGCTCTTAATTTGTGTCGAGAGTACTGTGACCTTTGCGTTGATTTCCTGTGAAATGGCAACGAATACAAGGCAAACAAAAAGAGCAAATAATACAAATTTTTTAACCATGTACATATTCAATTATAGAATCCACGATGTCTTTGGCAATTTCCGATTTGTCTTTGAGCGGTAAGCTATTTTCATTGCCTCTGCTGTCGAAAATAGTGACCTTGTTTGCATCGTAACGGAATCCGGCGCCTTCATCTCTCAATGAATTCAAGACCATAAGGTCCGCATTCTTGCTCTGCAGCTTTTCTAATGCGTTCTTTTTTTCATCCTGGGTTTCGAGCGCAAAACCAACCAGTACCTGACCAGGCCTTTTGCTTTTACCCAGGCTTTTCAAAATATCAGGAGTTCTTTTGAAGACCAGGGTCAGGTTTTCGTCCTTCTTTTTTATCTTTTCGGATGCCATTACCTCCGGCATATAATCTGCAACGGCGGCGGCCATCACCGCAATATCCACATCCGGAAAAATCTGAGTGCAAGCCTTATACATCTCCTCAGCACTGTTCACACGAATCACTTTCATTCCATTGAGTGATAGGGGAAATTCAGTCGGCCCCAACACAAGGGTCACTTCCGCCCCTTCCCGCTGTAACTGTCTGGCGATGCTTACCCCCATTTTCCCACTGGAATTGTTTCCCAGAAATCTCACCGGATCAATAGCTTCATGAGTGGGCCCGGCAGTTACCAGGGCTTTCTTCCCTGCCAGCTTACTATTGGCAATGATCCCTTTTTTGATATAGTCCATTATTGATTCTGGTTCGGCCATCCGACCCTCACCTACCAAACCACTTGCCAGATCGCCCCTTTCAACCGGGATTAGTTTGTTGCCATAAGAAATGATTTTCTGCAAATTCTGCTGTGTCGAAGGATGTTTCCACATATCTTCATCCATAGCTGGAGCCACAATTACCGGACAAGTGGCGGACAAATAAACTGCCATCAACAGGTTGTCGCAGGCACCGATTGCCATCTTGGCGAGTGTATTACAACTGAGTGGCGCCACCAGCATCAAATCGGCCCAACGGCCCAGCAGAACATGGTTAGACCATTCATTTTCATGAAACAAATCAATGGCAACCGGGTGGCCAGATAATGTTGACAAGGTTAAAGGAGAAACAAAATCCCTGGCGGCTGGAGTCATAATTACCCTTACTTCAGCTCCTTCTTTTACAAGAAATCTGAGTAGTAATATTGACTTGTAGGCGGCAATGCTCCCCGTTATTCCTAAAAGAATTTTTTTTGCATTGAGCATGAAGCGGATTTATAGGAATATCAGGCCCTTTCAGAGCCTGATCATCCAAATATCAATGAAATATAAAAGCGGCAAAATTTAATTATTGCCGCTCTAAGTTAGAAAATTTGAATGGAAGTCAGTCACTCCTTAACTGAATAGATCGTTATCACTTTTCCGATAATAAATCTTGTTTTCCAGGAATTCCTGGGTGGCCAGCAAGGCCGGATTAGGCATTCTTTCGTATGCCCTGGAGATTTCAATTTGTTCTTTATTCTCATGTATCTCTTCAAGGCTATCTGTATGGCTCGCAAATTCCTCCAGCTTGTTATGAAGCTCTTCTTTCAGCGCGATGTTGATCTGGTTGGCCCTTTTCGCAACAATGGCGATGGATTCATACAAATTGCCTGTCTTATTCTTAATATCGACCACATTTTTTGTTTCTACCACATTGCTGGTGGTATTGGCACCCCATTGTTTTCTTAGTCTGCTCATTTGGCGATTGCTTTTAAATTATTTTGTGACAAAGTTAGGTAATGCTCAGCTTCTTTCAAGAGTTTACTTTCCGGGTAACGGTCCTGGAAATCATGCACTTCATTTACAACCTGTTCAAAGCGTTCATGCTGCTTTTCCAAAATACTCATGGTTGCGAATTTATAGTAGGACCGCACGACCCAAAGTTTGTATTCATCCGCATTAGGCACTTCGGGATGATTGTTCAGCAAACCCGCAAATGAGATGGCTGCCGCACGGTATTGCCCCATATTATAGTAGAGTAATGAATTGTTGAAATCCTTGATTACCAGCTTGTCCTGGCATTTTGCAATAATTTCGACCGCCTCCTTGTTCCTCTCTGAGCCCGGATGCGTGTTGATAAAAGTTTGCATCATTCCCATGGTCTTTAGGGTATTCGTTTGATCCAATTCGGGCTTTGGGGACTGCTTATAGAAACAATAGGCATGCATATAATCAACCTCTTCAGATCTGGCACTATTCGGGAACACATCCAGGAATCCCTTGAAAAGGTTTTCCGCGCTCATATAATCGCGCAAATAGAAAGAACAGTAGGCAAATTTGTAATAAAGGTCCTCAAAATGCTGGGTTCCCTTAAAAACAGGGAAAAGTTCTTCATATAGCTGTTGGGAATATCGGTATTTTTTCTTCACAAAGTATTGGTCTGCCATTCGCAGTTTATATTCGTAGTCCTTGCTTTTCAATACTTTAGAAAATGGAGAGCAAGAGCTGAACATGAAGGTGGCCAGCACCAGGAATATAGAATATTTAGCTAATCTCATAGAAGGCGGGCAAAAATAGATGATTTGTGCAGATTAAAAAAGCGGTTAAAATTAAGTTCCTGGTCCTTAGCAATAAGTTAAGGTATTGATAAAAAAGAATCCCCCTCAAAGAGGGGGACTCCTGGCTGGTAGTATTCACTCAACTTTTATCTTCTTCTGAGGTTGGGATGAGGTGCAGGAACAGTATTCGGACCTTCATCACCGGTTTCTGCAGACCTGAGATCTACGGTATTGCAATCCCCACCAGTTTCACCATATTTAAATACGAATCGATCCTGGCTGATACCCTGTTTTTCCACCAAATAGCTAATCACTGTATTAACCCTGTCCCAGCTCAATTGCTGAGCTGATTTAGAGGGCTCGCAGGTATAGCTGGTGACAACGATATGGCAATTGGGGTTCTGGCGAAGCCTGTCAGCAACACTTGCCAGGACGGCTTCAGCATCCTTACTAAGTTTGAATGTTCTGGAACTGAATGATACGCTGGGGAGGTCGCCAATATCGCAGGCATTCTTCTTCATCATATATCCTTCGAAGCAGCTGGAATCCGGGCATGGACATTTACCCACACCGTCAGCATCCACTGGCTGACAAATCGTTGGCGTGATCAATTCCTTATCGCGGAAATCAGGAACACCGTCACCATCCGTATCGCGGGCTACACCATGAGAATCAACGGGGGCGCCTGCGGGCGTGTTGGGTTCATTGTCAAATTGGTCTGTTACCCCATCGCCGTCTGCATCATCCAATACTGGTTTGGGCAATTTCATGTGTTTGGGGGAATTGATCTCGCTGTAAGCGTAATCCAGAGGATTGATCCACCACAGTGGTTCCACGGACTTTCCGCCCAAATTGAAGTTCAATCCAACGCTTAAGAAATTATAGGCATCGTTAGACGGAGTCAATACACGTCCACTATTAGCCGGTCCAACATTCTGCCAACGCTGTCCGTCCAGCAGGTCATCATTAACTAAAGTAAAACGGTCTTCAATCGCCAGGTTAATACGCTTACTGAGCTTGAATGCCATTCCGGCCCCAAATGTCTTGGAGAACCGGAGAGTATTTCCGAAAAGCTTGGCCCTGGCATTTCCATCATTTTCAGCGGCAGTCTCATAACTATTGTCAAGAAGATTTTTCAAATCCTGGCGTGTCTGGTGTCTGTCTTTATAAACGTTCCCCACAATACCGCTAAAATTATAGGGAGTAGACCCATTCAAGGTATTCACTTTTGCATTGTAAACTGTGGCTCCAATACCTGCAATGCCATAGAGAACAAAATTGGTTTTGCCCTTATGAAAGCGGATATTATTCATGGTAAAAATACCCTGCAATGACAGATCCTGAACCGTGGTTTTATAATTGTCAAATATTTGTTGCCCGGGCGCGGTTGGATAACCATTGCCGATCCAGGAATTGTTGAATCCGGAAGTTCTGGCTTTCCAATTCAAACCTTTACCAATGCCATAGATATACTCGGCCCTAAGCGAAAAAACATAACCCAATGCTTTTCTAACGTGAATGCCAAAACCTGGAGTGGGAAACACGGAAGGCACGTCGCCTCCAATAGTGAATGCTCCCACTTTCACTCCCAGTTCCCATTGATTTCTGGGTTTGGCAGGAAAATTATATTGATTGTTCAAAAACTCATTATGCTGCGCCATTCTGCTGGGGGGTATAACGGAGGAGTCCCTCCAATCGTATCCGCTGCCAGACTGGTCCTGAGCGGAGACCCAGGAGCTTATCAGGGCGAACAACCCCAACAAAATTGTGTACTTTTTGCTTGCCATAATAGTGAAGGTATTAGTGAGTGAATACAATGTCCCGTATGAAGCTAGTGCAAAAATATTAATTGACGGTTAAATACCAAATTTTTTAGATAACAAATTACACCGCTAAATTGCACTGTATTTAACTTAGACAACAACGTGAGTTGTATTGTTGCATTAACATTGATCCCACTGTAAATGAATCTGGCAAAGAAAATTATAGCCGAAGAATTGATTGCCTTTGAATCCAAATTCAAAGACTCAGTCAAGAGCAATGTGCCTTTGCTGGACCGAATCATGCAATACATTGTTA
Source organism: Agriterribacter sp. (assembly GCA_041484195.1). GTDB lineage: Bacteria > Bacteroidota > Bacteroidia > Chitinophagales > Chitinophagaceae > PSRI01. Next base: position 11,090 of record JBGPHC010000019.1, on the reverse strand, counting down.
AACGAAAAGGAAAACAATTGAGACCAATGTTTGTTCTCATTTCCGCCAAATTAGCTGGAAATATCAACGATTCCACTTACAGGGCCGCTTCCCTGGTTGAGTTGTTGCATACCGCAACGCTTGTTCACGACGACGTAGTTGATGAATCTTATGAAAGAAGGGGCTTTTTTTCTACCTACGCCTTATGGAAAACCAAAGTTTCCGTGTTAGTAGGTGATTATCTTCTGGCTAAGGGTTTGCTGCTTTCACTCGACGGGAAGGATTACAGAATCCTGCACATTCTCTCAGAAGCTGTGAAACAAATGAGTGAGGGCGAATTGCTACAGATCGAAAAAGCACGGAAGCTAAATCTGCAGGAAGAAACTTATTTTGAGATCATCAAAAACAAAACAGCATCTCTCCTGGCCTCCGCTTGCGCGGCAGGCGCATGGTCTTCAAGCGAAGACGAGATCAAAGCTGAAAAATTAAGACAGTTTGGGGAATGGGTGGGAATAGCCTTTCAGATAAAAGACGACCTGTTCGACTATGGTGACGCTGTCATTGGCAAACCCACAGGAAATGATATCAAGGAAAAAAAATTAACGCTCCCTTTGATCTACACACTGAATCACGTCAATTCATCTACGAAAAGGGAAATTATATATATCATCAAGAATCAAAACCGCATTCGTGAGAAGGTGAAATTTGTAATACAATGTGTGAAACAGGCAGGCGGCATTGAATACGGAATACAAAAGATGAACGAGTACAGGGATAAAGCTCTTAAGCTCCTCTACGAGTTCCCCGATTCGGAGCCCAGGAAAGCCTTGGAAGAATTGGTGAGATATACCACCGACCGGAAGCACTGATTATTTTTATTAATATTGCGAAGAATGGAAAAGAGGTGGAAAATATTGCGTGCTCCTGTTGATAAAGTAAACCTTCTTCAGCAATCTTTGAAAATCAATCCAATCATTTGCCAGATACTGGTTCAGCGGCATATCGAGGACTTCAACCAGGCCAGAAAATTTTTCAGACCTGCTCTTTCTGACCTTCATGATCCCTGGCTGATGAAAGACATGGACCTTGCAGTTTCCCGCCTTTTAACCTCATTTAAGAACGAGGAAAAAGTCCTTGTATTTGGGGATTATGACGTTGACGGTACGACTGCTGTTGCTTGTATGTTTCGTTTCCTGAAAGGGATCTATGACCCGGCTCATCTTGCTTATTATATCCCTCACCGCTACCGCGAAGGATACGGCGTATCCCGGCAGGGAATCGATTATGCATATGAAAATGGATTCAAGCTCATCATTTCCCTGGACTGTGGCATAAAATCAGTTGACCTGATCCGCTACGCCAAAGGGTTGGGTATTGATTTCATTGTCTGTGATCACCATCTTCCCGACAAGGAATTGCCTCCCGCCGTTGCAATACTGAACCCCAAACAAAATGGGTGTGGCTATCCTTACAAGGAACTCTGCGGCTGCGGAGTGGGATTCAAACTCATGACTGCCCTTGCACAGCAGTTCAACCTTAAGGAAGATTCCTATTATTGTTATTTGGACCTGGTGGCGACCGCCATTGCTGCTGATATTGTGCCTATGACTGGCGAAAACAGGGTAATGGCCTACTTTGGAATTAAGGCCATCAATGAAAATCCCTCTGCCGGAATCAAAGCCCTGATTGAATTGAGCGGATTGAATAAGAAAATATTAAATATCAATAATATAGTTTTCGTAATCGCGCCTCGGGTGAATGCAGCCGGCCGAATGGATGATGCCCGGAAGGCCGTTCAGCTTTTCATAGAAGAAGAATACCAAAAGGCCCTGGCTTATGCCGCCCTTCTGCATAGCGATAATGATGACCGTAAGGAGGCAGACAGCAGCATAACCAGCGAGGCTCTTGCCTTAATCGAAAATGATGAAGAACTGATCCGGCGAAAATCAACGGTGGTGTTTCAACAGCACTGGCATAAGGGAGTGGTTGGCATCGTTGCCTCCAGATTGATTGAAAAATATTATCGCCCCACGGTTGTGCTTACCCGAAGTGGCGAAATTGTGGCTGGGAGTGCAAGAAGCGTGGCTGGATTCAACCTCTACGAAGCCATTCATGGATGCCGGGAATTTTTGCTGGGATATGGAGGCCATTTTGCTGCCGCCGGTATGACGCTCCTGCCTGAGCAGGTTGATTCGTTCTCCAGGAAATTTGAAGAAATTGTTGCCTCCACCATTCAGCCCGACCAATTAATTCCTGTAATAGCCGTAGACGCGGTGGTTCAATTCAAAGACCTGACTTCTGTTTTCTATAATATACTATGCCAGATGGAACCATTCGGTCCGGAAAACATGAAGCCGGTATTTATGGCCCGGAATGTGCTTGATCATGGATGGTCTAAAATTGTGAAGGAGGATCATATCAGGTTTACGCTCAAACAGGGGAATAAGGTATTCAACGGCATCGGGTTTAATATGGCTGAAAAATTCGATTTACTTCAAATCAATCAACCACTGGACATTGTGTTTACACTGGACGAGAATGAATGGAATGGCGAAAAAAATTTGCAGCTCAAAGTAATTGATCTTCGATCGAGCTCCTCCCATGACGGCAGTACATGAATAATTGATTGCGCCGAACTCAAGCTCCTGCATTTCCATTCATGAATCACTATTCCCTTTGAACAAAGTCTTAAATTATATAAAACTTCTATGGTATTTTGCCAGCAACTGGAATCCCGTACTGGCTGTTTTTATTATATACCATGACATCCGTGGGGAAAGGAAATATCACATTAAGACAAGCAGTCCCGTTGAGCTCAGTGATCTAAATACCGGTTCCAATAACATTGAAAATTCATCCCGATATGAAGCCGTCAATTATTTTGTGCTGGAAGCCATGTTGAAAAGGATCAGGCAACTGACCCCTGCAACCATTTTCACGGATCTTGGTTGTGGCAAAGGAAGAGCCATGGTCGTAGCAGCATATTCAGGATTCACCCAAATAAATGGCGTGGATTTCGCGAAGGAAGTCTGTGAAATGGCGGTGGAAAATATGCAAATCACCTCCCAATATATTTCGGGCATGTCGTTTCGAGTGGTCTGTTCAAATGTATTGGACTATGAGATCAGTCCTGATGAATCAGTATTCTTCATGTTCAATCCTTTTGCCGAAGAAACTATCAGAAAATTCCTCAGAAAAATTGAATATTCAATGCGAATAAATCCCAGGTCGATATATTTTCTTTATGTCAGTCCGAAATTTATTGAAACATTTTTCGATTTTAATTATGACCCGGTTTACAGGATCAGGAAACTGAAATATCTGGAGGGCGTAATATTAAAAAAAGATCCCAGGTAAACAAGTCATTTCCTGTTGAATCCTGATTCAGGCAGCCCCAATATAAATAAATCTCTTACCCTTCAAGGATTATTTTGGTTTTTCTTTCGGGGTTTATCAAATCAACGCTTCTATTTATGAAGGCAGTCAGCTCATTTCCTTTCAACAGTCCCTGAGACAAGAGTGCAAGATCGGCCAGATTGCGTGCCAGTTTCTCCTGTTTTTCACCGTCAGTCTCACCCAGGATTGATTGGTAGATGGGATGGTTGCCATTCACTGTAAGTGTAACTTCATCAGGCATATTTGCATAAAAATTCCCCATAGAACCATTCACCGCGGCCATGTCTTTCATCCGGCGCATGAATTCAGGCCTGGTAGCCAGAACCGGAGCCACATCTGGATTCAAACCTTTTAATTCCACCATGAGGTGCAAACCGGGAATCTCAAACCCAAATAATTCTTTCAATTTTGATTCTTCGAACTTACTCAATACGGTATCCTGTTGTTCCTGCCTGTCGATGAGATTATCGGCAATGTCCGCGTCCACACGAACGAAGTGAACATTTTCCCATTTGTGTTCCACCTGGTTAATAAAGGCAGCGTCAATAATCGTTTCCAGCTTAACTATTTTGAATCCTTTTGCAGTTGCCTGCTGGATATAGCTATCCTGCTGGATGGGATCCGTAGTGTAGATGATAACAAGTTTACCATCTTTATTTTTCTGCAAAGCTTCCGCTTCATTTCGGTATTCCTCCAACGTATGGAACCTGCTACCGGCCGCATCTTCAAAAAGATGGAACTTATCCGCCTTCTCAAAAAATTTATCTTCTGTCATCATCCCATACTTCACAAACAGTCCGATATGTTCCCATTTATCTTCAAATTCTTTCCGGTCTTTGCTGAATATTTCTTCAAGCTTATCTGCTACTTTCTTAGTAATATGATTGTTGATCTTCTTGACATTTGGATCTCCCTGCAGGTAGCTCCTGCTCACATTCAGTGGGATATCGGGAGAATCAATCACGCCTTGCAACATGACCAGGAATTCGGGAACAATATCTTTCACTTCATCTGTTACAAAAACCTGGTTGCTGTACAATTGAATCTTGTCTTTCTGGATTTCATAGCTATGTTTAATCTTCGGAAAATAGAGTATGCCGGTTAAATTAAAAGGATAGTCCACATTCAGGTGGATCCAGAATAGCGGAAGTTCATTGAAGGGATACAGCTCCTTGTAGAAATTCTGGTAGTCCTGGGTGGTTAATTCAGATGGTTTCCTGGTCCATGCGGGATGAATATTGTTGATCTGACTACCCTCAAAAAAGATAGGTATCGGAAGAAAACTGCAGAATTTTTTGAGAATCCCAGAAATTCTTGCCGGGTCAAGGAATTCAAGGCTGTCTTCATTGATATGGAGCACTATATCGGTGCCACGTGAAGGTTTATCGGTTTCTTCCAGTAAATATTCCGGGCTGCCATCACATTCCCACCGTACCGCAGGTTGATCAGCCTGGTAGGACTTGGTGAATATCTCCACTTTGTTACTTACCATGAATGATGAATAGAAACCCAGGCCGAAATGGCCTATAATATTGGCTTCATTCTGGCCTTTGTATTTTTGCAGGAATTCCTCTGCTCCGCTGAATGCCACCTGGTTAATATATTTATCCACCTCTGCAGCCGTCATTCCGATACCCTTATCGGAGACTGTGAGGGTTTTATTTTCAGCATCCAGTTTGATTTCGATTGCCAAGTCGCCCAGGTCGCCTTTTGCTTCTCCAATTGATGAGAGCGTATTCAGTTTTTGTGTTGCATCTATGGCGTTACTTATCAGTTCCCTTAGGAATATGTCATGAGCGCTGTACAGAAATTTCTTGATAATAGGGAAGATGTTCTCAGTCTGGACCCGGATGTTTCCTTTATGCATATGATTTGAATTTGAATAATGAGATTTTCAGTGTTATGGGCTGGTCAAATTAAATGCCAGCCTGCCTTTGCCTGACAGGATGGCAAAGTTCTATTTTTCAATGATTTGCCAGTTTTTATGATTCAAAAAACTTTTATAGCCTCTTTTTGCCTTTTAGCCTGAAAAACCTACCTTTGCAACCCTGCCAAAGTTCCATAAAAGGAAAGCAGTTCCAGAAAGGCAGGCAATAAGTCATTTCAAAACTAAAATACAGGGTAATGAACAATTATGAATTGATGGTGATTTTTACCCCTGTGCTGAGCGACGAAGAATTCAAGGCCGCGCAGAAGAAGTACATAGATTTCATTACCGGCAATGGTGGTGAACTGGTACATTCCAATCCCTGGGGGTTAAAATCACTGGCGTACGCGATTCAGAAAAAGACCACGGGTCTCTACTGGGTTGTGGAATTTAAAGCGCCATCCAGCTTCAATGAATCGCTGAAAATTCAGCTGTTGCGTGACGAACATGTTTTGCGTCACATGGCTACCAGGCTCGATAAATACGCCGTCGGGTATAATGCCAAGAAGAGAAGTGGTGTATCTACCGGCACTGAAAAACTGGAGGCATAGATCATGGCAAAAGCGAATGAGATCAAATACCTGACAGCGATCAAGACTGAAAAGCCCAGAAAGAAATTCTGCCGCTTTAAGAAATACCATATCAGGTATATTGACTACAAGGATGTTGAGTTCCTCAAGAAATTCCTGAATGAGCAGGGTAAATTATTGCCCCGGCGTATAACAGGAAATTCACTCAAATACCAGCGTAAAGTTGCCGAAGCCGTGAAAAAGGCCAGGCAGATGGTGTTATTACCATACGTAACTGATCTTTTAAAGTAAGGAGGACGACATGGAAGTAATCTTAATACGAGACGTTGACAATCTGGGTGCAACCAACGAGAAAGTAAAGGTAAAGAGTGGGTACGCCCGCAATTATCTTATTCCCCAGAAGTATGCGATTGAAGCTTCGCCTTCCAACCTGAAACAATTAGAGGAACGCACCAAGCAATTACAGAAAAAAGAAGCAAAACTATTGGCGGAAATCAATCTGGTTATAGCAAGGCTCAATGAGTCTCCTTTGCAATTGAAAGCCAAGACCGGCACTTCAGGAAAGATTTTCGGCAGTATCACTACGGTACAGGTTGCCCGTGCCATTAAAGAGCAAAAAGGATATGAAATCGACCGTCGTCGCATCCATATACTGGACGAGGTGAAGGAATTGGGCACTTATAAAGCCAGAATTGATTTTGGGAATGGAAATGAAACTGAACTGGCATTTGAAGTAGTAGCCGAATAATTGTCATAGCCTGAAATTCGTGGAGACCCCGGAATCATACTCCGGGGTTTTTGATTTTATACCAGGGAATCAAACCATTTCCGACCCCAATTCAAATATTGAAAGAACCACTTCGCACTTAATAAAAACCACGGAAATTGTACTTTGAAAATGAGATATTCAGAACTGATGTATTCAGGAATCTGAAGCTGGGAAGGGACGAAAAGGCAGAAGCCTAAGTGGAAAGTATTAGATTCAAGTAGGTAATCTTAATAGTTTGAGGCGATCCGAAACTTGGGAATCCAACGATTTTTTCCATGAAATTTGTACTCTGGAAATAAATTGTATTTTTGTATTTATTTTTGGTGGAAAGCATTATCTTCACAAGGAAGTAATGCATTATTGGTTCCTATTATGGCTGGTTCCGCTAACCTCGGGTTCTCTCAGTTCATTGTAGCGACTAAGTTCCATTACTAATTTTCAGTTATTCACTTTTTAAAATTAAAGTTACAATGAACCTGTATGTAGGCAACCTCTCTTGGACAATGACAGAGGACGACCTGAGAAATTTGTTCGAACAGTATGGTACTGTTAGCTCCATTAAAATTGTACGTGACCGGGAAACCGGCCGCAGTAAAGGATTTGGCTTTGTAGAAATGGAAAATGATACTGAAGCGCAAAATGCGCTCAGCAGCCTGTACGACAAAGAAGTAATGGGTAGGAAAATGGTCATTAATGAGGCCCAGGAAAGACCCCCAAAACAAGGTGGATTTAAGAAGAGAAGCTTCGGTGGCGGAGGCGGCGGCGGCTACAACAAAGGTGGTGGCGGCGGCGGTTATCGCGATCGTGGTGGTTATAACAAAAGAGATTACAATAACGAATATTGATATCATCTTAGCTTCTTAATTCTCTCTCAAATCCCGTTCAGTCGGGATTTTTTATTTTCTGCCTGAATTCATGCATACGTTCCACAATTCTTAATTAGCGCAAGAGGAACCATGATCTTTTTTTGCTACCCGGCTCCGCCTGCTTCAAGGGGGGAGAAATTTGTATTTTGATGGGCCTGTTGTCCCATCTTTCGAATAATTATTATTCAATGCAGCCAGGCTTTAGTACCTGATAATACTACTTGCTTTCGCGGCAATTCAGACGTATATTTTCCTCGTACACTTACCAAAAACATTTATTTACGCTGCAGAACGAGAAGCCAGATGCTACCACTTTCAAAAGCTTAAATAATTAGTTATGAATGTCTTCAGATGAGTCATTGGGCTTGTGGAAAAAAAATTGGAAACAGGATCAAAAAATAACCCTGTAATGATCTTTAAGGTATAGGTTTTGCCTTAGTTTTACAAGCGTGGCTTAATGTATTGATTTTTTCATCCTGAACCGGAGGGCTCTTCTGGTGGGAACCAATCACAAACCAAAAGAAGGATTCATATGCTTACTATCATAATCCCTGTTTTAAATGAATCCAATACCATCGGGAATGTGGTTCAGTTCTGCTTTCGAAACAGCCATGTCACGGAAGTGATTGTAGTAGATGATAAATCGGACGATGGAACTGCGGAAATCGCGGCAGCGAATGGCGCTAGAGTAATCATCAGTGAAGTGCGTGGCAAGGGGTTATCGATGAAGGATGGCATTCAACATGCCAATAATGAAATCATAATTTTCCTGGACGGGGATATTGATCCTTATCCCGAGGAAGCTATACAACTACTGGCTGAGCCATTGTTGAAGAATGAAGTGGATTTTGTGAAGGGCAGTTTCAGCCGTAATGCCGGGCGAGTAACTGAATTGGTAGCAAAACCACTACTAAATATTTTTTACCCCGGGCTCTCCAGTTTTTTGCAGCCGCTGAGCGGAATGATTGCAGGCAGAAGAAGCTTTTTCAAAAAGGTTGAATTCGCCAATGACTATGGGGTGGACATAGGTATCCTGATAGACATGTATTTGATGAAAGCCAGGATTAAGGAAGTTAATATTGGCCACATTGAAAATAAGAGCAAGCCCTGGGAAGGCTTGGGCAAGATGAGCAAAGAAGTTTCCAGGGTGATTATATCAAAGGCCCAGGTGCAACAACCGGTGGAAGCGATCGAAGAGGAAATATATTCGCTTGAAGCTATTAACAGGGAGATGAGCCAGACTTTTCGCGAAAAATTATCCGGTTTTCATAAGATGGTAGTCTTTGATATGGACGACACTATTCTTAAGGGTCGGTTTATCGATGCGTGTGCAAAGGCTTTTAAATTTACCCCCAGGCTGGATGACCTGAGATTTAGTGAAAAAGATCCGATTATTCTGACCAAGAGGATTGGCCTGTTCCTGAAGGGCAAGACTATGGATGACCTTCTGGATGTTGCCGGCAGTCTGGAAATGGTAGATGATATCAGGGAAGTTGTGAAATCCCTGAAAGAAAAAGATTATATTATTGGGATCATCAGCAATAGCTATACGCTCATAACAAATTATGTGAGGCAAAATATCGGAGCAGATTTTTCTTATGCGAACCAGTTGGAATTCTTTGAAGGAAAGGCTACTGGTGAGGTGAATCTGCCATCTTACTTTTTTGCATCGCCAGACAGTTATTGCGGACATGCCTATTGCAAAACAAACGCGCTTCAATATGCCTGTGAAAAATACAATGTTCAGTTTAAGAATTGCATTGCGGTTGGCGATAGCAGGGACGACAGATGTATGGTAGGGCACGTGGGTAAGGGAGTGGCATTTGGGATGAATGATGAATTACTATCAAAAATCGCTTATAGATCCATAAAGGAAAAGACCTTTGAACCCTTGCTGGCAATAGCTTAATGACGGTACCCAATCATTAAGCTGGATTGTTAACCCAAAAATTAATGCCTATGCCGAACAGATTGTACAACATCATGGTTCCGGTGGATTTCACCAGTAAGAACAAATGGGCCATTGCCAAGGCAATAGAACTGGCAAATAATTTTCACTGCAACATTCATCTGGTGCATGTGTTATTCCGTCCTGTATTGCCGCTGGTCCCTATTGACAAGAGTTATTTCACGCCTTATGAATCGCATGTGGACCTGCAAGCCTGCCGTGAAAAGCTGGCGGAATTAAAAGCCACTTTCAAATCGCAATTATGTGGTGAGGGAACGATTGAAATCAGCCTTTTGCAGGGGAACCCGCTAAGGCAACTTTCCCGCTACATAGAAAAGTATGAAATGGACCTGGTAGTAGTAGGATTGTCGAAATTCAACCTTTTTCAAAGGATCATTTCTTCAATATCCATCAGCAGGTTGGCGCGCAAGACCAATATTCCTGTGTTGGCGGTAAGGTCAAGCGGTTTAGTGAGCCATTTCAAAAAAATTGTATTACCACTTCATCAGGAGATACCATTACAGCGGATTAAGCTGGCAACCATGCTGGCGCGCCCGTTCAAGTCCACAGTATATCTGGTTTCGCTGAGAAAGAACATTAATAGTTCTGAGGACAATATTCTGAACAAAACCCTCGAGGTAATACAGAGCCTTTCTACCATTCCGGTGCAATGTTTTCTTTTGGAAGGTCAGAATTTAGCCAAGAGCACTTTGGATTTCTCGAAACGGATCAATGCGGATCTGATCATGGATCATCCGAAAAAAGAATTCAGGCTACCCGGATTGTGGAATAAGATCACAAATAAATTTCTTTCTTACGGTTCCAAGATACCGGTGATTACGGTTGATCAGCCAGCAGCGGAAGGCAATCTTTGAGAGAATTTGAGCAGAATTTATTATGCCGGGCCAAGCGGCCCGGCATTTTATTTTAGGGATAACTAAGATCGCAATTTCAGGAATCTGAATGGGTTTGAACCGGATCTGGAATGGTGGGTATCAAGTGAGGTGTGGGCAAAAAAAAAGTCCCGCCATAAGCGGGACTCAAGAAATACGGCACCTACCTACTCTCCCAGGCGTTAGCCAAGTACCATCGGCCATGAGGGGCTTAACTTCTCTGTTCGGTAAGGGAAGAGGTGAACACCCTCGGTAAAAGCACCATAAAAAGTTTAGCTGCCGGCATTAAATCATAGGGAATGGCGCAGGGCCAGCCACCTATATCCGGCTGCCAGAATAAATTACATATTGGGAAATAACGAGTAACGCGTAAAAATAAAATAAAATTAAAGCTTACGGGTAATTAGTACTACTCGGCTTTACTATTACTAGTTTTATACCTGTAGCCTATCAACGTAGTAGTCTACTACGACCCTTAAAAGTAAACTCATCTTGTGGAAGGTTTCACGCTTAGATGCTTTCAGCGTTTATCCTGACCGTACATAGCTACTCTGCATTGCACCTGGCGGCACAACAGATACACCAGCGGTACGTACGACCCGGTCCTCTCGTACTAAGGTCATGTCCACTCAATTTACTAACGCCCACCACAGATAGGGACCGAACTGTCTTGCGACGTTCTGAACCCAGTTCACGTGCCACTTTAATCGGCGAACAGCCGAACCCTTGGGACCTTCTCCAGCCCCAGGATGTGACGAACCGACATCGAGGTGCCAAACCTC
>JBGPHC010000018.1:0-86486 GCA_041484195.1 Agriterribacter sp. | reverse complement strand
TAAGCTTTCTGAAACCACCCACAAACTGCGCTACATGAATACGCTTTTTACAGACATCACTCCCAATAGTTCCTGGCAAAGCGCCGAATTTATTCTTACTCCCCATCAAAATGGCTGGGCAAAAGGTATTATCCCCTACCGCAATTGGGCAAAGCAAAATGTTAAGCCACTGTATCCGCTTCCCGACCATGTGCGTGACGGGTTGGGTTATAGAACTATCTGGATGAGAAATTTCTTTTACCCCGAGGATCCGCAAGGCAATAATTTTAGATTTAGTGATTTACCCAAAGTAGCCAAAGAATCCAAAGATAACGGACTGGATGAACTGGTTTTATGGGGTTGGAATGATCCCTTCATGCTTCCTTTACCACCACCCAATCAATTTTTAGGAACGGAACAGGATATGGCAAACGCCGTTGCCGAATGCAAGAAGATCGGCGTTAATGTAGCTCCTTTTAGATCGGTAATGATAACCCAAACAGCTTCCAAATATGGGCTGGAGCCTAACACAGAATATAATTATGATCCTGAATTTTTGCCGGAATTGAATCCGCATTATGCCGTTGCGGGCAAGGGCGCTGCAATGGTTCCTTCTTCCAATAAACTCTGGCAGGAAGAAGCATTGAGTTCGTCCAAACACCTGATTGATATAGGGATCCCATCTATCAGCTGGGACCAGTTCTTTACGGTGGGCCCTGGCAAATACCTGGATACTGTTGTAACCAAAGTGCGGAAAATGGCAAAAGAAAAAGATACACAGTCAACATTTTCCGCAGAAGCTGGTACGAACATGGAGAATGAATACGATTATCTCGATTATACCTGGAATTGGGATTACAGTGATGGATGTGATTATCGGGCCCTCATCAGTTTACTGCCAGCACCGAGGATAAATCTGAACATCGACAAATCTGTGTCTGAAGCTAAAATCGGCTTTGCAGATAATCTGTATCTCAATGTATATCCCAGGAAACCAGATGGAATCAATGGCTCCGATTATATTTCAAATCATCCTGAATTAAGCAAAGCTCTTAAACAGTGCGCGAGGCTGCGCAGGCAATTCCTTAATTATTTCGTTAACGGAACGTTTGTAGCGGATTGCATTCTTTCAAAAGACTGCCCCGATGCCCACGTCAGCACTTATGTTTTACCCAAGAGCATGCTGGTAATTGTAATCAACAAAAAAAATAAAAAAGAAATAACCTTCGAGGGGGATATCGGACCCTGGTTAAAATCCGCGACAGGCCGTTATACAATCAAACAATACAACGATGGGGTCCTTGTAAAAACTACAAGTGGCAGCAAGTCCCAATGGATTCAAAAAACGCCGGTAATGAAAAACCTGGATATTAGTCTCTATGAGTTGATTTCCGAATGAGGTATAATGCATCGGAATATATAAAATTGAAAGATAGTTCTGAATTATTAAAATAGCCATCTGGATAAACAAGATATATGAAATCAATTTCCCCCAAAAAGTTAATTCGGCATAATTTATTTATATTTTTTTTGATAATCTTATCTTATGCAACACAGGCGCAATTAGTTCAATTGCCGAATGAATGGAAGTTTAAAATGGGGGATAATATTGATTGGGCAGAGCAATCCTTTAATGATACCGGTTGGGGCAATAAACAATTAGGAACAAGATGGTCTGCAACAGGCATTAAAGATTATGTGTACGCCTGGTATAGAATTAAAATTGTTATTCCTTCCAGTATGAAAAGTGCAGCCGAAAAAAATATAGGGATAAAATTGAATCTTGGCAAAATTGGTGATGTTGATCAAACATTTTTTAATGGTAAACTTATAGGGCATACAGGTTCTTTTCCTCCTGCTTATAAAAGTATATGGGATGCAGAACGGGTTTATATTATTTCAGCAAATGAAGTTCTATGGGATAAGGAAAATGTAATTGCCGTTAGGGTTTTTAGTTTGGATATTGGAAAGGTTGGTATGTACCAGGGACCATATACTTACCGGCCACTTCAGTGGTCAGATTTTATTTCAATTCAAGATACCATTTCTGAGACTGATAATAATGGATTTACAACAAAAATTAAGTTTACAAACAAAAGAAATATTGCATTTAAGGGAACAGTGAAATATTGGATAACTGATAAAACTGATAAAGAAGTCTATACAGAATCGAATCTGGTACAAGTTAAGCCGGAACAGGGTTCTGAGAGTGTGGTAACCTTTTCAACTTTTCAATCTGCGAATGAAAATATTTTTAAAGTAAGCTACCAGGTTACAGAAGGTAATAGTTCAGCTACTATAAAAAATGAGCAGCTTTATTTAGCCAATAAACATATCGAAATTAAAGTTGCCAATGAACCAAAGGCTGTTGTTGAGAATAAAATTAAGGATGTGTTTACTTCTATTCCTTTTCAGAATCAAATATTGCAAGGTTATATTGGGAAACGCTTTACACAAAACCTGGAAGAGCGTCTTTTGAAAGTGGATGAAAACGGAATAATAGCAGGATACCTTCAAAGACCGGGGAATCACCCATGGTATGGTGAGCATGTAGGTAAATATTTAGAAGCTGCTTGTAATGTTTGGAAAAGTACACACGATGCCAGGCTTAAAAAACAGATGGATCGAATGATGTTTGTATTGATTAATTCTCAATTGGAGGATGGTTATCTGGGAACCTATACACCAGATATTTACTGGACAAGTTGGGATGTATGGTCGCATAAATATAATTTGTATGGATTGCTAGCCTATTATGCTGTAACAGGTTACCAGCCTGCGCTTGAAGCTTGTAATAGAATGGGGGATTTGTTGTGTAATACTTTTGGAACTAAACCAGGGCAACGTGATATTATTTTAGCGGGAGAACATATTGGAATGGCTGCAACAAGTGTTTTAGATCCAATGGTTGAATTATACAGATATACCGGAGAAAAAAAGTACCTGGATTTTTGTTATTATATTCTTGATGCATGGGAGCAAAAAGATGGTCCGAAAATAATCAGTTCATTATTGTCAACCGGCAAGGTGAATAAAGTGGCTAACGGTAAAGCCTATGAAATGCTTTCGAATTTGGTTGGATTGATAAAATTATATCGTGTTACAGGGAATACAAAATTTTTAAAACCGGTTTTAATTGCATGGCAGGATATAGTAGCCAACAGATTGTATATTACCGGAACCACCAGTTCTCAAGAACATTTTCAAGGTGATAATATATTACCTGCAGCCGATACAGATAATATTGGCGAAGGGTGTGTAACTGTTACATGGATTCAATTAAATCAAAATCTATTAGACATTACCGGCAAATTAAAATTTGTTGAACAAATTGAAAAATCAATTTATAATCAGTTGCTTGGGGCAGAAAATCCCGAAACCGGATGTGTAAGTTATTATACTCCTCTAATGGGCATCAAACCATTTTCTTGTGGCATTTCTTGTTGCACATCGAGTGTTCCCCGTGGAATTGCAATGATACCTTACTTTACATTCGGTAATGTACAAAACGTTCCAACGTTGATGTTGTATGAGCCTGCATCCTACAAAGAAAATATTACAACTGCGGATAGAAAAAATATATACTTATCAGTAAAAATTGAAAGTAGGTTTCCTGAAAATGGTAATTCAATTATAACAGTAAACACTTCTCAAAATGCATTTTTTCCATTTGCATTAAGAGTGCCATCGTGGAGTAGATCTTTTAAAGCAGAAGTTGACGGTAAAGTATACAAAGGGACATCCGAGCAATATTTAGTTATAAAACGTATTTGGAAACCTGGTGATAAAATAAAAGTATCTTTTAAAATTCCCATGCAAATTTTAAATGGCGGTAAAACTTATCCGGGTCAAATTGCATTTCAAAGAGGGCCACAGGTTTTGGCATTTGATAATTCATTAAATATTGGGTTACCAAAAAATTATCAATTTGAATCAAACCGAAAACTGTTTGTTGAAAAGCCCGGGAGTAAAAATGAAGCTGATGCATTGCCTGCACAATGGATCGGGAAACAAGCTTATACTGTAAACATATTAGATAATAAAAAGAATGAAGTAAAACAACAATTAACCCTTGTACCTTTTGCGGATGCAAGTCAAACCGGTGGAGCTATAAAAGTCTGGATGCCACTGAATGTAACTAGTCAATAGATAATTTATATTTATAGAAAACGTACAGGGAATATGATCAGACTAATTAAAAGTAATTAATGAAAAATATAATCATAGTAGGCAGCGTCAATGCAGATATGGTTGTAAAATTCGCAATACTTCCTTTGCCCAGAGAAACTTCATTAGGCGGTACTTTCTTAATGAATGCAGGGGTAAAGGTGCTAACCAGGCGGTTGCTGCTCCGAGACTGGGCGGTAACCTTCGGGGGGAATATTGAACCATGGTTAAAATCCGCGACAGGACGTTACAAGATCAAGCAATACAATGATGGGACTCTTGTAAAAACTACAAGGGGCAGCAAATCCCAATGGAGTCAGAAAACGCCGGAAATGAATAACCTGGATATCTGTATGTATGAGGTGATCGCTGACTGATTTGTTCAATTACAGGTACATCCCGATTTATTGAATGAGTAGCTTTCATTGAATGAAAACTAATAAAATAGAATGATGAAATGAAATTGACAGTATTAACATAAGTGCAAATGAACTTCTCATATAATAAGCCATGAAGTCAAACATAAAATTAATTGTCAAACCGATCCTTTTGTTTCTTCTGATTGCTTCCCTGGTTTTCAGTAAAGTTTCATGGAGTCAGCGGTCGAATGCCATTGGAGAAACTATGGACGTAGGGGTCGCAAAGGTTGATATTACACCGGTGAGGCCCATACGTCTTGCTGGTTATGGAAACAGAAGCAAATCGGAATCAGACGGAATAATAGACAGGCTGGAAGCCAAAGCACTGGCTTTTGGCAATGATGCCCAGCATCCATCTGTTCTTATCACCGTAGATCTGGTTGGAATTACGGAACGTATCACATCAAAGTTAAAACAGGCGCTTTCAAAAAAAGCCGGCATCGGTCCTGCGCAGGTCGTTATCTGCGCTTCCCATACTCATGGTGGGCCTGAGATTGGAAACCTTTTGAATATTCTTCAATACAGGGAAGGTGGTTATAGCGACTCTCTGCTCTCTTTGGATCAATCGGTGCATATTGCACAATACACAGAAATGCTCAGCCAAAAACTCGAAGAAGTATCATTGGCTGCATTAAAAAACAGGAAACCGACTTTAGTTGCCTGGGGCCAAGGGCAGGCTTTTTTTGCTAACAACCGGCGTACAACAGGTGGCCCGGTTGATCCCGCTTTGCCTATTTTACGGATAACCAATCCAGATGGCACACTAAAGGCCGTTTTTGTAAACTATGCATGCCATGGCACTACACTGGAGGGCATTAATGAAATTAATGCTGATTGGATTGGTGAAGCAAAGCGGCTTATTGAAGTTAATCACCCTGGTTGCATTGCAATGGTTGCTTTGGGTTGCGGTGCCGATGCCGATCCACAACCCCGTGGTAACATGGAAGATGTAAAACTACACGGACGGGAGATCTCTGATAATGTAGATAAGCTTCTTGTTTCACAGCTACAGTCATTGTCTTCTCCACCAGTCGGAAGTATGAAATGGGTTAAATTGCCATTTTCTAAAATTGCCACAGTCCCTGATCTGATCATTTTAGCAGAGGATAAAACACTGAAAGGTTATTATGCAAGACTCGCTCTGGATCGTATTGAAAGAGGTGAAACAATTCCTTCTGAAGTAAATTTGCCGGTTCAGATATGGAACTTTGGAGATAAACTGGCAATGATCAACCTTGGTGGTGAAGTAGTAGTGGATTATGCCATAAGGCTCAAGAATGAATTAGGCGCTGAACATCTTTGGATCAATGCTTATTCTAATGATGTTCCATGTTATATCGCTTCCCGTCGTGTGATACGGGAAGGTGGTTATGAAGCTGACTTCAGTATGTATTGTTATGACAAGCCATCTCCTTTAGCCGGAGAAGCTGAGGATATTATTGTGGCAGCCGTGTATGAAATGATACCGCTTCCATTTAAATTGAAAAGAGATACCACCAATCACCAGGAAACAATTGCGCAGGAAGATGATGGCGCACTTCATTTAACTGCAGCCCATGCGAATGCAATTGGCCCCAGTATCAAATACATGCCTGAATGGAAGGCATTCGGATGGTTCACAACGGCTGACCAGGCAGAATGGAACGTGAATGTTGACAAGGCAGGTAAATATGAAGTGTATCTGAAATACTCCGTTTCAGACAGTGAAGCTGGAAAATCATTTGTGTTTGAATCGGGAAAGAGGAAACTAAGAGGAAAGGTCAACAAAACCGGTTCATGGTTTACATATACAAGGAAAAAAATTGGAGTCATTAATTTATCTGCCGGTGTTCAAAAGATGGTATTTAAATCGAATTCCGCTTCCGACAAAGGAGCAATGCTTGATTTGGCGGATGTGACATTAATATTGGTTAAGTAATATAATGCAAAAAATTATTTGCTTAAGAAAGTGAGATCTCAATATTAGAGTCATTTGAATTCTGATTATTAACAATATAGTTTAGCGGAATGTAATTCTTTTTATTGTTTTTTCGGCACATCTTTTATTATCCTGATTTGAATTAAACGCACAAGTGAATGACGCAAAAGAATTGTTTAGTCCGACAATTATGATAAATTAGGGGTAAAATGACTATCCGTTTGATTTGTATATTATTTTCAATTATTGCCGTCCTAAGCGCAAATAGCTATTCTGATAAATCACTATCCGGCTACAGCAATTCAAAAATTCTGGAACTCAAAAAAAGCCCTGATTTTACAATTACCGGAAACGGGAGTGATAAGAATTGGACTAAAACAGAATGGTTAGATATTCCACTGCGCACACTGCCAGGGAAATCATTAACAACGAAGGTGAAAGCTCTTTATTCTCAAACGGGCATTTATTTCCTTTTCAATTGCCAGGATAAAAAGCTTACGGCAACGATGAATGCCGATTTTATGGATCTTTGGAAAGAGGATGCCGTAGAGGTATTTCTCTGGACTGACCAAGATTCCCCGGTTTATTTCGAGTATGAAATTTCCCCTTTAAATCATGAATTGCCCATTTTAATATCAAACAATAAGGGAGATCTTGTAAGGTGGCAGCCATTTCACTATGATGCAGACAGGAAAACGCGGCATGCTACCGCTGTGCAAGGTGGCGAAATGAAAAGCAATGCAAACGTTGCTGTCTGGACTGCAGAATTTTTTATTCCATATAAACTTCTTAGGCCTCTTAATAATATTCAGCCCCAATCCGGCACCAGATGGAGGGCAAATTTTTACAGGGTTGACTACGATAATGGGGAAGCCAACTGGTCCTGGCAATTGACTGCCAAGAGTTTTCACGAATATGAGACATTCGGTACCCTCTTATTTGATTAAGAAAAAGCCGTTTAGTGGAAAAGTTTTTGTTGTTCGAACATTACTATTCTCATTTGCATCCGCGAAAAAAGGTAGTTACAAAACGATGGCTTTTTTAGTTAAGAAAAACGTTCTGCATTCCGTTCGCCTTTTTTTTGCGCCAGGTTTGCCGGTGATAAGTAGGGAAAGAATGAAAATGTGGATATCGCAGAAATGAAAAAACCTTGAAAATCGGCATCAATAAAGGGTTTGCGGGGATTCTATATTGCCCGGGACTGGATTAGCTTCCCTGATCCAAAGGGGTGGTCTTACCCAAGGCCTCTATCTCGCCTAAGGCGAGATTGGCCTTTTTTGTTTGTCCGCTTTTGCAAGTAAACTTGCAAGCTCCCAAACACAAATGCCTTTCCCGACGATAGTCGGGAAAGGCATTTGTGCCTCGAACTGGATTTATATCGAACCACTTTATAGAGGATTTGAATTTGATTTACAAGCTTAAGCCTATACTACGGCAGCATATTAAATAGAAAATCAATAAATTAGCATTGGTCTAAAATAATGGGGCCAGAGCATTTAATTATCGCCATTTCCATACAACAAAATAATATTTCTAATGAATTGTACAATTTTTACAATGGCTGCGACAATGATTGTGAATCTTAAGGCAGTATTCACAAACTCGAAATGCGTTTTAGCTTATGTAGTTGCCGTGTCTTCTCTTGATCGAATAATCAAACTATAGAGAGACACGGCAACGACTTGAAAAATTATTACCTCCTGTTAAGTCTTTTTTTTCGCTTTACCTTTTTCCTCCGCTATCCAGCGGCGTATTTTATTTTCAAAAACATTCAGCGGTAAAGAACCATCTTTTAATACCTGAGCGTGAAATTCTTTTATGTCAAAAGCCTTACCGAGTTGTTGCTGTGCAAGGTTGCGCATTTCTACTATTTTAAGAAACCCAAATGCATAGGAATGCACCTGTCCCGGATCTGTCATAAAACGAAGAACATTTGCCTCTGCACGTTCTTTAGTATAGCCTATTAGTGTCATCCCGTAATTCACTGCCTGCTCAAAACTCCATCCCTTCAGGTGGATACCAATATCTAATTCATCAATCGTTAAAAAAGAATGCATGCTCACCAGGTAAGCCGCATAGCTGTAATCATCTTTATACAGTCCCATTTCTTTGCCCAGGCTTTCTGCATACGTGGCCCAGCCTTCAGTAAAAGCTTCAAAATATTCATCCTTTCTTATTGAAGTTGAAGGAATAAATTCATATTGCAAACTCATTTGGTTATGATGTCCCGGATCAGCTTCGTGCAAATAAAGCTTTTCCATACCAGGATAAGAATACTTATGTGCATCGTTTATGTAAAAAGTAAAAAGGCCGGTATCAGGCTCCATGGATTGAAACCTTCCACCGCCACCACCCGGCTTCACTATAATATTAAATGAAACGTTGGGGATTAATTTAAAATACTTCGGAAAGAATTCATCCACCATTTTTCCTATCTGTCGAAATCTGGCAATTATTTCATCATTGGTTTTAAAAATACAAAGCGAAGTGTCACGACTGAGAAATCTCCCGAAAGAATTAACATCTCCTTTGAAATGATGCTTATCCATAATGTTCTTCAACTCCGTGTCATACCCATAAGTGATTACTTTTATCTTTTTCATCATGGCATCTGCAGTAATATCACTGCCATAATAGTTTTTTAAAATAGCCTGGTAGGCCTCTCTACCCCGGGGATACGCAGCTATACCGATTGATTCGCGGCAGGCAGGCAGGTATTCCTTTTTTATAAAATACAGTAACCGCTGATAGGAAGGAATTATCACCGCATTTATAGCATTCCTGTACAAGCCGGTTAGCCGCTGCTTGTCAGCCTCACTAAACGAACCGGGCATATTGAGCACCGGCTGATAAAATTCATTTTTTTCCATACCTGTATTGAGCCAATCCTGCAGGTCTACCACTACCTTTTGCATCATTACTTTTGGCTGAACAATATTTTTCCTTATGCCTGTTCTCATATTGGCAATTGCAGTATCACATGTAGATGGGATAACAGCAATGCGCTGAAGACAAGCATCATAATCCTGTACAGTTTTATACGGAGCATAAGTTATGCGCCCCAAAACACTAAATATGCCGTTCAGGGAGTTGTGGACTTCATAACATGGCATCAGGTACCATTCAAATTTTAAATCATGAAGCTGATATTCCAGCATAGTTTTCATCACTTCATAATCAATCAATGACGCAGGGGGCAGTGTTTTTTTATCAATGCTTTTTAAAGCGTTCAGGTATTTTATATAAAGCAGTTTTTCCCGCCGCCGCTTTGCTTCGGTGAAATAATTCTCCTTGAGGTTATTGTACAGGCTGTCATCCGCGGGATTATAAAGATTGAAGAGGTCTTCGCCGTAAGCTTTCGTTAATGAATTCATTTGTTTTACGCCATGCGGAAGACTATCGGTTACAACCTGTTTTGTAACAGGTTGTGCTGTTACGGCCGTGCTGGTTGTAAGCAGTACGAGGAAAGTATAAAGAAGATGTTTCATAAATTAAGTTTGAAGTTAAAAGTTAGTCTTTCTAAAGGCAGGCAACAATACCTTTATCTGGCCTTTTCCCCCAAAGTTACCTCTTCAGAATTCATTGTCAACGACTTACACACTTTTTATGTAACTGCCCCTGCACCTTCTCCTGGTCAAAAAAACAAACTTTAGGCAAACACTGTAGCAACTTACTCCAAAAATAAATATTGATCCTCTGTAAATGAAGATACTTACTCAGTGGTTTTTATACTTAGTCCTAAAAAGAATTTGTAACTGTACAAATATGTACACTCAGGCGAAGCTATGCCCTTAGCGTATATATAATCGGATCTCAACAAACCATCAAACCAAATCTATTATGAGAAAATTCTTGTATTCCAGCCCATTGGGATTAATCAGTATTCTGTTAGTAGCATGGGTAATTTGTTACTTCTATCTTAATGATTGCGTAAAATAGACCACCAAAGCAACCGTCCTCAAAAAGATAACACCGAAAGATTTCTAAAAATATCTCCAGATGCACATCCGGCTGTAAAAAGGGTTGTTGATATGATCCGTAAACTGAATAATCAAAGAAAGTTTATTAATCAGTTTGTCTCTAAGCAAGGATTTGCCCTCTGGAATAAGGCCGTTGTTACACCTATTCATCACGGCAATAGCGCTGCCCGGATAATTATTTAGTTCGAACCAAAAGAGTGAATGAAGCTATTCTGCCAATATGCAGGCCAATAGCTGGTTTCAACGGAAATAAAAATGAAGAAAGCTCCGAAAATTCGGAGCTTTCCAATTCAGTGCCCGGGACTGGATTAGCTTCGCTGATCCTAAGGGGTGGTCTTACCCAAAGCCCTTCGTCCCGCAAAAGGGCGGGCCGGGGCAATTTTATTTGTCTGCTATTGCAAACAAGTTTGCATCGCATCCAAATAAAATTGCCCTCCATATCGCTTTAGGCTATATGGAGGGCATTTGTGCCCCACAGTGGAATGAGTTCGAACCGGTTCAGGGAAGATTTGATGCTTTTATACATGATTAAATCGTTCATTATCAATAAATAACAACATGGTTCTGTATTCCTCGATGATCCTCCCATGGAATTATCTGTTTTGGAACCAAAGATGTAACTGAGGCAGTGTTTCTTTAAGTCCGTTAGAGCGTTCTATTATTTTCTTATTTCGTAACACAGTTCCACCATTCCGCTTTTGTAGGCTGTCACGT
The DNA here is from genome assembly GCA_041484195.1 of Agriterribacter sp. GTDB lineage: Bacteria > Bacteroidota > Bacteroidia > Chitinophagales > Chitinophagaceae > PSRI01. The sequence goes on along the minus strand of JBGPHC010000018.1, from coordinate 75,309 downwards.
CTTTCAGGTGCAATGCCTGTTCTTGTCCTATGTGGTCAAAAAACAGTGTCCCGTCGCCCAAAATAATAGGCATGACTGACAACCTTATTTCGTCCGCCAATTTTAAACGAATGAAATCTTTGGCAAGCATAGCTCCGCCTACGAGCCAAACATTCTTGTAGTTTGGTTTTAGCCGTTCATTCACAAGTTTGTTGAGGTCGCCCGAATAAATTTCAATGTTTTGTCTTTCAATTGACAGGTTTCTGTGAGTTACTACAATTGTCGGCACGTCTCCATAAGCCCACCCATACAATTTTGAAAGTTCCAGGGCGTGTTCGTATGTATGGGAACCCATTACATAGCAATCTATTGTTTTAAGAAATTCCTCTGTGTCTTGTTCGGTAATTCCTATTCCTTTCTCGTAGTAGTCAGATGTCTCAAACCACGAAACGCTATTATCTTTTTTGGCAATAATTCCGTCAAGACTTGAAACCATATGTATGGTTACTTTAAATGTGTTTGTCGTCATCTATGGTTTTATGATTGTACAGTTTATTGTATTGTTAACCATTCAGGATTCGAACCCGTAAGATCATAACAATAAATTACTTAAAAATTTGACATGTGTGACCAAAAGCTATATTGAACCAGAAAACCCGCTATTACAGCGGGTTTTAATGTGTGGAGATGAAATCGTGCCCGGGACTGGATTAGCTTCGATGATCCAAAGGGGTGGTCTTACCCAAAGCCCTTCGTCCCGCAAAAGGGCGGGCCGGGGCAATTTTATTTGTCTGCTATTGCAAGTAAACTTGGGAGCTGGATTAGCTTCGCTGATCCAAAGAGGTGGTCTTACCCAAAGCCCTTCGTCCCGCAAAAGGGCGGGCCGGGGCAATTTTATTTGTCTGCTATTGCAAACAAGTTTGCATCGCATCCAAATAAAAATGCCCTCCATATCGCTTTAGGCGATATGGAGGGCATTTGTGCCCGGGACTGGATTCGAACCAGCACATCCTTTCGAACGCCGCCACCTGAAGACGGTGCGTCTACCAGTTTCGCCACCCGGGCTTCCGTAATTACGGATTATTGACGGGCTGCAAATGTAATGGAAATTTCATTTCAAAGGCAATTTTTTGCCTCTGTCCCAGCCAATCAGCAATACTCCCGCGATCACCAGGATGGTGCCGAAAATCTGTTCTGGAAAAATCCTTTCACCAAGAATAAAATTGGCCTGCAAAATGGTGGCAACAGGACCAATACTGGAAATAATGGCCACATTATTGGATCCAATCCGCTTCATGCCATTCGAAATCATGAACGAAGGAATCACCGTGGCAATCACCGCCAATAATAAACCATAAAATAACAGCCCATTGCTGAAATGTATTTTTTCAAAATTCCCCTTAACCGCAAAATGAATCATGATGCCGGCAGTGGATGACAGCATTGCATAAGCCGTGAATTTAGTAGCTCCAATCTGTGGAATCATTCTTCCGCTCCCCACTATATAAATGGAATAAGTAACCGCGCAGAGGAAAATCAGGAAAGATCCCCATACAATATTTTGATTTGCCTCATACAGGTTCAATTCACCCACGAATGCGATCAAAATGCCCGCATAAGTGAGCGCCAATGCCCATTTCTGCATGCGCGACAGTTTCACCTTAAATACAATGACATTGATGAGCACTACGAATGTGGGATATAAAAAAAGTATCAATCGCTCCAGACCTGCTGATACAAACTTGAGTCCGACAAAATCAAGAAGGCTGCTGATATAATAGCCGAATATTCCCAGGCCTATCACAAGCAACCATTGTCTGGCGTTCATCCTCACATTCGTCTTTTGCAAACTGGTGACAAAGGCGGCGACCAGGTAAAAAGGCAATGAAAAGATCATGCGTAACGCGAGGAGGGAAAGGGCATCCACCTGTGTTTCCGCAAATGCTTTCTTAATAATGATGGCCTTGGTGGAAAAGAAAATAGAGCCTATAAGGGTAATGAGAAATCCCGCCAGCGAAATTTTATATGTTTTTCCGGTTGCCATCTCCATCCTTATACTTTAGCTTGCCACACTATCCCAAGTGGATTTTGAGAAGGTGCCTGATTGATTCGTAAATTGCCGGCAGAAAGCCAATTTCTGTATTAAATTAAGGCATTTGTAACTGGGCTCAAACTTCCTTGTGAAATATGCGTATAGTTGAATAAGAGAAGGGATAGTAGAACCCATTAAGCAGGTAGGGTTGAGGGATGGTTGCCAGAGCATCCTGTGGTATTTCTGTTAAACATTTATCGAAATTGCGACAGATCGGACCCCATTCATATCTTTAATATTGCCTGGGGTAAAGGGCGCTCATTCCATATAATGGCCACAATAATTTAATCAATATAAAAACCTGCAATCATGAAAAGTCTGAAATTATTCTTCTTATTATCCCTTGTCTCCGTTTTTGCCTATACCAGTTGTGCAAAAAAAGGTGATACGGGTCCCCAGGGCCCTCCCGGTCCTGCAGGTCCGGATAGTGTTATATATTCCGGCTGGACAACACTCGCAATGACCAAGAGCATTAATGGCCCGGGCGATACCAGTTATTTTCAAACCATCAATGCTCCCTCCATTACGCAGGATATACTCGACAAGGGAATAATCCTCACCTACCTCGCATTCGTCGATAATTCGGGCACCACCAATGTTGCTAATGCTTCGGTCTATATAGATGAAGTATATTACCCGGGTAAGATTGATCTCTCTTCTTTCTTTGATTATTCAGGACTGAAATATCGTTATGTCATAATTGCCGGCACTCTCCAGGGGCGCTCGGCTTCAGGAACCACTACATACAGCAAGGATCAATTGAAGTCCATGAGTTATGAAGAGGTAATGAAATTACTGAAGCTGTCAAACAAGGTTTCGCGCTAAATGTTTTTCTACCGTCTAAATGATCTACCACCAGGACACTTTGCACAAAGACCATATTCCCGTTGTCCTGGTGGTCTTTGATCCATTCCCTGATCAAACGGCCACGTTGAATTCGCGGAGGGCTTCATTAAGACTGGTCTTTAAATCTGTACTGGCCTTGCGTTGGCCGATGATGAGGGCACAACTCACCTGGTAATCTCCGGCCGGGAATTTCTTGTTATAAGATCCGGGGATCACCACACTACGGGCAGGCACCCGACCCTTGTATTCGATCGGTTCGACGCCACTTACATCAATAATTTTAGTGCTCTTCGTCAGCACCACGTTGGCCCCCAATACAGCTTCTTTTTCAACCACCACACCTTCCACCACAATGGACCGGGACCCGATAAAACTGCCGTCTTCTATGATCACCGGAGAAGCCTGCAATGGTTCCAGCACGCCGCCAATGCCAACGCCGCCGCTCAAATGCACGCCCTTCCCAATCTGGGCGCAACTGCCAACCGTGGCCCAGGTATCCACCATGGTCCCTTCGTCAACATAGGCTCCGATATTCACAAAGCTGGGCATGCATATCACGTTCCTGGCGATGAATGCTCCGTAACGGGCAACAGATCCGGGCACCGCCCTCACACCCAGCAATCCGAATCCTGATTTCAATGACATTTTATCGTAAAACTCAAATGGAGGATTTGTCCAGGTCTGCATGGGCTGAATATTGAAATACAGAAGAATTGCCTGCTTCACCCATTCGTTCACCTGCCAGCCCTCTGTAACGGGAGACGCTACACGCAAACGCCCCTTATCTAACTCTTCAATCACATCCCTGATGGCTCCAATATATTTTGGATCTTTCAATAATTCCCTGTTGTTCCAGGCTTCCAGAATGCTGTCTTTCAATTTCATTGTCAGGCTATTTTTTTGCAAACATAAGGGAAAGACCAGATGTGTTAATATGCCGGTGAAATAGTTTAGGTTTGGCAAAAACTGCCTTGCCCCTCGAATTAAAAGAGGTAAAGTCACTTTGTACTTGAAGACAATTCGCCGATATGTGCTGAATACCCAAAAATAGGAGGCGAAGTTTATAAGCGTTACAGGGCATATCAGAAAGGACCGTATTGATCATTCAATAAAAAATTTATAAATCAGGCATTTCAAATTGGAAGACTATTCAAATGATATTGAAAACTGCCTGCAGACACTGAAGGATGGGGGTCTGATCTTATACCCCACGGATACTATTTGGGGCCTCGGTTGTGATGCTACCAATGAAGTAGCGGTGCAGAAAATTTACGACTTGAAAAAAAGAGAAGAGTCAAAAAGCATGATTGTGCTTCTTGCCGATGAGAGAGATCTGCTCCGTTGGGTAGCCGGACCCGATCCGCGAATTTTCGATTATCTGAAAACGGTTTCAAAACCGACTACCGTCATCTACGATGGAGCCATTGGACTTGCATCCAATCTGGTGGGTTTGGATGGGAGCATTGCCATCAGGCTGACTCGTGACCATTTTTGCAGGGACCTGATCAAAAGATTCAGGAAACCGATCGTGTCCACCTCGGCGAATATTTCAGGAGATGCGCCTCCCCGGAATTTCTCAGAGATTTCAACTTTGATAATTGAGTCGGTGGATTATACAGTTAATTACCGCAGGGATGATACAAATTTGGCACAGGCATCTTCCATAATCAGGTGGAATAAGGATGGCAGTATTACTAATTTGAGAGGATAGTAAGGAGCAAAATCAAAGCCCTGCGACCTGGCAGAATATCCAGACTCCGGAGCAAAAGTTCAGGTCCAAAATATTTTTGGCTCCTTCATTTCATCAAGTGGGATAAAGTCCACATTTATAATTCCTTCATTTATTGCCGCAATATCCCTTTGCCAATATAGCTGTTCAGTCCTTAGCTTTGCGCCGGATGCAGAAATTTTTAGTCATACAAACGGCTTTCATAGGCGACGTGGTTTTGGCCACTTCCCTGGTAGAAAAATTGCATGAAGTTTTCCCGGATGCTCAAATTGATTTCCTCTTAAGAAAGGGAAATGAGTCCTTGCTTAACGGACATCCCTACCTGCATGAGATATTGATATGGGATAAGACGGGTAGCAAATATGCGTCGTTATGGAAAATGCTTTTGAAGATCAGAAAGAATAAGTACGACAAGGTGATCAATGTGCAGCGATTCGCCGCAACCGGATTCCTGACGGCATTTTCAGGAGCGAAAGAAAGAATCGGATTTGACAAGAATCCTTTTAGCTTTTTATTCAGCACAAGGGTTCAGCACCGGATCGGCGATGCCAGGCATCCGCGCCACGAAATTGAAAGGAATCTTGACCTGGTGAAAAGATTTACCAACGGCCTGATCATGAGGCCGAGGCTCTATCCCCTTCCGGCTGATTTTGACTTTGTTGAAGCCTTTAAAGAGGGTCCTTATATATGCGTTTCGCCTGCATCAGTCTGGTTCACCAAGCAATATCCTCCTGAAAAATGGATTGCTTTCTTGAAAAAACTCCCCGAAAATTATTCGGTTTATCTATTAGGTGCAAAAGGAGAAAAAGCATTATGTGAAGACATACGCCAGGGCGTGAACAGGCAGACGGTGATCAACCTTGCAGGGCAATTGAGTTTTCTTCAGTCCGCGGCGCTGATGAAGAATGCCCGGATGAATTATGTGAATGATTCGGCGCCCATGCATTTCGCTTCCGCCATTAATTCTCCTGTAACGGCAGTGTATTGTTCAACCATACCTGCATTTGGATTTGGACCATTGTCTGACAAAAGTTTTATCGTTGAAGTAGAGGAAAACTTATCTTGTCGCCCTTGCGGATTGCATGGGCGAAAAGCATGTCCACTCGGACATTTTGATTGTGCCTGTCATATCCGGGATGAGCAATTGCTGCAAACTCTTGGAGCATAAGATCACCATGCTCAACATTCCCACCGGTTTTCATTTCTAAAATTTATTTCAGGCAACTTCTTCCAAAATAATTCGTAGTTCCCTCATATAACCACAAAAATGAATCGGGAAAACCCTATGAGGAAATTTATGGCCTTTGTATTTGCTTTGCTGTTAGCAATACCCGCCAGTTTTTCTTCATGCAATCACTCCGGAACAAGGAATCCTCCTCACTTGCATGTTGGAGATTCCATAATCGCAAATGGTAAGAAATTGGCTGCAATTTATTGCAGTACCTGCCACATGTTACCAGATCCATCATTGCTTGATAAGAAAACATGGAGGCAATCTGTTTTGCCCCTGATGGGTCCCCGTCTGGGTATTTTTCAATATAATTTCAAAAATTATCCCTCCAACATTGGCGACAGGTTCCTGGCCAGGAATTACTATCCTTCCAAACCTGGCATTACGCTCACTCAATGGCAAAATATAATTGATTATTATGACGCTTTATCGCCGGAATCACTCCCTCCGCAGAACCGTCGGGAATCCATCATAGCAGGACTTCCTCTCTTTACACCGGAGAGGCCCGCACTGCAATATGAGACGCCCACCACTTCCTTTGTGAAAATTGACAATTCGGGTGATGCCCATCATTTGCTGATCTGCGATGCAATTACCAGGAATGTCTATCGATTCAACAAAGATCTGGCGTTGGTTGATTCTTTGAAGGCCAAAGGACCTATAGTGGACATGGAATTACAAAAAAGCAGCATACTTGCATGCAATATTGGCGTGTTGAATCCGAACAATGGCAAATTTGGCTCGGGGGAGTACATCACCTTCAACCATAAGCATGGAATGAAGGAAGATAATGTTCCCTTATTTAAAAACCTCGGCAGACCGGTGCAGATATCTGCGGTTGACCTGAACCGTGATGGAAAGGAAGATTACCTGGTATGTGAATTTGGCTATCTCATGGGTTCGCTGTCATGGATGGAAAACAAAGGCGGGGGCAGATTTGAACACCATGTACTGAGCTCTTTGCCGGGCGCTATCAAGGCTTATATACGCGACGAAAACCACGATGGCCTGCCGGATATCTGGGTACTGTTTGCACATGCGGAGGAAGGGATTTTTCTTTTTACGAACAAGGGAAATGGGCAATTCGACCAGCAGGAAGTTCTGCGTTTTCCACCTGTTTATGGTTCTTCCTATTTTGAATTCGATGATTTCAATCATGACGGTTTTCCTGATATTCTTTATACCTGTGGCGATAACGGAGATTTTTCAAGGATCCTTAAGCCCTATCATGGTGTATATATTTTTTTGAATGATGGGAAGAATCATTTCACCCAAAAATATTTTTTCCCTGTAAATGGATGTTATAAAGCCATGGCCCGGGATTTTGATGGAGATGGCGACCTGGATATTGCCTTGATCGCCTATTTTGCCGATTTTGGAACTCAGCCCGAAGAGGGTTTTGTGTACCTGGAAAATAAGGGCGATTTCAGGTTTCAGCCCTATACCTTACCGGAAGCGGAAGAAGGCAGATGGCTGACCATGGACGCAGGTGACCTGGATGGGGATGGAAAACCGGATATTGTATTGGGGAATTTTTCCATTGGCCCAACCCTGATGCTTTCCCGGGTAAACTGGGAAAAAGGTCCGCCGTTTTTAGTATTATTGAATCGTGGAAAATGAGGCAGGAGCAGCGCATGAATGCAATGGACATTTCTATTTTGCCATTGCAGGCCGACAAATAAGGGGTAGAAATTGAATGAGTAGGCAGGAAATCATGAATCAGGATTTTCTATCAAATCAATTTTGCCTTCTTCCTACATTTGCAGGGTATGAAAATTCAATGCACGGAAGAAGAACAAATCATATTCAGGAAAATTGCAGAGGCGGCTGCCGAACTGCGAATTCCGGCTTATGTAGTGGGAGGATTTGTCAGGGATAAGCTATTGGGCAGGGCCGACAATGACCTCGATATCGTATGTGTAGGTGACGGCATTCAACTCGCGCATAAAGTGGCTGAGCTGTTCCAGCCCAGGCCACAGGTCAATTTCTTTAAGAATTTCGGTACGGCACATATCTATGTAAATGAATGGGACATCGAATTTGTGGGAGCCAGAAAAGAAAGCTACCGCTTCGATTCACGCAACCCCGAAGTGGCTGCTGGAACCCTGGAAGAAGATCAGGAAAGGAGGGACTTCACCATCAACGCCCTGGCTATTAGTTTGAATCCCGGCGACTATGGAACCCTGATTGATCCATTCGATGGGGTAAGCGATCTTCAAAGCAAAATTATCAGAACACCTCTGGATCCGGCCAAAACCTTTTCCGATGATCCCCTGAGGATGATGCGTGCGATCCGTTTCGCCACGACCTTGAATTTTTCCATTGACGCCGCCACCCTTGAAGGGATCAGGAAAGACGCCACGCGCATCCGCATCGTGTCACAGGAACGCATAACTGACGAATTGAATAAGATCCTGCAGGCCAAAAAGCCTTCCATCGGGTTCGACCTATTATACCAGACCGGACTCCTCCACATTATCTTTCCGCAGATGGTGGACCTGGCAGGAGCGGAATACCGGGATGGCATGGGGCACAAGGATAATTTCTACCATACTTTGCAGGTGGTTGACAACGTGGCGCAACAATCAGACGATCTCTGGCTGCGCTGGGCTGCCGTATTGCACGATATTGGGAAGCCGGCCACCAAAAAGTTCGAACCCGAACATGGCTGGACCTTCCATGGACACGAAGTGGTGGGCGCCAGGATGGTGAACAGAATATTTTCACGGCTGCGTCTGCCTCAGGATGAGAAAATGAGGTTCGTGAAGAAAATGGTGGAATTGCATTTGCGGCCAATCAGCCTCACCAAAGAGAATATAACGGATTCGGCTATCCGTAGATTATTATTCGACGCGGGCAACGATCTGGAACCCCTGATGATTTTATGCAGGGCCGATATTACTTCAAAGAACAGGGAGAAGGTGAAACGCTATCTCTCCAATTTTGAACTGGTCCAGCAACGCCTGGCCGAAGTGGAGGAAAAAGACCGTATCCGTAACTGGCAGCCGCCCATTACGGGAGAAATGATCATGGATATTTTTTCGATCCCACCCGGAAAAGTGGTGGGTGAAATCAAGAACGCCATCAAAGACGCCATACTCGACGGCGAGATTGAAAATAATTTTGAGGCGGCCTACGATTTCATGATGAAAAAGGCAAAAGAGCTGGGAGTTGGCAATTAAATACAGTCATCGTGGTATGGTGAAATGGCGAATGAAATAATCTTTTTCTGAAATGCAGCATGTTCTCAGCATGCTTTTTTGATTTCATTTGCATTTCATGCTCCCTGAATATGCAGGAATTATATTATTTTTGGATTTGGTGACTGGCGCAACGCCGGGGACTGGAATATGAAATTAAAGATATCTTAGTCCTGCTTCCCTGGTGCGGAAACCAGTATCGCGGATCATCAATTGAATCATATTATAACTATAAAACAAGGGCATGGCAATTCTGAGATTCAGGGTATATTTTGAAGAAGATGACAGCGTTTACCGCGACATTGCTATCAGGCATACTCAGGCGTTTTACGAGTTGTATTCGTGTATCCTGAAAAGTTATGAATTTGATAATAAGCACCAGGCAACATTTTTCAGAAGCAATGATAGTTGGGAAAGAGGACGGGAAATAAGTCTCGAGAAATATGATAAGGCATATAAAGCAGCCCCGCTGATCATGGCGGAAACGACAATTGGTTCAGAAATAAAAGATCCCAATCAGAAATTTATCTTCGTTTACGATTTTACGCGTAACTGGACATTCCTGGTGGAATTGATCAGTGTTTCCAAGGAAGAAAATCCCAAGTTAAGCTACCCCGCAACGGTGCGCACGGAGGGCATTGCACCCAGTCAGTATGGAACCAAGAGTCTGTTGGGTGATCGCTTCGTGGATGTGGAGGAAAAATATGATCTCACCAAGGGAGTGGAAGGATTCAGTGAGGAAGGTGGGGATGAGGAAGAAGACCTGGGCCTTGGCGAAGAAGAAGCTGGAAAAGAAGAATTGGGTGAAGCCCCCTGAGTATATTTGTAAGAGAATCTTTCACGAAGCCATCCGACAATAGCATATTGAATTGCCGGGACTCATTTACCACTGATCTTTTATGACTCTGTCCAATACCTGCATCGTCTTATGTGGTCCAACCGCGGTGGGCAAGACTTCCTGGTCTTTGCGACTGGCGATGCATTATGGAACTGAGATCATTTCGGCCGATTCCCGTCAGTGCTTCGGGGAATTGAATATTGGAGTAGCCAAGTCAAGCCCCGGGGAGTTGCAGCTTGTGAAACATTATTTTATCAATTCCCATTCCATACAGCAAGACGTCAACGTTTCCTTGTTTGAAAATTACGCGCTGGAAGCATCGGAACAAATTTTTTCCAGGCATTCCAAGGCAATCATGGTGGGGGGAACAGGTCTGTATATAAAAGCTTTTTGTGAGGGCCTGGACGAATTACCTGAAGTTGATATAAAGATCAGAGAAAAAGTGAGGGCTGGCTATATGAATCATGGACTGGACTGGCTACGCGATAGCCTGAAGCAGGAAGATCCGCTTTTCTATGATGAAGGTGAAATTTTGAATCCGCAAAGAATGATGCGGGCTTTGGAAGTGAAGCGGTCTTCAGGAAAATCTATACTCGAATTCCATTCCGGTTTGCTTAAGCCAAGGCCATTCCGCACCATAAAAATAGGATTTGAACTTCCTATGGAAGAGCTGTACCAAAATATAACTGATCGGGTTGACTCGATGATGGCGGGAGGCCTGGTAGAAGAAGTGGAGTCTTTACAGAAATATCGGGAACTTAATGCGCTTCAAACAGTGGGTTACAAAGAAATTTTCAAATTCCTGGACGGGGCCATCAGCCTGGAGCAGGCAGTAAGTGAAATAAAAAAAAATACCCGTCAATATGCCAGGAGGCAGTTGACCTGGTTTCGAAAAGATCCTTCAATAAATTGGTTCAATCCCAATGTCGAGATGGATAAAATTCTGCATGTTATCGAAGACAGGATGGGAACTACAGGCAGGAAGCAGGGATATTAATTTATGTGTAGCGGAATTTTATTCCCATTCAGATTTCAGAAATACCGGTTCAGCGCTAAATCGATCCAGCAGATGCTCCTGGGATCTCCTTCATCATCAATTTACCTGTCAATTACAGAATTCAGGATTTCAGGCAGCGATTTTAGATTTTCTAATGTCTTACCCTGTAATGTTGGAAAAGCTAGAGGTTTTTTTGGAATTTGTGGAATATTTTTTTGGTTGGTTACGTTAAAATTTCTTTAAATTAGCACAATCGTTTGTTAACCCTTTAATAACCTCCTCATTATTATGACTCCAAAACTAACAATCCTTGCGAGGATGAGCTTCCTTGCATTGATGTTGCTGCTAAGCAGCATCGTATTTTCCCAGCAAAAGAGAGTTACAGGAAAAGTCACGGATGCAGAAGGGCAACCCGTTGCCGGGGCCACTGTGGAAGTAAGAGGTACTAACAGAGTTACTCTTACCGCCTCCGATGGTAGTTTTGCCATTGACGCTAAAAATGGTGACGTTCTTGCGATTTCTTTTGTTGGTATGAAGACCCAAACGGTAACGGTGGGTAACCAGGCCAGCGTAAGTGTTGGAATGGCCAGTACAGCCACCAACCTGGAAGAAGTTGTGGTAACAGGTTACACGGCGCAAAAGGTGAAGGAAATCACAGGTTCCGTCGCCATCGTTAAACCAAAAGATTTGACCTCTGTTCCTGCCGGTCAAACCGAAGAAATGCTGCAGGGCAGGGTAGCAGGCTTGAACGTCATTAACACCGGCCAACCGGGCGAAGGCGCTCAGATAAGCCTGGCAGGTTATGGTAATTTTGGAAATACCCACCCATTGTATATTATCGACGGGGTTGAAGGTGATCTCAATGCATTGAATCCTGCAGATATTGAATCTCTACAGGTATTGAAGGACGCCGGTTCATATTCTATTTATGGTGTACGCGGCGCCAGTGGAGTCATTGTGGTGACTACCAAGAAGGGAAGAGCAGGCAGGCCCATCGTTACTTATGATTCCTATTTTGGAACCCAACGGCCACTCAAAGATGGTTGGGGTTTGTTGGATACCAAGGGAAGAGCCGATCTATATGATCTGGCAGTTGCCAATACTGCGGGTGCTGCGCACAATAACCCGCAGTACGGTCCCGGACCCACAGCTACCATACCTTATTATATTATAGCAGGGATTAATAACGGAGTCACTGATCCAAACGATCCCGCTGCGGATATTTCAAAGTATAACAATAATTATGGTGCAGGTCCTATTTACCTTATTACAAGGGCCAACCAGCAGGGAACAGACTGGTTTCACGAGTTGTTTAAACCCGCGTTCCAGATGAATCATACGCTGACAGCTTCCGGTGGTAGCGATAAGAGCAGGTACCTTTTTTCCTTAGGCTATCTGGATCAGAACGGCACTTTTCTGGAAACCTATCTCAAGAGGTACACCGCCAGGCTGAATATGGAATTTAATATTAAGAATACTATTCGGATCGGGGAGAATCTTGCGGTGGCATATCGCGACAACCCCAGGACGGGTATTTTGGGTGAAACCAATATTGGGATGACTTATCGCGAACAGCCTATCATTCCGGTATATGATGAAGGTGGTGGATATGGCGGTTCAGCAGCGAAGGGTTTGGGGAACGCTCAAAATCCCGTAGCCAACGCGCTGAGAGGAAAGGATGACAAAGGATACGATATTTCTGTTTTCGGCAATATATATGCTGAAGCAGATATAACCCAATACCTGACTGCCAGGACCAGCTTTGGTGGAACTTTTGATAATTATTATTTCTATTATTTTGGATACCACCAATATGAAAATGCTGAACCTAACGGATCAAACAGTTTTAATGAATCTGGAGGATTTGGCCGGAATTATACATGGACAAATACCCTGAATTTTAAGAAGATATTCTTCAATGACCATAGTGTAAAATTATTAGTAGGTACTGAAGCCCTGGGAAATTATGGCAGGGAAGTAGGAGGCAGCAGGATCAACCTTTTCCTGGATGATCCCAATTACCGACTCCTTTCCAATGGATCTCCAACGGGACAATCCAACTATAGTTCGGCCTACCAGGGATCTCTGTTCTCCTTATTGGGCCAGTTGAATTATGGATACAAGGATAAATACCTGCTCTCCGCAACCTTCAGAAGGGACGGGAATTCAATATTTGGACCAGATTCCAGGTATGGTAATTTTCCCGCCTTCAGCGCGGCATGGCGTGTGACAGAGGAAGATTTCGCAAGGAGCATGTCCTGGCTTACAGACCTGAAAATCAGGGGAAGCTGGGGAAAAGCTGGTTTTGCGGCCAATACCTCAGGACTGAACCAATTTACTCTGTTTGGTTCCACAGCCAGCAATTCCAATTATGATATCACTGGTTCAAGCACCAGCACGGTTCAGGGTTTCTATGCCTCCAGGATCGGCAACCCGGCTACAGGCTGGCAAAAAGACTCAAAAACTGATATAGGACTGGACGCCATATTGTGGAATGGAAAACTGACTTTCTCTGCCGATTATTTTCAGAAAGAATCCAGTGGCTTGTTGTTTCCTCTTGCCCTTCCTGCCCTCCTGGGTGGTGCGACGCCCCCCGATGTTAACGTAGGTAACGTAAAAAATACCGGATTCGAATTGTTACTTGGATCAAAAGGAAGTTTTACCAAAGACTTGAGATATGATCTTACGGCAACTTTCACAACCTATAAGAACAATATAGTATCGATTCCTGGTGTCAAATATTTCGACGATGGTGGTTTGCGCAATGGCAATGCGGTGAGAAACGAAGTGGGTCATCCAATTTCTTCCTTTTATGGATACCAGGTGATTGGGCTCTTTCAGGATGCATCGGATGTTTCAAAATCCGCCACTCAGGCCGACGCCGCTCCGGGAAGGTTTAAGTATGCCGATCTCAATGGGGATGGAGCCATTACTACCGATGACAGGACCTTTATTGGAAATCCCAATCCCAATTTTATTCTTGGTTTGAACATTGGTCTCAATTATAAGAATTTTGATTTCTCCATGTTCCTGTATGGCACATTTGGCAATGACGTGTTTAACTACACGAAATATTGGATTGACTTCTACCAGGGATTTGAAGGCAACAAAAGCAAGAGGGCTTTGACCGAGTCCTGGACTCCCAGCCGTGGTGGAAATAAAGTTCCCATTCAGGAATTCACTTCGAACTTCAGTTCTGATGGCGCTGTTAATTCTTATTACATTGAAAACGGGTCGTATTTCCGTAATAAGAGTATGCAGCTTGGTTATTCCTTGCCCAAGGCGCTCGTTCAAAAGGCCAAGATTGACAGGCTAAGGATCTATGTTCAGGCAACCAACCTCTTCACATTTACGAAATATTCAGGGTTGGATCCCGAAGTACAGGGAGGCAGTTCAGCCTTTGGTCTTGATTTTGGAACCTATCCTGCCAATCAAAAGCAGTACCTGGTGGGCGTGAATGTAACTTTCTAAAATTTATAGTAAGCCAATTCGTTACAATAAAAAAATTGTCATATATGAGATCTCTAAAAGTCTTATTCCTCGCATCGGCAATAGCAATGATTGCTTATGCGTGTAGCAAGAGTTTCCTGGACAAGGCGCCATTGGGCCAGCTTGACCCGAGTGCTTTGGCTAATAAAAATGGGGTGAATGGGATATTAATTGGGGCATACTCCCTGCTTGATGGCTATGGTGGTGCCGGCGGCGACTGGTCCGCTGCAGGCTCAAACTGGGTTTATGGCAGCATGGCTGGCACAGAAGCCCATAAAGGTTCCAGTGTTGGTGACCAACCCGATGCCGTGCCCATCGAAACCTTTAGGCCAACCACAACCAATTATTACTTCCACAACAAATGGTTATTAGTCTATGACGGTATCTCGAGATGTAATGATGTGATCAGGACTGCCGCATTGGCTACCGATCTCAGCCAGGCCGAAAGCGATGAAATACTGGCGGAAGCCCGCGGTTTGCGCGCCTGGTATCATTTTGAAGCCAAGAAAATGTGGAACAATATTCCCTTTGTTGATGAGACCATCACTTATGGCGCCGGTAATTATTTTGTGCCAAATACTGGCCCAAATACTGATGCATGGCCCAAGATTGAAGCAGACTTGCAGTTTGCCATATCAAAGCTCCCGAATTCACAATCGCAGGTTGGAAGACTCAATAAATATTCCGCTGAAGCAATTTTGGCAAAGGCTTATATGTTCCAACAGAAGTATAACGATGCTAAACCCCTGTTGGATGATATTATCACAAGCGGAAAATATCAATTGGTTGACCAGTTTCATAAAAACTTTGACATCATCAATAAAAACAATACAGAGTCCATCTTTGCCGCACAGGCTTCCGTCAATGACGGTGCTAATGGTAATAACGGTAACTGGGGCGACGTTTTGAATTTCCCTTATGGAGGTTCACCCGGCACCTGCTGCGGCTTCTTTCAGCCGACACAATACCTGGTAAACCATTTTAAGACAGATGCCGCTACAGGATTGCCTGACCTGGATAATTTCTCAAGTTCCGATGTTACGAATGACATGGGCAAATTGTCATCGGATGCTTTTATTCCTTATGCAGGTACACTGGATCCCCGTTTGGACTGGACTGCAGGCCGGAGAGGCATTCCTTACCTGGATTGGGGCGTAAATGTTGGGAATGACTGGATCCGCGCTCAGAGTGATGGAGGCCCCTATTCGCCTGTAAAAAATGTTTATCCCAATGCATTGCTGGGTAAATTGACAGACGCTTCTTTCTGGTCGAGTGGTGTAACCGCCAACAACATTAACCTGATCCGCTATGCTGATGTATTACTGTGGGCTGCAGAAGTTGAGACAGAAATCCCAGGTGGAAGTCTTGTAACTGCAGAAAATTATGTGAACCTGATCAGAACAAGGGCAGCTAATCCGGCTGGATTTGTACATACCTATATTGACCCGGCAAATCCGGAAGCTGGATTTACTAATACGCCCGCGGCCAATTATAAGGTGAGCAATTATCCTGGAGGATTTTTCTCTACCCAGGATATTGCCCGCAAAGCAATTCGTTATGAAAGAATGCTTGAATTGGGAATGGAAGGACATCGCTTCTTCGACCTCGTGCGTTGGGGCATCGCCGCTCAGGAGATAAATGCTTATTTCCCGATCGAGTTCAATAGTTTGAAGATTAATTACATCAGCGGTGCAACCTTCACGCCAAATAAGAACGAATACTGGCCCATACCGCAAAATGAAATTGACAAGAGTAATGGCACTTTGGTGCAGAACCCAGGGTACTAATACTGGAAATCTCAAATAATATCGGGAGGCAGCACTAACCAGGTCTGCCTCCTTTTTTGTTAAAAGCTTTTACTATATTCATTTTTCTAAACTCAGATAAGAATGAATCTTTCCAGGTTGTCTCTCTTTGCCTTAATAGCCTTAGTGTCATGCAAAGAAAAGAAAACATTGTTTCGCCAGCTTCCTTCCTCAGAGACAAATATCCATTTCAGCAATACCATAAAAGAAACCGACTCATTTAATGTCCTGGACGTTTCAAACATATATAATGGAGGGGGTGTTGGGTTTGGCGATTTTAATAATGACGGCTTGCAGGACATTTATTTCACTGGAAATCTGGTCCCAAATAAACTTTACCTGAATAAGGGACATTTAAAATTTGAAGATATCACAGAGGCTGCAGGCGTAAACGGAGCGGGAAGATGGGGCAGGGGAGTAGCCGTCGTGGATATTAATAACGATGGTCTCCAGGATATCTATGTCTCCAATTCCATCCTCAAAGATCCGGAACAACGAAGAAACCTTCTCTATATAAACCAGGGATTAGACAAGAGCGGAATTCCTCATTTCAAGGAAATGGCCAAAGAATATGGTCTCGATGATACCACACATTCCACTCAGGCAGCTTTCTTTGACTACGACAATGATGGTGACCTGGATGTATTCATCCTTGTGAATGAGATCGCAGAAGGCTATATCCCGAGTAGATTTGGACCCATTCATAAAGACGGTTCTTCACCCAGCACCAGCCGTTTATATCGGAATGATTGGAATGAATCACTCAAACATCCGGTATTCACCAATGTATCCAAAGAAGCAGGCATATTGACCGAGGGATATGGGCATGGGGTAACCATTGCCGATATTAACCGCGACGGATGGAAAGATATCTACGTCACCAATGACTATATCTCCAACAATATTCTATACATCAACAACCATGACGGTACATTTACGGATGAGCTCTCCACCTATTTCAAGCACACATCCGCCAACTCGATGGGAAATGACATCAATGATGTGAATAATGACGGTCTGATGGACGTCATAGAATTAGACATGAATCCTGAAGACAATTACAGGAAAAAAATGATGCTGAATTCCAACAGTTATCAAACCTATCAGAACAGTGATTATTTCGGTTATGAATACCAGTATGTAAGGAATACCCTTCAGATAAACCAGGGTCCCCGGGTAAAGGGAAACGATTCCGTCGGCGATCCTATTTTCAGTGATATTGGATTCTATAGTGGGATCGCGGAAACCGATTGGAGCTGGACCCCCATGGTCGTTGACTTTGACAATGATGGCTACCGGGACATTATCATAACCAATGGATTTCCCAAAGACGTAACAGATCACGATTTCATCGCTTTTCGTACCAGAACCAGCCAGGTAGCTTCCAAGCAACAAATGCTGGCCCAAATTCCGGAAGTGAAAATTCCGAACTATGCCTTTCGGAATAATGGGAATCTGCGTTTCACTAATGTTTCAAAAGATTGGGGCATCGTGGCTCCTACTTTTTCAAACGGAGCCGCTTATGCAGACCTTGATAACGACGGAGACCTGGATTATGTGGTCAATAATATCAACGACGAGGCTTCTGTGTTTGAAAATACGCTTAATGACGACAAGTCACATTCACCTCATTACCTTCAGGTGCAATTCGCAGGAAATGCTCCCAATTTGGGCGGTATCGGTGCATGGGTGGAATTGCATTATGCAAATGGGAAAACGCAGGTTTATGAAAACAACCCTTACAGGGGCTACCTGTCAAGCATTCAGAATATCGCTCATTTTGGTTTGGATACTGTGGATGTTGTCGATTCCGTGGTTGTGAAATGGCCTGACGGTAAAATGCAGGTATTGGCCCATGTTAAGACCAACCAAATGCTGGTAGTGAAACAATCAGACGCGAAGGACTCCTACACATGGGACCGTCCCAAGTTTGCTTCCAATACCCTGTTTAAGGATATTACCGATTCCCTCGGCATAAAGACCAGGTATGACGAATTCGACTTTATTGATTTTAATATTCAGAAATTGCTCCCGCACAAACTTTCAGAATATGGACCGGGCCTGGCTGCAGGCGATATCAATGGAGACGGAATCGACGATATTATAATGGGAGGCTCCTACGGTTATAGCGCAAAGATCCTTTTGCAACAACCCGATGGTAAATTCATCATACATGATTTAACGGGCGGAGCCACAATACAGAACAAGGCCTGGGAAGATTTGGGACTTCTTTTATTCGATGTGGACAATGATGGTGATCTTGACCTATACACCACCAGCGGTGGATATGAAAACGCTGCCAATACCTTCCATTACCGGGATAAGCTGTGGATCAACGATGGCAAAGCCAATTTCAAAATGGACACAACCAGTTTGCCCGAAAATCTTAGTAGCAAGACCTGTGTGAGGGGAGTTGATTACGATCATGATGGGGACATAGATATTTTTGTGGCTGGCAGGGTAGAGCCCTGGGCCTATCCAAAACCCGTTTCCAGCGCTATTTACCGGAATGATTCCAAGAACGGGCAAATCAAATTCACCGATGTTACGAAAACAGTGGCTCCTGATCTGATCAATCTTGGCCTGGCATGTGACGCTTTATGGACCGATTTTGACAACGATGGCTGGGAAGACCTGATCATCGCGGGAGAATGGATGCCGCTCACTTTCCTGAAAAATGACAAAGGTGTATTCAGAAATGTTACGGCTGGCACCGGCATACAATCAGAAAAGGGCTGGTGGAGCAGCATCGTAGCAGGCGATTTTGACAATGACGGTGATATGGATTATATCGTCGGAAATCTGGGGCATAATTCATTTTACAGGGCAACGGATAAGGAACCTGTGCGCATATCCGCGAAGGATTTCGACAACAACGGCAGCTATGACGCCCTGCCTTCTCTTTACCTTCCCGACGTTAATAGGAATGGCACCAGGAGAGAATTTCCTGCTCAATTACGCGACGATGAAATAAGGCAAATGATTGAGATGCGAAGGAAATTCAAGACCTATAAAGAATATGCAACAGCCACATTCGATAAATTGCTCAGCCAGGACCAGCTCAAAGATGCCGTTAAATTGGAAGTCAATTATTTTACGAGCTGCCTCTTACGCAATATGGGGAATGGAAAATTCGAAATGGAGCCTCTACCAATTGAGGCGCAGCTATCCTGCATTTACGGAATGGTGGTAGGTGATTTTGATGGTGATGGAAATTTAGACGTAGTAATAAATGGCAACGATTACGGCACGGAAGTCTCAGTAGGCCGGTATGATGCATTCAACGGACTTTTCCTGAAGGGGGACGGCAAGGGCCATTTCAAGCCCCTGAGTATTTTGGAGAGTGGAATATTTATACCAGGCAATGGAAAGGGATTGGTCTCCGTCAGGAACTCCGAAGGCCAATGTTTATTATTCGCCGGGCAGAATCGTGGTCCTTTAAGAGTTTTCCAATTGAAGAATGCGGGCAGGAATATTCCCCTACAACCCGCAGATCAATATGCCATGCTGAAATTTAAAGACGGACGAGGCAGGAAAGAAGAGTTCAATTTCGGTTCTTCCTTCCTTTCCCAATCTTCCCGCTTTCTGCGGGTGAATGACCAGGTTACCGGGATAGAAATCATGGATAATAAGGGGGTCAGTAGGAATATACCCTAGTGGGAATTTTCTTAGAGTCAATTATTGCCTTAGAGTTCCGGCCTATGCGCTTAAAACTTGAAGCCTACGGTAGCCAGAACGTTTACTCCATTGCTGTTGATGCTCGCGGGGCTGAATACTGACTGGTCCAGGCGATAGGGATAATAAGCGTCTTTGCTTATGCGGTATATGGCTGTGAGATCCACAAAAATGCCCTTGTCTCTCCAACCCAGGCCAGCACTGAGATTCATGTGATTGGCTTTGACAATGTCACTGGTTTTATTATTGAAGAAATTGGCTGTATAAGGATTACCGTAAAAAGCATATCCGGCCCTTACCATGATGGTGTTGAACTTTAATTCACCTCCAATACGAATATTCACTGCAGACTTGAATACGCCGTCAATCTTCTGGTTCAGCGTGTGGAAATAATCTGTTGAAGCCTGGTCCGTTGAACTCTGCGCTCTGAAACTGGAAGACGTATAATTCACATATTCCACATCGGCGCTTACATAACCGCGCTGCTGGTGCACGTCTGATTCCTCCCTGAATACATAGGCCGCTCCGAATGCAGCACGCCAGGGCGTGGTATAGTAATAATTGTATTCGCCGGCCATCCCGTTATTAAAATTGGTGGAACTTTGCGACTTAATACCGCTGCCTCCATAGCCTTCCAGGTCGGTTGTTACCGCGGCGGTATAAACATCTTTCAATTGATACCAGGTGGGGCTATGAAAACTGAGCCCTAATCGAACTGATTCTATGGGCTTAAAGATTACACCCAGTTTGAGGTTGGCTCCTCCTCCGCTCGTCTTTAATGTTTCATCCGTGGTGAAATAATTGAAATTGTTATTGCTATCATTGGTTGCATCAGATTCTGTGAAACTGGACTGCCTGTCATAATTCAATACGCTGATTCCAATGGAAGCCCCGATATACAATTTGTCCAGATAATTCCCCGCACCCGCAAAGGCGAAATCCGTGATGCCGCCTTTTGTTCTGATGGTTTGCTGCTGCACGAGTCCTGTAACTACGGGAGCAAGGCTTCTGTAGCCGGTCAATTGTCCGCCCGCGTCATTCAATGTGTCAATCAGAAAGGTGTTGAAGGCAAGGCTGGCGCCATAGGGAAAGTTTTGAGCAGCCATATTGGGGTCGGTCACATTATTATTGATCAACTCTTCCAGGTATTTTTCAGAATAGGAGCTTTGATTGTTATTGCCTCTTAAAGTCATATTGCCGTTGAAGTTGGCGGCATGATTGAGTGCCAGGCTGAATGCGGCGCTCTTCCAGTTGCGGTTACCCGTTAGGGGTAGTCCGAATACTACTCCCGTGGTTCCGAAATCAAATGAACTCTTATTATCCTTTTCGCCCATATCCCTGTAATTCGTTTTGTTATTGATCAGGCGAAATCCGGGGCTCAGCACCAGTTCATTTGTCTTGTACAATCCAAGGCCAGCCGGATTTGTGAAAGTAGCGCTGATATCGCCTCCCAGGGCCGTGGTTGCGCCTCCGCTCCCCAGCATCCTGGCCGTGCCACCCTGTGTGATCCATGAATAACGTAAGGCATCCGCCGGCTCCTGCGCCAGCAGGTTCATACTGATCAATAATAAAGCTGCAAGGAATATATGGGTTCGCATAAAATGAGATTAATAGGATAGATCAAAAATAAGGATTCCCTTACAGGAAGAGTGGTATGATTTGGAATCATACCTCCCTTTCAGTATAGTACAATATCATTATAAATTACTGGATGAATTATTTCCTGCCCGGAAAACTTCTTACCGGTGCAGAGCCGCCGCCACCTCCACCTCCAGAACGGGTTCCCGAATTACCTGAGGATGAAGAGTTGTTTCTTGGCTCAAAAGTCCTTGCCGGCGTATTATTATTGTTGTTGGAAGGACTGAAAGATCTGCCGCTATTGCTTCCCGATCCACGCAGGTAATTCCCCGATGAATTGGAATTATTATTATTACTATTATTGCCAAATACCCTTACCGGCGCATTCCGGCTCAGGTTAGCGCTATTGTTCTTGTTGATATTTCCGTTTCTACCAGAGGGCGGAAGGTAAGAACTGTTACCATATCCATTCAGATTGAACACTCTCGGTCCATTGACGTAGGGGTTAGTTGAACCTGATCCAGGCTTAACTATAACCACCGGGTAGCCACCGTAATAATAAGGATTGAATCCTCCGAAATAGGAATATGGATTGTAATAGTTACCAAAATACATTCCTCCATAACCTAAATAACTGTTCCATCCAAACGGATTATAATATCCTCCATAACCAATTCCTGCATAAGGCATGAATGGCATAGCGCCACCATAAGGACTGAAGGCAGAATAGGGTGAATAGTAATTCCCATACATATCGTAATCCAGTGTTGACCAGCGCGAAGGATCTTTCACTTTCATCCGCAGATAATTGTCAGAAGCTTCTTCAGCGTTATAGGGCTGGTAGTTGTCCCGGTTATTCTTAGACTGCACATATCCTTCCTTTGCCTGACCGGAAGAATAATATACATCGTCGGGTGTTTGCCCGGATTTATATATGGATGTGCAACTGCCCAATCCAACTAAGGTTGCCAACAAGAGTAATATTCTGCTTTTCATGGCAAGTGAGTTTAATGTTTTACACTATGAAGTTACTACATTTGCGGAATTCTGCCTGTTAATGTATTCCAAATTGTGGGCCGGGAAAAAGAGGTAATATGGGGGTCTAAATTGCACCCTGTAAGATCCTGTCCATCAGTGCGGTGGCCCAGTCTTTTAAGGCACGTGTCCATACCGGGAATTGAGTGAGTTTTCACGCAGACAATCGGAAATAAAGGATATCTATGAGCAAGGAAATTACAGCAAGATCGCAAGACTATTCACAATGGTATAATGACCTCGTGATCAAAGGCGCATTAGCCGACTATTCGGCTGTGCGTGGATGTATGGTAATAAAGCCATATGGGTTTGCCCTATGGGAAAAAATGCGTGACACCATTGACAAGATGTTTAAAGACACGGGCCATGTCAACGCCTATTTTCCTTTGTTCGTACCCAAGAGTTTCCTGGAAAAGGAAGAGGGACACGCCGAGGGATTTGCAAAAGAATGCGCAGTGGTGACTCATTACCGCCTCAAGGCCGATCCCGACAAGAAGGGCACCCTCATGGTGGATCCCGATTCTAAGTTGGAAGAAGAACTGATTGTTCGTCCTACCAGCGAAGCAATCATCTGGCATACCTATAAAAGTTGGATAAAGTCCTACCGCGACCTGCCCCTGTTGGTTAACCAATGGGCAAATGTGGTTCGTTGGGAAATGCGAACGAGATTGTTTCTTCGCACTACGGAGTTTTTATGGCAGGAAGGGCATACGGCCCATGCCACGGCAGATGAAGCACTGGAAGAAACACTGAGGATGCTGGATGTGTATGCTGATTTCGCAGAGAACTGGATGGCCCTGCCCGTCATTAAGGGCGTGAAATCTCCAAATGAAAGATTCGCCGGAGCGATAGATACTTATTGCATTGAAGCCCTTATGCAGGATGGAAAAGCGCTCCAGGCAGGAACCTCCCATTTCCTGGGGCAAAATTTTGCCCGTGCATTCGATGTGCAGTTTCTCAGCAAAGAAAATAAACAGGAATATGTTTGGGCCACTTCATGGGGGGTCTCTACCAGGCTGGTAGGAGCATTGGTGATGGCGCATGGTGATGATGACGGCCTGATCCTGCCTCCCAGGATTGCCCCTGTGCAGGTGGTGATAGTGCCCATTTATAAAGGGAGTGATCAAAAACTGTTGATAGATGGAAAGGTAGGGGAATTATTGAAACAGCTCAGGTCAGTGGGCATCGCCGTCAAGTACGATGACAATGACAATAACCGACCGGGTTGGAAATTCGCCGAATATGAAATGAAAGGGGTCCCACTGCGTTTAGCCATTGGCGCCAGGGATATCGAAAATAATACGGTGGAAATTGCCAGAAGGGACACCAAAGAAAAAATAACCGTAAGCATGGACGGACTATCAGAAAGGATCACCCGACTCCTGGAAGAGATTCAACAATCCATGTACGATAAGGCAAAAGCATATAGGGATGAGCATATTACTCCCGCGAATGAATGGGATGAGTTTGTGAACATTTTGAATGAAAAAGGGGGATTCGTTCTGGCCCATTGGGATGGCACCGTTGAAACGGAGCAAAAAATCAAGGAATTGACAAAGGCCACAATACGGTGTATCCCGCTGGATGGAGAAAAGGAAGCTGGCAAGTGCATTTTAACCGGTAAGCCCAGCAGTCAGCGCGTGCTGTTTGCGCAGGCCTATTAACTGGTAAGCCTACCTGACGAATGCAGCCTTGCTATAGAATGTTCAGCCTGGGT
Organism: Agriterribacter sp.; assembly: GCA_041484195.1. Taxonomy (GTDB): domain Bacteria; phylum Bacteroidota; class Bacteroidia; order Chitinophagales; family Chitinophagaceae; genus PSRI01. The sequence continues at coordinate 51,098 of JBGPHC010000018.1, read as the reverse complement.
TGGTAGCAGGTGGCAATTGCTTTGGTTTCAGAGAATTCAACATCATCACTCGTGATATTGCTTTTAGGCATATACAATGCCGGTCTTCAATGGCTGGAAGCGCACCAACTTACCTGTCCATCCAGGAGTCTTTTTCATATGGATTGCCCTGGTTGCGGATTGCAGCGCAGTTTTATTGCCATGCTGAAAGGCGATTGGACGAACTCCCTGCATTTATATCCTGCCCTGGTACCCATATTAATTCTCCTCACTTATGCCGTGTTACATTTCAAATTCAAATTCAGACAGGGCGCGAGAACTGTTTTGATCATGCAGATTCTGGTTGTAAGTGTGGTAACCGTACATTACATTTACAAAATCCTTAATCATCAAATCTTCTACTAAATGGAAAGCCCTTCACCCTTCACACCTCAGATGCAGCAGCCATTACCCAATGCCTCGGCCGTGTTAGCCCTGGGGATAGTATCCATTGTTGGATGCTGTTGCTATGGAGTCCCCGGCATGATTTGCGCCATCATTGCCCTCGTTCTCTACAGTAAGGATGCGCAACTTTTCATGGCTAATCCGGAATTATATACACCCGGATCTTACAGTAATCTTAGGACGGGCAGGATCTGTGCTATCATCGGATTAATTCCCTCCATCTTGTGGTTTTTGTTTGTGCTTTTTGTGATCATTACTGCCGGCTTTGGAGTATTGACGCATCCACAGGATTTCATAAGGCAATTTCAACCCTGAGCTTTGATCGAACCCGGGTCGCAATTTATCGTTAACCAACTATATTGCCATGAACCAGGAAACTGATTCTTTATTCGACTTGAAAATTGATCCTGCCAGCTCTCAATTTCTCCATGACAGCGCCCGCTGGGGTAAATTCCTTTCCATCGTGGGATTTGTTCTCGCAGGACTATTGGCGCTGCTTGGAATACTGATGGGAACCGTCTTCACCCGTTTGGGTAACCAGGCAATGGGTATGAGATATCTGAGCGGTGTGGGAGTCATGGGCTTTTATATCCTCGCCGCGATATTGTATTTTTTTCCCTGCCTTTTTCTGTTTCGCTTCTCAACCAAAATTCAGGACGCGTTACGTTTGAACGACCAGGAAGCACTCGCGGATGCGTTTTCTAACCTGAAGGCCTATTTCAGATTCTTCGGGATACTCACCATCATTGCCCTGGGCATGTATATGCTGGTGATTTTGATTTTTCTGATGAGTGCGGCTTCAATGAGATAATGATGTTTCGATGAGGGCTGATTCATGGGTTTGTCCGGAAGGAAGAATTAATCATGTCTTGTGCATTTCATGGTGCCGGGAAGCGTGATTTTGGAAGTTCCTGAACAGGCTGTCCAATGGCAATCTTATTTTGTGGACAAATAATTATAATCTTTCAGAAGTGTATCCAGGAAATCGAAGGGATGCATTTCTGTTTCAATCCCCAGCACTTTCATCACCCTTTCAGACGCACGTTCCACCATTTCGGTATATCCTTTTTTCCTGGCCATGTCCAGGATTCCCTTCACGGTATTGATATCCCGGTCACTCAGCCGCATTACCTGCGGGAATACGGGCGTGTAATCATTAGCCACTTCCACAAAGATCGTATCGTCGAGCGAACCCCTTTGCCTGGTTTTGATGATCATAGTTCCTGCGGCAACATCTCCCACTCTCTTGCATCGCCTGGTTGTGATGATGAGTACGATGTCGGTGACAAGCAAGATGGTGGTAGCATACAGGCCTTTCAAAAAGCCCACCATGCCAAAGCCGATGGAGATGACAATAATGGGAATGGTAAGATCGGAAGCTCTCAGCAGCCACCTGAGGATATATTGACTCAGGGAAGCCCTGCCCCCGTTCTCATGGACCACGCGAATATGTAATAATTTTTTCCCGATGCTTTGCCCGTTCCAGAATGTCTCGCAAACCAGGTGATAGCAAAATACAGGAAGCAGTATCACCAACTCTATGGCCCAAAGGTCATAACCCGATGCGGTTCCCGCAAGTCCCGCTTTGCTGATCATTTCACCGAAAACATTGAAGACGATGATGAGATATATTAACTGCAGAAAGAAATCAATCATCCAGGCGAACATTCGAATATGGAACTCAGGAGGCTCGAATTCAAGATCAATATTAAAGCTTGTTGGAATCAGAATTTTGCCCATGCCGTGGGTTCAATATTATTTTCAATGACTTGATCTACGATGTTAAGTAATTAATTATATTGAAGCAAATTTAACCTGCTTTGGCATCCTTTTGCCGTTAAACACCTAAATATTCCCATCTATTGCGTGAAGCTCTGTTTATTAAGAAGAACAAGGATCGCTGGCTCAGGAATCAGGTCATCCCCGCCGATGATCCCGACGAAGTGGCCGTGGAATTCACCCAATTGGTAGATGACCTGGCTTATGCGAAGACTTTTTACCAGCATAGCAAGGTTACCCGTTATCTGAATGCTCAGGCCTCGAAGACCTATATGAGTATTTACCAGAACCGGAAAGAAGAACGAAACAGGCTTACTGATTTCTGGAAATTCAACGTTCCGCTTACTGTGCGCAGGCACCACACGGTATTGCTATTTGTGGCCCTGATTTTCATAGTTTTTTTTATGGTTGGATTCTATTCATCGGGGCATGATGAGGGATTCCTGCGCGAGATGCTCGGGGATGATTATGTGAATATGACTGAAGCGAATATTGCTCAGGGCAAACCATTTGGCGTATATGCGCAGGGTAATGAATTGTTGATGTGGCTGGGCATCATGATCAATAATATCTTCACTTCATTCAGCTATTTTGCAGCAGGAATATTCTTTTGTTTCCCCTCAATAATCTCACTGATTAACGAAGGCGTCAGACTGGGAGCTTTCGAACAATTATTCTTTTCAAAGGGACTGGGTCTCGAATCAGTGCTGACGGTCTTCATCCATGGTACACTTGAGATTTCCGCGATAGTAATTGCCGTGGGAGCCGGAGTGATCATGGGAAAAGGCTGGATCTTCCCCGGAACGGGCAAAAGGCTGGATTCTTTTAAGCAGGGCGCCAAAGACGGCGTAAAAATCCTGGTAAGCCTGGTGCCCATTTTTATGGTAGCGGCTTTTTTTGAAGGATTTGTTACCCGCTATGATTCGATGCCCAAATGGCTGAGCGGCATGATATTGCTGGGATCTGCTTCTTTTATCGCATGGTACTATATCATCTATCCTATACTTTTACAGAAGCGACTGGATCGAAACGGTCACCACTGAAGTGAAAAATCCAATCCGTCAAATATTAAAATCTCTATTAGCAATATTTGTCTTTTTGCCGGCCTTTCTTTTTAGCGAAGGACAGGGTAGAACCGATACCATACCGGCAGAGGACCAGCAAATGGCCACGGATACAGGAAAAGTAGCAGAGGACAGCGCCCTGGAACAATCTTATGTTGAGAATTCGGACAGCGCAAGCACCTTGTTTTTTAACGGCAAGGAAGATTCCACTGCCTTATATGATTCCAGCAGCCTCCAGATGCGGATGGTGCCAGATAGCATTTCAGAGAAATTGAAAGCAAACGGAGCATTTTGGTATGCGAATAGGGACCAACCGGAAAAACCAGATCCACAAAAAAACGGATCCCTTTGGGAAAGATTCCTGATCAGCCTGGCCCGCACGTTGGGCAGCACGGGCTTCCGGCGGACAGTCTGGATACTGATCGTGGTTGTTTTTCTCACCATCATTACATGGTGGCTGCTTCAAAACCGTATCAGTATTTTTAGTTCCAGGAAGGACCGGGCCATTCAGTCGAATTCCGATGAGAATTCTGAAAACATTCTAAATTCCGATTTCCCTGCTTCCATAGCATTAGCCACCCGCGAAGGCGACTTCCGCCTGGCCATCAGATTGCATTATTTATGGTTGTTGAAGAATCTGTCCGACAACTCGGTGATTGAGTATCGGGCAGATAAAACAAATTTGGATTATCTGATGCAGTTGTATGGAGGCGCTTATTATGCGGATTTCTTTCGCCTGACCAGGAACTATGAATATGTCTGGTATGGCAATTTTTACGTGGATCGCAACAAATACGGTGCTATTGAAAAAGATTTTCTTCAATTGAATCTGAGACTGGGAATCAAGCCATGAAGAAATGGTTACCCTATATAATTGTGCTGGTGGTTTTGATACTCCTGGCATTCCTGATGGGGGGAAGGTCAAGGAATTTCAATACTCGTATTACGCTCAACCGCAAAGACAAGAACCCTTATGGTTGCTATGTGGCCTACTCAAACCTGCCCTATGTTTTTCCTTTTGCCCATATGATGGTGAACCGGGAAGCTCCGGGATTCTGGGAAGATTCAGTGCTGACTGCCGATACCAATCACCAGGTGTTGGTGATCGTTACAAAGGAATTCAATGCTGACGAAGAGGAATTAGAAGAACTATTTCATTTTGTGGCCAAGGGCAACGACGTGTTAATTTCATCCAACTCGTTTAGCAGGGACGCCGAAGATTTTTTTCATTTCACGAGGGGCAATAATTTCTTCCTGGATTATGGTGTTGGGAGGGAACCTCAGGAAGATACTTTAAGATTATCGCTCATGCAACCGCCGTTCAGGGATCGGGAGTTGGCATATATGTATCCCGGCACAAGATTCAGCGGCCACTTTTCGATATTTGATACGGCCATGTGTTATATCCTGGGTCGAACGATGGACAGTTTATCAGCTTTTGAATCGGGCAGATCCGTGGATAGCCTCCCCATGTTCCTGCGTTTCAGCGCGGGAGCGGGAAGTTTTTACGTACAGTCGGCACCGCTTGCATTCAGCAATTTCTTCTTGCTGTACCGAAAGAATATGGATTATTATAGTCAGGTGATGTCCGCTTTGGATGGAAGCGCTCGGAGAGTTGCATGGGACGAATATTATATCCGCAAGCCAAAGGCAATGAGCAAGCCATCCTCACCCCTGAGGGTCCTGCTGGATCAGCCGGCATTCAGTTGGGCCCTGGGATTAGTGTTAGTGGGACTTTTAATATTCGTATTCCTTGGAATCAAACGCAGGCAACGCATGATACCCTTTTTCCAAAGGCCTCAAAATGATTCCCTGGATTTTGTAAAAACGGTGGGAAGACTTTATTATCAGAAAAAAGACAACAGAAACCTTTGCCTCAAGATGAGTGCGTATTTTACAGAACACGTTTATAGCAGGTTCAAATTACACACTGGCAATTTGGATCAGGAATTTGTGAAGATGCTTGTACAGAAGTCAGGTTGCGACGAAAAGACGGTACAGCAGATTGTGGATTATGTGCAATTTATTCCGGAGGCACCCGCGATCCATGATCAGCAGACCGTGGAATTTTACCAATTACTAGAAAAATTCTATAAATCAACATGAGCATGGAAGAAAATTTATTCCAACCACGTACAGATCTCACCCAATTCCAGGAATCGGTTATGGGTATGCGTTCCCGGATCGGGGAAGTGATAGTAGGGCAGGATGAAATGATAAAACTCATTTTAGCGGCTATCCTTGCCGATGGCCATGTTTTGATTGAGGGAGTTCCGGGAGTAGCCAAGACCCTTACGGCAAGATTGGTGGCCCGATGCATTGCACTCGATTTCTCCCGTATACAATTCACACCCGACCTCATGCCATCAGACGTATTGGGGACATCAGTATTCAATCCCCGGGAGGCAAATTTCCAATTTAAGCGCGGGCCCATATTCAGCAATATCATATTGATAGATGAAATCAACCGGGCTCCGGCCAAAACGCAGGCGGCTCTTTTTGAAGTGATGGAAGAAAAGCAGGTCACGGTAGACGGCTATTCTCATATCATGGAAAAGCCGTTCATGGTGCTGGCAACTCAAAATCCCATTGAACAGGAAGGCACTTACCGCTTGCCCGAGGCACAACTTGATCGCTTTCTGTTCAAGGCCCTGGTGCCCTATCCCACCGAAGCGCAGGAAGTAGCGATATTAACCCGGTTTCACCAGACACCCGCCGATGAAATAGCAGCCAGGATTGAGCCTGTGCTGACGGCCGCACAGATCACTGACCTTCGCAGGCAAGTGCGCGCTACCGTTATAGACGAAAAACTCATTCAGTTCATCGCGAGAATCATCATTTCCACTCGTTCCGATAAGGCAATCTATCTGGGCGCCTCGCCCAGGGCATCCCTGGCCCTGATGGTGGCTTCCAAAGCAGTGGCGGCTATGCAGGGACGCGATTTTGTGACGCCAGAAGATATCCTGGACATGGTGGCGCCGGTACTTCGGCATCGGATCATCCTCACGCCTGAAAAGGAAATGGAGGGTGCCACGGAAGACGATGTGATCCACCAAATCATACATGCATTGGAGATACCCCGCTGATTGCAGGGATGAACAACTATGCGAATTCATTTTCTTACTTAATATCACGAGTGAAATACCTGATCGCACTATATCATTCCCTGATGCTCACCAGGCGCGCCTATGCCTCGCTTGCTGTGATCGTGGTGATTTTTATTGCCTCCTTTTTTATTCCCGCCCTGACCGATATCGCCTTCCTGGCACTGCTCTTCCTGATCCTGCTGGTGTTGATTGATTTTATGGCATTGTACAGCCGCCGGGGGGCAATCACCGGGAGCCGGATCCTGCCCGAACGCTTCAGTAACGGGGATATCAATTTGGTTCACCTGCAATTTCAAAACAAATACCCATTCACAACGCGACTCGAGGTCATTGATGAGTTGCCCTGGCGTTTTCAGATAAGGGACCAGAGTGAATGCACCATCCTAAAGGCGGGCGAAGAATGGCAATTCAGCTATGATCTGCTGCCTGTGGAAAGAGGGGAATATGAATTTGGAGATATAAATGCGTATGTCAGAAGCCCGCTGCGCCTGGTGGAAAGAAGATATGTTTTCCCCGCCAGGCAAATAGTGCCTGTCTATCCTTCTTACCAATGGGTCAGTAAAAAACGGCTGTTGGGGGTATCCTCGAGGATAAATGAAACGGGTAGCCGAAGATTACGGAAATTAGGGAGGAGTATGGAATTTGAACAAATCAAGGAATATGTGCGCGGGGATGACTACAGAAATGTGAATTGGAATGCCACCGCAAGAAAAGGGGAATTGATGGTCAACACTTTCACGGATGAAAAAAGCCAGCATATCTACTGCCTTATCGACAAGGGGCGAAATATGAAAATGCCATTTGAGGGTATGACTCTGCTCGACTACGCCATCAATGCTTCTTTAATGCTTACACACCTGGCTCTGTCCAGGCAGGACAAAGCGGGACTCCTCACCTTCGGAACAAAAATTGAAAATTTCCTTCCCGCCGACAGGAAAGGCACCCAAATGGAAACCATCCTGGAATGTTTATATAAAGAGCAGACCCATTTCCTGGAAACGGATTTCGAAGCATTGTATAGCTATGTTCGCTCCAAAATAAAAGGCAGGAGCCTCCTTGTGATGTTCACCAATTTTGAATCGATACCAGGTTTTCAGCGCCAGCTCCCTTATCTCCGGCAAATTGCAAAATACCATCTCCTCCTGGTTGTATTTTTTGAAAATACGGAATTGAAGATTTTGCGTGAGAAGGAGGCAGAAAGCCTGGAAGAGATTTATATTAAAACGATTGCGGATAAATTTGCATTTGAAAAAAGACTAATCGTGAAAGAGTTGCAGCAACATGGCATCCTTACCCTGCTAACCAGCCCCCGCGAAGTGAACGCAAACGCCATCAATAAATACCTTGAACTCAAAGAAAGGCAGGCCACATGAAGCGCTATGGATTGGGCTTCACGTTTTGAGAGCGAATATGATGAGACAAGGCTGGCCGGTATGACGCCCGCCGGAAGGAACCGCCTTTAATCTCAATAGCAAGATCTGCTTCCTATCTTTGTCAAAATTCAACAGGTGCAAAAAAAGGAGGGGATTCCCGAATTTCTGGAGGGTAAATTATTGCTGATTGATAAGCCAATGAAATGGACCTCATTTGACGCGGTCAAGAAGGTGCGTGTACTCACGCAAGTGAGTAAGGTAGGACACGCGGGAACCCTTGATCCTTTGGCTACAGGCTTGCTGATCATATGCACAGGGGCCTTCACCAAGAAGATCAATGACTATATGGCGCAGGAGAAAGAATACACAGGCAGTTTTACCCTAGGGGCCACCACACCTACCTACGACCTGGAGAGCCAACCGGTCAATTTCCGAAGTTATGATTATGTTACAGCAGACAGACTCAGGGCTGCCACTGAAAGGTTTATAGGGGAAATTAAGCAGGTCCCACCCATACACTCTGCCATAAAAAAAGACGGCAAACCTGCATACAAGCTGGCCCGACTGGGCAAGGAAGTAAAAATGGAACCGCGGAATATCCGGATCAGCGAATTTGAGATCACTGAAATGGATTTGCCAGTAGTGAAATTCAGAGTGGTCTGCTCTACGGGTACTTATATCCGTAGCCTTGCCTACGATTTTGGAGAGGAACTGGGTTGCGGGGCTTATCTGAGTAGCCTGCGCAGGACCCGGATTGGCGAATACAAGGTAGAAGACGCTTTAAGCATAGAACAATTCCAGGAAATGGTGGGGCGCATGAAAGAGCAAACGGCTCAAAATGGATAGCCGATCCCAAACTGGAATGTAGGGCTATTCATATTCTGCTTGATGAACCAACCCGCATTTTGCGATTTATTATACGAATCAGAGGCGTACAAAGGGTCCTTGAGCCTCCAGGCCAGGTCAAACCTCAGGAGAAAGAATTTAAAATCCAGTCGCAGACCCGTTCCACCATCGAGTGCGATATCCTGGTATAGCCGACTCACATTAAATTCTCCATATTTAAGGGAAGTATTCTGTGTGGTTTTTCGCAGCCAGATATTGCCCATATCTGTAAACAATGCGGCTCTTAACCAATATCCGTACAAAGGGAAGAGGTCGAAACGGTACTCGATATTTCCTTCAAGCTGAAGATCGGCATAACGATCGTCATATTTCTTTTCAATAGTCGCTGGTGGCGGATTAGGGTTCACGGTGCGGAGTCGCAATGTATCATAGAAAATACTGGAACCGGGCCCCAGTTTTCTCAATTGCCAACCTCTCATGCTGTTTGGGCCGCCGGCAAAAAATTGTTTAAAAAAGGGCAGGGAGATATTGGCACCCGTACTCTTGGTATCAAATGCAAACCCATAACCCGCAAACAAACGGTAGACCCAGGAGCTTTTTTTGCGTGTTACATAGTGCCTGAAGTCCACCGACGTCTTGGCATAGCGATAAAGCTGATCCAGGGGCTTATTCTTAGCAGTAAGTCCACTGAAAACTGCTCCTATCAAAAGGCCAGACCATTCGCCATAAATTCGGATGATATTCGCATTCGCAGGATTCCTGGAATTGAGTCGTTTTGAATAAGTGGTGCTCGCGCCGATGATGAGCCCATTATTATAGGAATACCTCAGCAGAGGATAATCGCGAAGCAGTACTTCAAAACCCGAATTAATATCATAGAGCCTGGTTATTTCAATATTGGGAAACCTGATCTGCCAACTGGTGTTATTCTTGGAGAGCCATTCATAGCCCATGAAGGCATTAAAGGAATTGATCTTGTAATAATTGAAGCGGTCAATATAGGCCCCATCAAGATTTATATAGGTTCTGGGATTGATGAGGTTGCTGGTATTCCTGATCTTGAAAGGCGTGATCAACCAGGGAAATACCAGCCTGTTGCTCAGGCTGATTTCAGAAGAGAGGATCTGTTTGAAATTCGTGAATTCGATCCCGGTTCTCAATGTATTTTCAAGTTGTATCGCCTTCTTGCCAAGGTTCCTGTTCTTAAGTTGAAAATTGAGCGCCAGTCCCTTGTTCCCGGTATAGTATAACAGGTTTTGACCATAATTGAGAAAACTCGAGCCTTCGAAATCCACGCTGAAGAAGTATTTCCTGGCAGGGATCATCCTGATATAAAAATCCACGGTGGGATCGGTGGTATCCTTTTGCCTGGATAATATATTTACCGACTGCCATGCTTCAATGCGGTTAAAATTGGTAAGGGTCTTATTATAATCTTCCAGCCTATATAGATTTCCCGGCTTGAGCGTGACCCTGTTCACGAGGAAAGCAGGATCGAAAAGATGGTAACGGTAATATATAGAGTAATTATTGTAAACTATCTTTTGGAAAGATTCTATGTTGAAAATCTGGTCAGGAGATTCTTCCGGTAATATACTAACGGAGCCAATATGGAATGGTTGGGTGCCGGAACTGTCTCGGGAAGGCTTTTGACGGATGGCGATATTGATAGTAGGATTCTGAAGTTTCTTTTGTGCCTCCACCTGTAAGCGTATCTGCTCAAATGGATCAGCAGTGGGGTCTATCAATGTTATATTAACCGTGTCCACCTGGGCAAACAGCACGTCACGCGTTATCTTATAATAGCCGTTGTCCCTGAAATAATCAATCAGCCTGTCCAATTCCGCGTCTATCTTATCCTGGGAATAAGGCATATTTTTCCTGAGCTCCGATTTCTTTTGACTCTGTTCAGCCAGCCTCTGCAGGTTGCTATCAATAAAAGCATAACTGACTGTATCAATCTTGAAATTCTTACCGGGATCAACGGTGTACTCGACCGTGAGCCGGTATTGATCCAGCTTGCCCCTATGCTCCACCGTATCGATTTCTGACCAGTCAGCGCTGACTTTACCCCTGAAATAACCGTTCGTGATGATCAGGTTTCTCATATTCACAAGGGACTGCTTGACATAATTACTGTCGAATACTGCGGGTCCAACGATCTTTCGGTGAAGAAATAAAAAATATTTAACCTTGGGTTTAACACTGTCTTCAATCTGGGACAATAGGCGATCCTTCAGGGCCGATTTTTCATCAATCCCCGATTTGCCAACAATATTCATTTTGTTTTCGAAAACGAAGGGTTTGTAAGGACGATATTTCTTTACTACGGTGCAAGATGAGATGCTGCCTACCAGGAAAAGAATTGCGACAGGGAAACGATATAAGAAATGTATTTTCGTTGGTTGAACAGGCATAAACGGGTGTAACAATGCTCAGCAAATCAAGAATCAAATATATTCAAAGTTTATACCATAAAAAATTCAGGGATGAATTGGGCGCTTTTATCGTAGAAGGACCCAAGATTGTTTCGGAATTCCTGCAACAGGTTCCCAGTCAGGTCGAATCCATTTACGCCACGGGTCATTGGCTCAGACAGGAGCAGGCTCTTCTGCGTTTACTCCCGACTGCAGGCATCGAAGAAATCAATGAGGATGAACTGCACAGGATATCTCATCTTGCCAGCCCGCACCAGGTGCTCGCGGTTGTTAGAAAATGGAATTATGGCGATGGCCCTGCAACACAAAATTCCATAACCCTGATGCTCGAAGGGATCCGGGATCCGGGAAATATGGGCACGCTCATCCGAATTGCCGACTGCTTCGGTATTAAGAATATTATTTGCAGCGATGATTGCGTGGAACTCTATAACCCAAAAGTGGTTCAATCCACGATGGGTAGCATGCTGCGTGTAAATCTCTGGTACCGGGATCTCATTGAATGGTTGACGACAAATACAAATAATAACCTGCCACTATGGGCCGCGACTATGAATGGGAAGTCAATTTATGAATGTGGAACTTTAAAGGAAGGCATCGTCCTGATCGGAAATGAATCCACGGGTATCACTGAGTCACTGTTGGAAATGGCCGCATTGCAGATCACGATTCCCTCCAGGGGAAATGCGGAATCCCTGAATGCTGCCGTAGCTGCGGGAATTATACTCTCACATGTCATGCCTTATTGAAAACGGGAAAATCGTGTACCGGGCAATTGCAATTGAAAATTTAATTCCCGGTTTGTAAATGTAATATGTTATGCCGCGGACTCCTGTCTTGTATGATACCTTCAACTCTTTTGCGAGTGGGAGGCTATCTGAATTGCACTGCTTTGGCGGGTTGTATCTTCCTGCTCACCAATGTTGGAATCAATAATATGAGAAAGCAAATGACCAGGGTGACCAAAACCACCGTGATGATTTGCCCCCAGACTATATGTACCGGCACCACCGACATATAATACGCATTCTCATCCCAGAATTTGATGAATCCCGTTTGCTTTTGAATCAAACAGATACCGACGCCGATTATCAATCCCCAGGTCACTCCTATGAAGGAAATGATAATACCCTGGATGCTGAAGATCTTTTGTACGGTCCAGTCACTGGCGCCCACGGCCTTGAGCACACCAATCATCCTGGTCCTTTCTAAAACCATGATGATTAAACAGGTGATGAGGTTGATAATGGCAATAATGATCATGATTCCCAGTACCACATCCCTGTTTACGTCCTGGAGTTTCAGCCAGTCGAACAGGTTGGGGTAGATCTCTTTGATGCTTTTGCTGCTCCATTCTCCGGGAAGGGAATTGAATACGGCATCATTCAACTCATCCATCTGATGATAGTCGTCCACAAAAATTTCGTATCCGCCAATGTCGCCGCGATTCCAGTTATTCAATCGCTGGACAAGTTTTAGATCTCCAATAGCATATAATTTGTCGTATTCCTCCATGCCAGTTTTATAAAACCCCACTACCGTAAGCCTATCGGGCCTGGGAGGCTGATCACCCCTGAAAAAATAAATCAATATCCGGTCATTCACCTTGATTTGTAATTGCTGCGCGGTGTACTCAGACAATACAATTTCCCTGCTGTAACTGGAATCATTGGATCGGATCCATCTTCCTTCTGCCAGGAATTGTTGCATGCCGCTGAAATCGTAATTGCTGTCCACGCCTTTGAACAGCACACCCTCAATATACTCGGGTGATTTGAGTATGGCATATTTAGTGGCGAAGGCTTGTACCTGCCGGATACCCTTTATTTTTTTTATCAAATTGACGATGGAATCATTCTTGGCAATCGGTTCTTCCTCCGCTATGGAAGCCTTGTATTGTTCATAGTGTTGCACTCTTAAATGGCCCCAAAAACCGAAGATCTTCTGACTGACCGCTTCCTGGAATCCGGTCACGAAGGCAAGTGTCATGATCATTACGGCCACGCTGATGGCCGTTGCCACCGTTGCTAGTCTCACAATGAAACGTGAAAAAGACTTCTGCCTGTTGAAGGCGATGCGTTTTGCTATGAAAGCGGCGACATTCAATACCAGCGTATTTTACTAAATTGTGAAGATAAATGAATTTGGAATGTGTAAGCCTTTCATCGCGATAGCCCTGATCTCCGCCTCCCTGATCTCATACTTAGATGTGGCGGCGCAGCGGGAACCTGATCAGGTTTTCATGAAAAATATCCGCACAACCCAACTGATAAGAACAGGCGACCAACTGGCCTACCCGGTAATCAGCCTGGGGAGTACGGGGTCAATGCAACTCGATTTTGATGATCTCGACGGGGATGTAAAATATTATTATTTCACTTTTGAAATGAGAAATGCAGACTGGTCGCCGGTGCAAACCGGATTTTTTGACTATGTGAAAGGGTTCACCAACCAACGGATTACGAATTACCGCTTTTCATCGATGACCCTTAGCCGCTACACTCACTACCAGGTTAGATTTCCGGACCAGAATATGGTTCCTACCAGGTCCGGTAATTTTGTGCTCAAAGTTTTCCTGGATGGTGACACATCAAGGCTAGCATTTACCAAGCGCTTCCTGGTTGCAGAACCAGGCATTTCTGTCGCGGCGCAAATTGTGCAGCCATTCAGCCAGCAATATTTCAACAAGAGCCAGAAAATACAGCTTGTTTTAAATTCGGGAGCACTTAATATCAGTTACCCACAACAGCAGGTGAAAGTGGTGATCCTCCAAAACTATCGCTGGGACAATTGTATTCGCAATATCATTCCTACCATTGTGAGAGGCAATAATTATGAATATAATTCCGAGAGCGATTGTGTGATGCCTGCCGGAAAAGAATGGCGATGGCTAAACCTGAGAAGCTTTCGCCTGCTGAGTGATCGGGTGAGAAGACAGGAAAATACCAACGCGGCTTATGAGTTGTTTGTGGTGCCCGATGGTCCCAGGCCCAGCCAGAGATATTATTTTTATACAGACTACAATGGGAGGTATTTCCTGGACAATACGGACAACGTGAATCCATACTGGAACGGCGACTATGCCACCATTCATTTCACCTTTGTTCCTCCGGAAAATATCCCTTTCAACAATGAGGAGCTTTATTTATTTGGCGCCATTAGCAACTATGGCAAAGACGACAATGCCCGCATGCAATGGAATGATGAAAAGAAAGTGTACGAAACTACCCTCTATCTGAAACAAGGATATTATGACTATGCTTACGCATTGATAAATCCCTTTGACAAACAACAAAAATTTGATTTAGCCATGACAGAGGGGAATACCTGGGAAACGGAGAACGAATACCTGGTTTTGGCCTATTACCGCGAACTGGGCGGCCGTTTCGACAAGCTCATGGGCATAGCAAAACTAAATTCAATGCTCAACAGACCAGGTCAATGAGCCGACAAAATTTATGTATTTGATTGCTAAGATGCCTGTCCCACTGAGCTCATATTATTCAGAATTCATAAATCTCCTTATCTTCGCAGCGGCAAGTCTTATACGACCAGCTCCTGCTGAACTCCCCCAGGGCCGGAAGGCAGCAAGGGTAGGCGGTTGTAGCGGTGCGATGTAAGTAACTTGCCATTTTTTTTCTTCCACATTCCAGCTCTGGGCTGAGACCTGCCTGAAGATGTTTTCGTATCTTTATATGAATCATAAATTGAAAATTCAACTATATGAAATTTTTTATTGATACTGCCAATCTCGCACAAATAAAAGAAGCCAATGAATTGGGGATCCTGGACGGAGTTACTACCAATCCTTCACTGATGGCCAAAGAAGGCATAAAGGGCGAAGACGCCGTGATGGAGCATTATAAAAAAATTTGTGAAATGGTGGATGGAGATGTGAGCGCCGAAGTGATTTCTTCTGATTTTGCCAATATGGTAGCCGAGGGAAAGGTATTGGCGGCCATTCATCCCAATATCGTTGTGAAGATCCCGATGATAAAAGATGGAGTGAAGGCAATGAAGTGGTTCACAGACAATGGAATTCGCACCAATTGCACACTCGTGTTTTCCGCGGGCCAGGCCATACTCGCTGCCAAAGTGGGAGCCGCCTATGTGTCTCCATTTGTGGGCCGGATTGACGATAGCACCTGGGACGGAATGGAATTGATAGAACAGATGGCACATATATATTCTCTGCAAGGTTACAAGACAGAAATACTGGCTGCCTCCATTCGCAGTGCATTGCATATTGTAAAAGCAGCGGAATTAGGTGCCGATGTGTGTACCTGCCCACTGGAATCCATCCTGGGATTGCTCAAACATCCTTTGACCGATATAGGTTTGGCCAAATTCCTCGACGACGCAAAGAAGATGAGATCGGAAATGGTTCCGGTGAAGTGAGCATCGTGGGTAAGAACCCTGTAAAGCATTTCATGGAGAATTGTTAGTCTTTCATGAAGCAGCGAATTAACTACTTCAGCAACCAGGGCCTGTCTGAGCCATTATGTTTATTGCCCCGGATTAGTCCTCTTCCTTCTTTTTGATATAAATACTCCTATTCAATACAAACGATGGATTTTGACGCAGACTCACTTTAATATCTATTTTTTCCAGCTTTGTTTCACGTGATAGCCATAAACTATTACCGTAAAATCTACCGGATGAGGCTTCGAGAATAAGATAGGTGCTGTCTAAGGGAATAATTTTTCCGGTTCCTGTCCGTCCTTCCACATTAATATAGTTGTAGCTTCCTTTTTTGAGACTATCGGTATAGAGGTTGAAATAGATACTGTCGACCTTTTGGGCTTTGCCGGCGTTGGGCAATAAAACCAGAATACAATAAATAAGAACAGCTAAACGGCTGAGAAATTTCATTCCCTTTGCTGCGACTGTCAAAAAGCGATTGTACGTTAGCATTTCCAAAGCAAGATCGGATTTTTGGTTGATTAAAATTCTCTCAATGAAGACAAGGATTACCCATTTAGGCCGCATGGGCCATATAACTGTAGGGTGGGTTCACCATATACTGCTCTATGAGCTGATGCCAGATGCTTCTTAAAGAATTTCTTCATTTAGTGATGGATTCATCGTAACCGCAACTTTGACATCGAAGATGGAACCGCGTCAGACCCTTATAACTCTTAGTGCAACCACACCTGCGGCAGCGATAACCATTCTTCCACTTCATCTCGAAAAGGTACTGCCTGCAATCGTCTTCATTTTTGAAGCACTTATTAAACTGCTGCACTGCTATTCCCCGAAACTTACCCAACTATTTAGCCCCAAATTAAAATAATTCAGCAATTGTCAACCCCTGGTTTTTGCTTTGAGGCCTAAATGGGTAATCCTTGTTGGTAAATATTAGATTTTGTTCCCTTGCCTCGGCAGCTTTATGGCTGTGATCTGAAATCCTGGTTCGTTACGGGTTGATTCACCGGGATGGTGATCACATTAAATTCAAAATTATTATCCTTATGGCAATTATTGCAGGCTGCGGTGAGCAGACTAAAACCATGTTTGAATTCAACCGTATTATTTTTTTGAATCGCGCCGGCAATGGTATCGAGCGGGGGATTAATCATGGATATGAATTTGGTTTCGGGTCTGTCGGTTTCAATATTTTCGGCCATATCTACCATCTCTTTGATCTCTTTCACTTCAAAATCCGCCAGTTTCCAATTCTCATTGATTCCCGCGAACCAGAGTTTGGCGTGATGGGTTTGAATGACTGCCATGATTTCACCAAGGCCGGGTTTGATTTGTTCCAATTTTTGTCTGAGGCTGTCTATTTGTGATTGTTGGGCTGCTAATTTCTGCAGGATGGAAGCATCGGGCCCACACCCGCAGAAAAAGGAAACTGCGGAAACTGTAATGAAAAAACAGAAGAATTGCCGGGATTTCATTTCGCTGGAATTTTTTCGAAAAAAATGAACTTGAAGGATTCAGATTGTGATTTGGAGTCCGTCAATCATTAAAGCTTTTCTGGTCAGATGCCTAAATATAGCAAATCTTTGTCAGCTTTGAACTGCGTGAGCATGCGTTTTACGAAGAGTTCACTACTTAGTTATGGATTGGATTTGCTCAGTGATTATTGTCAAAAGGGACTAATTTTGCGTCCGTCCGTTGGCCTCATTAATAACAAGAAATGAATGAAAAGCTGGAAAGGTTATCCAATGAGCTGCAGGGTGAATTCTATTATGATACCACCATGCGCACGCTTTACGCGACCGACGCTTCGGCCTACCGGGAAATGCCACTGGCCGTAGCCATCCCCAAAACAGAGGCCGACATTAAAAAATTGATTTCGTTTGCGCGGACCAACAAAGTGGGCCTTATTCCCAGAACAGCCGGCACTTCGCTGGCCGGGCAGGTAGTGGGTAGCGGCATCGTGGTGGATGTATCAAAATATTTTACAAAAATCCTGGAAATCAATGAGGAACAAGGATGGGTTCGTGTACAGCCCGGCGTTATCCGCGACGAACTGAATCTGTTCCTCAAATCACATGGCCTTTTTTTCGGTCCTGAAACTTCCACCGCCAACCGTGCAATGATCGGGGGAATGGTCGGTAATAATTCATGTGGATCCAATTCAGTGGTTTACCGAAGCACCAGAGAACATCTACTGGAGGTAAAAGCCATCCTGAGTGATGGTACCGACGCTGCATTCAAGTCTATGGACCTGGATAATTTCCACGCTAAATGCGAATTGAATAATTTGGAAGGGAATATTTACAAGACGGTGAGAGGTTTGCTGAGCAACTATGAAAACCAGCTTGAGATCAGGAAAGAATTCCCGAAGAAAACAGTGGAGCGGAGGAATACCGGCTATGCAGTGGATTTATTGTTGGAGAGTGCGCCTTTTACGGCCGGTGGCCCTGAATTTAATTTTTGCAAATTAATCGCCGGATCCGAAGGTACGTTGGCATTCATCACGGAAATAAAGCTGAATATTGTTCCCCTGCCTCCAAAAGAAACAGGACTACTTTGTGTTCATTTCAACAGCATAGATGAATCACTTCGCGCCAATCTTATAGCGCTTCGGTACAGGCCCAGCGCCAGCGAATTGATAGACCACTATATACTGGATTGCACCAAGGACAATATAGAGCAAAGCAAGAACAGGTTCTTTGTCAAGGGTGATCCCGGAGCCATTTTGGTCGTGGAATTTTTGCGATCGACAAGAGAAGAAATTCGTGAAATCGCGGCTAAAGTGGAAGCCGACATGAGAGCCGCAGGCCTGGGCTATCATTTCCCGCTACTGTTTGGAGATGATTCCCGGAAAATATGGAGTCTCAGAAAAGCCGGCTTGGGATTGTTGGGCAATATGCCCGGCGACAATAAAGCCGTTCCAGTGATCGAGGATACGGCCGTTGACGTGAACGACCTGCCTTCATACATACGCGACTTCAATGAAATTTTAAAGAAATATAATTTGTATTCGGTACACTATGCTCATGCAGGGTCTGGTGAAATTCACTTGCGACCCATCATCAACCTCAAAACTGAAAAAGGCAATCAATTATTCCGGACCATCGCGCAGGAGATCGCTGCCCTGGTAAAAAAATACCAGGGCTCTTTGAGCGGTGAACATGGTGATGGAAGATTGCGGGGAGAGTTTATCCGTGAGATGGTGGGAGAGAAGAATTATCAACTTCTTAGGGAAATCAAGAAATCCTGGGATCCGGAAAGCATTTTCAATCCCAATAAGATAGTAGATACGCCACCGATGAATTCCATGCTCCGGTATAAGCCCGGCCAGCAAACGCCTGCATTTCAAACCGTATTCAGATTCAGGGGCCAGAATATATTACAGCACGCGGAACAATGCAATGGTTCGGGAGATTGCAGAAAAACCCATTTATCAGGCGGCACCATGTGCCCTTCATTCATGGCTACCCGAAACGAAAAGGATACTACCAGGGCCAGGGCAAATATTCTGCGGGAATTTCTAACCAACTCCACCAAACCCAATCGCTTCGATCATGAGGAGATCTATGAAGTCATGGATCTCTGCCTGAGTTGCAAAGGTTGTAAATCGGAATGCCCTTCCAATGTGGATGTAGCAAAACTGAAGGCCGAGTTCCTGCAACATTATTATGATGCCAATGGAGTGCCATTCAGATCCAGGCTGATCGCTAATTTCAATCGTTCTTCCCAACTGGGCTCAATCTTTCCCGGCCTCTATAATTTCATGGTGACCCAACCTATTATCAGCAAGTGGGTCAAAAAAATTTCCGGATTCGCGGTGGAGAGGTCTATGCCCCGCCTCTATAAAATGACCCTTAGAAGCTGGTATCAAAAACACAAGAAAGACAAGGGCAGGCAGCATCCGCATCTTTCCCATTCCAACGGTCAGGTCTACCTGTTCTGCGATGAGTTCACCAATTTCAATGATACTGAAATCGGAATCAAAGCCATACTGCTGCTGGAAGGCTTGGGCTATGAAGTGCTCATGACCACTCACGAGGAGAGTGGCCGGGCCTGGCTATCGAAAGGGTTGATCAGGCATGCAAAAAAAATCGCTAACAGGAATATTGCCATATTCGGGCCATTGATCAACAGTGAAATTCCATTGGTGGGAATAGAACCTTCCGCCATTCTGACTTTCAGGGATGAGTATATTGATCTTGCTGATGATGATCGTCTGGAGCAGGCAAAGGAACTTGCCGCAAATGTGTTCTTAATAGATGAATTCATCGCTGGCGAAATTCAAAAGGGAAAAATCAGGGCAGATCAATTCACTACAGAAAATAAAGAAGTGATATTGCATGGACATTGCCAGCAGAAAGCTCTTTCTTCGGTCGCGGATAGCGCAAGGATTCTCTCGCTTCCTGCAAATTATTCGGTTACAACTTTGGCTTCCGGATGTTGTGGCATGGCCGGTTCATTTGGATACGAGAAGGAACATTATGATTTGTCAATGAAGATCGGGGAATTGGTTTTGTTGCCATCTGTCAGGCAAGCAGGGAAAGACGCTATCATCGCGGCATCCGGAACTAGTTGCCGCCACCAGGTAAAAGATGGTGCGGGCAGAAAGGCTCTGCACCCGGTGGAAATATTATTTGAAGCAATGAAAAAATAATTTCAAAAATTTTATTTTCTGAGTTCCGGGGCCGGATTGAGGACTCTGTAATAAACTCATCAGAATATTGTATGAATCGATGGATCCGACTGGCCATTCAAAACCAGAAACTGAGAAAATATTATCTTACCAGCCTAGTATCGCCATGAGCCTGCAGAATAAATCAGAAATGTTCGGGAATCGTTTGAGTAAGGTGTATCGTCATCTTCAAAAACAAGCGAAGCGGCAGGGAATAAGCTGTTACAGGATCTACGATCACGATATACCCGAATACCCTTTCAGTATTGATTTGTATGAAGGAAGGCTTTATGTAGCCGAATATGGCCGCAGGCATAACCTGGGTGATGAAGCACACGGCGAGTGGCAGGATGCCGCGCTGCAGGTCATGGAGGACATATTGAAGATTCCGCAGGATAAAATATTTGTCAGGCAGCGCCGCCGCAAGCCGGGAAGGCTGGGGCAATACCAGAAAATAAAAGAAGAAGGTGATTTTTTTACGGTTGGAGAAGGCGGATTGCGGTTCAAGGTAAATCTTACTGATTACCTGGATACGGGATTATTCCTGGATCACCGAATCACCAGGCACATGGTGAGGGCAGAAGCTAAAGACAGGAAGGTGTTGAATCTTTTTGCCTACACGGGATCATTCAGCGTGTATGCTGCAGCGGGAGGCGCGGCATCGGTCACCACGGTAGATCTTTCGAATACTTACCTGGCATGGGCCGAGGATAATATGCGGCTGAATGGTTTTTCCGACAATCAGAAATACAGCTATGTGCAGGCGGATGTCAAACAATACTTGCAGGATTTGAAAGCCGATCAATTTGATCTGGTAGTCATGGATCCTCCCACTTTCAGCAACAGCAAGAGAATGAAAGATGATTTTCTCGACATTCAAAGAGACCACGTGGAATTGATCAACCATGTGTTATATGCCATGAGGGCGGGTGGAATATTGTATTTCAGTACCAACTACAGCAAATTTGTCCTGGACCGGGAAATGATTGAGACAAAGATCATTCAGGACATCAGCAAGGCTTCCACTCCTTTCGATTTTCAAGGGAAACTGAAGCGCTATTGCTGGAGAATCATGAAAGATCAGTAAATGTATTGAGGTTCGGCTTTACCGAATGGCAGGGAGGACCTCAATTACCAGTAACTTGCATCTAAACCGATTTTCATGTCCGAATCTGTCCCAACCATATTATGGACTCCGTCTGATGAATTCAAAAGAAAATCCAATCTCAGTCATTACAATCACTGGCTGGAAAAGGAATACGGTCTTCAATTTTCTGACTATGCCTCTCTTTGGAAATGGTCGGTAGAGCATCCTGCGGATTTTTGGGAATCCATATCTTCATATTTTATGGTGATTCATCATGAGCCCTATCGGGAAGTGATGAGTGCAGATGGCATGCCTTATACCAAATGGTTCGAGGGCAGCAAGCTAAATTATGCGGAACATATTTTCCGGAATAAAGTCTCCGCCCATCCTGCCATAGTTTTCCGTTCAGAAAAGCTGCCTTTGATATCAATTAGCTGGAGCGAATTGGAAGACTCCGTTGCCGCGGTACAAAATTTCCTGCTGCAGTCCGGTCTAAGGGCGGGTGACAGAGTAGCGGCCTATCTTCCAAATATTCCCCAGGCCACCATTGCCTGGCTGGCCACCATTTCCATCGGTGCTATATGGAGCAGTTGCTCGCCGGATTTCGGAGCTAAAAGTGTGGTGGAAAGATTCGGTCAAATAGAACCGCGCGTACTGATAGCGGTAGATGGTTATACTTACAACGGAAAGTCTTTCAACCGAAACAAGATCGTATCGGAAATCAAATCTCAGTTGCCCACCGTGGAAAAGCTGATCATGATTCCATACCTGGATGAAGGCAACACCACTAAAAGAATTGATGATGCCATAAGCTGGGATGAAGTGGTAGCATCAGAACATGGAAGCATTCAATTCATTCCTGTTCCGTTCTCGCATCCTATATGGATACTCTATTCATCTGGAACAACGGGTATTCCCAAGGCCATCACGCATAGTCATGGCGGAGTATTGCTGGAGCATTTCAAATACCTGTCCCTGCATAATAACGTTAAACCGGGAGAGAATTTTTTCTGGTTTTCCACCACAGGATGGATGATGTGGAATTACGTTCAGGCTTCCCTGTTGGTTGGAGCCACTATTGTTTTATACGATGGAAGTCCCGCTTATCCTGACCTGAATATATTATGGGAATTGGCGGCGGAAATACCAATGCATCATTTCGGAACCAGTGCGCCTTTCATCATGGCCTGCGCGAAAGCCGGCATCAATCCAATGTCGAAATTCGATCTAAGTCCTTTGCGTTCCATCGGTTCAACCGGATCTCCTTTACCACCGGAAGGATTTGATTATGTGTATGATTCCGTGAAGAAGGATGTATGGCTTTGCAGCATGAGTGGCGGCACAGATGTTTGTTCGGCATTTGTGGGAGGCAATCCCTGGCTGCCCGTTTACGAGGGAGAAATTCAGTGCAGAGCCCTGGGTTGCGATATGGAGGCATGGAACGAATCCGGACAAGCCGTTGTGGACGAGGTGGGAGAGATGGTGGTGAAGACTCCTATGCCTTCGATGCCAATATATTTCTGGAATGACCCGCATTATGAAAAATATCTTTCCAGCTATTTTGAAACCTACCCGAACGTATGGCGTCATGGTGATTGGTTGAAAATCACTCGCCGTGGCAGCCTCCTGATTCTGGGAAGGTCCGATGCCACACTGAACAGACAGGGCGTGCGCATTGGAACTTCTGAAATTTACCGGGCGGTTGACCAGGTGGAAGAGGTTAAGGATAGTCTGATCGTGAATATAGAATTACCAGGTGGTGGTGACTACATGCCATTATTTGTGGTGATCAGGGAAGGCTGGGAATTGACGGATCCGCTAAGGCAAAAGATCAATTCGATGCTGAAACTTACTTATTCGCCCCGTCATGTGCCCGATGAGATTATCCAGGTGACAGATATTCCATACACTATCAGCGGTAAGAAAATGGAATCGCCTGTCAAGAAGATACTCGTGGGTAAACCCGTAGAAAAAAGTCTGAATATTGGCTCATTGAAGAACCCTGAATCACTGGATTTTTTCAAATCTTTCTCGGAAAGCTTGAAAGAGAAATTGAAACGATAAACCGGTTCCTATCAAATAGATCTGGGCTCCTGTCACAAACTTGCTGCAACTCTTTCAAGCAATGATTTGGTTTTAAGGATACCTTCCTCTTCAGACGATGATCCGCCACTGTATTCAATGCCGATATATCCATGGAATCCTGAGTCCTTGATGATTTTCAGCATCCTGAAAAAATCCGTTTCAATGCAATTCCCTTTTTCGTCGAATTCACTCGCTTTGGCGCTCACGCCTTTGGCGAATGGCATCAATTCAGTCACACCTTTATATCGGTCATATTCTTCGATACATTTTCCTTCCCAAACAGACTTGCCATCCCGCCGGGTGCAGAAATTTCCAAAATCCGGCAGGGTGCCGACATTTTTTTTATTCACGGCTTTCATCACTGCACTTAACCAGGAACCATCGGAAGTATAGGCGCCATGGTTTTCGACAATGATATTGATGCCCGCCTGCTCTCCATATTCTGCGAGCCTGCTCAATCCGTCTATGGCAGCTTTCTGAATATCTTCCGCGCTGCCTTCGCCAAATGTATTCACCCGGATTGTCTTACATTCTAATTGATGTGCCGCATCCACCCATTTATAATGATTTCCCACAGCCTGCGTTCTTTTCTTTTCATCGGGATCGGCCAATGCACCCTCATCATCACACATGATCAAATGATTCTTGACACCATTGTCACGGCATCTTGTCAAAAGTTCATTGAGATAGTTCTTATCATTTGCCTTATCCTTGAAAAACTGGTTTACATATTCCACAATGCCAATATCAAATTTTCTGCGGGCTATTCCCGGAAAATCAAGATTGCTTATTTTATTTGCAAACAGGGTATTATGAAGCGACCATTCAGCCAGGGATATTTCAAAAAATTTATGCTGCCAGCCTTGCGAATCATTTTCCATGGGCAGGGTAGATATGCCACCGGCACTCTCAGTCAGAGCGCTGGCATTCCTGGTAAAATCAAGGCGATTGAAATTCATGCTAAAATTTATTTATGTTCATTTACAGACTTTTGGGCGAATCAGAAACTACAAGTAGTTCATGAGAGCCTTTCTGCCTGAGGTTTCAATGATACAAGGTCCGCGATCCTCACGGGTTTGCCAGTGTCAATACTGTTCCTGGCTCCAATTCCAATGAGACAGGCCATCGCACCATCACGGCTACCTGCCGCCTGCCTCCAGGGATCGTTTCCGTCGGGATTGAATATTTGCCTGCGTAACCTGGCGTCCCCGCCTCCATGACCGGCCTCATTATTTGATATGTGGAAGATCTCCCGCTTGCCGAAACTGGTGGTAACCTGTATCTCGTCATAATCCGGTTCATCCCAGGGTTGGCGTTCTTTGATCCAGGCATCCAGCCTTCCCTTGGTGCCATTGAAAGCGATCCTATAACCTTCGTAGGGTGAAAACGCGGTCAAAGAATAACTGACCTGCACTTTGTTGGCATATTTTATCTGGACAGCCATCTGGTCAAAGATATCCACGTCCTCCCTCCATACGCAACCGTCTCTCAGGTAACCATCATATTTTTCATTGGCGGCATACAACTGCATGTATTGGTTATTCTTGCTGATATCCCAATAAAACCTGCATTGTTCCTTATAGGGACAGGGTCTGCAATGGGTATACCTGAATGAATTGTTTTTTCCATACAGGTCTAATTTGCCATATCCAAATACTTCTTCCGGTTCCGAATTGATCCACCAGTTCAACAGATCAAAATGATGGGTAGCCTTATGTACCAGGAGTGAACCGCTGTTTTTCCTTAAACGGTGCCAGCGGCGAAAATAATCGGCGCCATGATAAACGTCGAGATACCAGTGAAAGTCAACCGAAGTAATTTTTCCAATGGAATCATCTCGCAATAACTCATAAATCTTTTGGCGGTGTGGGGAATACCGGTAGTTAAAAGTGACTTTTATTTTCCCGCCCGCTTTTTGTTCGGCATCCAGTATGGCCTGGCATTTGAATTCATCGGTGGTGAGAGGTTTTTCTGTAATCACTTCTGTTCCATATTCGAGCCCCTTGATGATAAATTGATGATGCGTTCCATCCACGGTGGTTACGATCAGTGCCTCGGGTCTGTTTTCCTGCATCATCTTGTCGAAGTCTGTATAGCCATTGCAATTCACTCCCAGGTATTTCCTGGCGGTCTCCACTCTTCCGGGGTTGATATCGCAAAGGCCCACAAATTCCACCAGGTTCCCAAATTCTTCCAAAACGGGCCTGCCCCACATGCCTAGTCCTCTGTCGCCGGTACCAACCATCGCTATTCTTTTTTTCGCCGGATATTTGGAAGCTGCCGGAATGGAAGCAGCTAATTGCCCGGAAAGAATGCTTGCAGCAATGGTGGCTCCAGACTGCTGCAGGAAATTTCTGCGATCCATGAAAATGAGTTTATGATAAAAGTTAAGAAATAATCAAGAGATGGCAAATATGCTGTCAAAGTGATAATACTGTTTGGTCTTTGCGATAATACCTGGATTTGTTTAGCCCTTGTATTGCAGCGTTTCCACTTATCATCCAAAAAATCACGGAACCCGATTCGGGATTGATTATTGTCTAACGCGAATGTATACCAGTTTAATATTCTCCTTTTCTGTTTGCCTTTGGTCCATATCGAATTTTCCCGTGCTCTTGATCAGGGGAGCCAGTTTCTTAAAGCCGTAATTCCTGGGATCGAAATCGGGCTGTTTCTTGAGTACAAGATTCCCCACATCACCCAGGAAGGCCCATCCGGATTCATCCGCAAGGTCAGCCACAGAAGAAGCGATCAGGTTGATGATTGGTTTGTCGATCTTCTTGATGGATTCAATTTCGGATCGCTTTTCTTTCCTTCTGCTTTCTTTCACAGGTTCTGTATCGTCAACATCAAGAATTTCGATATAAATGAATTTGTCGCATGCTGAAATGAAAGGGAATGGTGTCTTTTTTTCTCCCATGCCAAATACTTTCATCCCTGCTTCGCGAAGCCTGATGGCAAGTCTCGTAAAATCGCTGTCGCTCGACACCAGGCAAAACCCATCCACCTTCCCTGAATACAGAATGTCCATGGCGTCTATGATCATGGCGGAATCGGTGGAATTCTTACCGGTGGTATAGCTGTATTGCTGCACGGGTGTTATGGCGTTTTCCAATAAAACACCCTTCCAGCCAGACACAGTTGGCTTTGTCCAGTCACCGTATATCCTCTTGAAAGTAGGGGTTCCATATTTTGCCAATTCTTCCAGCATCGCCTTGATATTGGAATATGGCACATTGTCAGCATCAATAAGAACCGCCATTCTCAAATCAGTGTTTCTTTCCATTTTATAAATTTCTTGTAATTGAATATGCTCCTGATCAAATCATGGGTTCTCTTTTTGACTAAACAGGAGTTTATTATTGAAAGGATCTACCACCTCCATACAAATCCCTCCCCAAAAAGCTTTTTCCAGGCCCGGTTTGTTGTACTTGTAATTTTTGTCGGTCAAATATTTATGATACTGTGCCAGCCCGTAGAATTCAATAAAGACTTTTGCTCCAGGGCAGCCGTCGCCGTGGTGCTCGGAGAGGTGCAGGGAGATATGTTCTCTTGAGATTTCCATATAGACGGGGGAATTTTCGTCGAACACATGTTCCCAATTGACCGTAAAGCCCATCCAGTCCACATAAAATTCTAAGGCTTTCCGGTAGTCGAAAATGCGCAATATGGGGATGACTCTTTGATTCATCTTTGAAGTTTTTTGATTTCGATCAGGGGCGCTGAAAATTCCTGAAAAGGACTTGTAATCATGGGTCCGGGTCCGGGTTTCTCCGGGTAAAGCTAGTAGGATTGGATCTGAAAATGATAATTTTCCTTTATGAAATC
Source organism: Agriterribacter sp. (assembly GCA_041484195.1). Taxonomy (GTDB): domain Bacteria; phylum Bacteroidota; class Bacteroidia; order Chitinophagales; family Chitinophagaceae; genus PSRI01. The sequence continues at coordinate 23,971 of JBGPHC010000018.1, read as the reverse complement.
ATGTCAGACTTTATCTTTTGCAAGAGCCGAGAGTTGTTCATGCAATTTCAGCACCTGTGGAATGACTAATTGCTGTTCGTCGTTTCTGATCACAAAGTCACAAAGGCTCATCTTTTTCTTTTCGTCCATCTGATTTCGCATTCGATCAATCACTTCATCTTCGGCTGACTTGTCGCGTTTCATCACCCTTTGGACCCGAAGCCTTTCGGGAGCATAGACTCCGATCACATAGTCAAGATTTTCCTGCGCGCCACTTTCGAAAATGAGGGCCGATTCTTTGATGGCATAGGGACCGGATTGCTTCTTCATCCAATTCTCCGCGTTCCGGATCGTGGCAGGATGTACCAGGGCATTCAGTGATGCTAATTTCCGGGGGTCATTGAAAACGCGTGAGGAGATATATTGCCGGTCCAGGCGACCATCTACATAAGAGCCTTCCCCAAATTCCCTGATGATCTCCTGTTTCAATGCATCATCCTCATTCATGATCTGTTTAGCAGCTTGGTCTGCATAATATACTGCAATGCCCAATATTTCAAATACGGCGGCGACCGTGGATTTGCCCGAGCCGATTCCTCCAGTAAGCCCAATTTTCAGCATAGATGAATAATTCCTTTTAAAGTATTCCGAAGTTAAAGAATGATCGGCCAAAATTGGATACTGGCCTCTTACAAAACAAAAATCCGGAATCCATTCTTTGGATTCCGGATCAGTTCAGTCTTCTTCACCAGGCTCACTTTTTATCAGTGGTCTTATTGAGGGCCTTGCTCCATTCCATACTAACGGCCGTTTTTTCGATCTTGAGATAGCTGCCGGGGTTCACTTCGAGCTGCAGGGTATTGTCTTCATTCACTTTGTATATAGTTCCATGAATCCCCGCGATGGTGACGATCTTATCTCCTTTCTGCAGGCTGCTCTGGAAACTCTTGGCGTCCTTGGCTTTTTTCGCCTGAGGTCTGATCATAAAGAAATAGAACACTACAATAATACCCAGGAGCATGATGAATGAATAGCTGTTATAGCTGGATTGCGGACTGGCTTGCAATAAAACAAAGTACTGGTTCATGTTTGTAATTTATGAATTGAATGATTAACTCTTCTTATTTACCACGACATTAAATACCAACTGATCAGTTCCCCTTCTTGTGTTGGTGTTTACCATGATTGTTTTATGATTGGGACCCGGTTTATTCTGGCTGTCGAATTCTGCGCGTATGAAACCCTCCTTTCCCGGTGCAATGGGCTCCAATGGCTTTTCTGCAACCGTGCAACCGCAGGATGGACGGGCATCCTTAATAATCAGCGGCTTGTCGCCTGTATTCCTGAAATGAAATAGTATCTCCAGTTTTTCGCCTTCGGTGATAGATCCCTTGTTCACCACTGAGTCCGTCCACTGCACCGTGGTCCAATTCGCCGAATCCGCATTCGAAGTGGCGGATGAAAATGAACCAATGGCCGGGCCAGCCTTTTTTTCCTGATTGCTACAGGAATAAAACTCCATTACCATACTCACAACCAATAAAAGACAAATCTTGTTCATGATGCAATTCATTATAGGAGCAGCAAATGTAATTAATTAGGAGATTACCGCTATGTCAAATTTGGAAATTATGAGATTGGTTACTCCCAATTCCCCTATGGATTTTCTGAACCAGGGATTTTCCCCATTTTGAATCGATTTTTTGACAAGTATCATAAGCGAGGATCTGGCTACAGATTTTCAAAATGACGAGGCGTTTCTTGGTTTCGCATTAAAAAACAGGTTTGAAAAAGAGGAAAAAACAGTAGGATTTCCTGAGAATATTACCCTCATAATGATTGTATTAACCAAATAGACCCTGAGTAGCAAAAAAAGGTTTTCAGGGTTTTTTATAGGAAATCTTATGCAATTTATCCTGGGCCAGGAGGTCCTTATGGATATTATCCAGTATGCCGTTCACGAACTGGCCACTCTGAGGTGTGCTGTATTCCTTAGCCAGGTCAATATATTCATTGATGGTGACCTTGGTGGGAATGGTCTCGAAATAAAGGAACTCACAAACACCCATGCGCATCAATATCATGTCGAGTAGCGCGATCCTGTCGGGGTCCCAGTTTTTGAGTTTGGGTTTGATGAGATTCATGCATAATTCTTGCTTTTCCATGACCGCGACCAGGAGCTCATGCGCAAATTTTCTCTTTTCAGGGCTCACCATATCCTGCAGGTTATAAGTGCCTGGCTTCTGCAAAAAGTTCATCATAAGCTGATGCATCATTTCTGAATCATCATCCCAGTGAATAAAAAATTCTTCTATATGGGAAACGAAATCTTCGTTTGGCAGCATCAGGTCTGTGAAAATAAATTCCAGGATGGTTCTTTCGGATTTTCGATTCCGCTGCGGAATGCTGATATATTCCTTGTATAGTGCGGTCTCCGCCAATTGGGAATAGGTTTTTCTGACCAGGTCGGTGCTTTCCCATTGCCAGGGCTTCAGATCATTGATGGCCTTCAGGTAGGAAGGATCGTCCAAAATCTTCAAGAGTAATTCATTCCCCGCAATCTTGATATTCACGTGCAGGTCTTCTGGTGATGGCAGGTGGCGTGACGACCTAAGTCGGGCGTCCTTTTCGGCATAGCGTGCAACCTGGGTGATCCAATAAATAAGATAGATGAAAAGCTGGCGCGACTGATCGAGATGCTTATCCAGTAATTTGACGGCCTGGGCCGGTTCAAAAATTTCCTCTGTTGATTCAATGGTATAGAGGGTCTGCATCACTTTAACCCGGATATTTCTTCTGCTGATCATTTGTTAAGAACTCTTTATGCGGCCGCGAAGATAGGCGATTTTGAGCTTAGTACCAGACTGCCTTCGAAGAACCTGACTCGCGATTTAGCTTCAATGGGCCCCTTATTTTGACAAATAATTCCTGCTGGCAGCTTTCTATTGGGAACGGGGAGGGACTCATTTCCCAAGCCTGATTTTCCAGTCTTTGGAATCAGATTTGGAAATAAATGGCAGTCCTGGGTATTCATCGCCCGGAAACCATCTTAATCCACTCTAATCCAGGCTTTCCTGCTTTGGGGAAGGAACCATGCCCATATTTCAACGCCAGTGGGCGGCATGCTCCAAATCATGAAAGGAAGCAGGCGGATTTCAGACTCCTGGGTTTGGGACTGAGGAAATTATCCGCAAATTTGGCATTTTGATGAGCTTGCTGACAGCTTTCATTTTCAAAATTCTGCCTCTTTTGAAATAAACCTGAAATTTTTTCCGACCCTTGCCCAGTTGGCATATTATTCGATTAACTTTGCAATCCCTAAAGATTCATTCGATCTTTAATCAAAAACAAAAAACATTACACTATGGCCAAGAAGTTAAATGTGACCCCCCTGCATGACAGGGTAATTGTTAAGCCTGCTCCGGCTGAAGAAAAGACAGCCGGTGGTATAATCATCCCCGATACTGCTAAAGAAAAGCCCCAGCGCGGAACCGTAATTGCGGCCGGTCCTGGTAAAAAAGACGAACCCATGAGTGTTAAGGCTGGTGATACGGTATTGTACGGAAAATATTCCGGTTCTGAACTCAGTATTGAAGGCGATGATTTCCTGATCATGAGAGAATCCGATATTTTAGCGATTGTATAAGCTCCTAATTATTGGGCAGGGGGTTATACATTCTATTAGCTTAGCCCGTACCGATAGTAGTCGCAACAAGACTTGAATTTGAAGTTGCAACCTCATTCAGAAAAAACATACCAGAAATTTAAATCAACATTAAATCAAAAGAGATATGTCAAAACAACTATTTTTCGACATTGAAGCGCGCAATAAAATGAAAAGGGGCGTGGATATACTTGCCAATGCCGTCAAGGTAACCCTTGGCCCTAAAGGCCGCAACGTGGTGCTCGAAAAAAAATTCGGTGCTCCTTCTATCACTAAAGATGGTGTAACCGTTGCGAAAGAAATTGAACTGGAAGATCCCATTGAGAACATGGGTGCCCAAATGGTTAAAGAGGTGGCCAGCAAGACTGCCGACATCGCCGGAGATGGTACCACAACCGCTACGGTACTCGCTCAATCCATCATCAGCGAAGGTTTGAAAAATGTGGCAGCAGGCGCCAATCCCATGGACCTGAAACGCGGCATTGAAAAAGCTGTTACCAAAGTGGTGGAGCACCTGAAGTCGCAGTCCCAGGCCGTTGGATCTGACAGCAAAAAAATTCAACAGGTGGCTTCTATCTCTGCCAATAACGATGATAATATCGGCAAGCTGATTGCCGAATCATTCGCTAAAGTGGGCAAAGATGGCGTTATTACCGTTGAAGAAGCCCGCGGAACTGAAACCACAGTTGAAGTGGTGGAAGGTATGCAATTCGATCGCGGATATACTTCGGCTTATTTTGTGACCAACAGTGAAAAGATGGAAGTAGAAATGGATAAGCCTTATATCCTGATCTATGACAAGAAGATAAGCAATATGAAGGATATCCTGCATATCCTGGAAAAAATCGCTCAGCAGAGCGCTCCTTTGTTGATTATTGCCGAAGACCTGGAAGGTGAAGCCATGGCTACCCTTGTGGTGAACAAATTGCGCGGCACTTTGAAAGTTGCTGCCGTAAAGGCTCCCGGCTTTGGTGACAGGAGAAAGGAAATGCTTCAGGATATCGCGATCCTCACTGCCGGTATCGTAATCAGCGAAGAACAAGGATATAAACTGGAAAATGCCGACCTCGGCTACCTTGGCCGTGCCGAAAGAATTGTGATTGATAAAGACAATACCACAATCGTTGGAGGCAAGGGTAAGAAAGTTGATATCACCGCGAGGATTAACCAGATCAAAGCGCAGATTGACGCAACAACCTCTGACTATGATAAGGAAAAATTGCAGGAACGCCTGGCCAAACTGAGCGGCGGAGTCGCAGTTTTACAGGTAGGTGCCGCAACTGAAGTTGAAATGAAAGAGAAAAAAGATCGTGTAGATGACGCTTTGCATGCCACACGCGCTGCCGTTGAAGAAGGGATCGTTCCCGGAGGCGGTGTAGCCTATATTCGTGCCGTTGAAGCCCTGGAAAAACTCAAGGGTAGCAATGAAGACGAAACCACCGGTATCGCAATCGTAAAGAGAGCATTGGAAGAACCCATTCGCCAGATCGTGGTAAACAGTGGTATCGAAGGTTCCATCGTTGTTCAAAAGGTTAAGGAAGGAAAGGGCGATTTTGGATTCAATGCCAGGACCGAAGTGTATGAAAACCTCTTCAAGGCCGGTGTAATCGATCCTACCAAAGTAACCCGCATAGCTCTGGAAAATGCTGCTTCTATCGCAGGTATGTTGCTCACCACCGAATGTGTGATAGCCGACAAGCCCAAGAAAGAAGAGGCCGCGCATAATCACGGCGCTCCTGATATGGGTGGAATGGGATATTAATCTGATCGCAGTCTCTCCTGCAGATTTCTTGCAGGTAAATGATTGGCATAATATGAGTCCCGTCTCGCTTAATTGCGAGACGGGACTTTCTTTTGCCCTTTCATATAAAGTTATTTACTGAGATCAGACTTTAAGATCCGGATCCTGAATCCCGGCCTTGAGCCTGAGTTTATGGCAGCAAAAAAGGTTGCACTCACAGACCCAACCTTCATGCTTCATGTCAAATATGTAAACCATATTGACTTTTCAAAAACGGATCAAAAACGGACCTCAACTACACAATTTTCTTTACCCTGGGGTTGGAAACATTGGAACCGGATAAAATTCTTGGAACATCAAAAGAATTTCCTTCTTTCCTGAACCATTTCATTGACGTTCGCGGAACCAGAATGGTTGCATAAACAACAAAATTACGGGCTTCCCGGATAAAACGGCCTGTCTATGCTGAGGAATCTTACCTGATGATCCTGATCCTGAATTCGCCATTGGAAAGCATCCTGGATTTGCCAGTCTTTGTATATACCGGACCCGAAAAAGATCCGACCAGAGTGTCATTTACAATTTGTGAAACCTGAATTTGAATGCCATGGAATGGCCAGTTCACATAGTCAACGCTGTCGGTGGGACAAAATTCGCAACTTGAGATATTTTGCAAGTCAACCAATTGCAGCTCCACCAAACCCATTGGAGCCTGGGGATTATCCAATGGCTGTATATAAGGCAATGGTTGATGAAACAGATTGGTTCCGGTAAAAAAGAAGCGGATTGAGAGATGTTTGCAGGCATCTTCCCGGATCATATTGATTTGATCCATACCGTCGGCCGAATAATTAATATTGTAAGATGAATCATGATTGAACCAAAATGATGAAAAGCAATATTGCATTCCATCTATTTGAGCGCGTATATACTCCTTTTGGTCTGCACAGACTGATGAATCGCATGATCGGGTGCTGTCCTGGTTGGAAATCAGGCAGCCCGGGCCTTCACAGCTATATTCTTTCGAGCAGGAAAATAGTGTTAGTAACCCAATAAGCATGCAGACCAGGAACAGCAGCGGTCGAATCATGGAAGAGACTTTATAGGCTCAGATAGACGAAATATAATCTCTCAAATATTGGGATGATGACCGGGTGAATCTCACTGCCAATTGAACCATCGGGAGGTCATTGTTGGGTTTCTTACAAACAGTTTCTTACCTTACGTGAACAACTAATCGTAGAATGCCTCATTTCTCTGTTGATCCTGATATCTCCGTTGCCCAAACCATCTCCAAGGAATTCTACTGCAGCGAATCTGTTTTCCAACTGAGTAAAGAAAAGCTATTTTCTCCATCCTGGCAATTCATAGGCCACAGTGACATGGTTCCGAAGCCCGGCGATATTCATCCTTTCACACTCCTGGAACATTTTCTGGACGAACCACTGATTCTCACACGCGACAGGGAAAATACCCTGCATTGCATTTCCAATGTCTGCACACACCGGGGGAATATCATTGCAAATCGCCCATGCAGGTTAACCAACCTGCGCTGCAGCTATCATGGACGCTTGTTCCATTTGGATGGGCAATTCATAGCGATGCCTGAATTCAAAGAAGTGAAGAATTTTCCCACAAAGGAAGACAACCTGCCCAGCCTGCCCCTTTTTCAATGGGGTAAATTATTATTCAGCTCATTGAATCATGGCATTGGGCATGAACTGTATTTTAAGGAGATGATGGACCGTCTCTCCTGGCTGCCTCTGGGTGATTTCATTTACCAGCCGGAACTATCCAGGGATTATGCAGTGAAAGCGCATTGGGCCCTCTATTGCGAAAACTATCTTGAGGGATTCCATATTCCATTCCTGCACGCCGAACTGAACGCGGTCATTGATTTTAGTAACTATACCACGGAATTGTACCGCTATTCCAACCTTCAACTTGGTATCGCGAAAGAGGATGAAGATTGTTTCGAGCTGCCTCCAGGCTCACCCGACTTTGGCAAAAAAGTCGCGGCCTATTATTTCTTTGTATTCCCCAATATGATGTTCAATTTCTATCCATGGGGACTTTCACTCAATATCGTGATGCCGGTTTCGTTGAACGAGACAAGGATTTCGTTTTTCACATTTCTGTGGAATGAAGACCTGTATGATACCGGCGCCGGATCAGGTCTCGATACTGTAGAGAAGGAGGACGAGGAAGTGGTGGAAAATGTGCAGAAGGGTATCCGATCAAGATTTTATGAACATGGCAGGTATTCGGTGACAAGGGAACAGGGAACTCATCATTTCCATCAAATCATTTCGGAATTCATGTGACGGAATCTTCCCGCCTATGGCCCAACCCAAACTCGAAAAAAATATAGGACTATGGTCTGCCACTACTATTGTAATTGGCAGCGTAATAGGTTCCACCATTTTCATGAAACCAGCCACCATGGCTGGTCAGCTCGGCTCTCCCTACCTGCTGCTGGTCGTTTGGGTTCTGGCTGGCATCATTTCAATTTTTGGCGCCATGGCCTTTGCAGAGCTCGGCACCATGTTTCCTGAAACGGGAGGTCAATACATTTATTTGGAAAAAACCTATGGCAATTTCATCGCCTATGTTTATGGATGGTCCACGATCGCAGTAATCAATACGGCGGCTATTGCGGCAATTGCCTTCGTTTGCGCAGATTATACAGGATATTTTTTGAGGCTCCCCCGATTAGATCCGGCATTGGAAAGATCCGTACTTCTTCATATTCCGATGATTGGCGATGTTCTTCCATTGCAGAATCTTGGAGTGAAGTCACTTGCCATTACCATCATCATGGCACTGACCTATGTAAATTATAAAAGTGTTCGTTCCGGGAATGCGATCCAGTTCATCGCCACTTTATTGAAAACATTCGCCATTGTGATGCTTGTATTCGGGATTTTATTTTCCGGAAAAGGATCGGTGAGCAATTTTTTTACAAACGCGCCGGATTTTCATTTAAAGGGATGGCCCTTGTTCGCTGCTTTCATGGCGGCCACTACAGGCGCTTTTGCGTCTTATGACGGATGGAATAATCTGAATATGGTAGCAGGCGAAATCAAAGATCCCAGTAAGAATATTACGAGAAGTTTGTTGGTAGGATTGTTTACATGCATCATCGTTTATTTATTGATAACGTTGGCCTATATGTATGTGCTGCCGGTTGATGTAATGGCCTCATCGCCCCTGGTTGCCAGCGACGCCACTGAAAAAGTGATGGGGACTATCGGTGGTACCATCATCGCGATCCTCATTGTGATATCTGCATTTGGCGCCACCAGCGTAAATCTGTTGGCTAATGCCAGAATTGTATTCGCCATGTCGGAGTCGGGGAATTTCTTCAGATGGGCCGGGAAAGTACATCCCAAAAACCTCACACCTGGCAACGCGGTGATTGTGTTGGGAGTTTGGAGCAGCGTCCTGGTATTGAGTGGTTCTTTCGACATTCTGGCCGACATGTTCATTTTTATGTCCTGGATATTTTATGCGCTCGTTGTGCTCGGCGTTTTGATCCTCCGGAAAAAAATGCCAGACAAGGAAAGGCCCTATAAGGTTTGGGGTTATCCCTGGGTGCCCATAGTATTCGTATTGTTCACTGCATTTTACCTGGCTTCCACTTTGTATTCTGATATTACAGCTTACAGGGAAGGAAGGGCTCCTTTCATTAATTCCGTTTTCGGACTCTTACTGACTGCGGCAGGCATACCTTTTTATTGGTATTTCAGGAGAAACCAAGCTAAGGGGGAAAAAAACACTAATGTTTGAGAAATGCTATCGCGGGTAATCTTGAAAAGTTAAGCGAACGGCTGAAGCTGCCTGCACGGCCCCTTATCATCAGAAAGGCACCTTCGAAAATGTTTTTCTTTTTGTAGTATCTTTATTGGTAATGTTAAAGATTTTGTTAATGGCATCATAAAGAAATTACAATGTCGCCGACCTTACAATTCTACATGGATGCTTCGGAATAACTTGCATGGGATTTGAAATTATATGTTTCCGAAAAATAAATTCTATAGTATGAGGATCCTTTTGACGGGTGTCGTCATTAGCATTTGCACCCTGATGGCCTGCGCACAGAAAACTAATAAAACAAAAAAAACTGGAAATATGGATGATACTAAGATCTCCTCTACAACGAAATTGGATACCGCAACTTTCGGTACCGGATGTTTTTGGTGTACGGAAGCGGTATTCCAGGAATTAGAAGGCGTAATAAAAGTAACGAGCGGGTACAGCGGAGGGAACGTGCCGAACCCCACCTATGAGCAGGTTTGCAGCAAGAACACCGGCCATGCCGAAGTTTGCCAAATCGTGTACGATCCTTCTAAAATAAGTTTTGATCAGTTGTTGGAAGTATTCTGGAAGGTTCATGACCCCACTACCCTGAACCGCCAGGGCAATGACGTGGGCCCTCAATACCGCAGTGTGATTTTTTATCACGATGATAATCAGAAAAACAAGGCTGAGCACTATAAAGCCGAATTGGAAAAAAGCGGGGCATGGGATCGTCCCATTGTAACCACTGTTGAAGCGTACAAGAATTTTTATCCCGCCGAAGACTATCACCAGAATTATTATAACAATAATGGTAATGCGCCCTATTGTTATTTCGTAATAAGACCCAAGCTTGAAAAATTTGAAAAGGTATTCAAGGGAAAGTTGAAGAAGGAAATAAGTGAGCAATAAATGACTGGAGCCTTATCAGGGCTCCATTTTCACTTTCCGGAGTTCCAGCATATTCAGGCTATTTGAGTCGAAGTTTTTTACCTTTGGATTTACGAGTCGCACAACCATATCATACCACAAAGGCACAACCGGCGCATCATTCATGACCATCTGATCTAATTGACGGTACATTCCATAGCGTATAGAGTCATTCCTTTCCAGCAAGGCTTGGTCATATAACTTATCAAATGCAGGGTTCTTGTAACGGGTATAGTTAGGCGGAGCCGGATTTTTTCCATAGAATACGCTCAGATAGTTCTCCGCGTCAGGATAATCTGCCAACCAGCTTCCTCGAAAAAACAGCGCTTCTGATTTCGCGGTCTGTTCCAGCAACAGGCTTTTCTGCACTACTTCCACCTGCACTTTCATGCCCAATTCTTCCAATTGTTTTGCAATAAAACTGCCGAGTTCGGAATACTGGGTGATGGTGAGGAGTTTGATGGGAGCCAGGTTCTTCCCATCAGGAAATCCTGCGATAGCCAATAGCCTGCGGGCCTTATCCAGGTCATATTCATATCCTATTACCAACGAAGAATCAAATGAAGGCAGCCCCGGAGGAACGAATCCGCTTTCGGCTGGCGTACCCAGGGAATTGCGGAGGTAGAGTATCATTTTTCTCCTGTCGAATCCATAATTAATGGCCTGCCTGACTGCCTTGATCTTAAGCGGACTGTTTCGAACGAGGGGATTGCTGCTGTCGGTTAATATGCCAAGATATTCGGTATTGAGGAATGTCCTTTTGTCGAGGACGATCTTATCCTGCCATTCCTTTTTCAATTCCCCTTTCTTATTCAATACCTCATCCTTGAAGGAAGCGTCGATATCATTGATGAAATCCAGTCGGCCCTGTGTGAATTCGAGGAATTCGGAGGCCTTGCTATCGAGGAAAGAAACACTGACACCATCCAGGTAGGGTAAGCGAATTCCATTGCTGTCCTTTTCAAAATATTGGTTGTTCCTGCCGAGGATCAGGGTCTGGCCTTCTTCCCAGACTGTGAATCTGAAAGGCCCGGTACCACATGGATGGCGTGGGAATTCATTTCCATATTTTTCCACCACTTCATGTGGAACTACTGAGCAATACTGCATGCTCAGGATTCCTAAAATGGGATTAAAGGGGCGGGTCAATTGCAATTCGAAAATGCTATCGTCGATCGCTTTGAATCCATTGATCGTTTCAACCCTGCCATTGAATATCCAGGCTCCTGGCGAGGCCACGGTTTTATCAACGATCCGCCTGAAACTGTATACCACATCCTGCGCGGTCATGAGCCTGCCCCTGCCATTGATGAAGGCCGCGTCATCCTGGAAATACACATCGTTTCTAAGGTAAAACCTGTAAGTCAACCGATCCGGTGAAATCTCCCAACTCTTTGCTAATGAAGGCACGATTTTCAAGTTCTGATCCACCTCCACCAGGGTATTGTATACCTGGTGAACTGCCCACATGATCGCCTGGTTTTTTGCGAATGCAGGGTCCAAAGATGAAATACCTTCGGGCTGATTATAGTGAAAGATTTTTTTGTCGGAATGTCTCTTTCCTGAACATGAGATAATCAGCGGAATGGCCAGTAGCCAGAGGAGCGATACATGGTATCCAATCATGAAGTCACCCAATCGGTGCGCAAGGCGGGGAGTGTGTACTCCTTCTGATTTCGGTTCCTGCTCTGGGGACCGCCGGAAATTTTTTCTGATCATGATAATTAAATCCGCTTAAATTTAACATTCAAATTCTTTCAAAGTGAAGAAAATAATTTGGTTTTCAATAGTCTCCTCTTTTCTGTTCCTCAATACTGCTGATTTGAGAGCTCAACCCCTGAACAGGAAAAAGGGGTTCACGCATGCGGATACATTGCGTGGTTCCATTACGCCTGAACGGGCCTGGTGGGACGCCATAAAGTATGACATTTCAGTGGTTCCGGATTTTGATAGCAAGAGCATCAAAGGATCCAACACAATTAGTTTTAAGGCTCTGGCCGACGGGAAAAGGATGCAGATAGATCTGCAAACACCCATGGAAATTACGGATGTGCTGGATGGTGAAAGCCATCCTAAATTTGAGAGAGATGGCAATGCCTACTTTTTAGACTTCCCTGAAATCATCAGGAAAGGGGCGGTAAAAAAAATTCAGGTGATGTTTGCGGGCACACCCAAGGAAGCTAAAAGGCCGCCTTGGGATGGAGGTTGGATATGGACAAAGGATAAGAATGGAAATCCATGGATGAGTGTGGCCTGCCAGGGCTTGGGCGCCAGCGTTTGGTATCCCTGCAAAGACCATCAGAGCGATGAACCCGACAGCGCTTCCCTGAGTATTTCAGTTCCTGACAGCCTGCTGGCGGTAGGCAATGGAAGATTGGCAGGCATTGAGAAAAACGAGAATGAAAAAACAGCTGCATACAAGTGGGTGATTAAGGATCCTATTAATAATTATGATATCATACCCTATATCGGCAAATATGTTCACTGGCATGAAGATTATAAAGGAGAGAAAGGAAACCTTGACTGCGATTTTTGGGTATTAGACTATAATCTCGAGAAAGCAAAATCACAATTCAGCCAGGCATTCCAGATGCTGAGTTGCTTCGAACACTGGTTTGGGCCATACCCTTTTTACGAGGATGGATATAAATTGGTGGAGGCGCCACATTTGGGCATGGAGCATCAAAGCGCCGTTGCTTACGGTAATAAGTATGCGAACGGATACCTGGGCAGGGACCTCTCCGGTTCAGGCTGGGGCCTGAAATGGGACTTTATCATCGTGCACGAAAGCGGTCACGAATGGTTTGGCAATAATATCACGAGCAAGGATATTGCCGACATGTGGGTGCATGAAGGCATCACCAATTATTCAGAAACCCTCTTCACTGACTGTGAATTTGGAGTTGAGGCTGGTAATGATTATGTGATAGGAACGAGAAAGAATATCAGGAACGATATTCCCATCATCGGGCATTACGGCGTGAACCAGGAAGGCTCCGGCGATATGTATTATAAAGGGGGTAATATGATACATACCGTCAGGCAGATCATCAATAATGACGAAAAGTTCAGGCAGATCCTGAGGGGGCTTAACCAGACCTACTATCATAAGACTGTCACCTCAAAGGAGATCGAAAATTATATTTCCTCGAAATCAGGCATTGATTTTTCGAAAGTATTTGATCAATACCTAAGGACCACTGATATTCCGGTGATACAGTATAAAATAAAAGATAATGTTTTGTCATACAGGTGGACCCATGTGGTGCCGGGGTTCAGGATGCCTTTGAAAATTGATTTCAACGGACAGAAATGGATCAAGCCCTCCGAAAAATGGCAGAACCTGAAGGCAGGAGCTTCGGGTGAATTCAAATTTGAGGTGGACCGGAATTTCTATGTGCTGACCGAGCAGTCGAAATAACGCCTTCGGTTCGGCTATCCTTTGGTGGTAATCCATGAGAATAGGAAGCGAGAGTCTCAGTTTCCGCAATGCCGGATGCATGCAGTCTATTTGAATTTGGACCTGGAGATTGATAGGGAATTTGGGTTAGAACTGCGCAATCGCCTGGTAGGAATGGGACAATTCCAACAGGAAGATTAGAAGCTCAGCGTTTATCAGGGTGTAGAGGTCAGGCGCTGTTCGTGCAGGATCCTGCCCGCACTCAAATACTTGCGTATCCAATATGGATCGTTCATATCGCTGATCATGACACCCCCGGAAGTGGCGGCGTGCACAAATTTGTTGTCTAGCAGGTACACTCCAACGTGAGAAATCCCTCCCTTCGTATTGAAAAATACCAGGTCGCCTTCCTGCAGTTCATCCCTGGAAACAAGGGTAGTAAGTTTTTTCTGCTCCCGGGCCGTTCTGGGAATCTGGATGTTGTATACGGAAGACATCAGCATTTGCACAAATGAGGAGCAATCCACTCCCTTGTGAGTAGACCCGCCAAGCCGATAAGGGGTGGCCCACCAGCTCTCGATATACTGATACAAATCCTTGTTCTTCACCTTTTCCACTTCAACATCCATCCGGATGGCGTATTTGAATTGCATTTCATCTACCTGTTCAATGTTGAAGGAAGGGCCAATATTAAGGACTGGAATTTTGTTCGTTTCCCGGATATCAGAAGACTGGAGTTCAGAAATATTATTTGTAGCCGTTTTGGGGTCAGCATTGAGGCTGATATTCCTGAGGAAGCGGGGGCTTTCATTATTTTTTCTCACATTTTCCTCAGGAACCATGGAAGATTTGGCCAGCGGCTTGAAAGTTTCGCAACTGGAAAATGAAATCGCAGTGATTATCAATAGAATAGGTATTCTCAAACCGCCCAATTTTAAAGTTCGAATGTATGCACAATAATCAGACCAGGAGCAAATTCCGTTGAACTTTCTTTAATTCTTGATTCTTGCACAGTCTGGGGATAATTGAATATCTCATTCTTGCATCAACTTAACGAAATTTGCAGTCCGGCCTTTTTTGTCCAGGCCGGCGGATACCGGAACCCTGTAATGTAAAATCAGTATGCCGAAATTCTCTCATTTACACGTTCATACCCAATATTCCCTGCTGGATGGAGCTGCCGGAATAAAGGAGCTTTATAAAAAAGCCATTAAAGACGAGATGCCTGCTCTTGCCATTACCGATCATGGCAATATGTTTGGCGTTTTTTCCTTTGTGGCGGAGGCATACAGGAACAGAGTCAATCCGGATGATAAGAAGAGCCCCCTGAAGGTAAAACCAATCGTGGGCTGCGAATTCTATATCACCGAAAGCCGGCACCGCAAAGCCTTTTCGAAAGATGAAAAAGATCCCCGCCACCACCAGATCCTGCTGGCCCGGAATGAAACCGGTTATCGGAATCTAATCAAACTCACTTCGCTTGGCTTCATAGAAGGGATGTATAGCAAGTACCCGCGTATTGACAAGGAATTGATCCATAAATATCATGAGGGTCTCATTGCCACAACCTGTTGCCTGGGCGCCCTGGTGCCCCAAACCATACTCAAGAAAGGGCCTGAGGAAGGAGAAAATGAATTCAAATGGTGGCTGAATATTTTCCAGGACAATTATTATGTGGAATTACAACGGCATGGCATACCCGAACAGGATAAAGTGAATAAGGTGCTGCTGGATTTGGCGAGGAAATACCAGGTTAAGGTGATAGCCTCCAATGATTCCCATTACGTGGAACAGACAGATTTCAATGCCCACGACATCCTGCTTTGCATCAATACGGGTGAAAAGCTGGCCACGCCCGCTTCAAGAGAGTTTGCCGATGACGACGTGCTCATTAAGAATAAACGATTTGCCTTTCCGAATGACCAGTTTTATTTTAAGACGAGCCGCGAAATGGAGCAAGTCTTTCACGATCTTCCAGAGGCCATCGACAATACCAATGAGGTTGTTGACAAGATAGAATTACTCGATCTCAAGAGAGATATCCTATTGCCGAATTTCCCCATTCCAAAAGAGTTCCGCATCCACGAAGACAATAATCTCAACCAGTGGGAATACCTCCGGCACATGAGTTTCGAGGGAGCCAGTCGGCGGTACCAGGAAATCACGGCTGAACTGGAAGAAAGGCTCAACTTCGAATTGTTCACCATCAGGACCATGGGTTTCGCGGGATATTTTCTGATCGTGAGTGATTTCATCAAGGCGGGAAGGGAAATCGGTGTTTTTGTAGGTCCCGGCCGTGGTTCGGCGGCAGGAAGCGTGGTTGCATATTGCATTGGCATCACCAATATTGACCCGATCAAATACAACCTCCTTTTTGAAAGGTTCCTGAATCCCGACAGAAAATCAATGCCAGATATTGATACGGATTTTGACGACGAAGGTCGTCAGAAAGTGATTGACTATGTGGTGGCCAAATATGGCAAGAACCAGGTTGCGCAGATCATTACTTATGGTACGATGGCGGCAAAGATGAGCATCAAGGATGTGGCGCGCGTAATGGATCTTCCATTGTCTGAAAGCAATGCCATGGCCAAATTGGTTCCGGAAAGGCCGGGAATTACGCTCAAGAGGATCTTGCATGCGCCATTGAACGCGAAGCAGGGAGAAATGTCACTGGAAGAAAAAGAGGCCCTCACGGCTGACGATCTCGAAAATGTGAAAAAGCTCAGGCAGATATATGCAGGAGAAGATATGCAGAGCCGCGTGCTCCACGAAGCGGAGATCCTGGAAGGTTCGGTTCGAAATACGGGCATCCATGCGGCGGGAATCATCATTGCGCCCAGGGACTTGACAGAACTCATCCCCGTAGCCACCTCAAAAGAATCTACACTCTGGGTTACCCAGATTGAAGGAAGCATTATCGAAGAATCAGGTGTCATCAAAATGGACTTCCTGGGTTTGAAAACGCTCAGCATTCTTAAGACGGCCCTCCGACTGATCAAACAAAACCATGCGATAGAAATTGATTTGGATACTATTCCGCTGGATGATGAAATGACATACCAGTTATACCAGCGCGGAGACACTAATGCCACTTTCCAGTTTGAAAGTCCGGGCATGCAAAAGTATTTGCGCGAATTGAAGCCTGATAAATTTGATGACCTGATAGCGATGAATGCGCTTTATCGTCCGGGTCCTCTCGCGTATATTCCCAATTTTATTGACCGTAAGCATGGCCGTGAGGCAATCAGTTATGACCTGCCTGAAATGGAAGAGATCCTGAAGGATACTTATGGGATCACCGTTTACCAGGAACAGGTGATGCTTCTTTCACAGAAGATCGCGGGCTTCAGCAAGGGAGACGCGGATGTTTTGCGCAAGGCGATGGGGAAGAAACAAAAATCCGTGCTTGATAAGATGAAGGCCCAATTCATTGAAGGGGCGGGCTGCAAAGGACATGATACCAAAGTGCTGGAAAAAGTATGGACCGACTGGGAGGCCTTCGCACAATATGCTTTCAACAAATCCCATTCGACCTGCTATGCCCTCGTGGCTTATCAAACGGCTTACCTGAAAGCGCATTATCCTTCTGAATACATGGCTGCCGTGCTGAACCATGCAGGCGCGATAGAAAAAATAACTTTCTTCATGGAAGAGTGTAAGCGAATGGGGCTTAAGGTTCTGGGACCCGATATCAATGAGTCGCAAAAGGGATTTGCGGTAAATAAAAACGGAGAGATCCGGTTTGGACTGGGCGGACTGAAAGGGGTAGGCGAAGCTGCTATTGAAGGTATTATTGAAGAAAGGAAGAAGGAGCCTTATAAATCCATCTACGACCTGGCTAAGAGGGTTAATCAGCGGGCGGTAAATAAAAAGTCTTTGGAATGCCTGGCTTATTCGGGCGCTTTCGATTGCTTTGGCGAGCTGCACCGCGCACAATATTTTTATATATCTAACGGCGATAACAGCACCGGCCTCGACAAGGTCATCCGGTTTGGGAATATATTTCAATCACAAGCCGCCAACGCTTCCAATACTTTGTTCGGCGACCTGGTGATGCCCGAAATCATGCCACCCCGTTTGCCCGACTGCCCTCCATGGACACTCACAGAATTGCTGGATCATGAAAAAAAAGTGACGGGTATATTTCTGAGTGGCCATCCTTTGGATCATTTCAGGTTTGAGATGAAACATTATGGCATTACCCCGATTGTGGAGTTCAATGAATTCAGGGAGGCCATCATGGCCAATCCCAATACTTCACGCCAATTCAGATTGGCGGGGTTGGTGACAGAGGCCCAACACCGGATCAGCCGCAATGGAAAGCAATTCGGGACCTTCGTGACTGAGGACTATTCCGGCAAAACAGAAATCGCTTTGTTTGGAGAAGATTATGTTCGTTTCAAGGATTATTTCAGCCTGGGAACCGTGTTGTTTATTACAGGAAATTTCAAAACACGCTGGAACAATGATAAGGAATTTGAATTCAAGGTCACTGGCATCATGCTGCTGGAAACGGTTAAGCGAACACTGACACGTCAGGTGGTTATTGACGCGAGTCCAGAGCACCTTGACCAGGAAATGGTAAGTTTTATTGAAAAGAATGTTAAATCATACCCGGGGAAAGCGGTTCTCAAATTTCATTTTACCGAACCCAGGAATAGACTGAGGGTAAATTTGTATAATCCCGAAAAAGGTTTTGAAATGAATGACGAAATGGCTGCATTCCTGGAAGCCAATCCTGATCTGGAAGTAAGTATTACAACGAGTTAGGAGGAGGCTGACTAAGGGGCAGATTAGATAATGTCATAACATCATTTTAACTGGAATGGACTTAAATTTGCAATTCTCAATGGACGATGGGAACGGTTGCCCCGAATGAAAGGATCCGCCAATGAAAACTGAGTATTTAAATTTAAAAAAATAAAATTATAACTATGGCACATGAATTTAATGATGCGAATTTCCAGGAAAAGGTTCTTACTTCGGAAAAGTTATCGGTAATTGATTTTTGGGCAGAATGGTGTGGCCCTTGTCGTGCCATTGGACCCGTTATTGAAGAATTGAGTAAGGAATATGAAGGCAAAATAAATGTCGGTAAGGTTAATGTTGACAATAATCCTCAACTGTCTATTAACTACGGAATCACTTCCATACCGGCCATTCTCTTCGTAAAAGGAGGTAAAGTGGTGGATAAATTAGTAGGCGCTCAGCCCAAAGGTAATTTCGTAAAGAAGATTCAGCAGCATATGTAATTCCAGCATTGCATTATGATAAAAGCAGGCATCGTCCTGCTTTTTTTATTTCAGGGAAGACAGGGAGGAACTCATTCCAAAGGCGCATAAAATGGGGCCGTCATTATCATCGGCCATAATTGTTTCAACAGGCCGTGACTGCATCCCGAATAAATATGTTTGTTTTTCCTGCTATATTTGGCAGCATATTCAATAATATTGCGGCAAGGGTAAACGAAATTCCTCCGTCGGTCCTGAATCATGAACTTCTCCTGTAATACACGCCAGCATGGGTATCGTACGTAAACAAAGTATCATTTCCAGTTTGATCACCTATGCGGGATTCGTGATTGGAGCCATCAACGTATTGTGGTTATTCCCTCATTTTGTAGGCAACAGTGGACTGGGTCTTACCAGGGTTTTGCTGGATGTATCATTGTTTTTTTCCACGGCCTGTACCCTGGGCAGCGTTCCTATAGCGTTCAAATTCTTTCCATTTTATCAATCATACCTACCCCCGGAAAAGAATGACCTTCACCTGATCACCTTTTCACTGTGTTTCTTGGGTTGCTTATTGTTCATTATCATCATGCCTCACCTGAAACCATGGATCATCCGAAAATTCGGGGAGCACTCCCCGTTATTTGTTGACTATTTCGATCTGATCTATCCCTTCACCATTATCATTGCTTTCTTCAATCTACTGGAAGCATATGCCTGGAGCCTGAAGAAAACGGTCCTTTCCAATGCCATGAAGGAATTGGTCTTCCGTGTGCTCACCAGCCTTTTCATCATCGCCTTCGCGCTGAGGTGGATCAGTTTCAGCCGTTTCATTAATTTGTATTCATACGTATATTTATTGCCAGCATTGATCCTGGTGATGGTGTTGGGGAGAAGCGGAAAAATCAGACTTAATTTTTCCATCAGCTCAGTTACCAGGAGGCTAAAAGGAAAGATCATCACTTTCGGTTCATTCATTTTCCTTGGTTCCCTGCTAAATATCATTTCGAGGACCAATGATACCATCATTATCGCGAGCAAGGCCAAGGGTGGGCTCGTGGATGCGGCCGTTTTCTCCATTGCCACTTATCTTATCACCATTATGGAAGTGCCGCAACGTTCCCTGGTTTCCATAACCACGCCATTCATTGCGGAAGCCTGGCATAAAAGAGACGTGAAGAAAATTGATGAGATCTATAAGAAGACGGCTCTCAATCTGCTGATTGTTGGACTAGCCATATTCGGTCTCGTTCTTTTGAATATTGATGATGCCGTGAAATTCCTGGGCCCCGCTTATGAGCCTATCAAAGTGATTGTGCTATATATGGGGATTGCAAAAATGATTGACCTGGGGACCGGAATGAATTCACAAATCCTCTTTCTTTCTAAATTCTGGAAAATTGATTTCTTCACCCAGATCCTGTTGGTGGTGGTTTCCATTCCATTGAATTATTGGCTCACGAGCAGCTATGGTGTCATAGGGCCTGCATTCGGAAACTTAATTGCACTCACAACTTACAATTCGGTAAGGTTCATTTTTCTTTGGAAATTCTTCAAGTTGCAACCATTTACTGCACATAACCTGAAGGCTGTATTGTTGGCCCTTGCCTGTTTTGCATTGGTGTACCTGATCCCGGATACAGGACATATCTATCTGAATGTTTTTATCCGGTCTGCGGTATTCCTGCTTCTTTATGGATTCGCGATATTGAAATTTAAGGCATCGGATGATATCACCGGACTGGTTGAAACCGCGAAAGCTAAATTCCGTTGGTAATATTTTTACTTCAATAAAATTGTATATTGCCAGCATAAACTAATTCCTAAAGTAACTGCATGATGGGATTCCACGTTGAAAACCTGCTTCGGGGCCTGGGGGGATTGCTGTTCTTAATTTTCATCTGCTATTTATTTAGTTCCAATCGCAAAGCCATCAATTGGCGCGTGGTTGCAATAGGAGTGGCCGCACAGATCGGGTTTGGGATCGGCGTGCTGTCGGGTGGCAAATACAATTTTTTCAGGATCACTCTTGAATTTTTTTCGAAAGCATTTGTGAAGCTGATCAATCTCAGCCACTCAGGAACGGAATTTATGTTTGGCAACCTGGCCGATTCCACGCAGAGCTGGGCATATATTTTTGCCGTGCAGGTGCTGCCCAATATCATTTTCTTCGCGGCATTGTCAGCCATACTGTATTACCTGGGTGTTTTGCAGAAGGTGGTTTTTGTATTTGCCTGGCTGTTGAGCAAACTGCGCATAACGGGCCCTGAAAGTGTTTCAACCGCCGCTAATATTTTCCTGGGACAGACCGAAGCGCCGCTGATGATCCGGCCCTTCCTGGATAAAATGAACCGGAGTGAGATCCTTTGTATCATGGTGGGAGGCATGGCCAATACGGCCGGCAGTGTGCTGGCGGCCTATGTAGGCATGTTGGGCGGTAATGATATTGAGCTCCAGAAATATTTCGCGTTGCACATGTTGAGTCAATCCATCATGAGCGCTCCCGCGGCAATCGTTTGTTCCAAGCTGTTATTGCCGCAGAGTAAGGATTACGAGGTAGATACGCGTGTTGAAATCCCCAAACAAAAATTAGGAGAAAATTTTCTCGACGCTTTGTCCATGGGTACCACGGATGGCTTGAAACTGGCCGTCAATGTTGGCGCCATGCTGGTGGCTTTTATAGCCTTGATGAAGGTATTGAACTATATCCTGTTCAAGGCGGGCGACTGGACAGGTATCAATGAACATATTGTTGCATTGAACCCACGCCTCTATGCACATCCAAATGTCAGCCCGGAGGACAAGGGCCTCACACTTCAATTTATACTGGGCTATTTATTTGCGCCGGTAGCATGGTTGATAGGAGTGGACGGCGTGAACAGTGTGCAGGTGGGTCAATTATTGGGCATCAAGACCATTATCAATGAATTTGTAGCCTATCAGCAATTCGCAGTGCTGAAAAAAGAAGGTTTGCTCAATCCCAAGTCAATCCTCATGGCCACTTATGCCCTTAGTGGATTTGCCAATTTTTCTTCGATCGGAATACAGATAGGAGGTATCAGCCAGTTGGCGCCCAACCAGCGGAAAAATCTTACCGAACTTGGACTCAAGGCCCTGCTCGGTGGAACAATCGCCTGCCTCATGTGCAGTTGTGTTGCCGGAATGTTATATTGATCACCTTCGGTTCTTTCAATATAACAGTGATCCAGGTAATGCTCAATTCCATTGGCCGGGCCATGTAAAAATTTCATGAGCCCTGTTTCCATTCCCGCTTCAGTTTCTGCGCTATCTTTGCTCTGAATTCAGAAATCAATTTTCTCTTACATGATGAATTTGCAAGCAGTTGAAGCCCTGATTGAAGGCCCTGAGTTGTCGCAGGATTTGCGGCGCATCGGGCATAAAGTAATGAAAAGGGAAAGACTGAGTGAAGATGATGCCATCCTGCTTTTTGAAAAAACTCCTCTTTCCTACCTGGGTGCGCTCGCGAATTTTGTTCGGGAAAGAATGCATGGCGATACCACCTATTTCAACAGGAATTTTCACATTGAGCCCACAAATGTCTGCGTATTCAGTTGCAAGTTTTGCTCTTATTCGCGGCTCTATGCGCATAAAGAAGAAGGCTGGGAACTGAGCTCTGAACAAATGATGGACATCGTGAGATCCTATGATCAAAAGCCGGTTACAGAAGTGCATATAGTGGGAGGCGTCCATCCGAAAATGAATCTGGGATTTTTTGCAGACCTGCTGAAAAAAATCAAGGCATATAGGCCAGACTTGCATATAAAAGGTTTTACTGCCGTTGAATTGGATTATATGTTTCGTAAAGCTAAGCTGAGCACGGCAGAGGGGATGAAACTCATTCATGATGCCGGCCTGGATTCTCTGCCGGGTGGAGGCGCCGAAATATTTCATCCTGAAATCAGGGAACAGATCTGCGTCGACAAAGTGGACGCGGAAGGATGGTTGTCCATACATGAAACGGCTCATACCCTCGGCATGAATACCAATGCGACCATATTATATGGGCATATTGAACAATACTGGCATCGCGTGGATCACATGAAGAGATTGAGAGACCTGCAGGACAGGACCGGAGGTTTCAATACATTCATCCCTCTCAAATTCCGCAATCACGATAATGATATGAGCTCGATAGCGGAATCCACATTGATTGAAGACATGAAGATGTATGCTGTGGCCCGTCTTTTCCTCGATAATTTTCCTCATATCAAAGCATATTGGCCGATGCTTGGCAGGCAAAACGCTCAACTCACACTTTCCTTCGGGGTCAATGATATTGATGGCACCATTGACGACTCCACCAGGATCTATTCTATGGCCGGCAGCGAAGAACAGCATCCGGCCATGAGTACGGTGGAACTGGTTTCATTGATCAAACAGGTAAAGCGCAAACCAGTGGAAAGAGATACCCTGTATCACGAGATCAGGGATTATTCCAATATTGACCTGAAAGAAATAGAACTCAATCCCCTGTTGAACTGAAACTCAGGGTCCCCGGACCGAATTGATTCCATTATATCTTCGATCTGTTTTAGGAATTTTGTCATGCCATGAATTATATTATGTAGGATCGCATGAGTAATAGTGCGTAACCAGCCAGCGGGGGGCAGACCTCCGAATTTCCTTTTCCAGATTTCTTTTTTTGCATTTTGAAAGCTGACAAATAAGTATTGGGGCATATCGTTTGGAAGAATTAAACGTTTGGTTGTGGGGGATATGCCATTAGTTTCTTCGTTTTTTAGACGGATTTGCGGTGTGGAAAATACAGGCATGTTCTTATTTAAGTTATACGGATAATCTAAACAGGATTACCCATTTAGACCTCAAAGTAAAAACCAGGGGTTGGCAATTGCTAAACTATTTTAATTTGGGGCTAAATAGAAAGGTATGTTCCAGGGAATATCAGTGCAGCAGTTTAACAGGTACTTCAAAAATGAGGACGATTGCAAACAATATCTCTTCGATCTGAAGTGGAAAAAAGGCTACCGGTGCAGAAGGTGTGGGTGTACCAAATATTATAAGGGCCGGACCCGGTTCCACCTGCGTTGCCGGAGTTGTGGTTACGATGAATCGGTCACGGCCCAAACGATCTTCCATAAGCTGAAGATCCCGCTGCTGAAGGCCTTTGGCTTGGCCTTCCGGCTGTCGGTAAAGAAAAAGGTCTAATGTATGAGTTAGGTCTCTGAGTAAATGGTAAGTTCCTG
>JBGPHC010000017.1:0-87656 GCA_041484195.1 Agriterribacter sp. | reverse complement strand
TTTCTTTAGTAAAACGGGAAACACCAACCAAGGCGGGACAATAAAAAGAGCCATTGTGGGTGTTTCCCGCTGGAGGATCTCAATCTTTCTGATAAGGTTTCCAGGGAGCACCAACAATACAAAGCATACTATCAAATCATGATCAATAATCGAAGGGTGGTTTGGTTGGTGCTCCCTTACAGCTCTGGATGCAGGTATTTCTTTAGTAAAACGGGAAACACCAACCAAGGCGGGACAATAAAAAGAGCCATTGTTGGTGTTTCCCGCTTGAGGATCTCAATCTTTCTGATAAGGCTTCCAGGGAGCACCAACAATAAAATGACAGTGTTTGGTTGGTGCTCCCTTATCGCCTTAAATTACAGGCATTGCTTCGCTTTACGGGAAACACCAAGGCGTGAATTTCGGATCACACAGCCTCCAATATAAGAGGTTGCTCAACAAAAAAAACAATCCTGACGCTTAGCATCCCCGAGCCTTCAAAATAGAAATAGGCCATTTCGATAAATCCATAGCAAGATACCACTAGGAAAAAGGGTTGTTTGAAGAAAAGACAATTTTGCCGAAGACTGCCCCAAAACCAGGCAAATCTCCTCCCCGAATCAGGCCTATAATATCAAAGCCGCCCGCCAGCAAAGCTGAAGCCCTGGGCTCTCTGAATCGCTAAGACTCTGTCTGGAGGCCCCAAATAGGGAGAATGGGAATATTCACGTACCTTTGTGAGAATCTGGTGATATTAGTGGCGGTTTTCGCCGGATCCTGGTCAACATATCATCAAAAAGGATTGATCATAACATCGTAAACAAAAGAGTAAAACAATATGGCAGAAACCTGGAATAAAAAGGAAAGAGAAAAGAAAAAACAACAGAAAAAGAAAGAAAAAGCCGAAAAAAGGCAGGAACGCAAAGAAAACAACAAGAATGGTAATGACCTGGACAGCATGCTGGCCTACCTGGATGAAAATGGCAACCTGTCTTCAAGCCCCCCAGACCCCAAAAAGAGGAATATCATCAGGGCCGAAGATATTAATATCAGTGTTCCTAAGCAACAACCCATAAACCCCGAAGACCTGATCCGCAAAGGAACAGTCACTTTCTTCAATGATGCAAAGGGATATGGCTTCATCAAAGACCAGGAGACCCAGGAGAGTATTTTCGTGCATATCAATTCCCTCACAGAAGCGATCAAGGAAGGTAACCGGGTGATTTTTGAAGTTGAAATGGGACCCAAGGGTGCCAATGCTTCGAAAGTGAAACTGGTGAAATAGTCCCCGGTTTTTATCCACTCAGGAATTTCCCCATATAGGCGCTGGCATGTATATCAGTGGCTTATCAATCAAAATCCCGCGACAGCACCAGAAGATTGTATGTTTGGTAACCCTCTGGGCTGCCTACGCAGGCTCCATATACCTTTAATCATTCATAACCGCTTTTGATAATAGTCAAGATCATTTTAAACCGCCCATTGGGTTTTATGTAATTCGGAGAATTTGCAGGGATTATGATCCCCTGGCCCGATTCAATAAGATTGGATATCTTATCAATGACAATCTCCGCCTTGCCTTCAATGATCTGCGCAAAAGTATCAAAAGGTGAAGTCTTCTCCGTCAGGCCTTCCCCACTGTCAAAGGACATGATACTTATATTTCCCGTTGATTTCTTAATAATTGTTTTGATCACAACGGAATTAGGGATATACTCAATAATCTCCACGATGATGTGCGATTTTGATTTTTCCAGCTCTGCGCTTTCCAATTTCTTTTCCTTTTGGGTATGATCCATATTTATTGATTGAAAACATTGAGAAATAAATGCATCTTTACGAACTACAATTGTCCGTGCGTTTTCAATTTTTCTTAGCTCATTTCATGATTTTATGAGTCCCAATCTACTGTTCACTCCTCTTTTACTCAATTACTGAATAGTAATTGATTTTTGATACAGTAAATATGGGTAACTTTTTTTGTGCAACTATTACACATCTATGTGAATAAGTTATATCATTCCCACATTTTGCAGTATTTGACTCAATCCTCCTGTCCATATGATCCGGATTGTTTCAACTATCCATTGCTTTCTTCGCCTCTGAGGAAATATTCTCCGGCATTTTCATATTTCCAATCATCGCGTTCTAACAAGCCAGAAAAGCAGCCTCGCGTAAAATAAAAAAAGGACCAGGATAAAAATCCAGCCCCTTTTTAAAATCCAAATTCCTATGAAAAACCATATCAAAGGTAGTCGCCTAATGAAATATGGGCATTATACAATTGTAGAAATTTGTTATACTATTCACATAATCGTAATATTAGAAACAGGGTATGATTTTGAAACAAATAAGATGCAGGACTAAATGCTGTGCATTGAATCATTGCCACCTAAAGGATTAAGAGGCAATTACTGAAACTTTAATAGAACTCATTTTTGTAAA
This sequence comes from Agriterribacter sp., assembly GCA_041484195.1. Classification (GTDB taxonomy): domain Bacteria; phylum Bacteroidota; class Bacteroidia; order Chitinophagales; family Chitinophagaceae; genus PSRI01. The sequence continues at coordinate 85,232 of JBGPHC010000017.1, read as the reverse complement.
CTTTCTCTCCGCGTGACCTAAATTAAACGCACTGGTTCCAGTTTTCCTTCCTATACTTTCCTTCCCCGGATGAGTCTTAATAATATGGCAATTACAGCTATTACCAGCAATATGTGAATGAGGCCACCGGCATGCATTCCAAAGTATCCAATCAGCCATCCAATGATGAGGATGACGGCGATTATGTATAATATATTTCCCATAAACCCATTTTTTTTGAATTGTTTAGAACAGGAGATACTCTGTGATTATGAAAGCCCCTCCTTACTGATGCCGGACATGCTCACGATATTCGACGGCACCAAGCCAACTTTCCTCCAAAATTATACTTCCCTTTTCCATAGCGTCCCGTCATTCCGGAAGTTTTGTTTCCAAAGAGAAAAAAAGTATCAATTACAAGAAATGATTAGGGTTCATTTTATTTTTTATGGCGATTATTACCTTTTTGCCATTTGCTGTGTTCAGGATGATCCTTGATCACAAAATACTTGGCATCATGACTATTGCGAATTATTTCCTGGTTGTGCTGCCCCTTATATTCCGCATATTTCGTCTTATAAATTGCATCATGCCGATATGGCTTCGGCTCATTAATTACAACCTTATACCCCCTGTATATATCAAAATCCTTGTATTGGGAAGGTAAGGTGGTGGAAGATACCCACTGCCCGCGTTTTTCATAATAATAGAGGCGATTGGGAACATTATAATATACACCAATATCCGGTAAATAATAATACTGAACTGCATCATAGCCAACGGGACCCCATATAGGCTGGGAACCGATATTAGCCCTCGTATACACCTGAACCTGGGCAGTAGCACCCTCAATCAGAAAGCCACTGAACAATAATGCCACTACTAAAATTAATTTTTTCATTCTATGTATATTTAATTTGTTTTTAGAATTAAGAGGGCTTTGCAGATGAACGGGCAGGAATGAGTTAACCATATAGAAAGCTATCGTATTTCATTTTGTTATTATTCCAATATCCTTGTTTTTATTCCTATATCTGCCATAAAGATGAGTCTCTTTTTCCTGGAAATAGTTACACAATTGCAGAAATAGATTACATCATTCACACTTCTGAGCAGGTGGCATCTTTGCATTTGGAATTATATTTCGAATGATGGAATTTGCCTGGTTACGGTAAAACCATGTAAACTGTCGGAAACCTGGCTACCTCATGGACTTCCACATTGGATCGGGAATAAATTGCAAAGATTCTCAAAGATTGAACAGCCCGTAGCTAACATTTTGTGAAGTCTAACTGAAAAAGCAGATCGGAACTGAACTAAAAAAACCAACCCGGTGTTTCAAAACTTATCACTGGAAATTATTGGGTAAGCGATGGGTTGAATTGCGGGTCATCTGCAGGGTCATCCTTAAAGGGTACTCCGTTCTTGTATTCTCCCAGAATGATCACCTCCTTATAGCTTGCATATTGGCTGGCAGCATCATCCATTGCCTTTTTTGATTCGCTTCGTATTTTCACACCATTCCGTATTCCTTTATTGTAAACTTCAATGTAAAATCCATTCTTTAATTTCACTTCGCGCATTTCGGGCTTTCTTGTGTAATTCATATAAGAGTAATTTTAAGATTTCATGATTAATAAAAAACAAATTAAACGCCATTGCAAATTTTAGGCGCAGGCAAATAAATCGCAACCCCATGCCGCAGGCTTGCCCTTTTACTGCCAAACGCTATCTTGCTTCTCAATTACAACCATTGAAATCCTGAAAAGTTTACAGCATTCACAATTCTTCCAGCATGGAGCGTCTCTTATCTTTTAGCTGTTTGAAATGGGAGGGTGTAAGCCCAGTCACTTTTTTGAACTGGGCGGAAAGATGTGCGACGCTGCTGTAATGCATTTTGTAGGCGATTTCAGTAAGGTTCATTTCATTATATACCAACAGCTCTTTTACCCGTTCAATTTTGTGAACAATGAAGAATTTCTCAATCGTAGTGCCCTGAACTTCTGAGAAAAGATTGGCGAGATAGGTATAATCGTGGTTTAATTTCTGACTCAGGTATTCAGAAAAATTGATTGCTAAAGGCTCCTCCGAATAATGTACTAATTCAACAATAATATTCTTTATCTTTTGTATCAATACACTTTTCTTGTCATCCATCAATTCAAGTCCCGATTTTAACAGGGCAGCCTTGAATTGCTCACGTTGTTCTAATGTAATATCATCGGTTAATTCAGCTTCCCCCAATTCCACAGTTGAATAATGCAAACCCAATTTACCAAGCTCTCCCTTCACAACCATTTTGCAGCGTATGCAAACCATATTTTTAATGTACAATTTCAAATGACTTGTTTAGAATTAGGGTCCCGCCTAAACTACTCTAAGTAAGGCAGGAACTTGAATGTCCCGCAGTTACGGAAGAAAACGCAAAATAAATATAGACATAAATTCTCATATTGGCATCAAGCCGAAATCGCTTTATTGAACCTTAAATCAATTGTAAATTTATCCATTTTGAACCGCCAAATCGGCACGTTGGATATTTGGCAGCGGGCTCCGTTGTACCAGGAATGACTCGTCCCAGCATGAGTCCAGGAAGAAAAAGAGAATTCCTACACTACTACGGATATAAACTTTCAACAACAAAGAAACAAGCCAATTGTTTTTGCAGCCAGATTTTTCTTCAGTGGGCTGGAAAAGGCAAAGCGACGGACTTTGATGTATTGCCGATGTGTGAATCATGTAACATATTTGCAGTATTGTGTAATACTTTGGTAAATAAATGCTTCCATCTTTGTCCTCTCATTAGCGAATATTCTTCACCGTCAATAAAAGGATTCGTGATGATTAAAATAAATCAGCTCGTAAAACAAAACAAATGACTGTAAAAAATGTTTTAAAAACTGCGTCCTTAGCAATGTTTTTGTCGATAACCGTGCCAGCCGCCGCACATATTATGGTTTCCGATACTACTCAAATCAATGCCACCGCCAAAACGGATGATATGAAGGCCCAGGAATTGCTACTGCGTTTGAAAGACATCAAGGATATGGATAAATCCGATCTATCCAGGGTGGACAAGAAAAGCCTTCGGAAAGAAGTGAAAGAAAGCAGGAAAGAATTGAGGGCTTTAAAAGGCGGAGTGTATCTTTCAGTGGGAGCGATTATTATAATTATATTGTTACTAATTATTCTGCTATAATTTATTCTTTCATAGCTTTTGTTACCGACAATTCCATTCCATATTCTCAGATGCATGGAGTATCAAATATTTTCACAAGCCGCCCCTATTTAACCTTACAGTCCGTTGCAACCTGCAAAATACGCTGATAAAAGACTGTTGGCTCTTCCCAGTTGGGCGAATGCCCGCTATATTCAAACCAATACAAATTCTTTCTGGGAGCATTGATGGTCTTATAATACTGCTCTACAATAGCTGAAGAAGTACTATAGTCATATTTCCCCACAAAAAAATACATGGGTATCTTGAATTCATTGAAGGTGAACAAGTCTATATGCATTGCATTCATGTAATTGAAAAGCGCTTTCCCTGTCTTCATCATGGGGCCCATCCAGTCTATTGCGCTGTAGTCACTGTATAGCTTTGTCGGGTCTGGCAGGGGGTCAACAGCATTGCTGGTCATATATTTGTTGCCCGCCATTCTAAATCTGATCAAGTCTTCGAAGCCATTCTTATAGCCCTCCTCCTCGGTAAAAGGTGTGGCTGCCAACGCATTCAGAGTGGCTGTATCATAAAAAAGATTCGCCTGGTCCCTCACATAGTTCCTGGCGATCATTTCGGATTTATTTGGATTTACAAATTGCCCCAGACCAATATAAGCGCTGTAGTCCTCAGGATATTTTGTGACAAGGTAAATCCCAATGATGCTGCCCCAGCTATGACAGGCCACCAATATCCTATCAGTATGAAAAGATTTTTTCAAATATTGAGTCACCTGGTGCGCATCTTCAACATAGAGGGCGGGAGTCAATATGGCCGAGGTATCCGATTTTGACTTTCCGCAATTGCGCTGGTCCCAGGATACCAATACAAAGTTCCTGGAAAGATTCTGATTATATTTTCTGATCAAGGGAGTTGCCGGCCAGGATGGACCTCCATGAATAAATAGCAAAACAGGATCGGCTCTGGAAACGCCCTCTATTTCAAGGTACTGTTCAACTCCGTTGATATTTATCAGGAATGAAGTATCAACAGGCTGCTGCCCGACCCCAGCTTTAGAAACCTGTGCCAGAACAAAGCCGCTATTGAAGATAATAGCACAGCAAATAATGCCATTGATCAGTTTTTTCATCTTAAAGTTGATGTCAGGAAAATGTAAGTCAGCTTTTAAATATACAAAAAATATCCTCCGTATTTATCATCAGACAGGGCTGTCAATTCCGGGTTCCGCCAATACTCCTTCTACCAAGTCATATTGATAATTCAAAATATCCAGTTCTATTCCTGCATGGCACAAATCTCTCGTGAATTGTTTCTTTCCAGGCCCAGCCACCGCATGCAATTGTCGATAATAGTCTATGCCATTCCGCAGGTTTTGGTAAAAGCCTGTATAATATTTCCTTCTTTTTGAAATTTGTCCTCTGCGTTCATCCTCCTTCAATAGTTCTTTCAGGTAGTCAATATATAAATGCAATTCAGCAATAAACATGTGAGGCCTCTCCCTTTGCGAAACAAGGTTTTCTCTGCCATAAATATGATCGGTCATGGTCTGCAGCGAGACCAGCCTGGAGAAATTTACAATATTCGGACCGGGGCAGATTGTTACCGCGTTCAGATTCTTTATGAATTTCTGAGAATAACTGATGGCCGCAGCATTGCTTAGCCCCACACACAGACATTCTTTTTCCAATACGCCGTCAACTTGTATTTTGTATTCTGTTTCAGGCAGATCGAGTGATTTCAATTGGGCGATCTTCAGTTTTTGATAACGGTGTGATGCCGTACAAATTGGCTCTTTTGTAAATTCAGTATTAAATGCCAGATGCTTCTCCGTGCAGGGGCTACCAGGTTTTCCATTATTGATCCGTGATAATTTCTCCTTTTCAGCACTTGTTCCTTTCAGGTAATAGAATCTCACACCCAGGGGCGAACTGCGGCTCAGGACAATATCCTTTTCTTCCGCGGCACAAAGAAGCTTTAGAGTCTCTTCATCAACGGTGGTTGCTTCCGGCACCAGCAAGAAAGGAGTTCCCCATCCGGTACTATCCAATTGGTAGTGGTGGTGCAGGAAATCATCTTCCTCATGTGTGCCAATTCCTCCCTGGGCGGATAGGGCCAGCCTTGGAGGGGAAATCATTTTCCCCACGCCTCTTTTCTCAAGCGCAGTATTATAGATTTCAAAGATGCTGTCAACCAATTCCTGTTTCCTCGTTTTGAATTCTTCCAATATCGGTCCCATCAAATAGCCATCGGTCGCAAATGCATGACCCCCGCAATTGAGTCCGGATTCAATCCTGAATTCACTCACCCAAATGCCTTTCTTCGCCAAATATTTTCCCTGGATCATCGCGGAACGATAATCACTGACTTTCACCGTAACTTTTTTGGTAAATCCCCCTTCTGCTTTTTGGTCAAAAGCTCTTAAATTTTCCAAGTAATTAAACAAGCGCGGATTCATACCTGCGGAAAATATCACCGAAGAATTACTGAGGCCGCTATTGGCATAGCCTCTCAGCGCCGAAACGGCATCCGACCCATCCCGGATCAATTCGCCCTGACGATCATAATTATTCCTGTCAGTTTTAGTCATGATATTCACGTCGATGCTACCGGGCCTCACTTGTGTTCGCAAATACGCTTCCATCTTTTCCTTTTCATGTTGATTTCCGGTCCTCATCATTTGCCGGTACAATCGTTTGAGTGCATTTTCATCCGGCAGCATCTCAAAATATTTCACTATTTCTGAGCCCGTTTCGAAAGCGGCATTCCTGAGTTTTTCAACCTGGCCCTGAACAATGGTATTTACAAGGTTCAGGTAATCGGTGATCCTTTTGGCCCGGTAATCTTCTTCACGGGTGGAGATGGGATGATATTCAAGGTTGATGGCGGGATAATAATGACTTCTCATCATCTCCACCAATCGATCTTCAATAATGGAAATGACTGAGGATATACCAAAACGTGCGACCTTGATTGGTGTATCAATAGTATAAGCCAATCCCATTACAGGGATATGAAATTTGTGATAAGGAGCATTAATCATAGGGTACGGATTATTTTATTAAGGATTAAGGATTAATAAAGAATATTTCAATGATTTTTTAAATGGAGATGAACCTTCTTTAACCTCCGGAATAAGTTGAATTCCCTTTCATGAAGTTCTGATCCGGCCATCATTTTTCAATATCAGACTGAGTTCACATTTTCCTGGGCTCTCTTCCACAGAATCTTTTTTACCTTGCCCAGCTTGCTGTCTGTCATCTTTATGTCGTCGAGCCTGACCGTAAATATATGGCCTTTCATTACCAGTGCCATGGGAAATTTCTTGTGATAATTCACGAATGCATTTTCTGCCAGGGGGTCTGTATGATCTGTCAATTCCCCATTCCATTGTACACCTCTGGTCATTAATTTATTTAGTTTGTCCGGCAAAATTGTTCCAGACAGGATTCGGTTCTTTGCCATCAAGCCGCTGTGATAGGAATCATCCGATGATTTGAAATACAGCAGGCCTAGTTTTGGGTTGCAGGCGTAATAGCAACTGAAGCAATAAGGCCTTCCCGTTTCATCTGTGCAGCAGATCGTGGCACAGGTTTGTTTTTGTAAAAAGTCGATGATGGTTTGGTCCATAATATTTGAACAAATTAAAACCTTTTTTCACGAGTTTTTTTCTCTTTCCTCCGCAGGGCACTATTATAGTGCTCCAGTTCTGACTCAGTAAGCGGTTCCACCGGATTTACCCGGGTTGGTTTGCCGCTTTCATTTATGGCAACAAAGGTGAAATAGGCCTGGCAGATTGAAAATTTCTTCCCTGCCCGCGGATTTTTGGCAAATGCCTCTACGAATATTTCCATGGAGCTGACAAAAGCTCTTGTTATTACGGCATTTATCGTAATCATATCTCCCAATCTTGCGGATGCATTGAAATCCACCTCATGGATTGAAGCGGTCACGCAGGTCTCTCCTGCGTGGGTCTGAGCGCAAACGGCCGCAGCAATATCCATCCACTGTACCAGACGGCCACCCTGCAATATTCCCATGGGATTGGTATCATTGTGGCAAACCACTTCTGTGGTAATAGTCTTCGAATAGGAAGGAGTTTTGATTTCTATTGATCCCATCGCGTTTCAGATAATGGATTTATTCATAATTATCATCAAACTAATTTTCAATTTTTCACTTCAAATGAATTTTCCAGCATCAACAGGCCGCGTTCTTGAATGGGCTGATTCACTTTGCCAGTTGAGTCAACTCGCATTCCATATTAATATTGCGTCAGGGAGGCTGGAATTTCTTCTTTCCTCTTCAGAAAACTGATACCCTGAACATTTTTTTTCAGCCCTTTCCTACCTCGAATAATGAACCAAACCAGGGGCAATACTCCTCCCAGCGTGAACAAAGAGCCGCCTACAATGCGTAGCCAGGTGAATGTTTGGAAACCGGTACTTTCAATAAATTCATGCCCCCGCGCAAACCAAAGCCCATTTTCGGTTACGGTCTTGAATTGCCAGAGTCCAACAGGGAAAAGGTCCAGCAATACCATCAAAAATAAACCGATATTGATAGACCAGAATGCAGTTGTGATAAGTTTTGGCCTCCACCATTCTGCTTTGAATAGAAGCTGACAGCAAAACAATATGGCCGCCAGAGCCAGATTACCATAAACACCCATTAAAGCGGCATGACCATGATTGACGGTTAAATAAGTTCCATGTTCATAATAGTTGGCGATGGGGAGGTTGATGATAAAACCCAATACTCCTGCTCCGAAGAAATTCCAGAAATTGACGGCTACCAGGAAAAGGAAGACCTCTGAAAATCCGAATCTTTTATTCAAGTCTCCATTCACCCCATTCTTGGTTTCCAATATCCTCGGCAGTTTGCTGAAGCGCCATGCTTCCAATGTGAGCAATACGAGTGGAATTACCTGCAAGGTGGAGAACACGGAACCCAGGGCCATGGTGGCTACCGGTTTAGCGTTCCAATAAAAATTATGCGAAATGCCCAGAAGTCCCGAGCCAAGAAAAAGAAGCGTTGCCAGGTAGATCACCCGGACTACTGCCTGTTTGCTGACCAATCCCATCAACACCATGAAATAGCCAATCAATACCGTTGTGAATACTTCAAAGAAAGCTTCGGCCCACATATGCACCACCATCCATCGCCAGAAATCCGCGATCACAAAATTGGTCCTTGGTGTGGCAACAAATCCCGACAACAATAAAAATATTATGCTGAAAGTGGCATATACCAGCCAGTTGGGTAAGGCCCAGGGCTGATTCATTTTCATGACGGGTTTAACTCCACGGTAGAGTGTAACGGCCCAAATAATAAATACAATACCCAATATTACCTGCCAGAGTTTTCCCAATTCAACATATTCCCAACCCTGGTGACCCAGCCAATACCATGTATTAGCCAAAAATCCTTTGGGCCCGAGGAATATTCCTGCAAGAGAACCGGCAACCAGAACAAAAGTGAGCCAGAAGATTGTATTGATCAGGGTTACCTGTCTTTTGGGTTGATTGGGAGAAATCAGGGACATCATGAAAAATGACGCGCCTATCCAGCAGGCTGAAATCCACAGAAGGGAAAGCTGCACATGCCAGCTCCTGGTTACCGTAATGGGTAGGGTCTCAGAAATATTGAAACCAAAAAAATGGACAAATCCCACAAAGTCATGCACAGTTAATATGCCGGCGAGCACCTGCACCCCGAAAAGCAGTATGGTCACATAAAAGAATTTGTAGGTTGCTCGTTGAACGGCGCTTGGTTGAAATTTATGTATCTCCCCTCTGGTCATGAATGGTTCAGCATTGCTGGTATAGGCTTTATCGTCCAGCTTCTCCAGTTTTCCATGATAATAGAGTACAATCCCCAGTCCGAATATGAGTCCCAGGGAACCGATGATGCTCCAAAGTATGATGGCCGAAGTCGGCTCATTGCCTGCTGTGGGATCGAAGGGCCAGTTATGCGTATAACTATAATGTTCACCCGGTCGCTCCACTCCGCAAACCCAGGCACCCCAGTAGAAAAAAGCTGTCAGGGACCTAATTTCATTCGGATCGGTAATATAACCGGCCGGTTTAAAGGCCCCCGCCGAGGAAGGGTCTCTGAATTTTTGATTATAATATTTTATCAACTCCGTACCTGCATAGGCCTGGGCATCCGTCAGCAGCACCTTGTTATCATCCTTATTATAATGGTTGGCTTTTATCTCCGATTTCACCTGTTCCGCGACTCCTTTTTCCAGCAATGCTTTTTCAGGCACCTCTTTCAGACCTGACTCATAATAATGGTTCATGTATTGCGAGACCAAATGCAGGGCCTCGGCCGTATAGTCGGGACCCCGGTTTGCTCCATCACCAAACATGCTGCCATATTCCATCAGCGCGTACCGCTGAAAAACAGCCTGTCCATTCAGGATATCTTCATTTGAAAAAACCGTTTCTCCCTGTTGGGAAATATATGATGGGATTGGAGGAGCTTCTGTGTAAGTATGTATCCCGATCATGGAAACGCCGGCAATGCTAACAGTAAAGATCACCAGCAAGGGGAGCCACCAGTTCTTAGGATTAAGCAGGTAGCCCATGAAATTTTTTTTCGCCATATAGCAGTGTTTCTTGGCGAATATACAAATTAAGGATAATTTTGTCCTTAATTTATTTCTAAAGAATCTATGACTTTGGATAAGCGGAAACTAGTGGTGGCGTCAAGCCTGGTGTTGGCTTTCCTGTTTTATTCATTACACCTGTACACGTCGCTTCCGGCCGGCCACAAAGCCGCGACAGCCTTGGCTGACCGGGGAAAACGGCTTTGGCAGGATTATAATTGCAATGCCTGTCACCAGGTATATGGGCTGGGTGGCTACCTGGGTCCCGACCTGACCAATTCATATTCCACCAGGGGCCCGGAATATATAAAAGCCTTCTTGAAAAATGGAACCGATATCATGCCTGACTTTCATCTGGCAGAGGACGAGATCATCGCATTGGAGGCCTATCTCAGGGATGTGGACGCTTCCGGCAAAGCCGATCCCAGAACCTTTATAATCAATAAAGATGGAACGATTGCACAGGACTAAGATAGGTTCAGAAAAGACATTCATATTAGTCGCGCTGTTATTACTGGCCGGAGGCATGGTATTCGGATTACTGGGTGGATTACAATATCTTATCCCGGGGTTTTTGAAGACCCGGCTCTCATTTGAGCAGGTGCGGCCTCTGCATGTATCTGCCGTTATATTCTGGATCATCATGGCTGCCATGGGAACCGTGATATCATACCTGCAGGAACATTCAGGTAAAAAATTATATTCTGCCCGTCTCCTGGGCATCCAGTTATGGATTTTTATCTTATCTATTATATGTATCCTGATTTCTTATTGCCTGGGGATTTTTGGAGGAAGGGAATACTGGGAGTTCCCACCACTGCTCTCAATTCCTGTACTGATTGGCTGGATATTATTTTTAATCAACTTCACCAGATCAGTCGGATCTCTCAAAAATCAGCCCGTCTATGTCTGGATGTGGCTGACAGGCATTGTTTTTTTTCTGTTTACTTATATCGAATCCAATTTATGGGTGCTCCCCTATTTTAGAAATAATGTGGTGAATGACATGACTATTCAATGGAAGTCCTACGGTTCCATGGTAGGATCCTGGAACATGCTTATCTATGGCAGCAGCATCTTTCTCATGGACAAGATAAGCAACAACAAAACTTACAGTCATTCGTCCCTGGCTTTTGTGTTGTATTTCACGGGCCTATTTAATCTGATGTTCAACTGGGGCCATCACATCTACACTTTGCCTACACGGCCTTATATAAAACATATCAGCTACCTGGTAAGCATGACCGAACTGGTCATTCTGGGGAGGATCATTTATAATTGGAAGGATTCGGTGAGTGCAGCGAAGAAGCTGTTTCATCAGACGGCCTACCGTTTTCTGTTGGCGGCCGATCTCTGGATTTTCCTGACGCTTTTGTTAGCCATTGTCATGTCGGTACCTGCGATCAATGTGTACACCCATGGCACGCATATTACTGTTGCGCATACAATGGGCGCCACCATCGGAATCAATAGTTTTTTACTGCTGGCCATGGCCTTCGATATTCTGAATGACGGATGCCGTTCCTTCGAACCTCATAAAAAAATGCTGAACCGCGGGATTCTCACGGCCAATATTTCGCTACTTATTTTCTGGCTCAGCCTGATTGCGGCCGGGGTATTGAAGGCCAGGTGGCAAATGAGTTCCGTGCGCTTACCCTTCAGCGTCATGATGCATGGACTGAGACCTTATTTCATAATATTTTTCCTGTCCGGGATCACCTTGATGACGGGATTCTTATTGATCATTTATCCCCTGGTAAAGAATCAAATCATTTGCCATTTGAAATGGGGTCTTAAGAGAGGGAAAAGCTCCATCCGACCAAGGGCTGGCTTGGCCATGGAATAAGATAAGGAGATTGTTATGTGATGGATCATGCCCAAAGTATTGCCCTTCGACAGATTGATCCGGAGATCAACTGCATGACAGGAAGATTTCAATTCACTTTGGACAATTCAACGGACTGAATCATCTTTTCTCTGTTAATGCTTACATTGTGAAAGTCAAATGCATCTTGAAGGTCCTATCAAAATCACGTGGATGTTTTCAAAAGCGACCGAATATGCCCTCAGGGCCACGATCTATATAGCACAGAAAAGTACCGAAGAGAAGAAACTCGGACTTATCGAAATAGCAAAGGCCATTGATTCCCCAAAATCATTTACGGCAAAGATCCTGCAGTTACTCACTAAGGAAGACAGGATCATTAGTTCCTCCACCGGTCCCGGAGGTGGTTTTTATCTTGAACCTGCCAAAAGAAAATTGCCGGTGAGGGCCGTGCTTGAGGCAGTAGGAGAAGACGATGTCATCACCAAATGTATCCTGGGACTGAGGGAATGTTCAGACCTGAAACCATGTCCCATGCATGCCCGGTATAAAATCATCAAGCTTCAGTTGATTCAACTCTTTGAAACCAAGACCATCCAGGACCTGGCGGACGAGATCAGCAAGGGGAAGTTATTTATTAATAACAACAGAAAGAGCGCTGCAAAATAAACCGATTATTGGCCATTGGTCTCATATCTCTGATTCTCATTTTGAATTGCAGGTTTCCCTGAATTAATGGAATTAATTCAGAGCGGTTTTTCGGGGAGAAAATCTTTAGGGGAGCATTTGAACAATTTAGCCAGTTCATTCAGATGGGCCGTATTGTATTTAGCCGGGAAATTGGGACTTTCAATATGTCCGATATATCCTTTTGAAATATCTAAATGCAAGGCGATATCATCCTGGGAGAGGTGCTGAGCCATTCGCATTTGTCGCACCTGATTAATTATAAACCAGTCAATTCTGTTTTTTGAGTTTTTCCTGCTCATCACTATGTGCAAGAAAGCCAAACTAAATTCTCCGTCTGCCTATACAGATATAGGCATTTTCATTATATTTACATATTCAAAGGATTCAAAGAACAATCCAATTGAATAGAATTTATTTTCGCGAATCTTCATAAAATGATTTGAAGCTTTCGCTTGGAGTCTCGCAACTGAAAAGAGCAATTTCATTACCACGGGACAATAAGTGAAGAGCTCACGTTTAGGCGTGGGCTCGCTTATTCGTGGTAAGGCCTGCTCGGCCTCAGTTGCGGTAAGTTGAGTTCCACGTCTTTCTTTTATCGATCAGAGGGATATCCGTCTCTTGTATCGGTCATAGGAATATCCGTCGGCACCTCTTTGTGGCTCCCTTTTTTTTATCTGATCAATTTGCCCTTGCAACCGGAGCCGCACCATACGAACCATGAATATGCTCTTCTCTTTCAGCAGGGAGATGAGCAGGCGCTTGCATTTTTTTACCGGGAATTTCACGCGGCCCTGGCTTTATACGCATTTAGATGGGTGGAAAACATCGCTATTGCTGAGGAAATTGCTTCCGATGCCTTCATAAAAACCTGGAAGATGCATTGGAAACTGGATAATTATTATGCGATCAGGTCCTATTTATATAAAACCGTACTGCGGGACAGTCAGAGGGTTCGCCGGCAGGAGCTCAAAAGAGCGACACTCAGTAAGGATTCCATTTTATCCAACGACCTGAATGGTGATACCCCTATCGATCACCTGTTGAGAATCGAGACTTATCGCATCATTCACAGAGCCTTGGAGGAACTTTCACCAGGTACGAGAAGGGTGCTGACCATGCATTTTATTGAAGGCAAAACCACGCGCGAGATAGCCACAGAATTGAAGCTCTCCCCCAGCACTATCAAGACTCAAAAAGCCAAGGGATTGGAATCACTACGTAAGAAATTACTAAGACCCTCCATGATCCTTTTTTCACTTTTGGCAAACGGTTTTTCCCCCCTTTTATAGTCCTTTTTTCCTAAACCTGCCTTCTTATTATCAGCTTGCGCTAACTTAATAGTGTGAAAGAAAAATTTTTTGCAAATATGGATACAGGCGCATATCGTATAGCCTACCTGATAGCGGGCTATATACGCGAATCGCTCACGGAGCAAGAACAGGAAGAACTAAATGATTGGGTCAACGCCAGTGATCATAACATGAGATTGTTTGAAGACCTGACTGACGAAAATAACCTGCAGGCGAATCTTGCCTGGATGGATCAGGTAAAATCGGAAGAATCATTCAGGGCATTGCTGGACAAAGGAGCATTCAAAAAAAACCCGAAATGGTCAAAGCTAAGCCCGGCATGGATGGCCGCTGCCGCAATCATTTTACTTACAGGGCTATTTTTCATTTACCGTTATACAAGAAGTCCCAAAGTCAGTGCTGTTGAGATAGCCATGGGCGACAGTTCAAAACTTCAGCCGGGGGGCAACCGGGCCACACTCACTTTTGCCGATGGCTCCATTGTGGACCTGACAACTGCAAAAAATGGCCTTATAAAAAAAGAACAGGGCTCTGATATCAGCAAACTCAATGATGGCGAATTGATTTATGTAGCGGATGGAACAGTAGCGGCAAATGCTGCCATGAATATATTATCCACTCCCATCGGCGGGCAATACCAATTGAAATTGCCGGATGGAACAAAGGTCTGGATGAATGCCGCCACCACACTCAAATATCCCACCCATTTCCCTGGAGATGAACGCAGGGTTGAACTTGAGGGAGAAGCCTATTTTGAGGTTGCAAAAAATGAAAAACAACCATTTCGGGTGGTGCTGGCAGATAGTGCAGGCATCACCGTTTTGGGTACGCATTTCAACATAATGGCTTACCCTGAAGAAATGGCTAAAGAAGTGACCCTATTGGAAGGAACCGTAGCAGTAAACCATAGGAATGAGCTTGACAGGCTGGAACCCGGAATGCAGGCAAATATTACCAATGCCGGCATTACCAGGCAGGCGGGTGTGGACACGGCAGGCATCACCGGCTGGAAGAATGGGCTTTTTGTTTTTCATGATGTCCCTATTGAATTCATCATGCGCCAGGTAGAGCGTTGGTATGATGCCAAAGTGGTGTACCAGGGCGCAATCAAACAGGATTTCACTGCAACGATATTGAGGAGTGAACCGGTGACAAAACTTCTTCGCATTCTGGAATTGAACGGATATGTACATTTCAAAATTGAAAACAAGACCATTTATGTATTACCCTGACGACTAGCATAAAGAAGGTTAATGCAAACAAAAATCCCGTCCCGATAGCTATCAGGACGGGGCAGGACTTCAGTGTTGGAAGCGCTGAAGGCCAAGTTTGGGTTAACCCTGTCATCAAATGAGGCTATCAACTGAATTCAGAAACCCAAACAACACAAAACTATGCAATTAAAAGTTTTCAGACCCGGATTTGCAACTTTAATAACCATGAAACTTTTAATGGTGCTGACCATAGTGGCATGCTTGCAAACCTCCGCAAGAGGCTTCGGACAAACTGTATCAATTTCCCTCAATAAAGCCCCACTCGAAAAAGTATTTAAAGAAATAACAAGGCAAACCGGCTATTATTTTGTCTATACCAGGTCTCAATTAAAGATTTCAGTCCCCGTGACCTGCGAAGTCAGCAATGGGGAACTCAAAGAAGTTCTGGCTCTTTGCTTTCGCAATCAACCTCTGTCCTTTGTCATCGAAGATCGGTATGTAGTAGTTCAGACGAAAAAGTCCATGCCTGAGACTTCAATCCCACCAATCCCACCTATAGATATTACCGGTCGCGTAATAAATGAGGATGGGGAGCCCCTGGCAGGCGTAACAATCTCCGCAAAGAATTCCAACAAGGGGACCTTCACCAATGATAAAGGCGAATTCCTGCTCAAAGGGGTCAACGATGATGATATTCTCATCATTACAAGTGTAGGATATTATAAGGAGGAAATGGAAGTCAACAAACGAACTTTCTTCCTGGTTCGTTTGCGGCTTGCCGTAGGGAGTTTGGATGAGACGATTGTCATGGCTTATGGCAAAACCAGTCGACGCCTTAATACCGGAAATATCAGTAAAGTGACTGCTGAGGAGATTAGCAGGCAGCCGGTAAGTAATCCACTTGCGACTTTGCAAGGGCTTGTTACTGGACTTGTTGCCACCCAAACCAGTGGAGTACCAGGCGCATCAATCAAAGTACAAATCCGAGGTCAAAATTCTTTGAGCCAAGGTTCTGAACCCCTATTTATTATTGATGGAGTTCCTTTGGCGGCAAACAATCAGGCCATTAATACATTGAATTCCATTTTAACAACTGACTTCAATGTTGGCTTAAGTCCATTCAATAGTATTAATCCTTCGGATATTGAAAGTATTGAAATTTTGAAAGATGCTGATGCAACTGCAATCTATGGCAGCCGAGGAGCAAACGGGGTAATCCTTATAACAACTAAGAGAGGAAAAGTTGGAAAACCTATCGTCTCAGCAAATATTTATTCAGGATGGAGTAAGATAACCCGAACTGTGAATATGCTGAATACTCCTGAATACATAGCAATGCGACAAGAAGCATTTAAAAATGATGGTTTAATACCATCTAATGATCCTTCTGATCCTGGATATGCTCCGGATATTATCATCTGGGATACGACAAGATATACCAATTTCAAAGACATCATGATGGGCAATACTGCAAATACTTCTGATTTACATTTGTCGGTTTCAGGGGGTAACCAAAATATTCAATTTTTATTAGGTAGTGGATTTCACCATGAAACTTCTGTTTTCCCAGGTGATATGGCAAACAGCCGGATATCTTATAATTCCAATCTCAATTACAATAGCGATAATAAAAGGCTTTCAATTAATCTTTCTTCAATTTATTCACATGACAAAGACAATCTGATTAATTCATCTATTTCTCCATTTCTATTACTCCCTCCAAACGCGCCTCTTCTGTACAATGACGAAGGGCATCTTAACTGGGAAGAAGGTGGAGTTGGCTTTGACAATCCACTAGCTTACCTAAGTAAGAAATATCAGGCTCAAACTGAGAATTTAATCGGCCACCTGCAAACAGAATACAGGATGCCATTTGGCCTAACGTTCAAGGCGGCAATTGGATACAATGTCATGCACGTCAATGAAAAATCAATCGATCCCATTTCCTCCCAAAATCCCGCATACAATCCCACTGGTGTTTTGAGAATAGGAAACAGCGATTTCAAAGAATGGACTTTAGAACCTCAAATTGAGTATTCCAAATCCTTAGGTAAAGGCAACTTATCCGTCCTTGTTGGAGGCTCCTGGCAAAAAAATACCCAAACTGCCTTGTCTATAGAGGCTGGAGGATACACAAGCGATGATCTCCTGGAATCAATAGTCGGGGGAACTATATCATCGAAAGATCACAGTTTTTCCGATTATCGCTATCAGGCAATTTTCGGAAGAATCAATTTCAATTGGGATCAAAAATACCTTGTTAATTTATCAAGCAGGAGAGATGGCTCAAGTAGGTTTGGCCCCAGCAAACAGTACGCAATATTCGGGGCAATAGGAGGAGGATGGATTTTTTCAAGCGAAACTTTCATGCAAAACAAACTCTCTTTTATTAGTTTTGGAAAACTCAGAGCAAGTTACGGTTCAACAGGTAATGATCAAATAGGGAACTATAATTTTCTTGATACTTGGAATATAGGAAGTAACCCATATCAAAGTACCCCCGTCTTGTATCCCTCAGGGTTATTTAATGCAGATTATGGGTGGGAAGTAAATCGCAAATTTGAAACTGCGCTGGAATTGGGTATTTACAAAGATCGCTTCTTGATAACACTCGCATACTTCCAAAATAAAAGCGGCAATCAGCTAGTGAAATACAACTTGCCGGGCCAAACGGGCTTTCCCGACATAACAAAAAACTTCCCCGCCCTGATCCAGAACTCTGGAATTGAATTTGAATCCAGGAATTCCCTCGTAAATCACAAAAACTTTCAATGGCAATTAAATATTAATCTTACTGTTCCACAAAATAAATTAATCGCGTTCGATGGAATTGAAAATTCCAGCTACGCTTCAAGTTACGTGATAGGCCAACCTCTAAATGTTATTTTCCAATTACGTTCCTTGGGCGTAGATCCCTCTACGGGGGTATTTTCTTTTGAAGATGCAAACAAAGACAATTCCATAAATATTCCCGGCGACTACCAAGTAATAGGAAATTTAGACCCAAAATATTTTGGTGGAATTCAAAACAGTATAAACTACAAAGGGATTCAATTTGATTTCCTTTTGCAATTTAAGAAGCAAACCGGCAGAAATTACTTCTGGTCAATCTATGGCAGCAATACCCTTCCAGGATTTATGATAAATCAGCCATCCATTATTTTAGATAGATGGCAAAAACAAGGCGACTACACGGATATTCAAAAACTAACGGCAATTACAACAAGCGAAGCTTACGCGGCTATTACAAATTTGCGATATTCTAGTAGCATCTTCACCGACGCATCATATTTCCGCATAAAAACTCTTGCACTTTCCTATACCCTGCCTTCAGCATGGCTAAAAAAGACAAAGGTTGCGCTTTGCCGAATTTATATCGAAGGGCAAAATCTCATAACATTTACCAACTATGAGGGATCTGATCCCGAAACGCAAAATCTTTTGGCCTTACCGCCACTTAAAACACTCGCAGTCGGTTTTCAATTAAACTTTTAATACAACCTATATGAAAAATAAATCGTTCTTTTTAGTTTTTTTGATGGCAACTTCCTGTGCTCTTACATCATGCAAAAAATTCCTTGAAGTCGATCCTCCAATAGACAGGTCAATATCAGCTAAAGTATTTTCAAGCGACAAAACGGCTACTTCGGCAGTAATTGGACTTTATTCCCAAATGATGGTTACATTTCCGACTTTTACTTCTGGTGGCATAACTATCTATGCGGGTTTATCAGGGGATGAGCTATATAGTACCAGTACAGCTAACCCCGATTTAGCAGAATTTGTAAACAATTCCTTAACATCAACCAATGGATTTCTCTCAGGGGATTTCTGGCTTCGCGCCCATAACCTCATTTACCAGGCGAATGCTTGTATTGAAGGACTAACCGCTAGTAGTAATATTAGCACGGCGACAAAACAACAGCTTATCGGCGAAGCGAAATTTGTCCGCGCATATGTCTATTTTTACTTGGTTAATCTTTTTGGAGATGTCCCACTTATCACTAGTACGGACTATAATGAAAATAGTAATTTACCCCGCTACCCTGCTACTGAGGTTTATACACAGATTGTGAGAGACCTGAAGGATGCACAATCTCTATTGACGGTATCATATACGACAGGTGAACGAGTTCGTCCAAATAAGTTGGCAGCCACAGCCTTGCTCGCAAGAACCTATTTATATCTGAATGATTGGCCAAATGCAGAAGCAGAATCTACCGCAGTAATCAATTCAGGAGATTATTCCCTCGATGCTGACCTAAATAGCGTCTTCCTTGCAAACAGTAATGAGGCAATCTGGCAGATTATGCCCGTTTCTCCAGGTTTCAACACTACAGAAGGCAGGTTTTTGATTCCATCGCCTTCAGCTTCATCAAAACCTAATTATCCAATAACTTCCCTACTTTCTTCCGCATTTGAAATCGGTGATCAACGCAAATTATTTTGGGTAAAAAGTAAACTCATCTCAGGAGAATTATTTGAATATCCGTTCAAATACAAAATACGCGCCCTAAATCAGCCCGTGACAGAATATTATATGATTCTGCGATTAGCTGAACAATTTTTGATCAGAGCGGAATCCAGAATTAATTTAAATAATTTGCCTGGAGCCCAGGATGACATTAATATCATAAGGAATAGAGCAGGGTTACCAAATACCACAGCGGTTGATGCAATAAATTTGACTACAGCACTTGAACAAGAACGAAGAATCGAATTATTCGCAGAATGGGGACATAGGTGGCTCGACTTAAAGAGAACCAATAAAGTAGATCTCACTCTTGCACCCATAAAACCAGGATGGCAACCAACAGATGCGCTCTATCCAATTCCTCAAATAGAATTACTACGAAATCCTCTGTTGACGCAAAATCC
Source organism: Agriterribacter sp. (assembly GCA_041484195.1). GTDB lineage: Bacteria > Bacteroidota > Bacteroidia > Chitinophagales > Chitinophagaceae > PSRI01. The sequence goes on along the minus strand of JBGPHC010000017.1, from coordinate 65,545 downwards.
AGGCTACTGAATGAAAAGAATCTCGATCCTATAGTTTGAAATAAGAATCAGATGAAACCTTATTTTTCAACTTTCACAATTCCCTTTATACAATGGATATTTTTGCTACTCGTGAATACGAACAATTGTGCGCAGGGAATTCAAATTGGAGAAAAATGTCCCGACATAGAGATTAGACGCATTATTAATTATAGTTTGGGAAAAGCCAGGCTGTCAGATTTCAAAGGGAAGCCACTACTCATTGATTTTTGGTTTTCCACCTGCACAGCTTGCATAGAGTCATTCCCTAAATTAGATTCCTTTCGGAATATTTTTGAAAATAAACTGCAAATTCTATTAGTCAACCATGAAAGTGAAGAAAAAGTAAGAATGATATTCAAGAAGGTAAAACTTATCAGCGGCATTAAATTGCCCACTGTAGTTAATGATTCAATCTTACGCCTTTTATTTCCTCACAATTCAGCCCCCCATGAAATATGGATTGACAAAAATGGATTTGTACAGGCCATAACCGGGCAGGAATCCGTTACAAAAGAAAATCTGATCGTATTTTCAGAAGGGGATTCACTTAATTTGCCATTGAAAAAAGACAATTTGGAGTATTCAAATTTGCAGCCCCTTATTAAAAGTGCAAATGGCGATTCCCTTATTCAATATTCCTGCTTAACGCAATTTCAACCAGGAATATCAGGGTCTTTGGGAATCATACCACCAATGATATTCAATAAGAATAGAATACAGGTAAGGGGAATTAACATATCAATTAAAGAACTCTACAAGTTGGCTTATAATAAATGGAAAAGGGGCAAAAATTTTCACGTAGACAGGGTTATACTCGAAATTCCAGATATGGAACTTGATAAACTGGCTCAGTTTAATAAAACTAAAAAATATTGCTATGATTTAATTATGAGCGATACTTCCGAAACAAAAGCTCTTCAATACATGCGCGAAGAAATTGACAAGTTTTTTGATATTAAAAGTACGCTTGAAAAAAGGAAAGTTAAATGCCTGGTTCTGCAAATGATTTCACCAATCAAACAATTTGCAGCTAAATCTGTGGTGACAAGGGGAGCTATTTATAATTCCGCAGGGAAACTGATTGTAGATAATGTAGAACTCATTGACTTGATTGAAAATACATTAAATTATGGCAACGATCCATGGGCTCCCTTCCAATTGATTGATGAATCTGGATTCAAAGGAAAAGTAGATCTCGTCTTGCCTTCAAAATTCACAAACCTGTCTGATGTCAATAAAAGTCTTCATCAATTCGCCTTTGAGTTAATAGAAGAAGAAAGGGAGATGGATGTAATTATCCTTCGAGATAATAAGGAGTAGCTTTTGTAAGCTACTCCTTATTATTAACCCATCATTACTGTTTTTGAATATCCGTCAGTTGTGTGCCAGTCGGCTTTTCATCCTGAGTAATCCCGGTCCAAACATGGGCACAAAAATGACCGCTCCCTGGGCAAAGGTTATTATCTAAATCTGCATAGGTCCCGCTAGCTAAAAAATTGTTGCTTGCATCAAAAGCATATACGGTAGTGAACCCTTCGCTCTTCGCAGATATGGCGTTTGTTGTCATGAATGCCACTATTGCCACGAAAATCGCCAGTATTGCAAAACGCATTTTTTTCATATAATAACAATTTAGTCAATTATCAATATGCCTACTATTTTATCCAGGTGTTCGGCTACTCCTGCTTATTGCAATAAATGAGTTATTTAAGATTCTTGACAGGACCAAGGCCTCAATTGACAATAGGAATAGGACTATGTTAAATGCCAAATGTTGGTTCCATGATAACTCTCTAATTATTCCTCCGCACCTGCAAGGCAATTCAGGCGAAAAAGAAATCACATAAGCTAAATAAATCGTAAAACTTAAAATTAAAAGAGCAGAACATGTTAGCCCAAATCGGCGAGTAGTAGGGCTGACTAACAGTACTACTGTGGTTAATTCAGCAATTGGAATGGCAATAGAAATTAACTTTGCATAGTTCTTGATTAGTGGAGCTTGTCTAAGAGCTATTTTAAATAATTCCAATTCGGAGAGTTTACTAATGGCAGCGTACACAAAAACAATTGTGAGGAGTCCAATTGTCATCTCAACAAATGCCCTTTCAAAAATATGTCTCTTCATAGTTCAGCAATTTCATATCACAAAGTTCTAACATCCTCCCATACAATTTTGACAAAGAGGTTTGCGAAATGAGGTCAAAGTTTTGCGAAAGGGATTTAATGTCTCCTCAGAGATCCCGGAGTCATGCCAAACCTTCTCCGGAATGCCGTAATGAAGTTGGTGGTGCGGGGATATCCTACCAAAGCACAAATATCTTTTATCGGTTTGTTCGTCGTTAGTAAGAGTTCCTTGGCGCGTTGCATCTTCTGTCCCATTAACCATTCAAAGATCCCTGCCTTGAAATATTGTCTGAAACCGGCTTTCAATTTGAATTCATTCAGAGCAACCTGCCTGGATAAAGCACGGATCGTGGGCGGCTTACCGGAAATATGGGTTTCAAGTATGGTGCGGGCCTGGTGAATCCTGGCCGTCTCCCAGGGAGTGAAATAATATTCCCTATGATCCTTCCTGTAAGCATTCTGCAGTAATTGAAACAATAATTCCCGGACTTTCAAATCGAAATAGAATTGCCGGGTGGCTTCATCAAAAGGACAATTCAGGATTTGATTGGTGATCTCTTTCATTGAAGGAAGCGCCCAAAAGGTCCTTCCCGCCAACAGCGTCGCCGACGATGCTCCCAGAACATCTTTTAACTCTGGGAAAAAATGAATCAACTCCTCCAATAATTTAGGAGAATAGAACAAGTCAAGTGCTTTGTATTCTTTGTCCTTCTCAAACCGGGCGCTACAGGCCGTTGGCCCCGTAAAGAAGCATGCAAGCTGATCCTGCCTCAAATGCAATTTCCCAATACTGCCTATTTCTCTGCGCAATCCGCTTTTCAACATGAAATAACTGTAGAGCCCCCGCGCATGAATATTGCCAGTTGCAGTCACCTGCCTGAGAAACTTGCAAATACTGAATCTAATTGAATAGTGCTCACCCGCTAATTCCTGCACAATCAGTTCTGCAATATTTGTCCTGGATGTTAAGGCGACGGCTCCGCGAAGGATTGGCCCTTTATAATCAGCAGGCAGGCCCGATTGGAATTCCAGTAGTCCGCCATTGGATAAGGTGAGTTTAATTGCCATAGGTTTGCTTTAAATCCTTTAATAATAAGGAATCTGAGCCGTTTGTTAACCTATATGCCAGTTACGAGGCTGCCGATGCTATACCTGGACGAAGAAATTCAAAATTAATATTTCTGGCCGAAAGTTCAGAATATGCATAAAAAGAAATCTGTACTATTTTATCTGCCGGCATTGCTCACATGAAGGGCTCGATATCCGTGCAGCAAGATAGAACCCGGTACAAAAAGAAAGAATAAGTGCAAATACCTATTTCATTCCTGCTTCAAAGGAATTATCTTTCTTATGCCATTCAAGTGTAAAAAATGCATGGAAACAATAAAATGAGACAAAATATAATTCGATCCCCATTCGCAAGAATTATTATTGGCCTTGTTGTTTGTGTCTCCGCGGGTGTTATCGGGCAATCAGGATCCAGTCTGGTACTGAACACAACTTCATGGAACGAAGAAATCAAAAGCGCTATCGCTGAGTTCATCATGGCATTGTTCATACTCGCAGCCTATAAAATCCTGTACAAATTTTATGAAAGACGGAGTATTTCAGAATTGTCTTCATCCCGGCTTGGATTAATCCTCGTTTCAGGAATACTGTTGGGAGCCATTCTCCAAAGCCTGACCATTTATGTATTGTATTTAAAGAATGGATTTCTTGTAAGTTCTGTAAATAGTTTCACGGGAGTCCTACCATACATGCTAAAAGTGTTCGCAGACTCGATCACAGTTGGAATATTACTTATAGGAATATTCTTCAGGATTACCGAAGAGAAATTAGGCAGCTATATTACTCTCGTGATACTCGCATTGATTTTCGTTGGGATTCATCTCGCAAGTCCAAATGGTACAGTGTTAGCAGCCATAAGCATTTCAATTCACGCAGCACTTCTATTGGGCGCAGCATATATATACAGCAGGAATCTTTGGCTTCCGATTGCCATCCATTTTTCCTGGGATTTTATGCAAGCTGGTATTTTTGGAGCAAAACTATCAGGGAATATTTTCAGCAAGAGTCTGCTGACAACCAAAATTGAAGGGCCATCATCGATTACAGGTGGCTATTTCGGCCCCCAGGGATCTATTCAGGCTGGATTATTTTGCTTGACCGCCTCAATAATTTTCCTGCTAGTATGCCAAAGACAAAATAAGATCATGAAGCCATCTTGGAAAAAGGCCGGCAAATTTTAGAGTTACCATTGTCAAAATGTTTGCAGGAGAATCCTCTTTCGCCAAATCGCTGAATTGAACTGGGGAGTTTCATTCCAAAGGCGGCTCAAAATACTCCTCATTTTTTGGCACCAGGTGGTGGCGCATGATCAGACGGGCGCAGGTATTCCATCGCAGGATTGCATCGTCGTTACCAGGAGGACTAAGTGCTTCTGCTCTTTCATAGTGATCCATTGCGAGGCGCAGACAGTCATATGCCATATAACAACTTTCCGAAATCCCTTTTTCCAGGTCAGATTTGCCCTCTCTTTCACAAATTATGCCCGCATAGTATTGTCGTTGATATTCATCTATAAGCCGGGGAAGGAGTCTCTTGGCATTATTCGGGTTCACCAATGAAGATGAGCCGAATTGATCAGTAATTGCCAAAAGCAGGATCACAATAGCCTTTGTATTCTGTGGTTCCACTTCCAAAATGTCGAAACATATACTTTCAGCCAGCCAGGGCTCATTGAGTAACCTGTATCTTTCGGCCTTTTCGAGCGCCACAGCAATACCCTCTTTGGAAATTGATTTAAGCTGAAACATATACTTAAATTTTGAGGAGTTGCAAAATATTTACTAATACCTGTTGAGACGAATCATCAAAAAACCGCCTCTACGAAATTTACAAAATTTCCGGCGTTTTGTATAATTTCTTTTACATTGCCCATTTCTAAATCTTCGAACGAAATATCCGGAAGAATTTTTTCAGAGGGTCATAAAACTTGTCTACGACCCGTTCCTTTAGCGGAATGATAGCATTGTTAGTAATAGTAATGTTCTCCGGACAAACCGATGTACAGCATTTCGTGATATTGCAATAGCCGATCCCATCGGATTTCTTCAAATCCGCCAGACGATCTTCAACATCGAGGGGATGCATTTCGAGAGCGGCCACATACACAAAGAATCTGGGGCCAATAAATTCATCATAAAGCTGGTGTTCGCGAAGCACATGACAAGTATCCTGACAAAGAAAACACTCGATACATTTGCGGAATTCCTGCACCCGGTCGATATCTTCCTGCGCCATTCGCCAGGTTCCGTCTTTCGCGTCGGGAGCCCTGGGTTTAAATTTCTTGATTTTTTTCTTCACCCTGAAATTCCATGAAACATCCGTAACCAGATCCTTAATCAGCGGAAAAGATTTCATGGGTTGCAGCATCACGGGTCTATCGGCCGGAAGGTCAACAAGACGGGTCATGCACATGAGTTTGGGCATACCATTGATCTCTGCCGAACAGGAACCACATTTGCCGGCTTTGCAGTTCCATCGAACTGCCAGGTCATTGGCTTGCTCTGCCTGGATCTGGTGTACGGCGTCCAATACCACCATGCCTTCGGAAACCTCTGCAGTATAATTCTCAAATTTCCCCGAATTTGCATCGCCCCGCCATATATGAAAACTGGTTTTTGACATTATTTCATTTCCTCGATTATTTGTTTAAGGTCTTCCCGCATTTCTTTTATCGGCTCTTGCCTGATTTGCATTTGGCCATCGGCTCCCTTATAAATGATCAGGTTGAACTTTGCGTTTTCATCATCCTTTCGCGGATAATCATCCCGAAAATGTGCTCCACGACTTTCTTTCCGTTCTATGGCCGCCATTGTAATCGCTTCGGAAACTGTAAGTAAATTGTGCAGGTCCATCGCAGTATGCCATCCGTTATTGTATTCCCTGTTTCCAATTACACTTACGTTGGCGGAGCGTTCCCATAATTTTTTCAATCCTTCCTTTGCCCTCAGCATTTCCTTCTCTGTACGTACAATACCGACGAGGTCCTGCATCATTTCCTGCAGGTCATATTGCACCTGGTAGGGGTTGCCGCCATTTGACCGTTCAAAGGGCTCCAGCATTATGCCAGCAAGCAATGCAATTTCATGGTCATCAATAATACCATGCTCATTTTCCCTGGCAAATTCTGCTGCATATTCACCAGCTCTTTTTCCAAATACCAGGAGGTCCGAAAGCGAATTACCTCCAAGCCTGTTTGCTCCATGTAATCCGGCTGCTGCTTCGCCGGCTGCAAAAAGCCCGGGTATCGTCGTCATTTGTGTATCTGGATCAACACGAATTCCACCCATCATGTAATGCGTGGTAGGTCCTACTTCCATGGGCTCCTTAGTGATGTCAATATCTGCCAGCTTTTTAAATTGATGGTACATGCTGGGCAATTTTTTCTTTATATGCTCCTCTGCATTTGGTATTTTCTTACTGATCCATGATATATCCAGGAACACACCATCATGAGGACTACCTCTGCCCTCTTTAATTTCGCGAACAATGCATCTGGCCACATGGTCACGGGTCAGTAACTCCGGAGGTCGCCTCGCCTTCCTGTCTCCCTGGGTATACCTCCAACCTTCTTCTTCGTTATCCGCAGTTTGGTTGAGGTATAATTGCGGAATATCGTCAAACATAAATCTTCGATTCTCCTTATTCTTTAAAACTCCGCCTTCCCCGCGAACGCCTTCCGTAACAAGAATTCCGCGAACACTCGGAGGCCAGATCATTCCGGTTGGGTGAAATTGAACAAACTCCATGTCTTTCAGTTCTGCTCCTGCATGATATGCCAGCGATTGTCCATCTCCGGTATATTCCCAGCTATTGCTGGTGATCTTGAATGCGCGCCCAATGCCTCCGGTTGCCAATACAACCGCCTTTGCACGAAACATTCTAAACTGACCCTTTTCCCTTTCATAACCAAAAGCTCCCACCACGCGATCTCCTTCTTTAAGAAGGTTTCCAATCGTGCATTCCATATGCACTTCAATTCCCTGGTGGATTCCGTGATCCTGCAAAGTGCGAATCATTTCCAATCCCGTTCGGTCACCCACATGCGCCAGGCGCGGATATTTGTGACCTCCGAAATTGCGCTGCAGTATGCGCCCGTCTTTTGTTCTGTCGAACAATGCGCCCCAGGCTTCTAATTCGCGTACCCGTTCAGGCGCCTCTTTGGCGTGTAACTCAGCCATACGCCATTCGTTCAGATATTGGCCGCCACGCATAGTATCCGCAAAATGCACTTTCCAATTGTCCCGTTCATCCACGTTGGCCAATGCTGCGGCAATACCACCTTCGGCCATTACAGTATGAGCCTTGCCCAATAAGGATTTGCAGACCAATCCCACGGAAACGCCGGAGGCTGCAGATTCAATGGCAGCACGAAGGCCTGCGCCGCCTGCACCTATAACAAGTACATCGTAATTATATGTATCGTAAGATGGCATCAAAAAATTCTCCAATCAGACCAGATACCCAGTGCGCACATTCGAATATAGATATCTGAAAAAGCAACCCAAAACAAACTCATCCAGGCCCATAACATATGCTTCCTGTTAAAACAACTGACACATAGATATGCTCTGCGTCGAATGGGAGCGCCGGAAAGACGATCCAGGAATCCACCAACGAGATGGCGTAATGAATGGCAACCCAAGGCATATCCGCCAAGAAAAACCAGATTGACGGCTAAGACCAGAGAGCCCACGCCAAGGCCAAAAGTTTTCTCATTCGTGCCTGGACTAGTAAACCATAGTCCTTTCCAGACATCAAGAGCAAGAAAAATCAAAAAAAACAAGGAGATATAGAGAAAATATCGATGCACATTTTGTAAAATCAATGGAAAAGAATGTTCGCCCCGATATTGTTTACGAGGTTCGGATACCGTGCATGAGGGAGGATCGGCCCATATTGCTTTATAATATGCGCCACGGTAATAATAACAGGTCAGCCGGAATAAACCGGGAGCCCAAAGTACAAGGATTGCAGGCGACCAGGGTAATATCGCCGGCCACCATCCGGGCTTGGGACCAAACCAACTATAGGGTGAACTACCAAAGAGTTCGGGAGAATAGAGGGGCGAGATATAAGATCCATACCAATAGTGCTCGCCTTGTAATGCGGCCCATGTAACATATATAACGAATGAAGTGAGTGCTATGAAGACCAGCATAGGATATAGCCACCAGATATCTTTCCGGTAAGTCTGACCAAAATTTCGAAGTGTTCCCGCAAAGTTTTTTTCAGTCATAAAAACTGATTATAACCATAAGGGTGAAATCTTAACACTAAACTCAGTCAATATAAAAGGGAGTATTTTGACCTGCTCTCTAAGTTAATTCAAAATCATATATGGGAAGGGAAAATTTTTTCTGGATCCTATTCAGTAGTTCCAGTCTCTAAATCTTTCTCCCGGGTCATTTTGGCCTGCATTTATTCTCCATCCAATTAGCAAAAATCTTAAGTCTGAAACTCCAACAGTTGTTATTGCAATTGAAAAGAAGAAGCTATATCTTGAGTTTTTAAAAAAGTAAAATGATGACCTCCCGTCTCATTATCTTGTTTGATTGCTGTGAGATTCTATCCACCAAAGTTTAATAGCCATTTACTTTAATTCCAAATTTCTAATATGGATTCCAATTGCTTTTTACCTACCACGATTGCTTTGACCATCGCAATTTCGGCATCAGGACAAGGCAACCCCATAAAATATGATCTTAATAGCCTGACCAAAACCGGCAAAGTCCAGGTGTTTAATCGCACACTCATGCCTATTGCGGACAAGGAACAAACAGCAGTCCGCTTCTCTGAAATGGCGGGAGACGGCGTGGCATGGCTTGAAGGCGTCAATTTCACAAACGGAATCATTGAAATTGATATCAAGGGAAAGGATCTGCTGCAGCAAAGCTTTGTGGGAATTGCCTTTCATGGAAATGATGAAAAAACTTTTGATGCTATTTATTTTCGGCCTTTTAATTTTCAATCTTCAGACCCAGTTCGCCATATCCATGCAGTCCAATATGTTTCGCAGCCTGCTTATCCATGGGATAAATTGAGAGAAGAGCAATATGGAAAATACGAAAAGGTCATTCCCGCTGCGCCTAACCCAAATGAATGGTTTCATGTTAAAATAATCGTGGACTATCCACATATAAGCGTCTATGTAAATAATAGCAAGGAAGCTTGCCTTAGCGTTGACCAGTTAAACGACCATCAAAGTGGCAAAATAGGTCTATGGGTAGGTAATAATTCAGGCGGAGACTTTGCTAATCTGGTTATCACGAATAAGTAAGCGGATACGCAGGACTGCTGTTTCAATAGGATGGCCGGCACCAGCATTTAGGTTTTCCATGCGTCCAAACTAAATATAATATACGATCATTCGTATTCAGGTCTGATGCCGTTTGTATAGTCAGCCCATATCGTTTAACTTTAGCCAGGAGACGTTGAATTGCGATTGCGATATGGCGCATCTTAATACTTTCAGCTTATGAGATCCTTCCATTGTTTCACTTATATGTCGGTCTTTATGGCCCTGTTCCTGAGTTCCAGATCATTCTCCCAGGAAGTTGATCAGCTCAGTTTGAAAAATTACCGCCCTGTATCCATTTACAAAACGCCACAGACTGAAATCAAAAAGGCAAAATATCCGGTCATTGATATGCATTCGCACGATTATCTAAAATCTGATGCTGAGATCGATGCCTGGGTGAAAACCATGGATGATGCTGGCATTGAAAAAACGATGATCCTCTCCTATTCCACTGGGGCCGCTTTTGATTCGGTTATTTCCAGGTATGCACGATACAAAAACAGGTTTGAGGTTTGGTGCGGATTTGACTACACTAGTCTGGATAAGTCAGGTTGGCCAAAGCAGGCATTGGAAGAACTGGAAAGATGTTATAAGAAGGGCGCCCGTGGTGTGGGCGAGTTGGGAGATAAAGGGCTGGGAGAACTCTATTCCCGACCCAAGCCGGGTTATGGCTTACATATTGATGATCCACGTATGAAACCACTACTCGAAAAATGCGCACAGTTACGCCTGCCCGTGAGCATACATGTCGCTGAAGACCAATGGATGTACAGGCCTGCCGATTCAACCAATGATGGTTTGATGAACGCGGCAATCTGGCATGTGGATCTCAAAGTAAAAGGGAAATTGGATCACGATCAATTGATCAACACCCTGGAAAATGCGGTGAAAAACAATCCCCGGACTACTTTCATAGCTTGCCACCTGGCGAATTGCTGCTCTGATCTGGAGGCCTTGGGAAGACTGTTCGACAAGTATCCAAATCTCTACGCTGACATCGCAGCCCGCTATGGGGAGATCGCCCCGATACCCCGGTTTGTACATGCTTTCCTTGAAAAATATCAGGACCGAATCGTGTATGGAACAGATATGGGAAACAATATCGAAATGTATCAAAGCACATTCCGGATACTCCAAACCGGAGACGAACATTTTTATGATGGCCGGTTCAACTATCACTGGCCCTTATACGGCCTCTACTTAACGGATAGCGCACTCAGGAAAATCTATGGGGAGAACGCCAGAAAAATAATGAGTAGACATTGAATGGAACTGCGAGGCAGATAAGCCCCAATACTTAAATCCCGCACTATGTTACGTCTTATAGTTATTTGTTCTATGATGCCAATCGTTGAAATCAGATTCGATTGCGAGTAAAAGGTAGCAGTGGAGTATTGATTCGGGAGACGGGCGCCAGCAGGCGAAGACAGGAATAAAAATCCCGGCTGCTCCTTTTTTGCAGAAGTCACCCTAAATGCTTTTCCAGGGAAACCTGAACAAAATTATAATAATGTCGCCATAACCAACTATTAACCAGGAATCAATATGTGAATGTCAATAATCGCGATCCAATCCATCCTATTCCGGCGAGTCAGAGGAATATGAACTTTCATTCCACAAAAGTATTAGAAGAGAACACCATGTTGAAAGATTGCTGAACTTTCTGCCATTATCCAGCCAGAAAAGCTACTCATCGGGGATTATTTGTTTCTGCACAAAAAAAAACCATCCGACACCTGGCGGATGGTTTTTGATCCCTCCTTGTTTACTGCCTGCCAGCCCGGCTAAGCTGACCGGCTGCGCTAAAACTGAGCGGCGATACTAGTCTTGCGAAGGCCGGCAGGCGGGTAAAGGGAAATTTTAATTGTCACGTTTTTTAGTAGAGCTCAGTAGCCAATATCGGACATGAAAAACGTTTAACCTGTACCGATGTTTTTAGGAAATACTGAACCCAATTTTTAAGATGCAGGCAATCATAGGCCGCCCAATATATTGACGGAATATTTTTCACATGATTTACGTCATGATTCGACCACTATTTTCCCTCTCTCACCTTCATCACGGATGCTGGCACTAAACCGTGCGCTTCCTTATGATTCCGGATGAGGGCTGCCGAATCTTTTGCTTCAACAAGGCACATGACAACACCTTCTTTTTCGTCGAACCAATAGTTGATGAAGTTTACACCATTTTTATTCTGCACTGCAAGGTCTTTCTGGTGGGCGGCTGCTACATCCTCGGCCTTGACTTTACCCGCACCCAGGTAATGCACATCCAGGTATAACTGCTTGTTGATCTTAGTGGTCGCTTCCGGTCCGGGCGTTACATGGTAAATATGTTCCGGCAATAGTCCGTGTGCTTCGGCATGTGTCTTGCGGAGTGATTCAGCATCGGGTGAACTGGCAAGGCAATATACCTGGCCTTTCTTTTGATCCATCCAAAATTTCAAAATATGGACTCCATATTTTTCCTGGACTGCCAGGTCTTTAATGTGTGCCGCGGCAACATCCTTATATTTTACACCCGGCTTCAACTGATGGACATCAATAAAAAGCTGCTTTGATCCCTCATTCTGACCCAAATCATCCGTCTTGTTTGGCTGGGCGGATAGCTGCAATGAAATAATACTGAAAACGAGGAATAAGACCCTGAGAAAAAAACCTTTCATGATAAATGATTTTAACTTTGAATAATAAGATTACTATGCAAAGGAACCCTCTATTCCAGGGTTGGATTTAAGGTGTTTTCCCTATTTTCGGGGATTCATTTCCCCATTTTATAAAAGGGCAATATGGAGTTGATAGAAAGAGACGGGTTTTTAGCTACCCTGCAAGCGAAATTTGAAAATGTTGCGGAGGGTGAAGGACATACGATCCTGGTTAGCGGCGAAGCCGGAATTGGCAAGACCTCGCTGATAAGAGCTTTTTGCAAAAAACGGAAGAATGATTGCAATATTTACCTGGGAACCTGCGATGCATTGTTCACGCCTCGTCCTCTGGCGCCTTTATATGATATAGCCTTACAGATCCGGGACGATCTCTGGCAAAACAGTGTAGACATGGCCGACAGGGCGGGATTATTTACCCGCTTCTTTCATGAATTAAGCATTCAAAAAAAACCAAGCCTGATTGTATTTGAGGATATACATTGGGCAGATGAAGCCACCCTGGATTTTATCAAATTCCTGGCGAGGCGGATAATACAGTTGCAATGCCTTTTTATTCTTACGTACCGTGACGATGAAATACACTCACACCATCCACTTCGAAATGTTTTGGGCCAATTAAATCCCGATACATTTACCCGTTTACAACTGGTCCCATTATCCAGACATGCGGTTGAAAAAATGGCCGATGAAAGAGGTTATAAGGGTGAAGATGTTTTTGGCATTTCCGGAGGTAATCCTTTTTATGTAAGTGAAATTTTATCGAGCTACAGTGTGGGTGTGCCCGACAATATCAAAGATTCCATCATCTCGGCATATAATCGCCAGGAGGAAAGAACCAAACAGGTCTGGGAATTACTCTCGGTGATACCGGTCAGCTTCGAGGTAAAATATCTTGAAAAATTTGAGCCTCTGTATGCAGCTGCGCTCGAGCGCTGTCTCGAATCCAAAATTCTTTTCCTACAGGATGGATTCATCTCTTTCAAGCATGAACTATTCAGACGAACGATCGAAGAAAATCTGTCTCCGCTGAAAAGGCTTTCCCTAAACAAGAGAATACTGGATCTGCTCCTGGAAAGTTTTGAACGGAATCAGGCTGTCGAACGGATCATTCATCATGCCAAGAATGCAAATGAATATGAACTGGTAGTGAAGTACGCTCCCCTGGCGGCCAGGAAGGCTGCATCTGTTGGAGCCCATATAGAAGCTGGCAGATTGTATTTATCCGCCATAGAATATTACCAGGGAAATGATAAGGATATGCTAATTCAATTTTATGAATCCTATGCGTATGAATGTTATCTGACTAGCCAGATAAAGGAAGCCATCATCTATACCGGAAAGGCGCTGAATCTCTGGAAGAAGAAAAACGATACAGAGAAGATAGGTAATAGCATGCGGTTCATGTCAAGACTCTGGTGGTTCGAAGGCAACCGAAAACAGGCAGAGAGTTTTGGCGTGCAAGCCATCGAAGTATTGGAGAGCAACCCCCCCTCCAGGGCAAAGGCCATGGCATACAGCAATATGTCACAGTTGAAAATGCTTTCAGCCGAAGCTGACGAATGTATTTTCTGGGGAGAAAAAGCCATCGCGATGGCTAAAGAACTGGATGACGAGGAGATACTTTCCCATGCTTTGAACAATGTGGGTGCCATACAAATGAGTATTCCCGCATCCAAACTAAAGGGCATTGAGCTTTTGCAACAAAGCCTGGCCATTGCCTTAAAAAATTCCTATCACGAGCACATAGCCAGGGCTTACGCCAACCTGGGCAGCATTGCCATCAACATCAAAGACTATTCCTTTGCCTCAAATTCATTGGTAAAGGGTATGGAATATTGCGAAGAAAGAGACCTTGATTCCTGGTCATCATTCATGCATTACCAAAGAGCCAGGCTGAACCTCGAAACCGGAAATTGGAAAGAAGCTTATAACTGTGCGGAAATACTTATTAGAAACGAATCGTTGTTGCCGGTAATCAGGATCGGTGCAATTGCAGTCATGGCTACCATAAAATTTAGAAGAGGGGATTCCGATGTGCTCCCATTATTAATGGAAGCAAAGACTATGGCTTTTGAAACCATGGAACTGCAAAGGATTATTCCCACGATATCGGCTTTACTGGAATATGAATGGATAACAGGAAACACTTATGTTGAATCAAAAGAACTTGATCAGACAATTGTCTTGATCGGGAAGTCAAAAAATATCATCGCAAAAAGTGTATTCGCGTTTTGGTTACGATTGGCGAGGAAACAGGATATGTCATTGAAAGCGGACTTTGAAGGCTACGCCATTAGTAACGCTTCCCGGGCCCTGAAAGCAGCTGCATTTTGGAAGAAAACCGGTTGCCCATACGAAGAGGCACTCGCCCTATTCGAAGGAAACCTTGATGACAAGAAAAAAGCCCTCAATATCATTCAGGGCCTGGGCGCCCAGGCCACATTTGAAAAGCTGAAGATGGAAATGAGGAGGTCGGGCATCAAAAATATTCCACGCGGTATCAGGAAAACTACCCAATCAAATCCCGCGCAATTGACGGATCGCGAGCTGGATGTGTTGAATTTGCTTAATGAGGGTTTGCAGAACAAGGAAATTGCTGCCAGGCTTTTCATATCTGCTAAAACGGTGGATCATCATATTTCAAATATACTATTCAAGCTTGAAGCGAAATCCCGCACTAAGGCTGTACAGGAGGCGATCAGGCTGGAGATCATAAAATAGGGAATGATTCATACTTAAAATGGGGAAGATCTCTGTCATCAAACAGCAACAATCTGCTCAATTTTGAGCTCATTGTTCATCAATAAAAACTGTTTGTATGAAAAAATTCGTCATTGAAAGGAACCTGCCAGGCGCCGGAAATCTTTCTCCCGCAGAATTACAAGCCATTTCCCAGACTTCTTGTGATGCAATCGATGAAATGGGTAAGCCCTATCACTGGATTCAATCATTTGTGACCGGTGATAAAATCTACTGCATACATATCGCAGAAAGCGAAGAAGTGATTCGCCAACATGCGAAGCTGGGTAAATTTCCCATCAATACGGTGTCTGAAGTGAAAACAATCATTGACCCTCTGTCGGCCAATTCCCTGCACTAATATTTATCGTTTGTCCCAGGACCGGGACAGTCCCGGCTATCCTGGTCCTTTGGGAAATTGATACCCGTCGTTTATAAGTTTCCGCAAGGCTGAAGCAGGAGTTATAGTAATCTTTGCCGGTCTATTTCCGAAACAAGTATTCTGTAACAATCCTTATAAAGAGATTCAACTTATCGAGATCCCTGCAGAATCCAAGTCTAAATATGTCAGTTGTAACAATGCAGAGCCCGCTTAGGGTCCTGAAGCCCGCGGCAACAAACACCAGGCGCCTGGTATCGATCGACCTTTTAAGAGGGACCGTAATGATAATAATGGCGCTTGATCATACCCGTGATTATTTTCACAACGAGGCTTTTCTGTATAGTCCCACTGACCTGCAGCATACAACCGTATTCTTGTTTTTCACCAGATGGATTACGCATTTCTGCGCTCCCATTTTTGTTTTTCTTGCCGGAATCTCGGCTTATTTATATGGAGCCAGGAGAACCAGGAATGAATTGTCTTTTTTTCTTTTCACAAGAGGGTTATGGCTCGTATTCATAGAACTTTTCATCATCAGTCTGGAAAGGACATTTAATCCCTCCTATCCTTATTTCAATTTACAGGTGATTTATGCCATCGGGCTGAGCATGATTGCATTATCGGCGATCATCCGCCTGAACAGGGGCCTGATCCTTGCTTTGAGCATAGCGCTGATTGCAGGACACAACCTCCTTGACAAGGTGCATGAGACCGGTCAAGGCATACAGTCTTTTTTATGGTCATTATTATATGAGGTGAGAGTGTTTACATTCGGCCGCACAACGGTTTTTGTTCACTATCCGGTACTGCCGTGGATTGGGATAATCTCCATTGGCTATTATCTGGGCAGCCTCTATGCTTCCGGTTATGATCCACAAAAGAGAAGAAAGACGCTGATTACTCTGGGACTGAGCGCGATTGCAGTTTGCATCGTTCTGCGATCGGGTAATTTTTATGGAGACCCCGCTCATTGGTCGGTACAAGAAAATCCTGTATTCAGTATGCTATCATTTTTGAATGTCACCAAATATCCGCCATCCCTTCTCTATACATTGATGACACTGGGACCAGCTTTGTTTTTCCTTGCCCTGACCGAGAGGCCGTTGAATAAATTGACCGAAAAAATCACAGTTTTCGGAAGGGTGCCGATGTTCTTTTACCTGGCTCATATATTGTTGATTCATATCCTGGCCCTGTTCGGCGCGGTCGTCCAGGGCTACCAATGGTCAAGCATGGTACTCAGCACCCAGGTAGACAATTCGGCGACACTGAAGGGATATGGCTTTAATTTGACAATAGTTTATGCGGTATGGGTCAGCGTGATTCTCATTTTGTATCCATTCTGCAAGTGGTTCGACAAATACAAAAGATCAAATTCTTCCAGACACTGGTGGTTAAGCTATTTATAACAGATCCGGTTGACTCGCTGATGCTCAAACCTTCCATTTCTTATTATCCCGAAGACATTCCTGAACGCGAAACCTGGTGATCTTTCGGATCAAAGGCAGAGGCAGAGGTTTGTCCAATGGAAACTGGATCGATCCTTTACCCGTCTTGAATTTCGAAAGGCTTTTCTCAAAGGCTTTCACGGTCGATGTTGTCGGAAAAAATCCAATATGATGCCTGAATGCAGCAAATGTGACCAGGATTCTATTGTAGGAGAAAGAGGGCATACCCCATTTCAGGCCTTCTTTGGCTCCGGGGGCCGCTGCACGAATACAGGCCACCATTTCACGCAATTTCTCCTGAGTTTCCCTGGGAGCCGACTTAATATATTCGGCAATGCTTTCAGGCTTTAGCTTTTTTGAAATCATGGTTAGAAGCGGTTTTTGGATTAATTCCTGATTCATACATATAATTACCGTCAATTCAGTTGCCAGGAAGGGACCTCGGAAAAATAACCCTAAGTAGCTTTTTTGGCGGTCTGCAAATATTTGCCCTTGATTTCGGCAAAAAATGCCTTGGACAGTCTTGAGAAATCTTCTTCCTTCAATTTAATCTCATCCCCCGGGCTTGTAATTCAGCACTGACTTGCCATGATTCAATTTAATTGTATTGTCCGTGTCCATGATACTATTATTATGTATCAATGAATTACAGATGACCCTGACTTCATTCAATGGATTGCCATCCTTTTTTTCGAGAGCCCTGGCTCTATGAACAAAGATCGCGTCCAAAACCAATACCATATTATTAAAGAACATGGGCTCAAAGGATTGAACTGCAGAATTCAATGAGCTTTCCTCGGTCCCAAACTTGTTCCTGGCAGTCTTAAGTAATTTTTTATAAGCGGAAACCTTTGAATCTACTCTCGTAATGCATTCGTCAATATATTCCTGGCTATAGTTGTTAACACAAAGCAAACTATATTTTTTTCGTCATGGGAAGAACAGGGAACACTGAAATTGCCCAATAAAGCTAAAAAAACGTCTTAAATAATTCCATAATTTTTTACTCAGATGTTTGAATTCACATTCTGCACTTTGAACGAAGACCAAATCATTTAAACTTTTGATTTCACGCCTTAGTTGATGTTTCCCTTTATTGCAAAGATATCCCGGCCCTTAAAGTGACAAGGGAACACCAACTAAACCACTGTTAATCTCCGGGGTGCGTCATCAATCTCCAAATATCAATCCCCGTTTCATAAAACTTTGTCGATGAATATTTCCATTCTTCCTGTAATGAGCAATTGTCAGATCCACTCCTTTCCTCACATTGGGATAAGAAAAAATGCAAGAGATTGAAAGAAAAATAGGTTGAGTTGAATAGAAAACACTCTAGTTTGTTGGCGTTCCCTATTAGCCTTTATCAAAAAATCTACCTTACTTAAGTGGGAAATACATCGATGGAGTGAATCATTAAATATTATATTGAATTCCTTAACTGAACATGGTTTGCAAAATTTTTTTTACATCATCCCTGGTTTGCAGGTCCAACATTCCCAATTTTTTAGTTAAGCGTATCTTATCGACAGCCCGGATCTGATCCAGCACAATTTCACCAATTTGATCATTGAATTTGCTTGGGACTCGTGAAGGATATCGTTTAATGATATGCGTAAGAGGCGCTACAATTACGGTATTGAGATTTCTGTTGATCACGTCGGGAGAAATGATTACTGCCGGTCTTGATTTCTTGATTTCAGATCCAATTGTGGGATCAAGGTTTACCATATACACTTCAAACTGCTTCATCTCCATTCCTGTTCATCGAACTCATTAGCAATATTGCCCCAAACATCGCCTTCAGGCCTGCGACCAGCTTTGATGGCTTTTTTGAATTGGGTATCCCAAGTAGATAGATTAGTATTGATACTGGAGCTATCTGGAGCCTGTGTTATAGTAATGACTCCGCCGCTTGCATGAATGAGGATATCGGCATCCGAAGAAAGTCCGGCCTTTTCGATCAGGCGGCTATTTAAAATCACACCTTTTGAATTGCCTATGGAACGGATCTTTCCCGCTACAGAATAAGAATTTTCTGCCTTGTGTCTACCTGTCGCCACGCCCCGGACCGTTCTTTTGGACATTCGACCTGATTTAGAAGCCCCTCTTTTGTTTCCGGTTGATCGTTGAAATTTGGAATCACGGCTTACTTTTCCTTTCATATCATCATTTAAGCCACGAAGTTATAACTATTGTTATAACTATCAAAATTTGCCTCGTTGAAAATACCAACAAATTACATAAATCGGTAATATAGCAAGAGTTGGACACTGCATTTCCAATAAAGTCCGGTTTGAAAGGAATGATTTAGGTATGGCTGGTTCGAAAAGATTCACAATGATGCGTAGATTTCTATTCAGGAATACCACCTTCATCATTCAAGATGATACATAGCAAGCAGACACATTTATTCCGGATTCAAACAGGAATAAGGACTTTCGCGGTCCATCCTTTAATTCTTGTATTTGCTTTCGTTCAAGGACAGAACCAAAATCAAATTGAAAACCTGGTTGCGTTTGCAAGACTTTACGGTTATGTAAAGTACTTTCATCCAAGCGTGAAGCCGCGACCATCCAAAACAGAGGCTGAATACCGGCTTATTGCGTTGTAAAGTGATACTTGCCTGAGCCAATCTCCACCTTAATATATCTTCCTTCCTTTTCATTTGATTTTAGGTCGGTACTATTTGCTAACAGAATACCGCCTTCTTTGACCAACTGTCCATCTTTAGCAGGAATATATATTGTTGCCAGAGTATTCACTGGAATTTCCACGTCCAGGTATATTTGCCCGTTCTCTGTCTTCCAATGAGAACTTACCAGGCCATAATTCGTTTTAAGATCCCCATTGGCGAAGGATAGGTTTCCGCCAATATGCGGCATAATCCTTATGTGCTTATATCCAGGCATGTCTTCATACGTATCAATACCGGCGATAACCCTATACATCCAATCGCCAATAGAACCATATGCATAATGATTAAATGAGTTCATACCAGGAGTTTCGAATGTACTGTCAGGCTTTTGCCCGTCCCATCTTTCCCAAATGGTTGTGGCGCCCATTTTCACGGGATACAGCCAGGACGGATAAGTGTCCTGCAACAGAAGCTTATAGGCAACTGTATCATAACCGAACCTGGTGAGTACATGACATAAATAAGGCGTCCCCAAAAAACCCGTGCTAAGATGGTTGTCATAATTTTCAATATTGGCCACCAGTCTATCGGCCGCCTGATTTCTCAAATTTTCAGGAAACATATCAAAATTTAGTGCCAGCACATAAGCAGTTTGCGTACCCGAGACCAGTCTTCCATTAGGGGTAACATACTCCTTTACAAATGCATCCTTTATTCTTTGTAACAGATTAGAATAGTAATACACATCTTTTGTATTGCCCAAGACTGTTGCTGCGTTAATTAATAATTGTATAGAATGTGCAAAAAAGCATTGCGCTATAAGATATTTATCGGTAACGGCAGCCCTTCCATTAACATCATCTTCAGGACTGAAAAATAACCAGTCACCGAAATGAAAGCCTTTATTCCATAAATCATTTTTGGAATTGTTTTCCATGTATCCCACCCATGCTTTCATGCTGGGGTATTGATCTTCCAAAATCCGTTTATTTCCGTATGCGAGGTACAGATTCCATGGAATGACAGTTGCCACATCTGCCCATCCGGTAGCGCCGCCCTCACCCGGGCCCAGCACATTCGGAATTACATGAGGCACGCTTCCATCAGGGAATTGATCTGCTGCGACATCTTTCAGCCATTTCGTAAAAAAATTATTGCCTTGCATATTAAAGACTGCGGTACGCGAAAAAACCTGAGCGTCTCCTGTCCAGCCCAGGCGTTCATCTCGCTGCGGACAGTCTGTGGGGATATCCAAAAAATTACCCTTTTGCCCCCACTGGATATTATGCTGTAGCTGGTTGAGCAGCGGATTTGAGGTTGAGAAATCACCGGTTGGTTTCATATCGGAATACAATGCCACCGCGGTTATATTTTCCGGTTTTATTTCCCCCGGAAAGCCTTCTACTTTAATATACCGGAAACCCTGAAAAGTAAAATGAGGTTCAAATATTTCCTCTCCTTTTCCATTTAAAATGTATATGTCCCGCTGTTTGGCGGATCGAAGGTTTGCTGTATAGAAATTCCCCATCTTGTCCAGGACTTCGGCATGGTAGATGGTAATCTTGTCGCCTTCTTTTCCCCTCACTTTTACCTGTACAAACCCCACCAGGTTTTGCCCAAAATCAATTACCTCTTCCCCTGCGGGCGTTTTGAAAATCTTTAATGGTTTAAATATTTCATGTTTTTTAACGGGTTCATTATAAGTAGCCACTAATACATTTTTATCAAAGTCATGTATGCTGACGCCGCTCCAGCTTTTATCATCGTAATTCGTGATTCTCCAGCCTGTTTTCTCTTCTCTCGCATCATTCATTTCCCCATGGTATATTTCTGAACTCCGGATCGCTCCAACGGATGATTTCCAGCTTTCATCAGAGACAATTGTATCAGTGGAGCCATCAGCATAGTCAATTTGCAGTTGGAAGAATAATGCCAGGTCCTTCCCGAAAAAATCTTTTTTCCCTTCCCAGACCAAATTTCCTCTGTACCAACCACTGCCCAGCATGACTCCAGCGACATTGTTATCACTTTGCAGTAATGCAGTGACATCATACGCCTGGTATTGCAAGCGCTTATTATAACTTGTCCAACCAGGCGTTAAATATGCATCTCCGATGCGCTTGCCATTAATAAACGCCTCGTATAAACCATGGGAGGTAATAAATGCAGTGGCTGATTGTATCTTTTTATGGATGGCAAACTGTTTACGAAAAAGAGGGCTCGGCCGCAGCATAGAATCTTCAACAAACCCGGGCTGTATCAATTTTGCTTTCCAATCGGAGGCATGCAATAGACCCATTTGCCAAAAAGCTGGTTCACTCCATGGTGAAACATTTCCCATGTTATCCCATACCCTTACTTGCCAGAAATATTTTTTAGCAGATTGCAGGGGCTTACCCTTATAAACTACATGGACGGATTGATCAGATTGAATTTTACCTGTGGACCATTGCAGGTTTTTGGCTTTTGCCAATAAAGCGCTGTTGATGCCCGACCGTATTTCATATGCTGACTGCATCACATTTCGTTTAGCAGAGACTATTTGCCAGCTGAATTGCGGTTGCTGAATATCTATTCCAATGGGGTTGACCAGGTTTTCACATACTAACTGATCTACCCTGATTTGAGAAAAAGCGAATACCGCGACAAGCTGTAGCACGATACTGCCAACATATTTTTTCATATTGCTTTTTTTAAATATAATGGCTTTGAGAAAGTGATAATAAAAATAGGTATGATGAAGATGCCGTCTATCCTGTATTGACCTGATTGCAGAAGATCCTTCACTCATGTGGCTCGTTTGCATCAAAGCCGGCATTTTCCTTTAAGTGTGTTTGGACTCCATGTAATGAAAGAAAACAGTCATTTTTCTTGCGGCCTTGATGCTGCAGTCAGTCTCTCCGAATAAGTGCCATTCTATTAGTTCAGGATCGCCGGAATTTGAGCAGAAACCAGCAAGACCCCAGGGAAGCGTGGTTACGGACTCATGCCGTACAGTGCATGACAGTTATTCTTCCTGCTTAAATTATATTTATACCCAATTATCCAAAACACTTTTAGAATTCAAATCCACCATTGTAAAATTCGGAAAATGTCATCCCCGCCAACGAATAAGAAATTCCTGCTGCTTTTAACAAGGGCGTTCCTTTCAATAGGCATGCTTTGCATTTGTGATGCCTGTGCTGGTCAACTGGAAATACAATTATATGATTCATCCTTGTATCCTGGAGACAAAAACAAAGAAAAAATAGATGCAAGCGGGAATATATCCGGTGACTATTCCCCTACCCTTACGATGTATCTTCCTGATAAGAAAAAGGCAACAGGTGCTGCCGTAATTATATGTCCGGGCGGGGGATATAGTTCGCTCGTGATAAGAACAGAAGGCTATCCCATCGCTGAATATTTTGTAAAAGAAGGAATAGCTGCTTTTATCTTGAAATACCGCTTGCCGAAAGCCGATATCTATGGTCATGAAGACCTGACTCCTTTGAAAGATGCACAACAAGCCATCAAGAAACTTCGTGAGCATGGGAAATCATGGAATATTGATACTGCCCAAATAGGCATGATGGGCTTCTCTGCCGGTGGTGGTCATCTTGTCGCCACTACAGGTACCCATTTTAATTCGCTGCTTATCCCCAACAAGGAAAACATCTCTGTGCGCCCGAATTTTATGATACTTGTCTACCCGGTCATCAGTATGAGTGACAGCCTGGGAAATGCCAAATCGCGAATGAAATTTTTAGGTAATAACCCTTCCGAAGAATTGATCAGGCTCTATTCAAACGAGTGGCAGGTAACAGAACAGACCTCGCCGGCACTCATATTGCATTCCGCAGATGATAAAGTAGTGAAAGTAGCCAACTGCCTCCTTTTTTATAAGGCTTTGCTTGATCACCATGTGCCGGCCGAACTACATATATATCCATACGGCGGACACGGCGGATTCGCTTTAAACATACCCAAGGATCAATGGATGAACCTTTGTGTCAGATGGATAGATTATATTGCTAAAAAAGATTGAAATCCCTGAATGGTTGTGGTTGCAGAATGGATATGAAAAACGATTTACGTAAATGAAAAATCTCATTCCCGCTAATTTAGAAATATTCACGCATGAAAAAGTCATTCTTCCCAATTTCACTACTCGTCTTATTTTTAATAACATCTTTTACTACTAATAACTATATCCCGAACAAGCGTGCAATGAGTTGGCAATATTCCCGTACTCCGGATAAAATTCAAGGTATTGACTCTCTTGAAAAGATACCGGACAGGCTTGTTGTGCTGACTTTTGATGATGCGGTAGCATCACATTATACATTTGTAAGACCTCTTTTGAAAAAGTATGGTTTTTCGGCCACATTTTTTATTACTGAAGGATTCAATTTCAATACAAACAAAACAGACTATCTGACATGGGACCAGATCGCAATATTAAATAAAGAAGGATTTGAGATTGGCAACCACACTAAGGACCATTTAAGTATCACCCCGGAGATTGTAAATCAGTTAAAAGAACAAATCGAAGTCATAAATGATGCCTGTAAGCAATACGGAATACCAAAACCGGTTTCATTTGCATACCCGGGCAATATTGTTCTTGCCGATGCCTTACCTATACTAAAAGATGAAGGTATTATTTGGGCCAGGCGGGGAAATATTCCTGAATATGGCGGAGGGGATGATGGAAGAGGGTTTGGATATGAACCAGGCGCTGATGACCCTCTATTGATTCCTTCAGCAGGAATTGCCCTGCCGGCCTGGACGCTTGAAGACTTCAAAAAATCCGTTGCAAAAGCGCGAGATGGAAAGATCGCCGTCATACAGTTTCACGGCGTGCCGGACCGCGAACATCCCTGGGTGAATACCAAGCCTAAACTATTCCGTTCCTATATGGAATACCTGCATAAAAGAGGATTTCATGTAATTGCCTTACGCGGTCTTCGTCGATATGTTGACCCTGATATCCATCCTAATGACCCCTGGAGTGTGATTCAAAGGCGCAAAAAAAATAATGAATAGGAGGAAGATTGAATCGCCTTCGCATGTTGCGCTTTCATACCCCTTTTATACTTTGCTTCGTTGGAATTGAAAGCAATCGTAATTATTCATTGGATTCGGCTATTATTTTCCTGTAGGCCTCTCTTGCAGCTTCATATGTCATTGCTGCCTCGGAACGCTCGGAATCGGAAATCTGTTTAGCCTTCTGACTCCAGCACTGGTCCACCGCTTTCAAACACCATTCCGCACTAAGGCGCGACGCGCGGATCGGCTTGTTGTCCACGATAACAAATATCGGGTTCGTATGCGATGACGGCATAATCCTCATAGCCAACCAACTGCTTTTTTTAATGGCAACATCAAAATTCAGGTCCTGTATCGTGCCGTCGGCAATAATCGCTTTTGTTGCAATCACTTCACCATTCTCGATTAATTCTACCAGTACTTCCCGTGTATCACCAATCCTTGCTCTTTCCAAATCCCAGAAAGGGCTCTGCTCCCACATGTTCTGCCGATCATACTGCAATTTTTTTTCCGTGGTATCGGGTTCCACATTTAAGCGTGCAGCTACTTTGGCAGATACGTGAACAATAGTACCCCCGTTTAACCTGATCTCGCTTCCCCCGGTACCTACCTCTTTTCCATTAACACTAAAGTTAAAAAGGTGGCTCTTGCCATCGGATACATAGGCGCGACCTTGCTTAACGCCCTCTACCCAATCATTAAAATTCAGTAATCCATTCAATTTGACATAACTGCGACCATGCGCTACATTATCACCATTCAGACAGGGAAAATCCGTTTCCCCGCTAATCCTGGTGCGATAGCCGCAATTCAGGGTATGATACCATATATTCAGTTCCCAGTTCGGGGCAGTATCCATTGTCGAAATAAAATCAACCAAATCCTGCGTTACAGCAACTATGTATTCGTTTGCGCCAATGCCGTCAAATTGCGGCATTTCGTAATTGGGGAGTTTATCCGTTTTTACTTCCAGACCAAGGCCCGAATGTGCATACCCTGTAATAGCGCCCTGGGCCTTTGCCCATTTTAGAACCGGAATGGTCCATGTAGGCCATTCTTCAATGGTCTTGGCGCCGGGGTAGTACTGGTCTTTTAGTCGAAGCAAAACCAAATGCCCTGCATGGCTTGAAGGGAATCCTGAAATTTCCAGATCATAATGCATCAGGTTAGTGGCCGTAGACAATGAATTATCTTTCCCTTCAAAAAATTGTTTCTGGTAATCATAACCCGGCCCCCAGGTGAGAATACAGCCGACATTAACCGCTTCGCCAAAAAGATGACGTATCATATCAGCAGGATTGACGCCTTCCGAAGGTGTTTCGTAATGACGGCAACCGGCAGCATGAATATGGTGATCGCCCGAATACCAACCCAGTTTTGAAGGGTCAATCCATCTTTCCAAAGCGAAATTCAAAGATGGAGGCGGTCCTCCGGTTACATTAATTGTTTTTGTTTTGACTAAATATTCGGGCCCTCGTGTGTATTCAAACGTGTACTTCCCTTCCGGCAATGCCATTTGTTCACCATCTTTCCTGTATACCTGTTGCTGAAAATAGAAATCCGGCGCCAGCCGTTTGGCTTGTGAAGGGTATATATGACCTTGTTTATCTCTAATAATAAAAGAAGCAGTCGTTGGTTTTCCATTTTCATCCAGCACATGGAAAATCAATTTGGCAGATTGCCGGCAATTAAAAAGAATATCGACTGCATTTCTGAAGCCAAGATCTTCTGTTGCCTCTCCGGCACTAAAATTAAAACGGGCTTTTCGTTTACCAGCATCCCGGCTATATAGCTGAATAATAAAATATTCTACTTCCATAGAACTGAGCTCCTGCTTCATAGGTTGTTTGGTATAAAGATTCATATCCATCCAGCGATCCGTAACATCCTTGGCGGTAACTTTAGCCGGTACACCCTGAGTAAAATTATTAACCCGAACGTCTCCAAAAACACCGAAGGTTTCCTTTGCCTGCGGGCTTAGTACCTGGAGTTTTGCAGTAATCCCTGCCTGGTTTTCAATCTTGATCAGGAATGTTTGCCATCCATTTTGCCAGAGCTCCGGTTTTGCGGCTCCCTGAACTGCATAAACGCGGCTTTCCGGATTGATTTCAACATTGAAAAGACAATACTTATCCAGAATATCCTCGATGTCGGTAATGGTATTTAATGTGTCGTTCTTATTAATGGCATCCTGCAATTTTGATTTATCGTTAACCGCAATTGGTGTACCGAGAAAATCAAGAGATTCTAAAAGCTGCTTTGTCTGAAATATGAAAGGTTGTAATGCTGGCAGGGACTGCGCTCGTATTTCAGCCCGCTGAAGTATAAGTAACAGGATCACTAAACAGAAAGTAATTTTTTTATGGAATTTAGAAACCAAAATAATATGAGATTTACGCATTTTTTTGAAGTTACGATTTATTTCCCCTCAAGCGTTGAATTCAGTGCCGATTTTATAAAGGCGCACCGCGTTGTTGTGCAACATATCGGCAGCATACCTGCGAAGTTCAGCGACAGGCAGTCGTAAGGTCTTTTGCTGATATAGCAGCGTGTCGGTTAGAATTTCACGGGTGAAAAGGGAAGACCCTGTAGCCATTTCCACATGCGTGCTATCATGAGCCAACATAATTTTGTGTACCGGTACATAATTAAGCCACATGGTCAAAGCTTCGCGTAAAAATGCCGGGTTCAAAACTGGTAACCAACAAGTATCAATATGCATATTACGCACCGCCTTTGCCAACCATCCAGCCTCCTTTAAAAAAGGCCAGCAATGTATCATAACAATATTCATTTGAGGATACCGGTTCGCTAAAGCCTCCAATGGCAAGGGGCTTGAATGAGCTATATTATTCGTACCCACGTGAACCTGGTGAACCCAGTTACGTTCATGGGCCTGCTTACAACATTCGTGCATCACCCAATCCTGGAAGCAGGTAATGTCGCTTTCATTCAATTCGCCCCGAAAAGTGACTTCTGCGTCGGTTCTATACTGATAATCCAGCGATCGCCTGTACGCCTGCAATTGTTTTATGCCTGCCGTATGGTTTTTTGCAGCGAGGTCAAATATCCTTTTGATGAATTCGCGCCAGCTTTGTGCATCCCCGGGTTCTATTTGAGCAATTTTTGAAAGCGCATCGCGCCGCGGGCTCTTTTTTCGCCACAGGTCCAAAAATGGATCAATACGAAGAATGGTATGTGTAAATGAATGCTCCTGCCGGCTGGACTCCTGCGATTCTTCCTGAACATAGTATTCAGGATGCACCGGTCGGATCAATTCCGAAAAATGGGCTGTCCTCATGGCTTCCTGGTACCAGGAGAAAATATGCGAATACCGTTTCCGGATAGCCATATCTGCCTCCCTCCAATCCTGCAATTCGAATCTCCCAATATCATTACCGTATAATTTTAATATGCCCCGCCGAGTGCATTGAAAGCCCCCTGTCATCATGGAAGATCTGAAGGTTGATTTGAATCCTTTCAGGGCAGCTTGTGGGGAAGCTTCCCACCAATCCAGTTGCGACGGATGGCCCGCGGCAATAGCTAAAGCATTCGGATCAAGACCGATATCAGACATCCATCCGCTTACATAGGGGTCTAAAACAAGATCCCAAATGGAGGTAGCACGACCGGGACGTGCACCGGCAGTAGTGTCACATCGAAAACCATCCTGCTCTGGCGCTGCTCCAATAGCATCTATACTACCCCAATGTTCATGACTGCAAAAGTTTGGTATGGCATGAATATCCAACTCAGTTGGCTGGTGATCATTATTCAAGCTGCCCTGGTCTTCGGAATCTTTCCCATCTAATGCCGATGCACCAAACAGCAAGGGTACCGGCGAAAGAATCCCACCCATTATTAAAGCAGAGCCACTGATAAATTTCCGGCGCTTAATATCGTTCAAACCAATTTCTTTCATGAGTTTTCCATCTATTTATCACATTACAATACTACCATCCGGGGTTCTGTATTAAGTTAGGATTTGCGTCCAGTTGTGTTTGAGGGATGGGATAAAGCTCAAGTTTTGGCGAATATGGATTTAAAGCGTTATTGATTATTTGCAAAGGTGTCATAGCCGCAATCTCGCTTTGCAGGGTGCCCCACCTTCGTATATCATATACTGTTGTAAACTCACCTGTAAGTTCGAGGCGGCGCTCATTTCTAATTTCATCCCGAAGTTGGTCTTGGCTTCCCAGTGAGTATGCGGAAGCTTGCGCACGGGCTCTTACTCTATTCAAAAGAATAAGGGCATCTGAAGTTTTTCCGGTTTCATTGAGCGCTTCTGCGAGGCAAAGCAATACATCAGCATATCGAAGTTCAATAAGATCAGTGCTGTATCCCCAGGGTATAGAGCCCGGAGGACGAGCCACCCTGGCAAGTTTGCCATAGGCCATCCCCGTAAATATATTGCTATTGCCGAAGATTTCTCCTGTTCTTTGTATTATGTAATGATGGGTTGTTGCATCGTAGATAATGCTATCTCCGGCCACGGCTCCGATATTCGCATTTCCTGTAAACATGTAGCGGTTTACGACGGTAAAATCCCTCCGCGTATCATTATTTTCAAATAGATTATAGAATTCAGGAGTATACCCGAATCTTGTCTGTTCATCTCCGTCCACCAATCCTACCGGGAAAAGGAAAAAAGGATACAGGCTCCCATCCGGGCTTGCAGAGCTATAAAAGTAACTGAAAGAAAAAACGACTTCCTTATTTCGTTTGTTACTGATGGAAAAAATATCGGAGAAATTAGGCAGCAACCCAAAATTATACATGGCTTCACCGGCCGGACCGACAACTTCATTTAATTTATCAACGGCCTTCTGAAAACAAGGCACATTATTTAAGGGCAAGCCTGCCATCGTGAGGTATACTTTTCCCAACAGGGCTTTGGCTGCGCCGGCTGATATTCGGCCCAAATCATCACCCGACCAGGTAGCCGGCAGATGACTCTCAGCAAATTGCAGGTCCTCCACAATAAAATCATAAGTCTCCTGTACCGATGCATTAGGGGCATAGATTGCATCAGATTGTGCCAGTGATGTAATTTCTACATTGACGAGGGGTACCCCACCAAAATCCCTCACAAGATTGAAGTAAGCATACGCACGGTTAAATCTTGCTTCTGCTATATAAATACTGGCGATAGTAGTGTCGGGTACAGCTTTGACGGCGTTGGCAATTACGGAATTCGCTCTTGCAATTGTAATATAGTACCTGCCCCATACGGAGGCCGCTGCATCATCAGTTGGCGATTCGGCAAAATTATAATAAGGATAAAAGAACGCGTCGTCGTATATGCCTGCTGTAGCATAGCGATGACCGCACTCTGCCAAAATAAAGCGATCGAAGACATCAAAAAAGGGAGTTGATGTCCAACTTTGATAAACCCCCAGAGTCGTTTCCTTCAAAGCGGTTTCATTGGCAAATGCACTCGCCGGTGAAAGAGAAGAAAAAGGCTTTTCTTCAAGATTTTTTTTGCACGATCCCATTCCGAAGGCCAGTACAAATGAAATGGGTAGTAATATTTTTATTCTCATATAGAATGTTTTGTTCCAATTTAGAAATTGCAGGATAAACCAAAAGTGCAGGATTTTTGTGTGGGATAAGCGCCATAATCAATTCCCTGTTGCAAAAGCGATTGATTAAAGGAACTTACCTCCGGATCGAATCCTTTGTATTTTGTAATCGTTATCAGGTTGGTACCGGTAACAAACAAAGCCAGGTTTTTAACGAATTTCACTTGGGGGAAATTATATGAAAGAGTCAGCGTTTTCAATCGCATATAACTTCCATTTTCTATCATTGAAGAAGTGATATCATTAACTGCCATATTAAATTGAATGCCCGGATAGCGGGTATCATTATGAGGATTGGCGGGGGTCCAGCGGTTTTTAAACCAATCGGCCGACTGATTAAAGACCACGCCATAATAATTAATGATCCCATTATTAAAGTAAAACCGGGAGAGATCCAAAACATCATTGCCTACAGAGCCAGTAATAAACATGCTTACAGCCAGTCTTTTCCAGCTAAAAATATTAGTCCAGCCAAAAGTGAAGTCAGGAGATGAATTACCTAAAATCTGCCTGTCATTCGCATCGATCTTACCATTGCCATCCAGGTCCTGGAATTTTAAAGTACCGGGGAATTGGGCGGATATAGGTCCTGGAAAAGGATAAAGTGGTTGGCCGTTTTGAAAATCTTTAGCCTGAGCCAAACCTGTCACGCGGTATCCATAAAACTGGCCCACTTCTTGTCCAGGCGTTAAAATACCCGTTACTCCATCCTGGAGATTCCCGCCCGTACTAACATAAGCGGATCCTTTTTGATCGCCGAGGTTAATCAAAATATTCCTATTTTTCGTGATATTGAACCGGGTTGCAAACTGCACATTTTTGTTCTGTATAATATTTGCCTGGACACCCAACTCAAAACCCTTGTTTTGCATAGTGCCATAATTATCTGTAATTGTACTGTACCCGGTTTGTGAAGGAAGAACACGCGGTTGAAGTAAATCAGTCGTGCGCTTATTATAATAATCCAGAATGATCGTAATCCTGTTTTTCCAGGCATTGACATCCAGTCCGACATTATATTGACTTGTACGCTCCCACGAAAGATTTTCATTACCCAGCGTGGAAGGATAGATAACCGTTGTAATTATGCTGCCGGCTCCAATCTGGTAAAAAGCATTGTTATATTGTGCAAGAGAAGAATAAGGCGGTATTGCCTGACTTCCCGTAATACCATACGATGCCCTTATTTTCGGATTGGAAATAAATTTTACATTTTTCATAAAGTCTTCCTGGCCCATATTCCACGCTGCCGCTACAGCAGGAAATAAACCATACTTTTTGTTCTCGGCAAATGGGGAAGCGCCATCCATGCGGGTAGAAATATTCAAAATATATTTTCCCTTGAATGCATAATTGGCCCTGAAAAAAGCAGACTGAAGCCGGCGCGTTTCTTTATAGGACCCGATTTGCTGGGTTTGCGCGCTGCCAATGTTGTTAATTCCGAAATAGGGAATGGCAAACCCGGTAGAAGTTGTATTGAGCAATTCAACGATCTGATTATTATATTCACCTCCCAATGTTAGATTCAGCCTGTGAATACTATTGAATTGTTTGTCCAACACGAGGTAAGCATTTGTATTGTAGCTGTAGGTATTGGAAGTGGAGTTGCTTCCCACCCCGTTTGTATTATTTCCTTCGACTGTATTGGCATCCAAAAACACCTGTCGCCTGGAGAGGTTATGATTTGCGCCCAGGTTGACCACCAGTTTCAGATCCTTTGTCAAACTAAACCAGTTCTCAATATTGATTATAGAAAAGTCATTTTTTAATATATCAGTCCTGGACTTCGATTCAACAATTGGGTTTCCAAACCAATAATTAACATAACCCGGAATGCCTGCGGAGTTATAACCCAGATAATCCAATGGAATTGTCGGGGCTTGCCGGATATCTTCCAACAATCCTCCCGAAGAAGGCCATCCATGCTGAGAAGTAACAGCCCGGTTCGTAGTTTGGCGGACAAATGAAATTGCAGCTTTAATGGTATACCATTTATTAACCTCATTATTCAGGTTGGCACGCAGACTCCCTCTTGAATTATCGGAAGCGAGGAGAACTCCTCTTTCTTTCAGGTAATTGCCCGATAAATAATAAGTAGACTTGGCACTGCCGCCCGACACATTCATTGAAATATCTTCCATGAAGCTTTTGCGCGTTACCGCATCAAACCAGTTTGAATTCGTACTAATTGTATCGATATTGCCAAATGGCGGAGGAAAATTCACCAGTGTATAGAATTCATTGACTATTTCAGCATAGTCCTTTCCACTCATCATTTTGATGGGTTTTGAGATGCCCCCCGTAGAAATTTTATTCACTAATTCAATCCTTCCCTCGCCACGTTTGCCGGTCTTCGTAGTAATGAGAACTACCCCATTCGCGCCTCTTGACCCATATATTGCCGTTGCAGCAGCATCCTTCAACACTTCAATATTTTCAATATCGTTGGGGTTGATACCATATAAGCCATTCAGAGAATAGGAACCATCAAAATTTGTTGATGCTTCGCTGTAGGGGGGCATCGGAAAACCATCGACCACGTATAATGGTTCATTATTCCCGCTGAGTGAGTTGTTACCCCTTATTCTAACCACCGCTTGGGCGCCAGGCTCACCAGACGTGGTAACAACTTGCACACCCGCAGCACGACCCTGCAGAGCCTGATCGACCGTATTAACTATCGCATTTTTGAAATCTTTCGCCGACACCTTTACGGATGAAGACGCAAGATTTCGTTTGCTCTGAGCACCATAACCCACTACCACCACATCCTCCAAATTGGTGCCTCCACGCGCATTAAGCAAAATATTTACTTCTTTAGCATTAGCCACAAACGAGTATTGTTCATAACCAACAAAACTCACGAACAGACTATCTCCCTTATTTACTGATAAGGAAAATTGACCGAGTACATCCGTAGTAGTGGCTCTTGAGCCATCTTTAGTACTTACCGTTGCACCCTCCAAAGGCAGGTTGTCCGCTGTGACTTTTCCTTTTACTGTAATTTTCCCCTGAGAAAAAATGAATGAAGATATTAGCACTGAAAGTATAACCAGGCATATTTTTTTACCGGGTAGTAGCGGATTTAGCATATTTTTCTTCATAGCCGAATAGCTTTAGTTTTGGTTGACTAAAAGAAGGTTTCGTCAATTTAATGATTAAAAGTAGTAGGGAATATTTGCTTCACTATCCTGATTTGACCTGATTTGAGAATATTTTTAATCATTTTCTTAAAATAATTATTTCGAAGACTTGCGGCCTCCTTTCAAATGATATATGAAAAAGGGAGAAACATCAATGTGATCCATTACAAACCAATGCGGGAGTTGATCAATTCTATAGATAGATGTCAAATCGATATTGATACATCCAATAATATAAAAGACAAACACTCTTTGCCCTCCAAACCGTTGAATGTATTTAAAGGGATGGCCGTAAATACAATTTGAATGGGATTTCTATATGTTTCTTGGAGTTAGACAAAATCAGTTCTGCGGCCGTAATGCCCATTTGCCGGAAGTCGGTGGAAATAGTAGTAATTCCACTCAGGATGATTTCTTTCAACGGAACTTCATTATAGGCAATAATTCCCACCTGGTCACCAATCCGGAAATTAAGTTGCCGGATCCTTCGAATCAACCTTACCAGGTCATCTTCCATCACCACTATATATACTTCCCCTTCGTTGATGGGTTCATCTGTAATATTTTCTATAATACGGTACTCAAAAGTATTATCCTGGCAAAAGTTCTTAAATCCTATCAGAATTTCTGATGGATAATAGCTATGAACAGGGAAAATTATTTTAAGGGTTTGATATTTTGAAAGTCGCTCGAGGGCCTCTGTCAGGACCTGGTAAATGTCTTGCTGAAAATTCTCGCAAACGGCTCCATATTCGCCCCTGATGCCCGGTATCATCTTGTCTAATAAGATCAGTTTTTCCTCCGGCAAACTGTTAATCACCTCATGAGCCTTATCACCTCCTTCAACAAAATGAGGGATAATTACATAATAAGAATATTCATCCTTTTTGTTCGTTAATAGTTTTTTGAAGAGAGAAAAGTCATTGTTGTAAATGTAAAAATCGATGGAGGCCTGATCTCCCAGTGTTTCTACGAAGGAATCATAAATTGTTTTTTTATGTGTGCTCAGCTTGTTGAAAAGTAAAAATATTTTTATTACCTGCCTGAACTCGGTACTCTTGATGAAATATCCTTTCCTGGGCACCGCATCAACAATGCCTTTCCCTTTTAGGTACTTATATCCTCTTTCTACAGTATCCCTTGAAATATCAAGTTCAAAACTCAATTCATTTATAGAAGGTAAGATATCCCCGTTACTTATATATTTGTTTTCAATCGCCCGTATGATAGAATTTGCAATCTGTAAATATTTTAAAGTAATGGAATACTCATCCACTACAATGAGATCAAAAATTGAACTCTTCTTCATACATGAATTTCTAAGTAGCCAGGACTTCAGGTAAGGTATTAAAAAAAACGATCCTGATTGATGATTTTAAGAGCGATCGCCTATTTATATATATAATTTCTTTCAGCAATTAAAAGTCGGGTGAAATCGCTTATTCTTTCACAACAGAGTTGCTCCATCACCTGTTGTAACTGCTCCTTTAAGATAGCCATTGTATGATCACCGCCTTTCTTTCCCAAGGCGGCTACTCCATACATAAAAGACCGGCCCATAAATGTAAAATTCGCACCTGATGCCATCGCACGGGCAATATCGGGACCCGATCTCAGCCCGCTATCCATCATTATTTTTATTTTGTGGCCGCATTTTTCGGACAGATTTTTCAGTGATTTTATTGAAGACTCGCCGGCATCTAACTGCCTTCCACCATGGTTCGAAACTATGATTCCATCTACCCCCAGGCTAATTGCTTCCCGGGCATCTTCTTCACTAACGATTCCTTTTAATACCAACGGTCCTTTCCACATTTCGCGTATGGGCTTTATTTTGTCCACATCAATTCTTCCGGTAAATGTTTCATTCATGAACTCACCGAGCCTGCTTAGGTTTAAATTTTCAGGCATATAAGGCTTCAACGTGGCAAACCCGGGTACTCCTGCTTTTAAAGTTTCCATTCCCCACCTCGGCGCACCCATTATCTGGAGAATATTTCTAAGGGACATTTTAGGAGGCATCGAGAGACCGTTTTTGATATCTCTTGGCCTGTATCCAAACGAAGGAACATCTACCAACACGACTAAAACCGGGCATTGAGCTACGGCGGCTCTTTTTATAATGTCGTCCCTTAATTCATTTTTGGTAGGGTGATATAACTGAAACCAAGCTTTTCCTTCAGACAATTCAGAGATCCTTTCAATACTGCTGGTGGAGACCGTACTCAATATATAAGGAATATTATGCTTTAATGCCGCCTTCGCTAATATCTCCGGCGAATTGGGCCATATTAAGCCCTGCAAACCAATAGGTGAAATACCAAACGGCGCGTCATATACATGGCCAAATAGATTCACCCGCATATCAAGGCCATTGAATTTTTTTAAATATTGAGGCTTCAAAACCACATCCTGCAAATCGGAGGCATTTCTTGACAGGTTTACATCCTCATTACATCCTCCTTCAAGATAGTCAAAAACAAACCTGGGTATCCGCTTTTTCGCCTTGCTCTTCAAATCCTGTATAGTCGGATATTTAGAATTATAATTCAGAATGACTTTACTTTCTTTCATAATGCTTTTTGACTTTGTGGCTGTTCCATTCATTTCAGAAAAACAGATTTCTTTCACTCGCTTGCACGGTGTAAGATTTAAGCTTAATCATATCACCGGGAATTTTCTGGCTATTCCAATTATCGTGAATAGTTAAGGCCGCCCCGATCGCTGCAGCCTGTGCCATAGATGCGCCAAATACTTGAACACCCGGGAAAGCCTGGGCCATTAGATTCATAAAAATTGAATTCTTGCTAAACCCGCCATCTACGAAAATCCGCTTAACATCAGTTCCCTTTAATACCATTTTAGTGCTGGCCACCTGCTTTTCGATAATATTGAGCATCAACTGGTGATAGGCCTCCTCATAACAGTTGAATAATTCCAGATTCAAAGGAGCAAATCGATCCACCGCATCAGAAAAAGACAAATGTTCTTTCAGTTTCTTAATAAAAGCCGCGTTATAACTGACTTGCTCATGATAATCCGGAGGTGTTGAAAAATAGTTTGAAAGCCTTTGCACTTGTTGTTCATGTTCATAACCGGCAAATAGTCGATTCGCTTTTACCGGCAAACCATGGCATTGTATATAACAAAGGCAGTCATTCTTTAATTCTTCTTCGGTAAGTGCTGTATAGTTAAACGGGTTAAGGCTGATGCACCAGGTGCCGGTAGAAATTAAAACAAATGGCTCTGTAAAGTTTAGTAAATAGGGGAGCATAGCTGCCGAACTATCATGCAAACCAATACCTGCGACAAGCCTGCGCTCATGATAAAATACTTCAGTTACTTCGTCTCCATTCTTAATGGGCGCCAGTTTTTTATCGACACCCTCTTCGTGCACCCAGCGATGATAGCTTCCCGTTTGAAAATTCCATAATGAAGTATGACATCCAATACTGGTGATATGAGAATACTTCTTGTTGGTAATTAAGAAACTCAGGAACTGTGGCAGGTGTAAACTTACAAGGATATCATTGAATACCTGCGGCTGTTGCTTTTTGATACGGTATAATTGCAGCCCTGAATTCAAATTTCCAGAAACCGGCGATGCCGTTTCTCTTGCAATTTTTAATTCTCCGCCATAAGTGGCATAAAATTCATTCTGTAAATTTTGGGGATAGGGTTTAAGATAATTATACAGGGGCAAAGGCGCCTTCCCCTTTTTCATAACATGTACAAAACTGGCCCCATAAGCTGAAAAATTGATGGCTTTTACCTCCACTCCTGCAAGTCGAATAATCTTTTCAAGGCTGATTTTCACCCAATCACTAAGTGTGGCCAAATCTTCACATGCATCACCATCTTCATCCGTTGTTTCTTTTAGCTGAACTGTCTCTTCATACACTTTACAGTATTTTTCATCAAACAGAAATAACTTCTTGTTGGTTTTACCCACATCAAATATGCCAATTACGGGAATAAGACTCATACTGTTTTTTATAAACCGGTGGCTTTATTTCTCTCTCCCCTTTCCTGTATCAGTTGCTGCCTTACGTTTAATGAACGAAATAGTTTCACTGGTTGCAGGGCGCCTCCGGCCCTCAATCTTGCTTCCGCCACTATTGGTCTTACATCAGACCTGTAAGTCATTTGCAATATTTCCTGAGCGAGCACGGCATCATTTGATCTCTGGGCTTCTGTCAACGCTGTTTTATCCACCAGCAGTGCCCGGGCATAGGCAATCATAATGGCTTCCACCGATTGCAATAAATCTTCCAACGGATCTTTTACGTTATGGCTGGCATCGATCATCCACGCTAACCCTGTCGCATGATTCATTCCTTTTGCATCCATGCCTTCAACTAATTCATTGAAAATTAAAAAGAGCTGATAGGGATGAATGGACCCGACGGTTAAATCATCATCCCCATACTTACTGTCATTAAAATGAAAGCCACCCAACTTATCTTCCATCATCAACAAGGAAACAATTTGCTCAATATTAGCGTTGGGCAGGTGATGGCCAAGGTCAACAAGTGTATAGGCCTTGGGACCTAGCTTAGATGTGTACAAATAGGACTGACCCCAATCACCCACTGTCATTGAATAAAAATTAGGTTCATACGCCTTGTATTCTACAAACATTTTCCAGTCAGCAGGCAATGCTTCATAAATCTTTTGTAAACTGTCGTAGGTATTTTGCCAGGCTTTCCTAAAGTTTAACTGGCCGGGAAAACAAGAGCCGTCTGCAAGCCATACGGTTAGCGATTTTGAACCCAATGCTTCGCCCTGCTTTATTACCTCCACATTGTGTTTAATTGCCTGCCGGCGTACAGCCTCATCCACATGCTGCAATGATCCGAATTTATAACTCAGGGGTTGATTAGGCTGGTTCTGGAAGGTGTTTGAATTGACGGCATCAAATTGCAATCCATGCCGGGACGCTAATTCCTTTATTGCATTAGTATCTCCCGGAATATCCCATGGGATATGCAATGAAATAGCTCCGCTCGATTTATTGAGTGCATGCAACAGGCCAATATCTTCAATTTTTTGTTCCAGGTTTCCGGGTTCCCCACCTCCCTTAAACCGGCCAAACCTTGTACCGCCCGTTCCTAATGCCCAGCTTGGAATGGCCACCTGGAAATCCACCAGTTTTTTGATGACA
Organism: Agriterribacter sp.; assembly: GCA_041484195.1. GTDB lineage: Bacteria > Bacteroidota > Bacteroidia > Chitinophagales > Chitinophagaceae > PSRI01. The sequence continues at coordinate 27,242 of JBGPHC010000017.1, read as the reverse complement.
TCATCCAAATTATGCATACCCACGGCAATAAATTCGAAACACCTCTTATGATCCGCTATCACAATATCATTTCTTTCCTGAATTAATTCTTTGTTCAAAATCATTTTCTATATCTTATTTCAATTGATGATGGTTTAATTTCGGGCAACCAAAAGATTTCTGAACTGAATATTGAGAATAAGAATTATTCTTCTTTGTCTCCCTTCACATAAGCCACTGTCGAAAACAATACGAAAAAAGCAGGGCGCCAGGATATTTTTTGAATGGATCCTAAAAGTTGACAGATTAGGAAATAATCAATTTTTTTGGATTGCTTAGTATAAACAGGAACATTAAATCATCGGACAAACGCCATTGCTAAACCGCCATCAACATTCAATATACTTCCCGTAGATTTATTTAATAAGCCTCCTACAAACGCAAAACAGGCATTTGCAATATCTTCGGGTAATATCGTCTCATTCAACAAAGTTCTTTTAGCATAATATGCCGGCAATTCTTCCACAGTGATACCGTATGCTTTGGCCCGTCCCTCTGCCCAGCCATGAGCCCAAATATTGGAGTCGGAAATAACTGCATCCGGGTTGACCGTATTCACACGAATCTTATCGCCCCCTAATTCTGCGGCCATTAATCTTGTAAGATGTGCCTGCGCCGCTTTTGCCGAACCATAACCTGTATTATTGGGGCCCGAGACGATTGCATTTTTTGAAACTATGTTGAGGATATCTCCCCCAAATCCTTGTTTGCGCAAGAGTTCTATCCCTGCCTGTGAGACCAAAAACTGACCTTTGACCAAAGTATCATACAATTTATCCCAATCTTCTATTGTATGATCTTCTATCGGTTTTGATGTGCTGATACCGGCATTGTTCACAATAATATCCACTCCGCCAAATACCAACGCAGCAGTCTGCATGGCTTTCGCAATTGTTTGTTTATCCGTTACATCAAGATTTGTAAATATCGCATTGTCTTTACCAAAAAGGGTTTGAAACTCCCCAATTGTTGCGGATAATCTTTCTTTATCAATATCACTGATAATCACGCACGCACCTTCTTCAGCAAATTTTTTGGCAATTGCTTTGCCGATGCCCCCGGCACTTCCGGTTACGAGTGCAACCCTTCCGCTTAAAGGTTTTGCTTTGGGCATACGTTGTAATTTTGCTTCTTCCAGTAACCAATATTCAATATTGAATGCTTCCTGCCTTGGCAAAGAAGTGTATTCGCTAACCGCTTCTGCCCCACGCATTACATTGATTGCGTTAATATAAAATTCTGCCGCAACCCTTGCCGTCTGTTTATCTTTTGCGAAACTGAACATACCCACACCCGGATATAAAATAATCACGGGATTTGAATCCCGCATCGCAGGGCTGTTTGGATGTTTACAGCTATTATAATAATCTTCATAAAGTGCACGGTAAGCTTGAAAACCGGGTGTTAATTTTTCCCTGACGGCAGTCACATCACTCAGGTCTTCGGTCGCATCCAGTGGTATCACCAACGGGCTTATTTTGGTACGCAAAAAATGATCGGGACAACTGGTACCCAAGGGAGCCAGCCGGAGTAAATCATTCGAATTAATAAATTCTAATACCCGGTCATCATCTGTAAAATGCCCGATCATTTTCCTGTGGGAAGAACAAAATCCTCTCAATACAGGAGCTAATGCTGCCGCCTGTTTGAGCCGTACTACTTTTGATAGCGAAGCGAGTTTTGCACCGCCGAATATCCGTTTGTTTTTCCCAGTATTATCTTGTAAATAGTCGGCTAAACGCTCAATCACTTCCAATGTGTTGATGTAACTCTCATGAGAAGTATTGCCCCAGGTAAATAAGCCGTGAGAACCCAACATGATACCCCGGATACCAGGGTTTTCATCGAGGCATTGCTTTAATTTAAGGCCGAGATCAAAACCGGGTCGTTGCCACTCCACCCAACCAATTCTACCTTCAAATAAATCCTTAGTAATTTGTTTCCCGTCCTTGGCGGCAGCAATAGCGATCGCGGCATCGGGGTGCAGGTGATCTATATGCCGGAAGGGCAAAAAGGCATGCAGAGGCGTATCAATCGATGGAGCTCTTGAATTCAAATCAAAAATGCAATGATTGAAGAGTTCTACCATCTCATCTTCAAATTCAATGCCCTTGTAAATACTTTTTAAAGAAAGCAACCGATCCAAATATAACGCTGCCAAACCATTCCACTTCATGGTACCCAAGTCGCCGCCACTGCCCTTTACCCACATTACTTCTGTGTCTTCACCCGTAAGCGGATTTTTCGCAATTACTTTGCAGGAAGTATTACCGCCTCCATAATTTGTTAATCGCAGATCGGCTCCCAACAGGTTAGAACGATACACCAATAAAGCCACTTCATCACCATTCATTGCCGCCGCCTTTGCATCGTCCCATAAATAGCTGACATTCTTAAATGGTAAAGCTTGTAACGACATAAATATTTTTTAATCTTTATTTACTTATTTAATCGAGTTGCCATATCCTACAATTATGACAGAAGCAATAATCGAAACAATGCCAATAATAATTGTTGTGATAGTTCTTTTACCTACTCCTTTCCATTCTTTCAGTATGATCCCCCACATATTGGCTACTAATATTATGAATGACATATGCAGAATCCAGGAGCTGGCGCCGTTCCCCAATTTGCTTGCTCCCATTCCATAAAAGAAAAACTGCAAGAACCAAAGGGTCCCTGCCAAAGCGCAAAAAGAATAATTTTTCACCAGCGGCGTATTTTTATTTGCATAATCCCCAAACGTCTTATTGCGGATGTTCAATATCATACACCCTATAAAATTGGTAGTCAGGCCACCCCAAAGTATTACTACAAAAATCACGTTATTTTGAAAGAGCGGATTCAGCCCCAACCTTACCACTTCATCTGCCATGGGCTTACCTGCTTCAATTCCAAAATTGAAAAATGCGCTTAATATACCGGATATGGTAGCTATGATTAGCCCCTTGACAAGTTTAAACTCCTTAACGCTTTCCGATTTTTGCTTGGGTGACAATGCCTTTTCTTTCATCATGCCTGCCCGTCCACAAATAGATATTCCGATAATACATACCGCCACTCCCAGCAATACTAATTGACCACCGCTATTGTGCAACATGTCAGAAAAGGAGGTCTTACCATCCTTTGGTACGATATTGTAATAGATCGATGGTATCAAAGCGCCAAAAGCTGAGCAAAAGCCTAAAATCACGGAGTTCCCCAGACTCATTCCAAGGTATCTTACTCCAAGGCCATACATTAAGCCACCAATTCCCCATAACAATCCCATAATAAAAGTCGCGCCAATTATACTGGCCGATGTGCTTTTAATGATTGCCAGGAATCCGGGCACGGTTAAATAAGCGGCAACAGGCGGCACGATCAGCCATGAAAAAAGCCCACCGACAATCCAAAAGCTTTCCCAGTTCCATCCCCTGACCTTTTTGTAAGGCATGTAAAAACTTCCTGACGAAAAACCTCCGATAAAATGAAATATTATTCCTAAGACTGTTTGCATGACCGAAAATCATTTCATAGACTCCAAACGAAATGAAGTTGAAAATAAAAGTAATTTATAGTTATTGGATTGCTGTCCTGATACACCTACAGGACAACATGCTTAGGTTTAAAGGTTCAGGCCTTTTGCTGGATTTCGCGTGATTTTGATCCAAATTCTATTAAGCATTATGTCTCGGAAATAGTAGCCCTTTGAGTAAGTACAACTTTATTATTCAGAGATCTTTTCTTAAAGATTTTGTAAAGATTTCAATCTGTGCGATAATAGTTCGCGGGTCTTACCAATGCGATGTTGAGGTGTCAGGGTGAGCACATCCTTTAACCAGAAAAAAAAATTTACATCATGTAGTTTAACCTTTGAATCAGATACATACCAGGTTTTTCTCATTTATTGGTGTACACACCAAAAAATAAATCCTGCTCCTGTCTTTGGAGGCAACACCACCGAAGGCGGGACTCTGCAAAGAAAAATCGCCACGAGTACTATTCTAAAATAATATCTTTGAATATTTGTTGAAACCCAAAAACAATTGACACTTACCCCAACCATAAATTTTGCACTATGAAATTCCAGTTCGGAAAATTATCCGGATTCCTACTCTATGGCCTGATATTCCTTTCTCTTTTTAGCTTTTGGAGTTGTCAAAAGGAGGCTTCCTTCGAGAATCCCAATGGACCCGGAGGAGGGACGGTGGAGGAGATTCCGCCGCCATATTTACTCTTGTTCCATCAGGAACCAGTTGCTCCGACGCCATAGTTTCGGGAACTTATGCCATGGGATCGCCGATAAGTCCAACTGATTTGGTGAATGTTTCAGTCAATGTCACCAAAAAAGGGAATTGGACTTATTCCACGGGAACGGTCAACGGCATTTCATTTTCGGGTTCAGGAAATTTTTCGGCTACGGGAGTACAGAGCATCATCCTTTTAGCTTCTGGTTTACCCCTGGCAAGTGGAAATAGCAATTTCCCTCTAAACATAGGAAAAACAGTTGCAGTTTTTTGGTGACCGTTACCAGTGGAAGTGGGTCAGGCACACCGGACGCCTATTACAAAGCGAATATTGGGGGCATTGATTATGTTCAGATCGTGACCGATAATAATGGCTTCATTGCAGGATCCGGGCTGGGTGGTACTGACGATGTCATCATATCTGCTTCCATCGATTATGAATATCCACCTGCCCCGCCTAACACTACACAGATAGGAATAGATAAAGGGCTGATGCATAACTATACTTCCGCAACCGATGCCGATTTCAAGGCTTTTTTTGCACCCGGAGCTTATCCCTATGAAATACCAAACTCTATCACATATCCCACCGGAGAAGGGATAACTATAAATTGGACAGATGGGAATGGGAATAATTGGAATACCAATTTTGGATCGGGTGATCAAACCGGCAGCACCTTTACTATTATCAGTGTGGAGGATGTTTATGATCTTACCGGTACATATTATCTCAAAGTGAAGGTCCAATTTAAGTGTAAACTATACAAAGAGAATACTGGTGAAATGAAGCAACTCATAAATGGTGAATTCGTGGGCTATTTTGGGAAAATCTGATTAGATCTATTTTACTGGTTCGTGGAGCCACTCCCTCCGCCCTGGGTCGGTCTCCCCACGAACCAGAATTATTACCCCGTCCTTGTTGGTCTCATTAACCAGCATAACTAACCTTCCCGGGTCAAAATAAGCAGACTCAGTCGCTCCCTTCCTTTCTTTTAATATGGTTACCCTGTCAGCAGATTGATATTCGTCAGAGGCAGCACTGACGAAAATCATGATAGTCGAATCCTCTAGATCATCATGCCCCTATCCTCCACCCAATACTTTTGTCATGGCATTATCAAAATTGACAATTATGGATACTTCAGCAAGGGGGGAGCAGTCGCCAATACAACGATCCCCGTCTGCCGATGGCGGGACCGCCCGGATAGATGAGCCGACAGAAAAATTTTTCCCTTCAGGAGCGATCGCATTCTTTGTGTTGCTGGTGATTTTATGCCTGGTCATCTGGTTTGGGATTTATTTCTTAATGATTGAACGCATTTAAATAGGAATACTCATGGCAGCAATTATTGATAAAGCCGAAAAAACTGTATTAGTGATCACAGGCGTTTTGCTTTCCTTATTCATCTTTTCCATTTTATACGCGAAAGGCAAATACAAAAGCGATGTCCCGGAATGCCTGCCATATAATAAGGCCTACACGCTACCCAAGGTGAATAAGATAGATGATAAGACCTACCAGGTATTCGCGGTGGCGCAAATGTGGTCATTTCAACCTGCGGAGATTTATATTCCTGTCGGAAGCGAAGTAGATTTTTTCCTGACTTCAAATGACGTTGTACACGGGTTTAATATTGCAGAAAAAAACGTGAACATGATGGCCATATATGGAAACATCAATAAAACTACGGTGAAGTTTGATAAACCCGGAGTATATGAAATCGTATGCCATGAATATTGTGGCATTGGCCACCAGAATATGAGGGCGCAGGTATTTGTAAATTATCCGACCTCTAAATAATAAACTGATGCAGGTAAGTAAATCATTCAAGAGACTAATCTTTTGGGAATTGTCCATACCCGTTGCCTTGTTAACTATCGGCATATATCACGGCCTGATGCAAACCATTTACAGGGCCGGGGTGCTGCATCAGTCTGCATTTGCCAAACTCGATTATTACCAGGGTTTAACGCTTCATGGAGTGATCAACGCTTTAGTGCTTACTACTTTTTTTGCGGTCGCATTTGGGCACGCGACAATGACCTTTTATCTCAAAAGAGAACCAGACAAAAGGATCGCATGGTTAAGCTTTTCATTGATGGCAGTTGGAACAGCGATGGCGGCATGGGCCATGCTGGCCGGTAAAGCATCGGTGCTTTACACATTTTACCCGCCGCTCAAAGCACATCCTTTGTTTTATCTGGGCGCGGCCTTGCTCATTGTAGGCTCCTGGATTCCGTTGTTTAACTGGGCAAAAATGTATATGCAATGGAAAAACAAAAATGAAACCACAAAAACTCCCTTAGCCGTATTAGGAACGCTCGTCAATTTTATTATATGGTTCGTTTGCACATTGGCTGTTGCCTATGAAGTTTTGGTATTGCTTTTACCATGGGCCATGGGCTGGACACCGGGTGTAAACGTGACGCTGGCCCGTACCCTATTCTGGTTCTTTGGGCATGCCCTGGTTTATTTCTGGCTATTGCCCGCTTATGTCATGTTTTATACAATGCTACCTAAATTGGCCGGAGGCAAATTGTATTCTGATCTTGCCGGGAGAATTGCCTTACTTCTTTTCCTTCTATTTTCAATTCCCGTTGGAGTTCACCACCAATACAGCGATCCATCCATTTCACGAGGTGTAAAATTTTTTCAGGGCATGCTCACTTTTGGCGTTGCAATTCCCAGCTTCATCACAGCTTTCACTTTAGCCGCGACCTTAGAATATGCGGGGAAAAAACGCGGCTCAAAAGGATGGTTCGGCTGGATGGCCAAGCTCCCTTATTTAGATACCAATAATTTTTTGTTTGCCTATTTTATTTGCGGATTAATTCTTTTCATTTTTGGCGGCTTGACTGGTATCGTAAATGCTTCCTATCAACTCAATAATGTGGTGCACAATACTGCCTGGTTGCCCGGTCATTTTCACATGACGGTGGCAGGGCCTGTTTTTCTGGCCATTATTGGCATGAGTACCTACCTGTTTTCAACAATGAGTGGCAAAAGAATTTTCATGCCCAAGATCAACGTGATTATCCCCTATCTGTGGACTATCGGCGTATTGATCTTTTCAACAGGCTTGATGTGGGGCGGATTGATTGGCGAACCGCGGAGAACCAATCTCGGACTGACCTACCTCAATCCGGCAAATGAACAGTTCCGTCCGGATTGGGTACCCACCACAACACTCGCATTATTGGGAGGTATCATCATGTTTATCGCCGGTATGATGTTCCTGGTTGTATTTTTTGGAACCATGTTTCGCAAGAGGTCTGCGGAACCCGTGTTGGACCTCCCTGTCAGCGAAGCATATCATGACGAAAAACGCATCCCACTATTCGACAAATTCAAACCCTGGCTGATAGTGATGGCAATCATTCTGGTGGTAGCTTATGTTCCGGCCCTTTTAAATGTAAATAAAAATACAGGTCCAAAGGCTCCCGCCTTTACGCCAGATAATCCTGTGCCCATTCAAAATGTGAAGAAATAATGCGAAAGCGTTCCACGATATGGTTATTTCTTTTAATGGTATTCCTCGTGCCGTTTTTAGCCTACACCGCTTATTCTTTTTATGAAAGACATGTTGAAAAATTGCCGGTTTACGGAAAAGAAGTCACAGAAAATGGGATAAGCGTACAGCATCGCATAGCAGGCTTTGAATTGCTTGACCAGGAAGGAATCAAATACGGGAAGAATGAATGGAAAGAAAAGATCGTTGTAGCCAATTTCTTTTTTACCCATTGTCCGATCGTTTGCCCCAAAATGACCAGGAACTTAAAGAAAGTACAGCAGGCATTTAGTAGTGAGGATATTCTGATCAATTCGTTTACCATTGATCCGGAAAGAGACAGTGTAGCTCAACTACAACACTATGCTGCCAAATTCGGAATCAATGGAGCCAACTGGAAATTGCTGACGGGTGATAAATCAGAGATTTATAAGCTGGCAAGAAACAGTTTTATGATCGTTGCTACGGATGGTGACGGAGGTCCTGATGATTTTATTCATAGTGAAAAACTGGTGTTGCTTGATAAGCAAAAGAGAATAAGAGGATATTACGATGGCACCAGCGAAAAAGAGACCGATCAATTAATACATGATATAAAAAGGTTGCAAGATGAAAATTAAGAATATCGTATCCTTAGCCCTTGTATTGATTCTCGTGGGAACCGTTGCAAAAGCCAGTGAAGACCCATCATTGGATGAAGGCAAATCTATTTTCACCTCCCGTTGCGCAGCCTGCCACAACATTAATAAAATATTGACGGGACCTGCTCTGGCTGGTGTTGAGGAACGCCGCAGCATTGACTGGATTCTCAATTTTGTGCGCTCCTCCCAATCAATGGTTAAGAAAGGCGACAAGGACGCTGTAGCGCTATTTGAAAAATTCAATAAAATCCCCATGCCCGATCATCCAGATATGACACCAGAGCGTGTTAAAAACATTCTGACATATATCAAATCAGAAACCAAGCCAATTACTGCAGACAAAGCCCCTTTCGCAAAGCCATCCAAATTGAGGCCGAATTTTGTTCCGCTTTCTATCGCTAAAGATTCTGTGTTTTTCATCAGTTTTCTAGCCGTTGTGATCATTTTAATCGGATCCATGCTCTTTGCTGTCCACGTCAGGAATCTAAAGGGAGAATAAATTTTCACGCCTTAGTTGGTGTCTCCCGTTATCTCATAGACATCCCAGCCTCTAAAGTTGTATGGGAGCACCAGCTAAATCACTCTCTTTTCATATCCCCTATTATTGTTGGTAGTGTCTGGCGAACTTTACAGGAGAGTCTAAAATACCCGGGCTGGAAAACCCTACAATGGAGTGTAAAGGTGAGACCTGATTTCAATCTTCCTTAAATAAAAAGGTCCATGAATGGACCCACGACACATTGATGCCATTAAAGATTTGGAGTTACTTGACTTTCTTTTTGTTCTTTGGCAACCCATGTTTTTTGATAAATGCAAGGGCATCAGCGTCCTTCTTTTTGAAAACGGGATCCTCGCTGTAGTCTTTCATTTTGCTGACTACTGTAATATTGCCGTTTGATTTATTCTTTTTTAACGCTGATGTTGACATGTTTGCTCATTTTTCGTAAAATCAAATTTAGGGTTTTTGTTTGGCTTCCAAGGTAAAAGCCTGATAATTCTTGCCCTTCTCAAACGGTTCCCAATAGCCCTTATAAAAGCCTTCTATTTCAAAAAATCGGCCAATTTCATCCCAACAATCAGATATGCCAATCTGGTAAAGTCTGGTTCTTCCCGGCGTGCTGCCTTTTGCAAATAGACTCGCATCAGGATGATGCTTCATAAAATCAACCACGGTTGATGCAACTGTAACGAGCACTTTATCCCGGTCATGATTATTGGTTCTTACCAGGTAATTGATTCGTTGTTCAGTTTCATCCCAGTCTCCAAATGCAAGGTTGAATAGATTGTCAGAGATTACCCGGTAATTGACTATCTTTTTAATGATTCCATTCGGTCCTTCACTCAAAAACTCGTACACTTCATGGTTAGCATTTGTTAGGACAGCGTATCTATCAAAATCCATCTCCTCACAGTTTATTGCAAATGAAATGAATTATGCTATTAAAATAGAGATGAGATTTTATTTATCCCCGCATATTTAACTTAGCAGCTCAAATCCAATGTGAAAAATTCCTCCATTTCTTGATGAAATTCCTTTTCGGCAAGAGTAGATCTCTACTCAACTTTATACGGGAATTTGCCTTGATAGGAATCACATGCAAGTTCTAATTCTCACCTCTTAGCCGTTCATTCCAGTGGAGCAAAGAAATCCCGGCATTTAATTGGATAAGAGAATATCAACTAAATCACTGGCATATTATTGTTGGTGCTCCCTGGTGGCTTTTATCAAAACGATTTGCATTTCTGATAGGGAAACACCAACAATGGGGTTAATGGGGTTAAACTGGTTGCAAATGACAAATTATGAACTAATTTTGTCGAAGCGTCCAGCAATCTTACTTCCGAACAACAGCGAAAGCCCATCTCTGCTGAATCGGGCTGAAAAACCTGCCACTTTACCACCACAAGGAATTGAATCATTTTGAGGTTGTCATTTGATTGATTTATGGTTTCAAACATCCGTACCGGGATGTCTCATCATTATTTCATTAAAAAAACTAACACCATGAAAAAAATCATGCTGCTCTTAACTGTATTTTGCGGTTCTGCAATGGCTCAATCGCAATCCTGGAGCCTCACGGGCAATGCTGGTACAAACCCGGCAACCAATTTCCTGGGAACCAGGGACAATAACCCGCTCCGATTCAGGGTGAATAATATTTATGCGGGAGAAATAGATCTTACCAATGGCAAAACAAGTTTTGGCTATGGTGCAGGGCAAGGCGGCCCTGGCACCTATAGTGTGGCAATTGGATTCAGAGCGCTGAATATAAATCCAGGATACGAGAACACGGCAGTAGGCAGTTATGCGCTCCAATACAGCAGTTCCGGCTCTTATAATGTGGCAGTGGGATATGGCGCACTTCAGCTTACTACCACCTCCAACAGTAATACGGCTGTCGGGTACGGAACAATGGGACGCACTGCCAGTGGTCACGATAATACCGGCGTCGGAAGGCAGTCGCTATCTTCCAATAATGCCGGTAATTATAATACTGCGGTTGGAAGCAATGCCCTTAATTATACAACAAATTCATGGTATAATACGGCCATTGGGTATAATGCGGGATTCTCATATGACCTCGGATACAACAACACTATATTGGGTGCCAATTGTGGAGGAAGCTTTGCCGGGCAATACAATATGATCGCCATTGGGCAAGGTGTTACCTGTCCCGACAACAGCACTGCAAGAATCGGCAATTCGGCAACCTGGTCAATTGGAGGGTATGCGGGTTGGAGTAATTTCAGCGATGGACGCTTTAAAAAAGATATAAAAGAGGATGTAAAAGGATTGGACTTTATCATGAAGCTCCGCCCGATTACCTACCACCTGAATATAACAGCACTTAGCAAACAGTTGAAGGAAAATCAAGGAGAAGAATGGAATTCGCAAATGAAGCTTGCCATGGCAGAAAAGGAAAAAACCCTTTTTACGGGTTTTGTTGCCCAGGAAGTGGAGCAGGCTGCTAAAGAAAGCGCCTATGATTTCATTGGTATTGATAAGCCAAAAAATGAAAATGGTTTTTATTCGCTGCGCTATGCTGAATTTGTAGTCCCGCTTGTAAAAGCCGTACAGGAACAACAACAATTAATCAAGGATTTGCAAGAAAAGGTTCAAACACTTCAAGAACAGGCTGATGTTACTGTCTTTATTCGCGGTGATATGGTTGCTGAAAAAGTCTCGGCCTATCCCAACCCGGTCAATAATAATATGACTGTTACCATAACTACGCAAAGTACCGGTAGTGGCTCGCTGCAGATATTTGACAGCGCCGGTAAACTGGTTAAGCAGATGAACATCGAAATTCACAAGGGCATGAATGCAATTAATTTATTCTTACCTAATGTAGCCACCGGCTATTACGACTTGAAATTGGATTGGGGACAAAATATGCACAAACACGTAAGCATTGTGAAACAGTAGCAGCGCCATTAAAACTTAATTGGCGCTCCCTTTATTCAAAGGAAATCTTTTCCGCCTAAAGGTTCGCGTCACGATCCAAAAGTCATATGTTAAACTCCAGGTACCCGGGGGCATAAACCTAAGTTTGCGAATTCCGGCCCGGGGCCAGGGACCGGGTGGGGAATATTTACACCTCATGGTTTTGGAACCTTGGTTGGCGCTTCCCGTTATTCCAATCACATTTTCAGAACCCGAAGCAGTAAGGGAACACAAACTAAATCATCTCTTTTTTAATTATGCTTCCTGGTGCCTCTTGCCATGAGGTTTAATATTTCAGAAAGGGAAACGCAAGCAATGGAGTGATGCAGTGAATTAATGGCTGTTAACAAGATTGGAAAGTCTTGCCCGAGGAACTACGATCAACTGCGATCTTATTTTACAAATCGGAATAGGAAGATTATTAGCAAACGCCCAAATGAAAATTCCTTCAACGCCCAAATCATGATTCAATTTCGAAATTGGCTGCCGCCATTTATGGCACTAAGTATTTCCACATACATGATTTAGTAATAAACTCTTAACTTGAATTTCAATTTATATTTCCCATCAAAGCGTTGTTGAGCTTAAAAGGCCGGATTTATTGCTTTTTCAATTTTCCTCTACTACCGTCGTGATTTTTATTACCACAGTTAAAGAGTTTTTCGCTTCCGGCATCCATTTCGATTAAAAAAATTCAAAGAGTAAAATTCAAAGGAGCAGAATGCTCCGGATTCAAGATATTTTTCTTAAATTACTTAATGCTCAGGAATGTGAGTAAGCGCATTCAGCATAAATGCAATTAAAGAGTCGCGCTTGTGACATACGAAGTTGAAAAATCCCTGGTTGCATAATCTATTGAATAAGCCAAATTAAACCTTTCCAATGATTAAAGTCTAAATACACCTATGAATCTGTACGTCAAAAATAAACGGATTCGAAACAAGGCGCTAACCCTATCCTTATCTTTATCAATTCACCTTATTTTACTGTCTGGTGTGAGCGTTGGTCAGGAACGGGATAGCCTGCTTTCACTTCAGGCCCTGAAACATCTGGGCCTGGAAGAGCTAATGAATATTGAAGTGACCTCCGTTTCAAAGCGTCCGGAAAAGTTGAACGAAGTGGCATCCGCCATTCAGGTAATCACGCAGAAGGATATTCGCAATTCGGGAGCAAAAACCCTTGAGGAGGCATTGCGGCTTGCACCCAACTTACAGGTTGGCCAGGTTAATTCCAGTCAGTGGGCTATAAGCTCAAGGGGATTCAACAATGTTCTTGCCAATAAACTACTTGTTCTTATTGACGGTAGAACGGTGTACACCCCGCTATACGCAGGAGTATTTTGGGATGTGCAGAACCTGGTGATGGAGGATATTGATCGCATTGAAGTGATAAGCGGACCAGGAGGAACCCTCTGGGGGGCCAATGCCTTTAACGGAGTCATCAATATCATAACCAAGAACTCAAAGGATACGAAAGGATTATTTGCCGAAGGCGCTTTCGGAAGCAATCTGCCTGGTCTGGGTAGCCTTCGCTATGGTGGGCGAATATCAAACAGGTTTTTTTACCGGGTTTATGGAACTGGATTTAAATTGGGAAATACCATTGATACCAATGGTTTAAAAGCCAATGATAATTGGACAATGCTGCAGGGAGGCGTTCAATTGGATTGGGAAGCGTCTGCAAAAAATAAATTGAGTCTTCAGCAAAATATTTATAATGGACGTCCTAATCCCGATGCGGGCGATACCTCAGTGCTGGCAAGGGGTGAAAATTTTGTGGCCAGATGGAATCACACCTTTTCGGAAAAATCCGAATCGCAGCTAAAGGGATACTATGACCATACTTTTCGTGACTTCAAGAATGGGTTTACCGAAGACCTGAAAACCTATGATATAGATTGGCATCATCGGTATGACCCAGGCCAAAGGAATGTGCTCACATATGGGCTGAATTTTCGCCTGATGGATCACGATGTCACGAACCTGGAATTATTTGCCTTTCTTCCCGAACATAAGAGGCTTTATCGTTACAGCGCTTTTTTGCAGGATGAAATCATTTTGTTTAAAGATCGCCTGAGGTTTACCCTGGGCTCGAAAATTGAGAAAAACAACTATACGGGATTCGAATATCAGCCTAACGTTCGCATAGCATGGGTAGGCCTAAAGAAACAAACATTTTGGGGGGCCGTTTCCAGAGCGGTCAGGACCCCCGCCAGAATTGACCGCGACTTCTTTCTGTTCCTGGCACCCAATATTCCACTACTGTCAGGCAGCGAATTCATATCCGAAACTGTGATTGCTTATGAACTCGGCTGGAGGTCACAACCAATGGAAAATCTTTCTTTTTCATTGGCATCATTCTATAATATGTATGATCATTTGCGCAGTGTGGAACCCGGCCCCCCGCCATTCAATATTCCGGTGACTTTTGGAAATGGCGTTAAGGGGAATAGCTATGGAATTGAATTATCAGCAACACATAAGGTAAAAGACTGGTGGCTACTTAGAGGTGGCTATACTTTTTTGAGAAAAGACCTGTCTGTTAAACCCGGAAGCAAAGACATGAATGGGGGAACCGCCGAGAGTAATGATCCGGAGCACCAGTTCCTTATTCAATCTGAAATAGATATTACAAAGGGGATCGAATGCGGAACCGTGGTACGTTATGTTGATAAATTACCCAAACCGGAAGTGAAAGGGTATATGGAATTAGACATGCGGATCGGGTGGAAATTAACCAAGGTTTTGGAGCTTGATCTGGTGGCACAAAATTTACTGCACAATCACCACTTCGAATTTATTCCTTCATCGCCTGCCCCCCGCCAGGTTGAGCGAAGCATATACGGAAAGATCATATGCCGATTCTAAAAGCCATATCATCTCCATTGAAGAAATTTTGTTCAAGGCTCCAATTGATCCCCTATATTATTGCTCTCTGCCTCTTCGTCTCGATCCCCCGCCTCCATGGCCAAACACCCACCCGTGAATACCAGTTAAAGGCCATTTTTCTTTTCAATTTTACGCAGTTTGTCGATTGGCCGGCCCATTCCTTCGAAACGGTTCAGTCTCCTTTGGTAATTGGAGTTCTGGGTGAAAATCCTTTCAGTAGTTTCCTTGAACAAACCGTTTCGGAGGAAAAGATCAATGGCCATCCGGTAATCGTTCAATATTATAAAACGGAGAAGGAGATTAAGTCATGCCACATTTTGTTTATCAATGTTCATGATAAAGAAAAACTCAGGCAGGTTCTTGAAGATCTCAAAGGAAAGAATATTCTGACGGTAAGCGAAACAACTGATTTTTCAAGCCAGGGAGGAATGATCAGGTTCTTCACCAGCAATAATAAAATAAAACTGCAAATAAATATTGAGGCATGCAGGGAAAGTGATCTTGTGCTAAGTTCAAAACTCCTCAGGCTGGCGGAAATTTATAAACCGCAGGAAAAAAGTTAAAGAATGCTGTTTGGAAACATACCCATACGGAAAAAGCTGTTGAGAATTATTTTTCTCATTAATGTAATTGAATTGTTTGTACCATGTATAGCATTTTTTTCCTACGAATACTATGCTTTTCGCAAAACAACAATTGAAAAAGTTTCTACAATTGGGCAAATCGTTTCAGCCAACAGCACCGCCTCTCTCGCATTTGATAACTCCGAAGATGCCGGAGAAATCCTGGCTGCATTAAAGGCCGAACCGCATATCGTTACCGCGCGCATTTATGATTTAAAAGGCAACTTATTCTGCAAATACTCCAGGCATGAGGTTACAGACAATTCCGAAATTAGACCCGAAGGCAGGGGATATCGCTTTCGAAAAAGTTATCTCGAGGGATTCGAACCCATTTTGCAGAATGGAAGGCAATTGGGCACACTTTATCTGAAATCTGATCTGGGAGCCATGTATGAACGATTAAGGCTCTATGCAATTATTGTTACCGCCGTATTCATTTTGTCTTTCATGCTCGCTTACTTCCCTGTACAGCTTTTAACCAAGAGCATCACGGTGCCCATACTCACATTGGCCGGCACGGCAGAAATTATTTCCACTAAACAGGATTATTCAGTGCGCGCCAGTAAAATGGGCAACGACGAGTTGGGCAGTCTCACAGACGCCTTTAACCAGATGCTTGACCAGATCCAGCGCCAGGATATTGCGCTTAGGGAATTCAATGAAACACTCGAACAAAAGGTAAAGGACCGCACTACGCAATTGGAGTCTGTGAATAAGGAATTAGAAAGTTTTTCCTATTCCGTGTCTCATGATCTCAGGGCCCCATTAAGGGCTATCATTGGCTATACGGCCATCTTAGAGGAAGAATACGCCGGCAATCTGGATGATGAAGGGAAACGCATTTCTTCTGTAATTAAAAAGAACACTCTGAAAATGGGGCAACTCATTGATGAGCTTCTTTCATTTTCCCGCATGAGTCGTCAGGATATCACAAAGGATAAAATAGATATGTCGGAAATGGTCAGTGAAGTAAGAGAATCCCTTGCCTCGCAATATGATTTCACCAGAATACAATGGGCCCTGCAACCATTGCCAACGGCGAGGGCAAATGCCAATATGATCAGGCAGGTATGGATGAATCTGATCACCAATGCCATCAAGTATTCCTCAAAAAAAGACAAGGCGCATATTGAAATTGGTTCATTCTCCAGAGACGGGAATACTGCCTTTTTTGTAAGAGACGACGGTGTAGGCTTTAATCAAAAATACCAGGACAAGCTCTTCAAAATTTTTCAACGATTACACAGTATAGAAGACTTCGAGGGAACCGGGGTTGGCCTGGCCCTTGTGGAGAAAATTGTTACCAAGCATGGAGGAAGCGTGTGGGCCGAAGGGGAATTGAATAAGGGAGCCAGCTTTTATTTCAGTTTGCCCAAATAACACCGATTGAAATGATCGCCATAATAAAAATATTAAAATAGATAATAATGACACAAAGCAAAGTTGATCTGCTGTTGGTTGAAGACAATCCAAATGACGCAGAACTCGCTATCCGGCACCTTAAGAAGAATAATATGGCCAATAACCTCTTTCATGTTAAAGATGGAGAGGAGGCGCTTGAGTTCATTTTCTCAACCGGAAGATATGAAAATCAGAAGGAATTAATTCAACACCCAAAAATAGTGTTGCTAGACATCCAAATGCCTAAGGTTAACGGCTTCGAAGTGTTACAGAAAATGAAGGGAGATCCACGCACCCAGTCAATACCAGTTGTAATCCTTACTTCCTCCAAGGAAGACCCGGATATTCAAAAATGCTATGAACTGGGCGCCAACAGCTATATAGTAAAGCCGGTGAATTTTGAAAGGTTCGCAGAAGCAATAATAAATCTTGGTTACTACTGGTTATTATTGAATCAACCACCTGCAAAAGAAATATGATACAACCACTTAAGATATTATTGGTGGAAGATAATGCCGAAGACGCCGAAATTGTGCAGCGTTTGCTAAAAAATACAAATCCGGCATACCAGTTTACTTTGGCCATGAATAAAGAAGCCTATCTGGAGGCGCTTGACCATTTTTTACCCGATGTAATCCTTTCAGATAATTATTTGCCGCAGTTCAGCGCAACGGAAGCCTTGCAAATAATTCAGGAGCGCTCACTTGTAATCCCTTTTATTTTGGTAACAGGCGCCGTATCAGATGAATTTGCGGCTAATATTATAAAACTGGGAGCCGACGACTACATATTGAAGGACAGGTTGACCAGACTGCCTTCCGCCTTAGAAGCGGCATTGAAACAAAGGCATATAGAAAAAGAGAAACTGGAAGCTGTTGAAAAACTCATTCAAAGCGAGGAAAAATATCGCACTATTTTTTCCAAAAGCCCACTACCCAAATGGATATATGACTTTGATACGTTCAGGTTCCTGGAAGTTAATGAAGCCGCCATTAAATATTATGGTTATACTAAGGATGAGTTTTTAAGTAAGACCATTATGGATATTACACCCGGGGAAGATCAGGACCGGCTTGCCAGGGATTTGCCCAAAATCAAATATGAAACATATACGAGGAAGAGCAATTGGAGGCATTTAAAGAAAAATGGGGAGCTCATTGTTGTTGAAATAACGGCTCATTCAATTCCATACAGAGGAAGGAAGGCGAGAATGGTGATAGTACATGATGTGACCGAACGTGTTAAAATAGAGCAGGAAAAAGAATTTGCCAGCAACAACCTGGCAGCATTGATTAACAACACAAACGACCCAATGTGGAGTGTTGACACAAATTTCAGGCTCATTACTTCGAATGAGGCGTTTAGCAGAATGGTAGAAAAGCTATCCGGCAAGCCACTCAGGCATGGAGACCTTGTTCTTTCGCCACAATTCAAAGAAAACTATTTATCAAGGTACCGTGAATATTACATAAGAGCTTTTTCCGGCGAGGGTTTCACCACCGTAGAACACTTCAATGAACCGGTTCTATTTTGGTCGGAAATTTCCTTCTACCCTATCCGGCAGGGAGATGAGGTTATCGGCACTGCCTGCTTTTCCCGTGATATCACCCATCGAAAAAAAGCCGAGGAAGAATTAAAGACCATGGAAAAAGAATTGTTAACCCAAAAAATACTCGAGCAGAAGAAAGTGACCAGGGCAATCATTGAAGGCCAGGAAAAAGAAAGAAATCATATCGGGAAGGAATTGCATGACAATGTAAATCAAATGCTAGCCACAGCAAAAATGTATTTGAGCACAGCCATGGCAAATAAACAAAATATCATCGAACTGACCCAATATTCCAAGGACCTGATAAATGCTTCCATAAACGAGATCCGGGCGCTGACAAACAGGTATGTGGCGCCTTTGAAAAACATCAATCTCCAGGAGTTGGTTAACTCATTATTGAAAAAAGTCAGAGAAAACGCAGCCATAGATTCAACTTTTACCCATGAATTAACCGGTCATAATCTAAACGATGAATTGAAACTGAATCTATACAGGATTATCCAGGAAAATATGAATAATACTATTAAGCATGCCGGGGCAAAACACATACATATTTCAATCAATGCAGATGACAATTTCCTGTATCTCATGGTATCAGACGATGGCAAAGGTTTTGATCCCAATATAAAAAGAACAGGAATTGGCATTTCAAATATGGTCAACAGGGTAGAATTATTCAATGGAGATGTCAAAATTAAATCCGCTCCTGGAAAAGGGTGTGAGACCCACATTAAGATACCGCATGGACCAGAAGGCTCATCAGAATAATAGTTCCCAAATGAAATACCCGATAAAGCCCTTGAATATTTGAGCCTTCAAAATAGGTGTCTTTTTAGGTTTATGAACATGTTACGCTTCGATCTGCTTTTTCACGTGTAGCAAATACACCCAGGCATTTTAAGAGAGAAGGGAGAATCAACCAAACTATTATCCATTTATTATGGCTTATATTTCAATGATAAAAACAAATTCATTTTAGGCTGATTTCTACAAACTGTTTCCAGAGTTGAGGATAAACCAAAGGAAAGCCGGGATCCTTAAAGCATCCCGGCCCTTGTGGCATTTATTGACCGTCCATTTTAGTCTTTAATGAGGTAACCGAATAATCCGTCTTTTTCATCATTGGGACCGGCGGTAAAATAGAGCCTGTTGGGATCTATAGCGGTTGCAGTAGCAGGCGGAAATGAAATGGCCCACAAACCGTCGATAACAATGCTGTGTCCATGCGATTTCAATTGTCCCACGAACTGGCCATCCCCGGTATAGGCATTGATCCTTCCATCACCAAAATTGCCAACAAGGATCATTGGAAGAGGATCTTTATTGTCTTGATGCCCAAGTTTTGCATCATTCTCCGCATCATCATCAACAAAAAATCCGGCAGGTGCAGCTTCTAAACCCCAGGGTGAATTCAAGGCACCCCTTGAAGCAAATCTTTTTACAAATTTACCGTCGGTGGTAAAAATGCTTACAAATCCATTGCCCTGGCCCGGCTCATCATCGCCATCTGGCCCCACTTTAGCATAAGTTACGTAGAGCCATTCTCCCAAGGCCCTGATATTAAACGGTGAATATTTTGCCGGAAGCATTGGATCAATGAAAGGCATGGACAGGGGTGAAAATGTATTATCCCATACATCTATTTTACCTGCACGGAAATTAGCTGCATAAAGCGTATTCACTCCATTGTTTTGGGCCAGCGCAAGTCCCGTATATGCAGAATTTGCGGAATTATCCTTTATCCGCAGCGCAGTATCACCGGCATTGCCGTTCCAGGCAGACAATACTCCGTCCAATCCCACAAAAATGAAGCGTGCGGGCTGGCCATTTGACAGAACAAAATCGGCGCTGCCATTAAAGACAATACCGGTTGGATTGCCACCTGCTGGCGCGCCAGGTGAGGGAATTTTTATTGGAGCTCTTACTGCCACCCCTTCTTTATCATACAGCGCGCTCACATGACCTGCTTCCGAATTTACCCAGGCTATTCCATTTGAACTGAAAGTAAGTCCCCAGGCATTGATCAATGAAGGGTCTGTGTGAAGGTTAGCGTATTCACCATTGTTAGCCACAAGATTGACCTGTTTAAAATCCTTGAGTGCTTTGGGGAGATGTTGTTTCTTACAACCTGTTGAGATGGCCAATAAACCCATCAGGACCATACCCGAAGTTTTGATGTACCGGGACGGGGAACCCGGATCGCCAATTTTTTTCATAATCGCAGTGTTTTAAAATAAATAAATATAGATACCCATTCTTCAGTAGAATATGGACTACGCGTGAGCGGTGAAATTTTAATCAGGCTTAAAGGTGAAACTGCGGTAGAATTAAACCAGGAGATCATAAAGAAAAGGACGAGAAAGGAGTGCGATGACCCGATCCTGATCTTTTTCTCTCCATGTTCCTGGTCTTCAGTTGTATAAATTGGCAAGGAGTAATATTGAATACGCCCCCTTATAATAATGGTTGCCTGCTGGAAAAAAAGACTTCTGAATTAGGGATCTGGTGGTTTTACGCCTTAGTAGGTGTTTCCCCTCCATTATCTTTTTGTTGTTGGCGCTACATGGTGTCCTGTTTCCGAATGTTTATCATTCCCAAAAGGGAAACTCCAACAATAGGGTGCTTCGTGGGCTATTTTGCAAGAATATGATTAGAACAATTTTACTGGTTCGTGGAGACACGACCCAGGGCGGGGAAAAACTTCCGGCCTTTCGCCTTTCACATTTCCCTTTGCTGGCACAATAGTTGAGGATTATTTAATTGAGTTTCGTTTATTTAAGAAATTATTCCCCTGGTAATAATGCCGTATCTCCAGATTGGAGATGACCGAAAATTTGATGGACAAATCCCGCTGATATTTTTTGATACTGTCTGCACGGAAAAAACATTGCGCGATTTTAGCTGGGCTAAGCACTACAGAAATATATGGGAACTGGCATTTGTAATTATAATCCTGACAATTTTATCAAGTACTGGTAAATTTTATATTGCTGCAATATGAAAAGACTTATCGTAATGATAGCAATATTACTCCTGATCCTGGTAAGCTGCATTGTTACCAGTCCGGCGCCCAAGCCGCAGGATGCACTTGTAGCCAGGGGACGGGAGCTATTCTTTAATGAAACCTTCGGTGGCAATGGCAGAACCTGCGGCACCTGTCATCCTGCTGAAAACAATTTTACCATTGACCCCACATTCATAGCTTCACTACCAGATAGTAATCCACTTTTCGTAGCGGAATTCAACCCTGCCTTAAAAGAAAATTTTGAGAATCCAAGATTGCTAAGAGAGCTGGGGCTCATATTGGAAAACATGGATGGTTTTGATGATTTGAAAAACAAATTCGTAATGCGAGGAGTGCCCCACGTGCTTGGATTGCGAAATTCGGTGGCCAGCAAAGATGGCTCTCATACAGGCTGGAGCGGTGACGGTGCGCCGGGAGACAAATCTCTTCGCTCTTTTGCTACGGGAGCCGTAATTCAGCATTTTACCAAATCCCTGAACCGCGTGCCGGGTGTTGATTTTCGGTTGCCTACAGATGAAGAATTGGATGCTTTGGATGCTTTCATGTTATCATTGCCGCCACAGGAAGATTTGAAATTGCCTCTCCCATTAAAAAACTCTGTCGCTTTACGAGGGCAGGCCCTTTTTAATGACCCAAAAACGGGGAAGTGTTTTGTCTGCCATTTTAATGCGGGTGCAAATGCCAACCCTGCTTTTTTTGGGCAGGGCGCCGGCAACCTCAATTTTAATACAGGAGTTGAAGACCTGCCTGACCAACCGGCTGATCTTACCGGTGAACGGGTTCCTGCAGATGACGGGCATGGAACGCCGGGCGATAGCAGTTTCAATGTTCCCCCGTTGGTAGAAGCGGCGGAAACGGGTCCTTTCTTTCATAATAATTCGGTGCAAACAATTGAAGGCGCTGTAGCATTTTATGATGGAGAAGCATTCAACAATTCGCCTGCAGTGCGAATACTTGACAGCCTGACTGGAAGCGGAAGTATAGAACTCGATGCCACACAAATTGTGGCCATCGCGGCTTTTCTGAGAGTCATCAACGCGCTGGAAAATATCAGGGAGAGCACGGATTTATTAAATTCATTTGTGAATAGAATGTTTTCAGGAAACGAGCTGTTTGATAAATTGCCGCAACGAGCCGGACAGGAGACCGAAGACGCTATCCTGGTACTTGAGTCTGGCGGTTTACATCCCGCCTCGGTGGCTCATTTACGAAAAGCGGCTATAGCGATTGAAAAAGTAACAAGAAGACAGTCAGGCAGAAAGCAAAATGCAGACGAAGCGTTGAAGGAACTGGCGCTTGCCCGGACTGAACTCATTCAATAATAAAACGAGTACAAAATACACCAGTCATGAAAAGTTCAGTAAAGCTTATAAGTCAATCAGCTTTTATGAGGCTCGTCATTTCAGGAGCTATTTTGCTGTCGATTTCTTTAGCGGCGCAGGCCCAAAAAGAGACAGAGGTATTCATACCAGTGAGAAAATCGCCCGGAATATCGGGAAAATTTTCCCTGATAGGCAATGTGCAAACTGTAAATGCAAAAGATTCTGTCATTACTATTAAGACGGAAAGCTCAGATGAGATTAAAAACATTAAGGTGATGGCAGCCACATTAATTTACCTGGACAAAAGCAGCCTTAAACAAACCAATCAAAAGGGGATGCTGTCTGATATTAAACAAGGCCTGATGGTAGAGATAAAATTTAAAGACAACAAGGCTACCGGTCCTTGTGAATGGATAAAAGTTCAACTTAAATAGAGGTCGGAATGAGAGAAAGTAAAGTTATTTTCATGCCCTGGTTGGTGTTTCACGTCCACTATCTTTTTATTTTTGGTGATCCCTGGTTGCTTTTATCAAAATGTTTTATATACTCAAAAGGGAAACACCAATGGCGGGAACATCATTGATGGCTTGAACCTTCTTATTGTTGGTTTCTCTTCCTTTTCATGATTACAATATTTAATATTGATTTTAATCATAATAGTGCCTTAAAATAATTCTGGTGGATTAATCTGTCTTTCAGCAGGTATCCCCTGTAGCCATAATAAAAAACAAAGAAGAAACACGCCAGCGGAACAGCGTAAGCTGCCATGATATTATATTTCCAGGAAATAAACCCGAGCAGTAACGGGAGAATCGCTCCTCCCACAATAGACATTACCAAAAAGGAAGATCCTATTTTTGCCTGCTCTCCCAGTCCCGTGATGGCCAATGCGAAAATGGTGGGAAACATAATGGACATGAAAAATTCAACAGCCATCATAGCATAGACAGAGCCTTTCCCACCTATAAGCACGATATGGAATAACAAAAGGATATTTGCCGCACTAAACCAGGTCAACAATACCTGCGGTTTTACCTTTAACATTGCCAGGGAGCCCACATAACGTCCAATCATAAAGAACAATAAAAGATATCCCAGGTAATTAGTGGCAGAAATTTCCGGCAGGCCTGCACTGTATTTACAATACCGTATAAAAAAACTGGAGATACATACCTGGGCGCCAACATAAAAAAACTGGGCAATAACACCCAAAGTAAAATGGCTGTGGCGGAAAACAGAAAAATCGATTTTAAAACGCACTTTATTTTCTTCTTTCACTTTCGGCAGCTTTATCAAAATGAACAGAAGCGCAACGAGAAACAGAACCAGCGCAATGCACAGGTATGGAACTTTTACGCGGGCTGACTCGCCCGCAAGATATTGCTGCAATACAGCCGGGGTCATTGCCTGGGTTTGTGCCGGAGTATATTCCTTACCTGAGAGTATGACCTTGCTCAGGAAAAAAGCGGAGATAAACGCACCAAGCCCATTAAAAGCCTGCGCAAAATTCAACCGTTGAGAAGCACCCGAAGCGTCACCTAACAGCGTAACATAGGGATTGGCAGCTGTTTCCAAAAAACTCATTCCGCCTGCAATCAGGAAAAGAGCCACCAGGAAAAAACCGAAGGTTCTCAATTCGGCAGCAGGGTAAAATAATAATGCTCCCAACATGGCAATAAGCAAACCGGCAATAATTCCTATTTTATAACTGTATTTCCTGATAATTAATCCTGCCGGAAAGGCCATGACAAAATATGCTACCCAATAGGAAGAATCGATAAATGCCGACTGGAAATCACTAAGCTGGCATGCCTTCTTGAGATGTGGAATTAGCGAGGGCAGGAGGTTAGCAGTAAGAGCCCATAAAAAAAACAGGCTTATTACCAGCCATAATGCCAATGCTGTTTTCTGCCTGGGAGCAACGTTTGATAGTTCCATATAAGCTTCATTAAGGATGAATTAAAGGCCGGCATTTGGCTTATACCGAACGGTATTTGAAAGTGTGCCAATGTGATCAATGCTGATATCAACTACATCGTTCTCCTGTAAGGTGAACTCACTGGGTGGTACCAAACAGGTACCCGTCATTAGAAAACATCCATATGGGAAATCGCATTCTCTGAACATATACGTGGCGAGTTCCGCGAATGAACGCCTGATGCGATCGATACAAACGGAATCTTTATATACTTCTTCAGCATTTCGAAAGATGATCATTTCAATTTTGGTAGATAAGTCTATCGGAGTGGGTGAAACATACAGACAGGGACCCAGGGCCGCACTTCTTTCATATACTTTAGCCTGGGGCAGATACAGGGCGTTCTCTCCTTCAATGCTTCTCGAGCTCATATCATTGCCGGCTGTATATGCCTGAATTTCCCCTTTAGAATTGATGTACAGGGTAAGTTCGGGTTCAGGAACATTCCAGGCAGAGTCGCGCCTGATATGCACAAATTCTTTATGCCCAGCAACACGATGGGGCAATGCCTTGAAGAAAAGCTCGGGTCTTCCAGCGCTGTATACTCTATCGTACAGGTCGGCACTACACGAAGATTTCGATTCCTCCATCCTGGCCTCCCTGCTGCGCAGGTAAGTTACACCGGCGGCCCACACTTCCTGTTTGCCAATTGGCGCAATGATTTCTTCCAGCCATCGGGCAGCAAGGGCCGGTACCATTTTCCCTGCGCGATGAGTAATACCCAACAAATACTCATAAAGATTTCCATGGTTGATCAGCATATTCCAATCTTCATCTATTTTATAACAGGCATCTGAATACTTTACCAGTATCCCATAGCTTGTTCTGTATAATTTCATCCTAAAGGTTTTTTATTAGTGTATGATTGAAGATTTGGCTTCGTTCAGCTGAACGCCTAAAGTGGCAATTGCGAGGGCATTCAATGAAGGGTAATCTCCCTGGAAATGGCAGGTTACCTGCCGGTATCTCATCACACCGCCTTTATGCAACTCTTTTACAGAAGAGGAAGATTCAATTTCATAAAAAGGCCCCATCTGAGTTCCATCCTGTAAAGGCCCATCATTGTATGCATTGATTACATCTCCTTTAAATGGATTTTCCTGCATCTCCCATTTAGAATTTACATACATACCATCCTTATCCACCTCGAAATAAATAATGGTTAAGGTATTTTTTCTATAATCAAAACTTGCAGCAACAGATTTTGCAATCGAAGGAGACAAGCCTATTTTCCCCCGGCTTTTGCCATCGCAGTTGAAATACAATACACTGTCTTTTACGGTCAACCTTTCCGTGGGTACTGCGCCGAAATAGTCATCGGTAATATAGTCGTGTACAGGCTGAATTGGTTTAAAGGGAATGATGACTACTGTTTGCGGGCTGGGAGTAAGCATTCCCAGTAACCAAATGGAAAGTAATCCATTTTCTTTTTTCCAGTCTGCGTTGCCGGTATTCTTTACCTGGTTATCGGATTCATAGGCCACATATTGGAGGTGCTCGGGAATATTTACCCCGAGCTTTTGCTGCAACATAACCTTATTCAGCAATCGGATACTGCGTGTTATTTCAATATCAAAACGGGTTCCGGAATAATTCAACAGGGTCGCGCTCTTATTAAACGTAACTTCAGATGAATCCGCCTTTAGCACATCATACTTTACGGTGTCAATGATCGCGGGCACCTGCCAGTGCGCGATATTGAAAGAGTCTCCCTTTTTGAAGTACAGTGCGTATTGTCCGCCTTCCGGTCCCAACCAGAACCGTTCTTCCCCACCGACAGCGTTAAATTGTTTTCTTTTGGCAGCAGAAGCAATGAGATCATAATTCAGCCAGCCAAAACTGTTGCTGCTGTCTCCACCTGCAGTACTGCTCATCACGCGTCCCTGGTAATCCGGAGTCAACAGTACCTTGGCCATCCCTTCCTTATCACGTAATTCATAAACGCTGCTTACGTTATGCTGCAGGAATTGAAGATCATAACCATACGTTCCCTTTAGAGCAGCTTTCATGCCGGTAGACTTATTGCCATCCTTACAGGATAATGCTATACAGGCTATTGCCGCAACCGACATTATTGCTTTGAGGAATTTTTTTTTCATATAGCTCATATTATTCGTTTTATAAAGAAATTCCTCTTCGCCAGGGAATGAAATCATCATGACCCGACACCATAGTTTTTTGCCCTTTGTTCACCGCTTGCAACCCGGACGATAAATTCAAGGATAGCCCCCCAACTTCTTCAATAGTTTGTTCGCCTGTAATAATCGCTCCCGCATTAATGTAAATGACATCGTTCAGCTTTTGAAATAAAGAGGTTTTGGTTGCAATCTTCACCACCGGGGCTACCGGGTTGAGCATATTTATGTTTGGCAGCTATATTGTTAAGCAAAGTAAAAGAGCTGGTACCGGTAACTAAATTTTCCCCTTTGGGTAAATTCAGTTACGCTACTTCGTCGTTCCTTAAGAAGCTAAGAAATGCACAATTGGGGGGCGTTTGAGGATAAAAAAGGTTGAAAAAGTTTACCATAAAACTGAAATTTGTATTGAAAACCTTGCAGATTTTATGCTATCCAAACAACCATCCAAATCGCAG
>JBGPHC010000016.1:0-88299 GCA_041484195.1 Agriterribacter sp. | reverse complement strand
CTATTCAAGTACACTTCAATGAACAGTCATCTCTGTTTGTTATACCCAAGGTTACAGAGCACAGAGCGCTGCAAGGTCTTTTTTAACTTATTTAATAAAGGTGCCTGTATTCTTTTTAAGCAGTCATTTCTGAATTTTATCGTAGATCGCTGCAGGTATGTCTCAACGATGGGCACCTTTAAAAGAACTTTGAACAGTGTATTTGCTGACTATTATTATTAATTTTGTTGATCAGGCCAAACAGAACCGGGCAATGCTGGCGAGCAACCCGCCAAGGGATAACCTGATGCTGACGGAATAAATTCCAATGATTGGTAAAGGCTTCCCGCAAAGGTTGCCTTTACTGCTTATTCCAGAAGTTCCATGCCTCAAAAAACGCCTACGCTTTATCCCACAATGCCTATTTCATATTTCACCTGGTTCATCCACACATG
Organism: Agriterribacter sp.; assembly: GCA_041484195.1. GTDB lineage: Bacteria > Bacteroidota > Bacteroidia > Chitinophagales > Chitinophagaceae > PSRI01. Next base: position 87,865 of record JBGPHC010000016.1, on the reverse strand, counting down.
TCTTATTCTGCTAAGCAGGTGCCTGGCTATTTTAATGATAGCTTTATTAGGTATCATTGTTGAACAATATTTTTTGTACAACATCAACATGGCCGGATCTTTTCGTATGATCACCCAACTACTTTCCACAATAGCCAGTCGCAGATAATGATTACTTCGATTAGTAATGCCTCTCACTTTTTCATTATCCCCTGTGCTGTTTGTGTCAGGTACAATACCTGCAAAGGAACAAAGTTTATCCAACGTCTTAAACCGCCGCATATCTTGCAATTCAGTTATGATGACCATCGAATTTACTACCCCTATGCCGGGAATGCTTTGCAATAAGTTTTGTAAAGCAGCAAAAGGTGATTGTTCCGATAAGCTCCGAATGTGTTTGGTAGCCTGGCTCAATAACTTTCTTACTTGTAAATATTCTTCTATCGCTATATTCAGGGCCTTTCTTAGAGGTTCGCTTCCACAGGGCAATTGCCTTAATGATTCCATGAACCTACAACTCCAATATGATTTAGGTTTATCTGTTTCCAGCTTTAATCCACTAAACATAAGCATATGCCATATCCTATTTTTGCATCTGGTCTGGTCCCTGATCAACCGGTCTCGTTGCCGCACTAACGTGCGGACATGTTCCATTTCAATAGCAGGTACATAAATAGCTTCTAATTCTGCCTTAGCTAAATGACGACTTATTTTGCGGGCGTCAACCCTATCATTTTTGCGCTTCTTTTCTTTATCTGATGATGGCACATCTGATGGATTTACTACTATGCAATTTACGCCTGATTTTTGCAAACAACGTTGTATGCCAAACCCACAAAATCCTGCCTCATAGGCTACCTGATAACTTGCGCCCGGATAATTTTTCCTTAAATGATTCAATAACACTTCCTCACAAGGATCCTGACTATAATCTTCTAATTCAAATTCGCAATTGCGAACATTGACCCGCCAGTTCTTTTTGTGGACATCAATACCGCAAAAAATAGTTTGTCCCTCAAAATTAAGTTGTTTAATTTTAGGCTGCATAGTTCCTGGTTTTTAAGTAATTAAATGTGGCAATTAAATTTACTTATTATCAGGAACTTACCATTTACTCAGAGACCTAACTCATACATTAGACCTTTTTCTTTACCGAGAGCCGGAAGGCCATGCCAAATACTTTAACAGCGGGATCTTCAGCTTATGGAAGGTCGTATGGGCCGTGACCGATTCATCGTAACCACAACTCCGGCAACGCAGGTGGAACCCGGTGCGGCCCTTATAATATTTGGTACACCCACACCTTCTGCACCGGTAGCCTTTTTTCCATTTCAGATCGAAGAGATATTGTCTGCAATCGTCCTCACTCCTGAAGCACTCATTAAACTGCTGCACTGATATTCCCTGAAACATACTCTAATATTTAGGTCTAATCTCCTAAATATATTAGCCTTCACATATTCCCCATTTTTGCTTTGAGGCCTAAATGGGTAATCCTGGTGATTTTGTTTTGAAATGAGGCTCCTTGTTTCGAAATTGAATTCGTTTCCACCCTCTCCTTTTTGTTATGAAGTCTAAATGGGTAATCATGGTGATTTTATTTTGAAATGAGGCTCTTTGCCCGAAATTGAATTTGTTTCCATCAATATGAAATAGGGATTTGTAAATGAAATGATTTCTATCAATTACTGCGGAAAACCCTTATTTCCTTTCAAAGACAAACGGAGGAATACGGGACTGCCTAATGGCAGGATTTGGAGTACAATTCCAATGATCTGCTTGCAGATTAAAAATGAGGAGGCTTTTTCCGTGCCAGCCATTTCGCCTACCCGGTCCTCTAGTCTTTTCATGAATTTAAATTCTGAGGCATCTGTCCCTCGCATTTTGCTGCGCGGAATGCTTAATTCAGTTCAATTGGGATCCTGGCGGTCAATATTCCCCTCCTTATAGCATGGGGACGAACCGGAAGAAAAGGGAAAGGATTCTTGAACCACATTGAGAATCAACTGACTTGCTCAATTACTCATTTGTTGGCAGATTCACATTTAGGTGGCTACCATGAGTGAGTTTAATGACAAGTGCAGAATATAGAATACTTAGTAGTTTAGGTTCGAATCCCGACTATGCGAGAAGTGATTTTTTAAGCCGCCAGCCTTTCACGCCTGAATCAACCTAATTTACCAGGTTTCCAGCACCTATTTCAAAAGTTGAATTCCCAACAAAGTTCAAACGTCACAGGCTTATTTTCCAGAATTGAGTTACAACAAATTGTCTCGGGTTCCAAACGGAATTGGGACCTATCCACCAGGCACTGTAATCGTAATAGATGAATTCATATTTTTTCTGAAATAATGATTTACACTTAGTTGTGATAAGACCTGCGAAATATCTCGCAGTTCAATCCCATAAAAACTTTTGTTACTTGCAAAAGGCATAAAAAAAATATATCTTTATTAAGACATCTCCTCATCGCTAACCCGTTTACTCTTCTAATCTATTTTTTTTCCGCAGACCTATTTGTTCAGACTGCATTTTCAAAAATTCCTATTGGATCAGTACCAATAACCCGGATCAGGATATATTGTTGTTTTCCAGAAAACAACATTATAAAATAGGAAACCTTATTCTTCAAAAAAATTAAGAGGAGGTCGTCATGGAAAACAAAGACCTTAATTTCGAGGAGCTCCGCCAATCGGCTGAAGCCTTTGAAAAACTTGCGGCAAACACCGAAGCCTTTAACGAGGCTCACGCCGCCTTTTTAGAAAATAATGCTGATAGGTTTGAAGCCGCGCTCAGCAAAGCAGGCATTTCAGAACAATGTCACCTCGTTTGCTGGCTCTTCTGCAAGAAGCACTGCGGCTTTCTTTGTCGGAAGTTTTGTCCCCAGCCGCCAGATGGAGAAGTAAATGCAGCCGAAGTGCTGGCTTTTGTAAAGGCCATCACTCCGCTTCTCCGGGACGAGAGCGCCATGCAGCGCTTTAATGATGTGTTGGATAAGCAAGACGTGAAAGCCTGGAATGAAGCGTTGAAGCACTACAAGCTTGAGCGATTCTGTCACCAGCTTTGCCTTCTGTTTTGTTCCTGGCGATGCAAGAGAAGGTGTCGCGAAATTTGCCCTGCCAAACCGCTTATTACCAGGGTGGGTTCCATTCCTGTTTCTCAGATCAATGCCCTTGGTTACGGGAACGGGCCGAGCATACCCCCTTTCTATGTAGGCCCCCCCAACCCGGCAGCCGGTTATGGTGATCATCCATTTGGCGGGGCCGTATGGCTGATGGGAATTTTTAATATGCCTGCTGCCACCGAATACCTGGTGGAACTATCATCAACTGGTCCCGGAGGTGCCTACAGTCCTATCATCGTAGGTCCACAAGGTGGGTATGATCAGGTCAATCCTTCCATACCGCCTCCGCCCGTGCCTCCAGACCCAATCCTGCCTCCATTTGTGTTCCAATATTTTCGTACCCGCAGTCAATCTACCGGCGCCGATCCCGGGTGGTTTAAGATCAATCAACTTACGGATTCGGATGGTGGAAGACTCACTACAGGTGAGAAGACATTGATGATGTGGCCCACTTCCGCTCCCGATGGTGTCTATTACCTTCGCCTTCGGGTACGCGATGCCGCTATGAATACGCGTGTGAGCAGTCCGCAGGTAGTGCGCCTGGATAATACAGGCCCGTTCCCATTGCCGCGTCCAACCATTTCGTTGCAACTTCAAAAACCTGACGGCAGTCTGGTGCCTCTCAAATGCGGCAAAGTGCGCAAGGGTGATGGTCTCATCCTGGTCACCATCCATGCTTATGATCCCAACATGAGCCAGATTGCAGTCACTGCAAGGGGCAATTCCGGTCTTTCGGTTCCTGTTGTGTCCAACACTGCAGTTCCGCTGTCGAAGACCTACAATGGGAATATTGCCGACCAGGGATACGTTGTGCCCACTTCATTCCTGTGGGACCCATGGAGTGATCCTAACATTGTTCCATGCTGCTACCTCGTGTATGTTGAAATATGGGACAGAGCGATTCTGAATAACACCTATTCCGGAGGACATGCCAACGCCGGATGGGAAGCGATCGAGATCGGGTTCTGATCATTGGTGCAACATGATATTCCGATTTACTGGCGAGTCAGACTTTCCGGATTTTGCCTGAATGATATGGCTCGCCGGTTTAAATCGGGAATTTCTAAAAAATTGGAAACATACAGATTGCATATAGAGACTCAAACACCACCTAATAACAACTATTTCCCAACAATTGATACATGGCAGGTTACCATAATTAGCCCTGCACCATAAATAGGTTTTTTTTGAATTATTGTAAGGCAAATTAGCAGTGGTTGTCCAGGGAAAATATATTTTTAACAGCTACTAACTAAGGGAGCCCTCGCCGGCAATTTATATGTTCTATTTTCCAATGTTTATCATACAATTTAAAAAGCACGAGTCGTTCGGCCGGTATATTACAAGCGATGGATCGGCAGCAGTTTCGGAACACTCGCGCTAAATTTTCCTTTATAAAAGCATACTCGGACCAGTTAGGTGTGTTGCCTAACCAAGATCTCAAATCTATACCAACCCGCATTTTTTCTATTCTAAAGTTATTTGAATGGGAACAAAAAACCCAGTCCGACTCATCGGACCGGGTATCTATTTATTCACTTTTAAAAATATTCTGATTAATAACGGTAATGATCAGGTTTGTAGGGGCCTTCCTTGGGAATACCCAGGTATTCGCTCTGGGCGCCACTGAGTTCGTCCAATTCAACTCCAATCTTCTTCAGGTGGAGACGGGCCACTTTTTCATCAAGGTGCTTGGGTAATACATACACTTTGTTCTCGTATTTGCCGGGATTTGTCCAGAGTTCAATCTGTGCCAGCGTCTGATTGCTGAAAGAATTGCTCATCACAAAGGAAGGATGTCCCGTGGCACAACCCAGATTCACCAGTCTTCCCTCGGCCAGCAGGATCAGATCCTTGCCGTCAATGGTGTACTTGTCAACCTGTGGCTTGATGGTGTCCTTGGTATTGCCATAGTTCTTATTCAACCAGGCCATATCAATTTCGATATCAAAGTGGCCGATATTGCAGACAATGGCCTTATCCTTCATTAACCTGAAATGTTTTTCGGTGATCAGGTCGCGGCAACCAGAAGCGGTGACGATGATATCGGCTTCCTTAACGGCGTCGATCATTTTCTTTACTTCAAAACCGTCCATTGCTGCCTGAAGCGCGCAGATAGGATCTATTTCGGTAACGATCACACGAGCGCCGGCTCCCCTCAGGGAATCGGCCGAACCCTTGCCAACGTCCCCATATCCTCCCACCACGGCTACCTTCCCTGCCATCATCACATCGGTGGCGCGGCGGATGGCATCCACCAGGCTTTCGCGGCAACCATACTTATTATCGAATTTTGATTTGGTAACAGAATCATTCACATTGATTGCCGGGACAGGTAATTTTCCCTTTTCCATTCTCTCATAAAGGCGGTGTACGCCAGTCGTAGTCTCTTCGGAGAGACCGCGGAGATGCTGTATCAACTCTGAATATTTGTCAAAAACCATATTGGTAAGATCGCCTCCATCATCCAATATCAGATTCAAAGGGCGATCAGGACTGCCAAAAAACAAGGTCTGCTCAATACACCAGTCAGCTTCCTGTAAGCTTTGTCCTTTCCAGGCAAAGACTCCAATTCCTGCGGCGGCTATTGCGGCGGCGGCATGGTCCTGGGTGGAAAAAATATTGCAGGAGCTCCACCTCACTTCAGCCCCCAGTTCCACCAATGTTTCAATAAGCACGGCGGTTTGGATGGTCATGTGAAGGCATCCTGCGATCCTGGCGCCTTTCAATGGCTTCTTATCGCGATATTCTTCGCGAATTGACATCAGCCCTGGCATTTCAGCCTCGGCCAGCCTAATCTCCTTGCGACCCCATTCGGCAAGGCTCATATCCTTAACTTTGTAGGGTAAATTGAAATCAATGATTGATCTGGTCATTGTTGACATACAACTTAAAAATTTGCATCAAAGGTACTAATCTCCCCCAAGATTATCAATCATCTTTATGAATTTATAATCAATCCATTGTCACTCCAAACAAAGCAGCAAATGTTCACATACGACACGGTTTCGGAAGCTACCCGCGGACTTCAAAAAAGAGGGTACAGCATTGATTTCAATCTCAAGGAAGACTGCCTGCTCAGTAAGGATCCTGAACTCACACTGAATTCTCATGAATTCGAGATTACGGAAGTCTATCGCTTTGAGGGGAATACCGATCCGGCGGATGAAGCCGTCGTTTATGCCATTGAATCAAAAGATGGACAGAAGGGTGTTCTGGTGAACGGCTATGGCCCTGAAGCCGATACCGCTGCGGGCGAGATGGCCAGGAAACTTCAGATTCAGCATAAGCCCTGAATTATTTTTCCTTATTATACTCTTATTCAGTAAAGAGAACCTGAATGCGGCTTGCTGAGTTCCAGTTTCATAACATAATCATTCATGTAATACCCGTTTCCGATATCAATATCCTGTTCTCCAACAATGACAAATCCGATCCTTTCATAGAAGCTCCTGGCAGGATTATGCCGGTTGACATTTAATTCCAGGGTGGTGGCTCCAAGCGGCATGAGGTCCGCAGCAATCTGGTCTAAGGTCTTTCTGCCAATTCCCAGGCCTTGCCGTCCCGGAAGGATATAAATCTTATGCACCCGCCATATCCGGTTATCACTGTCAGGCTTAGCCGAAAATGAGGCAAATGCCACCGGTTCTTCAGCGGCAAAACCTATGATGAATTGATGGTGCAACTCTTCCATTTGTTTCTGCAATGAATCGGAGCTGTACATCAAATCGAGCATATAATCTATTTGCTCTCTGGAAAGGATACCTGCATAGGTCTGTGGCCACACTTTAAATGTGAGCTCCCGTATTAATGGAATATCATCAATTGTTGCCTTACGAAAATGGATCATCATGCATTCTCTGGTTATTTTCCTTTGACAAATCATTGTGCGCCCGGATCGCTCTGCGTGCCAAACGGAATGCGATTAGGAAGGAAACAATCGCGCCGGCCACCAGCAAGCCCTTTGATACAAATTGGGTGACGATAGCGTCTGTTTGCAGGAAAAGAAAAAAATCAAATGTGCCGTGAAAGAACACGGCTGTCAGCAATCCCTTCCACAAGTATTCGGATCTTCTTTCAAGATTGAATTTGGCCATGCCCACAAAATAGCCCATCAATATGCCGAAGCTCGAATGTGCGGGCACAGAAAGAAACATTCTCAGTATGGCCGTGCCAACACCGTTTTCGAACACATAGCCAATATTCTCAAGCGTGGCGAATCCCATGGCGATGAATACACCATACACGATGCCATCGAATGGCTCATCGAAACTTTTCTTGGGGAAAGCATAATAACGCAATACAAAAAACTTACAGAATTCTTCCGAAAGCCCCACGATAGGATAAGCCAGGATTAGGCTGTGAACAAAATTTGTTTCGGGGATGGCCATGTCCAGGCTACTCGTAAGCGCCAGTTGAATCAAAACCGCCGGAATAGAGCAGAGCATTCCGAATATAAAACTCAATACCAGATTCAAATGTGGTTCCCGGTTGTACTGATCCTTCACATATATATAAAGACTTATGGCAATTCCCGGTGCGATTGCTAATGCTAAGAGCCACATGCTGGTTATGTTATCAATACAAGATACGATTTGTATCAGAAAACTGCCGCGCGCAGGGGTCGAATAAATTGTGTAGTAGGAACGAAGAATAAAAAAAACGGAATATTAAATTCCGGCCTGCATTAAATATAAGGCAATGGTCATAGTCTGATCGTTTCCGGTAGGTATTTGGCAATAAGATCCGCATAGAAAGGTTTCAATTCTTCCACCACTGGAGGCTTGGGACTCTTGGAATAAAGGTCATAGGGATTGAATTTCCTGACCCACTGAAACATCTCGCGGTCATGGTCGTCCAGTAAATGATCATAAGCTTCTTCGCGATGCTGGGCGTAAAAAGAATGATACCGTATCATATAGAGGGCGGGTTCCGGCAAATAATTCCTGGTTATCTGGTATAAATATTCATCATGACCCCATGACATATGAACATTCTTTAACCCGCAGCCATGCTCGTAAATTCCATACTTCGTATTGTAGCGCGCATCCGAATTATCGGGATTGTCGGCAAAAAATTCCGGATACACTACATTTTCGGAAAATGCGCAACCAACAGGGAATGTATCTCCAACCACCGCCCACTGAGGTTCTCCAAACAGGCATAATACCTTACCCATATCGTGTATGAGGCCTGTCAGGATAAACCAGTCCGGATGCCCATCGGCCCTGATGGCTTCTGCCGTTTGCAATAAGTGTTGCAATTGGTCCAGCTCAATATCGGGATCGGAATCATCAACCAGTGTATTCAGGAAATCCATGGCCTCCCAGGGCCTTAGCTCCTTGCGGTTGAATCGCAGGAATTCCTGCTCTTTTTCCCTGACAAAATCATAGGTCTGATATTTATGATTGAGCCTGTAAAATTCCCTGACCGTGTCTCTCGCTGGCGCGTCGTAATTGCGGAATGACTCCTTATCTTTTTGGGTATTCCCGATTTCAGGATAACGCTTCAATAGGTCATCTTCCCACAGGTCCATGTTTGGAAGCGGATTATTTTCCGAATCGGAGAAACTAGCATTGGCCTTCATTCGAGCTGGTTTTGATGCTAAGTAAATTTACAAATTATATTCGTGAATTCGCTTTGTTTTATTGACGATGACAGAACCCTGGCCAAATTAGACATGAGATATTCCTGATTCATTGTCCTTACCAAAAAATGATATACAAGGCAGTCAGTATCCCCAGAATGATCACCGACCCTATGATAAAAGATGGCGGGCATCGGAACATACGGGTATCTATAACAAGGGCCTGTATATTGTCCTTGCTTTTTTTGTCTGATAGACTCATGACCACAATTAAAATAACAAGGAAGATGAAGACAATGGACATCCTGTCAAGAAATGGAAAATCGGGGAATGCGCCATGGGTCCATACTGGCAGGAATTTCAGTATGGCAGACAGGGGTATGGTCAGCAAAGCCGAGGCCAGTGCAGCGTTGGCCGTGGTTCTTTTCCAGAAGAATCCCAGGAGGAAGATGGCCAGCACGCCTGGAGAAATGAACCCCACATATTCCTGTATGAATTGATAGGCCTGATCGAGTGTACTCAATGCCGGTGCTACGAGACTGGCAATGACCATGGCGACAACCACCGTCCACCTGCCGGTCTTCACCAGGTGTTTTTCACTGGCCTCTTTATAAAAATATTTCTTGTAGATGTCAAGTGAAAATATGGTGGAGATACTATTGGCTTTTCCGGCAAGTGAAGCCACAATCGCCGCTGTCAGCGCTGCAAAAGCGAGACCTTTTAGTCCCGCGGGCAATAGGTTCATCAGGGTGGGATAGGCCTGGTCTGGCTTGACCATTCCATTTGCATCCATCATCTCCTTTTGAAATAATCCATTCTGGTGCAATACAAACATGGTGATGCCCGGCAATACCACTATCACGGGTACCAGTAGTTTCAGGAATGACGCAAAGAGGATCCCACTCCTGGCGGTCTTCAGGTCGGCCCCCAGGGCTCTCTGCGTAATATATTGGTTACAGCCCCAGTAGTTCAGGTTATTGATCCACATGCCTCCGACCAATACAGAAAGTCCCGGCAGGTCTTTGTAATAGGGATTGGAGGAATCGAATATCATGTGAAAATGCGAGGGGGCTTTTTCCAGGAGCAGACTCATTCCTTTGGCAAGATTTTTTCCATAGCCATAATGTTCAGACATGAGATTAAGCGCCAGATAAGTGGTGACCAAACCTCCCATGATCAGGACAAATACCTGTATCACATCGGTATAGCCGATTACTTTCATACCACCCAGGGTCACGATGATCGCGAAAATTCCAAGGCCCACCATGCACCATCCGAATGAAATGCCCGAAATGGAAGAGATGGCGAGTCCGCCGAGATAGATAATGGAAGTGAGGTTGACGAAAACATACACCAGCAACCAGAAGACGGCCATGATCGTGCTCACCTGATCGTTATATCGCCGCGATAAGAATTGCGGCATGGTGTATATTTTATTTTTCAGGTAAACGGGTATGAAAAAAATGGCGACGATTATCAAAGTGGCGGAAGCCATCCATTCGTAAGTGGAAATTGCCAGGCCCAATGCGAAACCGGAACCACTCATGCCAATAAAATGTTCCGCTGAAATATTTGAAGCAATCAATGAAGCTCCGATGGCCCACCAGGTCAGGGATCCTTCGGCGAGAAAGAAATCCTTGGTGCTGCTGACCGCCGATTTTTTCCGCTGGTAGATATAATATCCATAAAATGCTACAATCAAAAAATATATGAGAAATACAATGTAGTCGGCAAACTGCAACCTGTGCATGGGCGGGACATTAATTTCCTAATGTAATCAAATAACCCGAGAAATCTAATGAAGGAATGTTGCGGGTAGCCATTCATTTATCCACTCCAACCGAAGCATTCCATATTCCGTATTTAATATTTCAGCTTAACAAAATGTAATAACTTGATTCAATAATATTGTACCATTATGTGCCTCAGGCTGAAGGTCGCTATCATATTATGCTTAGGATTTGTCAACAGGTCGGTTGCCCAGCAATTTGGCGGTGAGCCTTCAAACCTGAGATGGTACAAGGTTGATGCTCCAAGCGTAAATGTCATCTTCCCCCAGGGTCTCGACTCAGTGGCGCAGCGTATCGCCGCGGTGACCTGGTACCTGAACGGACATACTTCGGCCACGGCCGGCGATTTTCAAAGAAAGATCAATATTGTTCTCCACAGCCACACTACTATCTCCAACGCATACGTGGGATTGGCTCCCTGGAGAAGTGAATTCAATCTTATGCCCCCGCAAAACAGCTTCGATTTGGGCAGTATTCCCTGGCCCGATAACCTGGCCATCCACGAATACCGTCATGTGCAGCAGTTCATGAATTACCGGAAAGGCCTGTCGAAATTGATGTATTATATTTTTGGAGAAGAAGGGCAGGCAGTCGCTAATAATGCGGCCATACCCAATTGGTTCTTTGAGGGAGACGCCGTTTTCCAGGAAACTTCGGTTAGCGGACAGGGTAGGGGACGCCTGCCATTCTTTTTTAATGGATATAAGTCCCTGTGGCAAGCCGGCAGGAATTACAGCTACATGAAATTGAGGAATGGTTCATTCAGAAATTATGTGCCCGATCACTATCAATTGGGTTATTTGCTGGTTGGGTATGGCAGGGAAAAATTTGGCGCCGATTTCTGGAAGAAGGTGACCGACGACGCGGTACGATATCGAAATCTTTTCTATCCATTCCAACACGCGGTAAAAAAATATTCAGGACTTCCATTCCGCGAATTTGTGAATCAGGCCCGAACCTGGTTCATGCAACGATCTGAGAGAATACAAGAAGCAGGAAATTTCGTGACAAAAGACAGCAAAGGATATGTAACCGATTACGTGTATCCTTATGCATTGGATGCTGATTCTATATTGGTATTGAAGAAATCTTACCGGAATCCAGCTGCCTGGTATTGGCACACGAAAGATGGGGAGCAAAAGATCAGAACGAAATCCATTTCCATTGACGATGACTACGCCTACAGCCAGGGAAAAATCATTTATGCAGCCTACGAACCCGATATACGCTGGGGATGGAAAGACTATAGCACCATCCGGATCCTGGACCTCAGGAGCGGAAAGGAAAGGCGGGTCACGAGCAGGAGCCGTTATTTCGCTCCCGATCTTTCCGCCGACGGGCGAAAGGTCATTGCAGTGAACGTGCTTCCCGACCTGAGCTCTGAGTTGCAAGTGCTGGATGCAAGCAATGGCAGGATCCTGCAAAAAATTCCGAACCCCGACCATTTATTTTATACCTATCCGAGGTTTCTTGATAATTTTCGCCTAGTCTCCAGCGTGAGAAATAGCGAAGGGATGATGGCGCTAGTCCTCATAGATATCCAAACCGGAATCTCAGAAAACCTGAGCTCCTGGACCTATAAAGTGAATGCATTCCCGCTCGTGAAAGGCGATACCGTTTATTTTACGGCGAGTACCGGATACCAGGATGAGATATTTGCGGTTGACATAAAATCCAAAAATTTGTTCCGGCTCACAAATGAGGAACTGGGAGCCTATCAACCGGCGCTTGCCGGACAGCACAGGCTTATTTACAGCAATTTCACAGCCAATGGGTATAGACTTAAGGAAAAATCGCTTGGGAATGTGGATTGGGAATCCATCATGGATATGGCTACTATAAATGCGGGTGATCTCTATATCCCGGAAGCATTGCAGCAAAATTGGGGGAATGCGTTGGCAAAAATTCCTGGTGGCAACTACCCGGTAAAGAAATATTCTAAAGGGATGCGTCTTTTTAATTTTCATAGTTGGCGCCCATACTACGACCAACCTGACTGGACTTTTACGGTCTATGGTGAAAATATTCTGAATACGCTGCAATCCGCCATTTATTATGACTATAACTCGAATGAAAGAAGTCATAAATTCGGATTCGATGCGCAGTATGCGGAATTATTTCCCTGGATCACGGGTGGGATCTCTTATACGCTGCACCGGCAGGTGAATGATTCAACCCAAAACCTCAATTGGAATGAATGGAACAACAGGATCGGCTTCAGCATTCCTCTCAATTTCAGCAGAGGCAGATGGTATAAATATTTGTCTTTTGGATCTTCCTTCAATTACAAGCAGGTAGACTATACCGGCTTGGCAAAGGACAGTCTCACGAGTCGCCGATTCAGCTACCTGCAATCATCCCTGAACTGGAGTTCCCAGGTGCAAAAAGCGAAACAGAATATTTTCCCCCACTGGGCCCAGACCATCTATTTGCAACACCGGGCCATCATCAATAATTATAGGGCCAACCAATTCCTTTTATCCGCTTCTTTTTATTTACCGGGAATTGGAATTAATCATAGTCTGGTGATCTCCGCCGCCTTCCAGGCAAGGGATACTGCCAATGAATACAGGTTTGACAATAATTTTCCTTTTGCGCGTGGATATGGAAATGTAGATGCCCCAAGGATGTGGAAATGGGGCCTGAATTATCATTTACCCATCTGTTATCCCGACTGGGGCTTTGGCCAAATTGTCTATTTCCATAGGATAAGGGCCAATATATTCTATGATAATGCCAGGGCCAAAAGTCTGAGAACGGGAACTGTGTTTGATTTCAGAACCCTGGGCTCAGAAATATTTTTAGATACTCAATGGTGGAATCAGGAACCGGTGAGCATCGGATTTCGGTATAGCCATCTCCTGGATAATGGTCTAACGGGGCGGACCAATCGAAATGTATGGGAAATTGTGCTTCCGGTGCTTCTGAACAAGTATTAGAAGCCTGTAATTCTGAGATGGGGGAATTGCCTGAGCTCCTTAGAGGAAATATGGCTGCAATGGATTATGGAGTATTCGGAATTTTAGCAATGTCCCCAAAATACTTTATTCCGTTACTTTGAATCTGATAGAGGGTACCTGCATTTTCTTGCCATTCTTAAGTCGCACCATGATATTGTCAATGATCATTTCATCATTAGCCGCAGCATTATCCTTGATACTTTCCTTCCACAAATCCGACATCTTACTAGTATTGTAAAACTCATTCACCCTCATATCATCCACGGTCTTACGTTCTCCCGAGTCATGATCTTCAGAACTGCTCCTGAATTTGTAAAAGACGCGAAAATGTGTGACCGGGTAGCTATTGCCTTCCTGATCGCGCACACTCAAGACGGAATCCACGATTTTAGAAAGTTCTGCTCCGCTCAGGTTTCCTCCCTTAGATCCTCCCAGGCTAGCCTGCAACTTCGGAATAGTGGTTTGGCCGGGAGCGGCGGGACGGGTTTTCGTTCCATTATCCTGTGCCTGTGCGGCAATTCCAAAAAATATTAGGAAGAAGATGAGATTTTTTTTCATGAAATTGGAATTTGAAAATAGTATCAAAGTTCAAATCGGACCCTATGGGGCGATTTCTCCAATGAAGAACGGATCGAAAATAGATTTTATTTTGATTCAGCCTTGTTAAACTTTATGAGGCGGGGAGCGGAAATGTCTCCTCAAAGTTGAGTTGCCAGAAGGTATTTGCAGGAATCAGCAACAACTATAGACCCGCCAGGCTTTCTTCGATGACCCTGATCTTGGTTTCGGCGTCAACTTTCTTCCTTCGCTCAAGTTCAACCACTTCTTCCCGGGCATTATTCAGGAATTTTTCGTTCTGTAATTTCTTTTCCACCGCCACCAGAAATTTCCTGAGATGCTCCAGTTCTTTGTTCAATTCTTCTTTTTGGGCAGCAGGATTTACCGCTTCTTCAGTCAATAGAAAGAATTTGTCCTTTTCGGCCGCGATCACGATTGCATCCGGTACCGGATCATTCACATAAGCAATTGATGAGGCATTAACCTGCTTTTTGAAAATGGATTCAATCCCCTTGTAAGTGGAGACAATATTCGTCTGTATGTATAGTTCAATAGGAGTCCTCGGCTTGATTTGATTTTTATTTCTGCTGTCCCTGACAATGCTAATGGCATTTTGCAAGAGGCTACCCATTCTGAGCATTTCTTCGTCGGGAGGCTGGATTTCCTTGTCCAGTTGAGTCACGCAAAGATCTACCTTTTGAACTTTGAGCAGGTGATGAATTTCCTCGGTGATAAATGGCATGAAGGGATGCAGCATTTGCAGGAGCTCTTCAAAGAATGCAATGGTCTTTTGGTATAATTGAGGATCCATGGGTGAATTCTGTTCCGGTTTTATCCACTCCAGGTACCAACTGCAGAAATCATCCCATACCAGGGAGTAAATTCTTTTTAGAGCCTCACTCAATTTGAAATCATCATATAGTGCCTGCACTTGCAGCCTGGCTTCTTTCAATCGGTTATCAAACCATTTCACGGCAAATCCATCTGCTGTTTTCTCTGTTGTCGATTGATTCCGATCTTCCGCCAGGCGATTCTCCCAGAGCTTCACCAATTTCAAGGCATTCCAGATCTTATTATTGAAATTCCTTCCCTGTTCAAGGGAAGCTTCATCAAACAGCAGGTCATTGCCGGCAGGTGAAGAAATCAAGATCCCGAAGCGGACGGCATCGGCGCCGTATTTTTCAATGAGTTCCAACAGATCGGGAGAATTGCCCAGGCTCTTGCTCATCTTTCTTCCCAGTTTGTCGCGAACCATTCCCGTAAAATAAACATGCCTGAATGGGATCTTCTTTTCAAATTCCATTCCTGCCATTACCATCCTCGCTACCCAGAAGAAAATGATATCCTGACCGGTTACCAGCACGGAAGTAGGGTAATAATATTTCAGGTCGGCATTGCCTGGTTCGGTAATGCCCTTAAAAACCTGGATGGGCCAGAGCCAGGAGGAGAACCAGGTATCCAATACATCCGGATCCTGCTGCAAAACAGGAGCAGGGGAACCAGGCCTTGCGGCAACTGCCTGCCTGAGGGCGTCTGCAGCGCTTTCCGCAACATAGCAATTGGCATTTTCGTCATAATAGGCAGGAATTTGCTGGCCCCACCATAACTGGCGGCTAATGCACCAATCCTTTACGTTTTCTAACCAATACCGGTATGTGGCGAGGAATTTCTCGGCGGGATGAATCAGGATTTCACCGTCCAAAACAGCTTTCAGGGCCGGCTGGGCGAGCTCCTTCATCTTCAGGAACCATTGCGTCGAGATCCGTGGTTCCACCACAGCGCCCGTTCGCTGGCTATAGCCCAAACGCGTAATATAAGCTTCTTCTCTGCTAATGAATCCCTTCGATTCCAATTCCGCCACGATCTTTTTCCTGGCTATGAAACGATCTTCGCCTATATATATCCGTGCTGCAGCGCTGAGGGTGCCATCCTCGTTCAGGGTATCAACCACTTCCAGGTTATGTTTGAGACCCAGGTTATAGTCATTGATATCGTGCGCGGGCGTCACTTTCAAGGCTCCGGTACCAAAAGCAGGATCAACATATTCGTCGAAAATGATGGGAACTTTCTTGTTTATCAGGGGAATGATCGCGAATTTTCCCTTCAGGTCGCGGTATCTCTCATCATTCGGGTTTACACAAACAGCCGTATCACCCATGATGGTTTCGGGTCTTTGGGTTGCGATAGTGATGTATTCTCCACCGCCGGAACCTCCAGTTTTCGAATCCGCAATGAAGTATTTGATAATATACAATTTCCCATTCACGTCTTTGTATTCCACTTCTTCATCGCTGAGGGCTGTCTTTGCCGAAGGATCCCAATGGATCATCCTGGCGCCCCGGTAGATCATGCCCTTTTTGAATAATTCCACAAAGACCTTGATCACCGCTTTATAATAGTCGTCATCCATCGTGAAACTCACCCGGTTCCAATCCACGCTGCAACCCAGCTTTTCAATCTGGTGATATATGATATTACCGTACTTGTTCTTCCATTCATAAGCGTATTTCAAAAATTCCCCACGGCTGAGCTGGCTCTTGTCGATTCCTTTCTCTTTCAGCATCTGCACAACGCGGGCTTCTGTGGCTATGGAAGCGTGGTCGCTTCCGGGAACCCAGCAGGCGTTATATCCGGTCATGCGCGCCCTGCGGACCAGGATATCCTGAACCGTTTCATTGAGTGTATGGCCCATGTGCAGGACACCCGTAACATTGGGGGGAGGGATCACTACCGTAAATGGCTCACGACTATCGGGCCAGCTATTGAAATATTTTTTGCTGATCCAATGACGATACCATTTATCTTCAACTGAGGAAGGATCATAATTTTTAGATAATTCCATATCAGGCAACCCTTTTTATCTGTTTTTCGGTTGGCAAAGGTAAAAAACCAAAGCACACGATGGTTCAAAATTAATAATTTACAACGCTGGCCTGGGAGAGGAAATGCGAAACCTGTGTTCTAAAGGCATTCTAAAACTGAAACAGGAAACGGGGAAAATGCTGAAAGTATTCCAATTCAATATGGCGTAAATATGACGAAACAAAGCGGAGGAGAACCGCTAGACAGAAAGACAAAGGAGTCCATATTGATGTGGCAAAATTTTCCCCGAAATGTTCACTTATTTCGGGGAAATATCATGGTTCACGAGGCAATTGCAGATACTACCATGCCAGATAAGTGACTATGGCAATAGTCGCATAAATCAGGATTACGATCATGGCAATTCTAACGCCTTCCCCAAGATGTAATGAGTTAAAAAGCTTCATTGTGATGATTTTTAGATTAAAAAATCAGGACCGGATTAATAAAGCTTTCAAAGGAGAATGGGTCGAATTGGACTGCTGGCGATTCTTCAAGGTTGGAGAAATAGAAAAAATCTGCGCCTAGCCAGACTTTATAAGAATGAAACTTGAGTAAAACTAATGAATTCAACCGTATTTCGCAAGTTTTGCCTCGACCGGTACAGATTAAAAATTTTCTAATTTTTGATGACAGAATATTAACCATTGAAAATCAAACCCTGGCACAATATTCAGCATTTGCGGAAGAATCTAACTTTAAGTAATTTTCAGGCCCCAAATCGCCCATGTACGCAATTGTTGACATAGAAACTACCGGGGGGCATGCGTCTGCCCATGGCATTACTGAAATTGCCATCTATATTCATGATGGTGTGCGGGTGCTGGACCGATTCGAAACCCTGGTAAACCCGCTTCAGGAAATACCCTATTTTATCCAGGTAATGACAGGCATCACGGACGAAATGGTATCCTCAGCCCCCGAATTTGAAGAATTGGCGCCGCGCATCTATGACCTGTTGAAAGAAAAAATTTTCATCGCCCACAACGTGAATTTCGACTATTCCTTCCTGAAACACCATTTGCAGCAATGCGGATACGAGTTGGATGTTAAGAAACTCTGTACCGTAAGACTTACGCGCAAAGTATTTACCGAGCTCCAATCTTATAGCCTGGGAAATATTTGCCGAAGCCTCCAGATACCCATTGAAAACCGGCATCGCGCCGGAGGAGATGCCAGTGCCACAGTACAATTGTTTGAGCTCCTGTTGCGCAATAATGCCCAGCCACATATTGACCGCTTCGTTAAGAAATCATCCAAAGAGCAGTCTCTACCCATTCATTTGCCGAGGGAACAGGTGGACCAATTGCCCAAGAAACCCGGCGTCTATTATTTCAAGAATCAGAAAGGAAAAGTGATATATGTTGGTAAGGCCAAGAGCCTGCGTCAGAGAGTGAGTAGTCATTTCACACATAATGGTGCAGGAAAACAAAGACAGGAATTTTTGAGGAATATCTATCAGATTAGCTACCAGCTTTGTGGCACCGAGCTGCAGGCAGCCATTCTGGAAGATGCTGAGATCAAGAAAATGTGGCCCATTTACAATAGCAGCCAGAAGCGCGTGAATTTCCAGTATGGGCTATATGTTTTTGAGGACCAGCGTGGCTATAAGAGGCTGGCGATCGAAAGAAAACGAAAACATCTTCATCCTCTATATACTTTCGGCATGCTGTGGGAAGGCTATCGAATGTTGTGGAATATGATTGAGCGGCACCGCCTCTCGCCCCAGTTATGTTATCTTGACAAGACCCCTGCTCATATCAGCGTGCCTGAAGGCTATGATGATCCGCCACAATATAATCAGCGTGTGGAAGAGGCCCTGGAATCGCTGCGGCATGAATTGCCAAGTTTCGTGGTTATTGATGAGGGCCGGGAACCAGGTGAAAAAAGTTGTTTGTTGATGGAGCAGGGGAAGTTTTATGGAATGGGATATATACCCGAAAACATGACCCTAAAGCATCTCACAAAACTGAAAAAATACCTGACTCCCTATCCTGACAATGATTATGTTCGGGGACTGATCTATCGCCATACAGAATTATTTCCACAGCATCTCGTCAGCTTTAGTAAAACAAGCTAATAATTCCAAGTTTTTGTTTTCATCGGCAGACTCTAGTTTCGCATCCGCAAATAAGGAATAGGAAAACAACTTCGTATTGCCTGTAAGCAAATCTTCATGGACTCAGGAAACATTTTGATCAAAAAAGACGAAAATTCACTTTACAATATGCAGGAATTCGCATCAGACATCGCTTCCAAATTGAATATCCGTGCTGCGCAGGCAGAAGCTGTTTTGGAAATGCTCGGAGAGGGAGCCACTATTCCCTTCATTGCCAGGTATCGTAAGGACAGGACAGGGAATCTGGACGAAGTGCAGATTTTGAAAATCAAGGAAGAGGCGGGCCTGCTTAAAGAATTCAAGGATCGAAAAGGATTTATTGATAAGGCGATCATTGACCAGGGAAAAATGACAGAAGAGCTCCGTCAGAAATTGAATGGAGCCCATGAACTTGCCGAACTGGAAGACATCTACCTTCCATTCAAACCGAAACGCAAGACACGTGCCCAGGCTGCAAGAGAAAATGGTCTGGAGCCTCTGGCCATTATGATCTTAGAGCAAAGGGAGCTTGACCTGGATGCGGAGGCGGCAAAATATTTCAATGAAAAATTGACCAGCCTGGAAGATGTGCTGCAGGGCGCGAGAGATATTATCGCGGAACAAGTGAGTGAAGACGGCGATATCAGGGCCCGCCTCAGGAAATTGTTTGAAGAAAAAGCCAGCCTCAGCAGTAAGGTTGTTGAGGCAAAGGCGCAGGAGGCCATAAAATTCAAAGACTATTTCAATTATAGCGAGCCTGTGATGAAGGTTCCTTCGCACAGGGCACTGGCCGTGCTGAGGGGATTTGTGGAAGGATTTCTTCGCGTTGCCATTGAACCTCTGGAAGAGCCGGCAATTGAAATTCTTGAGAGGGCCTGGCTAAAAGGGATGAATAGCTGCACAGAACAGGTGAGAAAGGCATTGAAGGATTCCTACAGGCGATTGTTGCAGCCAGGACTGGAAACCGAATTCAGGGCAGGATTGAAGCTGCGCTCTGACGAGGAGGCCATCAATGTTTTTGCCGAAAACCTCAGACAATTATTATTGAGCTCACCATTGGGAAGCAAGCGGATTCTTGCCATCGATCCCGGATATCGTACGGGCTGTAAAATAGTTTGTCTCGATGAACAGGGCGCATTGAAAAAGACCTCCCTGATTTTTATCCATGAGCCAGGGAAGCTTCGGGAAGCGGAAGAAATACTCCGGGGATTGGTGGAAACATTCCAGATTCAGGCATTTGCCATTGGTGATGGAACGGCGGGAAGGGAAACGGAGCAATTGGTGAAGAAACTCAATTTGGGCCTGCCCGTATTTCTTGTCAATGAAGACGGGGCCTCGGTGTACTCCGCCTCCGAGACCGCGCGCGATGAATTTCCCGATCAGGATATTACGGTACGCGGCGCCGTTAGTATCGGGAGAAGGCTGATGGACCCCCTGGCAGAATTGGTAAAGATTGATCCGAAAAGCATTGGGGTAGGCCAATACCAACATGATGTAAACCAGTTCAGGCTAAAAGAAAAACTCGATCAGACCGTAGTGAGTTGTGTGAACCAGGTAGGTGTAAATCTCAATACCGCCAGCAGGCATTTATTGGCCTATGTGAGTGGTATTGGAACAACACTTGCTGAAAACATGGTTCGTTACAGGGCCGAGATCGGGAGTTTCAGGAACCGGGAGCAGATTTTAAAAGTACCACGCCTGGGATCAAAAGCGTATGAACAATGCGCAGGATTTCTCAGGATCAAGGATGGAGACCATCCGCTGGATCAGAGCGCCGTGCATCCGGAAGCCTATGGGGTCGTGGCCAGGATGGCTGCCGACCTCCGGGTGCAAATTCCGGACCTGATTGGGAATGACTTATTGATCAAACAAATTGACCCCAAAAAATATGTGAATGAGCAGAGTGGAGAGCTGACTATTCGCGATATTTTGAAGGAATTGTCCAAGCCGGGACTCGATCCCCGAAAGGAGGTTCAACAATTTGAATTCGCCGAAATTTACAGCCTGTCTGATGTGTTGCCTGGCATGGTGGTGCCTGGTATCGTGACTAATTTGACCAGGTTCGGCGCCTTTGTTGATATTGGAGTGAAGCAGGACGGGCTGGTGCATATCTCAGAAATAGCACATCGTTATATTGGAGATCCCAATGAAGTGCTGAGTCTGAATGAAAAGGTTATTGTGAAAGTGCTGGAAGTGGATCCTATCAGAAAAAGGATTGCCTTGTCCATAAGTCAGGCAGGCGAATCGCAACTTACGGAAGAGCGGGCAGGAACAAAAAAAAGTATCCTGCCGCCCCGTGAAGAAAAGAAGAAGGAAGGGGAGGCAGGCGGAAAAAACCTGGATGATGCCCTGAGCCGCCTGAAGCAAAAGTTCAGGAAATGATAAATTGAGTACGGCTATATGGCTGCCGGCAGGGTGCAGAAACTCCCAATCCTGCATTTTGGCCTAGCCGTTAGTCGATCCACTGCTTCAGCAATTTGATGAATTGCGATCTTTCAATCATGCGGGAGCCGAGGCTTTCCAGGTGTTGGGTGTACACCTGGCAGTCCAGCATTTGCACACCTTCAGCCTGCAAATGCTGTACGTATTTAATGAAAGCGTACTTGCTGGCATTACTGGTCTTGCTGAACATGCTTTCCCCGAAAAATATTTTCCCCATGCGCAATCCATAGAGGCCTCCTACGAGTTCTCCATCCAGCCATACTTCCGCACTTTGTGCATAGCCCATTTCATGGAGGTTGGCGAATGCTTTTTCCACTTCTTCTGTGATCCAGGTGCCGGGTTGCCCTTTCCTCTTAACCGATTTGCAGGATTCGATCACGGACCGAAAGTCTTTGTTGATGCTAAAGCTGAATATGTTTTTTTTCAGCAATTGCTGCATGCTTTTGCTCACCTTCATTTCGGCGGGGAAAAGGACAAAACGGGGGTTCGGGCACCACCACAATGGAATTTCGCCCTCATACCAGGGGAATATTCCGTTCCGATAGGCCAGCAATAGACGTTCCGTAGATAGGTCGCCTCCCATGGCCAGAAGGCCATCAGGCTCAGCAAGCTCAACAGGAGGAAAAACCAATTCATGGCTCAAGGCAAACAGGGGCATGAACACGAAGTTAGCTGAACTAAGAAATTTGAATGAAAATGACGAGCCTATGAACAGAATTTGGGTTTGGATGTCTAACTCATTCATAGCCAAACGCTGATTCACATAGTTCGAGAGTCCGAAACTTTCGGTGCTCATGCAACGGAATATTATGTAGCATTGTCAATCCTATACGTTATTCCGGATGACCGAATTACAGCAATTGATGAAGAACTGCCTGAAGGGGAAGGTATTGGCCCAGCAAGAATTGTATAATTTGTTTGCTGAGCAAATGTTGAGCGTATGTTACCGATATACCAAGTCCCTCTCCGATGCGGAAGACGTGTTGCAGGATGGCTTCGTGAAAGTGTTCCGGAATCTGCACCAGTATCGTTCGGAAGGTGAATTGGGTGCATGGATCAGGCGAATCATGGTGAATACCGCAATTAATTACCTGAAAAAGAACAGGAAGTATCAAAATGATCTTTCATTTCAGGAAATAGGCCTCCACCCCGTTTCTGAAGAAAATCCTCAAATGCAAATGCAGGCCAAAGACCTGGCCAACCTGATCAGGCAACTTCCAACCGGGTACCAGACCGTATTTAACCTGTATGCCGTAGAAGGGTATTCACACCTGGAAATTGGGCAGATACTGGGCATAAGCGAAGTGACATCACGTTCCCAATATATGAGAGCAAGAAATCTACTCATAGGCTGGATAGAAAAGCATTCTGTTGATCTTAAATCAGGGTCATATGCCGGCAAATGAATTCGAAAAGAAAGTGCAGCAAACGCTGGATGAGTTAAGACTCAAACCATCGGAGGAAATATGGCCCATGGTGGCCATGCGCATACGTAAAGACAAGAGGCGCAGGAGAGGACTGATATGGTCAGGATTATTGGTTCTCCTTCTTGGCGGAGCGGGATATTGGTGGGCTGAAAGCCATTCCAGGCATCAGGAATCTCCCATAGCAGCCGGTCATTCCAATCAGAAAGAAATTGAAAATCCCGCAGCGAGTCCAAAATCACCAGCCAATCTCAAAATTGCTCCGAAAGCTGTTGATGAAAATAAATCATCCCCTGGGCTGAATTCACCTGCACTTAACAGTGAAGACGAACCCAAAGACAAAATAGCCCCTGCGGAAAAAAAACCGGGGAAATTCAGCCACGTCGTTAAAAAGGAAAATAATCCGGATAATAAGAAGGCAAATAATCCGGATAATCCTCAGAACTACCAAAGTTCACCTGGTGCTGGGAAGCATGTTCCATTCGTAAAAAAGGTCAGGAGCTCTGACAAACCCTCGAATGATAAGACCCTTGATCTTGTTGCTAAGCGCCGGCCTAATGAGAATGAATCCATGGAAAGGAATATTGAGGATCAGGAAAGGAATAAAAATCCTTTTGAGAATAATCTCGTATTCAACCCACAACTGCTTGCCTATAACGTGAAGGTATATTCGCAGCCCATGCCATCAAATCCTGCAGCCATTCCGCCCGCGAATCATGGCATGCCGCAGTCCCTGGTTGCTAAGGAAGGTCCGGCAAAGAAAGACAAGATCAAAGACCATAAGAAATGGAGCCTTGGGATTTCGGGGAGAATGGGATCTTCAGATGTGATGATCCGCTCCAATTCCTCGCGAATGAATGCTGCCTCCCCGAACTATTTAACAACGCTGGCGCCCTCGGGTGGACGGTTCTTAGGTGACAGCGTTTATAGGGGAGCGTCCTTTTCCTGGGGCGTTGGAGTCTATGTGAAACTGAATTTGAATAAAGGATTTGCACTGAAATCGGGTCTGGACTATAAGCAATATGATTTCAGGACCCTCGTGGGAAATTATGTGAATAGTCAGGTGCAGATTTCGAATGGGTATACATATTTGACATTGAATAGTTTTTATGCTGCAGGATACACCCGCGAATACCTAAATCATTTCCAATATCTGGAACTTCCGGTTTCGGTGGAATTGCAAATGAATAAGAGCCAAAAAATGCCGCTGAACCTGGATGCAGGTCTGGCTTTGGGATGGTTGCTCAATTCCAACTACCTGCACCGCGATTACACGAGTAATGTGTTGTTCAAGGATAATGCACTCCTGATGAAGATCCCGCTCAGCCTGCATGCCGGCGTTACCGTGGGGCTCTTCAATCAATCAAAATATCCGCTAAGTGTGGGACCTCAATTTCAATACATGGTCGGTGATCTGAAAAAAAATTCCGGGGGACTCAAACAGCATCTATGGTTTTTGGGTTTGAAGGCCAATCTCGCGCTTTGGGAATTTGGGCCTGCGCAACGTTCACATAATAAATAGTGTCAATTCTCTAAAATTGCCAACATGAAAAAGCTAACTGCGTTGCTGCGCGGCAGTATGCTGCTGCCAATAATTTTCTTCAGTTCCTGTTTCAAGGATCACTGCACCCAAACCTATTCATATTTCATGCCTCTTTATAAGACAACCCAGGAGGTAAGGGCCAATGTGAAAAGCAATCCGCCAGAAGACATTCAGCTACCCGGCAAAATCTACATTCGCGGGAATTATATTTTTCTGAATGAACTGGATAAAGGTATTCACATCATTGATAATTCAAATCCCGCTGCTCCACGCAATGCGGCATTCATAAATATTCCGGGAAACATGGATCTGGCGGTCAAAGGAAATACGCTCTACGCGGATGCCTACACCGACCTGGTGGCTTTGGACATCAGCGATCCTCTCCATGTTAAGCCCACCAAATTCATCAGTGGCGTGTTCCCATTCCGGCAGTATTATGGTATATTCTACCCGGATTCTTCCAAAGTAATCGTGGATTGGGTGAAAAGAGATACGGTTGTCAGCATGGATTGTGGAGATGGAGGATTTTTCGGGGTGAATTTCGACAAGCATAATGTTTTAATGAGTTCAGATCTGATTTATGGCGCGGCATACACTAATCGCGGCAATCTTTCATTAAGCGTTCCGGCCAGCGCCTCTTCGCCTTTTGGCGTTGGTGGATCAATGGCGAGGTTTGCAATCCTTAATGATTACCTGTATTCGGTAACAACCAGCGATCTCAATGTATTTGGAATTTCTGCACCCCGTGATCCGGAATTTTCAAATTTGGTAAATGTGGGGATGAATATTGAGACAATCTATCCATTCAAGAATAAATTGTTCATCGGTTCATCCAATGGCATGTATATTTTCGATGCTTCAAATGGTAAGAATCCTTCTTCTGAGGGTCAATTTGCGCATACCAGGAGTTGTGATCCGGTAATAGCGGATGATAAATACGCATATGTAACCCTGCGTTCGGGAAATCAATGCATGGGATTCACCAACCAGCTTGAAATTCTCGACATATCAGATCTTAACAGCCCTTCACTCGTTAGCACTTATCTTTTGACTAATCCGAGAGGACTCTCGAAGGATGGTAATCTTCTTTTTATCTGTGACGGATCTGACGGACTGAAAATATTTGACGCCGCGGATGTGAATAACCTGCAACTGATCAACACTATTCCGGGCATCGAAACATTTGATGTGATAGCCTGGAACCATATTGCGTTGGTTGTGGCAAATGGCGGCATCTATCAATATGATTATTCCAATCCGAACAATATTCAATTGTTGAGTAAAATCGAAGTGAAGCAATGAACAAGAAAATATTAGGCTTCATGAGCTGTTTCATTTTCATGTCACTGACTTGCCTGCATGCTCAGCAACATGGGTCTGCCTTGCGTTTCCATTCCATTGAACAAGTGGGTTTGGCAGAAGGGCAAGGATCGGCAGCCGGAATTATACAGGGTATCAACGGCATGGGACTCAAGACCTGGTTTGCGGGAATTGGTATTGGAATAGATGGTTACCGCTATCGCTCCGTTCCGCTTTTTTTGGATGTCAGGAAAGAATTGGGGCGGAAAAAGAATAAATGGTTATTCTATGCCGATGCCGGTTATAATTTACCCTGGGCGCACGAAGTCGAAACCCAATATTATTGGAACCCGACTATGAAGCATGAATATAAATATAAGGGCAAAATTTATGCGGATGTTGGCGCCGGATATGCCATTCACTGCAGGAAACATGGGACCCTGCTCATGACTCTCGGCTACTCACGCAAGGATTTCAGCAAGACCGTCACCACCATTTATCCAGGCTCCGAAAATAATGTGGAATCCTACAACTATAAATTCAATCGCCTGATGATAAAACTAGGCTGGGAATTTTAAGGCTGCCGGATTGCCGTTTGTTCCCGGAAGGCGGCCTAATAAAAGTGGCTTTCAGGCCTGTCAGTTGCCTCCTATATGGCCTTTGTCTTAAGTCGTACTTTCATCCCTATCCTGCCTAATGAAATTAAGGTTGCGTTTGATGCCGGCCAACTTTGCTCTTTTCAACGGAGAATGCCTGAATATCCTGCGGAAACTTTCTTCGGTAAGCGCCTGCCAATCGCCAATGCTGAATTCGAGGATTTCAGGAATGGCTTTAAACTCAGGTTCGCTGGCCGCCTGGCTGAACCGGTTCCAGGGGCATACTTCCTGGCAAATATCACAGCCGAAAATCCAATCCTGGAATTTTCCTTTCATCTCCTGAGGTATCAACAGGTCTTTCAACTCAATGGTAAAATAAGAAATGCATTTACTTCCGTCTATTACCTTATTCTCGCGAATCGCTTCAGTAGGGCAGGCATCTATGCATTTGCGGCAGGTCCCGCAAAAATCCTTCGCGAATGGATCATCATAAATCAGGTCCACATCCACGATCAGTGTGGCAATAAAAAAATAAGACCCGGACTGCTTATTGATCAGGTTTCCATTTTTCCCCACCCATCCCAGGCCGCTTCGCTGTGCCCAACTGCGTTCCAATACGGGAGCGGAATCCACGAAGCCCCTGCCATTCAGATCTCCAATCATAGCTCTCATCTCGAATATCAACACATTCAATTTTTCCCGGATCACTTCATGGTAATCCTTTCCATAGGCATACCTGCTAACCTTAGGCGAAGATTGGCTGGGCTGCTGTGAAGGAAAATAATTCATCAGCAGGGTGATCACCGACCTGGCTCCCGGAACCAGCTTCCCGGGGTCAACCCTCAGGTCAAACAGATTTTCCATATACTTCATTGATCCATGAAAACCCTTATTTAACCAGGTTTCGAGACGCCTTGCATCTTCTTCCAGGGGCTGGGCCCTGGCAATGCCGCAATATTCAAATCCCAGTTGCGTTGCTCTCTTTTTAATAAAGTCCGTGTGTTGATCGGGTGCCAAATAAATATTTTTATGAACTGATCTGAAATTTTTAATATTTTGTATAAACAAATTTTGTGGTTCTCATTAACCGTATTAAAATTTTTAATATAACTATGAAACCCAGAACCCTAATCCTTGCTGCCGTCCTAATGATGACGTCACAAAATTATCTCTTCTCCCAGGACAAACTCAATATTAAATTCGGAAAAATCAGTGCCGCCGATTTCGACCTCTCTAAATACCAGATCGACAGTGGCGCCAACGCGGTGGTTATTGCAGATATTGGCAGCTCCTATTTTGAGGGGAATAGCAAAGGCTGGTTTTCTCTGGTGCACAAGAAGCAAACCCGTGTGAAAATCCTGAACAAAAATGGATTTGATGCGGCGGATGTTTACGTTATTCTCTATTATGATAAGGACTCAAGAGAAGATATTAGTAATCTCAAGGCCGTTACTTATAACCTGGAGAATGGAAATGTAGTCTCCACGCCACTTGAGAAGAAATCAGTATTTCAGGACAAATTAGACCGGAATCATATTGCAGTTAAGTTTACCCTCCCGGCCATTAAAGAGGGCAGCCTGATTGAATATACATATACAGTCAGGTCCGAATTTTATTTTAATCTGCAGCCATGGAGTTTCCAGGGCAAGTATCCCGTCTTGTGGAGCGAATATGAAGTGAGCATACCTTCCATATTTGATTTTGTCTTTCTCTCTCAGGGTTTCCAGAAATTTGATATTTCTGAGACTTCCAACAGGGCCAATAATTATATGATAAGAGAGTCTGGCGGCACAGGGGCTAGCAGTGCCTTCACTTTCAGTTCCAATGATGGCATTCACAGATGGGTCATGAAGAATGTGCCTGCCCTAAAGGAAGAAAGCTTTACCTCCACAATCCGGAATCATATTGACAAAGTTGAGTTCCAATTGGCCACGGTTATGATACCCCAGCAGGCACCCGAGGATTATTTGGGAAATTGGACAAAGCTCAGTGAAAAGCTCATGAAGGATGAAGATTTTGGTGAATCCCTTGACAAGGACAACAATTGGATGAACGATGATGTGAAAATAATTTTGCAGGGCGCTTCAAATGACCTGGAAAAAATGTACCGGATCTATGCATGGGTCAGGGATCATTTCACTTGCACAGACCATTCTGCCAGGTATCTTTCCAATCCCCTAAAGACAGTTTTTAAGAACAAGAATGGAAATGTGGCGGATATCAACCTGCTCCTGACCGCCATGTTGAGGCACGAAAATCTGCAGGCATATCCCGTCATACTGAGTACCCGTCATAACGGCTATGCTCACCCGGTTTATCCGCTGATCAACCGCTACAATTATGTAATATGCCAGGTGGTGGCTGACAACCGTAATTATTATCTCGATGCCACCGACCCCGATCTTGGCTTCGGCCACTTACCTTCTGACTGCTACAATGGTCAGGCAAGAGTGATCACTCCAACCCTGGCGGCGGCGGTTGACTTTATCCCCGATTCAATTACAGAAAGCAAGGTAACCAGTGTATTTCTGTTCAAAGAAAAAAGCCCTGGAGAATTGAGTGGAAAATTTTCAAGCACTTTGGGTTACTATGAATCTTTGAATTTGAGAGATAAGGTGAAGGAAAAAGGGGAACAGCAATATTTCAAGGACCTGGCCGCCACCAATTCCGAATTGGAGTTGAGCAATATAAAGCTGGATTCCCTGAAGATTCCGGAGATACCCATCCAGGAATCCTACGAATTCAAAATGAAGAATGAGGGAGAGGTGGCATATCTGAATCCAATGATGGGGGAAGGATATAAGGAGAATTGGTTTAAGGCTGTGGACCGCCTGTACCCTGTTGAAATGCCATATACCATAGATGAGACTTTTATCTTCAGCATGGAAATCCCGGAAGGATATGAAGTGGAAGAAATTCCCAAGTCGGCCAGGGTGAGTATGACCGAAGGTAAAGGACTCTTTGAATACCTGATCGCGAAAGACGACCAGAACATAAGACTCCGATCGAGATTACAACTGAAGAAAGCCACTTTTTCGCGCGATGATTACCAGGAACTCAGGGAATTCTTCAGTTATGTTGTGAAGAAACACCAGGAACAAATAGTTCTAAAAAAGAAAAAATGAGTTGGTTTCAGAAGGCTATTATCATTGTATTATTTCTGACCCTAAACCTAAGCCTTTGGGCTGGTGAAGAACCCTATGCGGTGAGCAAGATACCGGCCGAACTCTTGAAAAATGCCGATGTGGTGAAAAGGATGGAAGATATCCGGTTCGAGCTGGTGGACATTGGCAAGGCCCGTCATTACGTGAAATATGCCATAACGGTTCTGAATGAAAAAGGCGATGAACATGCATCCTTCGAGGCTTACTATGATAAATTGCAGTCCATTGAATCCATTGAGGGGACACTCTACGATGCCAATGGAAAAAAAGTCAGGAGTTTGAAAAAGTCGGATCTGCGGGATCTCAGCGGAACGGGAGGGAGCAGCCTCATGGTGGACACCAGGATTAAATCCCATAATTTTTATTGCAGGCTCTATCCATATACGGTAGAATATGAGATCGAATACCGTTACAACTATACTATGTTTTTCCCCGGTTGGACGCCGGTAGAAGACTATAATTACTCGGTCGAACAAAGCAGGATCACCGTTGTTTGCCCCGCCGATTATGTCCTCCGCTATAAGACTTTAAACTATCAGGGTCAACCCCTGATACAGGCTGAGAAATCCAATAAGTCATATACCTGGGAGGTCAAGAATATTGTCGCCATTGAAAACGAATATGCGACCCCTCCCTTTAGCGAATTAACATCTGTACTATACCTGGGCCCTTCGGCATTCAAAGTGGAGGATTATGAAGGCAATATGAGCAGTTGGCAGGATTTTGGAAAATTTGTATATGCCCTTAAGCAAGGACGAGATGAATTACCGGATAATATCAAACAAAAAGTGCATGAGCTCGCTGATCCAATGATGGATCCCAGAGACAAGATTCGGGTGCTCTACAAATTCCTCCAAAACAATACAAGATATATATCTATCCAATTGGGTATCGGAGGTTGGCAGCCATACGACGCGAAATATGTTGCGACAAAAGGTTATGGTGATTGCAAGGCGCTTGCCAACTACATGTACTCCTTACTGAAAGAGGCTGGCATCAAGTCATATTACACCCTCGCAAAAGCGGGCGACTTTCGAACAGACTTCATCAGCGATTTCCCATCTTCCCAATTCAATCACGTCATTCTCTGCGCACCATTGCAACAGGATACTGTCTGGCTGGAATGCACCAGCCAGAACCTTCAGGCGGGTTACCTGAGTGGCTTCACCTCCGACAGGCCGGTACTATTGATAGATGAGAACGGTGGAATCCTGGTGAGAACTCCCAAATACGGACTCAATGAAAACCTGCAGGTCAGAAGAATTAAAGCAACAGTTGACAATAGTGGCCTGCTGTCGGCCGATATCAACACTACCTATAAAGGCATACAGCAGGACGATATTTTCGATCGCATACATATCCTGGCCAAAGACAAACTAATGGAATACCTCAAAAAAGAAATTGACCTTCCCCAATATGATGTTTCCAATTTCAGTTATACCGAGCAGAAAGACCGGATCCCTTCCATTGATGAAAATATTGAGATCACGGCAATTAATTATGCGGCTATTACCGGCCGGAGATTATTTCTTACCCCAAATATCATCAGCAAGAGTTATTACAAACCGAATCCTGACGAAACCCGGAAATATCCCATTCAAATAAGATATGAGTTCCAGGATCTGGACAGCACAGAGATAAAGATTCCTGCCGGGTATGTTCCGGAAACCCTGCCTCCGGAATTGAAATTGGAAAGTAAGTTTGGGAAATACACTGAGTCTGTAAAATTTCTTTCGGATAAGATCGTCTATTATCGAAAAATGGAAAGGTATAGTGGTAAGTTTCCGGCCACCGACTATCCCGAACTGGTAAAATTCTATAACCAGATATATAAAGCTGACCGTTCCAAAATAGTGCTGGTAAAAAATGAATGATAAACTATTTGAGACCGGAACCCTTATTGCGCACTAACAAGTCAGACTACCGGAATTCATGATAAGATAATTCATTGGAGCCGGCTGATATCTCTGCAAAAAAATCCCTATTCTTTTTCTCATAGGTTTGTGCTGCGTTCGATAAATTTCATAATTTGTCAGGTTAAACCATCGATTTCACATGAACAACCACCTGGCAACGGCTGACATTATTGTATTCCTGATTTATTTTGTGATTGTAGCTGTATATGGATATTGGATTTACCGGAAAAGAAAAACCAAAGAACAAAGTTCCACAGCATTTTTCCTGGCCGAAGGAGCGCTCACCTGGTGGGCCATTGGGGCCTCCATGATCGCATCCAATATTTCAGCCGAGCAATTCATCGGCATGTCGGGTAATGGTTTCAGGCTGGGGCTTGCCATTTCTGCTTACGAATGGCTTGCAGCAGTCTCGCTGATCATCGTAGCAGTATTCTTCATGCCCATATACATCAAGAATAAGATTTTCACGATGCCCCAATTCCTGAAGCAGCGCTATAATGAATCGGTGGCAGTGGTCATGGCGGTATTCTGGCTATTTCTTTATGTGTTTGTCAACCTCACTTCTATTTTATTCCTGGGAGCACTTGCTATTAATAATCTCACAGGTGGTAATCATTTCCATGGCGTCATGATCGCTCTCGCCCTATTTGCCCTATTGATCACTCTGGGAGGAATGAAAGTGATCGGTTATACGGATGTGATACAGGTTTTTTTTCTGATCGTAGGCGGCCTGGCCGCGACCTACCTGGCGTTGACACTCGTGTCTGAGAAATTCGGATATGGCAAAGATGTGTTGGCGGGATTGAACCAATTGATCAAGTCAGCCCCCGATCATTTTCACATGATTTTCAATAAACCAGGACCGGGAGCGAAGCCCAATGAAATAAGCAGATACCTCAGTCTGCCTGGCATTTCCATGATGATCGCGGGGCAATGGATCGCTAATCTCAATTATTGGGGTTGCAATCAATACATCACCCAGCGCGCTCTGGGAGCCAATCTAAAGACTGCAAGGGCTGGAATCCTGTTCGCCGCATTTCTCAAAGTACTGATGCCCGTTATCGTGGTATTGCCTGGTATTGCCGCCTATGTGTTGCACCAGCAGGGAGAATTACAACAACAGATGTTGACAGCAGGCGAATTCCGCGAAGACAACGCTTATTCTGCGATACTCGGTTTCCTGCCCGCAGGCCTCAAAGGGCTTTCTATGGCGGCGCTCACTGCGGCCATTGTAGCATCGGTGGCTGGCAAGGCAAATAGCATTTCCACCATCTTCACCCTGGATATCTATAGAAAATATATTAAGAAAGAAGCAAGAGATGAAAAATTGGTCTGGATTGGAAGATTGACTGTTGTTACCGCAATGCTGATAGCCATCCTGTTTACCTGGAACGACTGGCTGGGCATCGGAGGCAAGGGAGGATTCGAATTCATTCAAAAATACACGGGTTTCATTTCGCCTGGCATATTCGCGGTTTTCCTGCTTGGATTTTTCTGGAAACGTGCTACATCGCTGGCGGCCTTTGTTGGAATCATCGTTTCATTCTTATTGTCGGTGTTATTCAACAATTACCTGCCTCAATTGGCAGGGCATGATACATGGCTCTATACTGCCTTTCCGGATGAAAGCGGGAAATATGTGATCCCATTTCTTACAAGCATGGGATGGGTCTTTTTCTTTACGGTACTCATCATGGTTGTTTTGTCGCTAATGGATCCTTCCAGCAGGAATAATCCAAAAGCAACACAATATAACAGCAGCATGTTCAAAGTATCACCGGGCAACCTGGCGATGATTTTGATCATACTCGGATTGCTTTCAGCATTGTATGTGCGCTTCTGGTGAGCCAATTGCAGATTAATTGTTGATTTGATATTTATTTATTTGATAACTTTAGCAGTTCAATCTAAAAGTAATTAGGGATTCATTTAATTAGAAAATAAAAGATCATGAGCATTACTCTTGGCAACCGTGAATTCTTTCCGGGCATTGGAAAGATCCCATTTGAAGGTACTCAATCCGACAACCCCTTGGCTTTTAAATGGTATGATGAAAATAAATTGGTGGCAGGCAAATCAATGAAGGATCATTTTCGATTTGCCGTGGCCTATTGGCATAGCTTCTGTGGAACCGGCGCCGATCCATTTGGACCCGGAACCAAAAAATTTCCCTGGGATGCTTCCAATGACGCGGTACAACGTGCCAAAGATAAAATGGACGCGGCTTTTGAATTCATAACTAAATTGGGTGTGCCTTATTATTGTTTTCATGATATTGACCTCATTGATGAGGGTGCTTCCATTGCCGAATATGAAAGCCGGATGAAGACCATTGTGGAATATGCAAAATCAAAGCAGCAGGCGAGCGGCGTGAAATTGCTCTGGGGAACCGCCAATGTATTTTCCAATCCCAGGTATATGAATGGAGCTTCCACCAATCCCGATTTCTCCGTGGTGACATATGCGGGCACGCAAATCAAGAATGCTCTCGATGCAACCATCGCGCTCAACGGTGAAAATTATGTTTTCTGGGGTGGGAGGGAAGGTTATATGAGCCTGCTCAACACCGATATGAAACGGGAATTGGATCACCTGGCGAAATTTCTTACCATGGTCCGCGATTATGCGCGTAAGCAGGGATTCAAAGGGAATTTCTTCATTGAACCCAAACCCTGCGAACCCACCAAACATCAATACGACTATGATTCAGCCACGGTGATTGGATTCTTGAGGCATTATGGTCTGGATAAAGATTTTAAATTGAATGTCGAAGTGAATCATGCAACGCTTGCGGGTCATACATTTCAGCATGAGCTGCAGGTGGCCGCTGATGCTTCCATGCTGGGGAGCATGGATGCTAATAGGGGTGACTACCAAAACGGATGGGATACGGATCAATTCCCTACCAATTTGAATGAACTGGCTGAGGCCATGCTGATCATTCTTGAAGCTGGAGGTTTTGGGGGTGGTGGCGTGAATTTTGACGCGAAGACCAGGCGCAATTCAACCGACCTGGAAGACCTGTTCTACGCGCATATCGGAGGTATGGATACTTTCGCGCGGGCCTTGCTCGTGGCAGACACTGTATTGCAGAAATCGCCCTACAAGAAATTCAGAAAAGAGCGCTATGCCTCCTTCGACAGTGGCAAAGGCAAGGAATTCGAAACAGGGAAATTGAAACTGGAGGACCTAAGGGATATTGCTATCGCTAACGGCGAACCGAAGCAAATCAGCGGCCGGCAGGAATGGCTGGAGAATATCATCAACCAGTATATTTAGGGTGAGTTGCCTCATGACAACAGAGATTCTTCATTGTAAAATACGCGCGATGCCCGATGCGATTCAGCCTGTTCATGGCATCCGGAGCAAGTTTTTCATAGTCTTGCTACTGGTGATTGGTTGCCGGGAATCCGGCAAGGTAAATTTTCTTGAGAAGATCCCTGTTTACAATAATGAATGGCAGGCAGATTCATCAAGCCTGGCAAGCCTGAGAGAGGTTCTGAGCTATGACCGGGGTTCCGATAGCAGCCGGCCGGAAAAGGTTGGGGGCAGAATCCTCGTATTTGGGAATAACGCGGCTCACAGACTCAATGCGGCGGCTTGGCTGGGAAAGGAATTGGGCAAGGATCTGTACCGGATCGATCTTGCCCTTGTGGTCTCAAAATATATCGCGGAGACGGAAAAGAACCTTGACAGGATTTTTGAGCGGGCCGAAGACAAGGACTGGATACTTTTTTTTGATGAAGCAGACGCATTGTTTGGAAAGCGCTCCAAGACCGGAGATGGGCAGGGCGCGGATTCAGGTATGGGACTCAATTATCTGCTTGGGAAAACTGACAACTATGACGGTGTAGTAATACTCTCTACTACAGAAACCAGGAAAATCGACAGTCTGCAGTTGATGCGTTTCCGAAAAATTGTAGAGATTAAATGATGAAAGCTAAAGAAATCACCCTGAACTATCATCAGGATATTCATTCACATTTTTTGGGAATCTGGCCGTCAATTAATTCCTTGAATTGGAGGTAAAGTTCTTTTTTTTCCTCGTTCAATAAACTCTTTACAAAAAAAATGGCAGCATAATCCCGGCAGAGATCCACATAGGGCCAGGTACCAAACAGTCCCGGGCTGGATAGGACCGTGCTATTGCCTTTTGAATCAGATTCCAAAATCCATTCGCCCAGACCGTAGTGGTAGCCTTCGGCCACTTTGGGCGTATTTTTCACGGGAAGTTCGGGAAACTGGGCTTTTTCCATTTCCGCTATGGCTTTTTCACTGAGAATTCGTTTCCCATTGAACATTCCCTTATTCAATATCATGATCAGGAAATTAAGATAATCATTGGCGGAACTTTGCGCGCCACCGGACGGATTCACCGCAGAATTGTCATAAACCGAAAAACTGCTGTTCTTCATTTTCAATGGTCTGAAAATCCTTTCCAGAATCAGCCGGTCAAAAGTTTTCTTACTCACTACCTCCAATACCCGCCCCGCGATATCCATCCCTACATTACTATAAAAAAATTCCGTTCCTGGATTGCTTGTTATTTCTCTTTTTGTGGCGAAATAGTTTACTTCTTCTTCGAGGGTTTCAAATTTTTTCCTGCTTACTATTCTCATCAGGGAACCCGACTCAGCCTGCACGCCTGTGGTATGTGAAAGACAGTTCCTGATGGTAATATACCCTTTCATGTATTTGCCAAAGATGGGGAGGTATTTGGTCACTTTGTCGTCCAGGGAAATTTTTCCTTCATCCACAAAAGTCATGACGAGGGCCGCCGTGAGCCATTTACTGCAGCTCGCTATCGGAGCAGGTGTTTTGGCGTTGAAATCGCCCAATTCCTTTTGGTATATCAGTTTCCCATCTTTCCATACCAGGGCC
Organism: Agriterribacter sp.; assembly: GCA_041484195.1. GTDB lineage: Bacteria > Bacteroidota > Bacteroidia > Chitinophagales > Chitinophagaceae > PSRI01. The sequence continues at coordinate 51,642 of JBGPHC010000016.1, read as the reverse complement.
ACGATTTCCTTACCCAGGGCCTTCTGGTTTTGCTGAAGAATCTGGTCAACCTTGCCGAAATCATATTGGCTGAATGCAGACTGAAATAATAGCAGGAAAATCAAAATAGGACTGCATTTGAGGCAGATTAGTCTAACTTTATATGTCATAATTTCCTGGATAAATAATTGGATTGTTGTTTGCGATATGACTCTAAAGTTATTTGAAATTCGGGAACCGGGGAAAATCCGTCTTTTCGGACGATACCTATCCCGTATTTAATCAGTTTGTATACTGTGTTCAAGATAACCAACTAATAAAACAATATGAACCTAAATAATTTTACCATCAAGGCTCAGGAAGCCGTAGCTCATTCGCAGCAGATCGCTTTCAATAATAAAAATGCGAATATTGAGACTGAACACATTCTCAAATCATTATTGTCTGACGAGGACTCACCCATAGAATTCCTGCTGAAGAAAAATAATGTGAATGTGAATTTTGTGGAGGGGAAACTCGATGAAAGCATCAGCAAATTGCCAAAAACAGAAACCGGTGAGCCTGCTCAGGTGATCAGCCGGGAGGTCAATAATGTGATGCTGAGGGCCGGCTCCGATCTCAAAAAATTTGGCGATGAATTTGTAAGTGTTGAACATTTATTGCTCGCGCTCTTGCAGGGCAATGATAATACTGCCAAGATTCTGAAAGATGCCGGTCTCACGGAAAAGGGCCTCGTGGCCGCCATCAAAGACCTTCGGAAAGGTTCCACTATTTCTTCACAGACTCAGGAGACGCAATTCAACGCATTGAACAAATATGCAAAGAATCTGAATGAAATGGCGCGAGAGGGTAAGCTCGATCCTGTGATTGGGAGAGACGAAGAAATCCGCAGAACCCTGCATATCCTTTCAAGAAGAAATAAGAACAATCCCATTTTGGTAGGTGAACCGGGTGTGGGTAAAACCGCTATTGCGGAAGGCCTGGCAATCCGCATCGTCAACGGTGATGTACCGGAGAATCTGAAAAGCAAGATCATTTATGCCCTGGATATGGGACAATTGATCGCTGGTGCCAAGTACAAGGGTGAATTCGAAGAGAGATTGAAGAGCGTGATAAAGGAGGTGGCAGGAAGCGATGGTGAGATCATCCTGTTTATTGATGAAATTCACACATTGGTGGGAGCCGGTGGAGGAGAAGGAGCCATGGATGCGGCCAACATTTTGAAGCCCGCATTGGCCAGGGGCGAACTCAGGGCCATTGGAGCCACTACATTGAATGAATACCAGAAGTATTTTGAAAAAGACAAGGCATTGGAAAGAAGGTTCCAGAAAGTCATGATTAATGAACCTTCAGTTGAAGATGCCATTTCTATATTAAGAGGCATTAAAGACCGGTACGAAACGCATCATCATGTACGCATTAAAGATGAAGCGATCATTGCCGCCGTGGAATTGTCTCACCGCTATATAACCGACAGGTTCCTGCCTGACAAGGCAATCGATCTGATCGATGAAAGCGCGGCCAAGCTCAGGCTCGAAATGAATTCAATGCCCGAAGAACTTGACAAGCTGGAAAGGCAGATCCGCCAATTGGAAATAGAAAGAGAAGCCATTAAAAGAGAAAAAGAAGAAACCAAACTCAAAGAACTGGCCAAAGAGATTTCCCTGTTGAATGTGGAAAGAGACACGCTCAAGGCGAAATGGCAGCAGGAAAAAGAACTGGTGGAGAAGATACAGGGTGCCAAGGCGAATATTGAATCATTTAAGCTCGAGGCCGAGAGAGCGGAACGCAATGGAGATTATGGAAAAGTGGCTGAAATCCGATATGGAAAAATCAAGGAAGAAGAAAAAAAGATAGAAGTCCTGACCGCGGAATTGAATGAAGTAGCCCCTGAAAAGAGGCTGCTGAAAGAAGAAGTGGATGCGGAAGATATCGCAGAAGCGGTTGCCAAGGCCACGGGTATCCCGGTTAGTAAGATGTTGCAGTCCGAAAGGGAAAGACTTTTGAATCTTGAAGATGAATTACACAAGCGCGTTGTAGGACAGGAAGAAGCGATCACCGCGGTTGCGGATGCCATCAGGAGAAGCCGGGCAGGCCTGCACGATGCACGCAAGCCCATCGGCTCATTCATATTCCTCGGAACTACAGGAGTGGGTAAGACTGAACTGGCGAAAGCACTGGCCGATTATTTGTTCGACGATGAGAACATGATGACGCGTATTGATATGAGTGAGTACCAGGAAAAGCATAGCGTGAGTCGTTTGGTGGGAGCACCTCCCGGATACGTGGGATATGAAGAAGGCGGGCAGTTAACTGAAGCCGTGAGGCGTAAGCCCTATAGCGTAGTGTTGCTGGATGAAATTGAAAAAGCGCACCCAGACGTGTTCAACGTGTTATTGCAGGTTTTGGATGACGGAAGGTTGACAGATAATAAGGGCAGGGTGGTTAACTTTAAGAACACCATCATCATCATGACCAGTAACCTCGGAAGTCATATCATCCAGGAGAATTTTGAAAAGGTGAATGAAAAAAATATTGACGAAGTGGTTGAGCACACCCGGCTGGAAGTGATGAACCTGCTGAGACAAACGATCCGTCCCGAATTCCTGAATCGGGTAGATGAAATTATCATGTTCCGCCCGCTCATGAAGAAAGAGATCAAAGCCATTATCAATATTCAATTGAATCAATTGAAGAATTTAGTTGCTTCGAATGGAATCAGCCTCGAGTTCACTGACTATGCGCTGGACTACCTGGCAGAAAATGGATACGACCCTCAATTTGGTGCAAGACCCCTGAAGAGACTGATCCAGAAAGAAATCGTGAACCAATTGAGTAAAAGGATCCTGGCGGGGGATATTGATAAATCCAATCCGGTACTGGTGGATGTTTTTGACGGTGTAGTTGTTTTCAGGAATGAAAATCATTCTGGCAATCACATACCTGAAAGGGGTGAAAAAAAACTGGCAAAATCAGCCGGGAAATGATAGGATAAAATAAGCCAAGATAATTTGACCTTCCCGGCACCGGGGAGGTCTTTTTTTGGCACTTACTATTTAGGCTAAATAATGCAATGCTTAGTTTTCCACTGAATTAGTATGAAATATTTCAAATGCATAAAGATCCTTCCTGCGCGGACAGGAAGGATCTTTATTCTTTGTAGGAAGCGCCGTGAGCTGTGATTACAATTTAGCAACCACCACGTCCTGAATAATCGTAGTAGTCTTGCTGATTTTGTACACGGTTGTTTCGTTGGTATTCCTGTTTGTTACTTCGAAAGTGGTGCCTCCAATCAATTCAGCATCATCAGTTTCCAGCCTGTATTTTCTTGAAATATTTGCACCGGATAATTTATCAGTGAGAAGTACCTGGTTCGAAGCATCCCTGATGGTTACAACATAATCCGCTGACGTGGAGTTGTGCAGGTTCAGAATGAATATAGGCTGGTTGCCGCTGCTGCCAGCATATACTAATTCAGAATTTCCACCGGTTCCCGCGAATCCTGACTGGCTCAGTCCAATAGTTAAGAATGCAGCCAGGGCCAATGTCATGATCTTGTAATTACTAATTACTCTTTTCATAAAACGTGAATTTTTTTGGTTAATAAATAAATTGTCGCTTAATTAAAAAATCTTGATATGGCTGCAAGCGATGAAGACAATAATTACAATCAATGAAGGGAGTGGGGCAATAGCGTTGAAGGAAACTCTTTAGGCCGATACGTAAAGCTACTGATCATGCATGTCGCGTTTTCGCTTTACCCCACAAATTTAATAGGGTTCACGTCCGAAATAAAATCAAAATCAGGTCGATTTCAGTATCTTAAACAGGCAAATGAAAAGTTAAAAGGCAGCATGGTATTGCGTTTCAGCGGAAATTGAATATGATCTCCAAGTCATATCCGAGTGTGTATTAAGAAATTCTTAAGTAGTCAAAGATTGGAGACACCATTCGCGAATTTGCGTTAAAAAATTTAGGGTCATCGATAAGTCTTAATGGCTAATCATTCATAATTCTGTTTACTTCCCGGATGATTTATTTGCCTCTATGAAAATCAGGTGCAATTGCGTATGGGAAATGAGCCGGATTTCTGAAACAATTCGTAAATTTTCGTACATTCCTTCATCAATCAATGTCCATTCCAATTACTAAAACCAGATTTATATGAAACGGTTGACTTATTTCATTTTCACTTTTTATTTTTTGATTCCCACCCTGCTCCTGGCTCAGGAGAATTCAGTTGACAGTGCCATGATGGCCAGGATCAGGGAGGAAGGGATGACCCGTTCCCAGATACCGATGATCGCACATCAATTGACGGATGTGGCAGGACCGAGGCTGACCAATTCCCCAGGATTTAAGAGAGCGGCGAATTGGGCAGTTACCACCATGAAGAGTTGGGGACTTGCCAATGCTCAAATGGAGGCCTGGGGGGAATTCGGGAGGGGCTGGGAATTGCAAAAGAGTTATGCAGCCATGACAGCGCCTTATTACCAGCCAATCATCGTCTATCCTGTGGCGTGGACATCTGGAACGAAAGGATTGATCAGGGCCCCGGTGGTGCTAATCGACAAGCTGGATTCGGCTACCATTACGAAACACGCAGCCGAAATAAAAAATGCAATCGTGCTTTTGTCAGATGGAGCCGTGAAATTGAGATCGGCTTTCAATGCCTATGCTACCAGGTACGCCGATAGCCAGTTGGTACGAATGGGAGATACATATTGGATCACCAGGAAGATGGTGGATTTTTATATCCCGTTTATACGCAAGCGTAAGAATGTTAAAGCCTATTTGATGCAGCAGGGGCCAGCGGCCGTACTGATCGAAAACGGAGAAGGCAGGGACGGGACTATCTTCGTAGATGGTACAAGCGCATACAAGAAGGAGGAAACCCCGGGGAAGCCACAGTTGGTGATTTCGACTGAGGACTTTTTGAAATTGCGGAGGCTGGCGGAAGACGGCACCAGGGTACAATTGGAATTAGAAGTGAAAGCAGGATTCTTAAACAACGATTTGCAGGGCCATAACGTAGTGGCGGAAATTCCGGGGGTAGATCCTCAATTGAAATCTGAATTGGTCATCATCGGTGGTCACCTTGATAGCTGGCATAGCGGCACAGGGGCCACAGACAATGGAGCAGGTTGCATCGTAATGATGGAAGTGATGCGCATCCTCAGGAGCCTGGGTGTGGAGCCCAAAAGGACTATCCGGATTACATTGTGGGATGGGGAGGAGCAGGGACTTTATGGTTCCTATAATTATGTCCGCAATCATTTTGCAGATGTAAATACCATGCAACTGAAGCCTGATTACAATAAAGTGTCTGCTTATTATAACCTCGATAACGGCTCAGGCAAGATAAGGGGCATATTCACCCAAAACAACCAGGAAGTGGTCCCTATATTCAAGAGCTGGCTGGCACCATTTGCCGACCTGGGTGCTTCCACAGTCACAACGAAGAATACAGGATCAACGGATCACCAGGCATTTGATGAAGTGGGTATTCCCGGATTTCAATTTATCCAGGATCCACTTGAATATGAAACCAGGACCCACCACAGCAATATGGATACTTATGATCATTTGCAAATAGACGATCTCAAGCAGGCGGCCGTGATCATTGCAGCATTTGTGTACAATACCGCCATGCGTGACCAAAAGATTCCACGCAAGCCAATGCCGGCTCCCGGGAAATGGATCTTTGACGGATTGGATTGAATGGAGAATTGCATTTATTCTACCAGCCAATTCAATTGTTATCAAAAAAAGATCGGGGAGTCTTTGCATTTGCAGAAACTCCCCGATCGCATTTATTACTCATTGTTAGGAATCATGAATCGCTGTTGTTTAATTGCGCTTTTCAGCAGGCGGCCTGTTTGGCTGTATAAAGCCCTTTTGCCTGATCAGGTTCTTTATTTCAACGATGGCTCTTTCCAATTGTGAGTCTGTTCCTTTAGCCATTGCCGTTAGATCTTCGTCTACCTGGATATCGGGATCTACACCGTGTCCTTCCTTGAACCAGGTTCCATCGGGATTGTACATGCGGAATGTTGGTACCGTAATCCCCCCATTGTCAATCAGCGTAGGCGCCCCGCTGATACCTATCAATCCTCCCCAGGTACGGGCTCCGATCAATGGACCCAGTCCTTTTTTGCGGAAATAGTCCGGGAATGCATCGCCACCCGATCCGCTCCAACCATTGATCAGCATTACTTTGGGTCCGAAATTCGCGAAAGGTGGCCAAGGCCAGGTGAGTCCGTCTCTGACGGCCCAGAACGCAAGCGGGGTGCGGTTCAAAATTTCTATGAAGCGGTCGGGGATCTGCCCTCCGTCATTGAATCGTTCGTCAATCACCAAAGCCTGCTTATCCCACTGGCCAGCGAACTGTCTTTCCAATTCATTCTGGCCGTCAACACCGGTGCTGGGTACATAAATGTAGCCCACTGCACCGTTGGTGGCTTCTTCCACTCTCTTGCGGTTATTGTTAATCCATTCGAGATGTCGTAAACGATATTCATTACTCATCGCTTCAACCACGGCGGTTTTGGCCCCGGTCCAGGAAGGGGAGCCATTATAAGTGAGCTCGATGGTCTTATTAGCCAATCCCTGGAAATACGCGTAAGGTTCCTGGGCGGTGGTTATGGGAACACCATTTACAGCTAGTATATAATTGCCTTCTTTGATATCCACACCAGGCTTGTCTAGCGGAGACCTGGCCTCAGCATCCCAGGGCGCCGGCCTCACGATTCTCCTGATCTTATAATAAGGTCCTTCTGCTTCCCAGTCAATTCCCAGGTACCCCACCGGCTCATTCCGGGTTTGCTCCTCATCACCACCGCCTTTATAAGTATGGGAAGCATTCAATTCACCCAACATTTCACCCAATATAAAATTCACCTCTTCCCGGGTTTTGGCACCATTCAGCATGGCGGAGTACCTTTCTTTTACCAGGTTCCAATCGACACCGTGCATATTGGAATCATAAAAATAGTCCCGCTCCAGTCTCCACACATCCGTGAATATTTGCTTCCATTCTTTTACAGGATCCACCAGCATTTGCATTTCTGAAAGCCTCAGTGGCTTTTCGAATTTTTGATTTTCAGCAGGGTTCAGGACTGCAAGTTCATCTCCTCGTTGTACCAATAACTTGCTTCCATTGGCAGATATCTGGAAAGATTCAGCATTATCCAGTATGGTTTTTTCTTCTCTCTTATCAATATCGAAATATTTTAAGCCGGGCTTCCCCTGTTCCGCACCTGTATTGGGGGATTTTATATACAGGATTTTCCCTTTCACGGCACCAATATTGCCATAGTTTCCAGCCGACAGTGGCAGGAGTACCATTCTGGCTTCAAGTCCATCTAGATCAATTTCCACTGCTGGCTTTTCCGCTTTCTTTGGTTCTTCAGTCTTTGCATTCTTCTTATCATCTTTCTTGGTCGCGGTGGTAGCACTGTCTTCGACTTTTTTCATTTCCACCTTGTCATTCTTCGGATACAGTATGGAAGCCGTATTTTGTTTCAGGCTGATAGCCGCGATCTTGGTGGAATTGGCATATGCAAAAGTATTGTCAATATCGCTGTACAGGGGCCGGAATCCTTGATTGGTAAACAGGAACAAATATTTTCCTTCAGAATCAAAAACGGGATTGGAACAATTGTAAAATCCGCTGGTGGCCTGGGTTAATTTCCGGTGCTGAAAATCATAGAGAAATGCAGCGCTGTAATAATTGGGCAGGTCGCGGCTGTAAGTCAGCCAACGGCTGTCAGAAGACCAGTTACAACTGAAATTTTCAAGGGAGCCATGAGTCATTCGCAGGCCCTTGTCAACATCTATAGTCTGCTTGTTGTCCAGGTCATAGATTTTTATTTTCATGGCTTTGTCAATGAAGGCGATTTTTCGGCTATCGGGCGACCAGAACAGGTTATACCTGAATCCGGGTCCATAGCTGGTGATTTTTATGCCCGGTCCCTCTTTTCCGTTTTCCGCGAGCCAGAGCTCATACTCTCCCGATTGATCACTCCAATAGGCGAAACTCTTTCCGTCGGGTGACCACGTAGGGTTGCGTTCTGCGGTGCCGCTGCTGCGGGTAAGATTTTTTACAAAGCCATTTTCCGCGGGCAATGAAAAGATTTCTCCGCGGGCTTCTACCAGCACCCGGTTTCCATCGGGACTGATGGATGCATGCTGAACATATTTTTCTGCCGATTCTGTTTTCGGCTTTAACGCTAAGTCGTCGGTTATGATTTTCACGGGCACTTCTTTAGCCCGTTGGGAGGATAACTGAAACAGCCATAGTTTACCACCCTGCTCAAATACGATGTCTTCGGGCCCGATGGATGGGAAATGGATGTCATAATCCTTAAAATGTGTAAGCTGTTCAAATGATTTTCCATTGAGGTCATATCTCCAGAGGTTCATACGCACTTCAGGGCCGCGGTCAGACAGAAAATAAATGAAATGGTCATGCCACATGGGGAGTTCATCTGCCGCGTCGCTGTTTGCAGAAATATTTTCAGAAGCGAGTGTAGTAAAATTAAAGATATGTATGTCGGCATTCCAGCCGCCGCGATAGCGCTTCCAGTTGCGGAATACCTGCGTGCGGAAAGTGAGTGCCATTTGTTTACCGTCAGGGGAATAGGATCCGAATTCTGCATAAGCCAGGGGCAGTTTTTCATCGGGACCGCCGGTGGATGCGACGGTAAAAAATTGGTCGAACCTGGCCTTGCCACTTTCGCGGGAAGTAGCAAACAGAATGCGCTTGCCATCCGGCTGCCAATCGACCACCCTGTCAGCGAAGCCATGTTCGGTAAGTCTCAGCGGAACGCCCCCGGAAACGGGCATCGCATATACATCCAGGTTACCATCGTAATTCCCCGAAAATGCAATCGTATTTCCGTCGGGTGAAAATTTGGGAAAAATTTCCACGCCAGGAGGGGAACTCAACTTGATTGCGGTGCCGCCTCCCTTCGGTATTATCCACAAATCATTGGCATAGGTGAATACGATCTGTGTTTGAGAAACATCCGGGTATCTGAAAAGTCCGGCATCTACCTGGGCATTCAGGCCCAAGGCAGCAATACAAATAAGGAAGAACAAAATAAATTTCTTCATGAGCTCTTATTTTAAGAATGATAAAAACATGCCAGTGAACAGGTTGAATAGAAATGAAATTTCCTGGAACCAAACCTAATGATTTTTCGGTTATGCTTCTTATGGTTTATATAACCGGATGATTCGATACTGCAGGGGAAATATCTCTGTTCAATTCCTGGTCCCGGATGACAATTTCCACTAATTTCGGTTCGCTGTAATTTTTGCAATATAGCTTCATCAGGGTTTTTCATTTTTCAATAAACTTATTATTTTTATCCTGGCCCAAATTAAGATGCTGGTTCCCGTTATTGGCATGCTTTAGCATAAGAAGTAGTTACAATCAGTCTCAATTCATGATCCGGTTTAGCACTACTATACAAAAATTCGGTGAGCAGGGTGAGAAAACAGGCTGGACCTATGTTCGCATCCCTGCCAGAATAGCCGGGCATTTGAATCCAGGCAATAAAAAGTCTTTTCGGGTAAAGGGCAAGTTGGATGAATATGCCATAAAGGGAGTAGCTCTGATGCCCATGGGGGAGGGCGAATTCATCATGGCCCTCAATACCAGGATGAGGAAAGCCATCAGGAAAACCAAGGGGGCAAAGCTCATCCTGCAATTGGAAATTGATCATGAACCCATCGTACCCCCTGCAGATTTTTTGGAATGTCTGACTGATGAGCCGAAGGCACTTGCATTTTTTAATGGTCTAAGCAAATCGCACCAGAACTATTTTGGAACATGGATCAAATCGGCTAAGACCGAACCCACACGGATAAAGCGAATCGCCCGCTGCATCGACGCTCTGTCAAAAAGCTATGATTTTGGCAGAATGATGAGAGATCGCGACCATGAAGATCAGGATTTACCTGGGTGATTTGTATTTGAGGGCAATCCAGTTGTGCAAAAGCATCAAATTGATACATCTCTTTTAGCAATAAAAAAAATATATATGGCAATGGCTGCTATTGCATATTAGAAATATATATACTAGTTTAACCCTCTCATCCTAAGGATCTCCCCGCTCACCTCACCAATCAAAACCACGCAGGCAAATTACAGGCAACAATACCTGCAATTCGATTATTTTTTTTATTTAAGAACCAAAACAAAAAAACTTTTATGATCAGGAATTCAACTGCTTTCAGCATCTTGTTAGTTTCAGGAATGCTTTTTTTGGTCTGCTGCAATGGAGCAAAGTCCGATAACACTGGCGAAAATAAGCCGGTTACGGCCGTTGAAAAGCCCAATTATGGCGGATATGAAAGCCAGGTAAAATGGGGCGAGCATCTGGTAACGGTTGGAGCTTGCGGAGACTGCCACACGCCAAAGAAAATGTCTCCACAGGGCCCAGTTGAAGACAGCGCATTATTACTTTCAGGCCATCCTGCCCAATTGAAGGCGCCGGAATTTGACCGCAAGTCGTTAGAGACCAGAGGCCTCGGTCTTACTCAAACGATGACAGCCTGGGAAGGACCCTGGGGCATATCTTATACCGCCAACCTTACATCTGACCAAACCGGTATCGGGAATTGGAGTGAAGACCAATTCATTAAGGCTTTGCGCGAAGGAAAATCGAAAGGTTTAGATAATAACAGGATGCTGCTGCCACCCATGCCATGGACGAGCTTCAGAAATTTCAGAGATGATGAATTGAAGGCCATTTTTGCGTATTTGAAATCAACTAAGCCCATCAAGAACCTGGTTCCGCCGCCGACACCACCCCTGGCTGCCGCGGTTCAAAAGAAATGACCATTAAGATTATTCTTAATACAAGGGCCACCTTCCTGCAGGACGGTGGTTTTTTTGTGTCGAAAAGAGATGGGAAGGGAATAAAAGCCGACCAATTTCCCAACGGTTTTGAAGAAAGGCACGTATTATGATTGGCGGACTAACCTATTACTGCAAATCAACCCTGATCCTCAAATGCAATCACTACCGGCAACGCTAACTGCCGGAAAGATTTGTTTTGACCAAACGAGACAGATATATCATTAGATTAACAGACACTTAACGGAGTCACCTGGAAAGTTATCCACCATGAATTTGATGGGCATAATTCTTGATTTCATAAGTGCTATCCCAAGTATTCATTCATCATTTCTAAATTGAAAATTTTTGTTATGAAAACCAGATGGAAGCTTTTAACTATGTCCATGGTTACCCTGGCGATAACCATTTTGTTCTACGCCTGCAAAAAAGAAGATTCAATGCAGGGAAATATTCCCGCAGGCAAGCAAAAAGTAACGCTGTTTCTTACTGATGGTCCCGGTTTTTTTGATAGTGTGTTTATTGACATAAAATCTGTTCAGGTGCTGGTTGATACCTGCGATCAGTCTGACAGCACCCATGGAGGCCGTCCATGCCACCACGATGGCTTTAACGATGATGACCATGACAATAATGGGAATAACGGTGACCATCATGGAGATAATGGTGACCACAATGGTGATCATTCCAATACGCCTGATTCCTGCAAGGTCTGGACAAACCTCGATGTTCAGCCGGGCGTGTATAACCTGCTTTCCCTGAGCAATGGGCTTGATACTTTGTTGGCTTCCGGTTTGGTGCCAAAAGGTGTCATTAAATATATTAAGATCGAATTGGGTCCAAATAATTCCCTGGTAAAGGACAGTGTCACTTACCCGCTTAACCTTCCTCCTGACCTGGGCTCTTCCATTATTATTAAGTTGAAAGGAAATGAGTGGGATCAGGTTTCACCAGGGCATTTGCAACTCTGGCTGGATTTCGATGTGGCTCGTTCCATCATAAGGGTAAGAGACAATATGTTCTACCTGCGTCCATTCATCTACTTGTATGCAGTACGCGTTACCGGTACGGTTCAGGGGAAAGTTGTTCCGAGAGAAGCATTCCCGGTACTTACGCTGTTCAATAGCCAGGATACTGCCTATGCGCTTCCTAACCGGGAAGGTGAATTCAAGATTCGGGGGTTGAATGATGGTGATTACAGCCTGTTCATCAATGCCTCCAACGGATACCAGGATACTACTATTAACAATATCTCGGTAGCGGCGGGTAAGGTTGTGAAACTAGGCACGATCGAATTGCATAAATAAATAAGCTCTTATCTCATTGAGCCTGTCAAGCGGGGTCCTCCGGGGGATCCCGCTTTTTTTGGGCCGATGTCCTACGCACCGGACAGGGCTATGTCGATCCCCTCATCTTCCATATATATTAGGCCTCATAAGTTTCTCCATTTCGCTTATCCATGGTTTCGAATCGCCTTTATTTATCAAATATCAATTTGCTGAAAATATTTCAATACCGGTTTAAACGTTTAGTGAATGTTCCTATCTATCATGAACTAAAAACAATAAATCAATATTTTATGAAAAGATTGAAGACCTCTGCCCTTGGAATGGCAATTCTGACTACCGTTCTGTTTGCCTGCAAGAAGGACAACAATTCAGGCGGTACGAAATCAACCACAGAAGTATCAACGACTGAACAGGTTTCTATTTCTGATGACCAGGTGAATGACGGACTTTCGAATGCCATGGACGCCGCTGACGGAAATGAAGATGGCAATGTGCAGTTTCGAGAAAATGGCTGCGCCGTAGTAACCGCCGACACCACTAATAAAACCATCACCGTAGACTTTGGCACCGGATGCGTAAGCCCGATTACCGGACGCACACGCAGCGGAAAAATCGTTATCGGCTATACCGGCCCGAATTACCTGCATGCTACTCAAAGAACTTTCCAGTTCATAAATTATCATTCAAGAGATTCCGTGTTGCTCAATGGCATTTTTGTGATGAGCAATATCGGTTATACGGCCAGCACTGTCAGCTTCACACTTACAACGTCTGATTTCACCTTCCAGTTTAATGATGGCACCAGCCATGTGCTTTCCACCTTCACCAGGAATTACACAATTGACCTGGGTGCGAACATCTTCGATAATTCCGATAATATAATTACTATCACAGGCTCTACGACCGGCATCAACCGTGAATCTGAAAATTATACGCTGACCATTACGTCTCCCGTGGTCATTAAGGGTGAATGTACGGCCCAGCATAATTTTTATCCGGCCGCCGGATCATACGATGTACAAATTGCAAATAAACCCAAATTCAGTTTTTCCTGGGGCACAGGCACCTGTGATAAAATGGTTTCAGTAACTATTTTTGGGGCCACTGTGGATATCAACCTGCATTAAAAAATATTTGAATTGCCAGGCTTGAGAACCTGGTCTTCGAATGCCACTTCTTTTGGGAGTGGCATTCCTTTTGCTCCGAATTATACTTCTTTCTGAAAAGATGAATTGAATCAACTGCATTTCGTCGAGCCCCCAATTTTCTCAAATGAGAACAATGTTTGCCAGGGATAGAATCAGCAGGCTGCAAATGATACCGGGTCGAATAGAGTGTATTTCATCCAACAATGCTAGACCTCTGCCACCCTGAAAGGAAGTAGTTCATATTTTTCCCAAACCTTATTGGTGATATATGGTTCCGTATCCAGCCATTGCCTTAACTGTTTTTCGTCATCAAATTGCATGATCATGGTTGATCCGATCATTTTACCTTGATCATCAAGAATGGCGCCACCAAAAATGAAATGACCTTTTCTTTTCAGCTCGGCCGCATTCCGGAAATGAGAGGGCCTGGCACTCATTCTGCGTTCCAAAGCTTGTTCATCATTTCCGTCCCTTCCATATAGAATGTATTGCATGTTTTTAGAAAGTTGAGTGATAGAATCTAATATCAAGTTAATTCCCAGCATGAACATATTTTCTGTGGCCATGTTGGGCCGGTTGGCTGTGGTTAAATCAATCCTGGCTTCCACGCCGGATATGAAATTTTCTAAAGGACCACATGGATTACAGCTTCTCCATCATGCCGGCAAAGGAAGTGATTCTGCATTGTCTGTTCTTCAGTATTTGCAGGGTATAGGAGCACAATAATCAGCCCGGCTTCTGCAGATTATTTTCAATTATCATCTCGGCACAGCATTGTCCATGAACCGGTTGAAATCCTTCTTGAACTCTTGCAGGGATGGCAGGTGAGTGTAGATCATGTGACCGGAAGGGTAGTAAGTCAGGGTGATATTGCCCCTTAATTCTTTCCGCAGGCCCATGTGATTCACTACGTCCCTGGTCTGGAAATAAGGCGTTGCCATATCGAAATAGCCATTGGCGATCCATACTTTCAGGAAAGGGTTTTTGGTCATGGCGCTGCGCAGAGTTTCCGCGACGTTCAGGTATTTGTTTGCACTGAACGGCCATGGATACACGCGTCCTGAGAGTATTTCATAAGGGATATCGTTTTCATATTTCAGGGTTCGGCGAATATAGTCGTTAATAGCGGCCGCATATGGCCCATATACAGTATTCTCAAAACTGGGATCGTAATCATATTGTTCGCCTGCGTTGTCGCGGTCGTAGCCTGTGACCCTGGAGTCGTAGCGCCCCACTGTTTTACCTTCCTTGCGGAGCAATTCTTTATTGACACGGCCCACGTAGAAGCGTAAATTGTTCTGGTCAATATATTCCTTCGACAGTCCGGTGTAGGTGTGCAATTTATCAATGATGGCATCGCGTTCGGAAGGACTCAGTAGGTCGCCTTTGCTCAACGCCGTGGCATAGTCGTTCATGGCAAATTCCTCCACTTCCTTGAGCAGTGGCGAAAGATCATTAAATCGTGGGTCCAATTTTTTATGGTACCACGCAGTAGCACTCAATGTTGGAAGTAGCAGAGGAAAGGAGCGATCATTACCGGGTGAATCGTCAAGTGTACTAAAATCCAGGACAGCTGAAATGAGGACGACGCCATTCAGGTATAATCCATAACGGTCCTGAAGATAGCCGGCAAGTCCTGCAGAACGGGTAGTACCATAACTCTCCCCGCCAACAAATTTAGGGGAGCTCCACCGTTGGTATTTGGTGGTATAAAGGCGGATGAAATCACCTACAAAGTGAATATCATTTTCATAGCCGGTAAACTCGCTCTTGTCATTCTTCCCCTCAGGCCTGGTGTATCCCGTCATCATGGGATCAATAAATACAAGGTCAGTTTTATCCAACCAGGTATAATCATTATCAACGTATTTATAAGGTGGCGGAAGTGAGCCTCCAAAATCAGTCATCAATATGCGTTTAGGTCCCAGCGCTCCCATATGTAACCATAAAGATGCCGATCCGGGACCCCCGTTATAGGCAAAGAGTATGGGCCTTTTTGAAGGATCCGCCTCACCATCTTTGGTGTATGCAATGAAAAAAAGTTTAGCCTTGGCGGAGTCCTTTTCATCCTTCATTAACATATAGCCGGTGGTGGCCGTATAGCTTATTGTCTGGCCATTTACCCTGACCTGCCCTTTGGTAATTACAAGGTCGCCATCTTTGTTTACAGATTTATCCTGCGCCAAGGATGTAATCAATATCCCGCCTAAGAATAGAGTCAACAGTATTTCTTTCATTGAATGATAATTTTAAATAAGCAGTGAAATCAAAAATAAATATACTGGATTTCGAATTAAACCAGGATGGCACCAGGACTGTAATAACCTGCATTTCACCAATCGTTAATAAAAAAACTAAACAAACGTTTGATTTATTCAGGTTTGAACCTTTACATTTGCGTTCCCATTCCAGATGATATCCGGGGATCTCCGGGTCCTCACGAACGTTTGCTTGTCTTGCGATGTTATCTAAATTTTCTACGTATTCAATGACGAAGAAATTCATTATTGCTGAATATTCATTTGTCCGGTTATGAAAAATAGATTCTTTATATCCTTGTTGATCGTGTTGATATATGGTGCACAGGCTATCTATGGACAGGAGATCAAGGACTCATTGTTACAACAGGCCAATTTGAATAATTGTGTGCAATATGCATTGGCACATCAGCCGGTTATTCAACAATCACTGCTGGACGAAGCCATTACAGAAAGAACGATCAGGTCCATGCTGGCTGACTGGTTTCCCCAGGTGGACCTCGAATATAATTTCCAGCACAATTTCCTACTACCTACCTCCGTATTTCAGGGGAATGCAATAAAGCTAGGTGTGAATAATACTTCGTCGGCGCAGTTTTCCATTAATCAGACCTTATTTAACAGGGATGTATTGCTGGCCAGCCGCAGCGCCAAAGACCTTCGTTCGCGTGCCAAACAAAATACAATGGAGAATAAGATAGCATTGGTGGTGAGTGTAAGCAAGGCATTTTATGATGTGCTCCTAACTCAAAAACAAATAGAAGGTCTGGGCACTGATATCCAGCTCCTGCAAAGAAGTTTGAAAGACGCTCAAAATCAATATAGAAGTGGATTGGTTGATAAGACCGACTACAAGAGAGCCACCATTGCATTGAACAACGCGAATGCGCAGCAGCACCAGTATGAAGAGTTATTGAAGGCGAAATTGGCCAGTCTCAAAGAATTAATGGGTTATCCTGGCCTGGCCGATCTGAGGCTGGAATATGACAGTGTGAAAATGGAAAATGAAGCATTGCTGGATACCACCATACAGATAAATTTGGAGACCAGGATAGAATTCCAGTTGCTCCAAACACAGAAACGATTGCAGGAAGCCAATCTCAAGTATAGTAAGTGGAGTTATATACCATCTCTTTCCGCATTCGGGAACTATAATTTCAACTGGCTCAACAATGATTTTGCCAAATTGTATCAGCAAAATTATCCGAATGCATTTGCCGGTTTGAAATTGTCATTCCCGATTTTTCAGGGAACTAAGAGAACGCAGGAGATCAGGCTGGCCGAACTGGAATTGAAACGGGTGGACTATGATCTGGAATCTCTGCGCAATGCAGTGAACATGGAATATACCCAGGCCATGGCTTTGTACAGAAGCGATTTCACCAATTATCAGGCTTTGAAAGAAAACCTGGAGTTGGCGCAAGACGTGTACAACACCATACAATTGCAATACCGGGCGGGGATTAAGACTTATCTGGAACTGATGGTAGCCCAGAGCGATCTCCAGTTGTCAAGAGTGAATTATATCAATGCGTTATACCAGTTGCTCAGCAGCAAGCTGGATGTTCAAAAGGCGCTGGGCAACGTCGTGTATTAATCTTATTCAATGTATAAACCAGGAAATTATATGCGATCTCTTGTATGTTGTCAGTGTCTTTTCATCTTAACATCACTGATGCTATCTTCCTGCGCCTCCAGGAATAACAAAGGAACTGGCGCACCGCCTCCGCCGGTGGCAGTGAATGTGTATACAGTTGAAGAAGGCAATGCTTCTTTTTTCGAATCATTTCCCGGCACTGTTGCAGCGCTCAACGAAGTTCAGATCAGGCCGCAGGTTGGAGGATATATTACCGGCATCTATTTCAAAGATGGTCAGCGTGTGATGCGGGGGCAGGATTTATATAGTATCGATCCGCAGCAATACAAAGGGTCTTATGACCAGGCTCTGGCCAATCTCAATGTGGCAAAGGCCAACCTGGCAAGGGCACAGCAGGATGCGGACCGATATACGGAGCTGGCGCAACAGGATGCCATCGCTAAGCAGACCCTGGATCATGCTCTGGCCGACCTTGAGAGTTCTAAAATGCAGGTAGAAGCCGCGAAAGCCAACGTGAGCACTGTACAGACCAACCTGAAATATGCTAAGATCATTGCACCCTTTGACGGCACTATTGGCATCTCACAAGTGAAAATTGGTGCGGCTGTGTCGCCGGGAACAACCTTATTGAATACTATTTCTTCGGATGACCCCGTTGCTGTCGATTTCGCGGCCGATGAAAAAAAGATCAGCAGGTTCGAGCAGCTCCAAAAAATTGGAACCAATCTGAAGGATTCAACCTTCATGTTGCAGCTTCCGGACGGAAGCATCTATTCTTATCCAGGAAACATCAGCGTGATAGATCGTGCGGTGGACCCACTAACTGGCACGATCAAGGTAAGGATCGTCTTCCGGAATCCTGGCCGCATCCTCAAAGCAGGCATGAATTGCAATCTGAAGGTGCGGAACAATCATGCGGTCAATATGGTAATGATTCCCTATCGCACGGTGGTGGAGCAAATGGGAGAATATTACGTGTATGTTGTAGGCGACAGCAGCAAAGTGTCCCAGCGCAAATTAGCATTGGGTACCAGGATTGATGACAAGGTAATTGTTAATGATGGCCTCCATTCCGGAGAAAAGATAGTGATTGACGGCATACAGAAATTAAGAGATGGGGCAAGAGTTCAAATAGGCATAAAATAAATAGCGAGGCAAGAACAAGCGACCATGAAACAGAGCCCTGAGGAGAAGTACTCAGGATTTCGTGATTGGAAGCAGTGGTCAAACCAAATTTAGGTGTCCCGGTGAACTGGGGGCCTTTTGATTGACTAGCCCGGAATATTTAAGAACAACCAGACTTAACTATGATTGCAAATACATTTATTCGAAGGCCAGTTACGGCCATTGTGATTTCACTGGTTATCATGTTGGTAGGAATACTGGCAATCCTGAATTTGCCAGTAGGCCAATATCCTGATATCACACCACCCACGGTCCAGGTCAGTGGCAGTTTTACGGGCGCGGATGCGCAGACGGTGGAACAGACTGTTACCACACCTGTCGAAACGCAGGTAAATGGAACGCCGGGTATGGCTTATATGCAAAGCAACAGCACCAGTGACGGCCGAACCACTATCAATGTGACCCTGAAAGTTGGAACAAATCCTGATATAGCGGCGCTCGATATTCAAAACAGGGTGGGTATTGCCACGCCCCAATTACCCGATGACGTAAAGCGGTTGGGTATCACCACGCGCAAACGAAATCCCAGTATCCTGATGTTGGTTGCCATGTTCTCACCCGATGGCTCACACGATGTTAAGTTCATGGACAACTACACAAATATTTTTGTGAAAGATGCGCTACTTCGTGTGGTCGGCGTTGGGGATATTTTCACCCGGGCGGATGATTTCAGTATGCGGGTCTGGCTGCAACCCGATAGGCTGGCACAGCTTGGATTAACAGCGAACGATGTGATCGCCGCACTGCAGGAACAGAACCTGCAGATCGCCGCCGGTTCGGTGGGAGCTTCGCCCCAGAGCAGGAACCAGGCTTTTGAATATACGGTATTCACGAACAGTCGCCTCAGCACAGACCAGGAATTTGGAAATATTATCGTCCGCAGCAATCCCGTGGACGGATCAATCGTGTATCTGAAAGACGTGGCCCGGGTGCAACTGGGGAAATTCAGCTATGCCAGCAACTCTTTTGTGGATGGCAAGAGGGCTTCCTACCTCCTCATATACCAGGCGCCCGGAAGCAATGCCATTGAGGTAGCAGACGGAGTGAATGTGGCCATGCAATCCCTGAAAAAATCTTTTCCAAAAGGGGTGGATTACGTGGTTCCTTTTGAATCAGTTTCAGTGGTTAAAGTTTCCATTGAAGAAGTTGTCAAGACGCTTTTGGAAGCATTGGGTCTCGTAGTGCTCGTAGTATTTCTTTTTCTGCAGAGCTGGCGAGCTACATTGATCCCGGTGCTGGCCATCCCGGTTTCCATAATCGGCACATTCGCGGTCTTCATTCCCCTGGGATTTACCATCAATACCCTGACCCTGTTTGGCTTTGTGCTGGCAATCGGAATTGTGGTAGATGATGCCATTGTTGTGGTAGAGGCAATCCAACATTATATAGATGACCAGGGCCTGCCGGCGAAGGAAGCCGCTTACAGGGCCATGAAAGATATTTCGGGTCCCGTTGTGGCCATTGCATTGATCCTGGCGGCGGTATTTGTTCCCGTGGGGTTCATACCCGGCATAGTGGGTAAATTATACCAGCAGTTTGCGATCACAATTGCTATTTCAGTTTTGATATCTGCTTTTGTGGCCCTGTCACTCACGCCGGCTCTGTGTTCCGTGATGCTCAAGCCCATGCACCTGAATAGGAAATCAAGAGGTTTGAACAAATTCTTTTTTTGGTTCAATGATCGATTTCGGAGAACCACAAATTCGTATGTAGCCGGCGTGAAGAATAGCATTAAGGGGACCCCATACGTTGTCATACTGCTGATATGTATATGCGTCGGTACTTCAATATTGTTCAAGAATAAACCCACGGGTTTTATCCCCACGGAAGACGAAGGTCGTTTATACATTACATTCGAATTGCCCGAAGCATCTTCAACTTCCAGAAGTCTGGAAGTATTGGATACTATGATGAAGACCCTGGAGCAAACACCAGGCATCGCTCATTTCGCTGCCCTTGGGGGGTTGAACGTGGTGACATTTGCCACCAAATCTAATAGTGGAACGATTTTCTGCCAGTTAAAACCCTGGTCAGAACGCACGGATAAATCCCTGCACCTGAGTGCGCTGATTGCCGCCCTGCAAAAGAAATTTGCCAGCATTAAGGGAGCCAATGTAGTGGTGATATCCCCTCCGGCCATACCAGGTCTTGGGGCAACGGGAGGATTCACATTTGAACTGGAACAACGGGAAAGCACAGACGATATCAAGCAATTCGAACAGGTGGTGCAATCCTTTGTCATGGAGGCCAACAAGCGCGCGGAGCTGAACCGTGTATTCTCATTCTTCACGGCCAGAACGCCAGGCTACCAGTTGGACGTGGACCGGGAAAAATGCAAGAAGCTCGGCATTTCTTTGTCGGATGTTTACAATAGTATCCAGACCTTTCTCGGGAGCAGGTATGTCAATGATTTCACTTTATATGGAAGAAATTTCAGGGTAGTGGCCCAGGCCGATACCGGTTACAGGAAAGACATACAAAATGTGGCAAAATATTATGTGCGAAATGCGGCAGGTGATATGATTCCCCTGAGTACCCTGATAAGTTACAAGGTCGCGGAAAATGCGCCCTTGATTTCTCACTATAACCTGTTCCGTTCAGCTGAGATCAATGGCAGCGCTGCCGAAGGGTATAGCAGCGGACAGGCTATTGCAACATTGAGAGATGTGGCTTCAAAGGTTTTGCCTGCGGGCTATGGGTATGAATTCTCGGGCCTCAGCCGGGAGGAAATCAGCGCCGGTAATAGCACTGTCATCATCTTTTCCCTATCAATCATATTTGTTTTCCTTTTCCTGGCAGCGCTTTATGAGAGTTGGAGCGTTCCATTCTCTGTTTTGCTGGCAGTGCCCTTGGGTGCCTTTGGAGCCATACTCACACTGACGTTCATTCCAAGATTAAGTAACAGCGTGTATGCGCAGATCGGATTGATCACATTGATTGGACTTGCTGCCAAGAATGCCATTCTGATCGTCGAATTTGCAAAAGAAAGGCTTGATCGGGGAGTACCGCTAATCAAGGCAACCCTGGATGCGGTGAAACTGAGGCTTAGACCCATATTGATGACATCAATGGCTTTCATTTTAGGTGTTCTGCCCCTTGCATTTTCCACAGGAGCGGGAGCACAGGCCAGGTCAACGATCGGTTGGACCGTTTTGGGCGGAATGTTGGCTGCAACATTGCTCGCGATTTTCATTGTTCCCGTATTATTTGTTTTGATTTCCCGGCTGGCTTATGGCAAGAAAAAATTAGAAGCATTGCAGCAGAGGGCACAAGAAGACACTGGCCAGGAGATCTAAGATGCCGGGCATGCTTGTAAATGGTCTATTTTGTCCGTAGGTCGAGGTTCTGCATATAGAAGGCCCTGATGGCACTTAAACTCTTTTACTTATTAGCAGGGGCTAATTGCTGAAACGAGTTCATGTATCCAAACTGAAGATTGTTTCGGGCATTCAGGTGGTATGCTAACCCCCAAAAAAAGCGGTTCTGATCGAAATAATTATACACTATTTCCTTGGCGAAGTCAATGTGTGCTTCGTCGTTTATTATGAATGAAAACGTGTGGGGAGCAAAAGCATTTTTGGCAAGAGGCAAAGCCATATAGAAATTATATCGCAACCTGAAATTGAAATTATGGCCGGGGGCAAGACTGCTGTCATTTGCGATCTTCCTTCTTAAACGTTCTTCCAATCTGATCCATTGCATGAGTCTGATACGCGGATATTTTGTATGCCATTGAAATTGTTGCCAGGGTCTGTGTTCGGGCTGCGAAACTTCTTTATGATTGTCGGCCGGGAAAATATTTATAGGTGCATATCCGGCTGTAAGCTTTGTGTTGTCGTTTAAATAATAGGTCAGGCCCAGCCGCACAATGGATTCAGATAAATTCTGTGTAAATTATCTTTAGTTCGCAGACCTGGACAGGATCTACGTATAATTAATTTTTGAGCGCCAGTTATTGACTCAAATCTGGAATTACGAGTAATAATATTAAACCGGAATCTTTAACAGCCTTATCTAAAATATTTTATTAACTGGCACGTTTTTAATTTATTACGGGCGAATTCCCGGTATCTTTGAAAAAATTACGACAGTCAATAATCTTAAAGGCATCCTATGCAACATCGTTCCGGACCATCTGGTAAACCTGTACCAAAAACAAAATTATTATTATCGGCGGGTTCCTTTCTCGCAGGCCTGGCTGCCATCATAGGCAGTTTCTCTTTTTCAATTAGCTCCTGCGAACAATCCTATTCGAAAGTCGATCCGGGACAGTCAGATACTCTGGCTACTCCCCTGAAAAAGGAAAAAGAAGAAGCACCCCATGCACCGCCGATAGACACGGCAGCCTACGATAAGAAATTAATTCAATTGGCGAATGGGGATACTTCGGGTCGCTGGCCTGCAAAAACGCCTTATCCGGTCCCGGGAGCAATTCTCCCTTTCAAAAGAATAGTTGCGTTTTATGGCAATCTGTATTCTAAACGAATGGGAATCCTGGGTGAATTACCTCCCCGGGAGATGTTGGCCAAACTCAAGGAAGAAGTAAAGAACTGGGAAGCAGCTGACTCATCAACTCCGGTAATACCAGCCCTGCATTATATTGCGGTTACGGCTCAGGGTAGTCCTGGCAAGGGCAGTAAATATCGCCTCAGGATGCCTTTCCATCAACTTGATTCAGTTCTGAATATGGCCAAACAAATTGACGCTCTTGTCTTCATTGACGTGCAGGTTGCTTTGAGCAATTTGCAGGAAGAGATCCCTGAATTCGAGCAGTACCTGGCACTACCCAATGTACATCTTGGGATTGACCCTGAATTTTCGATGAAGACCGGTAAAAAGCCCGGGACGGTGATAGGAACTTTTGACGCGGCCGATATCAATTATGTTACACAATACCTGGCCGGCATCGTAAAAAAATATAACATTCCTCCAAAAATATTGGTGGTGCACCGATTTACCCAGGGCATGGTGACCAATTACAAGCAAATAATGACGAGACCCGAAGTGCAAATAGTGATGGATATGGATGGCTGGGGCTTTCCAGCCAAAAAAGTTAGCACCTACAGGAGTTTTATTTACAGGGAACCGGTTCAGTTCACCGGGTTTAAACTTTTCTACAAGAATGATATTAAGTCGGGACAGCCAATCATGACACCTGAGCAGGTATTGAAATTGAAGCCACAGCCCATTTACATACAATACCAATAGGGTTGCCTTACGCAGGATTTTCCTGGGCTGCAAATATTATTGAATTAATAACGGTCCGGATTAAACGTAATCCAACATCGCCGGCAGAACGCTCGCGTATCACGCCTTCCTTTTCCTCAGAAAGGAATCAAGGGAAAGGGGACCCCCGCCCTCAAACAGGAAAAATATCAGCAACGCCAGGATTACCAGCGACAAGGTCAGTTCTGATTCTGCCGCGAAAAGGCCTTTGGATGCATTTACAAAGATCACCGCCCCAAAGAGAATGGGTATTTGCAGGGCCACGGCCAAACGGGTAAACAGGCCGATAATGATCATGAATCCTCCGATGAGGTGGAGCCAGACTATCAAGAAGCCAAGCCAGAGGGCCTGCCTCCCCAGGAAACTTCCTGAGATCGCATTTTCAAGCATCACCGAATTACTCAAAAAACTGATCCCTTTGATAAACAAACAAATTCCCAGGATGACCCGCAGCAACACGAGCCATTTTGGATGATGGGTAACACTCCAATGATCGACTCGTTGCAAGATTCCCATGGCTCAGAATTTTATGGTGAAGAAAGAACTGTTCAACACAAAATTAAATAATCACAAGGCTCAGTGCAAGGGCATTTTACCGGAAGATTTTGTTAATAGCAGGTACAATCAATTATGATAGTATTCTTAAGATCCCTGACCAAGGCTGCAAGTTCTTACCTTCGTGGATTGTTAATGATTCTGATAAATTAAACTTATGCTGATATTCAAAGAACTGAGTTTCGATTCAGCGCATTTTCTGCCGAATGTTGCCAAAGATCACAAATGCCGGAATATGCATGGCCACACCTATCGTTTGAAGGTTTTTCTGGAAGGTGATCCGGATCAGCACCTTGGCTGGGTCATGGATTTCGCGGAGCTGAAGAAAATCATGCAACCGATCCTCGACAAGTTGGACCATCAAGTGATGAATGAGGTGCCTGGATTAGAAAACCCAACTTGTGAGCATATCACTATTTGGCTTTGGAATCAATTAAAGCCATTGCTTCCGAAATTATCCAGGATTGAATTGCACGAAACAGCCAGTTCGGGGGCTTTGTATGAAGGGAAATAATTTCCATTGGCCAACGAGGTTGACCTTTTATCTTTTATATCCCGGTTTTTCGGGATCTATTTCACTTAGGTGGAGGTCCGACTTTCAGGTAATTTTCTTTTGATCATTTTACAGGCGATTGTTTGCCGGACTCTATACCGCTTCACCTTGAAGCCAAATGGCTTGTCACCAGATAATAGATCATAAGGATGACAATGAGAATTAAGATCGTTGCCACCACAGGGATGAGGAGGTCGGGCAGGCCCCGCTTCAACATCTTCCTTCTTTTGGTGGAAAGTTTTTTCACCAGGTGCCTGTTAAGCTCATTCAGCACCACTGGCAATTCTTCCTTATTCCTGATTTGTTCCAGGCCTTCGGCAGCGTCATTCATGAATTCAGAATCCGCCAGTAATTTTTCTATTTCATGGCTTTCTGCCGGGGAAAGTTTTCCCTGCAGGTAATCCAATAGTTTCTGCTGGGTTACCTGACCAGAACCCGATAATATTTCAAACAATTTTTCGTCCATAGATGGATCCCATTCCTGGTATTTATTTGTGTTTTCCCTGGTTAGTCGATACTTCGAAAACTTATTCATTCCCAGACTTCATCAGGGCATTGATTGCAAACCAAACTCAGGCGCCTTCATCTTTCAATCTCTTTTCCAGACTTATTTTCAAGTTACGTTTTCCATTTTGAATACAACTTTTTACCTGCATCAGCGAGAGCCCGCTGATCGTGGCAATTTCCTGGTATGACCGCTTTTCGAGATAGAAAAGGGAAATGCATCGTTTTTGTTCCGGGTTCAATTCTTCCAGGGCCTCTGCAAGCAAATTGAGTATTCTGTCTTTATGAAGATGGTTCAGCCGGATGCCTTCTTCTTCGGGTTCCACGGTCGCCATTCTTTCCCTAATCTCCACAGTCGCCTTTCCTTTATCCCTGAGTTTCATAAGGCAGTGGTTTCGGGCCATCATATACAGCCAGCTCTTGAAATAGTCAACCCTGTATTTTTGTAATTCCGTGATCGCCTTAAGGAAGATCTGTTGTACTGCATCTTTTGCTTCATCTTCGTTCCTGATGTATTTCATACACACCCCATATAGCAGCAAAGTATATCGCTGGAGTAATATGCCGAGCCATTCATTATTCCCGTCCTGGTAAAAGCGTTCCTGGATTTCGGCGTCAGTCATATGGGAAAACTGTGATGAATTCACACTAAGAAAATATAAATTTTATGAAACTAAGATGCATAAGCGTCGAAATTACATAAATTGAATCTTAATTATTCGTGGGTATGGACTATTTGATTTGTTGCGTTCCCGTGAGCCCTTTACGTGCAAAACCGGCGCACGAATCCGAGATGGTCAGCCAGCTTGTTTTCGGAGAATGCGCGGAGCTGATTCAGGTTTTGGAAGATGATTGGCTGGAGATCCGTTGCCGCGATGACGGGTACCGTGGATTTTGCCAGGCGACACAGCTGTTATCAATTGAGAAAAAACTTTATGACAGTACCTGTAGAGACCTCGTGCAGGATTGGTCTGTAGGGCTTCAATGGGATGGAAATATTATTCATGTGCCCATGGGCAGCACACTAACCGGCATGGAGAAAGGGACGGTGCGTTGGGGAAATCATGAATTGATTTCGGAAGGCCAACGTTGGAGGCCCGCGGACGCCGCCAGGGATGAAGAGACCATCAGGTGGATTCTATCGCAATTTCTTAATACGGCTTACCTATGGGGTGGTAGAACCGTATTTGGTGTGGATTGCAGCGGATTGACGCAACTGGTTTACAGGTTCTTGAACATTCTTTTGCCAAGAGACGCGTCACAACAGGCTTTAGTAGGCGAAGTGGTGGGATTTCTTAGCCTGGCCCGCTGCGGCGATCTTGCATTCTTCGACGATGAATCGGGTAAAATCATACATGTGGGTGTGCTGCTCAACGATGCTGAGATCATGCACGCTTCAGGGAAAGTGAGGATTGACAGGATTGACAGCCAGGGGATCATTCACGGCAACACGGGCCGGCGCATGTATCGTCTTCGGATCATAAAACGATATTTTTGAAATTATTTCTTTTCAAAAAACAACATCTTCGCCGCCAGGATCATGATGACTATGGCAAATACTTTCTTCAATTTATCCTGGGGCAGGTTCAATGAAATCCTGCTGCCAAGGTAGGCCCCCAGAACGAAGGCCACGCTCATTACAGCCACCACCTTGAGATCAATATAACCCTTCTTGTAGTAGTTAAGTACAGCAAGTATGCCAATGGGCAGCAGTAACAGACCCAGGGAAGCTCCCTGAGCCTCGTGTTGGTCGAAACCCATGAAATACACGAGCGCGGGCACGATTATAATCCCTCCACCCACGCCCACCAAACCGCTTAACACTCCCGCGGCCAACCCGATCATGAGCAACAAAGCAATTGTTTGAACTGACATAAGCGTTGTTTATATTAAGTGATTTTATGGAGCGGCATATATCAGAATTTTTTCTCTCCAAAATACTCCCCGTATGAAATGAAAGCGTCGGAGATAATCTTGAGTGCGGTAGCCTTGTCCTGAAATTCTTCCACGCTAACTGTTTTGTTTTCCAGTTTTTTATATTCTTCAAAAAACTGCCTGAGTTCACTGAAGAAGTGCTTGGGCATCTCTTCAATATTGTTGATATAATTAACGCCTGGGTCATTATTGGCCACGGCGATAATCTTATCATCAGCATCACCACTGTCAATCATCTGCATTACCCCAATCACTTTGGATTGTACCAGGCAAAGTGGCTGAATGCTCAAACTGGAAATGACCAGTATGTCTAAGGGGTCTTTGTCATCGCCATAGGTTTTGGGAATGAATCCGTAATTCACCGGGTAATAAAATGAAGAATAGATTACACGGTCCAGTTTCAATAATCCACTGGGTTTATCGATCTCATATTTGGCCCTTGAGCCCTGGGGAATCTCAATGACCGCATTCACGATCCTGGGAGCATTTTCACCCGGGTCCACTCCATGCCAGGGATGCAATACCGTAAGCATAATTTAAAATTTGTTCATTTCCTGGGTTCATAAAATAATACATTCACTTGTTCAATGGTGATCAGTCCACCCCTCCCGCATTGTTCCATCAGTGCCTGCACCTTTGGGATGAATTGATCGATCTTTTCTTCCGTATCCACAATTTCGATCACAATAGGCAGGTCTTCAGAAATATCAATGAGCCGGGCGCTGTGTATTCTGCTGCTGGCGCCATATGACATGATGCCTCTCAGCACCGTTGCTCCGGCAATTCCTTCTTTCCTTGCCTCGAGAACGATGGCTTCATATAAAGGATGGTGGTGGATCTTATCAATCTCGCCCACGAATACGCGAAGCAGCCTGGAATGACCGTTTAACCCCATTTCAAAGCAATTTTATGAGCAAAATGCCCAAATACGTAGCCAATATTCCGCCTATAACGCTGGCCGCAATGTAGAGGCCGGCATATAAAAAATCTCCCGATTTCATCAGGGAAACATTTTCAAATGCAAATGTGGAAAAAGTTGTAAATCCACCGCAAAAACCCGTGGTAAGTAACAGTCGCCATTCCGGGCTTAGAATATTGCCTTTTTCCGCCACCGCATAAAATATTCCAATCAGGAAACAGCCGACTAAATTTACAAGCCATGTTCCAAATGGGAAAGGATGCGGATAAAATTCATATGAATATTTCTGGACCAGGAACCGGGCTATACTACCAATTCCACCGCCTGCCGCGATAATAAAAAGGGTCTTAAGCATTATTCGATCGGGAGATTTCCAGTAAAAGTATATTTGAAATCAACCCACCATTCTCCATTTGACTTTACCAACTTGATTTCACTATTCTTCTTCTTATAGGAATTGGCAAAATTTATGATAGTAGTAGAATCATCCAGGTTTTCCACTTTATTTACAAGGATGCTGGCCTCCTTATAAGCCGCCTTTGCGTCATCGCTTGATTTTTCGTAATCTGCTACAATTTTGTTGAAAAGCCTCTCATTGTCCGGCCCGGCCAGGATAAATTGTCTTGCCTGCTCCATATTCCCATCGAGCGCGAACCTGATAAAATCCCTGCCAGCTTCCAACGGGTCATTAGGTTTATGGTAGGTTTGCCTGGGACCGCAACCTGAAGTTGAGATCAAAACAAACATGGCCAGAAAGATAGTTGCACGCATAGGTGAGAGTTGACTGCCAAATTTATTAAATTAAACCGCTATTACAATAAATTCTGGTAAAACACTCGTGAGGAAGGGATGTGAGACGTCGGAAAATTGACTCAGAATGAAGATATGCGCAGGTGCGCCATTGTTAAATGGCAGAATTGTTGGAGTCCTTAATATTAATTTCTTAAGGTCTTCTATAGGTGATGTATTCAACCTCCGGTACTACCATCCCTTACTTTAATGGATTTCTTCCCTGAGTTTTTCTTTTCCCAATCTGCTACGGCTTTTGGTTTGGGGATTGCTTTCTTCTCCGCGGCAGGTTGGTTAGTTGCTGTACTGCTGCCCGATTTATCTACTTGTCCAAAAAAATATTTTACAGTCTTCACAACAAAACCGGTTTGCGGATCATAGAATGTCCATGTACCGTGTGCCACCGTAGCCACTTCCAGCTTCACGATCTTAGTCTCCCATTTATGCGAATCATATAGATCCGGTACTTCCACCGTATCGTAAGGATTTTCAGGATTGGTAGCCCTCCAGCTTTCCTCGCGTAACAGGTCTCCCAAATTCGTGTAGTATTGCTGCTTTCCGTCTTTTTCGCCCCACTTATAATTTTCAACAGCGGTCAGATCACCTTGCAGATTGTATCTCCTCCATGCACCTTCTCTCTTATCGTCTTCAAAATATCCCTCTTCTTCATAACCCGGCTCTCCGCGTAATTCATCTACATGAATCACCCAGGGTCCCTGCTTCTTTTTAGAGTTATCAACGCGATTAATGGTATCACCTTTGACGGAAATCAAATAAGTCTTCCATTGGGAGCGGCTGCTTAAAAAACAACCCAGAAAAATGATGATAAAGGTTACACGCATCTTAGATCAATTATTGACGGGCCCGGCCTAAGAGACTGAATAATTCAAGAACAATGCCAGGAAAGCTCCTGCTAAATTAACGAATATTGGACCCCGAAAGTATGAACCTCCTCCTATTTGAGTCAAGTGAAAAAGCCGGCCAGACTTGAATTCTGTGGCTATGCATGAACCCACAGGATATTGAAAGTCTGTACCTCTAACCTATTCATGGCCTCATATGTTAAAGCCATTAACATTCATTTTCACCTTTGAGCTTCATTTCAGCCATTTTTAATCGTTCAAAAAATCTCCCTTCCTGGCACACTCAAAGTAGATACTACCAAACTTCATTTATGATTTATGTCCTCGTGGTTATAACTCCGCTTAGTGAGAAAGCTTTTTCGCTGTCATTGAGAAAAGTAGGCCTTTGGAGCTCCGATTTCGATGGTCAAAAATCAAAGCGCATATCTCTTCGAAATGGTGTCGGGGAACAACAAAAACTGATTTTAGAAACAGCATTAGCCTCTTGCAAACAAATTCTTTTCTTGTATTGGATAGCAGGATGAGGACTAAAATGTGTAAATTGATCCACGCTTAATCTCCATGGATGAGAATATTGGTTATTATTTTTCTCTGCCTGACCCTGCCTTCATACACGGCACATTTTAATAGTGCCGGCAGTATTTATTCAGTGCGTAAGGGCCTTGTTATCTTTCACTCCAACGCGCCACTCGAACTGATCCGGGCCTCCTCCGATAAACTGAGAGGATTGCTGGATATAGAAAAAAGAATTTTTGCGTTTAAGATCCCTGTCTCCAGTTTCCGGGGTTTCAACAGCCCTTTGCAGGAAGTGCATTTCAATGAAAATTACATGGAAAGCGAGAAATACCCGGATATTTCCTTTGAAGGGAAGATCATCGAAGACTATGATCTTTCTCAAAATGGCAATTACGAAATAAGGGCCAAAGGGATATTGAAAGTACATGGGGTGGACCAGGAAAGGATCATCAAGACCAACCTGGCGATAAAGGACAAGCTGATCAACGCAAAATCTAAATTCACCGTCCTGCTGGCCGATCATAATATTAAGATCCCAAAAGTGGTTGAAGAAAAGCTCGCTTCAGAAATAATGGTAGAAGTGGAAGCGGATTTCATCCCTCAGAATTGAAGAATTCTCATGAAAAAATATTTCCACTTATTCACTTTAGTATTCACCGTACTTACATTGCGAGCCAATTCGCAGGAAGATTTTTTCAAACCATTCTCTATCGAGGAAGACAATCCGGGACTGAAGATTAATAAATTATTCAGGGATCATTCGGGATATATCTGGCTTGGCACTTCGGATGGATTGTTTCAATTTAATGGAATCCAATTCACGAGGATAGGACTGCCTTCAGCTGCAGCTTCAATAGTAACTGCGATCGGCCAGGACAGCTTGAACACTATTTGGGTGGGCCTCCACTCCGGACGGATATTCAGCATCCGGAATCTGGTTGCAACGGCATTCATGCCCGAAGAAGGGTTGCCAAAGAAATTGATTACTGATTTTGTTGCCGACGGTAGAAATCAATTGTGGTTTGCCACGGGTGATGAAGGCTTGTATTACCGGGCCAACAATAAAATTTACAACATCTCGACAGCAGATGGATTGAGTGATAATTACGTCTATTGTCTTGCAAAAACCAGTGATGACAATTTGCTTGTGGGTACAGATGGAGGGATATCATTCATAAATATGAAGGATCCCAAAAAGGGGATCACCCATTTCGCATCAGCGGACGGGCTTCCCGATAATATCGTGAGGGTGATTACTGCCTCTTCCGATCCCAGCCGCTATTGGATTGGCACTCAGGATAAGGGTCCGGTACTCTTGGATATTCGCGAGAGAAAACTGCTGTCTTCCCCAACAAAAAATGTATGGCCCTACGGCCAGGTGAATGATTTAGTGCAAGTGGGTAAAGAATTGTGGATCGCGACCGAAGAAAACGGCCTGGTCAGGATGAGTATCCAACCCGATGGAAGCCTGTTGATAGCCAGCCAACTGCCGCAATGGCCCAAGATTTCTTCTCTAGCAAAGGATGCGGAAGGGAATATCTGGCTGGGATCAAAAGGAGATTTGATAAAATCCAATGCAGGAGCCTGGAGCTTTTTCAGGAATTATAAAAACGTGTCAATCAGAAAGGTTCATTGCCTGTTGTCGGATGCTGCCAATGGGCTCTGGTTCACACCCGACCAGGGATTGGCCAGAATGGAATTTAACAGTTCCCATCCCTTGTCAATCCGGCAATTCCAGGTTACGGATCCCCAGAAACATACAGATATTACAGCATTGTACCAGGATCGTTTTGGTAAAATCTGGATCGGCACTATGGGAGAAGGTGCATTCCGACTGGATCCTGAAACCGGCAAATGGAGGAATATCATTGAGAATGACGTGATCAGGAACGGGCATATTTTGTCCATCACAGGTAAGGGAAACGATATCTGGATCTCAGGCCTGAACGGAACTACGCACTGTTTCCTGACCGAAGCTAATAACCCGGTCGGCTCAAAGCTGGAATTTAAGAATTTTTCCGACTCATCAGGTATTGGTAGCAGTTATGTATATGATATTTTCATTGACTCACGCGGAAGGGTGTGGTTTGCAACCGATGGAGCCGGCCTGATCATGATGGAACAGGGTGGGACGCACAGGTTTTCTGAAAAAGAAGGCCTGAAAAGTAATGTAATTTATTCCGTCACCGAAGATTCATTTGGTAATATCTGGCTGGCATCCTGGAACCAGGGTCTTTATCGCTTTGATGGTCACCAGTTCAGCAATTATTCCGCTGCCGAAGGCCTGAGCGATCCTTCCGTTACAGCATGTACAACCACTCCAGATGGTAAATTGATTGCCGTCACTAAAAAAGGGATTGATGTCTTGGATATCCGCACTGGGAAATTTACCAATTATGGTCGTGAAAGCGGCATTCTGCCCATACAATCCAACCTGAATGCCATAGCCATAGACAGCAATCATAATGTGTGGATCGGCACGGACGCGGGGATCATTGAGTATAAGTCCAGGGAGGAGAATAATCTTGCTGGCCCGGCCATGCTGCTGGATAAGGTTTCATTGTTCCTGAACGCTATTGATACCGGCGCTACTCATGCCTTTGAGCATTCCCAAAATAATTTCACTTTCGCTTTTACTGGTCTGTACTTCACAGGTCCGGAAAAAGTGAAATACCAGTATTTACTGGAGGGATACAATAAAGAATGGACACAGACCAACGATCAAAAGATCAATTTCCCTGAATTACCGCCGGGAACCTACAGGTTCAGGGTTAGGTCTTCCGCCAACAATAATTTCCAGGATGGGGCAGAAGCAAATTTTGGGTTTAAGATATTATCTCCCTTCTGGGTAAAATGGTGGTTTATTGCCGGAATAATCCTGGCGGTTCTACTCTTGCTGTTCTTGTTTGTCAGGGCTCGTGACAAAAGACTGCGCAGACTGGCAAGCCTTCAGAAAGAAAAAATAGAGTTTGAATTTGAAACACTCAAGAGCCAGGTCAATCCCCATTTTCTCTTCAACAGTTTCAATACTCTGATTGATGTTATAGAAGAGGATCCGAAACTAGCCGTTGAATATGTGGAACAGCTCTCCGCATTTTACAGGAATATGCTTTCTTACCGGGGCAGGGATTTGATCAAATTGCAGGAAGAATTAAAATTATTCGAGACCTATCTCTTCCTCCAGCAGAAACGATTCGGCACCAGCCTTCGGTTCCGGATTCAGGTGACCGATTCCAAATACCTGAATGCCTTTCTCCCTCCGCTCACATTGCAGTTGTTGGGTGAAAACGCATTAAAACACAATGCCATTTCGAAAGAGACCCCCCTTGAATTGAATATTATTGCCGAAGAAGGAAAATTGATCATCAGGAATAATATTAATCCCAAATTGAGGCCTGAGAGGGGAGAAGGCATTGGCTTACAAAATATAGTGAATCGCTATAAACTCCTAACCAACCAGGAAGTGAAATATCACGTAGTGGATAATGAATTTGTTGTGGTACTACCCTTGTTGAAAGAACAATAGAATTATTATGGATTTTCTCATTATTGAAGATGAAGAACCTGCCGCCAGGCGATTGGTCAAATTCCTGAAGGAAATTGAGCCTGACGCGAGGCATCTTGGTACGATTGTGAGCGTGCAATCTGCCATTGTTTGGCTTCAACAGGAACAAATGCCGGATTTGATATTCATAGACGTAAACCTGGCTGATGGGCTGAGTTTCGAGATATTCAACAAAGTTGATATTACCTGCCCCATCATCTTCACAACGGCCTTCGATCAATATGCCATGGATGCCTTCAAGGTTAACAGTATTGACTACCTGCTGAAACCGATCAAGAAAGGGGATGTCGAGAACGCCTTGCGCAAATTGGACCGTTTGAGAAATGCAGGTTCATCATCGATAGACTATAAAACGATTCTCAGTAATCTGAACATCGTTCCAAAAGAGTACAGGAAAAGATTTGTCATACGGTTTGGGGAGCACATTAAGACTGTAAATAGTAATGAAGTGGCCTATTTCTATACCGAAAATAAGGCGAATTTTCTATGTACGCATGAGGCTCGCCGTTACCCAATTGAATTCCATCTCGATGAATTGGAAGGGATGTTGGATCCCGAAGTCTTTTTCCGGATCAACCGTCAGTTCATCATCAGCATACATGCCATAGATGAAATGAAGTCATACTCCAAATCCAGGGTAAATGTGAAGATGAAACCTCCCACTCAACACGATACGATTGTGAGTGTGGAACGCTCGGCAGCCTTTAAGCATTGGCTGGGCGGTGAAATACCCGAAGATTAATTGAATGCCTGTTTATTCCCATTCAAGTGCAAATTGTTCCCGTCTGGCATCCTTTAGTTCCCCGGGCAGGAGCCGAATATTAATTTTGACATGATAAAGAAGGCTGATGAAAAAATGGCGAACCATACTGATAATATTACTGGTTATCCTCTCGATTGGAGCGCTGGCCGTCTATTATGTTTTCAACAAGCCTCATAGGACGGTGGAGACAGAGAAAGCCATCGTTATTAAGTCAAATGACCTGTTCAAGAGCTTCACTCAAAATGAAAAGCAGGCAAATGCACTATACCTGGATAAGGCCATTCAGGTTTCCGGTGAAGTGGTAGAAATCAAAATCAACCAGGATAATAAATCAATGCTGGTTCTGAAAACGGATGACCCCATTTTCGGAGTGGTTTGTACATTTACGCAAAACATTGGCAACCAAGTAAAGGGCAGTACCGTAGTAGTGAAAGGATTTTGTTCAGGATATGACGGGAACGACGTCAAGCTTAGAGATTGTATCCTGACAGGTCAGCCCTGATAAGGATTCCTGACCTAGTGAATCCATTTAGTTTTCACCCCAAAGAATTGAGAGAGCCAAAGAAAAATCGAACATTAACAGTCAATTATGAAAAACATTTTTTTGGCATTGTTGTTATCCTTCGGAATGACGCTGGTGCATGGACAGGATATTCAAATGACGAGGACGGGAAGAATCAGTTTCCACGCAGGCACATCCATGGAAGACATTGACGCGACCAACAATGAAGTAACCAGCATCATCAATAAGAAATCCGGCGAAATAGTTTTCAATGTACTGGTCAAGAGTTTTCATTTGAGAAGGGCATTGATGGAGGAGCACTTCAATGAGAATTATATGGAGAGCGATAAATATCCGAAATCCATATTCAATGGGAAAATCTCAAACATGTCTTCCGTTAACTTTAACCAGGATGGAACTTACAAGGTCATGGTGGATGGCGAACTTACCTTACATAATGTGACCAAAAGGGTTTCAGTTCCGGTTACCCTAATCATCAGCGGCGGCAAAATATCCGGTACGTCAAATTTTAAGGTGGATACGCAGGATTACAATATCAGGATTCCCGGGATCGTAGCCAATAAGATTTCCAGGGTGGTTGATGTGGCTGTTGAATGTAATTATGAACCCAGATCCTGAGGGCCCACGATTGCATTTTCAGAAAGATGACAGAAGTTCAAATCGAACCCCAAAAACAAACTATATGAAATTTCGACTGTTCCTGATCCTGTTATTGCCGATAGCTAATGAATTGGTAGCACAGGAAAAAGATAGTTCCAGCCTGATGAATATGCTGGAGCGGGAAACCAAGAATGAAAATCCTACAAAATACGCGACGGCCATTTTCAAGACTACCCGTGTGATAAATGGCCATTCCATTGAAAATACGGGCGCTGGCGTGATGGACGTGAAGATCAGCCACCGCTTTGGCAGTGTAAAAGGCGGATGGTCCAGTTTTTTTGGACTTGATGCCGCTGACACCAGGTTCGGAGTGGACTATGGTATTAATAATTGGTTGATGACGGGCCTTGGCAGAAGCAATGCCTACGGAACTGTGGACGCATTTTTCAAGGCTAAATTATTGAGACAGTCTACTGGCCGAATCAACATGCCTGTTGGAGTGAGTGCCGTCGCGGCCTTGCAGGTGAATACAACATCATGGTACAACAGGATAATCGATGATACACTCCGGAGCAAATTCAATTCGAGAGTCTCTTATACATTCCAATTGCTGGTGGCCCGCAAATTCACCGAAGGATTGTCATTACAGGTTTCACCTACCTGGATACATTTCAACCTTCCACCTCCACCTCCCGGCAAGAATCCTCCACTGGTGCAGGATAATGCTCACAGAAATCTGCTTTCCGTGGGTTTTTCCGGGAGGCAAAAGATATCCAAACGGGCAAGTCTAAACGTGGAATATTTCTATCAATTACCGGATCATCGCCTCACCTGGTCAGAAAATTCTTTCAGTGTAGGCTTTGATATTGAAACAGGAGGGCATGTATTTCAATTTATGTTCACCAATAGTAACCTCATTGCGGAAAATATGTTCATTGCTCAAACAACCGACAAATGGAGTAAGGGAGGATACCGAATTGGTTTCAACATTTCGAGGGTGTTCACGCTTGCACACAAACATGCTAATAATAGCACGAAATGAGCAGACAGGTCGGGAATTTTCTTAATACCATGGGGGTATTGGGTCTGGAATGAGCAGTGAATTGCGAATTACCACTTAATACGCCTTCCTTCCAGGGAGGATCTCCGTGCAGCGTCCAATATTTTCACTACGATGAGATTATTTTCCAAAGAATTGAGATCCTGCTTGTCGCGGACCAGTCCTTTCAGAGCCGCGGCCAGATAAGAGAGATTGTCTGCAAAGACCGGAGGAATCAGATTGATGTTTCCCGTGTCATTCAAAGGACTATTATTCCCGCGTTTTTCAAGTTTATTTCCATTCAGTGCATGCAGGTAAGCCTTGTCGCCAAATACTTCCAAATCCTTGATTCCAAACGGCCAGTTCCAGGAAGCTTCGATGATTCCCGTGGCACCCCGATATTCAAGAATAATGGTTGCATCGTCATCCACATGGGGATAAATTGAGGGCTTAATATGACGGGTAACCGCTGTCACTGCGATAGGCGCCTGGCCATTCATCAGCCAGGTCATGAGATTGGCTCCATAACAACCAAAATCGGTCAAAGCGCCGCCGCCGTTCTTTACGGGATCGGTGAGCCATTCTAAAAAGTCGGGACTGCAGCCGATTTCTTTAGGGCCCTGGTGTCCCATATGCACCACCATCTTACGAATATTGCCGACTTCATTTTTTTCGTGGACCAATTCGTACAATTTCTGATTGCTCGGATACCAGGTGGTTTCATAATTGGTCAATACCAAAATATGATACTGTCTCGCCAATACGGCAATTCGCTCGGCCTGCTCAACTGTGGTGGCCAATGGCTTTTCCACCATCACCGAAATGCCTCTTGGGGCGCATGCTTCCACAACAGCCAGGTGGTCAACAATGGCATTGTAAGCCAGAACAGCGTCAGGTCTGACCCGGTCAAGCATGGAACTAAGACTGCTGTAAAAAATTGAATCGGGTAAATGAAATCGATTTTTATAGCGATCCGCAAGGGCTTTGTTGGATTCCGCAATTCCTATGATCTGTACTTCTCCGTTTTGGTATTGATGCATGATATTATTCGCATGATCATGACTGAGACCGGCTATCGCCACTCTCAAAGTTTGCGATTCTATCTTGGTGAAGGGCAGTAACACCAGCGCAAAGAAAAGGCTCCGCTTTATGGAGCCTTGCAGGAACAAAAGGAACTTATTCATCTTAATTTCATTTTTGCGTAAGATAGATGAGGGCGAGTTCATATCCTTTTAATCCCAATCCGAAAATACTGCCAGCGGCCTTTGCTGAAACATGGGAAAGTTTTCGGAATTCCTCTCTAGCGTGCACATTGGAGATATGCACTTCAACTACAGTAGCCTTGAGGGCCGCAATCGCATCGCCCAAAGCCACAGAAGTATGTGTATAACCACCAGGATTCAGGATAATTCCGTCGTGGCTGTATCCCACTCTTTGTAATTCGTTGATCAGATCCCCTTCCACATTACTTTGGAAATAGGACAGTTCCACATTGGGATATTTTACACGCAAAGATTCCAGGTATTGCTCAAAAGGAATATTGCCATAAATATCCGTTTCCCTTTTTCCGAGCAAATTCAAATTGGGCCCGTTTACGATGGCTATTTTCATGAAAACGAATGTACAGAAATTCTCCAGCAAGGGCCGTGGAGGATTGTATTTTATTGGATAAATGGAGGCAGTCGTCCCCTTTCAGGGCCTCCCGGTAAAAACTACCCGCTAGTTCATTTGCATTTTTATCATGTTCATGAAATCATCGAACAAATAGCGGCTATCGTGAGGACCAGGCGTTGATTCGGGATGGTATTGAACCGAAAAAGCGGGCTTATTCCTAACTCGGATTCCTTCA
This sequence comes from Agriterribacter sp., assembly GCA_041484195.1. Classification (GTDB taxonomy): domain Bacteria; phylum Bacteroidota; class Bacteroidia; order Chitinophagales; family Chitinophagaceae; genus PSRI01. Next base: position 13,120 of record JBGPHC010000016.1, on the reverse strand, counting down.
ATGGAATCGTCGTTTAGGTTTACGTGAGTAATTTCAACCAGTGAAGATTTCCTCACTGCTTCGGGATCCACTCCAAAGCCGTGATTCTGGGTAGTGATTTCGCACTTGCCGTTGATGAGATTTTTTACCGGGTGATTGAGGCCACGGTGGCCATGATGCATCTTGAAGGTTGGAATATCGTGGGCAAGGGCCAGTAATTGATGTCCAAGGCAAATTCCAAATAATGGCCTCCCACTATTCAGAATGTCTTTCACAGTTTGGACGGCATATTTCATTGGTGCCGGGTCCCCGGGCCCGTTAGAAATAAAATAGCCATGTGGCTTGAATTCTTCCATTTCTTTGAAAGACGTCTTGGCCGGATACACTCGCAGGTACGCGCCTCTCGAGACCATGCATTTAAGTATATTCTTCTTGATCCCATAATCCAGCACGGCTATCCTTACTTCTGAATGAGGATTACCTTCCTGATATACTTCCCTGGTACTGACTACTGAGGCCAATTCCAGGCCATCCATGGAGGGAACTTTCGCCAATTCTTTTTTCAGGGAGCGTATATCTGCTGTCTCAGATGAGATGATGCAGTTCATGGCACCCTTGGTGCGCACATGTTCCACCAGGGCCCGCGTATCCAGTCCTTCTATGGACACTATTCCCTGTTCTTCGAGGTATTGCTGCAGGGAATAATCAGCCTGCATCCTGCTATACCGTTCTTCGAGGTTTCGCCCTATCAGGCCCTTGATTTTTACGGAATTGCTTTCCACGTCCGCTGACTTTACACCATAATTTCCCACATGCACATTATTCATGATGATCACCTGGCCATAATAGCTGGGATCGGTAAATACTTCCTGGTAGCCTGTCATTCCTGTATTGAAGCAAATTTCGCCGGTTGTAGTGCCAGTCTTTCCAAAGGCATTTCCGTGAAAAATATTTCCATCTTCCAGGATCAGGACTGCCGGTTTTTGAGCGGTGGACATGGGGCTAAAGAAATTTTGCAAAAATACATGAATTATGAAATGTTGCTTCGAAGTTTTTCCACAGTCGCGTGACTTGGACCTTTCACCAATCCTTCCTACACAAAAAAAACTCCGGTACTGTTCCGGAGCTTTCACAATTACTGAATATTTTCAGCATGATCATTTAGATTTTTCTTCCTGAGCTTCTTCTTTAGGCGCGGGAGTTTCAATGGGTTTTTCTGCCGCTGGTTCAGCGCTTGCTTTCTTTTTTCCTCCGCCGGCACGACGGGTCTTCTTGGCAGGAGTGGCGCTCTTCGCAGTTCCTTTAGTGTACACATCATTGAAATCAACCAATTCGATCATGGCTGTTTCTGCATTATCGCCTAAACGGATTCCCAATTTAATTACTCGTGTATATCCGCCCGGACGACTTAGGACCTTTGGCCCCACTACCGTGAACAATTCTTTGACCGCGATTTTATCCTGCAGATAGCTGAATACTACCCGATGATTGTGCATTATCTGGTCCTTTGTTTCAGATTTCTTGGTCTTGGTGATCAGCGGCTCAATATAAACCCTCAGGGCCTTTGCTTTGGCAAGAGTGGTTACAATGCGCTTGTGCATGATCAATTGGCTCGCAAGGTTACTTAACAACGCTCTTCTGTGAGAGGCCGTTCTGCTCAGGTTCTTGATTTTGTCTCCGTGACGCATGACTTTTGTTTTTTGGGCGTTCAATCCGCTTCCGAATCAGAGGAGGATTTGAATGCATCGGCTGTACCGTGTCAGGAATTACAGCCTACGTTATTAATAGTTCTGCCAGGTTGATTGCCGCAGAATGAGACCCATTCGAATACGGGCTCAATGCTGCGCATCATCTCAATGGCATATCAGATATCTTCTTTATCCAGTCCCAGTTTACCGAGGTCCATACCAAAATGAAGGCCTCTCTCTGCCAGAACCTGCTCTATTTCGGCCAGTGATTTCTGTCCGAAATTCCGGAACTTCATCAGGTCTTCCTGCTCATATTGCACCAGTTCACTGAGGCTGTTGATCTTCGCAGCTTTCAGACAGTTGAAGGCGCGAACTGAAAGATCCAGGTCTTCCAGAGGTGTCTTCAATACTTTGCGCAATTGCAATACCTGCTCGTCCACCACGTCTTCCTTCTTGTCTTCCTTACTGTCGAAAGTGATGTTCTCATCCGTGATGATCATCAGGTGCTGGATGAGAATACGGGAAGCCTGCTTAACAGCTTCTTCGGGATGGATTGTTCCATCAGTATCCACTTCCATCAGGAGTTTTTCGTAATCCGTTCTCTGTTCAACACGGAAATTCTCAATCGCATATTTCACGTTCTTGATAGGAGTGAAGATTGAATCGGTAGGGATGTATCCAAAAGGAGCATCTTTTACCCTGTTGTCTTCAGCGGGGACATAACCACGGCCCTTGCCAATGGTGATTTCGATATTCAGTTTGGCGGAAGGATCAAGGGTGCAGATCAGCAATTCCGGGTTCATCACCTGGAAAGTAGAAGTGGCTTCACCAATCATGGAAGCATTGAATTCACTCTTGCCCTTGATGGAAAGCGTGACTTTCTCCTGGCTCACCTCATGCTCCACAATCTTCTTGAAACGAACCTGCTTGAGATTCAGAATAATTTCAGTAACGTCTTCGGTTACTCCCTTGATGGTGGCGAACTCATGTTCTGCACCTTCTACAAAAATTCCAACGATGGCATAGCCTTCCAGGGAATTCAGTAACACCCTGCGCAAAGCGTTGCCAATCGTTACGCCATATCCCGGCTCTAATGGACGAAACTCAAATGAAGCTTCGAAATCATTTGTCTTTTGAAGGATAATCTTGTCTGGCTTTTGGAAATTTAAAATGGCCATATTTAAATTTCAGTTTTACTTGTTTGTTATTGTTAATGCCGGCTTAGTACCGGATTTCTATATTCAAATCAAAATCTATTAAGCCTTACTTGGAATACAATTCCACAATCAATTGTTCCTTGATATTCTCAGGTACGCTCTCTCTTTCGGGATAGGCAATGAATGTACCCTTAAACTCAGTTTCATTCCAGTCCAGCCAATTGAATTTCGGATTCTTTCCTCGAACCTGTCCGGTGACTGCGGCATTTCCTTTGCTCTTGTCTTTGAGGCTTATCACGTCTCCGCCTTTCAACTGGAAAGAGGGAATATTTACTATATCTCCATTCACGGTAACATGCTTATGCGCAACTAACTGCCGGGCAGCGGGTCTGGACGGAGCAATGCCCAAACGATAAATGGTATTGTCCAGCCGGGCTTCCAGGAGTTTAATGAGGTTTTCACCTGTAACTCCGCCCAGCCTTGAAGCTTCTTCGAATGTCTTGCGGAACTGACGCTCCAGCAAGCCATAAGTATATTTGGCTTTTTGCTTCTCACGCAATTGCAGGGCATACTCTCCTAAAGTCTTACGCTTCTTAGTGGGACCATGCTGGCCAGGGGGATTGCTGGTCTTGGTGAGATACTTTCCATTGCCCAGGATAGGCTCTCCGAAAATGCGGGAAATTCTTGTCTTGGGGCCTGTGTAACGTGCCATAATTATTATTTGATTTTTTAGTTGCGGTGCACAATCATTAAAAAATCAAAAAACTCGATTGTACACCCAAATGATTATTAAAATATTTCTCTTTCGTTCTCTCAGTCAGTTGCCGGACTGTATTTCCAAATGCCGTACCGGGCTTTCTCCAAAGGGAATGCCCAAATTTGAAAACATTTATACACGGCGTTTCTTGGGAGGGCGGCATCCATTGTGTGGTAAGGGAGTAACGTCCTTGATCATATTCACTTCAATGCCATTGTTCGCGATGGCGCGAATGGCGCTTTCGCGGCCGGCTCCGGGACCCTTGACAAACACGTCAACTCTCTTCAAACCGGCTTCTGCCGCAACCCTGGCTGCATCAGAAGCAGCCATCTGTGCCGCATAGGGAGTGTTCTTCTTGGAACCCTTGAATCCCATTTTGCCGGCACTGCTCCAGGAAATAACCTGGCCGTTCTTATTGGTTAAACTGATGATGATGTTGTTGAAACTTGCTGTAACATGTGCATCACCAAAGGAATCTACTTTTACTACTCTTTTCTTAGCAGCGGCTTTTGCGCTGGTAACCTGTTGTGCTTTAGCCATTTTTTCTTAAATAAGGTATTCGTTGTTTAAAAATTGAGCTTCACCCTGCAGGCAAAACCCTGAATCAATCCTCCTCCCGCACCTGGTATCCGAAATTGATTCAAATTTGAAGATGCTAATTCCAGCCCTGTGGCTAAGAACTATTTCTTCGGTGCTTTTTTCTTACCGGCTACGGTCTTACGTTTTCCCTTTCTTGTACGGGAATTGGTCCTGGTCCGCTGTCCACGAACAGGCAGTCCTTTACGATGACGCAGTCCGCGATAGCACGCAATGTCCAGGAGTCGTTTAATACTCATCTGCACTTCGGAACGCAACTGGCCTTCCACCTTAAATTCGTTGGTAATGATATTACGAATGGCGTTCAATTCATCATCGTCCCAGGCATTAACCTTCTTATTATAATCAATCCCGGCTTTATCCAGGATATACTGGGCAGTGGAACGTCCGATTCCAAAGATATAGGTAAGACCAATCTCTCCTCTTTTGTTCTTGGGTAAATCAACACCGGCAATACGAGCCATGATTTAGATAATTTGTTTATTCGTTATTTGTATTATCAGATATGATATTCTTAAACTTTCCATCTGATTTTTTTGACTTCCAACCACTGTCTAATCTGCCTTTGGTGAACCTTCCGCCTACGGTAAACCTTCGGCGGACGAGTGACTTCTGACTAATGACTTAATAACTAGTATCTACTGCCACTCTTCATTAATCCTAACCCTGGCGCTGCTTGAACCGCGGATTCTTTTTGTTGATGACATATAGCCTGCCCTTTCTCCTCACGATCTTGCAGTCAACGCTACGCTTCTTGATGGATGCTCTTACTTTCATGACTTTGCCTTTAATTTTTCTTATTTCCGGAAGCCTTTCTGCTCCGCGTTTAATCTTATTTGTACCTGAAAATAATCCTACCCCTGGATAAGTCGTATGGACTCATTTCAACTCCCACTTTATCACCGGGCAATATCCGTATGTAATTCATTCTCATTTTCCCCGAGATGGTAGCGATGATCTCATGCCCGTTTTCAAGTTTTACCTTGAACATTGCATTCGATAAGGCCTCAACAATGGTTCCATCTTGTTTAATGAGTGTTTGTTTCGCCATACAGTTTTTGGGTGCGCAAAGATACGGTTATAATCCGGATAATGGAAAAAAATGGGCATTTTTCCTGTTTTTTGGGGAAAAGAACCTGCAATATAGGCATTAAAGCTTTAAATTGACTTACCCGATGCCAATATGGAAATTGGTCATATTGCGGTAATGGTTCTGGAATTGATGAACAAATAGATCCCCATGCAGGTCCCGGTGCTCATCCCTATATGTGAGCAGGAGATGTGGTGTGTTGGTGCCTTCGGGATAGCGCACAATAAAGGGTCCCTTTACAAAAGCTACCCCGCCGCCATTGAGCGAACTGTCATCAGTCTTTTGGAAACCAAGCTTTTCAAGGATTTCCACTGTGAGTGGTACAGAAGAAAGATCCTCCAGATTATACCAGAATTCCTGGTCACCGTGGGCCACTAATACCTTCTTTTCTTCCCGGTCAACCTGCAAAACCTCGCCGGTATTGACTACATCTTCAAATCGGGCGTTCAGAATATCACCCACTTTTATTTCCGAAAGTTTCATCATGGCAGCCTGTTTAATGCATTTCGAATTTAAACAAGTTTTTTCAAAAATTCTGATCCTGTTTAAAAACTTCGGCCACCATTACCCGCCAACCTATTCTGCCCAACTCATGGTATAATTAGGATTTTCGATCTCCAGCGCTTTTTCAGTCAGCTTCAGGGGATGAAATGTGTCTACCATAACGGCCAGTTCCTTGGTCTCTTTGGCACCGATGCTTCTTTCAACGGCTCCCGGATGCGGCCCATGGGGGATACCTCCCGGGTGAAGGGTGAGCATGCCACGGCTCACATTCTTGCGGCTCATGAATTCACCCTCAACATAATATAAGAGCTCATCACTGTCTATATTACTATGGTTATAAGGAGCCGGGATTGCCAGGGGATGGTAATCGAAAAGCCTTGGGCAGAATGAGCAAACCACATAATTATGCCCTTCGAATGTCTGGTGCACCGGCGGTGGCTGGTGAACCCTGCCGGTTATGGGCTCAAAATCATGGATGCTGAAGGCAAAGGGGTAACAGCAACCATCCCATCCCACAATGTCAAAAGGGTGATGTCCATAATGGATTCCATACATGCGTCCACTTTTTTTCGTCTGAATGAGGAAATCGCCCCTGGCATCGGTCGTGACCAGTTCTTTTGGAGCACGGATATCCCTTTCGCAATATGGGGAATGTTCCAGCAGTTGTCCATATTTGCTCATGTATTTTGGGGGGAATCGTATGGGACTAAAAGATTCTACAATGAGTAGTCTGTTGTGATTATCATTAAAATGCACTTGGTAAATGGTTCCCCTGGGTATCACCAGGTAATCACCGGCTCCGAAATCCAATTGTCCATACATGCTTATTAACTGCCCGCTTCCCTCGTGAATAAAGATCAGCTCATCGGCATCCGCGTTCTTGTAGAAATAGTTTGTCATGCTTTCACCGGGAGCGGCCAGCACAATATGACAATCATTGTTTACCAGTATGGCATGGCGGCTGGCCAAATAGTCCTTTTCCGGTTGTAGACGAAACCCTTCAAAACTTCGGTGCCTGAGCATTTTTTCTTCCGCTATTTTGGGCATCACATCGTAGGCCGCATCCGTGTGAATGATTTCCGTAGGGGGATGCAGATGGTACATCAGAGAATAGTCATTCGAAAAACCTTCCGTTGAAAACAATTGTTCGGAGTACAAGCCCCCGTCCGGTTTACGGAATTGGGTATGACGTTTGTGCGGAATTGATCCGAGTGTATGATAATGAGGCATGGTTGTTTTTTTATGAGTGGAACCAGGCTATTGACCCGGGGTCAATGCCTATTGTTTAGGAAAAATCCTGCAGGGCCACGCGTCAGACTTTTCCCAATTGGAGTGCCAGCATCAGGAAATAATATTTCCAAACGCGTTTATCGATCCAGTAAATGAAATTGCGATGGAATGGCATAATCGTTTCAGTTAACGTAAAGTTAGGAAATACTAATTTAGGGATCGATTTTAAACTATGAATAGCAAACTGCCTACAGTAGGGCTCCTGGTGATCAGGGAAAGGAAATTATTACTCGCGTTCAGCATGAATAAGAATGCCTATTATTTGCCTGGTGGCAAGCTCCTGGATGGTGAATCAGCCAGGTCAGCCCTGCAGCATGAAATAAGGGAAGAACTGAATGTGGAACTGAGCCCCGATTTGATGGATTTTTATGCACATGTTTCCGCTCCCGCATACGGAGAGGCTGACAATGTCATGATGGAACAGGACTGCTTCTTCTGTGATTTGAAAAAAGAACCCATGGCATGCTCCGAAATAGGTGACCTGGCCTATTTTGATTCGAAATCCTTCGGCCTCCTGCCTGTTCGGGTACCCGGCGTAGTGATGATCATGGACCGGCTCCGGACCGATGGACTCATATCTTGAAACCTATGACAAGAATTGGATTGATATCAGACACACATGGCTGGCTTGATGAAAAAGTTTTCGGTTATTTCAGTGCATGTGATGAGATATGGCATGTGGGCGACCTGGGAAATCATGAAATTGCGCAAAGGCTTGCCGAAATTACATCTGGCAGATTCAAAGCCGTGTATGGCAATATTGACGGGCAGGATGTCCGTTCAGTCTTTCCTGAAAAACTGCGCTGGAGATGCGAGGAAGTTGAAATCTTCATGACGCATATTGGAGGTTATCCCGGAAAGTATGCACCTGGGATTCGAAATGAATTGATGAGCAGGCCCACACAATTATTCATCTGCGGCCATTCGCATATTCTCAGGATTATGTACGATGACAAACTGAACTGCCTACATATGAACCCCGGCGCGGCCGGCAAACAGGGATGGCAAAAGGTGAGGACCATCATTCGGTTCTCGATTGACGGCAAAGAAATAAAGGACTGCGAGGTGATTGAATTGAAGCCAAGGTGAATCAGACAAATTCATTTCCGTTCCTTATTCCTCGATTCGGGTACTCCTACCGAAAATGAATTGGATACGATTCAGAAAATATAAACTCCTTTTTTATGATCGTTAGAATTTGGCATGGCCGCACCAGGACCGATGATGCCGCCACATACAGACAGTACGTGATTGATACAGGTATTTTGGGATACCGTTCCACAAAAGGAAATTTGGGAGCCCAGATATGGCAAAGGCGGGAAGGGGAGATCACGCATATTTGGACCATCTCTTTTTGGAAAGACTATGAAAGTATCAGGGCCTTTGCGGGAGAAGGTATTGAAACGGCTAAATATTATGAAGAGGACGCCCGCTTTCTCCTGGAATTTGAAGCTGGAGTCATGCATTGTGAGGCTTATGACTTTCCGGCAATTCATTCCCCCGGCGAATAGGAATAATCCGGAAATATTCCCAGCAACGGAATTTTAGCATTATCTTAATGAGGCATTTCTCCTCATCATTCAATCAGCATATATGAATTCAAAAATTCACCGCCGTGAATGGCTCAGACAGAGTTCACTGGTAGCCCTTGGTTTTGGAATATCCCTTAGGTCCATGGCCAATGAGGAAAGACTCCCCAGAAATTTCGGTTCGGAAAAGGGACTCATCAATCTCGGCTCCAATGAAAATCCCTATGGGATCGCACCAGCAGCGAAGGACGCTATCACAGCTATGATTGGCCAGGCGAATCGGTATCAGTTCAATGTGCCTGTATTGCAATCATTCAGAAAAGAGCTCGCTACCTATTATGGTGTGAGTCCCGAGCAGGTGCTTGTAACGGCGGGTTCGGGTGATGCTTTGGCATTGCTGGCAAGGCATTTCAACCAGGGCAGCCTCGTGACCGCGAATCCAACCTTCGGCATACTGCCCAATACGGCCAAAAGGATTGGTACCAGGGTAGTGGAAATTCCACTGACTGAAGAAAAGGTTCATGATCTGCCTAAAATGCTTAATGCAATTGGTAAGGAAACCAAAATGGTTTACATCTGTAATCCCGCCAACCCCACAGCTACCATTATTCCATCGGCAGTGCTTAAGAGTTTTTGTGAAGAAGCTTCCCGTAAGGCCGTCGTGGTAATTGACGAAGCCTATATTGATTTCCTCAATCCACCCGATAATGAATCCATGATGGCGTTGGCAGCCGGCAATCCAAACGTCATGGTGTTGCGCACCTTTTCGAAAATTCATGGGATGGCGGGACTTCGGTTAGGCTTTACAGTGGCACATCCCGATGTTGCAAAAAAATTGGACAGCACCCATTTTCAAGGTAGCGAGATCTGCGTGAGTAACCTCACCATGGCTGCCGCGCTGGCGAGTATGAAAGATGAAAATCATCGCCGCGACTGCAAGCAAAAAAACGAAGCCGCCAGAAACTTCACGCTGCAAGAATTGCAGAAGCTTCATTTCCGGTGCATTCCGTCCTATACCAATTTCATGTTCTTTAGCCTCGGCAATTATCCGGGTGATTTCGCTCAGGATATGCTAAAGAAGAATTTCCTGCTGCGTTCCAATTCCTACAGCGATGGCAAATGGGCGAGGGTGAGCATTGGTACCATGGATGAAATGCAGGAATTCATCAAAGTGATGAAGGAGTCAAAGCAGTCATAAGAAAGATATTTCTCCAGGCATATTTCTATATCACTCTCCTTATGACCCGGTCTCTCATGAATCCGTCTGCCAACAACACGTTTCCTATTTCAATGACATCATGGACCAATTGCATGAAATCTTCTTTCCTGCTTCTGTGATTGACGTTCGCAACCCTTAGTACATAGGCATCTCCCAGCATGGTATAGGTGGTTACTGCCTTGCCCTCTTCATGAAGCGTCATCAGGATTTCTTTATTGAGCGTGTTGAGCTCTTCTTTCGACAAGTCTTCATTCTGATACCTGAAACATACTATGTTCAAAGCTACAGGGGCCATTAATTCCAGTTCCGGAGCCTGTTTGATCAATTGTTCAAGGTATGCTGCCTGGGCAATATTTTGTCTGATGATCCTTTTGTATTTCTCAGTTCCATGTTCCTTTAGCGACATCCATACCTTGAGTGCCGTGAACCCCTTGGAGAGTTGCATTCCGTAATCGCCAAACGATTCGGGACCCGCTGGCAATCCTCTTTCATGAGAAATGAGATAGGGAGCCGCGATATTGAAGGATTTCCGATGTAATTTTTTGTCTTTCACCAGCAAGCATCCTGCTTCATAGGGCATATACATCCATTTATGAAGGTCAAATGCTAGTGAATCCGCTTCCTGCAGGCCCTTAATCTCATCTTTCAACTCATCCACAACCGCCGCAAATGCGCCGAATGCACCATCAACATGAAACCACATGTTTTCTTTTTTTGCCAAAACTGCCAATTGTGCCAGGGGATCAATTGACCCTGTGTTAACCGTTCCGGCATTACCTACTATGCAAAATGGTATCCTGCCTCTCTTCCTGTCTTTGTCAATAGCCTCGCGCAAAAGCTTCAAATCAATTTGATAATTCTTATCAACCGGAATCCTGATAAAGGAGTGACTACCCAATCCCAATGTTTCAATGGCTTTTTGGACTGAGTTATGCGTTTCTGTAGAACCGTAAACCGTGAGTCGGGAAGGAGATTCAAACAACCCTTTTGCACGGATATCACGATCAGGAATGCTGTTCCTGGCAACTGCCAGTCCTGTAAAATTGGCCATGGACCCGCCACTCACCAATATTCCGCTTGCATCCATGGGAAATCCCAGGAATTCCTTGATCCAGTTGAGTACCTGCAGTTCAACATAAACCGCGGCATGGTCTCCGATCCCCAGGTTGGAATTCATTCCTGATGCGAGCATGTCTGCCAGCATTCCAAAAGGAGTGCCGTTCCCTTCCACCCAACCCCAGAACTTCGGATGTACATTCCCTTTTGCGAAGGGAAGTACATGCTGCAGAAAATCCTGGAATACCCCTTCCCGATCCTGAGGCTCTGTGGGCATGGCCTGGTTAAAGGAATGTCTTGCTTCCCGGGTCGGTTTCTTCCATACCGGCTGGTCCCGGAGGTGCCGGAGATAATCCAACATGGTATCAATCATTTCATGTCCCAGGCTTTTCAGTTGATCCCAATTTTCAGGATCAAGCGTTTCTTCACTGGCCAAAGCCTTGTTGAAATCAATTTTATTTGCGCTCATACTCTGAATATTTGAATTCAATAATTTTTATCCGATCCTGCGACCAAAATACAGGTGGCCACATTCCACGCCATTGAAATCGGCCACATTTGGAAGATGGCCCCATCTGCTGAAATTCAATTTTTCCAGTAATGCGATGCTGGCCTGGTTCCGTTCTAATACTATGGCGATAAGAGTCTTAATTTCCAATTTCTCTGCCTCTTCAATGACATGCTTTATTAATTTAGACCCAATGCCTTTGCGATGAAATTGTTCGTCCACATAATAGCTGATCTCTTTTGTGAACCTTAGGGCCATCCTTTCGGGCCGGTATGCACTTACTGAAATCCAGCCCAGGATTTCCGTTCCGGCTTCGGCCACGAATATCGGGTAGTCTCCGGGCTCATGTTTATCCATCCAGTCTAACCGTTCTTCAGGCCGCAGGGCAATGGTATGCGCCGTTGAAAATCCTGATAGAACGGCTTGATTGAAAATCCGTGTCAGCGATTCCAAATCGGTTTTTTTGGCAATTCTTATTCTCATCCCTCAGGAAAAAATAAAAACAATTTACACCCTAACACCGATTGCGGAACATGGGAAGATCCTTTCGGATTGTGAATAAAACTTCCTGGCGGGAAATCCCTTTCTCCATCATTGAAGATCCCTGATATTACGAACAGTTCTTCCGGTCCCGGTTCATGAATGTCCGGGCCTTCCCATTTCGATCCTGGCTCAAAATCCACTACGATAGCTTTTGAATGATCCTGGCCCTGCCAGACCGTCCTCGCGATAATCCCAGGAAATAATTGCCTCGATTCAGCATTTTCGAGACTTCCCCAACTGAGACTACGGGTATTTTTTACATTTGGTTTCATATATCAGCTATAGTCTTTTGGATAATATGGATGGCAATTCCAGGGTCCTGCCGAATAACCGTCTTCTGGCCAGTATCTGATCAATATGTCTTTCTGCATGATCTGCATAAAGTTCAAGCAATTGTCTCATGGTCATTACTCCGTTCTCAGGATGGGTTCCTTCAAATTTCCATTGATCTTCTTCCAGGGAAGCAAGAAGTTTCCCATTGGTTTTTCTCAACAATGTGAATAGATCCAATGCATCTTCTAATTCATACAAGTCTCTTTGCTGGTACTTCAGGCGCTTGGTCCAGATGTCCTGGTCATAGCAGGGGAATACCGGTTTGTTCTGCGTAAGGGTCTGCCTGAACCTGATTGAACCAAAAATTTCAGACTCAGTCAGGTGAAATGCGATCTCCTTGACAGACCATTTATCCGGGAAGGGGAAAACCGACAATTCCTCCCTCTCCAGCCCGGCAAGCGCCGCTCTAAGCCTTGCCGGTCCCTGGCCATAAACGTCCAGCAAATAGTCGTTCGAATAGGCGTCGAAAGGGCCGGCATGTCCGGATTGAACCAGTACCATTTGAAACGTATTTAGCATTCATGAAAAAATCCAATCATAAAAATAACTTCATTCTTATATTCGGAGAAATCATTTAATTAATCATTACTATGAAATATATTAATATCGTTCCCGCATGCCGATTGGAGCCTATTGACCGCCATTCATCATTTTTATGTCGCCATTCGCGGATTTTGTGAAAGTGAATTATTAGAAATTGGAATAGATTTGAAGAGCACCCTTAAAATATGAGAGTGTAAAATGAACTGTGTCAAAAGTTAAATCTTAACTTTAAACACAGTAAAATGGAAAACGAAAAACAAGAGCCATTCGATTACGAAAAGGCCAAGCAAAAAGTAAAAGAACAATTCCGGACCGGCAAGTCTCTGT
>JBGPHC010000015.1:0-89203 GCA_041484195.1 Agriterribacter sp. | reverse complement strand
CCGTAACGAAAGACCATTTTCAATATGCTCTTTACAAATCTGATGTTTAAGTTCAAGGCTGTAAAAAGTCCGTCTTACAAACTCATTCGAATTATACATTTTTACACTCAATTTGTGTAAACCTATTTTAGGACAAGACAAGATGATTTAAATTTCGGTTCGTGAGGACACGAACCGAGGCGGAGCTCCCATAGTGGTTCTTGTCCTCACAAACTACTATTGATTTCAAATATTCCCACCTTTTGTATCCTTACGAACCACACTATATCTCAAGTCTTTTGCCAAATTTATCAAGAGAAAAAAAATTCTATTAAAGTTATTTTGTTTCACCGTTGAAAAAATTTTCTCTTGCCAATGCTTTTTCTCCCCCTTAAATAAAAGCAAGAACAGAAAGACGGAAATTTCTCCTCATGAGGTAACGTACCGATGTGGGAAGAAAAACCCCGCCAGAAGGCGGGGCTATGAATATTCCATTGATAAAATTCTTCGAAATCCTATTCAATTTACTGTGGTAGCAAAACCTGGTCAATTTTTTGAACGGTGCCATTGATGGCATGAATATCTGCCTGCACAACATTTGAAGGGAATCCAAAATTGCCATTACCCAATACCGTGAATGAAAGGCCTGTAAATTGCGCTTTCACGGTGAGGGGCGGACTCGTTGGTGAGAGTTGCAACAGGGTTGGTAAATCAGTCGGCGTGGCAGGGAAATTCACTGAGAATGCCCTCGTTCCCATAAAATGATAGGCAACTATCCCCCTGGCTGTTGAAACCGGAACGAAATTGAATGCCGCGGGAGAAGGTGGCAGGCCCAAAAAGATCAATGCATTCCTGAAAGCCTGATTGGTGGGCGCGAACACGGTGAAATTCACGGGTGGATAATTCAGCAAAGAATCGAACCTGCCCAAGCCCGTCTGGCCGGAATCTGCCCTGGCCACTGCCGCGAGAAAATAACTGAGGGTAGTATCTGCTGTTGCGATCTGTTTAATGGTTAATGAAGGAGGCGATATCAGGGCAACAGGATTATGAATGATTCCATTTGACATTTGTTTGTCAGTCGCGATGAGTGGAATATTATTGGCCCATGCTGCGCTTCCCCGCTTGGAAGGGAAGATACTCATTCTGAAAAGGGGCGCCTGTAATACCAGGCCGGTTGGCAATTGCAGATTTGGAAAACTTGTGGGAATGAGTGAAGTGGTGAATGCCTGGCCGCCGATGATATGGTAGCTCGCGATCGCCGCCACCTGTGCGGTTGGCAGGGCATTGATCACGGCGGCGCTTGGGATACCAGACAAACGAAATGCATCATTGTTGGGCGCGAACACGGTATAGAGAGCCGTGGAATCCAGAAGGCCATTGAGCAATCCTGCCTTGGTAAGCGCCGCTTTCAGGATACTGTAGCTGGTGTCGGTACTGATAAGATTCCCGATACTCTGCCCCGTTGGAGGCGGTACAACAATGGGTACCGCATCCGGTAATTCCTTATTGCATGACGTGATCATTGTCGCGGCGGAAAAAATCAAAGCTCCCATTTGAATGATCCGCCTGGTTATATTGATTTTCATAAACAATCTTTTTTATTTTTCACGGTAATGAATAGGGTTTAGAAAACATTGTAGGCGAAGCTTACATAATATAGGCCGCCTACCTGCGGATTACCCATGGCGTTTCTGTAATATTGATTCAACAGGTTATTGCCCGCCAGCTTGACAACCGATTTAATGGCGGGGAATTTATAACTTATCTGCGCGTCAACAGTGTGAATGGCGGGTAGGTCACCCGAGGCAAAATCAAGGTCATAAAAGAAAGAGTCCTGCCATCTCCAGGTAACTGCAAAGCCTACACGCTGGTTATGTCCGAAGCCGCTGTTCGCGAAGGTCAGGTTCGTGCGATATTTGGGTGTATTGAATTCCGCGCGGAATCCGGCGGGTTCGTCACTCAATTCATCGGAGGAAATATTCCCTGAAATGGAGAAATTGCCGCGCAGCAGGTAATCCAGGCTCAATCCCCAGCCATGCGCCTTCACCTTTCCAGGAGCATTTACAACAATAGAATAGCCGTTAATATTCGTGAATGTAAGATCATTCGGGTCCTTATTCTGAATCACATCCCTGCGACTGAGGAAATTCTGGTATTCGCTATAATAGAAATAGGCGTCAATCAAAAATTTGCGGGCGATGAGAGATTTGTAACCAATCTCATAGGAAACTACTGACTCAGGCTTGAACGCGAAATAAGGTATCACTTCAGGATTGCCGGCCTGAACGGATTCCACGGAATAAATTGGATTCTCGATCATGTTATACTTATCCCATAATTCCTTCACGCCTCCGAGAAGCCTGCCGGTGCCGACATTCAAATCAATCCATTGCTGTTGTGTGGAGGGGAAACGATAAGCCGTTTGATAAGAAAGCCGGATATTATGATCTTTTGCAGGTTTAATAAGGGCTGTAATCCTGGGCGTAAATCTTCCGGTGAAATTCGCATTCTTGTCATAGCGGCCCGATGCTGTAATTTTTAGAATTTCTGGAACTATGAATTTCGAAACCTGCATGTATGCTCCGTATTCATTGATTCCAATGGGACTGCCTGGTTTGTCGGCAAACAGTGTGCCCTGGCTATTCAGTACATATTTCTTCCAATTACCTCCGATCAGAACCTCTACAAATTTTATGGCGTCAGTCAGGTTATATTGTCCTTCCACCATATAGAGGTTGGTCCTGTCCAGAAAAAGCCCTCCATTAGGGATTGGCAGCAGTCTCACCGAATCAAGCAATTGCTGAAATCTTGGTGAACCGGGAAGAGGGCGTCCCTGGTCGGCGGCAGCTCTCGCGGTGTTATGGGCTTCCAGGTCTGGCCTCCCGGCCATTTTTGCCGCGAGATAAGCCTGGGCATATTGTGAATACCATCCGGTGGATCCACCGCTTGGTTTCCATCCTTCATTCAATATTTGAGTGGCGACAGTGAGGTTATAGGATTCCCCCGAATTTTCCTGAGTGGTATATGCTCTAAGGAACCAGTTCTTACTCGCAAACTCGAGTTTGTATTGGCCCATTTTCAAATTCTTGAGCGAATAGCGGTTACTGCCGGTATAAAGTGTATTGCCTGTTCCCCAATATCCACTCAGGCTCGCTTCAACATTTCTTCCGATCTTATAGTGTAAGGCCCCCGTGAGTTTGAAATTCACGGTATTGGGGTCGCTGATATCTTTTTCAGTATAACCGGTACGCGACACGGGAATATTGGCTGGTAATGTATTGATATATCCCTGCAGGAACGGCGCCGATTGGCCAACTGCATTGAGAACGGCTTTCAGATTGGTGGTGGTTTCATCGCCGTACACATTCACGCCATCATAATTCGGATCGGTGCTGCGCGTTCCGGGCACAATGCCACCAGTGGAGCCCAAGCGCTTGTAGTCACGGTTGTCATTCGCCACCCAATCCTTCGCCTGAATGAGTTCGGTCGCAATCTTGAAAGCAAACCTTTCCCCAATTTTTTTGGCCCAGCGCAGACTCCAGTTATAATAAGGTGAAGCAGGCCTTCCTGCGTTTTGTCCCAAATTCATGATTCCCTGTTTCATCATGAAACTCAATCCCTGGTATTTGAATGGATTCTTTCCATTGATCAGCAGTGTACCATTCATGCCACCGGGACCATAGAGCGCGGAAGAAGCACCTGGCAGCAATTCCATATTATCAATGTCCAATTCGATTAATCCGATCACACTGCCCACCGAAAAATTGAGTCCGGGGGCCTGGTTATCCATGCCATTGATGATCTGGGTGAAGCGGGTATTTCCGCTGGAAGCGAAGCCCCTTGTGGTAGGTGTTTTGAATGTGAGCGATGCTGTTACTACGTCCACTCCTTTAAGATTAGATACCATATCATAATAGTTCGAAGCCGCGGAATTCCGAATGGCCGCGCTACTCACCCTTTCGATGGTTACAGGTGATTCGAGAATTCGCGCCGGTGTACGGGTAGCTGAAATAACTACTTCCTGTCCCAGCGTGGAAGCAGGGATCAGTTCCACCTGCAATGCCTGGAGATTGTTAATTTCCAGTTCTTTCGTTTCAAATCCGATGGAAGAAAAGACAAGTGTAAATGGGAGGCTTCTATTCACCGTAAGCTTGAAATTTCCATTGTCATCGGTGAATGTGCCTTCATTGGATCCTTTAACGCTTACTGAAACGGCGCTGACAACTTCTTTGCTGGTACTGTTCCTAACGCTACCGGTGATGGTGATGTCATTCAGGTTCCGGGCTTGAGCAAACGTTGTAATCAGGGCCATTAGCGTAATTGCCAGGCAACTGAGTTTTCTTTTCATGAGCAGATGTTTTAGTACAAATTGTAAACAAATTAGTAATTGTTATTTTACCATGAAAATTTTATTTCCATTGAATTAAGCTGTGAACATGAGCAAATTGATTCAAATCAAATCCAGATTCTGAAGGGCTCAATCCCTTCGATCAAATTAATAAAAATGCTATTCCTTTTTTATCCCGGCAGGCTAAACTCTAGTTCATTATCGGCTTCGCTGGCCTGATTGGAAAGAACCATGAGGATAATTTAGAACTTTGATCTCCAAATTCCCTAAAATCCTTCCCTGTCTCTTATCCCGGAAATCTTGTTATGCCTTTGTTGAAATCTTGGATTCTCTAAAATTGGCCATTTCAATGCCCGGCCCTATTTTAGCATCATGAGTGACTATCAGTTTCCCAACCAGACCCAATTCTATCGTGGCAAAGTGAGGGATGTTTATACCATTGGGAACAGCTATCTGGTGATGATAGCGAGCGACAGGATCTCCGCATTCGATGTGATCCTGCCACGGCCCATTCCTTTAAAGGGTCAGGTATTGAACCAGATTGCTGCTTACATGCTCAGGGCCACATCAGATATATGTCCCAACTGGCTTCTTGACGTGCCTGCTCCAACGGTTTCGATCGGGAAAAAATGCAATCCTTTCAAACTCGAAATGGTAGTCAGGGGAAACCTGGTAGGCCATGCATGGCGCACCTACCAGTCCGGCAAGCGCGAACTCTGCGGTGTGCCATTACCGGAAGGACTGAAGGAAAATGATTTCTTACCTCAACCTATAATCACACCTTCTACAAAAGCTTCCGAAGGTCACGATGAAGATATCTCCAAATCAGAAATCTTGCGAAGAAAACTCGCGACAGAACAGGAATGGGAAATTCTCACAGATTACACCCTGCGTCTCTTCGCGAGGGGAAAGGAAATTGCCGCCAAAAGAAATCTGATACTGGCAGATACCAAATATGAATTTGGCAGGATTGGCGATACCATTTACCTGATGGACGAAATTCATACGCCCGATTCCTCGCGCTATTTTTATGCAGATGGTTTTGAATCCAGGCAGGGTTCGGGTGAACGCCAGAAGCAGCTCAGCAAGGAATTTGTACGGGAGTGGCTGATAGCCCATGACTTCATGGGGAAGCAGGGTCAGTCCATTCCGGAAATGAGCGACGAATGGGTACAGACCATCAGCAGGAGATATATAGAATTATATGAGCAGGTGATTGGTGAAAAGTTCCAGCCCCGGCAACTCAGCGTGGAAGAAACCAGGCAGAGCATTCTGGAAAGTCTCGGAAAATTGCCCTAGATAAAGTAAGCCTCGTAGTATGTAGATCAGGGAACATGAATTGATCTGGGAAGAGACTTCCTCTTCATCTGACTGATCCGAATTCCATTTTCATTCTAATCAATCAAAAATCATTTGTATGTCAGCCAGCAGCATATTCGAAATCTGCAGCACCATTGCCAGTCTGGGATGGGTCATCCTCATTTTTCTCCCTAGGTGGTATGCCGCTGATAAATTCATCATTGGAATAATCGTCACATTGCTGAGCATCATATACTCCTGGATGATTTGGGCATCATTCGACATATCGATTTTTCAAAAATTCGGCAAACTGGAATCGGTGATGCAGCTCTTCCGGGACGAGAATATGGTAACTGCCGGTTGGGTTCATTACCTGGCTTTTGACCTCATGGCCGGTGTATTTATCAGGAAGAACGCGAGGAGACATGGGATACCCCAGTGGGTACTCGTAATCCCACTTTTCTTTACATTTGTGTTCGGCCCCTTTGGCTTTCTGCTTTATTTGCTAATCAGGTTTATCGTTACCAGAAAATATTTTGTAGAAAATTGGTAAACAAATTCTTGGTATGAAGAAATTTCTTCAGGAACTGAAGCGAAGAAATGAAAAGTTGTTTTATTTCGGGCTTCTGAATTTCATTGCCGCTATTGTTTGCATAGGTTTGACCCTGGTAGATCATCGGCAGATACTTGGCATCAATGCCTGGATGAAACCCATGAAATTCTTTTTTTCCATCTGGATCATGAGCTGGACCATGGGTTGGTTATTGCATTATCTTCAATACCGGAGAGCGGTAGCCGCTTACTCCTGGATGCTGATCATTTCCATGATCATAGAAACATCCATTATAAGTACCCAGTCCGCGAGAGGCCTGCGATCTCATTTCAATGTCAGCACTGGGCTGGATGCTATATTATTTATGGTTATGGGTATAGTTATTAGTTTGTTCACCATTTGGACAGGATATATCTGCTACCTCTTTTTTAGGCAAAAGAAATTTACCATCTCTGTCGTATTTCTTTGGGGAATAAGGATCGGAATGATATTGTTTATCATATCTGCCATCGAAGGAGGCCTGATGGTCCACTACCTGAGGCATACCATTGGTGGTCCGGATGGGAGCCGCGGCTTACCGATCGTAAATTGGAGCAGGATTTATGGAGACTTGCGGGTCGCGCATTTTTTTGGACTGCATGCCTTGCAGATCATCCCGCTCCTGAGTTATTATGTAGTTTCCAGCAAGAAAGAACTCATATTCTTCAGCATAATTTATACCTTGATGGTGGCCGCTTTTCTGATGATGGCCTTCCGGGCCGTTCCTTTGGTATAAAAAAGAATTTTTTTCAGACCTGCTGCATTCATATTTTTTTCAATTTAACTGATACATCATGAATAGAAGAATCTTCCTGAAACTCCTCTTTTTAGTGATTCCATTTCTGGCGAGTGCCCAGCAGAATCCAAAGCCAAATCATCTGCAATATCTCCTCGTTGGCACTTATACGAGTGGAAAGAGTGAAGGCATATACATTTATAAATTCGATAGCAACACAGGCGTATTTGAATATGTTAATAAGGCCACCGGAATCAAGAATCCATCTTATCTGGAAATCTCGCCTGACAAAGAAAAAGTGTATGTCGTAAATGAATTACACGAAAACAATAACGGAGGCTATCTCACGGCATTCAGCTTTGATAATAAGAACGCTGCCATGACCCGCCTGAATGACCAACCCTCAGGCGGTGACGATCCCTGCTATGTTACAATTGACAAGACCGGCCGGTGGGCCATCGTGGCCAACTATAGCAGCGGCAGTTTATCCGTTCTGCCTATTAACGGTGATGGTTCATTGGGTAAGCCCAATACAATATCCCATCATGGTACAGGCTTTAACAAAGACCGGCAGGCCGGACCACATGTTCATTCTACCGTCTTGTCACCAGACAATCATTATCTCTATGTTTCCGACCTGGGCCTGGATAAAGTAATGATCTATCATTTTGATCCGGCTAGGGGTGAACTTAAGCCAACGATTCCGGGGTTTGCGGCTACTGAACCAGGGTCCGGACCGAGGCATTTTGTATTTCATCCTTCGGGCAAATTTGCCTACCTGATTCAAGAAATGGCCGGAGCCGTGACTGCTTTCCGCTATGATCAAAAAGGCCAACTTAAAAGCATTCAGACTATTTCATCTCATCCAAAAGGATTTAATGGTGATAAAGGATCGGCTGATATTCATATTTCGCCCGATGGGAAATTCCTTTATGCTTCTAACCGGGGAGACGCAAACAGCCTGGCGATTTTTTCGATCAATACGGCTTCGGGCCTGCTGAAGACGGTAGGGTTTCAATCCACCCTGGGTAAAACACCCCGAAATTTTAGCCTGGATCCATCCGGCAAATTCCTCCTGGTGGCAAACCAGGGATCCGACAATATTGTGATCTTTAAGAGAGATTTAAAGACTGGCAAACTTGTATCAACTGGAAAGACTATTGAAGTGCCTACGCCGGTTTGCATCAAGTGGATTCCGGCACCATGAAATTAACAATGAATCTCGCGGGAACCTGGCTGCCAATGGTGAGCAATTCTATGCGGTGGCAGTCAGGATTTTTTCTATTCCCATTTTCTAACTTATCATCTTTCTCTGCTTCGACTTATTGAAAATATTCTGTCCTTTGGCAATGCCTTTGCGCTTTTCCCTCTGTAATTCCAGTGGAAGCCTGATGAAATCCTGGCATCCTTTACTACAACAATTATCATATTTATCGGCGCAATCCTCACATTGAATGAAAAGCAAATGGCATGCTTCATTGACACAATTCTTATGTGTATCACAGGGCTTACCACATTGATGGCAGCGGGCAATTATATCCGGACTGATCCTCTCTCCCAGCCTGTCATCGAAGACAAAATTTTTGCCGATGAACTTATTGTCCAGATTTAAGGATTTGATCTCCTTCGCATAGTTGATAATGCCTCCTTCCAGGTGAAATACATTCCTGAATCCATGATGCAACATGTATGCACTGGCTTTTTCGCAGCGGATGCCTCCCGTGCAATACATGATGATATTCCTATCCTTATTTTCCTTCATCATTTCAACGGCCATGGGTAGCTGCTCCCTGAATGTGTCGCTGGGAACTTCCAGGGCTCGCACAAAATGCCCCACTTCAAATTCATAGTGATTGCGCATGTCAATCACGATGGTCTGGGGATCATCAGTCAATTGGTTGAATTGTTCGGCATTTACATAATTGCCCTTATTCTGCATGCTGAAGCCCGGATCATTGATGCCATCGGCCACAATCCTGTGTCTCACTTTTATTTTAAGCACCCAGAATGATTTGCCATTATCATCCACAGCCTTATTGAGGCGTATTCCATCAAGTCCTTCAATAGAATACAAATATTCTCTTAGCTGCTCAAAGCGGCTCTCCGGAACACTTACCTGGGCATTGATGCCTTCTCTGGCCACGTATATTCGGCCAAATACGCCCAGAACCTGGAGATTCTGGTACAACTGATCCCTGAACAAGGCTGGCTCAGCAATGGGAAAATAATGATAGAATGAAACGGTGCTGCGGGGCTCATTTTCCTCCAGCATTCTTTTCTTCAATTCCTTCTGCGAAACGCGATTGTGTAATACTGTCATTTTTCTACACTGGTTTGTTTCCATTACCCGACTAAAACAAACACAAAGATAAATAATTAACGTCTCTGTATAAATATTGGATGATTAATGCCAGACCTGCGGGCAGTGCTGGCTGCTTTTCACCTGAATATAAATTTGTCAGGCAGGGCCATGGCGAACGGCAATTTGCACTATTGACATTGCTCCTAAACTACAGGCAAAAATTTCTCGAAAAACAGGCATACTCAATCATCATTCCTGAAATCGGAACCTTTGAACCCAATCCTGATGCTGGTATCATATAAAGATCCGTTTCGATAGCCCCATACAAAATCAATCCGGAGTATTTTCAGGATATTTTCAATTCCGGCGAAGAATTCATAGTAATATTCATTCGCATGAGTATATAATCCGTTTGAACCTGTGACCAGGTGAAGATTCAATTTTTTGATATAGGGGATCTTGTTGGTCAGAAATCCATTAAAATGATGCTCGATATGGCCCGCGGCAAAAAAACGGGACAAGGTTGAATTGGAATAATAGGGCAATAATTGAAAGCTATTGAGATAAGTTGTGGCAAAGAGCAATTGGTTTCCGTTAAAATGCCGGTAATCGGGAAGTTCAACATTTTTATTATTCAGGAACCCTCCCGCACTGATATGGTACCTGAACTCACCCCATAACTTCAAACCAATCTCATCATTCACCGAAAAATTCCATTCATCAAAATCCACATCGCTCCCGAGAAAACCATTGATTCCTTTCAGGTACCCCAGGCTGAACAAAGGATATTCAGATCCAATATTGACCTTCCGATCCGGGAATTGAATATATTTTGTGCCCGGCCTGAAAGCCACTGAAAAACTAAATATCGCCGCCTGATGCGCCTTGAAATTCTCCAAAACCAGTTCAACCGGATAGTTGGGACTACGCCTTCCGATATATTTTGACTTACCCCAAAAAGTGGAATCGGTGTTTTCGAGAGGCAAACGGTCCTGGATCTGAAGACCCGCCCTGATGGTGAAACCATTTCCAATTCCCTTTGCATAACCTATGCTGCCGAACCAGGCTTCATATATCTTCAAATAATTCCTATTCCAGAACAGTGTACTTACAGAATTAACCAATGGCATCACCGGATTGCTGTTGTTTAGCTGGAACACTTTCTTACCACCGGCAACGGAAATTGAATTCAGGTAGCCCTTTCCGAAAGAATACCTCGCCGACAGGTCCACATTGAAATGATGGTTCGTATAGCCATACCGAAATGTGGGATGCAGGGACAGGGAATTTCTGTCACTAAATCTCCTGGAATAGCCAAAACCAAAATTTGTGACCCATCCTTCCACAGAATTATAACTCAGCACTTGTAAGATGGATGGGTATGAAAAACTGCTCTTCCTGCTTTCACGGCTGAAGGTCTGCCCATATACCAGGATACCCGGAAAAGTGAACTGGTTTCTGCGACGGTCCAGGGAATCGAGGTAGCGGGGATCTCTTTTCACCTTTTCCAAACTGTCTTTTTTCAGATAGTCTTCCATTTCTTCTTGCAAGAGTGGTACGGGTCGCACCTGGTCCCAAAAAGCGCCCGAGCGTTTGTTGGAAGCTGAATCGTAAATGACGATGGTATTGGTGAAATATTTTTTGGGGAATGGGGGTTCAATCTGGTAAGCTGAATATACGGTCACAAAGCTCCCGGCCGCGTCGAATCCGAATAATTTCACAGTTGGATAGAGTACCTGACTGTTGAGCATCCATATATCCGAACTAACAGGCATATATAACTGTTCAATGCGGAGGCTGTCCGCCAACTCCATTTGTGAAGATTTCGAAAGCAGTAGCTCAAGGCTGTGAATGCGCCAGTCATCTTCCACTATATTGATATAACCACTGAATAGTGGTTCATAGATCCTTTTGGGGATCACCCTGATGCGGCTGATGAGCTTCCCATTCTCCACAAAGCTGCCCATGAATTTATAGCGATAAAAGCCCAACGCTTCATCAGCAACCGGGGAAATAAATCCCCGGGGGTTCAGCGCTTCGCTCACGGCCACGATATTGTCATAAAAACTCAGAAATTTCGGGCTGCTAAAACCAAAACTCTCAGCCTGCCCACTCACACGGGTGGAAGTCACTTCTATCCTTTCTTTATCCGGCTTCCTGAATGAATAATTCGCAACTGTTTCAGACAGGTAAATCATCTTCTTCCTCGAACTGTCGCCATCGTCAAATTCCACTTTCTGGCCGAATATGGTCTTCGGATAGTCCCTTAGTTTCAGTTGTCCCTTGATATACACTTTGCACTGAAAAGCATCTACCTGGTTCCTGTAAAATGGTCTTTTCGCGATGGCATGACGAATGATTTCATAAGCCGGATCCTCCGCATTATTGGTAATGATCACCGGCTTTAGGGTAAGCTGTTGAATGGATAAACTAAAATCTATCGTGATCTCATTCTTATCTATCGAAATATTCTTTTCAACAAGGTGATAGCCTACATGCTGACAAACCAATGTATATGAACCTGGCTGTAAATCCAAAAAATAGGCGCCTTCAGTATTGGCAGTGGTTCCAATGGTTGTTCCCTTAACGAAAATGGAGGAAAAGGGCAATAGAGCGCCTTTGTCATCCCTGACACGGCCCTGGATTCTCGTAGCAAAAACAAAGGGGCATCCATACAATAATATAAGGAAGGCAAGTAGAATTTTTTTCATGGAACTTTTTCCTGATAGCGAAAATATTCGGAACTGACTTAATAAAAATGTAAAATTTATTTCCGGGGCCTGAGGAAAGCTGCGGTGAGGGCGGCAAATGAAGCCACTATTGCACCCAACAGCGCCGTCAACAATATCAAAAGAAATGGGTTGTCAGTCTTGATTACGAGCATTGATATTTTGTGAGCCAGGAGGTTTTCGTTTTGCGAACTGATATACCAGGCCAATCCGCCCCAAAGTAGAAATAATGCCACGAAGGCTGAAATAAAGGATTTGCCTGGCGATTGCCGATTGACAAGCGCGACTAGAAATGCTGCCGGCGCTATGAACCACCATGGCAGGTAAAGGCAGAAGAGAAAACTCAACAATGCCGTCAATATGATTGATAGAATTATTTTCATCCCGGATTTTTTTGGATTAGATATCGCTCCGCTCAAATATTCCTGCAAATAAGTCAATTGCTGAACTGCATCTTCCACCTCACCCTTTTATCTTTTTCTTCTCCTCCTTTCATTACCCATGCTTTATAATACCCACCTTCTGCCCAATCGTCAACGAACTGATCATAATATTGACTACCGGGGTTACCTGACTGCCCACCGGGATACACAACATAGGCTTCTGTTTCCGGCTTGAGTTCTACTACCATCCGCCAGCTTGGGCCATGCCTGTGTTTGGCGGCATTTATGATATGCTCTCCGCCACCGATTGAGAGATTTGTCCTTGAAAAAGGCAGGGCCGCTTCTCCAAGCAGGTGATAAACACTTGTGTTCTTATAAACGCCCCATTCCAGCTTGTTCTCAAGTTCTAACTGCAGACAGGCCTTGCAAGCTTTTTTGAAGGCCTTCGTCATTTGGTCGAAGATAGTCTCGCGTTGGGCCGTGTTGATATCATCTACATAATGGAAATCAGGGTCCTTAATCAGCGCAGCAACAAGTGTCTCTTCGGCGGGGAGCAAGCCCTTCACTCCCGTTTTTGAAAATTCGTCATCCCAAATATCATGTTGCAGGCTATCGCACCAGATATTGAAGATTGTGGGCGCTTTTTCATCCACGTTATTATCCAGATTCCAAGTGACAAAAAGATCAAGATATTTCTTTTCAATTGTTGACAGGGCGCTGTCATTGAGGTATTTTAAGAATAAAGGTCTTGCGGCTTCCGCGAAAGCATTGTAATTATTGGTCTGCAGATCCATCATATCTTTTGGCGTGATGGCATTCATGGAGTTCAGTTTTCGGTTGATAATGACTCCACGGTAAAGCAGGTAACCACCGGGTATATAATAAGGATAGGCGCTGTCTGTTGGGCGCTGATTGGCGCTGCTCACAAATCCACGAATTGGATTGATGAGATGCGGATTTTCCTTTGAAGGTATAAAGCCCTGCCACATATAAGTACTGTCATATCCGGGCATCACATAGAGGCCCTGCCGGTTCCATCTTGCCGGAAATGAGCCCTGTTGCCAAATGGCGATGTCCCCGGATTTTGAAGCAAAGGCAACATTCTGGCCGGGACAAATATCATATTGTATAGCATCATAGTAATCCTGGTAATTTTTTGCCTGGTTCAATTTATAAAACATGAGTAGCTCATTGGAAGGATCATGGGCTCTCCACCTGACTGCCAAAGCCTGATAATTGTGGTCGGGTTCCGAAAAACTCTTGTCATACATTACTGGCCCAAATACAGTATATGCGACTGTGTCGAATACTTCGGGCTTGCCCTTAATACCTATTTTTTCAATCCGGAGGCCGGTATTCTTCCAGTCTTTATCGAACCAATATTGACTCTTCGTCGAATCCTTGAATCGAATTGCATAATAGTCTTTTACATCCCGCTCCGCATTAGTGAATCCAAATGCTATACTGTCATTAAAACCAATAAGGACACAGGGCAAACCCGGCAGGCTTGCACCATAAACATTCATCTCCGGCGTGGAAATCTGCATTTCATACCAGATGGAAGGCAGGCTGAGGTCCAGGTGTGGGTCATTGCACAAAATGGGAGCACCGGACAGGGTCTTGGAGCCGCTGACAGCCCAGTTATTGCTTCCATTATCCGGATCCGGTCTGAATGCATCACTCACCAATGTTGAATCATTATTATAGAGATAAACGGAATCATCATGAGCGGAAATTTTTGGAAAAACGGTGGGAGGATCGAAGGTACTACCCCTCGGAACTATGGGATCCAATTCTGATGGAACGTCAGGAAAAAGCACCTTCATTTCTTCATCTGAGAAATAGGCTTTGGCCCGCGTCATGGATAAGTCTTCTGAAGCCCAGGTAAGGGTCGCCGTTAGCTCCTTTCCCATTAACGCAATTTTGAGATTGTCCCATTTTTCAGGCTCATAGCCCAGCAATTTATATTCAACGGGCAGACTGCCGTTGGTGAGGCTTGCTATATAGGCGTTTACTCCGGCGGTATAATTATTGCAAGCGGCTTTTGTGAGTGGATTCGCTTCCATTTCCTTCAACATCGCTTCTGCACCATAGACCATGCCTTCCCTCCTCTTGTTTCGATCGTAATTCAATGCCTTTCCTCCCACTATTTCACTGATCCTTCCGGCGGCGGCGCGGGCCTGGAATTCCATTTGCCAAAGCCTGAATTTTGCATGCAGATAGCCTTGCACGAAGAATGCGTCTTCTTTGTATTCTGCCATAACATGTGGTACCAGCCTTTCGTCAAAATAGACATTGATCTTGCCTTTTAGATTCGAAAATTTCAAATCGGCGTCAAAACTGGCATCGCTTGGTTCCGCGTTCTGCCAGATGCCCTCCTGTGGCGACAGAAATTTACCCAGGGCTAAGGGCAAAGCCATGCGGGTGCCCAGTATTAAGATCAATGCAATCGTGAAAATACCTGAGGTAATGAAAGGGAAAGGTCGCATAAGGGTTAAAGTCTGAAAAGATATCCAAGATTAAATTAAAAGTAATTCTTTTTTTCAATTTGAAGTCGCGCTGAAGCTCCAACCCGGCGATGGGTAAGCATTCCGGCGATTCCTGCCAATCTTCCCGGGGACCTGTTATTGAACCGGGGAGGATAATAAGAAAATAAGCTTGTCCAATTCCGTGCTAGTGTTGAATGAATGCAGGACAATCCTAAGCCTTTCAGAACCCTTCGGAACAGTAGGATACAGGATTGGTCGGACATCCAATCCATTAGCCTGAAGCTTATCCGCTACCTGCTTCACCTTCTCATTCCCCGGAATTATCACAACCTGAATCGGGGTATTGCCTGAAAGTCTATTGTAAGCAATCCTTGCCTTTTGGAATTTGTCAATGAGACTTCCCAAATATTCTCTTTCATGAACCATGTTGGGGAAGATTTGATAGGATGTCCCGATAGCAGCAATCGCAGTTTCAGGCAAAGAAGTGCTGTAGATGAAAGGCCGGGAAAAATTGATAAGATAATCATGCAGCTCCTGGCTTCCCAGAACGGCGGCCCCATGGCATCCCAAAGCTTTTCCAAAAGTATAGATCCGGGCGAAACAATCCTGCTGCAAACCGAGGGACTGTGCCAATGCTTCTCCCCTCTTTCCGATAACCCCGGTAGCATGAGCTTCATCCACGATCAGGTGGGCCTGGTATTTCCTACAGAGCTCCACAATTTCGGCCAAAGGCGCCTGGTCGCCATCCATTGAAAATACTGATTCCGTAACCACAAAAATATTGCCCGCGGCATGCTGCAATTTTTTTTCAAGGTCCTCGCAATCGTTGTGGGCAAAGGAAAGTGACTGTGCAAAACTGAGCCTCATCCCATCCCTGATAGAAGCATGAACCAGGTAGTCGTATATGATAGTATCACCTCTTCTTGGCACCGAACTCAGGAGACCCAGGTTTGCATCATAACCCGAATTAAATATGAGCGCGGCTTCGGCCTGATGAAAAACAGCCAGCATCCTTTCCGTTTCTTCAATCAACGCATAATTTCCGGCCAAAAGTCTCGAACCGGTTGAACCGTGGCTGAAGGATTTCTGGCCCAAGCTCGTAGCCATTTCAATGAGCTTATTCTTCACTACACCCAGGTAATCATTTGAACAAAAATCTACCTGGCCTTTTGGCAATCTCAGCTGGCGAAGAGATTCTGCATTTCTTCTCTCATCCAGCTTCGCAATCAAAAAATCTTCTTTCAATTTGAATCAGGTTTCTGCAAATATCCGCCAATTCAACCTATTCCGCGGGTGCTGATTGGGTGCATAACCTATCTTTGTTTGATCATGGAAAATATCAGCGAGGATACCAGGAATATTTTAGGACTGCGACTGCCTACCGATCCCAGATGGGTGGACCTGGCCGGCATGAGTCTGGAAGATATTCTTTCCGACCATGCCTATTGCGAACAAAAGGCCGCAACCTCCTGCATCTCTCTCATTCAGCGATATTCTTCCAAGACCGGGTTGGTAAACGCCCTCGCGCCCATTGTTACGGAAGAATGGGGCCATTTCAGGCTGGTTTTGGCGGAACTGCAGAAAAGAGGCCTGCACCTGGCCAGGCAGCGCCGGGATGAATACGTGAATCAGTTATTGGTATTTCAGAAAAAGGGTGGCCATCCCGAAGAAACTTTCCTGGATCAGTTGCTAACCATGGCACTGATCGAAGCCAGAAGTTGCGAAAGGTTCAAAAGACTGAGCGAAGGGCTGGAGGATGAGTATATGAAAAATTTTTACCGCCGTTTCATGGAAAGCGAAGCGGGACATTATGCCCTCTTCATCGGTCTCGCCGAGACCTATGTGGATAATGAAAAAGTGAGAAAAAGATGGAAAGATTGGCTGGACTATGAATCATCAGTCATTCAAAATCTCGAATTGCGCGGTGACAGGATCCATTAGAAGGAACAGAAGTTCTTCTGGACATCCTTATAGTGAGCCGGACTTATTCACGGTAATTCCAGGAACTCATGCCTTAGTTTTTGAATAAGCAATAGAAAGTTGCCTGGTATAAGTATCGATATACTCCTTTATTTTTGGTCGCCTGTATTGCATGATCCACCTTGGGTGTGGCAGTGGAATGATTTGGTCGAAAAACCGGTGCTTCTCATTTAGTGTGGATAGGTATTTGTAATTCTTTCCTTCTCCGAGGCAAATGCAGGATGGTCCCGTTTTGATTGTTTGAATCTGTCTCTGGATGCATTCGGTCGCAAATCCCTCAATTGATTTTGCCAATTTGGGATCGTCATAATAATTCATGTTCTTACCATCTCGTACAAAACCCAGTGGTGATACCGCTGTGATGAAGAACTGGTGGTAAAACAACTTCACGCCACCAAAAGCCTCGATCGTACGGTATATAAAATCAGCCGACAATTCCTTCACCTTTTTGAATTCATTAGGAATGCCACAACAGGACTCGAGTTTTTGTGGGTCTGTGAACGGGATACCCGTAATGCCTCCTCCAAAGCGCCCGGGATTAATGCCAAAGATCATCACCCTCGCATCCTGGTCGGAATAAAATTTCTTATAGAATAAGGTCGCCAATTTTAAAGCGGTCTGATCCTGGAATGGATTCATAATTGAAACGCCCTGCGGAAGCCTGAATTCAGGATTCAATCCTGTGAGAAATTCCAAAATAGCTTTTTCCTGGGTCGGGGCATGTTTCATGAATCAATAGACTGTTTAAAGAATTTGAGTTCTTCAGTGAAATCCAGCCGTGGATATTGCGATTGGAGTCCATTCAACTTTTCGATTTGTTGCATCAGGAATTTCTGATGGGCGTCGGAGCCGGGATTGAAAGCACGGTGATTCATGGCCCTGTTTATAATATCCATTTCTTTCATGAAAGGAATCAGGGAAGGTTCCAGGCAGGAGCCTGCAAATTTTTCCCAGACATAGTCGGTCGCGAGATAATTGGGATGCACCATGTCCTCCGCATAAAACCGGTAATCCCTCAGGTCGTCGATTAATAATTCATAAGCCGGGAAATAGAATAGCTTTTCAAATTTGTCAATAAGCTGATGGACCGCCGTGATTAGTACCGCCTTACTGCGATTGTTTTCAATGAAGCCATCACGGAGATGTCTAACCGGACTGATGGTAAATATGATCCTGAGCTTTGGATTAAAAAGAAATAATCTGTGGATGAGATTGTCCAGGGCGGAGACAATTTCTTCCACTCCCGCCAGTCTCCTGGTGAATGTCTGGGGAGACATCTTATGGCAATTTGCAACTATCTGGCCTGCGCCGATTTGATAGACAAAGGCCGAACCGAGAGTGAGCATGACCCAATCGGCCTCTTTCAGAAAAGAATGAGCTTTTTCCTGGGATGCATTGATCAACCGCAATACAGATTCCTGATCCATGCCTGAAAAGCGGCTATGGTGATCCCAACTGCTCCATAGCTCATGATGGTAAAAAAGTTCTTCAGGCTTGTACCTTCTGTTCTCAATATAGGATATCATGGATCGGGCAATGCTGAATGGATTGAACAGGATTCCGTTTGGATTTTCGAGTATTTCAAGCTTATACCTGGCCAGGCCCGCACTTACATGCTCCGTAAAACAGGAACCGGCAAGAAATATCCTGTGATTATGAGCAATTCGGGAAGGTAAAGGCCTGGGTTCCAGTTCCAGATGAAATTCCATATCTATTTTATGCAAAGTTAATTCAAAGATAATTCAGGTCTCAAAAGGCACCTATGCCGGGAGTGAAGATTTCATTCGCCACCCGACCTGCTTCAAGCAATGCTGAATGGTCAATATTTTCTAAGAATCCCAATTCTTCAAAATAGGGAATCATTAATTCTGTATTCATGTTTCCAACCAGTTCATCATCAGCCATGGGACAGCCTCCGAAACCCTTCAAGGCCCCATCGAAGCGCCTGCAGCCAGCCAGGACCGCCGCATCAATCTTAGGTTTCCAGTTGGATGGAGTTGAATGAAGGTGCACGCCTATTTCGTGTGCAGGTAATTGTTTTATCAGGTAATCAGTCATATTGAAAACCTGATCCGGTGTGGCAATGCCAATGGTATCCGCCAAAGAAAAGATATGAATATCCAGGTTTGCCAGTTTGTCAATCCATGCATATACAATTTCCTCATTGTATGGATCGCCATAAGGATTGCCAAATCCCATTGAAATATAAATGACAAGCTGCTTATTCCTACTGATACAACTATTGTGAATATCCTGCACCCTGGTAAAAGATTCTTCCATCGAACTATTGGTATTCCTAAGCTGGAAACTGGGGGAAATTGAAAAAGGAAATCCAAGAAAATCGATGGCATCATGTTTCAATGCATCCAGGGCGCCTCTCTGGTTTGCCACAATCGCCAGTAATTTAGTGGATGAATTTTGTATATCAATCTTGGAAATAACTTCTTCCGTGTCGGCCATTTGAGGAATCAGTTTGGGAGAGACAAAGGATCCAAAATCAAGCGTATGAAATCCTACTTTCAACAGGCTGTTGATGTACTCGATCTTTTTTTGCGTAGGAATAAAGTCCTTCCATCCCTGCATAGCATCGCGGGGGCATTCAATGAGCCGCACCTGGGAATTGTTTAACATAAATTCTGTTGCAATTTAGCGAAAGAATGGAATTGGAAGGTTCCTCAGGTTTTACTGAGTGTTTTGAACTCATTGTTGCGGAAGCTGTCAATCCGTTCACGTATGAGATTGAAGAATTTCGTACGGTCCCTTTCGCCAACGCCGCTGATTAGATTTGATTTCTTTATGATATTTTGAATGAAATTGTATGAATATTCTGCGAATTTCTTGTCCTTGGTCATTAAGAAATGGAGCATATTGTGGTTGAGAAAACAAAGCTTTGATTCATCCAGAACCGCCAATATACTATTATCTCCAACTACAAAATCGTTGACAAACATGTTTAAGGTAGCCGATTTATGATGGGGCTTCTTCCCTGGCATGAATTTGACGCCCAGGTCGGCTTGCTTCTCCATATGATTGATCATATCATACATTTTTACATAGAGGATTTCCAGATCCTTGGGCGAAGCAATCAGGCCGGTATCCTTATAATATTCGATCTGCCTGAGGGTTGTCATGATATTATCCACGTTCATTATTTCGGTTCCCGGGATCTCCGTGTATAATTCGGCAACCTTATTCCCTATTTCCTGCAATGGAGGCATGAGTTGTCCCATGCTGAATTTTGCGTTGGCGTATTCGGGGTAATTCAGAAGGGTCTTCATCCAGGCAAAATATTTGAATGAAGCAAGTTCAGGGAACATGAAATAATAAAATCCGGGTATGTCCTTGGTAAAATTGAATATGTGTTTTCGTTCAAAAGAATTCAGGAATTGTACACTCGAAAGGAATCCCTGCAGATGCTCTTCAAATCTGAAACTTTCGGGTGTCCCGTATTTACCAGCGAAAATCGTGGTATCCGTATCCAGATTAAGCAGTTGGTCAATGGAGATCCTGAACTTGGTGCATAGGGCCCGTATTTCTTCAAATGAAAGCATTTTTTCTCCTCTGATCCTTCTATAGGCGCTATCATTACTAATATGGAGTAAATCGGCTATTTCGTCTACAAATGAAAGATGCGGCGGGATACTGCTCTTTATGTACTGGAAGAATTGCAGCTGCATGTCATTTTGTATCATGACCGGGGCCTTTGGGTTTTTGAAATGCTTGCAATCAAGTTCTGGAGGTTTCGCAGAAGTTCACATAGTCTCATGCTGTTTTTTTCGGTGCATCTCCGAGGCTCTCCGTGCAATTGCTTTGTTACACAGAGGACCACAGAGTTTCACAGAGGACCACAGAGTTTCACAGAGGACCATATTGTCTTTCTCCGTGTATCTCAGTGTTTTCCCTGTGCATCTGTATAATTGCTTTTTTGGTATTCAGAAGTTCGATATTCAGCGTTGTTATCTGCAGCCGTATTTATAAAAATAGCTCCTTTTTGTGAATATGCAAAGGTGCAAAACCGGTCTACTCGTTTATGGAATACAGTATTACTCGGGCTTTGCCGGACAATGAAGATTTCCAAATCCTGC
Organism: Agriterribacter sp.; assembly: GCA_041484195.1. Lineage (GTDB taxonomy): Bacteria > Bacteroidota > Bacteroidia > Chitinophagales > Chitinophagaceae > PSRI01. Next base: position 68,281 of record JBGPHC010000015.1, on the reverse strand, counting down.
ATTTTGGCATTTTTAACCCGCAATAGATCAGGTTAATTACGGGGAATCCAAAAACCAGGATGTGAGGGGAATTTTTTCTGAGTATTCACTTTTTTTTGCGGGCCTATTCTTCAAATCCTTGATTTTTTTTGCGAAATTCACATTGATATATGATAATGGTATTTCCCAACTCTGGAAATGCCATGGAAACGGTTGATCAGCGGAAGAATATGCATAGTAATATGTAACGATTGCCCTGCCTCAGGCGTTAATAATTATTGAAGAGTCAAGCAATTTGAGCGAAAATTTTCATTTTTTCTGAAGCTTCGTTACAAGTGCATGGAAGGCATATTTCACATACAGATATTACTGATGTACTGGATGCTGGGCCTGGTTAATACCGGCGCCCCGGCAGTTCAGCAACTCAATTATGAAATTCTTAAAAACGGCAAGCCGGTTGGGAAATTGGTTTCCACTCAAACGATTGGCGAAGGAACAAAAGAATTTATTACTGAGTCTGACGTTAGTATCGAAATCCTCTTCAAGATTCAGGTTTATACCAGGGTGAGGTCCTTGTTTAATAATGGCTTATTGTCAGATGGGAATTTTTTGCGTAGAGTAAATGGCAGGGAAAAGGCGAATGCGCATATTTATTGGGTAAATGACAAGTATTTTATAAAAGGACTCGATGAGACGGAGATATTCAAATCAAAGATTTATTACACAACGGCCTGCCTGATGCACGTAGAGCCCGAGGGACTTGGAAGAATATTTTCAGAAAACTTCAGAAAATTTATTCCTATCAAGCCGGTCGGTCCACACAAATATGTTCTTCAGCTCCCGGATGGCAACGAAAATTATTATACTTATAGTAACGGAAAATGTACGGAAGCGGTCGTGGAGACCAGTTTTGCTACCGTGCATATCCGGCTGAAGAATTAGCTTTTGCACCATTGCTCCCCACAGGTAGTCTAGTACATTTATAATAGTTTTGCAGGAAATCAATGGAATGGCAATACTGATCACAGGCTCGACGGGATATATTGGATCTAAACTTACCATAAGGCTCGCGGAACAGGGGCAGAAGATTCACCTGCTGTGCAGGTCCAATCCCCATATAGCGGAATTCCAGAAACCCAATATCAGGATATTCAGTGGCGATATTTCAGATACCGCTTCAATTGAGGCGGCGATGGAGGGAGTTGACCAGGTCTATCATCTGGCAGCCTATGCCAGGTTATGGGCTAAAGATCCGGCCACTTTCTTTAATATTAATGTGAAGGGAACCGAAAATGTCTTCGCAGCCGCAAAAAAGTCTGGAGTTAAAAAAATAGTCTATACTTCAACAGCCGGTGTTATTGGTCCCTCCAAAGAGAAGCCAATGAGTGAAACCGATCCCCGGATAACCGGTTTTTTCAATCCCTATGAGGAAACTAAGAGCCGGGCGGAGGGAATTGCCCTCGACTATGCGGCGCAGGGCCTCGAAATAGTAATTCTCAACCCTTCGCGTATTTATGGCCCTGGCTTCGATACCGGCAGTAATCCCGTGACCAAGATCGTGGAATTGTATGTGAAAGGAAAATGGAAGGTAATCCCTGGCAATGGCGCTGACTTAGGGTCATATTGTTATATAGATGACGTGGTAGATGGACATATAGCGGCCATGCACAAAGGCAGAAGCGGGGAAAGATATATTTTCGGAGGAGTCAACGCCTCCTTCAACCAATTGATGGACCTCATCAAAAAATACAGCGGAGTTGAAAGAAAGCTCTGGCATATTCCTTTCCCTTTCCTGAGCGGAATGAGTAGAATGATGTTAATGTATGCAGGCATAACAGGTAAGCCACCAATGATCACACCAGACTGGGTCAGAAAATATTATTATGACTGGGCCCTGGACAGTACCAAGGCTGAAAAGGAATTGGGCTATCAAATTCGTCCATTGGAATTGGGAATCAAAGAAACAGTTGACTGGGTAAAACAAAACAGGCTATGAGCGAATCATCCTATGCGCTCATAACCGGAGCCAGTATGGGAATTGGAGCAGCCTTCGCAAAAGAATGTGCCAAACTGAATAAGAATCTGTTACTGGTTTCATTGCCTGGAGAAGGCCTGCTGGAGAAATCCGCTGCTCTAAGTAAAGAATTTGCAGTGGCTGCGGACTATTTTGAGACCGACCTATGCGAAGAAAGGAATATTGAAGCCTTATTTCAATTCGTGGTTAGTAAGAAAATTAGGATCAGCCTCCTGATCAACAATGCGGGGATTGGATCGGTAGGAGAATTTGAACATTTTTCCCCCGGGTTTTATAGCCGCCAGGTGAAGCTTAATGCCCTTGCTCCCGTTTTGTTGACCCGATTTTTTCTGCCCTTGCTTCAAGCGGAACAACAGGCCTATATCCTGAACGTTAGCAGCCTGGGAAGTTTTTTCAATATACCCAATAAAGAAGTATATTGTGCAAGCAAGTCATTTGTATTTTCTTTCTCGAACGCGCTGCGCTCATCCCTATATGATACTAATATAAGCGTAAGTGTCGTTTGTCCCGGCCCGGTAGATACGAATGAGCGGCTTCTTAAGGCACACCAGTCCATGAAAGGCCTTGCAAAAATGGCGGTGATGAGTCCCGAAGCGGTGGCTCAATATACTATGCAATCTGTCTTACGAAAAAAGCGCATCATTGTACCCGGGAGACTCAATCGAATGTCCTTATTGTTGAACCGCCTGGTTCCCCACCCCTTAAAAAGAAATTTGATCCTGAGAGAAATGAAAAGGCAGGCATCTCTTGCCCCTGGTCATAGGATTGATTGAGTTTTTGAAATTTCATTTATTTTTGCATTGAAAATTGATCGGTTGTATGATAGAAGCTAATACATTGAAGAAACCACAGTACAGGAAGGATCCGGAAAATGATTTTTTTCCAAGGCTCAGGCAAATCGTGATTGAAGAAGTAAATAAAGACCAAAGAAATATTTATACGGCGACTTCAGTTAAAGCCGCCTTGTTGTTTGTGGCTTTTTTTGGATTGTATACGCTCGTCTTGCTGAAGGGTAATAACCTGGCATGGCTGTTCATTGGCTATATCGGCCTCGCTGTTACGACCATCATGATTTTTTTAAACGTGGTGCACGATGCAGCCCACAATGCGCTATTCAGAAGCAGGTTTCTGAATGAGGCGAGCCAATACGCGCTGGAACTATTTGGAACCAATTCTTATATCTGGAGAATCCGCCATGTGCGATTACACCACGCATATCCCAATATACCTACCTGGGATTGCGATATCGAACAGAGCGACCTGGTAAAGATTTTTCCTGGTTCCAAAACTTTCTGGTTTCATAAATATCAGCATATCTACCTGCCGATACTGTATTTTACCTATACTCTCAACTGGCTTTTCATAAGGGATTTCAGGGATTTCTTTTCGAAAGACCGAATCGTTCGGAAAGCTGTTGAGATACCAAAGATCGAATTCGTGAAATTGTTCGCTACAAAATTGTTTTATGTTTTTTACATGCTGGTAATTCCCATGCTGGTTCTGCAAATAGCCTGGTATTGGGTTCTCCTCGGATTCCTTGCCATGCATTTAGTTGCCAGCGGTATGGGACTGGTGGCTTTACTCTCGACCCATGCAGGCGAAAATGCCACCTGGACCTATCCGGACGCCGAGGGCAGGGTGAACCAGACCTGGGCCTATCACCAAATGATTTCCACAAACGACTTCGCGCCAAAAAATGCATTAATCAACTTTACTTATGGATGTTTCAATCACCATATTGCGCACCACCTCTTCCCCTCCATGAGCCATGCCTATTATCCGCAGATCACAGGCATCATTCAGCAATTCGCTAAAGAAAACCATTTGCCTTATCGTTGCATGACGGCCTGGGAGGCGATTACTTCACATTTCAAATTGTTGCGAAACAATGCGTGTGTGGAAAATATTTTCGAGGAAACTATGTAGATGGCAACCATCGTTGGAATTTTGCAGTCCATGAATTCCATGGACTTTTTTATTTGATAGACTAAAGGGAAGAGATGGCAGATAAGAACGTCGTTCAATTTGTCTCAAGCCGCTGTTTCAGGGCCTCATACAATATGATTCCGGTAGCTACCGACACATTCAGGGAATCAAAATCTCCAGCCATCGGTATGGAGAAATGTTCGTCTGCCGCTTTTGAAAGAAATGGCTGAATGCCCCTGTCTTCGCTTCCCATAATGATGCAGCAGGAGGTGCTGAGATCGGCTTCAAATAGTTTTTTAGAAGCACTCATTTGCGTCGCATAAACTTTGATCCCGTTTAAATGCAGGGTATCCACAGCGTGTGCCAGGCTGCTCACCCGGCTTACCTGGATTTTTTGCAGGGCTCCTGCCGAAGTTTTCATGGCTTCCTCATTGAGGGCCCCCACCCCTTTTTCCGGTATGATGATGCCCTGCGCTCCACAACAAAGAGCCGTCCTGGCGATGGCGCCAATATTGCGCACATCTGTAACGCCATCCAGCATCAGGAAGAGTGGGGTCTTTCCTTCCCCTACCACAAAGTCGATCAACTGCTGCAATTCAATATATATGATCAGGGATGCAATGGCCACGCAGCCCTGGTGATTGGCGCGGGTAAAGCTATTCAGTTTTTCAACAGGGACTGACTGCACCGGAATTTGGTGCTGATGTGCCAGTTTCCTGATTTCTTGAATGATATCTCCGCCCGCATTTTTTTGCAGGTAGATCTTATCAATGGGCCTTCCACTGGATATCGCCTCCAGGATGGGCTGTCTGCCAATGATTATAGATGAAGACTTCAACTGGATGATTTATTAAATAGACCCTGCAATATCAGTAGTTTCAGTTTCAGAATGGCTGCCACACTGATAGCATCCATAATTTCTCCGCTTTCCACCATTTTGCAGGCTTCTTCGAACGGAATTTTTCTGACTGTGATCCGCTCGGTTTCCTCAGGCTCGGCCCCATGCTGGCTGAGACCCCGCGCCAGGAAGATTTGGGCGTATTCATCACTAACGGAATTGGATAGATGCATTTCCATGAGCTTGTCCCAGGCCGAAGCCTTCAGCCCGGTTTCTTCCAGCAGTTCCCTCCGGGCCGATTGAAGCGGGTCTTCTCCCTGAGGACTGCCGCCTTCGGGGATCTCCCAACTATACTGCCCAATCGGAAACCTGTGCTGGCCCACGAGGTAGGTATTCATCTCATCGTCGAGGGGCAGGATACCGATGGCCTCGTTCTTAAAATGCACCTTGCCATAAATGCCCTTCCCTCCCGAAGGATTGATTACGTCGAATTCCGTTACATCAATCCAGTCGTTCTCATACACCTGTCTCGATCCTATGATCTTCCACGGATTGACCTGTTCTTCCATAGGCCGAAAATAAAGAACCTCCCTCGTATCGGGGGAGGATTCTCCAAAAAATCTTTTTATTTATTAAATGTGGAAGGCTTTTTTGACCTGCTTAACCATATCCAATTTCTCCCAGGTGAATAACTCTACCTTCACCTTTTTCACCTTCCCTCCAGGAGCGATAAATATCTTGGTAACCTTCTTCGGCTTTCGGCCCATATGTCCATAGGCCGCTGTTTCACTATAAATGGGCTTGCGCAGTTTCAATCTTTTTTCGATAAAATAAGGGCGCATATCGAACAACGCTTGTACAATCTTGCTGATCTCATCATCGGTCATACTTACTTTTGCCGTTCCAAAAGTATCCACATTGATGCTGGTTGGCTGCGCTACACCAATCGCATACGAAACCTGCACGAGAATCTCATCCGCGACGCCGGCAGCCACCAGGTTCTTCGCTATATGACGCGTGGCATAGGCTGCTGAGCGATCCACTTTTGAAGGATCTTTACCGCTGAATGCTCCTCCGCCATGAGCGCCTTTTCCTCCGTAGGTGTCAACTATAATCTTTCTTCCCGTTACGCCTGTATCGCCATGGGGACCGCCAATCACGAATTTCCCTGTCGGATTAGTATGATATCTGATCTTCTTGTTGAAGAGGTGGGCATATTTCTTATACTTTTTCTTCACACGGGGGATGAGAATATTAATGATATCCTTTCTTATTTTCTCCTGCATTTTTTCATCGGTTGCAAAATCATCATGCTGGGTGGATACCACGATCGTGTCAATCCGAACGGGTTTGTTGTTGTCGTCATACTCAAGGGTAACCTGGCTCTTTGCATCGGGCCGGAGGTATTTGATTTCCTTGTTTTCTCTCCTCAATTCGGCAAGTTCTATCAATAATTTGTGGGCCAGATCCAAAGCCAGCGGCATGTAGTCATCTGTTTCATCTGTGGCATATCCGAACATCATACCCTGATCGCCGGCGCCCTGGTCTTCTTTTTTCTTCCTCGTAACGCCCTGGTTGATATCGGAAGATTGCTCATGGATAGCCGATAAAATACCACAGGAATTGGCCTCAAACATGTATTCACTCTTAACATAGCCTATCCTGCGGATCACACCTCTTGCGATTTCCTGTACATCGAGATAAGCCTTAGACTTTACTTCTCCCGCCAGCACAACCTGACCCGTTGTTACCAGGGTCTCGCAGGCAACCTTGCTTTCAGGATCAAAGGCCAGGAAATTGTCAATTAGGGCATCGGATATCTGGTCGGCAACTTTATCGGGATGACCTTCTGATACACTTTCAGACGTGAATAAATACGGCATTTGTTTGTGGTTGATAGATGAATGAGTCATTGGAAAGTCTATAAATGGAGTAGACTTTAGTCTTCGATGATTTAATTTGGCGCAAAGATAAGGGTGGGCGTCAAATTTTGGAATATATGATGTGAATTTTCATTTTATAGGCTGAATGGTTCCCCCCGCCCAGTTTTACCCTGCCCTCCGCCATATTGTTTAAAGTGAATGGTGGAACCGGAGAATCGGAATAATAAACCTGGTTCGGAGCAAAAAGCCGCATCTTGTACTGCAATTCATTTCTGGTCACAATTCCCTGCAAATACCTTGAAATTACAAACGTATATGTCGCGATACTGTTGCCTTGTGGGTCGGTACTGTATTTTGCAATGCCTCCGAAATTATTTAGGAGAGGGGTCCCGCTTGTGCTAAACTGGAGGTCGGGCACAAAGGGTTTGAAAGCGAATGCCGAAGTGTCGAACGCATCAAGATACAAATAAGCAGGAGCCTTCAGATATTCGTCATTCTCCCCCGGCGAGAACACCTGTTGCATGCTCAGCTCGGCCCTGTGAATAATCACGTTTCCTTTAGCGGCCCTGAATCCATCAATGGAACTGGCCTTTATTTCCGCGAAGCTTCCGGGAGCAGCTTGTATATAAACGAGGCTGTCTCCTGCTGGAAGAACTGCCAGATGGTCATTCAACTGTGAGCCACTCAAATCCCGCTGAATATACAATGCCTGGCCACAGGTACCCAAAACGAATTTGAAAATCCGGGAAGTGGTGTCGCGCTTGCCATTCTTATCAAACCGATAGTATATTGTCAACGCCGTTCTGGAATCAGTCAGGGAAAAATATGATAAGGCATTGGCGCTGCCGCCCGTGGTGGGCACAATGGCGAAACCGTTAAAAAAATCACGGAAAAGAGAATCTGATTTATAAGCATCCGTACTGTCCTGGTCAAGTAATAATCGCCCGAAATTATCATCCAGCTTAATTCTCAACTGCGCCTTCAACCTTTCATTCTGAAGAATTACAGAATCATCGAGCGCGGAAGGGGTAAGCGTTGCATTACCCAGGAGCGTCGTAAAAGTAAACGGGCTGTTTACCCGGTAAGTAGTGTCTGACCTTATTTTTTCCGTCAATTGGTATACGTTCCATTGCTGGGCCATATTGGAATCACCCCAACTATGGTCGTAGGCCAGGCTCAGGACCGCAGAGTCCAGGTAGAGGGAATCCTTTGCATTCTCGAAAAAATAAGGGTAGTACGATGGTTTCAATTCAAAAAAAAGGGAAGAACTGATCTTACCAAATTGGGGGTCGTTGTTCACGGAGCCGATGGCTGCCGCGTCTCCCGACGCGTTGAAATAAGGTATGGAGGAATCGGGTGAAATAAAATTATTAGTGACGACATCCAGAGTGGTGTCGAAGGTGTAAACATTGTCCACGGCGGGTAAAAGATCTGTCCCGATATCGGTTGCAGAAATTTTGGTGCAGTAGGTATTCAAGAATATAAAAGCGCCTCCCAGTCCTAAGACTGCCATTAGAGATTTCAACTTCACTGAACTGATTTTTTATAAAGGATTAGTAATGAACCCTACTTGCCCGCAAGGTCGGCATACAATTGTAAATACTCTGTTAAATCTGACTCAGGTTTGAACTGCACCACTTTCCTGCCTTTCACTTTCGCAAATTCATCAACCAATTTCTTTTCCACTTTTTCAGCTCCGAATGTGATCGCGTCTGCATAGGTGGCGCCCCCGCGAAGCATGCCAGTGTTGTTGTTTTCCTTGAAGGGTTCCAATTCTTTTTCTTTAATACTGGGATGTATAGCCGCTTTCTTCAGGAATTCAGGACCCATTTTTTCCTTGAATGTATTTTGCCCGATCGTGAAAATCACTTTACAATTGCTGAAGACCGGTTCTTTTTTGTAGGCCGTTTTTAGGTACAGAGGGACCAGTCCCGTCATCCAGCCACTGCAATGAATTATATCAGGAGGCCATCCGAATTTCTTCACGGTCTCCAGCGCTCCCTTGCAAAAAAAAATGGTGCGTAACCAATTATCATCATACCACTTTTCGTGCTCATCGGCGAATACATATTTTCTCTTGAATAAGTCTTCATTTTCCAGGAAATAAACTTGCAACCTTGCATTGGGCAGTGAAGCCACCTTTATCTGAAGGGGATAATCGTCATTGTCAACCGAAACATTGATGCCGGACAATCTTACCACTTCATGCAATCGGTGTCTCCGTTCATTTATCACGCCAAATCGGGGCATGATACAACGAACTTCGAAACCACTGTCATTCGCTTTTATTGCCAGCCTGCTAACAGTCTCAGAGAACTCGGTCAACTCTAAATAAGGAGACATTTCATTGGCTATAAACAGAATTCGTTTCTTTGTAGACATTTTCCGGTATTGTTAAATAGTTATTAAGGGCCAAAATGAGGTTGGCAAAGCTATGAATTTTTTGCCGAACCGCCGCCGGAAGCCAAGTTTAACCACTATTGCTGACAGTTATGATCATTTTCAAAAGAGCAGGGGAACTCCGTAGCCACCTGGATAAAATGAGGTACAAGGGTCTGAAAACAGGCTTTGTTCCTACTATGGGCGCCTTGCACGAAGGCCATTTGTCATTGGTTCAGGCATCTCAAAAAGGCAACGAACTTACCCTCTGCAGCATATTTGTAAATCCAACACAATTTAATGATCCGAAGGACTTTGAAAAATACCCGGTAAGGACTGAAAATGACATTTACCTCCTGGAAAGAGCAGATTGTGATATCTTATTTCTTCCTCCTGTAAATGAAATTTACCCCAACGGAATGGATTCGGGAACTCACTATGCACTGGGCAACCTGGAAAATATTTTGGAAGGCAGATACAGGCCCGGTCATTTCCAGGGCGTCTGCCAGGTCATGGAACGCCTACTGAATATCGTCAATCCGGACTGCCTATACCTGGGTCAGAAAGACTATCAGCAATGCATGGTATTGAAAAAAATGGTGAAATTGATCCAACTCCCGGTGCAGATAGAAATATGCCCCACTCTGCGGGAAGCCGATGGCCTAGCTATGAGCAGTAGAAATCTTCGCTTGAACGTACAGGAAAGGGAAAAGGCATCCGGAATTTTTAAGGCGCTCGAATTCATCAGCCAAAATATACAACCCGGCGACACGAATCATATTTTGTACGACGCCCAGTTCATGTTATCTCAGGATGGATTCAAAGTGGATTATGTTGCAATTTGCAAGGCAGGAGATTTGGAATTGGTAAACCACTGGGACGGAAAGACGCCCCTGGTTGCATTGGCCGCCGCGTTTTTGAACCAGGTTCGGCTGATTGATAATTTGCTTCTCTAAACATCCAAATGATGGGTGCGGAAAAGGTTATTTTATCATTACTGGCAAGGCCCTTAATTTTGCCCATCTATGGAAATAGAAATCCTGAAATCGAAGATCCACAGGTCTGTGATCACCGAAGCTAACCTCAATTATATAGGAAGCCTGACACTGGATGAAGCCCTGATGGACGCTGCCAACCTGATCGAGTATGAAAAAGTGCAGGTAGTAAATGTCAATAATGGGTCCCGGATAGAAACCTATTTGATCAAAGGAAAGAGGGGATCCGGCGTTTGCTGCCTGAACGGCCCGGCCGCCCGCCAGGGAGCCGTAGGCGATATAGTGATTATTCTTTCGTATGCAAGAATGGACTTCCAGGAAGCCCTGAAATTCAAACCATGGCTCGTTTTCCCAGGAGAAGGGAATCAGTTGTAAAATGCAATGGCAGTTACAGAAAAGAGAGCATACATCATGAAGAAGAAAATATTCAATGTTATCCAGTATTTGTTCTTTCTGGGACTGGGAATTTTTCTGCTTTGGTGGCGGTATGATAAACTGACGGAGCTACAGAAACAGCAGCTATTCGACTCCTTAACCTCGGCCAGGTACGTGCTGATCCTTCCGGCCATGGCCATGCTACTCCTGAGTCATTATAGCAGGGCCCTGAGATGGAAATTATTGATGGCGCCGTTAGGATACCGTCCCTCCACGATCAATACTTTTTTTGCGGTGATGATCGGTTATCTTTTCAATCTCCTGTTTCCGCGCCTGGGTGAAGTCATGAAATGTACAACACTGGGTAAGTATGAGAAACTGGCAGCCGACAAACTAGTGGGAACCATCATTGCCGAAAGAGCCTTTGACTTTTTATGCCTGATCATCGTATTCGCAATTACCATTCTGATTCAAATAAACAAAATCGGCGCGTATGCTACCGCAAAATTGAAGTCCCTGTTTCATGACAGTGAGGGAAATTTCAAAATCCGCACCCTTCTGATACTCCTGGGGGTCTTGTTATTCCTTATTCTATTGGTACGCTTTCTATACCGCCGTCATATAAAATCCAATCTCCTGATCCGGATCAATGCAATCCTCCAAAGCGTTTGGGCAGGATTGACGAGTTTCAGGTACATCAGGAACAAAGCCTTATTCATTGGCCACACGGTATTCATTTGGTTCATGTACCTTATGAGCGTGAGAGTAGGATTCTATGCGATGGATTCCGTCAGCCAACTGGGAATCAAACCTTCATTTTCGATTCTTACATTCGGAAGCCTGGCCATGATCCCAACCCCTGGCGGGATAGGCACCTACCAGGCAACCATCCAGGAACTGATGCCACTCTACGGTATAGACGAAGTGTATGGTTACGGATATGGTTGGCTGTTATGGATTGCCCAAACATTGATTGTTATCGTTGCCGGCTTCTTATGCCTCGCGCTCTTACCACTCATAAATCGTAAACATCATGCGTTACCCCCTGCTCATTCGGAATAAGATTTTTACTTTGGAAAACCTGCAAAAGCAAATACTGAGATGGCAATTATTTGACAGGAAGCTGGTATTCACCAACGGCTGTTTTGATATTTTGCACCAGGGGCATTTGGAAGTGCTGTCACATGCCGCCACCCTGGGGGATATTCTGATCGTGGGGGTCAATTCCGATCGTTCCGTGACCGCATTGAAGGGACCCCATCGTCCGGTTAATGATGAAACATTCCGTTCCCTGATGCTGGCTTCCCTTACCATTGTAGACGTGGTGATTATTTTTGACCAGGATACACCGCTTGAATTGATAAAAGCCATCAGACCCGGCATATTGGTAAAAGGCGGAGACTATAAGATTGATCAGATAGCAGGTGCCCGTGAAGTGCTTGAATATGGAGGTGAGGTAAAGCTGGTACCCCTCATAGATGGATATTCCACTACCGCCCTCATCAATAAGATCCAGCGCCTTTAGGCGGACTCAAAACTTAACATCCACATCTCCAAAGGTTAATTATTTTTGCGCTCCAAGTAAAACCCGCATGGCCAGAGTCAAAAGAAAGACGATTACCCGCGATATCAGTTGGCTGGCATTTAACGCCAGGGTATTGCAGGAAGCGGCCGACCCTACTGTACCCTTGAAGGAGCGGATCAAGTTCCTGGGAATTTTTTCCAATAACCTGGATGAATTTTTTCGTATCAGGGTGGCCACCCTCAGGAGAATGATTGACCTCGGCAAAAAAGCACGCATGCACCTGGAACAGGAGCCTCAAAAAATATTGGACCAGATCCAGCTTACGGTCATGCAACAGCAGGGAGAATTTGACAGGATCTGGAAGAATATTTTCGCCGAAATGAAAAGGCAGAAGATTTTTTTGGTAACCGAAAAACAACTCAATAGGGAGCAACAAAAATTCGTGAGGAATTTTTTTGAGGAAGAATTGTCTTCAAATGTGATCCCGCTGATGATCGAGAGTATTCCGGAATTCCCTTTCATAAGGGAAAAATCAATTTTTCTGGCAGTGGTGCTCTCCAAGGCAAAATCACCATTAAAAAGAAAATATGCACTGATCGAAGTGCCCACCAGGTCTTTTTCCAGGTTTATTCTGATGCCTTCACTCAGGCCCGATGAGCACCATATCATTTTATTGGAAGATGTGATTCGTTTTTGCCTGCCCCAAATATTTTCATTCATGGGGTATGACCGGTATTCTGCCCATGTTATTAAAGTTACCCGCGACGCTGAATTTGACCTGGACACTGATATGAGTACGTCGTATATTCAAAAAATTGAAAAGGGCCTGAAGGGCCGGAAAAAAGGTAAGCCGGTTCGATTTTTATACGACAAAGAAATTGATCCGGGACTGCTTGAATTCCTGATCCGTAAATTACAGTTGACCAGAAAAGACGCCATTATTCCCGGGGGACGAATTCATAATTTCCGGCATTTTATGGATTTTCCTGAATCCGTTTTCCCACAAAAGGGTACGAGGAGAAAGCCCATCACTCATCCCGCGCTGGTCAAGGCAAACCGCGTGACCGACATCATTTTGAAAAAAGACCTGATGCTCCATTTCCCCTATCATTCATTCAAGGCAATGATCGATTTATTGAGAGAGGCTGCCATGGATGAAAAAGTGACCGAGATCAAGATCACGGCTTACCGGTTGGCGCCAAATTCAAAGATCATCAATGCGCTCATTAATGCTGTCAGGAATGGAAAGAAGGTGACCGTGATGCTGGAACTGAGGGCCCGGTTTGACGAAGAAGCCAACCTTGAGTGGAAAGTGCGACTGGAAGACGAGGGGGTAAATGTATTGGTAGGTCTTCCAAACGTGAAAGTGCACGCGAAGATTTGTGTGATCAAGAAGAGGCTTGAAAATAAAACCATCCAATATGGATTTGTGGCTACCGGTAACCTCAATGAAAAGACCTCTTTGCTTTACGGAGACCATTGCCTGCTGACGTCAAACCGTAATATCATGGCGGATATCAACCGCATATTCAGTTACCTGCAAAAGCCGAAGACCGGCGTCCGATATTTGAGGGCATGCAAGACCCTTATGGTCAGCCCCTTCTTCATGCGACGGCAATTGTCTTATTTGATAGAGCGCGAAATCAAACATGCCCGTGCAGGCAGGCAGGCTTATATAATTCTGAAGCTTAATTCGCTATCAGACGAAGCCTTGATTGCAAAATTGTACGACGCCGCGGCCGCCGGAGTGGTAATCTTCATGATCGTAAGAGGAATCTTTTGCGCTTTGACCGAAAATAAGAAATTTAAGATCCCTATTCGTGCCATCAGTATCATTGATGAATACCTGGAACACGCGCGGGTACTCGTTTTCCACAACAACAATGAGGAAAAGGTCTTTATATCTTCCGCCGACTGGATGGTAAGGAATCTGGACCACCGCTTGGAGGCTGCCGCCCCGGTGCATGATGAAGAAATATGCAAGGAGTTGAAAGCGATATTGAAAATTCAACTCAGAGACAACGTAAAAGCGAGGCGACTGGACAATGAATTAAGCAATGAATATGTAAATACAAAAGGGAAGAAGATCCGCTCCCAGATTGAAACTTATAAATATCTCCTCAACAAAGCCCACCTGGGATCATTGAAATCCTGACAACCAATATTGACAGTTGTGGATTTCTAAGCCAGCCTTGCTGAAAATAATTCGATAATATTGGAGCTAATTTGATTATTTGAAATTAGCCGCCATCGATATAGGAAGTAATGCAGCCCGTTTGCTCATAAGCGAAGTTCGGGTCAACCAAAACGGCAAGCCTGAGTTTAACAAGCTAAACCTGGTGAGAGTACCCCTGCGGCTTGGGTTTGAAGTATTTGAAACTGGTGAAATCTCTAAGGGAAAAACCGGCATGATCCTGCAAACCATCAAAGCATACAAGCACCTGATCAATGCCTATGGAGTTAAATATATCAAGGCCTGCGCCACTTCGGCCATGCGTGACGCATCCAATGCGCAGGACATCATTCGAAAAATAAAGCTTGAAACCGATATCTCCATCGAAGTGATCAGCGGAGAGGCTGAAGCCAGCTTTATCTACGAAAATCATATTGCAGAAAACCTTTCGAAGGATGACTCCTACCTCTATATTGATGTGGGCGGGGGCAGTACCGAACTCACATTCTTCAGTGACAATAAACTGATCTTTAAAGAATCATTCGATATTGGAACCATTCGCCTGCTCAAGGGAATGGTAACAGATCAGCATTGGAACCAAATGAAGGAATTCATCAAGATCCGGACCAAGGGTTATCACCAGATCATCGCCATTGGTTCCGGCGGGAATATCAACAAGATATTCTCTCTTTCAAAGAAGAAAGAGGGGAAGCCCCTACCCTTCGAATTGCTCAAAGACTATTATAAGGAATTTAGCAATTTCACTGTTGAAGAGCGAATGCATATTTATAAGCTGCGGGAAGACCGCGCCGATGTGATCGTTCCCGCCCTGCTGATCTATATAAATGTAATGCGTTGGGCCGCTGCAGACGAAATCTATGTGCCACGTATAGGATTGGCCGATGGCCTCATCCAACATCTCTATGAAGAAATTCTGAAATTTTAGTTCTGCAAACTTTATTTAACTTAGTGATTCATAGTTTATGGGCGGATCTCAGAATATGTTTTATTCTAACGCAGAGCCATATTCCCCTCCTTTTTTCCCCATTTTTTAAATCGACCTGGCATGAGCCTTAATAAAGAAGTTAAGCGAGTTACCACTAACACCCTTCATAAAATGAAACTCAATGGTGAGAAGATTTCCATGCTCACAGCATATGATTTTTCTTTTGCCAGGATTTTTGATGACGCGGGGATTGATATTCTATTGGTGGGAGATTCAGCCAGCAATGTAATGGCAGGACATGAAACCACCCTTCCTATTACGCTGGATCAAATGATTTATCATGCCGCATCGGTGGTGAGGGGCGCACGCCGCTCGCTGATTGTGGTGGATTTACCTTTTGGCTCTTACCAGGGCAATTCCAAGGAGGCTCTTCATTCTACAATCCGCATCATGAAGGAAACAGGAGCCCACTCCGTAAAACTGGAAGGCGGAGAAGAAGTGCTTGAATCGGTAAAGAGGATCCTTTCAAGCGGAGTGCCTGTCATGGGCCACCTGGGCCTAACGCCACAGTCCATCTATAAATTTGGCACCTACGCCGTCAGAGCCAAAGAGGAGTCTGAAGCCGAAAAACTCAAACGAGATGCCCGGCTTTTGGAAGAAGCCGGGTGCTTTGCTATCGTTCTGGAAAAAATTCCGGCCACGCTCGCTAAGGAAGTGAGCCAGAACCTGAGCATTCCCTGCATTGGAATAGGAGCCGGGAAACATTGCGACGGGCAAGTATTGGTTATGCATGATATGTTGGGTATTAATACAGAATTTAAACCTCGTTTTCTTCGTCAGTATCTCAACCTGCATGAAATAATTACACAGGCTGTGCAAAATTATATCTCCGATGTAAAATCCCGGGATTTCCCGAATGACCAGGAACAATATTGATATCATCTCCCGGAAGACCTTATGTCTGCATCCAGGATATCATAGATCGCAATGCCTTCCCCACCCTGACTCAGTTTCATATAGAGGCTAATGCAATCCGTAGTCGCTGAGATCCTATGCGTGACTTTTAGATGATCAAAGAAAAAATCCTTCATATGTTTTTTTCCCAGATTCAATATCTTGCCGGCGGTCCGGTACCCCCGGCCAATGTCCCCATCGTTTTTCTTTTCAGACAGAAGAGCTACGCTACGGAATTTACCATTATTATTCTGCAGATCCATGATTTCGCAAACACAAATATGTGACTTGTCTTCTTCCCGCAATTTCTTCAGAAGCAGTTTAGTCTCTGCCGAATTATCGTTAAAATACTTAACAGATAATTTAATGAATATACTGATATTGAATTGATAAGGAACAGTTGCCAAATCCTTTGCTTTAGCTGGCAACAAGATGCTGCCCGCAATCACCAAGAGGAATAACCTGAAGAGTAAATTTGTTTTCATTTTTGAGTTTTTAACCAAGTGAGCAATGAAGGTCCAATAAGAGTTTGGCGACCTGATTAAAATTGGCACGAAGGTTATTCTGGTAAGATATCTGGCAGGATTTGCCGTGCAGAAATAAAAAAAACCTGCACTTACAGGTTTCTTCAATGGGAATAAGGATCAGGGTTGAGACCACAAAGAATGCCCATTTATTTTGAAGCTCCTAATTTTTATTGTGCAAATTCAGGCCCGGCAGCCTTTTTGTAACATAGGTCAATCAGGGTGAAATTCAGAACGGGTTGTATCTTGCACCAAATAGGTTAAAGATGAATGATTTTATCAGGGACTTGCAGATCGACGCGGGTAATGCGGGGGTATCCACCGGGCAATTTTGGATCGATACCGGAGTAGCGGAAATGAAGTCCTATTCGCCAGTTGATGGTAGGTTAATCGCAGCTGTTAAACCATGTGATAAAGACGCTTATGAAATAGTGGTGGAAAAAGCCGGAAAAGCATTTTTGGAATGGCGCGAATGGCCCGCGCCCAGGAGGGGGGAAATTCTGCGTCAGATTGGTGAAGAAATCCGTCAAAACAAGGAAGCATTAGGACGACTCGTCTCCTACGAAATGGGCAAAAGCCTGCAGGAAGGCCTCGGAGAAGTTCAGGAAATGATCGATATCTGTGATTTCGCAGTAGGACTCTCAAGACAACTCTATGGCAATACTATGCAAAGTGAGAGACCCTTTCATAGAATGTATGAGCAATGGCATCCTCTGGGTATCGTCAGCGTTATTTCCGCTTTCAATTTTCCTGTTGCGGTTTGGAGCTGGAATGCAATGCTTGCCTGGGTTTGTGGAAATACTTGCATCTGGAAACCGTCTGAAAAGACTCCGCTTTGTGCAATCGCATGTCAAAAATTAATTTCAAGTGTACTTGTTAAAAACAATGTTCCTGAAGGAGTTAGTTGCTTGATTGTGGGCGACCGAGTTGTTGGAGAGTGGCTATCAGCCGATAATCGAATTCAACTGGTTTCTGCTACGGGTTCTACCAAAATGGGCAAGGCTGTGGGAACAGCCGTTGGAGCAAGATTGGGAAAATCCCTACTGGAATTGGGAGGCAATAATGCAGTTATCATTTCCCAATATGCCGACCTTGACATAGCCGTAATAGGTTCTGTTTTTGGTGCGGTTGGAACAGCCGGACAAAGATGCACCAGTACCAGAAGACTCATTATTCACGAAAGTATATATGAATTGTTCAGGGATAGGTTGGTAAAAGCTTATAGCCAGTTGAAGATAGGAAATCCACTTAAAGTAGAAAATCATGTAGGTCCGCTTATTGATAAGAATGCCACTGAATTATACCTTAAATCTATCAAAGAATGTAAAGCTGAAGGTGGAAAATTCATTGTGGAAGGAGAGGTTTTAGAAGGGCCCGGATTTGAAAGCGGCTGCTATGTGAAACCGTGTATTGCAGAAGTGAATCCAGGTTTTTCCATAGTCAGGCACGAGACTTTTGCTCCTATTCTATATTTATTGAAATACAACACTTTGGATGAGGCAATTAAAATTCAAAATGAGGTGCCACAGGGTCTAAGCTCTGCAATAATGACGCTGAACCTTCGGGAGGCCGAACAATTCCTTTCATTCAAGGGAAGCGACTGTGGGATAGCCAATATCAATATTGGGACAAGTGGCGCTGAGATTGGGGGAGCTTTTGGCGGTGAAAAGGACACGGGAGGTGGCAGGGAAAGTGGAAGTGATGCCTGGAAAACCTATATGCGACGCCAGACCAATACTATCAATTGGTCCGACAAGATCCCTTTGGCCCAGGGTATCAAGTTTGATCTGTAAATGAGCAGGTTATCCACATGTTTCCCGTGAAACGTGAATATCTTTATTTGCTTTCTTAATTTGAAATATTTATTCACATATTCCTTGCTTCCCAAGGCGGCTGAAGGCGGAAGTAATTGAGGCCCAATAATATTATACTTAATCCTACGTTATAATTCAGCAATTAGTTCCAGAATATCCTTAGAACTAACCCTAGCGCCATGAAAAAAATATGTTGCACTATAGCCATTAGTGTATTTATTATCAATAGTTTACTCGCCCAAATCAAGGTGGGATTCGGATTTGGTTCCCAAAGTGCTTCGGTAATTGAAAAAAATGATCTCCCCGGCTGGAAAGCCAATTACAAGAACTTTTATTCTGCCAGGAAAGCATTTCATGTGGGATTGGTCGCACAGATTAATATTGACCAAAAAGGCGACTGGGTATTTCAGCCCTCGGCCATGTATTATGCAAAAGGCAGGAATTTCTCCAAGTCCTACGATTCAGCCCTGACTCTGATTAATGATACTTCCTCTATCAATGCAAGTTGGAAGCTTAACTACATAGATGTTCCGCTTAATATCGTTTACAGGTACCCCCTCTCCTCTCATGTAAGGATCATATTGGGTGCCGGGCCCTATTTTTCCTTTTTTTTAAATGGCAGAACAAGCTATGAAGTACGGAATGTGTATGGAGAATACAGCAGTCTGGATAATAAACTTCCTGCTGGTGATGACGTGAATAGTTACAAGAAAATCAATTGGGGAATGAACGGCTTGATAGGATTCGATTTCAACGAGAGATTGATGCTGACAGGTAATTTCAGCAGAAGCATATCCAGTTTTTACGAGGCCGACTATTCCGGTAGTTTCAATCACAGGGTCTATGGCGTTTCATTGGTATTCTGGCTCAATTCAAGCAGTAAAGTGAAAACAATTAATCCGGCGATTGCTGACAGAGACAAAGATGGCATTCCCGATGACCAGGATGCCTGCCCCGACGAGCCGGGATCGCAGGCCACGAATGGCTGTCCTGACAAGGATGGTGACGGAATACCCGACAATAAAGACAAATGTCCGAATGTAGCCGGCCTGTTAAAATACCAGGGTTGCCCTGTTCCGGATACAGATGGCGATGGAATTGATGACGACAAAGATTCCTGCGTTACGGTTCCCGGCTCGCTGATCTATCATGGTTGTCCCGTACCCGATAGCGACGGAGATGGCATTAAGGACAGTGAAGATAAATGTCCCAACCAGGCTGGCCTCGCCAAGTATAATGGCTGCCCTGCTCCCGATACAGACGGAGACGGCATAAATGACCTGGAGGATAAATGCCCGACCAAGCCAGGCGATAAAGCACATAATGGATGCCCCGTGGTTCAGGATGATTTGAATAACATCCTGAAAAGCATCGCACACAGCATTCTGTTTGGAGTCAGCAGTGATAAGATTGATCCTAAATCCTTCGAATATCTCGATAAACTCGCTGGCATCATGGAAAAAGACCAGGCATTAAAATTGGGAATTGAAGGCCATACCGATAATACCGGTGCGAGGAAATACAACCAAATACTTTCCGGCAAGAGAGCGCTTGCCATCAAGGCTTATCTAATTCAAAAAGGAATAAACAAGGACAGGATGACCGCCTCAGGGTATGGTCCCGACAAGCCAATTGCGAGCAACAATACTGAGAAGGGTAGAAAACAAAACCGTCGCGTTGAATTGAAACTAAAATATTAACAGGTCCGCATACATGAATAGATTATTTACTCCCGGAATTCATTTCGGGAGTTATTTTTTTTCATCTTCTGAGAATTATCAAATGCTAAATTGAGGTATCGGAATAGAGCCAAACTGGTTTGGAATCCTGAGTTGTTTGCGGTTAGCATACTACGTGAGTCCCCTTGGCGTTTATTCTATAATATTAGGCATCGGCCCCGGACAATATCTGATTTAGATTTTTTTGGCCTTTGCCTTTTGCAGCTTGTTTATCATAGGATAATATCGTATTAAATACTTTGCCAACATAGTGAATTAGTCCAAACCTTTACTATTTTTGTGTCATCAATATCTTCTGTCAAACCTTCACGGTATCCTATCGTACTACCAACGTTATTGATGATTTTAATTTCTTAGCCTGCTGTCAAGGCACACGATCCACACCTATCGAAAGCTTGAAAAAAGGAAAACTACTGTCCCTGATAATGGTAGAATTTTCATGAATTTGAACTGTATTTTAAGTGAGAATTTTATGAAATAACACCAGTGTAAATGCGAGATATCTAAGTAGTTTTTTGCAATATCAATAAGTGTTTTTACGTTTTTAGATAGATAAAGCCACAGTTCGGAACCCCTTTGTAAAACGAAATTTTTTTTTATGAGAAAGATAGATGCGCTTTTGATGTCGGTGCTCATCCTCTACGACTTCGGCGCACAATCGATAGTTGAGACCAAGAATACTTCATTTGGTCAGACATTTGAGATCGAAAAGCACGCGGTTCGTGGAAAACATGCGGCCATTAACCCGCTGGATGAGGTTACCGCAAATTATAATATAAGCAGGATTGCCAAAGAGGAATTTGTTTCCTTTGAGGCAAGCAAGAAAACCGTGGTTAAAGAACAGGCTGCAATACCGTCTGCTGTTACCACTGCGTCTGCCAGCGAAATCGCTGTTCCTGAATCTGCAGTCATGAATTCTGTAATGATTGACGAGTCTCCCAAATCAACCATGTCCCAGGCAATCGAATTGGCTTCCGAAGATAAAATATCAGTCTCTTCAGCTAATATAGAAGAAAATGCAAATGCGAAGCTGACGGCAAGCAACGACATGTTCAGGGATGGAGATGGAGATGGCGTATTCGATAAGGAAGATAAATGTCCTAACCAGTCTGGTGTGGCGAGGTTTGACGGATGTCCTGTTCCTGATTCTGATGGAGACGGAGTAAATGATGAAGAAGACAGGTGTCCTTTGGAAAGTGGAACTGTTGCCAGCTTTGGCTGCCCCCTAAAGGATCTGGCCGTCGCTGAACAGTCCCAGACCGCTACCGAAATATCAAGTAATGAGCAAAATAGTAATACCAGCTTCTATAATCAGACTTTACTGTTTTCATTCAATAGCTCGGTATTGACAAATGATGATTTTAACGTGGTGCTTCAAATAGCCGATCGCCTGATCAACGACACAAGACTTAAGGTGGATATTTACGGCTATTCAGATAAGCTGGGATCAGAAATCGCTAATAAGAGAATATCGCTTTCACGCGCCATGAATGTGGCTGAATACCTCACTGGCCTTGGAGTTCACCAGGAACAGATTAATATTAAGGGCCTGGGTAGCTCGGAACCTCTGTCTGATAATAATTCCGGTGAAGGCGAAGGCCAATCAGACAACCGCCGCGTAGAAATGCATCTAAAATATTAAGTTAGTTAATAATGCTGTAAAATGTCAGGGACAAGCAACCCTGACATTTTTTTTATGCGTCTGATGATAGGAACCGACAAAAAATGTTAAGCGGTGCTCAAAAGATGAAATATTTTGTTCAAATTTGCTTATCTAAAACAAATCTAGTCGAATGAAGAAGTTGATCCTGGTTGCCCTGTGGAGTATCTGTATTTACAGTTTGACTCTTGCCCAAACCGCAGTTAAAGATGTTCCGAAAGGCTGGCATTTGCTCGATCCGAAGACCGATGGATTTTATGGCATTGGGGCTGAAAGGGCCTATAATGAACTGTTGAAAGGGAGGAAAAGTGTGCCGGTAGTGGTTGCGGTGATTGATTCCGGAGTGGACACTACTCATGAGGATCTGAAAGGCATTCTATGGACCAATCCCCGTGAAATACCCGGAAATGGAATCGACGATGATCAAAATGGTTATGTGGACGATATACATGGCTGGAATTTCCTGGGAGGCAAAGATGGCCGAAACGTAAGCAAGGATTCCTATGAAGCCGCAAGGGTATATTATCGTCTCAAAAAGAAATTCGGATCCTCAGTTCCTGACGTGGCTTCCTTAAATCCCTCGGAAGGCGAAGAATACAAGCTATACAAGAAGGTGAAGGACAAAATCGAAGGAGATGCCAAGGAAGCTACCATGAACGTAATGTTCCTGAAGAATATAGTCGAAAAAATGCCTGTTTCCGATAGCTTTCTCAGAAAAGCACTGGCCAAAGACGAGTACAATGGCGATGATCTTCAGAGATTCAAACCCAATTCCACAGAAGAAAGTAAGGCCAAGAGCACCATGATGGCGCTATTTCTCGGTTTCCAGGCTAATGATCTCAGCAATAAGAAGCTGATTTCAATGACTGATGAATTTTATAGCGGGGAAAAGGCAAAAGTGGAGGCCACAGAAAGGGAGCCGGAAGACTATCGTGGCGAAATAGTAAAGGATAACTATGAAGATTTCAGCGACCGGTATTATGGTAATAACGACATAATGGCTGGAAACCCAATGCACGGTACCCATGTTTCGGGTATTATTGCAGCGATAAGGAATAATGGAATTGGAATGAATGGAGTTGCAGACAATGTCAGGATCATGATGATCCGCGCCGTACCTGACGGTGATGAGCACGATAAGGATATTGCCAATGCTATCAGGTATGCTGTGGACAATGGCGCGAGAGTGGTGAATATGAGTTTTGGGAAGAGCGTATCCCCGGAAAAGAAATGGGTTGACGATGCTGTGAAATATGCTGAATCTAAGGGTGTGCTCCTGGTGCACGCGGCAGGAAACGATGCGGAAAACGTGGACGTAAATGATAATTTTCCGAATCCCGATTTCGGCAACGATTCTGCAACCCGGGCTACCAACTGGATAACCGTTGGCGCCAGTGGTGACCCCAAGGCAGGAGGCATTACTGCACCTTTTTCCAATTATGGCAAAAGAGAAGTGGATGTGTTTGCGCCGGGTGTCAAAATATATTCAACATTACCTGGCGGAAACCAATATGGAAATTTGCAGGGTACATCCATGGCCAGTCCCGTAGTAGTGGGCTTAGCTGCGCTGATCATGTCTTATTTTCCTGCTCTTACTGATCTCCAGGTCAAATCAGTCATTGAAAAATCTGTGACTCCCCTGGAAAATATTAAGGTCAAGAAACCAGGTACGGATGAAGACGTGGATTTATCAAACATCAGCAGGTCCGGCGGCATAATCAATGCTTATGAAGCAATCAGGTTGGCTTCCACGCTTTCAGGTGAAAAGAAAGCACAACCGGTCCTTCCCAAATCACAGTTAAAAAAATCTAAAAAGGATTGATTATATCCATTTGGGGTTAAGACGAGTTATTGCAGATTTTCCTAAGCCCAACGTTTATTCTGATTTGTTCCGAAACCGGCCGCAGACTGGCAGCATCACGCTCTGTGCGGACATCACTCAAAAAGGATTCAAGAAACTTTTCAACCATGGCAAGACCATCAAAATCGGACTATATTCCGTTTTATGAAACTTATATTTCTCTGGTTAAGGAAAATGATATCAAAGAGGCATTGCAGCAATCTCTACCATTAGTCGAATCATTCCTGGATTCAATTCCCCAAAGCAAGGCGGATTTCGCGTATGCGGATGGGAAGTGGACTATCAAGCAATTAATTCAGCATGGCATTGACGCGGAAAGGATTTTCTGTTACCGTGCCTTATGTATTGCACGTGGTGAAAGCCAAAACCTGCCTGGATTTGAGGAAAATGAATATGCTCAACAGGCTACTGTTGATCACCGGACCCTGCGTGAATTACGGGATGAATTCCCGGCTGTGAGAAAGGCCAGTATTCTTCTGTTTAACAGCTTTACTCAAAAAATGCTGGAAGCAAAAGGTAGCTCCAATAACCACCCGATTTCTACCCTCAGCCTCGGATACATTATTGTTGGACACTGGAAGCATCATCAAAGGATACTCACCGAAAGATACCTGAATGTATAAGCGCGGGCGACACTACCATTCCGCTTGCTGAGAATCCTTTTCACCCATATTGAACAGAAGCTGATTTCCTATCTGGACTCCAATTTTTCGAATTCATATATGCCCTAAACATTTCCGGATCCATGATCAGGATAGCTTTTCCGATTGTTCATATTTCATGAAAACCACGAAGGCCTCCCACCCTCTTTGACCCAATACGTGAAACAGATCTTGCAGGATTAACAGACACTGTTCAAAAAAATGGCCCTCGTCACGGAGGGCCACCAACACCTTAATATATTCGGTAAACTAGTTCAATTTAGCCATTGAGGCCTGCGATATCATATCGTTCACCACATTCACGCTTTCATTCAAATAAATATCGGCTTTCAGGCTCTTCAGCCATTGTTGCTGTCTTTCCTGTTTGGCTGTATCGCCTTCATATTTCGCAAGGTCTTGAGCAAGGAGTTCAACAGGTATTGCTTTCTCCAGTTTGCTGGCGCTGTCAATCTGTTTAATGATATCCCTGATCTGCTTCTGTTCTTCCCTGTATTTTTTAATATTCAGAGAATACACTTTATCATTGAGCGATGAAAGCATTTCTGTATTCTTCTTGATCACTCCGAAATTCTGATTGCTCTGAATTCTTTGCTCCTCAGTTGATTTGGCAGAGGGAATGCTTATTTCGCTGTTCCAGACTGTATAGTTCACTTTTTGAATCTCATCCCATTTGAGCGCGTCGGGATTGTCTCTTTCCCTAAATTTCAACAATTCATAGCGGTCCGGGATGATCACATCGGGCGTAACACCTCTCAGTTGAGTGGAGCCGCCGTTGATACGGTAAAATTTCTGAAGGGTCAGTTTGATGGTACCCAGTCCCGCGCCCACATCTTCTGAACTACTTGCCACCGGGGCTCCCTGACCAACATTGTCCAGTCCTATATTTCTTTGTACCGTTCCTTTTCCATAAGTGGTGCTGCCAATTATGATGCCTCTCTTATAGTCCTGGATGGCGGCAGCGAAAATTTCGGAAGCGGAGGCGCTGAATTCATTCACCATTACTGCAAGCGGGCCGTCATATAATACCGTCTTGTCCCTGTCTTTCAAAATGGTCGGTATTCCATCCCGGTCTCTAACCTGCACTACGGGGCCTTCAGGAATGAACAGTCCCACCATTTGAATAACATCGTAAAGAGATCCTCCTCCATTATTGCGGAGATCAATAACTATACCATCTACTTTTTGAGATTTGAGTTTTTCCACTTCTTTGGCAACGTCCTGAGCGCTTCTGGCGCCATTGGGCCTTTCCCAATCGGCATAGAAATCAGGCAGGGAAATATACCCGATTTTCCGGCTGCCTTCGTTGACTATGGCACTCCTGGCAAAGGTTTCATCCAATACTATTTCAGCCCGGATGATTGGAATTATCTTGGTGCTTCCATCGGCCCTTTTCAGGGTCAGCCTCACTTCCGTGCCCTTACCGCCACGAATCAGCTTAACCGCATCCTCAACGTCAAAGCCGCTGATATCCTGTGGTTCCTCACTCCCCTGGCCCACTTTGGTAATTATATCACCCACGAGTATCTGTCCGGATTTCCAGGCAGGGCTGCCCGTTATAATGCTGGCAATTTTTATATTCCCGTCATCCATGCGAAGGGATGCGCCAATGCCGTAAAACCTTCCGCTCAAAAATTCATCAAAAGACCTTTTTTCCACCGGAGGGAAAAAAGTGGTATGTGGATCCATTGAACTGGTAATGGTGTTTACCAGCAGATTAAATCTCTCTTCTTCAGTAAAAGTTTTCTTTAGCCTTTCATATTCCCGGTCCATTGCTTGCATCACTTTTAGCCTGGCTTCCTTTTCGAGATCCGTGTCCGACTTTGCGATGTAGCCGGGATTCTTTCTATTCTTTTCTCTATCGTCCAAAAAATCTGAATAACGCTGCAGCGCGAGATATTTGAGTTTCTTTCTCCATCTTTCTTTTCTGTCGGTCTCGTTTGCCGGATAATCCAATTTGTCTTTATCCAAGACAACTGATTCATCTACGGAAAAATCGAATGGGTGTGACAAGACATCTTTATAGATTGCAATTGCCTCTATAAATCTCTTTTCGTAAATAGAATTAATGGCGGGAAAGTATTTAATTGATGCTCCGTGAATTTCATCGTCAATGACAGATTCAAAGATTTGTAATTCCTTGAAGTCCGACTGAAGCATGGTCATCTTTTCCGGATCCAATGCTTCTGCATATTTCTGAAATATTTCCCTGGAAAAATTGTCATCAATCTTTTTCGGGCTGTAATGGCCTTGTTCCAGCATCTGTCCCACTTCGCGCAGGATCTTTTCATATTTGGTGGGAGGATTACCTGAGCCATGCGTTTGGAACGCTATAAAAATCCCGGCAATAAGAATCACCAGGATTACTGGTAAAGATTTTTTTGTAAACATAGCCTTTATCACTTTTTGCATACCCAAAAATAACGGAAATAATACACCAATGTTGTTGATTAAGAAGCGAATTAACTAAGGTTTTGGAAAAGGGGACAGACCTCTTGACCCGGGAAAGCGGAGCAGGTTAGATCTTGATTATAGCCTTCCCTATGAACCTGCTGCCGATTTTTTTCGAATCAGAGTCAATTTTTCTTTTACCGCAAAAAGGCCGGATCTGTTTAGGGCCTTTTTGCGAGGATTTTTTTCGATTGGGTGGCTAATGGGGCTCGAACCCACGACCCTCAGAACCACAATCTGATGCTCTAACCAGCTGAGCTATAGCCACCATTTTGTAATGAGGCAAAATTATATGAAATTCGCGTTCGCCCAAAATCGAATTTGTGCGGATTTGGCGTTCCACAGGTCTCGAATTGAAATAGAAAATTGCGTTTTGCCTGAACTTTCTGATGCCGGACCAGGTTATTTAGTAAGTGCCATCAACTGTTTTTCTATTTCCATTTTCAGTTAACATTCATTAACGTTTTGACTCCAATCTTTTCCATTCAAAGTTCATTGATGCCGTTGGTACATAATAAAGGACGATGGTCACGGATTTGAGGGAATTTTGAGGCCGAAAACAAATTCCTGGTGGAAGAAACCACATGAAATGAGCCCTGGTAGCGACTTTCAGGGTCTGGAATAAGATAAAAGCTCAGGAGATAAATATTAGATTATGAAGAAGATTTTACCGGTACTTTTTTATTGCATGATTTCATTTCCCGTTTTAGCGCAGATTCCACCGGGCGGGAACCGTCCAGGTGGCAGGGGTGGCCAAATGAATATTGGTCATTTCTATGGAAAAGTGGTGGATGGCAAAACCAATAAGGGAGTTGATGCTGCTTCCGTACAGCTCATTCAGAACAAATTTGACTCGGTTTCAAAGACACTTAAGGATGTGATCATTGCAGGACAACTCACTACTCCAAAAGGCGAATTCAGCCTGGAGAATCTGCCTGCAATGGGCCAGTTCAAATTAAAGATCACGGCCATCGGCTACCTGTCATATGAAGAAAAAGTTCAGTTTGATTTAAAGCCTCCCAAGGCTGGGGATTTTAGCCAGATGCTGAATAATCTGGACAAGGACCTGGGAAATATCAAGATCAATATTGATGTGCAGGAATTGTCGGAAGTGAAGATTGTGGCTTCAAAGCCCATATTCCAGATGGGGGTTGACAGGAAAATATTCAATGTAGACAAGAATATCGTTACTACTGGTCAGACCGCCTCTGAATTAATGAAAAATGTTCCGGGCGTAAATGTAGATATAGACGGGAATGTGACCCTGCGCAATGCTCCTCCTACGATTTTTGTAGATGGCAGACCCACCACTCTTACGCTGGACCAGATTCCGGCCGACGCAATAGAGAGTGTTGAAATCATCACGAATCCTTCGGCCAAATTTGACGCATCCGGTGGCACAGCAGGAATCCTGAATATCGTTTTAAAGAAGAATCGCAAAGCCGGCTACAATGGAAATATCAGAGCCGGGATTGACAAATATGGAAAATTGAACCTGGGGGCCGACTTTAACGTAAAGCAGGGGAAGGTTAATTTCTTTGCCAGCATCAATTATCGCGGCCGCAAAAGTAAGAGCATCGGCTCCACATACAGGGAAAATTATTTTACTGGTCAGCCCAACAATATCCTGAACCAACAGACAAACTCACTTTCTACTGGGGGATTTATTTTTGGACGGGTTGGCATTGATTACCTGATGGACATCCGCAACACGGTCACTATTTCTACTTCTATCCCGAATGGTCAGTTCAATTCAGATCAAACGGACCTGATTCATATTGACACGTTGGGAAATCCTGTCACCACATCCGACGCCAAAAGGATTACGACCAACAAAAGAAGTTTTAAGAATATTGGTCCCGCTATTGGTTACAAGCATCTTTTTCCAAAGGCAGGCAGGGAATTGACCGCTGACGTTAATTACAACAGGAGTACTAATTCAGGGTCAGGTGACTATTCCACCCAGAATTATTTTCCTGATCAAACACCAGATGGCAGTCCCTCATTGCAGGTACTTCAATCTTCGGGTTCAAGTAGTTCAACTACCATTCAAACCGACTATGCGAGTCCCTGGGGAAAAACAGGAAAACTGGAAGCAGGTCTGAGAGCCAGCATCAGGGATAATAAGAACATCAACACAAATCTGACTTATGATTATGCGACCAATGAATATAAGGAACTGCCCTCCATAAGTTCGAACTATAAGTTCAATGACGATGTATATGCAGCTTATACTACTTATTCCAATTCAGTTGGGAAGACCAATCCATTCACCTACCAGCTTGGCTTGAGAATTGAAAGCTCCAAATACCGGGGAAACCTCATCAGCACCGGGCAGGTATTTGATAACAATTATCCGTTTGAGCTTTTCCCGAGTGTATTTCTCACCAAGAATTTAGGAGGGGGCCAGGATATCCAGGTGAACTATTCACGCCGCATCAACCGTCCGAATTTCTGGCAACTGATCCCTTATTATGACGTTTCAGATCTTTTGAATATCAGCGTGGGTAATCCAAACCTCAAGCCGGAATTCACCAATTCATTTGAAATGAATTATAGTAAGGCATTCTCGGGGGGACACAGCATACTCGGTTCTGTATATTTCAAACAGACCAATCACCTGATTACCCGGTACCAGAGCCGGCAGGATGTACCACTTCCAGACGGGAAACTGGATTCGGCGATTGTGAGTTCCTTCATTAATGCCAATTCAAGCAGGTCATACGGATTGGAACTGACTTCCAAGAATCCGATAGGCAAATGGCTGGATATTACCACCAACCTGAATTTCTATAATGCAAGGATTGACAACAGCGGCCTGGATTCAACCCTGGGCATTAATGACCGATGGGCATTCTTTGGAAAGATGAATTTCAATTTCAAGCTTCCTTCCAATTTTACCATACAGCTTTCAGGAGACTATCAGTCCAGGACCATCGCGCCACCTTCGAGTGGCGGTGGCAGAGGCGGTGGTGGATTTTTCGGTGGCTCCTCCAGCGCTTCACAGGGCTATATCAATCCAAGTTATAGTGTGGACATGGCCGTTAAGAAGGATTTCCTGAAAGACAAGAAGGCCTCACTGACTCTCTCTGTCAATGACATCTTCAAGACCCGTGTGTACGATATTCATTCAGAAAACAGTTTCTTTCTGCAGGATTATTCCAGGAGAAGGGATTGGCAGGTGTTCCGCCTGAATTTCGCGTACCGGTTCGGCAAGTTTGATGTGTCGTTGTTTAAGCGCAAGAATAACCGGAGCGGCAATGAAGGAGCGCAGGAAGGAATACAAATGCAGCAGCAATAGAAAGTTGCATTCCTGCCGGAAAAGAATCTAAATAAGTAATAAGAAGGATTGAGCTCGTGCAATGGTCTTTATGGAGATATCCTTCAAGAGCTTTCCGGCAGGAACAATTTTCCAAAAAACATTTAGGGCCCATGGCCTGCGTTACATGCCGTTTGTTTTTCCACCCAACATTGGAACAAAGGAAAACAATTCAAATTTTTCTTCTTCGGCACTGCCATCAGCATTCCTGGTGAGGCGCAGCATTCTTTGCAATGATCCTTCATCAACCGGAATGACCATTTTCCCTCCTGTCTTCATTTGGTCAAGTAATTTTTGAGGTATAGTGGGTGCGGCCGCGGTCACGATCACTTTGTCAAACGGCGCATATGTTGGCAGACCCTCAAATCCATCGCCATAAAAACATTTGAGGTTGGGATATTTTGAAAAATAGAAGAATTTCTTATTGTGGTCGAATAATTTCTTTTGCCTTTCAATAGTATAGACCCAGGCTCCCATTTCCGCCAACACGCAGGCCTGGTATCCGCTGCCGGTACCTATTTCCAGCACTTTTTCAAAGGGTTTTACTTCCAAGAGCTGAGTCTGGTAGGCAACAGTATAGGGTTGGGATATCGTTTGTCCTTCGCCAATCGGGAAGGCCCGGTCTTCATAAGCAATCTTATCCAGTGCGGAATCCATGAAGAAATGCCTGGGAATTTTGCCGACGGCATCGAGCACCCTTTCATCTGATATGCCTTTGCGTCGGAGTGAATTTACCAATTGTCTTCTGAGCCCTTTGTGCCGGTATGTATCTTCGAATTTTCTCATTTACGCTTATAAGATAAACAATCGAACGATCTGTGAATTGAGATTTCCTTAACAAGTGAAGCTTTATCTTGGATGCAGGTATAAAATGAACTTCACTTCAGGTGCAATTGAATTAATAGCTAACTTATGAGAGGTTCAAGGGCGTCCCACAATTGAGGGACGCTTTGTCTTTAGACTCTTGTCATGCCATATTATTTTTGCAATTGCATATCCTCAATGATTCCCTTGATCCTCGCATCCATGATCCCCTTAACCTTTTCGTATTCGTCAATATTTGTAAGCGTGCCATTCACACTGAAATAAAATTTAATCTTGGGTTCCGTACCGGAAGGCCTGGCGGAAATCTTGCTGCCGTCGGCCAGAATAAATTGCAGCACATTGGATTTTGGCAACATGATTTTCCATTCGCTGCCATCCCTGAGGTTCTTGCCTTTTTTGCTTTCATAGTCCAGCATTTGCACAACTTCGGAATTGTTTATGGATTTGGGAGGATGGTCCCGGTATTCCTGCATCATGTTTGCGATCTCCTCCTGTCCCTTCATTCCCTTCCTGGTGATGGAAATGAGACTTTCTTTGAAATATCCATATCGCACATATAATTCCAATAATTTTTCGAAAAGACTTTTTCCCTTATCTTTTTCGAAGGCCGCCATTTCACAAAGTATGGCCACTGCGCTGACGGCATCTTTATCCCTCAGCTTGGAACCGATCATCAACCCATAACTTTCTTCCCCTCCTATCACATAGTTTTCAGTCGTTTCTTTTCCCTTAATAAGTTCGGCTATCCATTTGAATCCCGTAAGCACGTTATAACATTTGATTCCATTTTCCCGGGCAATCCTATCTATCAAATCGGTCGTTACGATGGTTTTTACCACCATATCGTTTGGTTTGGCAATGCCCTTGGCCTTTCGCCCCTCTATCATATAGTTAAAGGCCAAAACGGCGGTCTGATTCCCGTTCATGAGCACCCATTCATCATGGTTATCTTTGATTCCTATGCCAACGCGGTCTCCGTCCGGATCTGTACCCAGCAGGATATCTGCCTGGATTGCCCTGGCTTTCTTAAGCCCTAAGCTCATGGCTTCGCTTTCTTCAGGATTTGGATAAACAACGGTTGGAAAATTTCCATCCGGCTTCGCCTGCTCCTCAACGATAGACACATTAGTAAAGCCAAATTGCTTCAGCACTTCCGGCACCAGCATGATGCCACTGCCGTGGATTGGGGTATAAACGATTCTGAGCCCATGCTGCCTTGCAATCACTTCGGGATAAATGCTGAGGCTTTTCACCATCGCTATATAGGCTTCATCCATTTCTTTACCAATGATGGTGATGTTCTTTTCCCCGCCCGTCCATTTTACTTTATCAATGGAACCAATCTTATCCACTTCCTTGATAACATTTCCATCATGAGGTGGCACCAATTGTCCTCCGTCATTCCAGTATGCTTTATAGCCATTGTATTCCTTGGGATTGTGCGAAGCAGTGCACACTACTCCACCCTGGCAGCCCAATTGCCGGATTGAAAAAGACAATTCCGGCGTGGGGCGTAAGGACTCAAATAAAAAAACCTTGATCCCATTCGCGGCCATGACGCTGGCGGTGATCTCGGCGAAAAGGCGACTATTATTCCTGCTGTCATGCGCAATGCATACCCTTATTTCCCCTCCGGGATAGGTCTCCCTGAGGTAGTTGGCATATCCCTGAGTAGCCATTCCAATAGTATATTTATTGATCCTGTTGGTACCCGCACCCATGATACCGCGCAAGCCACCGGTTCCGAATTCAAGGTTGCGATAAAATGCGTCTGCCAGTTCATCGGGGTTCAGCGCCTGCATTTTTCTTATTTCTGTTTTGGTGGACTCGTCAAACGAACCATTCAACCATGAATTCACTCTTTCATGGATTTTCGCATCCATATTTGTTTATTTACATTTTGCAATATTGGTTTGAAGTTAAGCCATTAACAACTATCTAAATTCGGGGAAATCCGGAATATTTTCAAATGATGGATGATGGCTCTGGAATCCGTTATCAAAATTGTGACGTAGGTTTGTATGATATCATGCGAATGACTCCATTGTTTAGAAACAGCTTCCTGCCAGCCATGATTTTCATTTTTGAGCTCGCCGCATCAGCCAGTGCTCAGGATTCGTCGCATGCGGATCTAAAGCAGGATTCGGTTCATCGAATCGGCAAACCATCAATGGTTCCCTCAGCCTATATCCTTCAGGGAGGAGTTTCAGAAAAAAATCACACATCATCGAGCAGCAGAAAATGGTTGGTTGCAGGTACCCACGCGGCTATATGGGCCGGTTCCTATATCACACTCAACAACGCCTGGTATGCCGGCTACGCCAAAACCAGATTCCATTTTTTTGACGATTGGGATGAATGGGGGAAAATGGATAAACTGGGTCATGTATGGACTGCCTACAATCTGGGCCGTGTATCAGGAGCCATGTGGAAATGGACGGGTATGAACTCAAACACAGCTGTGTGGCTTGGTGGCGCCAGCGCCATGGCCTACCAGAGTATCGTTGAATTGCTCGATGGATATTCATCAAAATGGGGCTTCAGTATGGGCGATATGACAGCCAATATTGTTGGAGCCGGCGCTTATGCGGCACAGGAACTGGCATGGAAAGATCAACGACTACAAATTAAATTATCCTATTGGCCTTATGACTATCCTGCGGACCTGGTTGCGAGGAGAAATGAATTGTCAGGTAGCAGTCCTGTCGAAAGGATTCTAAAGGACTATAATTCCCAAACTTATTGGCTGAGCGCTAATTTGAAATCTTTTCTGCCCGAAACAAATTTGCCTTCATGGCTATGCATTTCTTTGGGCTATAATTCTCGCCTAATGCTGGGTGGGAGCAGTAATATCTGGAAGGATAAAAATGGGAACATCATAGACCGAAGCGATATTCAGCGGTACCGGCGCATTTTCCTGGCACCCGATATAGACCTCAGCAAGCTCAATACAAAAAGTAAATTCCTCCGGTCTGTGTTTTCATTGGTTAACATGATCAAAATTCCGCTGCCTGCCCTGGAATTTGACACCAGGGGGAAATTCCTATTCCACCCTATTTACTTTTAGTCGAACTGATTTCTGTGTCCTTCAGGAATTGATTTCATCATCAATTTTCAAAATAATGTTTACTTGCGTCGCTGAGCACCAGGACCCAATCGTTGTCGTAGCCTGCAGACAAGGGCATGAACTTATGTGTTCCCTGGTTTGCAATCTTCCTCAAATAAATCTTTGCCCCGGTGCGCGGATCATACCACCAGGCTTTTAAGGTGGAACCCTTGATGATGCCCATACGGACCCTGAATGCATCCCCTCCGGCCGCGTAAATCAACAGGTAATCTCTTCCCCTTGTTGCCTGAATGCGGTGAGTATCCTGTAATGTATCCAGGAGAATATGCTGATCGGGTACACGCTCATTTAAAGGAAAAGATTCCAATAATGTTTTTAGGTATTTCATTTGTCTTGCTCCCGGCAAGTCAAGAGACACATACCAAAAGCGGAGCGGATTATTTACAGGCTGACGATCGGGGGAATAGAATTGCCAGATAGCATGACATCCATAAGTAAAACCAAACCCGCCACCAAAAATGGATAGATAGGCCGCTTTCCTGATATCGTAAGCCTGGGTATAGCCTTTTTCACGCGCGTTGAAACAAAGTGGATGGTCTTCATACACGGCTTCTCCGTCCAGTACTGGTTTTGCTGGCATCAGTGAATAATCCGAACCTATGAAGCGCCATACTTCAGCGTCATTGCAGTGTCCGGTCTGAAGCATATTGAAATCAAGCCAATCATTCTTATGAAACCATGGCGAAGAGGAGCAGGTAGCGCTGGGCTGGGGATGAAATGTCACCAAAGCATGGTCATAACCTCCGGTTCCTGATACAATGCCATTCGCCATGGCATTCCATATCGCCACATCAGCGGGGCCTCTCGGACTTCGGTCACCACCCATCACCCAAATAATATTTTTTCTGTCCTTATACCTTTTCCCAATCCATTCTCCGTAGGATCGGGCATTCGTGGAATCGAAAATTTCCGGCCCGGTTCCCCAGTTATTTTTGTAGATTTTATCGCCCCAAGTAGGCAATAGCGCAATTTGCAGCCCGTAATCTGCAGCTTTGTCTATCACCCAGTCCACATACTTAAAATAGGCTTCTCCGGGTTGGAGAGGGTCATCATTCAAAAGCGGCAGTTCGCCGTAAGCGTTAGGAGTATGCAACCCATCAAATTCTGCCAGGACCACGGCCTGGATTACTGTAAATCCCTGGTTGGAACGGGTAGCAAAATACTTTTCAACACCCTCCTTATTCAGACGGTGAAAAAGTTCCCAACCGGTGTCTCCAAGCCAGAAAAAAGGTGACCCGTCTTCGTATTCCAAAAAATGGTGATTGGCCGATACTCTCAGTTTTCCGTGCCGGTTTAAATCATTGGCAGATTGGGCTACAGACTCATTCCAAACTGATGAAATCAATATTGAAATGATTAAGAGCCTGGATAAAATTCGAATCATCATGATTGCAAAATAATTGGACCTCGTTCTGTGATCCCAAACGCAATGTCGGCGCTACTCGAGCCATGCGCCGCTCACTTTGCCTGCTTCAACTTCCACGAAAATATGTTCCTGTAAAGTGGTAGCCAGGGAAAGGCCCACATAATCCGTATGAACCGGGAAGTCTTTATGCGCTCTGTCCACCAAGGCAAGGGTCTGTATTTTTTTGGGATGATGGTTCAGGAATGGTTTCAGGGAATAGGCCATTGTCTTGCCACTGTTAGCAACATCGTCAACCAGGATGACGACCGCATGGTCCAATTTTTTTTCCTCACTCAAAATAATTTCATTTGGATTTCTTTTTTCCAGGCCGATTTCGATGACTTCTATGCTACCCTTGAAAATCTGACCCAGCATGATCCTGAGTTGGTTCGCTATTACCACGCCATTATCCTTTATTCCTGCCAGGATTAGGCGGGGCTCCCCCACATTTCGTTCGGCAATTTCATAGGCCATTCGCTGCAACTTTTTTTCAGCCAGGCCGGCCGTGAGAATAAAATTCTTCATCTTTCAGATTTGCAACTCAAAACTAAGTGGTATGAATGAATAAAACAATTCATCATAATCACCTTATCTTAGTGTCATAACAAAAAGGCCATGTATATTATTTCCCAGGTTCTTTTTATTTGTATTGTTATTGCTGCCATAGTCCTGTTTTCAAAAAAGGTTAAAGCCATCCGCCGGAATATTTTGCTGGGTAAAAAGGAAGACTTTAACGACCATAAGGACCAGCGATGGAAGAATGTGTTATTGCTCGCCTTCGGTCAAAAAAAGATGTTCCGGAATCCCCTCGTGGCCATATTGCATTTCTTTGTATATGCCGGTTTCATCATCATCAACATAGAAGTCCTGGAGATCATACTGGACGGGATCCTTGGTACACACAGGCTTTTTGCCCGACCCCTCGACGGATTATATATTGGTCTGATAAATGCATTTGAAGTGCTGGCCGTATTGGTATTGACGGGTTGCCTGATTTTTCTGATCAGGAGGAATGTACTCAAAATAAGGAGATTCATGAGCCGGGACCTGAATGGATGGCCACGCAGTGATGCTAATTATATCTTAATTACAGAGATCCTGCTGATGATGCTATTCCTCACTATGAATTCGGGGGATATCAGCCTGCAGCAGAGGCAATTCGGTATTTACGGCGATCATATCACCGGCAATTTTCTGGTTTCCGGCAACCTGTCAGCCTTGTTCCAGGGTTTTAGCAGCGCCAACCTCGTTGTATTGGAGAGGAGCTGCTGGTGGTTGCATATTGTGGGCATACTGGCATTCCTGAATTATCTCCCCTATTCGAAGCACCTGCATATTATCCTGGCCTTCCCCAATTCTTATTATGCCAGGTTATTGCCCAAAGGAGAAATGAAGAATATGCCTGCCGTTCAAAATGAAGTATTGTATGCCATGCGGCCCGAGCTGGCCCCATCGGGGAACTCAGAACCGGCAAGGTTTGGGGCCAAAGACGTATTCGATCTGAGCTGGAGAAACTTATTGGACGCCTATTCATGCACGGAATGTGGAAGATGTAGCGCAGCCTGTCCTGCCACTACCACGGGTAAACGATTATCGCCCCGTAAGATCGTGATGGATACGAGAGACAGGCTCGAAGAAGTGGGAAGAAATATCAATGCCAATGGCAATTTCAAGGATGATGGCAGGACCCTCCTGCACGACTATATTTCAGTGGAAGAACTGAGGGCCTGCACGACTTGTAACGCCTGCGTGGAAGAGTGCCCTGTCAGCATCAGTCCGCTTGAGATTATCCTGGAACTGAGACGGACCCTGGTCATGGAGGAAAGCAGTGCTCCTCCCGAATGGAATAGCATGTTCAGCAATGTCGAGAATAATTTTGCACCCTGGAAATTCAGCCCCGACGATCGGGACGAATGGACAAGAGAGCAGTAACTTGTAAAGTGCGATTAATAAGCGGTTATGAATCTTGGAGTTTTCCTTATTCATTCAATTGACTGGCCCTCCATTCCAAAAGAGGCATTTGCGGGTGACGAAGGGTATGCAACTTCACAAGCATATCTTGTTGTGGATATGAGAATCCGGATGATAGAATATTCTCCCGGATACAAGACCAGCCATTGGTGTAAGAAAGGTCATATTATTCTATGCATGGAAGGTGAATTGGAAATTGAGTTGGATGACGGTAAATCTTATCTGGTGAGAAAGAATATGACCATTGTCTTGGGTGAGGGAGAAACACATCGCACTTATTCCATGCCGGGTTGCAGGCTTTTCATTGTAGATTAATCCTAATAAATATTTTCCATGAACCCAGTCTTTAATTTTTGGGGAATAGGTTCCCTCCTATGCCTGCTAAACTTTTCTGCTTTCGGGCAAAAAGACAGCAGCGCCGGCTATTATGCATCCTTCGATGGAACGAAGATCCACTATGAAGTTAAGGGCAAGGGCAGTCCGGTGGTGTTGATACATGGCTTCATTGTGAATGGTGATTCCTGGAAGAGAACTGAATTGTATAATCAACTGAGCACTGGAGGCTTCAAAGTAATCATATTGGACATGCGCGGCAATGGCTTATCTGATAAACCGCACCAGCCGGAATCATACGAGAAAGACGCAGAGGCAAAAGATATCATGGGCCTTGTGAGCGTCCTGGGTATAAAACAATATTGCATTGTGGGCTATTCCCGTGGATCTATTATTGCTTCCAGATTATTGGTCTTAGATCCAAGAGTCAGGGCCGCTGTGTTGGGTGGCATGGGAGCCGACTTCACCGATACGGCCTGGCCAAGGAGAAAGATGTTCTATCGCGCCCTGATAGGCGAAGACGTACCAGAATTGGTCAGCATGGTGAAATATGTCAAAGACTCAGGACTCGATCAACTGGCACTCGCTTATCTGCAAAAATCTCAACCCTCAACCAGCAAGCAGGAACTAAGCAGGGTTAGCAAACCGGTTCTGGTAATCAGCGGAGACCAGGATTCGGACAATGGTTCATCCAAGGAATTGACGGCGCTCATACGCGGCGCTCTTCATGCAACAGTGCCAGGAGACCATGGCGGGGCTTCAAAGACAAAGGAATTTTCTGACGCTGTCATCAGCTTTTTGAAAGCCCGCTAAATTCAAAGCTTTTGTACCGCATCCTTATGTCTCATCATCCTCCACAATTGTATCAAAGCGGTAATGGTAAAAATAATGCCAATCACCCAGTGAAGAATCTTTTGGTTGGTATTCAATCTGTCAACCAATAGCTGACCTCCGAATATGAATATGGCATTCCCGATAAGAGTGCCAATGCCGATGCCACCGATATAGGAATTGTAATAATCCGTTCTTGGTTTTAGCACATTTTTGGCATATAAAATGGCACTCCATCCAAACCAAAAAGGAATTTGAACGGGGTTGATAGCACTCATGGCCACTCCCAGCCAAAAGCGGGGCAGGGTATCGGACAAAATCACATTCCCCGTGGCATGTTTACTTGTGGCCGCAATGAAACTTGAAACGGCCAGGGCAACAATGATCAAAAGGGTGATCCACTGGAGCCATCGGAATATCGCTTTTTGTTTCCTGACCCAGTCCATGGCTACCAGGGAAAGACGGACATAAATTATTTCCACCAGCATACAACCCAATGAAAAATAAATTGCAGGGCGAACGCCATCCGTAACGGAAATCTGCATGGCTGCCACATTGAGGGTACCCAGGGGCAGGGTGCCCAGGAAACTGATCAATATACCGGTAAAGAATATGCGGAATAATTTCATGGCTTTTTTCCCAATGCGAATATCCAAATCAGGATGCATAATTCATGATCCGCCACAAGAAAAATTAGATTTATTTTAGGGATCCGAATGTCCCTCTGAATTCTTCATGGGCCCTGTCCGCCTTCAATCCCGCCCGTAAGGAATATAAGGCGTACCAGGAACATGATTCATCCTTCCGGTCTTCGAGTGTAAATAAAAATGTCGCAGGATTTTTTCCAGACAAAGAAAGAGAATGTTCCTTTGAATACGAATGTTGGCTCGCTACTGACCTATCGCAATTAGGAAAATAATTTTATGATTAAATTTTTTTGACGCTATTGCTTTTTCGCATGAATAGCCAGGGAAATGGTCACATTGTCCGACATGACCATACTGCCCCCTCCCACTCCAAAATCCCTCCGGTTCAACTTGAATTCTCCTTCAAAGACATAATCTTCACCTATTCGATTCGCTTTGAAAGGGAAATTAATTTCCTTGGTCACATTCTTCAGTGTCAGGTTCCCGAAAATAAACAGCCATCCTGATTTTGTGCCGGGAGTAATTCTTGTGGATGTGAATTTTATATGCGGATAATCCTTCACGTCGAAATACTCTTCCCTGCGAAGGTGTTCATCACGCATATCAATTCCGGTGTTCACCGATGCTGCATCTACATGCACTTCAAATCTTGAAGCAGGCAAATTGGACGGATCGAAAACGATCGTGCCCTGCAATCCCCTGAATGAACCTCCTACACTAATGCCAAAGTTCTTTATCTTGAAGTTCACTTGAGAAACACTGTCTGCCGGAACATAATTCTGCGCCATTAAAGTGGCTTGAAATGATATAGCGACCACAGCCAATACGATTTGCCTCATGTTTTTTCTTTTTTGATAATTCCAGTGCTCAAATATATCTTCTGTTTTGTTAAAATTTTGCTTATTGATACTCTTTCAATTCATTCCCGCACACAAATTGGCTGAACGGTTTATTTTACTTGTAAGTACGCTGCAAGTATGGCTGCCAGTTGCTTTTGCCGCAACCGATTCAGAATTTGGAAATGAAACTTAACCAGCAGGAAGCGGGAGATTGATATATTGAAAAGCAAAAATCCGGGGAAGGGTGAAAATAAGGATAGTTCAGAAGCCGGTATCCAATTGTTCGATCCATTTAAAATATCGCCTGGCCTGCCATAGGAAAACAAATCCTTTGCCGAAAGACCAATAGGGAGCCCCATTTCGGTGGTTAAGCCGGCTGATCCGATACAGTACTTTCCAATGGAGCAATATCTCCCGGTATGCTTCCCAAAGTGACATATCGCAATCGTAAATATGGTTGGGCTCGGCACCACATCCATTGAATTCCAGGATATAGAAATTCTTGCCCTGTTTCAGTTCGTCGAGTGAATTGCATTTAATATCATAGCGGCCATAATAGAAATGCCTTGCTTTATCGCTGATGGTATCAAATACTCTATGCAGCCTTTCGTCTATCTGGTGACCGAGATCAATAAATCGGGCACCACGGTTATGATTACCTGCGTATGAAAGGACATATATTTTACCTTTTGGAATGATTTGGTGCAGGAAATTCTGGTGTCTTTGCCTGAGTTCCTCCACGCGAAACTTAGCCCTGCGATGATTTTCGATCAATTCGAGTAAGCTGGAATGGCCATTTCCTGTCACTTCGAGGTATTCCTTTCTGATGAATCCTGTGATCACACCTTTGTTCTGGTTGGGAAACCTGTAATAAAATACGCTCACTTCAATGGGGAGGCTGATCATTTCCTGAACCAGGTAGTCCACCTGCATAGCCGAATGGTAAGATTTCAATCCACCCGGGCTTTCAATCTTGCGAAATAACAGACCCTTCATCCCCACGTCGGGTTTCACCACCAAGGGATAGCGAATACCCGACCGGTCCACTTTCTCGCGGATTATTTCAAAAGAATCATCAGGTGAAATATAACAGGTAGCCGGATATAAATCCTCCGGGAGTTGTTCATACATCTCGCGCTTGCACTCGCCTTCAAATCCACCAAAGGTGATGGTAGGATTCGAAGCGCTGAAAAACCAAAGGGACCGGCTGCGAATGCAATACCAGAGCCAGACAAATGAAAGCGGGAAATACAATAATTTGAATGGCCAGCGTTCCCAATGCTGCAATCGTTCAATCCATATTTTCAAGCGAATCAATATTAATTAGAACACCTGGTTTTATCTGCAAAATGCCTGTCCTTCATATTTCCTTCATAAAAATAACGCTAATGATTTAAGAAATGAATATAAAATTATAGACATTGCCTCCAAAGCTACAATGCCGATTTTCGCTTAGATTTGAATTTAAATCTATGTTCATGGAGGTTCCTTTAATGGCTGAATTAGCAACCAGGGGTGAAAGCCCGGAGATCCTTTTCTGGGTTGGTTGCGCAGGCAGTTTTGATCAAAGAGCCCAAAAAATCAGTAAGGCATTCGCCACTATTCTCAATAAGATCGGAATAAAATATGCCATCCTGGGTAAGGAGGAGATGTGTACAGGTGACCCTGTCAGAAGGGCCGGGAATGAATTCATGTTTCAAATGATGGCCTACCAGAATGTCCAGGTGCTCAATCAATACAAGATCAGGAAAATTGTAACCGCATGTCCTCATTGTTTCAATATTCTGAAAAACGAATATCCAGCATTGGGAGGAGAATATGAAGTGATTCATCATACGGTATTTCTGCAACAATTGATTAACGAAGGGAAGATCAAAATGAAAGAAGGTGGTGCTTTCAAAGGAAGACGGATCACATACCATGACAGTTGCTACCTGGGACGTGGAAATAATATATATGAAGCGCCCCGCAAAGTGCTGGAAGCGCTGGATGCAGAATTGGTGGAAATGAAACGCTGCGGCAGCAAAGGAATGTGCTGTGGCGCCGGTGGCGCGCAAATGTTCAAGGAAGAAGAAAAAGGTGATACCAGGATTAATTGGGAAAGAACGGGCGAGGCCATTGAAACGGGATCTTCAATAATAGCTTCCGCATGCCCTTTCTGTAATACCATGCTCACCGATGGCGTCAAGAATCATGAAAAGGAAGAGCAGGTGCAGGTGTTGGATATTGCCGAAATGGTTGCCGCGTCCATGGCCTGATCAATCGCACTTAAGTTTAACAATTATAAATTCCATGCATTTTATTCCATCCATGATATGGCATTTTCATAAAAATGAAATTCTATGAGCTACGGGAAAAGAGCCATATTACTGACCCTGGGAATCGGTGTTTTCCTGTTCTTTTATCTGCGTAGCGTCAATAATGAAAGGGAAGAAGGTATCAGGAAATTAATTAATCAACCTGAAATCGGAGATGTCTATAAAATAAGATATCGGGATAATGAAGGTAACAGGACAGTAAGGTATTTTAGATTGGCCCGAACCGGCGAATCCGTCATTTCGTTTTATCGCGGCAAGATGGGTGGTTGGAATCTCAGTGATATTTTGTTGGATGATTATGATACTGAGTGGTTAATAAATTTTTCAGAATTGGATTTACAGGCCCTCGTGAAGGGTAAATATGATAAGAATGGGATGAGGAATGCCACTCTGGTAGAGATTGAGAGGAAGAAAGACAGGGTACCTGCCAATAGCATGTAGAATTCATTTCCCGGATTGATTTGATTCGTATTTTTGCAGAATGGATTACTTGCAGTATCGTAAGAAAATGCCGGCAGATTTTGATGATAGTTCCAGAGTCTGGATCTATCAAAGCAACCGGGAATTCAATTCGAAAGAAGCTTTAGAATTAAGGGAGCTGCTCCATCGTTTCATCCCGCAATGGAAGGCCCATGGCGCGAATGTGAAGGGCTTTGGGGAATTGTTTTTTGACAGGTGGGTAGTACTGATGGCTGATGAAAAGCAGACAGGAGTTAGCGGCTGCAGCACGGATAGCTCGGTCAGACTGATAAAAGATATTGAACAGCGCTTTCAAGTGCAACTCTTTGACCGGCAGAGCCTGGCATTCATAATCAATGAAAAAATAACGATGATTCCGCTGGATCAATTGAAGCAGGCTTTGATTGACGGCCGGGTGAATAAGGAAAGTCTATATTTCGATAACACAGTCCAGACGAAGAAGGAATTCCGGGATCTATGGCTGATTCCATTGAAAGAAAGCTGGATCGCCAGGAAATTCGCGGTTTCTAT
The DNA here is from genome assembly GCA_041484195.1 of Agriterribacter sp. GTDB lineage: Bacteria > Bacteroidota > Bacteroidia > Chitinophagales > Chitinophagaceae > PSRI01. Next base: position 24,960 of record JBGPHC010000015.1, on the reverse strand, counting down.
GGGCACATCCGGATAGGAATAATAATAATGCGGCAGTAGCTCAGTTGGTAGAGCATTAGCTTCCCAAGCTAAGGGTCGAGGGTTCGAATCCCTTTTGCCGCTCACTCTCCTGGCACCGCAGGCGAATCCGGCTTCGCGAAACCGGGCCTGGTTTAAATCCCAGGCATCCCTGTTCAGGACCCGATTTTATTTGAATTCCTTATCACGATTCCTGGAATCCCGCATCGAACACCTGCCAAACTGGCATCATTATTCTTATTATTTGGCTATCTTTGCCAACTCAATATGACTGAACCGATGTTGGACATGAAGAGCTATACCATACATGATGAAAGCCGCCAGGGAGAATCCTATGCTCCTGTCGGCAAAGACCCGGTTGAGCACCGAAGGAAATTCTATATAGAAAGCTATGGTTGCCAGATGAATTTCGCCGACAGCGAGATTGTAGCTTCCATTCTTAATGATTCAGGATTTGGAGCAACCCGCAATGTGGAAGAAGCCGACCTGGTGTTTTTGAATACCTGTTCGATCCGGGAAAAGGCAGAACAAACGGTACGCAAGAGACTGACAGAATTCCGGAAGATCAAGAAAGCCAGGCCCGGCATGCTGGTCGGCATGTTGGGATGCATGGCAGAAAGGCTGAAATCAAAATTACTGGAAGAAGAAAAGCTGGTTGATATGGTCGTAGGCCCAGACGCCTACAGAAGCCTGCCTGCCCTGATCGTTGAAGCCGGGGGTGGCCAAAAAGCGGTGAATGTATTGCTGAGCCGGGAAGAGACTTATGCGGATATTTCACCTGTGCGGCTGGACAGCAATGGGGTAACCGCCTTTGTAAGTATTATGAGGGGATGCAATAACATGTGTTCATTCTGCGTGGTGCCGTTTACCCGTGGCCGCGAGAGAAGCCGTGAAGCTCAATCCATAGTCAGTGAATGCCGTGACCTGTTCGAGGCAGGATACAGGGAGGTGACGCTGCTGGGACAGAATGTGGACAGCTATTACTGGAATCCACTTCATACCGAAGCATCTCGCCAGCAAAACGCTGGCAGGCAGCTACACGAAGCCGTTACTTTCGCGAAACTGCTGGAAATGGTGGCAGCCATTTCTCCCCTGCTTCGTGTAAGATTCAGTACATCGCATCCCAAAGACATAACAGATGAAGTGCTATTGGCGATGGCCCGTCATGAAAATATCTGTAGATACATTCATCTCCCGGTGCAGAGTGGATCCAACAGGATTCTTCAGCTCATGAACAGAACCTATACCAGGGAATGGTATAAGGCAAAGATCAATCGCATCAGGGAGGTCATGCCCGAATGTGGCATCAGCAGTGATATCATCGCGGGATTTTGCACCGAAACGGAATCAGACCATGCGGAGACTCTTGAGTTGATGGAATATTGCGGCTATGATATGAGCTATATGTTCTATTACAGCGAGCGACCGGGCACTTTGGCGCAAAAAAGGTTCCGGGACGATGTTCCCCTGGAGCTGAAGAAGAGCAGATTGGAAGAGATTGTGAAATTACAGCAGGGCATGTCATTGCAAAGTAATCAGAACGACCTTGGAAAGACATTCAAAGTATTAATTGAGGGAGATTCCCGCAAGAGCGGCGGTCACTGGATGGGACGTAATAGCCATAACAAAGTGATTGTGTTTCCAAAGAAGGAAAACGGTCTTGCGAAGGGTGACTATGTGGTGGTGAAGGTGAAGGAATGTACGGGCGCGACACTGATTGGAGAATTGGTGTGATCCCCGGCCTTGGCCCTCTATTTTAAAGCATTTTAGAAATGGAAATTCAATCAGTAAAAAACAGATTTGGAATAATCGGGAATTCACCTGCTTTGAATTATGCATTGCAGGTGGCGGTGCAGGTGGCCGCCACTGACCTGACCGTTATCATTTACGGCGAAAGTGGCGTGGGTAAAGAAGTGTTTTCCCAGATCATTCACGCCATCTCATCCAGGAAACATAATCCTTTCATTGCGGTCAACTGCGGAGCAATACCCGAAGGAACCATTGATTCGGAATTATTCGGACATGAAAAAGGTTCATTCACTGGCGCGGTGGACAGCCGTAAAGGTTATTTTGAAACAGTAAATGGTGGAACCATGTTTCTGGATGAAATCGGAGAATTGCCTCATGGCACGCAGGCCCGCCTTTTACGTGTGCTGGAGGCAGGGGAATATATCAGGGTTGGTTCTTCCAAAGTTCAGAAAACCGATGTAAGGGTTATCGCCGCGACCAATAAGGATTTGCTTGAATTGACTCATAATGGAAGATTCAGGGAAGACTTGTATTATCGTCTCAACACTGTGCCCATCAGGGTGCCGGCATTGAGAGACAGGAAAGAAGATATCATCCTGCTTTTCAGGAAATTTGCACTCGACTTCGCGGAACGGTACAAATCGTCTCCAATCCAGCTGGATGACGAGGCGAAAACTCTGTTAATTAACTATGGCTGGCCCGGCAACGTAAGGGAATTGAAGAATATTGCGGAACAGATTTCATTACTTGCAACCGACCGTTCTGTGGGTGCAAATGAACTGAGGCGATTCTTACCCGAACAGAATATGAACCGAATGCCTGTGCTTGCATCCGGAAATGGTAGTGTGAGTCATGCTGAATTCAGTAATGAAAGGGAGATTCTGTACAAACTCTTTTTTGACATGAAGAAAGACGTGACGGAATTGAAGAAAATGTTTTTGGAAGTGCTGCAGAATCCTCAAAAAGCCTCAGCAGCCAGCAATTTTGCGAAAGAATCCCTCATGAATGATTACCAGACCCTGACCGAAATGCAAAAGCCTGTATTTTCTCAGCCTTCAATAGGACAAGCTTCACAGCCTGTGTTGATCGATCAGAATGCAATTCACGAGCATGAAGATGTGGAAGAGTCCCTGAATATTATGGACAAGGAGAAAGAGCTGATCATAAAAGCCCTGAAGAAACACAAGGGAAAACGAAAAGATGCCGCTTCAGACCTTGGCATCAGCGAAAGAACATTGTACAGAAAACTCAAGGAGTACGACATAAAAGAATAACCCCATGCGCCAAAGGCTTTTCATAATATTTCTTGCAAGCATCTCCATTTATTCAACCTGCAGCTATACTTTCAAGGATGTGAGCATCCCCCCTGAAGTAAAGACGGCAAAAGTCAATTATATTGACAACCGGGCGAGATTCGTGAATCCGCAATTAAGTCCCAAGTTGACTGACAAATTAAAGCAGAAAATAATCGGGCAGACAAGACTCACCCTGGTGAATGGGGACGACGCGCATTACGAGATCAGCGGCAGCGTAACCGATTTCTCAGTGACCACTTCCGGCATTAGCGGGCAGCAGGTTTCCAGCAACAATTTGAATATCACAGTGCACGTGATTTTCAGAAACCGTCTTGATGAAAGCAAGAACTTTGAATCTGATATCACCCGAAATTTTCCATTCTCAGCATCGGTCAGTTTTTCGGATGCGCAGAATCAATTATTGGATGATATCGTAAAGAATGTGACGGATGATATTTTCAATAAAATCTTCTCCAACTGGTGATGCAGTTGTAACTTCATCGAATGAACACGGATATGCATATTCTTTATCAACATCTCTTCAACAAAGACTCGTTGGAGGAAGTAGATTTGCAGAACCTGGAAGAATTCATTCAACAATATCCATATTATCCGCCAGGACATTTCCTATTAACACAGAAATACAGATCACTGGAGAATAAGAAATATGCCGCGCAGGCAGGACAAACCGCGGTTTTTTTCAATAATCCACATTGGCTGAACTGGTTGCTGACAAAGACCGCTCTCCAACCGGCGACTGACTCTATTTTGAACGAAACAGGGCTGGGAGAAGCAACTATCAGGGACGAAGCTCAGGTCCTGGTCTTGCAGGAAGTTATCATAGACGCCGAATTGCAGGAAGAAATGGTTGAAACCCCGGAGTATCCCCATGTTCAGGATACTCTTATAGAATCCATATCAACCCCCGAAGGGACAGAAGAACCTGTGGAAGACAATCCCCAGCCTGCATTAAACATGGTCGAGATTGCAGAAATTTATGAAGAACATATTGTGAAAGATGAGACAGGTGAACAGTCAATATCCGAAACAATCGTTTCAATAGTACAGATAGATTCAGATGAGGATATAGCGTCGAATACCGAAGAGGTTGTTCCGCATCCTGAAGCATTGCAGGAGATTTCGGTGACTGAGCAGGACATTAATTCCAATGGCACCGGGCTTCGGCAGTCGCCTGATATTGAGGAGCAGTTGGTCGGGGAAACCAATGAAAATCTTTCTTCGCAAACTGATTTCACAGGCAATGGCGGTGCAGAGGAGGGTCAGGTCGATTCGTCTGAACTTGAAATTGAAATAGGCGCCGCACCCGAAAATGAATTGATAAATGATTTGCTGGAATCTACGCCTGAACCAACAGAGCCGGCGATTCAGGAAAGAGCAGACGAGGTAGTGGACATTGAACAGCCATTTATTTCCCTCGGCAATCAGCCGGAATATTCAAATGCGGAAGCATTCAGTAGTGAAGAGCCAGCTCCAATAGAAGAAGGTCCTGCAGCCGAGGCTCCGTCCAACGATGAAGTCATTGCGGCAACCAATGATACCGGGAAGGAAATCCCCGCGCAAGAGCTTTTGATCCCAATTGAGCCATTATACACAGTGGATTATTTTGCTTCCCAGGGAATTAAGCTTACTGCGGAAGAAGAAACAAAGGATGAACTGGGGCAAAAACTGAAGAGTTTTACAGAATGGCTGAAGACCATGAAAAGAATCCATCCGGACAAGATATCAAAGGAAGTGGATGCCATTACGAATGAAAAAATCCAGCATATTGCCGAATTTTCGAATGAGGCCGGAGATATTCTCACAGAGGCCATGGCAGAGGTTTACGCCAAGCAGGGTTTGAGGTCGAAGGCCGTCGAGGTTTATGAAAAATTAAGTTTGCTCAATCCCGACAAAAGGTATTATTTTGCAGCCAGAATTGCTGAATTAAAAGACTCTTGATATGTCCACATTGTTCCTGATTTTAATTGTGTTGTGCAGCGTAATGTTGGGTTTGATCATACTGATCCAAAATCCCAAGGGCGGCGGCCTGGCTGGAAATATTGCAGGTTTCAGCAATCAATTTATGGGTGTCAAGCAAACCACCGACGTCCTGGAAAAAGGCACTTGGATTTTTGCCTCCATTATCGGCGTGCTTTGTATCACTTCCACCCTTTTCATGAAGGGAAGCTCAGGCGGTAGTATCATAAAAGATCTTCCGGTTAATCAGCAGCAGAGCGTTCCGGTTAATCCACCCAGCCAGTCCAATTCAACGCCCGCTAGCCCGGGTCAGACTGCACCTGCCCAGCCATAATAATAAAATTATTATATCGTTATTGATAATATTTACCAACCCTGCTGTTAAAGGCAGGGTTTTTAGTTGATTTAAGTTCCGAATTAATAACCATGATCAAAAAAATTTTACTTCTTCTCCTCTTCATCCTGATCCTGTTTGGCGCATGGACATCCTGGAAAATTTTAGGTCGGGGTACGGCATTTGAGGGCAGTCGGTATTTCCTTTATGTGAAAACGGGGAGTAATTTTGACAACCTGATGGAGACTCTCAGAAAGGATCGGGTGCTCGAGAGGCCGGGAGTATTCAAACTTGCCGCCGAAAAATTGAGCGTGCCTGAAAGACTCAAGGCCGGCAAATATGAAATCAAAAAAGGCACGAGCGTTCTGAATATTATCCGTATGCTTCGAAACGGCAGGCAATCACCCGTAAACCTGGTTATTACCAAGCTCAGGACCAAAAATGATTTTGCAAGATTCGCGGGGAACCAACTGGAATGCGATTCCGCTGCTATCATGGATTTTTTTAATAACCCCGATTCCATGCATCGGTTTGCGTTAGACAGCAATACTGCGATGACAGTCATCATCCCGAATACTTACACCATGTATTGGAATACGAACCCTTCCAAATTATTCAGGAAACTACATGAAGAAGAGCAGAAATTCTGGAATAAGGATAGATTAGAAAAAGCAGCCAGGCTCGGACTCAGCCCTGCCCAGGCATATACCCTGGCTTCCATCATTGAAGAGGAAACCAATAAATACGATGAAATGCCGCTCATTGCGAGTGTTTATCTTAACCGGATGAAAAAAGGTATGAGGCTTGGCGCGGATCCTACGGTGAAATTCGCCTCCGGAGATTTTGCGGCCAGGAGAGTTACCTTCAGGATGATCGATGAAAGTTCGGAATCACCCTACAATACATATAAGAACCCAGGTCTTCCTCCGGGACCAATTTGTACTCCTTCCATCAAGACTATTGACGCAGTTCTGAACGCTGCCGACACGGACTACCTTTACTTTTGTGCGAAGCCGGATTTTTCAGGCTATCATTCCTTTGCAGCCACAGACGCGGAGCACCTGAAGAATGCCAGGGCCTACCAGAGAGCATTGGACAGCCTGCAAATAAAATGAGATCGTGACTTATTTCAGGTTTGACCAAGAGCTCAAAGGCGTGATTGATAATGAAATTTGAGATATCCTTTTACCGAAGGAAAATAAGTATTTTCGATCCACATGACCAAGCTGGAAAGAATCATAATTAGTTCCCCTCCTATTGACTTTTTTATCAGGAAGTCGAAAAACGTGATTCTTCCTGGATTTCACGGTGTGCCATTATTTGATGTTCTCAAATTCTTATTCAAGCAGCTCAGTCAGGAAGGATTGAATGTAAGAGCCGCCGCCATCTCATATAATTTACTGATGGCCATCCCGCCATTCCTGATATTCCTGTTTACCCTCATTCCTTATTTTCCATTTCACACTGAATTCACTCGTGAGCTCCTGAGGCTTACGCATGACCTCACGCCCAACCAGACAACCTATATTTGGGTCCGCGATTTCATTGATGGGTTCACCCAGCCGAGAAGCGGATTACTCTCCTTTGGATTCATTCTGGCTGTGATATTCTCTTCCAATGCCATGCTTGGAATCATGCGCTCATTCGATCGTTCACTTCACGCTTTACATAAGGGGAAAAGAAATTTCATAAAATTCAGGTGGACCGCCATACGCTTAACTGCGCTCGTAGCCACCCTTCTTATTGCCTCCGTGCTGCTGCTCATCACCCAAAAAACTTTACTTAGATGGCTGAATATCCAAAACAACAGCTTCAGGTTCTGGATTGCATCTTTGCGCTGGCTGGTGATACTGGCGCTGTTTTATTATGGGATTGGGTTTATTTACAGGTATGCTCCGGCCGTAAAAATAAAATGGAGAATTGGATCACCGGGAACCACCCTGGCTACCCTCCTTATGGTAACCGTGACCGTTATATTCTCGTATTGGGTTAAGAATTTCAACAATTACAATAAGATATATGGCTCCATCGGAACGGTGCTGATACTCATGTCTTCTGTTTATATCAATGCCCTGGTGCTGCTGATAGGATTTGAATTGAATGTGAGCATTTCCCACCTAAAATCAGATGCGGAGCACCGGCGCCTGAGAGAAGAGAAATCCAAGGGACATAGCCAATGATGTTTGGTGAAGGTTAAATATTTTCAATCATTCCTGCTCCAATTTTCGAGCACCCTCGTCAATTCCGCATCCGGCAATCCGGGCTTGTCATAATGCCCTGCAAGCGATTTCTGCCGGTATGCTTCATAGATAGTTATGGCGCATGCTACAGAAATATTCAGTGATCTTATCATGCCCACCTGGGGAATAACGAAATTACCATCCCCCAGCGCAATGCTCTCATCTGAAACGCCATCGTGTTCATTTCCAAATACCAGGGCAGTCGGTTTTGTAAAATCGAGCTGGTACAGAGCTTTGGCATCTTTATCCAGGCGGGTGGTAAAGATTCTATTGTATTTATTCCGCAGTTCTTGAAAGCAGGATGCCGATTCCGTGAATTGATGAATGGTCAGCCATTTTGCAGCGCTGGACGAACTTTTGGAGCCCCATTTCTTATGTTGGGGTATTTTTGTGTTGAGGATAAATATTTCCTGGATGCCTACGGCATCGCATGTCCTCATGACTGCCGAAATATTATGTGGATCTGATACATTTTCCAGAACAACAGTGAGGTTATTTTGTCGTTTATGGAGAACCTGTATCAGACGGTTCATTCTTTCTGGCGTCATATTTGTAAATTGATAATGGCTAAAATACAAAAACCTGATCTTGCAGGGATATAACACCTAAAATTGAGAATATGCTGAAGAAAATCCTTAGAATTATTGGCATCGTCCTGCTAGTCCTGATTGTCCTTGCTTTCGCGGCCCCGATCATGTTCAAAGGGAAATTGATGAAGGTTGCAAAAGCAAACATCAATAAAAACCTAAATGCAAAAGTTGATTTTAAGGATCTCAATATTTCATTGTTCAGGCATTTTCCCATGTTGGCAGCAGGATTGGAAGATCTCCAGGTAACGGGTGTGGATGAATTTGCCAGCGACACCCTGATTTCTGCCAGCCGTATAGACCTGGCCTTAAACCTTTGGAGCGTGATCTCCGGAGGAGAAATCAAGATTTCTTCTATTTCCATTGATAAGCCCCGCATTCATGCCATCGTGAATAAGGAAGGAAAGGCGAATTGGGATATCACAATCCCGGATACAACTGCCGTAGCGGCCGAATCAAAACCATTTAAGATTAACCTGAAACACTATGAAATCAATCAGGGTTATCTGAGCTATATCGATATCCCAGGCGACATGAGCAGTGAAATATTCAACCTCAACCATAGTGGAAGTGGAGATTTAAGTTCTGATATATTCATGCTTAAAACCAGTTCGGAAGCCGATGCGGTTAATTTTGTTTATAGCAAAATTCCATATCTCGTCAACGCCAAAGCAATGGTGGGCGCCGATATTCAGGTGGATAGTAAGACCAGCACCTATACTTTCAAGACCGATGATATTTCAGTGAATGACCTAAAACTCTCATCCAGCGGTTTCTTCAGGTTTGTAAATGATAGTGTTTATGGAATGGATATTCAATTCAAGGCCCCATCTACGGAATTCAAGACCGTATTGTCCTTGGTGCCGGCAGTTTATAATAAGGAATTTGATAAGATTAAAACGAGCGGCAAGGCATTGTTCAGTGGATTTGTAAAAGGAAATTACAGCAGCACACAAATACCAGCCTACCAGGTTAACCTGGAAGTCAGTGACGGATTCTTCCAGTACCCCGACCTGCCCCAGCCTGTGAAAAATATCAACCTGGCCATGAAGGTTGACAATCCCGATGGCGTTACCGACCATACGATTGTGGATATTTCCAAGGGACATATTGAATTCGGGACAGATCCTTTCGATTTCAGGCTGCTGTTGAAAAATCCCACCACGGACCAATTCATTGATGCGGCCGCTAAGGGCAAACTGGATCTTTCCAGGATCACGCAATTCGTCAAGCTGGATCCATCTACCAAACTATCCGGTTTAATTGATGCGGATATTTTCGCGAAGGGAAATGTGGCGGTCATCACAAGGAAGCAAAAGGGCGATTTCAGTGCCCGCGGATATATTGACGTATCGAACCTGAATTATTCTTCCAAAGATTTCCCCCAACCCATACACAACACCAGCATGAAGATTGTGGTGGATAATCCTGACGGCGTCACGGATCATACTGTTGTCAGGATTTCTTCGGGCCATGTGGAATTGGGAAATAATCCTATTGATTTCACCTTGCTCGCAAAAACTCCGGCCAGCGATTTATATTTTGAGGGGAATGCCAAGGGAAAATTCAACCTCGCCAATCTTGCGCAATTCAGCGAGCCAACACCCGGCACCAGTTATTCCGGTTTAGTCGATGCCGATATTTCATTCAAAGGAAATAAATCGGCCATCGACAAAAAAGAATACCAAAAGGTCCAGACTTCAGGCACGATGCGCGCGACCGATGTGAAATATGTTTCCAAAGATTATCCCGGTCCACTTACCATTCCAATTGCGGAAATGGTTTTCAACCCGGCAAAAATCACACTCAGCAACCTGAAAGCGGAATACCTGGGCACGCATTACAGCGCGAACGGATCACTAGATAACGCCATTGGATATGCGCTGTACAATGAACCCCTTGCCGGAACCCTGAATCTTTCGGCCGATAAGATTGATTTGAACGCCCTGATGGGAACCAATGCTGCAAAAGGCGCTGATTCCACCGCCATGACTGCTTTCGCGGTTCCGAAGAATATAAATTTACTCTTGAATGCCGCTGTGGACAAACTCACTTACGACAAAGTGGATTACAATAATTTGAATGGGGCCATATTGGTGAAAGATGAAACGGTGACTCTGAAGAACGTGCAAACGAATGCGCTGGATGGCAGCCTGGCGCTGAGTGGTACTTATTCCACAAAAATGGATAAGAAAAAGCCGGATATTAGCCTGTCCTATGATGTGAGCGGGCTTGATGCGCAGAAGACTTTCTATGCATTCAATACCGTGCAGAAATTGATGCCAATCGGGAAATTCATAGGCGGCAAGATCAGTTCCCAACTCAACATGAAGGGTAAACTGGGTGAAGATATGATGCCGAACCTGTCCTCTCTCACCGGCAATGGCAGTCTTTTGTTGCTGGAAGGTTTTCTCAGGAAATTCGCCCCATTGGAGAAACTGGGGCAGACACTGAATGTGGATCAGTTTAGTGATATCACGCTGAAGGATATCAAGAATTATTTTGAATTCGCCAATGGCAAAGTGCTGGTAAAGCCTTTCAAGGTCAAGGTTAAGGATATTGAAATGGAAATCGGGGGCATGCATGGGCTCGATCAGTCTATAGACTATCTACTGGATGTAAAATTGCCGCGCAGCCTGATGGGCAGCAAGGGCAATGCGCTGGTGGATAATTTGGCCCAACAGGCCAGCAGCAAAGGCGTTCCGGCTAAACTGGGCGATATAGTGGATCTTAAAGTGAAAATGGGTGGCACTATTACCAATCCCACCATCAGTACAGACCTCAAAGGCGCGGCTACAGACCTCGCCAGCGACCTGAAGCAGCAGGCGGCAGATTTCGCGAAGCAAAAAGTGGACAGTGCAAAATTAGTGGCGGAAAATATGAAAAATGAATTGAAAGATTCGGCCAAATCCATCAAGGATCAGGCTCTGAAAGGATTGCAGGAAGACATCACAAAGAAAATATCGGGCAGCAAGGACAGCAGTGGCGCTCCAGCCAATACGGTTGACAATAGCAGGAAAGCGGCAGAACAAACGCTCAAGAATACATTCAATAATCTGCTAAAGAAGAAAAAACCATCCAAAGACAGCACGGGGAAATAAGGATTATTGTGAGGTCATTTTGCAAATCCATCTTGTCCGAAAAGACCATGCCCGGAAAAGCCGGAATATTATTTGGATGCATTGGGCAACATGATGATGAAAACCGATCCGACTCCGTTGTTGGATTCTATATGAATACTGCCCTTGTGCAATTTAATGATCCTGCTGGCCAGTGAAAGTCCCAGACCGAATCCGGTGGAAGGTTGCCGGCCTTCGATCCTGTAGAAAGGCTGGAAGATCCTTTCGCGTTCTTCGGGTGGAATTCCCAGCCCTTCATCTGAAATAGATATGAATATCTCGTCGTCCTTAAACGAAAGGGTCAGTTTAGCCAGGCGGTTGGGTGAATATTTACATGAATTGACTACAATATTCCTGATGGCCGTCAGTAACAGCGCTTCATTGCCAAAGCATACCAGTTTTTCTTCCGCGGGTGGCAATTCATTGAACTGGAGGACTACATTGTATCCCAGGTTCATCTTCTGAATTTCCCTTGGAATCTGCAAGAGTATTTCATCAATCCTCACCAGGTCTATTTCAATACCGCTTGCATTTCCGGATGCTTTTGAAAATTCAAGCAATGTGTGGGTGAGCCTGGTGAGGCCGCTAACATCTTCGTAAACCGACTGCATCACCTGTCGGTACATCGCCGCATCCCTGTCTCTTTGCAGTGAAACTTCCAACTGGCTTGAAATGGAAGCCAGCGGAGTTGACAATTCATGAGACGCGTTCGCGATGAATCTTTTTTGAATATCAAAACTTTCCTGCAGGCGGTTGAGTAATTGGTTTAGTGTCGCTGCCAGGTAATTCCATTCATCGTCCCCGGTTCCCGCATGGATCCTTCTGGCCAGGCTCTGGGCTGAGATCTCATTCACCTCATCCGCGATTTTTTTGATGGGGAGCAATAGGCGCGTGGAGAAGATATAGCCACCGACCATGGCGATCAACAGGCCTCCAACGAAACTAAATGCCAATATCAGGAATAATTGATGTAGCATATTGATGCCTTCCTGGTCCAATGCTCCAACCACGATCACGAACTGGCTGCCTTTTGCAATATCGTAATGAGCGACTATTTCCCTCTTGCCTTGCCTGAAGTAAACATTTCCACGAAGTCTGGCATTGTCCAGTATCTTTTTTTCAAATGTGAGAGTGTCGCCGGGGAGATCGTTGAACTGGTAGATTTTCGTGTTGGACGCGTCATAAACCTGCACGAATTTCTCTTTGATGGACAGCGTGATGGAAGAATCAATCCTTTCAATCATATCCCGGTCGAATGTGCCCGACTGGCTGAATAGTTTGGCTGTGGTGATGGCCTTGCTGACTAAACGGTTCTTAAAACTCCTGAACCGGCTCGTATAGGAAAAATAATAGACAGAGCCGCAAACGATGGAGAGCAATGTGAATACAATGACGGCGAATAATATGGTGATACGGAATCTAACGGGCATTACTGGTTGCTGTCTTTTAGGATATATCCCATTCCGATATGGGTCTGAATGAGTTTGGTTGGAAAATTCTTATCTATTTTATTTCGAACATAGTTTATGTACACGTCAATCACATTGGTATTGGTGTCGAAATCGACCTCCCATACATTAATGGCGATATCGGCTCTCGAGACCACTTTGTTCTTATTCCGGAGCAGGTATTCCAGGAGCTGGAATTCCTTATTCGTCAGAGTTAATTTCTGATCATCTCTTTTTACTTCACGGTTGTCCAGGTTCATTTCCAGATCCGCCGCCCCCAGAATATTTCCTAATGGCAATTGCGGAATTGCTGAGCGCTTTATCAATACATTTATCTTAAGCAGCAGCTCCCTGAACTCAAATGGCTTTACCAAATAATCATCGGCGCCGGCATGGTATCCGTCCACTTTGTCATCAATGGAATGGAACGCTGTGAGAAATATTACAGGAACCTGGTTGTTTTGGGTCCTGATGACTTTGCACAGTTCATAGCCGTTCATGCCCGGCAGGTTGATATCCAGGATAACGAGATCGTATGACCGCGATTTGAAGAAATCATGTCCCACCAATCCATCGTATGCCACATCACTCAGATAGCCATTTTCAGCGAGACCAAATTGAAGTGTGTCCGCGATCTTCTGTTCATCTTCAATGATGAGTATATTCCTGTTTTCCATAAAAAGCAATTCGGCAATAAGGTTGACAGGTCGTGGTGAATAGTGCTTTTGCAATTTACGGCATCCTGATATATTCGGTCCTCAAATAAACCGCTTTCATATTCTAATGAGATTCTAATCGCGGATCAATCTTTCTCTTATGAAATGCCTATAAATTGAAGTCTGGCATTATCTCATTCAATAAAAAATATATATGTCCACATCATTTGAAACCATATTACTGCCCCTGGACTTTACCATCAACACGGAAACAGTTGTCAAAAAAGCAATAGAATTGTCCGATCCCGAGCACACCGTGATTCATTTATTTCATGTCGCGGATCCTTCACTTCCCATTGGCAGGTTTTCCCTTCCTCATTTTCATATTCACTCCGGCAAAGGATTTAGAAACAAACTGCAGCTAGCCAAAATGAAATTGGAGGAGTGGAGATTTTGTATCATGGAGAATTTCCCGGAAATAAGAGTTAAAACGCATTTGGTGATTGAAGACAGCGTCCAGAATGCAATCGAAGAATTGGCAGAAAAGATAAATCCGCAGATCATTATCATCGGTAAGCGAACCAGCGTGAAATGGACTAATTGGTTGAACGACGTAAATACTGATAAGTTGGCCAGTCAAACCAATTGTCCGGTATTGACGGTAAGGCCCGGCTCATTGCACAATAAGACCAGGATCATTGTCGTGCCTGTGGGAAAAAGGATTCCTGAACGGAAAATTGATTTGCTGATCGAATTGTCGGGAAGATTCAGGGCGCAGATACATCTGATTACGCTAAAGGAACATTCAAAATATTCATCTTCCCAGGCATTCATTGAGACTTACAGGATACTGAAGAACACGCTTGGATGTCATATTGAGCTAAAAGTGCTGAATGGTGATCATCCCGCCAGGGAAGCGCTCAGGTATGCCGGACTGGTAGGCGCCGATATGTTGCTGGTGAATCCCCGGGAAGAAGCAACGATACTTACAATACCGCCGAAAAGCATCGCAGATATCCTGGAGACCGAATCCAGGTTGCAAATACTCAGTATCAAGCCATATCCACCTCTATATCATTCAACCAAAATCGAAGGAGCATGAAACGTTTCAACATTTTTATTTTATTGAGTTTAATGGGCATTCCTGCAGCGATCTGCCAGAACATTGAAGCCGCACGCAAATACATTTACCAGGAAAGATATAATAGTGCGATTTCGGAATTGGGAAACCTGCTGAAGGAAAATCCAAATAATCCGGAAGCCTGGTATCTCCTCACCGATGCTTACCTGGCCACAGATAAAGACGCAATCTTAAGAGACAGTCTTCAGAAGATCCCGGTTGAAATCAGTCAAGCGCCCATAATAAGCTGCGCCCGTGCAAGGGTATTAGCAAAAACAGGCAAGATGGATGAAGCAGTAAAATATTTGGATCAGGCCCTGGATCAAACAAAGAAAAAGGATCCTATGATATTGTTCGCCGCGGCAGAGGCCCAATTGGAGGGTCCGGCAGGGGATTATAAATCGGCGATTGATTTGTTGGAAAGAGCCATCAAGCGAGATAAAGACAATCCTGATCTGTATATCGCCATGGGAGACGCATACCGCAAGCTGAACGATGGCAGCGAAGCATACAGGGCTTATAAGAATGCTCTGTCAGTGAAGGTAGATTATGTTCCCGCCCTGTATAAGATAGGTAAGATCTTCGAGGCGCAAAATAATGATGAAATATTCCTGCCCTATTTCACAAAAGCGATCGCATCAGATCCCGGCTATGCCCCCGCATTGTATGAATTATACTTTTACTACTTCCACCATGATCCCGCCAAAGCGTTGGATTATCTCAGAAACTATATAGCGGCCTCCGACTACAGCATTGACAATGAATATCTCCTCATCGATATTTTATACCTGAATAAGAAATATTCCGAAGCCATCAGCGAGGTGCAGACCCTCCTGCAGCATTTGGGCAAAGATATTAGACCACGGATGTATAAACTGGCAGCTTATTGTTATAAGGAATTATACCAACCCGCCAATGCCATGGCATATAAGGCCGCGTCCTACATGAAGCAATATTTTGAAAAGGAATCAGATTCGAATTGGATATCCAGGGACTTCGAGTTGATGGGCGATATCTATGATGTCATGAATGGGAAGGAAGACAGTGCGGCCCTGTATTATGCAAGGGCTTCCACACTCGAAAAGGAGAATGCCCTGAAGCTCGGGTATTATAAGAAGATTGCCGGATTGTACAACAAGGTAAAGGACTATCACAATGAATCAATATAGCTGAGTAAATATTATTTAGGTAATCCCGCCGCCACGAACGTGGACCTCTTCAATTGGGGCATCTCCTACTATAAAGCCAGGAATTATATGGGAGCCAATACAGTCTTCGCGCTATATGCCAACAAATATCCCTATAATAAATTCGGACATTATTGGTGTGCCAGGACCGCTGCTGCCATTGATTCCTCCATGGAAAAAGGTCTGGCTGTGCCCCACTATCTAAAAGTGGTTGAACTGACGGAGAATGATACCAGCAATAATCTCAATAAGAGGTATTTGATCGAGGCATATGGATATATTGCCGCATATAAGGCCAATGCCGAAAAGGATTATGAAAGCTCCATTGATTATTTTAACAAGCTCCTGGAATTGGATCCAAACAATGCCGACGCTACGAGATATGTGGAAATATTAAAGAAGAACAGGTCAGTCGCGGGCCCATCGGCGGAAAAAAATTAGAGGCATTGACATGACCGCCAACAAATTTGAGGAAAATTTTTGAAGGCTGCGCCGGGTGTTTCTGCCAGATTCAAATATCCAGGAGGCCTATTCAATACTTGCAATCGTGAAAGATTACAGAGTAAACCAGGACAAGGGAGCTGTTGAAAACCCAATTGAATTCATTCAAAGGATGCCCTACCCACCTACCGGGGGAAAAACGCTTTGCAAATTGGTGGAAAGGGCATTGCCCAAAAATGCAGGGAGGATGAACTATGTTGTGATAACTTCCTGGATATTCATCGGTATTAGCTTCGAATATTTGCATGAGGTGTTGGACAGTTTCCGTCACTTGAATAAAATGGAAACGCATATTGATGTCAGTGACCAAAAATGAATGAACCATTTCAAATAATTGCCTCAGCTTTCTGGTATCTCCCAGCCGCAGATTCTGTCTTCGATTTGATTCAGACCTCCCAAATCATCAATGCCTGGTAGTTTCCGAAAAATCCCAGTTAAAAATATTGCTGGCGCTAAAGATTGCATGCCGGCATAATTAATTCCAGGAAAATTTGCATTATAGAGCTTTTCAATTATTTTTGTAACCGTTTGGTTACGCTTAAAACAATACAATTATGAGGAGGGACCCATTTCAGGCAATTGCCGACCCAAGAAGGCGGGAAATCATCCAACTTATAGCACGGAGACCCCTGCACCTGAACGCGATTGCGGAAAATTTTGACGTGAGCCGTCCCGCTATATCCAAACAAATAAAAATACTCACCGAATGTGGTCTCGTGACTATTAAACAAGTGGGGCGTGAAAGGTACTGTGAGGCAAATCTCAAGCCATTGAGCGAAGTATCAAAATGGATAGAACAATATCGGGTATTCTGGACCAGCAAACTGGACGCTTTGGAAAATTTCCTGCAAAAAGACAATCAGGAAAAGGCTTTACCCGCTATCCGGAAGCCCAAGTTGCATTCTTCAGGGAAATCAAAAAGAAAATGAAATCGGAACTACTCGTAATCGAAAAAACATTCAATTGTCCTGTTGAAAGGGTCTGGCAAGCCCTGACCGATAAGGAACAAATGAAGGAATGGTATTTTTATATCGAGGATTTCAAACCAGAATTGGGATTTGAATTTCAATTCGTGGGAGGCAGAGAAGGCGTGCTATACCTGCATTTATGCAAGATAACCGAACTCATTCCCTTCAAAAAAATCTCTTATAGTTGGAGCTACATGGGTTTTAAAGGAAGCTCCAGGGTGAGCTTTGAATTATTTCCGGAAAATGGCGGCACCAGGTTGAGGCTGACCCATGAAGGACTGGATACCCTGCCGATGTTTGACCTGAATTTCCTGAATGGCTATCATGTGCCGGATTGGGAAGGGATTATCGGCAATTCACTCGCGGCGTTCCTTGGGAGCCGGAGTCCGCATCCTTCACCAAATATGAAGGCGACTCAGGGAACATAGTCTGACAATTCCTTTATTCATCCATAAAAAATGCAATATGCAAATCAAACTGACCAGCATTATGGTGACTGACCAGGAAAAGGCCCTGAAGTTCTATACAGAGACATTGGGCTTTCTAAAGAAGACTGGAATTCCATTGGGTAAATTCAAATGGCTGACCGTGGTTTCACCGGAAGCTCAGGATGGCGTAGAACTGGTTTTGGAGCCCATGGAATTCCTCCCATCGAAACCCTATCAGAAGGCGCTGTTTGAAGCCGGTATTCCATCGGCATCTTTTAACGTGAAAGATATCCAGGAAGAATATGAAAGGCTGACAAAGCTTGGCGTGGATTTTATGTCGGGCCCCAGCTCCATGGGTCCTGTGATTGTTGCCATGCTCGATGATACATGTGGAAATCTCATACAACTGACGCAGATGGCCTGATGGGCAGGTATTTTTTGTGATCTCGGTTATTCTTTACCTTTGCGCCCGGCCTTTTGATTTCAATGACGTGGAAAATTTTCAATATTTTCACTCATCGTTCGGGATGTAGCGCAGCCCGGTAGCGCACCACGTTCGGGACGTGGGGGTCGCTGGTTCGAATCCAGTCATCCCGACCAAACAAAATCGGCACAGCCTCCGCGAAGCGGAGGCTTTTGCTTTTGAGCAGGACGCGTCGAGCTTGCTCGAAAGCGGACGGCGAAAAAAGCAAAACAGCCCGAAGGGCTGTGCCGATTTTGTTTGAGGCCCCCCACCTCCAGGATCACCGGAGGCCGGTAGGCCGGAGGTAATCCAGTCATCCCGGCTTCGCCCGCCTTCGTCCACCGTAGCATCGGCAAAGGCGGGCTTTGTTATTAGCAGTAGTCAATAATTTCGCTGGTCTAATCCGGGCTTCGTCGGGCAAAGCCCGACAGAGGAGTTCACCTCGAATGGCGAAGGGATGAAAAGTCAAAGGTCCCGAAGGGCCAGACAGACTTTGAGGCCACCCCTCCAAAGGATCGGCGAAGGCAATCCAGTCATCCTGACCTCGGCCACCAGAGCTTTAGCGTCGGTGGGATTCCCGGGATTGTAAAGTGGGTTAAATATTTATTTAGGGAAATTAATATAGCTTACTGGCCGAACAACCGGTTACAGCCATTTCTAATAGAATCTTTCGCCAAAGAGAATAAGATGCCAATGAAATTTGCTTACCTCAATAAACAGGCAGTTTTACAAAGAACTACAGTAGCATCTATCCTGTTAATGCTGCAATGCAATCTGTCTTTTGCCCAGGATAATCGTGGTATGGTGGACTCCTCACTCCTGCCTGCTTTAAAAATGCACTATCAAACCGAATACGGTTTTGATCAACCCATAAACAAAGAAGCATGGCAAACCCAAAAAGGCGGACTCCACGCTTCCTTTGGTTCAGCAGATAAAGCTTATTTCAGGACGGAACTTCCGGTGCAAAATGATCTGTTATTATGGGAAGCCACCGCTTGGAAGGGCGAACGATTGAATGCGCAAATCCTGCTTTGGTCACCCGACAGTCTGGAACAGGTGAGATTCAAATTGAATGACCTCGTGAGTGCAAAAGGAAAGGTCTTAAGTCACAATAATATCCAATTGCAAATGGTGCGTTATGTGCTTTCGAACTACCCATATGGAGCCAAAGATGCCGTATGTGGCGAAACCCCTTATAAAAACGCCTACCTGATGCCTGATCGTTTGGAAGCCTTTGATCGCTTTGACCTGACAGGCCAGACAGTGAGGCCGGTCTGGCTGTCCCTGGATGTTCCGGCTAATACAGAAGCGGGTGTATATACAGGAAACATTGTTGTTGCAACTGGAAACAAAAGTTTAAGCCTGAAAATACAAATAAGGATACAGAATCAATTGCTACCGGCGCCGCATGAATGGACTTACAGACTCGACCTATGGCAGAATCCCTGGGTAGTGGCCTGGAAAAATCATTTGAAGCCATGGTCGGAAGAACATAAGGCATTACTCAAAAAGCATTTGCAATTATATGCCGATGCCGGTGGTAAATATATTACAACTTATGCGGTGCATTCTCCCTGGGCTGATAATTCATATATGATTGAAGGTGGTATGATCGATTGGATCAAACAGAAAAATGGTAAATGGAAATTTGATTACAGCATTTTCGATACTTATGTAGAATTGGCCATGCAGGTGGGTATTGATAAGGCCATTACCCTTTATACACCGATTCCCTGGGGTAACCGATTCCGGTATATTGACGAAGCTAGCGGCAACTGGGTTTATGAATCATGGGCACCCGAATCAAAAGAATTCAGCACTCATTGGAATATCTTTCTTACCGATTTGAAAATTCACCTGGAAAAAAAAGGTTGGTTCCAGAAAACATTTTTGGGCATTAATGAAAATGAATTGAGCCAGACACTGGCTGCCATCAAAGTAATTAAGAAACATTCCCCAAAATGGCGAATTACGTATGCTGGTGACTGGCACAAAGAACTGGATACCCTGCTGGATGATTATTCCTTTCTTTATGGCAAAGAGCCCAATGCAGAACAGCTAAGGCAACGAGCGGCAAGAGGTGCGACTTCCACTTTCTATGTTTGCTGTAATCCTCCAAAACCCAACAATTTTGTTTTTTCTCCGCCCATTGAAGGCCGGTGGATCAGTTGGTATTCGGCAGCTTTGGGCTACGATGGTTTTTTGCGTTGGGCATACGATGCCTGGCCGGAAGATCCGGTCCGTGATGCCCGTTTCGGTTCCTGGCCTGCCGGAGACTGTTTCATGGTTTATCCCGGTGCTAACAGCAGTGTCCGTTTTGAGACCATGCGGGAAGGCATAGCCGATTATGAAAAAATACAGATTTTAAAAAGCCTTGTAGCTAAATCAAAAGATAAAAGCGTTAAGGAACTTTGGCAGGCATTGGAACAACATATGAAAGTCTTTAACACCGAGCATGATTTTAATGAAGAAAAAATTACAGCCGATGTAAATAAGGGCAAGGCAATCGTGGATCAATTGAGCGATGAGTTGAACCAGCACTAAAATTATATGAATCGATTTATGAAAGCCAGGTTCTTATTATTATTTCTTTTGGGAACTGGTATAATTTTCAGATCCCTAGCCAAAGATGGTCCGGGCCTGGTCACCGTTACCGAATATGAAGATTATGTCCTTACCCACCAATTGACTCCTTTTGGTCCTATCCCCACGGCCCTGGATCCTAATGGTGTTTATCCATATTTGAGCTATGCGGAAACATCCAACAGGCCTGCGTTGAAAAAATACAGATTCGTGGTAATGGAAAATGACAGAATGAAAGTTACAATCTGTCCTGACCTGGGTGGTAAAATAACTTCCATTATATACAAGCCTTCGGGAAAGGAAGTACTGTATGTTCCGGATGTGATCAGATATACCAGGATTTTACCCCGCTTTAATTTTGTGGCAGGAGGCATCGAAGTCAGTTTTCCTATTTCGCACTCTCCCAGCCAAAATGAAAAGGTATTATACCAAATCGATAAGACCAAAGAGCGGATCTATGTGACCTGTGGTGAAAGAGAACTTAGATTTGGCATGCAGTGGTCGCTGGAATATTCATTGGGGGCAAACGATAATTTTTTAACGGAAAGGGTAAAGTTTTACAATCCTGGCAACGATGCCTATCCCTGGATGTCCTGGTCCAATGCCGCATTGCCATCGGCACCAGATACAAAATATGATTTTCCCGCAGGGAAAGTATTGTCCCACGCTTCAAGGCTCGATACCATTGACTGGGTTTTGCAAGGGCCAAAAACAGAGAAGGATATCAAAGAGATGACCGGCTATTTTTGGAAGACAAAAGATGCCAATGCTTTTGGCGCTTTTACTCAATCGTTAGGTGTCGGACTCTATCATATAGCCGACGAAAAGATCGCTTCGGGTATCAAACTATGGAGTTATGGTAAAGGAGATGATAGTAGCTGGGCAATCCTTAGTACCGCAAAGCATCAGACCTATTTGGAAATCCAGGGAGGCCCAATTGGGGATCAGTCCATCAAGTTGGAGATGCAACCAAAACAGACCAAATGGCATGTGGAATATTGGATTCCGACAGACAGGGAGTTGAACATTTATGAATTGCAGACGCCAAAGATATATTTGCGACCCATCTCGGCCATTCCTCTTTTTGGATGGGCAAGGGAAAGGGATGTAAAAGTCTGGAATGATTTAATAAATGCTTACAAGACAAATAAGTCTTTACCACAGCCACCAACAATTGATCAGTATCTCTGGGCTCCTTCGGGTATGGAAAACATGGATGCGCCTTTTAAGATGGCTATCAATAAAACAAGTGGTGAAACCCAGGGGCTCTGGCGTTATTACTATGGCACATGGCTGGCAGGTCGCGATAGAAAGGATGAAGCCATACAAAGGCTCACAGAGTCGCAGAGCGGACTGGCAAAAGCGTTGCTGGCGAGATTGCTGAAAGCAAAGGGAGATATGAAGGGCGCCTCGGATGCTTTTGATGCAATTAAAGAAAAATGGTTACAACTGCATCCTCAAATTATAGTTGAAAGAGATAAAGTCTTGCGTAACCTGGGTTCGCAGACTCTTGCAGAACGTGAAAACTGGCTGTCGAAAGTAGCTGCGCTGTCAGATGAATGGATTATAGAGAGAAGGGTGCAGTTGTTGATAGATAAAGGGCAGTTGCAGGAAGCGAAGGACCTGCTTTTATCCACGCATTTTCAGAAAGTCCATCAAACTTATACAAGAACGGGTTTATGGATGCAAATATGCGAGAAGATGCATACACCCTTTGAACCCATACCCGCGCAATTAGGAGAAGATCGCCTAGCAAGATTTGGGGCGTATAGGGAATATGAGTAATTGCTAATTGTATTTGCACTATCACAATAGAATTAGCGAAAATTCACTCCATTTCACTGCAGGTTGGTGTTTCCCACCAGATATGTCAAACTTTCTGATAAAGTTCACCAGGAATCGCCAACAATAAAAAGTTAATCGTTTAGTTGGTACTCCCTTACAGCTTCAGATGCCAGGATGTCTTTGGCAAAAAGGGCAACACCAACCAAGGCGTGGAAGCCCCGCTTTGTTTTGACGATGTACGGACAAATAATAGCATTTACTGTCAGACTGTCTAAAAACTATCCACATCATCGCTATAAGATAAATTGACAAGCTTGTCTCCACAAGAAATTATTCGAAAGAATGTAACAATTTTGCACCTTCCGCTACTAATAATAAAATTAAAATTCTGAGAGAAGAACAACTAAAAGAAACTTTTCTGAAGCAAATACAGGAGCATGAGCAACTGATATATAAGGTATGTCATTTTTACGCTAATAATGATGCTGACAGACAGGATTTGTTCCAGGAAATTTTAATTCAATTGTGGAAAAGCTTCACAGGATTCAGAGGGGAAGCGAAATTCAGTACTTGGTTGTACCAAGTTGCAATTAACACCGCTATCGCAGGGCTTAGAAAGGGGAAAAAGCATATTCAGTCCTACGATCCTAATTCCGTTCCAAAAGAAATAAGCGATACAAATTCGTATATACAGAAGGAAGAGATGTATGCTGAAATGTATGCAGCTATTGAGCAGTTGAATAAAATTGAAAAAGCCCTTGTAATGCTTTATTTGGAAGGTAAATCTTATGCTGAAATGGAGGAAATATTGGGGGTTAATGAAAACACACTCAGAGTTAAGATGAATAGAGCTAAAGAAAAATTACGCCAATTAGTAAAGAATAATTGATATGGAACTTGACAACTTTAAAAAAATGATGGATGCTTCAACAAGCATTTACAAACCAGAAAACAATAATATTATGGAATTGATTAACAACAAAAGCCGGGGGCCGCTTGCCAAGTTAGAAAGGAATCTGAAATCCGCTTTGTTTCTCTTTCCACTAACGGCATTAGTTTTTGTTGCTGTATTTATTAATAATTCGCTGGCATATCATAGTCTTTCTATGTGGTTATTGCTGGCAATTTTATTTATTGAGTTTATTAGCTCACTGTTTAATTATGGCATTGTAAAAAAACTACAACGGCCAACCGGAAACACAAAAAAAAACATGATTGCTAAAGTCAGAATATTGGGTAAAGATTTTAAGCGGCATTTTGTGATGAACGCTTGTTTATATGTGGTGATGGCAGTCATGCTGGAAATAGCCATGTATTATCATATAGAAAGAAACTACGAGGGATGGTATGGCCTACCGTTCCTCTTAAGAACTATATGCTATATTGGTTTTCTTATTTTTCAGTTTTTTCTAAAAAAGTATTTTTATAAAAAACAGTTTGGGCAATACTTTGAAGAATTGAACAACCTTGTTCAGCAACTGCAATGACATGCTTCGGGAAAATTAATTATTAAGAAAGTTAAAACATACTAAATGAAAGTATTCAAACAAAGCCACCTAAAAAATTGGCAGAAACATGTAACACTAAAAATGTTCCTTCTATGTTTGCCTTTGGGTTTATTTGCCGATAATATTCAAAATGACACTACAAAAACAATAGATATTTTTTCTGCCAATCAATTATTAGCCAGAACTCTGAATATTGGTTTTACATTGGATGCTTCTAAAGAAGGCGACTGGGGCCACTCATTAAATGGAAATGAGTTTATATTGATTAAGGAAGCTGGTTTTACTGCCATCAGGTTACCCATTCAATGGGTTGCTCATATGGATTTAATTAAGCCATACAACATTGATAAAAACTTCCTGGCAAGGGTTGATTGGGCGATTGAACAAGCTCTAAAAAATAAGCTTGCAATTATCCTGGATAATCATTTGGATGAACAATTAATGGCAAGGCCATCTGAAAGTAGGGAACATTTTTTAAGCCTCTGGAGTCAATTATCAGTGTATTATAAATCCTTTTCACAAAATGTTATGTTTGAAATAATGGCGGAACCACACGCCCAATTAGAAAATGTATGGGAAGAATATTTTACCGATGCCCTCAAAATTATCAGGAAGAATAATCCAAAACGACCAGTACTTATAGGGCCTGTACTTCATAATCTACCTTATAAAATAAATACACTTCACCTGCCTGAAAATGATGAGTATATTATTGCGACTTTTCATCTTTATACACCTATTCAATTTACAATGCAGGGAGAGCAATGGTTCCCAATTGGCAAACCAATGGAATGGATAGGAGCAAAATGGCTGGGTACTGACGCAGAGAAAGCAGAAGTAATAAAATACATGGATGTAGATTCCGGACCATGTTGACCCGTCATTCCGTTTCATGTTGACCCACCATTCCGGAATGATGACCCACCCTCTTGTTCAATACTTTTTATAAGGGGATTATTTTATTCCGGGATGCCTGCCTGTCGGCAGACAGGTT
>JBGPHC010000014.1:0-111313 GCA_041484195.1 Agriterribacter sp. | reverse complement strand
TCCTGGGTCTTGCGCTTGAAGAGCCAGGATGATTTTTGATTGATGGAAAACTCCCGGGCCAGCTCCGTGGTGGACATTCCCTTTTTGCGCACCGACAGCCGGAAGGCCATGCCAAAGGCCTTTAACAGGGGGATCTTCAGCTTGTGGAAGATCGTATGGGCCGTGACGGATTCATCATAACTACAACTGCTGCATCGCAGGTGGAACCGGGTGCGGCCCTTATAATATTTGGTACAGCCACACCTTCTGCACTGGTAGTTTTTTTTCCACTTCAGATCGAAGAGATATTGTTTGCAATCGTCCTCATTTTTGAAGCACTTATTAAACTGCTGCACTGATATTCCCTGGAACATACCCAACTATTTAGCCCCAAATTAAAATAGTTTTGCAATTGCAAACCTCTCCTTTTTGCTTTGAGGCCTAAATGGGTAATCCTGTTATTTAAATCTCCTTTTTCTTCCACCTCCCGCTCCTGATATAGAGATATGAAAGCAAAAACATCGTGATCCAATATAGCCATTCCGCTGCCCAACCCCAGGCAATGGGCATGCGCAGCTTTTCAAGTACCAGGTAGGCATAGCTGCAATAGAGTACAATGGCTATGAATTCAATCCCCAGGTTCACGATGGTATTTCCCGTTCCCGTTACAGCATTCAACCACACCACCGAGAAGGACATGAGAATGAGTGCAGTGGAAACCACCCGCAGCACGGGTATAGCCGCCTCGATGAAGGCTTCACTTTGCCCGTAAATGGAGAAAATTGAATGCGCAAAGAGGTTGAGGAATAAACAAATGACAATTGAAATTCCTGTACTGAGCCGAACGATCATATTGATCGCATCAATCACTTTCTCTTTCTGACCCTGCCCGATGATATTGCTGACCATAGTATTGCTGGTAGCCGCAAATGCCCAGGTGAAGACCCCGAAAAACCCAAAAATATTCCGCATGGTATTGGAAACTGCCAGGTCCCGCTGTCCATGATGTTCAATAAGGATGTAAAAAAATTCCCAGCTAATGATACTGATCGCATGTTGAACAACCAGGGGGGAGGATTGAACCAATATGAGTTTCGATACTTTTTTGTCAAATCCAAAATGTTTGTTCAACCCAAATGACAGGTGAAATCCCTTCCAATGAATGACAAGAAATACAACAAGCATTCCCAGGAACTCTGCAATAATGGAGGCTATGGCCGCCCCATTAAATCCCAACTCGGGTAATCCAAAATGTCCATAAATTAATGCATAGTCAAAGAAGATGTTGGAAACGGTCTCAGTGACGGTTCCAGCAATCAGGTAACGGCTTTGATTGGTACCCACCAACAAAGCGTTCCGCATTTGGTACATATAAAGGAACGGAAGACCCCAGATCCTGATACGCAGAAAATGAATGCACATCTGGTACAATTCCTGCGAATGCAGGGTATTGCGAAGAATGACAGGAACCACGAAATAGGTGAGCAATACTCCCAGCATGGCAATGGCCAATGCCACTCTCACACCCTGGTTGAAAATCTTACCGATCTCTTCGATGCGGCCTTCCCCCGCCCGCCGGGCGATGAGTGCCTGCAATCCGTTGTTCAATCCAAAACCAATACCCGCGAAAATCAGATACAAAACACCGGTAATGCCTGCTGCGCCCAGTTCTATCTCCCCCAATCGTCCCAGAAAAATATTATTAGTGATGAAATTAATTTGTGGTACGAATATCGCCGCGGATATGGGTAATGCAATCTTCAGGATCTGCCTGTAAGATATCTGCAGCCTGAGATCGATAGATTCATTGGTTGTGGACATACTGAAGGCGCAAACTTAATAATTAAGAATTTGTAAGAAGGATTGCTCCTCAACTATTACCAATTAATTCCTGTCCGGTTATTTGGGAATTGCCGGAGCCCTTTTAATACCTGATCCTGGTCCGGCAGGGATTGCGGCTTCATTGTAAATTAACCATTTCCGAAATTTGTGGTATTATTGCCACCTGAAATAATGAGCTATTGAACCCGGCATTTCAAATACAAGTTACAGGCCTCAACCTGGTTGATACATCGGAGTGTAATCTCTATCTTGACCTGGCCATTGACCACCTGTCACTGGCAGTCCTGCAAAACGGGAACAGGGAATTTCTGACACTGGAATATTTCAATGTGGATGACCACGATAGTTTTACCCATATAAGAGATATACTCTACAGTAATGAGATGCTCAGAAAGACTTACCGTAAGGTTACTATTGCATACAATTTTCCAGAATCTGTGTTAGTACCCGAGACTATCTATCACCAGGACCTGAGCAACCTTTCCCTTGATATGGTTTACGGTGACCTGAGAACAGGAGACTGCCTGACGGAAAAGGTCACCGAATGGGAATTATACAATACTTACCGGGTGCCTAACGCATTGCAACAACTCATGAGCCAGCATTTTCCCTATGGAGCTTATTGGCATTTCTATTCCCTCTTACTTAAACAATGGAAATTGAATGGAATCCTGGAAGACCACATCGCTGAACTGATCTTCTATCCCAATAAAATGGTAGTTGCCCTGTTCACTGGCGGGGAGTTGAAACTGATCCAGACCTTTGAATATGAAACAGCGGAAGATGTATCCTATTACCTGCTCAACATGAGTAAGCAATTCGGCATTGATTGCGAAAAGGTGAAGCTGAAAGTAAAAGGACTGATAGACGAGCAGTCTTCCGTATTTACAGAATTGCTCAAGTATTTCCTCTATGTAGAATTATTGGATCGTCCGGCATCATTTAAGTATGATGATGTATTTGATGAATATCCCAGGCATTTTTTCACTCCGTTATTTGAGATGGCCCTATGCGTATAATAGGTGGACCATTGGGCGGCAGAAAGATCAATCCTCCGGCGGAAATGCCTTTTACCCGTCCCACCACCGATATTGCAAAAGAAGGCCTGTTCAATATTCTGCAGAATAATCTTGATATCAGCGGTCTGAAAACACTGGACCTTTTCGGTGGAACTGGAAGTATCAGTTACGAGTTGGCTTCACGTGGCGGGAAGGACCTGACCATTGTGGAAAAGGACCCTAAAATGTATGAATTTATCAGGAATACGGCCGCTGCGCTGGGCCTAAAAAATTTCAAGCCCGTCAAAATGGACGCCTTCAGATTCATGGAGCAATGTACCGAGCAATTCGATTTCATTTTTGCGGGACCTCCCTATGGCCTGGGCAATATAGACAAAATTCCCGCTATGATTTTTGAACGCCATTTGCTGAATATAGGGGGCTGGCTGGTACTCGAACACACGACGGGTAATCAGTATGAAGGATTCCCATTTTTCAGGACCGCGAGAAACTATGGCACTACCTATTTTTCGATATTCATCAATAAAGAAAAATTAGCAGATGAGCAGGAGCGGTAAATAGTCAGGCCCCATTCGCAAATCTTAATGCTCAATCCTAACATGTCGCATTCAATTTTTATAACTGGCATCGGCACCGGCGTAGGCAAGACCCTTGTTTCGGCCATCGTGGCCGAAGCCCTGGAGGCTGATTATTGGAAACCTATCCAGGCTGGAAATGAAAATGTGACGGATACTGAATGGGTACTGGCTTCTTTGAGTAATTCTAAAACCAGAATTCATCCTGAGTCCTATAAGCTCCAATTTCCTTCTTCACCTCATATTGCGGCGGAGAAAGAGGGCATCAGCATTACACTGGATAAAATTTATTCAGACTATACCCAAATCATTTCCCGCTCAAATGGGGCCGGTAACTGCCTTGTGATTGAAGGTGCGGGAGGCCTCATGGTTCCACTCAACCAAAATGAATTTGTAATCGACCTGGTGGGAAAGCTCGGATGCAAATTGATAATAGTGAGCAGGAATTACCTGGGGAGCATCAATCATTCCCTCCTCACTGCTGCGGCCGCAAGACAACGCGACATTCCTGTTTGTG
Source organism: Agriterribacter sp. (assembly GCA_041484195.1). Classification (GTDB taxonomy): domain Bacteria; phylum Bacteroidota; class Bacteroidia; order Chitinophagales; family Chitinophagaceae; genus PSRI01. Next base: position 107,381 of record JBGPHC010000014.1, on the reverse strand, counting down.
GCTGGATATTCAATGATCATTTCATGAGTTATGAGCAGGATATTGTCGGATGGAGCGGCTACCCCCTGCTGGGAGTCATTCCATTCGCAATGCAACCGGATAAAGCATTTATCAGGCAGCAGGCGGCATTGTTAAGAGCACAACTTGTAAAAATTCTATGACAAAGAAAGAACTGAGGTCTATTTACAAAGAGAGAAGATTAAGTCTCGAGTTGGGACAGATAGAGAGGATGCAGGAAAAGCTGCTTGGCCATTTCCGCCAATTGAATTTGCCTGTTTTGAAATACGTGCACAGCTACCTTGCTATAAACCGGCACAAGGAAATTGACACAAGGCCGATCCTGGAATTTCTCAAATTTCATAACCCCGAAATGAAAATAGTAATTCCGAAATCAGATTTTGCCAGGAATAGCTTTGTCAATTATTTGTATGGTACGGATACCGTATTGGAAAAGAACCAATTTGGAATATTGGAACCCGCTGACGGAGAAATAGTAGCGTCTACGATGATCGATTTGGTTTTGGTGCCCCTGCTAGCATTTGACAAGAGGGGCTACAGGGTTGGCTATGGAAAAGGTTTTTATGACCAATTCCTCCGCGGATGTCGTAAAGACGTCTGCAAAGTGGGTTTGTCTTTTTTTGAAGCGATTGATCGCATCGACGATACTGATGATTTTGATATATCTTTAACGTTTTGTGTAACTCCACATAGGGTATATGATTTTTAGCTCCACATGGCTCAGATCTTTCAGAGTGTTATTATTTCCTTTCTCCTTAGTGTATGGATTGATGGTAGTGATCAGGAATTATTTGTATGACAAGAAGCTGATTAAATCCATAGAATTCAATTTCCCCATAATTTGTGTGGGAAATTTAGCGGTAGGGGGCACGGGAAAATCGCCTATGGTGGAATACCTGCTGAGGATACTGAACTATCAATTTAAGGTGGCTACGCTCAGCCGCGGCTATAAGAGGAAAACCCGGGGGTATATTTTGGCCAATGATCATACTACAGCCCTGGATATCGGGGATGAGCCAATGCAATTCCATATCAAATTCCCTGAAGTGGCCGTGGCCGTTGGCGAAGAAAGGATATTCGCCATCCCACAACTACTATTTGACCGGGAAGACATCGACGTGATCATCCTCGACGATGCCTTTCAACATCGTGCCGTCCATGCGGGATTCAATATTCTCCTGACCGACTCCAACGATTTGTTTACACGGGATTTCTTTTTGCCCAGTGGAGACCTGCGGGATGCAAGAAGCAGCTACAAGCGAGCGGATGTGATCATCGTTACCAAGTGCCGGCCTGACTTTTCAACTGCAGAGAAGAAAAGGACTATTAATGAGATCAATCCTCTGTCTCACCAACATGTATTTTTTACGGGTATCCACTATGGGGCGCCTTATCACATCACTTCCCATGGCATCAAACACCTGAGCTGCCAAACAGAAGTCCTGCTGGTTTGCGGCATCGCCAATCCTGAACCATTGAAAAAATACCTGCAGGAAATAACTAAGTCATATGAATCAATGCTCTTCAGTGACCACCATATATTCAGGATAGACGACCTGCATGAGATCAAACGCAGGTTTGAAAAATTCAAATCTCCGGACAGGATCATCCTCACAACTGAGAAGGATGCCGTAAGGCTCATAAAATTTTCACGTGAACTCAATCAGATACCCTTGTATGTGTTGCCGATTGAAACGACTTTTCTTTTCAACGAAGCCAACCGCTTTAACAGTTTAATTGTTACTTTCATAGAGGGATTCGCAAACAAGAATTAATATTTTGCATGAGAAGAAAAAATAACAAGAAGAGGAAAAATAAGGTCACCGCTCGAAATTACACCGGCATACTCGAAGTTACGCGTTCGGGTGTGGGTTATGTGATTATTGAAGAACAGAAAAGGGATGTATTCGTGCGCCCGCAGGATTTTAACAGGGCGCTCCATGGTGACAAAGTGCGCGTGAGGGTCACCAAAGAGAATTTACTCACCGGGAGAATGGAGGGTCAGATCACAGACGTGCTCGAACGAAAAAGGACTGAATTTATCGGGCAACTGGAAGTGAACGCGGATTTTGCATTTTTCATTCCGGAAAAATATAAATCCATGCCGGATATCTATATCCCGGCCGATAAATTAATGGGAGCCGTTGACGGTGACAGGGTGGTGGTGCGTTTCCTGGAGTGGAATAAAAAGGATAAGAATCCTCATGGCGAGGTGGTCAGCATCCTGGACGCCGTGAATGAAAATGACCTCGCAATGAAAGAAATCCTTGTGGAAGCAGGCTTTCCACTCGAATTTGAGGATGAAGCCATGGAGGAAGCGGCAAGGATACCCGAGCATATCCCCATTAATGAAATCAATATGCGGAAAGATGTCAGGCCCATACTCAGTTTCACGATTGATCCTGCCGACGCCAAGGATTTTGACGATGCAATCAGTTTTCGAAAACTCAGGAATGGATTCTATGAGGTGGGTATTCATATTGCTGACGTGAGCCACTATGTGCAGCCCGAATCCGCGCTGGATAAGGATTCCTATAAGCGAGCCACTTCTGTGTATCTCCCCGACAGAGTATTGTCCATGCTGCCGGAGCGGATCTCTAATGAGCTCTGCTCGCTGCGTCCCCATGAAGACAAGCTCACTTTTTCGGTTATATTCCAGATATCACCCAAGGCGGAAATAAAACAATTTTGGACCGGCAAAACAATCATCCATTCTAACCACAGATTCATTTACGAAGAAGTGCAGGAAATCATTGAAACCAAACAGGGATTATATGTGGACGAACTGCTGATTCTGAATGATATTTCCCAGCGTTTGCGAAAGCAGCGTTTCAGGAACGGGGCGATCAGTTTTTCTTCACAGGAGGTGAGATTCAAATTAGATAAAACTGGAAAACCAATTGGCGTTGAAATCAAGGAAAGCAAAGAAGCGCATCAATTGATCGAGGAGCTGATGTTGCTGGCCAACCGGACGGTGGCCGAACAGGCGTCCAAGGTCAGAATTGAAAAGAAAAATCTACCCTTTCCTTACAGGGTACACGATGAACCCGATGAAGAAAAACTATTGCCATTTGTGGAATTTGCGAAGAAATTTGGCCACAAATTCGACACACGGTCACCCGAAGGCATAGCCGAATCCTTCAATAAGATGCTTCAGGATGTGCAGGGCAGACCCGAACAGCATGTCTTGGAACAATTGGGGATCCGCACCATGGCCAAAGCAGCCTACAATGCGGAAAATATCGGCCACTATGGTCTGGGTTTTGTCAACTATTGCCATTTCACTTCGCCCATCAGGCGCTATCCCGATATCATGGTGCATAGGATTATGGACGAAGTACTCCGGGAACATCCGAAGGCCGATAAGAAGATGGATGAAAAATGTAAACATTGCAGCGAAAGAGAAAGAGCTGCCATGGAATCGGAACGCGCTGCCAATAAATACAAGCAGGTGGAATTCATGGTACAGTATATTGGAGAGCAGTTTGAAGGAGTCATTAGCGGCGTGGCGGGTTTTGGATTTTGGGTGGAAACAATAGAGCATAAATGCGAAGGCCTCGTGAGCATTAACAGCCTCCTTGACTACGATGAATTCAGGTTAATAGAAACCGAGTATTGTTTGGCGGGCAGGCGCAGTGGAAGGACTTTCAGGATCGGTGATAAAGTCTGGATCAAAGTAATATCAGGCAATCTGGCCAGGCGCCAGCTTGACTACGAATGGGTCATGACTCCGGGAGAGGAAATAGAGGAAAAGTATAAGCCAAAAGCAGAAAAGAAGAAAGTAAAGAAAAAATGGAAATAGGTAAATGATGGGAGTTAGGTGTGATAGATAAAAGTCGTTTGTCATGCACGGCACCTGAAAGATCCCGAAGCCCAATATCTGCAAATTATTGGGTGCTACCCATTCTCCTCCAACATAGAATATATGCATTCATTTGAAGAATTGTATGAAGCTTTCAGTTCACGGTTCAACTCCAGGCACTTCCCGGTAACGCCAGCCAGTCTCTATGACCCGGCTGAATATTTTTTGGGAATCGGAGGCAAAAGAGTCAGGCCTGTAATGTGTTTGATGGGGAATGAATTATTTGATGAGATCAGGCCGGATGCCTGGGAACTGGCGACTGCCATTGAGCTGTTTCACAACTTTACATTGATACATGATGATATTATGGACAAGGCTCCGCTGCGCAGGGGTGTGCAGACAGTTCATGAAAAATTCGGCGAACCCACGGCATTACTTGCGGGGGACGTGATGATGGTGGTGGCCTACGATTATCTGAACAAAATACATTCATCTTACCTCCACAGGATCATTGGAATTTTCAACCAGTCTGCCAAAGAAGTATGCGAGGGGCAGCAGATGGATATGGATTTTGAGAAGCGGGGAAAGGTATCCCTCGATGAATACATTAATATGATCTCTTTGAAGACTTCCGTGCTTTTGGCTGCAAGTCTGAAAATGGGAGCCATCCTGGGAGGGGCCGGAGAAGCCAACCGGAACCATATTTATGAGTTTGGCAGAAACCTGGGAATTGCTTTCCAGGTGCAGGATGATTATCTGGATGCCTTTGGTGACCCAGGTAAGTTTGGCAAGCAGTTGGGTGGCGATATCAAATCCAACAAGAAAACCTTTCTGATGATTCATGCACTTGAAACGGCGTCTGCCACCCAGATCAAAGAATTGAAACATCTGCTCGAAGCAGATAAGCCGGGGAAAGTGGATCAGATACTGAAGATTTTTAAGGCATGCAAGGTCGATTCCTGGGCCCTGGAACTGAAAAATAAATTTTTCGGCATTGCGCTTGAGCACCTCGAGGAAATTGCAGTTACTGCTAGCCGTAAGGAACCTATGAAACAGCTTGCGAAATTCCTGGTACAAAGAGAATACTAATGTTGACCGGATCATCTTTCCTCATCTCATGGGTGGGCAGGATCTGGTTCGGGTGCGAAAGGGCCCTGGCCATCTTTATATCCGGCTTACTCAGGGTTCATTTCCCTCCAAACTTATTGCTCCATCACCCACTCTTTTAACCAATTTTTCCTAATTTGTTCCTCTAAAGCCTGAACCAAAATAGAAGCCGATGGCGCATTCATTGTTTCGTAAGAAATCGATCGACAAAATATTGAAAGACGCAGAGGATGGATTATCGGATGCACACGGAAGTGGCGGGCTGCACAAAGTACTGAATGTAAGGGACCTTACTTTCATGGGCATTGCCGCCGTAGTTGGAGCGGGCGTATTCTCTACTATCGGCAAGGCGTCATTCGATGGCGGGCCGGGGATTTCACTTCTTTTCATCATCACCGCAGTTACCTGCGGATTCTCCGCTCTTTGTTACGCGGAATTTGCAAGCAGGGTACCCATTGCCGGAAGCGCCTATACTTATGCCTATGTTTCATTCGGGGAATTGGTCGCCTGGATCATTGGTTGGGCCCTGATCCTGGAATATTCAATTGGAAATATCGTAGTGGCAATCTCATGGAGTGGGTATTTCAATAATCTGCTCGAAGGTTTCGGCCTTCACCTGCCGGCCTGGCTGACCATTGATCCCGGTACGGCACACAAAGCCTATGATTCGGCCTCAGCCACCATTGCAGAGGGTAGGCCTTTGACACCTGCATTGCAATTCGCTCATGATGCGTGGAACAATGCGCCAATCGTCGCAGGAAGACATTTCTTTATCAATCTTCCCGCTTTCATTATTGTCTGTCTCATTAGCATTCTCACTTACATTGGGATAAAAGAGAGCAAGAAAAGCACCAATCTCATGGTGATGTTCAAGATATCTGTAATCATTTTCGTGATCATTCTGGGATTTTTCTTTGTGGATACCAACCATTGGAAACCGTTCCTCCCTAATGGATTTGAAGGCGTATTAAAGGGCGTGTCGGCTGTTTTCTATGCTTATATCGGGTTCGACGCTATTTCCACCACCGCGGAAGAATGCCAGAATCCTCAACGAGACTTGCCGAGAGGGATGATCTATTCGCTGATCATTTGTACCGTACTATATATACTCATTGCGCTGGTGTTGACTGGGATGGTTCACTATTCTGAATTGAATGTAACGGATCCCCTGGCATTTGTATTTGAAAGAGTAGGGCAACATTGGATTAGCTACATAGTGTCCATCAGCGCAGTGGTAGCAACCACCAGCGTTCTGCTGGTTTTTCAATTAGGACAACCACGCATTTGGATGAGCATGAGCCGTGATGGCCTCCTTCCGAAAGCCTTTGGAAAGATTCATCCGCGATTTCATACTCCTTCATTTTCCACCATCATTACGGGGCTCATGGTGGCTATTCCTTCATTGTTCATGGAGAGTTCGCTGATGACGGATCTCACAAGCATCGGCACGCTCTTCGCCTTTGTGCTGGTGTCGGGCGGCGTGCTCATGTTACCAAGGATCAGCCCCATCGCCAAGACCGGTGGGTTCAAGCTACCCTATATTAATGGACAATATATTGTACCGGTACTATACGCGGTCTTCGTCTATACATTCAGGGTACGAATTAATAGTGCTACTCAGAACTTCTCACACGATCAGTTGCAGGATATTCTTTTTCTAGTATTTGTGCTTGGCGCAGGTTATCTCACCATAATGACTTTTATCAGAAAGTATTCACTGATTCCCATTCTCGGAGTATTGTTTTGTTCCTATCTCCTCATTGAGATTCCCGCCGTTTCCTGGAAATGGTTTTTCGTATGGATGTCAGTCGGATTGACAATCTATTGGATCTATGGATACAGAAAGAGCAAATTGGCAGGCAAGTCGTCATGATAAACGTCCTGGTTCAAAATTCGAATTGATTTTGAGGCAAAATTTGATTAAATTCGAGGTAGTTCTTTTCCCACCTTAAATTTTGCCATATGAATATCGTTCAAAGGCTCGAAAAATGGGGTGACACTCATCATTCCAAATGGCTCGACATCATTCGCATCGTACTTGGAATTTTTCTTTTCTTAAAAGGGGTGCAGTTCATTAATAATCTGGATTCACTCGTGGATGTGATGACCCGAAGCGCTTTCCTGGGCTCAATTTCCCTGGGCCTTCTGGCGCACTATGTAGTCTTTGCCCACCTTGTTGGCGGCGCCCTGATCGCTTTCGGTTTACTGACCAGGGTTGCATGTCTCGTACAGATTCCCGTACTGCTGGGTGCTGCGATCTTTATAAACTCCAGTTCTGGGGTCTTGAGACCCTATGACAACGAATTTTGGCTGGCGATTCTCGTCATGGTTTTATTGTTCTTTTTCACGATCGAAGGAAGCGGTCCAATTTCTGTGGATGCATGGATGGCAAGGCACCCTGAGAAAAAGGGTGGGGTCATGAATGACTAGTGCACCAGCACGGAAAAATGTTTAACTAGTTGCGCCGGTTAAGTACCGGCGCATTATTTTTACGGACACATAATGATATTGGTATGAAATTCCAGGTAGGAGATAAGGTCATCTTGTTACATTCCAATGAAGAAGGAGAGGTCATTGATATCATTAATGATAAAATGGTGATGGTAGATGTGGAAGGCACCAAATTCCCGGTATATGTTGACCAGATAGACTTTCCCTATTTCAAATGGTTTACCGAAAAAAAAGTAGCAACCTCAAGACCGAAGAAATATATTGAAGACATTAGGAAAGAGAAGGATTTTTCCAAATCTAAAGTTAACAATGGGGTCTGGCTTTCATTTTTACCCGTTTTTGATAAGGATGTGTTTGACGATGACATCGTTGATAAATTCAGGCTTTACCTGGTCAATCAAACCAACGACGCGTTTCATTTTATTTACAGGTTGAGGTATATGGGCGACCCGGAATTTGAATTGAAAAATGAGATTGCGGCTCAGGGAGATTTTTATTTGAATGACCTTCCTTTTGAAAAGCTAAATGACGGTCCAAAATTTGAATTTGAATTTTCTCTCTCCAGGCCCGACAAGAGCAGGTCTGATTATTTTGAGTCTAATTTCAAACCGAAGGCCAAGCAGATTTTCCGTAAAATCGAAGAATTGAAGCAAAAACAGGAAGCCAGTTTTTCTTATCCGTTATTTGACGAATACCCGGCAAAGGTTAAGGAAGAAAAAATAGATCTTGGCAAGCTGGCCGGCAGCGGTTACAAGATATATGATGCAGCTGCCGGCAAAACGGGGCCTCCGCCACCAACGGTAATTGACCTCCACATTGAAAAGCTCACTGACAATTGGGAAAAAATGAATAATCTCCAGAAGCTGGAGCTCCAACTCAGCAGTTTTGATAAATATTATGACCAAACCGTTCTCCATCGCCAACCCATGATGATTGTTGTGCATGGCGTGGGATCGGGAAAATTGAGGAATGAAATCCATGACATACTGCGAATGAAAAAGGAAGTCAAATCCTTTGTCAACCAATATCATCCTGCATTTGGCTATGGCGCCACGGAGATCTATTTGCAATATGACTAATGAAGATCCTGACAGGGCATTATTTCTTGCGGTTATCGCCGGTTCAATAATTAGACCTAATTTTGCAATTCGTTCTTTGTAATATTCAAATCATCCGCTATTGAAATAATTGCTGCAGGCTGTGTTATCGGGTTGTTTTTTGGCGATCAGGAAAGTCCGGACAGCATAGGGCAACGCACCGGTGAATAGCCGGGTCCCGCTTCAAGCGGGAACAGATAGTGCCACAGAAAATAACTACTCTGCTTTGCAGGGAAAAGGTGAAAACGTGAGGTAAAAGCTCACGGTCTTCCTGGGTAATCAGGATCACGGGTAAACCTTGCGTGCTGAAATGCCACGTAAACCAGCGTAAAAGGACGGCCCGTCCGAATGTGCCGGTAACAACCGGTACTGCGTTGGAGGGTGGGCAGAAAGAGGCCGTGAGCAATCATGGTCCCAGATAAATGATAGCAGCTTCGCCTCAGGCGAGGTCACAGAATCCGGCTTATAAGCCTGCAGCTTTTTTATTTAAAATCCTTTCCTGGAAAAAATCGTTTTTCGCCATTTCCCAAGCATTTTCCAATGCGTGCAACTGAATTCGGGGTTGAATGTTATGATCGCAGTCCCGGGTTTATGAGCCATTCGGTTGCATTTATTTGTATGCAATCGCGGCGCTGGTGGGACCTGTCAGGGGAATGATTTCAGCTTTCCTGAATCCAGCCTTCTTTACCCAGGCTTCGAATTGCCTGAAGGTATAATCAAACCCGTCTCCGTTTTCGATCAGCATATTCAGGCTCATGAGCATTCCGAAAGTATTCTTTCTTCTGTCATCATCAATGATGTTTTCGATAGCTATGAATACTCCATTAGCTGGTAAGGCATCGAATACCCTTTGAATGAGCTTCAATTTACTTTCTTCATTGCATCCGTGTAGAATATTTCCCATTGATATGACTTCGCCTGAAGGAATAGCATCCTTGAAAAAATCACCACCGGAGAATGATATCCTTTCCTCGAGGCCGGATTGCCTGATCTTTGCTTTGGCAAGAGGTTCCACCGCCGGTAGGTCAAAACTAGTGCAGTGTATTTGGGGATGCTTACCTGCTACCCGAATCGAAAAAGAGGCATCGGCGCCACCCACATCAACCAATGAGGAATAATTGCTGAAAGGAAATTGCCTGACGAGTGAAATGAAATTACCGGCTTGTATAGCCGACATGGCGTCCATAAATTCCCGCAATTTTACAGGAGACTTATACAGATCTTCAAAAAAATTCATGTTGCCAGATCCTTTTGTTTCATTCTGTGCCTCACCTGTCAGAAGACCTTGTTCCAAATGACCCCAGAATTCATATAACCTGTTATTGGCCATTTCCAGGATGCCCCCCGAATATGCGGGCTTATTCTTGTCAAGAAAAATATTTGAATCGGGACTATTAGAATATAATGCTTTTTCCAAAATGCCTTCCCGCTCCAGGAAACCCAGTGATACCAGCCCGTCCAGGAAATCATATACGTGTTGGTCCGTCGTAAGAAGACCCAGCTTTTCCTTGATTGCTGAAGCGCTTAATTTTTGTGAAGCCAGCAGTGTGAATATTTCAAACTTCACGGCCACCAACAGTAATTTGGAAGCCCAGAATCCCATGCCTATTTGCATCATCTTTGAAGGATCGGGTTGAGGAGTTGAATTTGGGATTGACATTATTTGATTTTTTGTTTGTGTATGATTGCAAGAACCGGATTCCATTTATATTAGAATTGACATTCACAATGCACCAGAAATAGAATTGAACAGGATTCTGACCATTATGATCTGGTACTGCTTCAGACTGAAAGGATTGAATGCAGGATGAAGGAATATGGGCAGGCGAATTCATCCCGGACAAACTGAGGCAATGGCAAACATAGAGAAGTCCTTTCATTCTGCAAGATCTTTTTCGCAGCGATAAAAAAATTGCCTTAACTATTACCAAAGCAAAAGGCCGGTAGGAAATCTACCGGCCTCTTAAAACCAAAACCAACTGCTGCTAATACTTACTTATTTCCTTTTGTTATTGATTTGCCTGTCTTCATTTTCTTTTCCATTTGAATCATTCTGGTCATTCCTTCATCGGCCTTGGCTATCAATTCAGTTGAAGGCATATTGAGCCTGGGATTATTCGTACTTTCAAAATCTCTGTTCATGCCGGCATCTGCATCGGCGATCATCGCACTCGAAGGACAAGACATTTTGAAATTGTCCAAAGCGAATGACTGGTTCATTTCTTCGTCAGATTCGGCGACATACTTGCTGGAACGGTTTTGAAGTTTGCTTGCTACTGATCTTGCGAAATCAATGCTCATTTCTTCATCAGCTTCCGCCAATTCCCTTGAATCGGGCAAGATTGACTTTGCAGCATTCTCCAATTCGAAATTGAATTCCACTTCTTCGTCTGCTTTCTTCACCTGATTTTCTGCAGGTCCATTCCAAATTTGCCTGATCCATGACTCTCTGATACCCTTCATGAAGTGAAGCATCGCTTCGCGGTCAGCCGCCATCAGGGTTCTCCGATCCGGCAGGTTTAAATAAACCGCCCTTTTCATTCCTGGAATAACGGGTTTGCTAACCAGGCAACAACTATCTGTCACAGCCTTGCTCAGTTCAACAGTCTTTGCCTTTTTGGCATAATTGGTGTCGAAATTGCTATCCATGCTATCGCCCTGGTCAAAAGCCATTGCGCTGAATGCCAGTGCTATAATCAGCAACAAAGAGGCTGCCTTGCTGATTGATTCGTGCAGGATCCTTTTTAGGCTCCTGCTGCTCGTCTGTTTGAGTGTTCCTGCCTTTGGATTCACTGTGTTCATCGGTCTCATTGTTATTATTATTCTTTATTCTAATATTTTTGATCATGTTGACGATACAAAGATATGTCTTTTATAAGCTACTATGCAATACATATTACTATGCATGGTCAGAAAACATGATGATTGGCAAATTTTCGTTTTTGATGACGGGGAACTAATATCCACCTTGGTTGATCCTGATTCTTACGTTTCCCTGTTGAAGTTTTGAAATCCGGCAGAGTTTCTCCGCCAATTTATACAGGACAATCAAATCGAAGTCGGGCAAGTGACAATACAGGGAATCGATTCGTGCGGCAAAAGTACGGATTTTCACCGAATCCTCAAAACCTGAACAGGCCATTTTTTGCAAAAAATTTAATAATGACCTCAGAATGAAGTTGTCCTTTCATTTTTCTTAACATTCATCAACTTTATTCACGAAATCTTCAAAGAACTTAATGCCATATGAATGACAGTTGTTTGACGCTCACGTTGCAAAGTTGTTACAGGGAAATCGTTGGAGGGAGTTAAATTAGTATGAGTGGAGTTAAGATATGTTAACATGTAATTCGCTAAATATCAGCAAATACAGTTTGCTTAAGGCCTGGCCAATCCTCATTGGTAAAGCTAAAATATATTGAGTTTCGTACACGACCGGTATCCGTAACCATATGTTTTCTGAAAATTCCTTCCTGCACTGCTCCCAATTTGAGCATGGCTTTGCGAGACTGCCAATTCAAAACATCGGTTTTAAGCTCCACTCTATTGATCCTAAGCTCCTCAAAAGCAAATTTCAACAACAGGAATTTGCAGGATTTGTTGAGACCGCTGCCATGGAAACTGGGGTGAAGCCAGGTCCAGCCGATTTCAAGCCTCTTGTTGGGAAAGGAGATTGCGCCATACCTTGTGGATCCGGCTACTCTTCCCATTTGTTTATCAAAAATTAGAAAAGGATAGGATTGGCCATTGGCTCTTTCCTCCAGAGCCGTGGTAATATAATTTTCCAGGTCTTCAGGCTTTTTGATTTTCGTTGTGCTTAGCCTCCATAGCCCTGGCTCAAATGCAACCTTGCTCAATTCGCCAAATTGGTCCTGGCTTAGAGGACTTAGTCGGGCCCTTTCATTTTCCAAGATGATTTCCCGCTCAAAAAATTGATCCAATTTTGCCATGAAACAAATATGACTAATATTCTTAGAAAGTGCAGAAATGTACTCCATCTTTTTGTTCCCTATTTTTCATGAATTGGAGCGTCAATCACTCCTGAGATTGAATCGGGGCAATAAAGATGCGGTCATAAGATTCTACGAACTCGAGACTATCTGTTGATGCAGCACCGGTTTTGCCGAATGATTCTTAAATATGACTAATTTGATCTTCAAGCTGATTATCTTCAATTATTATGGATACCGAAAAAGTAAAGTATATTGAATTGCGACCTGCTGAGTTCAGAATTCGACTGCGACAAAAACCTCTTGCATATCTGCCCCTGGGAACCCTGGAATGGCACGGTGAACATTTACCCCTGGGTGCTGACGCTATTCAAAGTGAGACATTAATGCTGGAATGTGCCAGAAGATTTGGCGGTATCGTAATGCCTCCTATTTTCCTGGGGCCCGACAGAAGGATGGAAACAGAAACAGGAAATTACTTTGTTGGAATGGACTATGCGCAGTCAACACAGCCACGGCAAATGCTGGCTGGCAGCGCCTACTGGGTCAGCCCGGGTTTCTTTCTGAGTATACTCGATAGTATCCTTGAACAATTGCAGAGGGCGGGTTTCAAAGCTGTATTTGCAGACGGACACGGACCTTCGCGCAGGATTTGGGTAGAGAGCATCGAAAGAAATGAAAAGAAATTTGGTTTGAAATTGGAGGGAGTGACTCCTGATCTCAAGTCATCCTGGCCCTACATGGTGGATCATGCAGCCGAGAATGAGACTTCTATCATGATGAATATTCGTCCTGACCTGGTGGACCTTTCCGTATATCCGAAAGGAGAACTTTCGCCGGTAATGGGAGTAAATGGCTCTCATCCATGCAAAGCTTCCGCCAATGCAGGGAAAGAATATCTAGAAAAGGCAATTGCTTTATTGGCGCCGAAGCTGAAGGCCATCTAAACTCAGTTGAAACCGGGATGAAAACGCTGCATGGTGTCACGCAGGTATTCTCTGTCAAGATGCGTATAGATTTCTGTAGTGGTAATACTTTCATGACCCAGCATTTCCTGAACGGCTCTCAGGTCTGCACCACCTTCCACTAAATGTGTGGTGAATGAATGTCTGAATGTATGGGGGGAAATATTTTTCCTGATGCCTGCTTCTTTCGCAAGACCCTTTATGATCAGGAAAATCATGACCCGGCTCATCCTTGTCCCGCGCCGGTTAAGAAACAGGATATCCTCCTGTCCTGGTTTGACAGGGTATTGGGTTCTGCTGTTCTCTTTATACAGTTTGGCGTATTTGACAGCTTCGCGCCCTATCGGAACAAGCCTTTCCTTATCTCCCTTTCCTATCACTCTTACAAAACCCACGTCCAGATACAAATGAGATATTTTCAAATTAACGACCTCGCTTACCCGCAATCCGCAGCTGTACATGATTTCAAGAATCGCCTTGTTGCGCAGCCCTTCGGGTTTACTCTGATCTATCTTATTAATCATATTCTCAATTTCAGAAAAGCTCAGCACATCGGGCAGGGACCTTTTTAATTTGGGCGCTTCCAGGAGGGCGGTGGGGTCTTTGCCCGAGATTCTTTCTGTGAGGCAATATTTATAAAAACTCTTTATTCCTGAAATTATTCTTGCCTGCGAACTGGCAGTTATACCCAATTCGGCAATCCATTTTACAAATTTCTGCAGGTCCTTCAACTGCAAATCTGATGGCGAGCCATTGATTTTTTTTTGGGTCAGGTACTGCGTAAGCTTTTCGACATCGGACAAATAGGCCTCAACTGAATTGTCGCTCAGCGATTTTTCAAGTTGCAGCCAGGCGCGAAATCCTTTTTTATATGGTTCCCACATTTTGCAGGGAGATTTTAGGCGCGTGAATTCTGTTTTGCATCGAATTAACGCTTATTTTCGATGTTCAATATTATAACAAATTATGCAGGCTGTAAACCTGAGGTCATTCAAACAAAGAGTCAGGCATCGCAAAAGATCACTTCGTTCATTTTTAACCCGGATCAAAAACAATCCGCCCCGCCATTTGGATATTCTGGCTGAAAAGATTGACATGGAAGTCTGGAAAGAAATTGATTGCCGTAGCTGCGCCAATTGCTGTAAGACCATGTCGCCCACCTACAATAAGAAGGATATCAAAAGGATTTCCTCCCATCTGGACATGACAGCCGGGGACTTTAAGGAAAAGTGGTTAACCTTCGACAAGAGTGATGGAGAATGGATAAATAAGCAGGTTCCCTGTCAATTCCTGGATCCTGATACCAATATGTGTGGGATTTATGAAATCCGTCCCGATGATTGCAGAGGATTCCCGCATTTTACTAAGAAAAAAATGGTGGATTATATACATGTCCACCGGCAGAATATTGAATTATGCCCCGCCACTTTCCGAATGGTGGAAAGAATGCAACAAAAAATGTCTATAGATAAACATCTTCAATGAAGAAATAATCAGGGGCACTGTTTCCGTTCAGATTTATAGATAAGATATCATACTGAACCATTTTCCAATGGGGATTCAAATCCAGGTATGCTTCCCCGGCACTGATAAGATTTTCCAGCTTTTTCCTGGTAACATTCTCCTCCGGCAGACCATAGATTCCCGAACGACGCGTTTTGACTTCCACGAAATGTAACACATTAGCTTTGGCCGCGATTATATCTATCTCAAAATGCGAATGCCTCCAATTCTGATGAAGAATTTCGAATCCGCCATCCTCCAGGAAAGCTTTTCCAAATGCTTCACCCGCTCTTCCAGTATCCAAATTTTTGGTCATAGCATCGATTTCCTCTATTCCCTGACGACTCAGTATCTTCCAAATGGTCCGGGGAGCCCTGAATGGCTTTCCAGGGATTAAATTTCGGATTTTTAGTTTAGTTATCTTTGGCAATACTCAAATAATTTGGTCTAATGTACAAACTGGTAGGCAGACTGCAGCATTACGCATGGGGTGGCTATGAATTCATCCCTCATTTATTGGGCATTGAAAATACGGATCATCGTCCTTGCGCCGAATACTGGATGGGAGCACATCCTGCTGCTCCCTCCAAAATTGAGATCAACAATAATACCCTTGTTAACCTGGACAAAATGGTAAAACAAGACCCCATAAATGTCTTGGGCGAAGAGGTATTCCGGCATTTTGGAGAGCTACCTTACCTCCTCAAAGTACTTGATGTAAAGGAAATGCTTTCGATCCAGGTGCATCCCGGCAAAGAGGAGGCAGCGAAAGGGTTTGAGCACGAAAACTCATTGGGCATTCCATTGGACGCACCGTATCGGAATTATAAAGACCGTAATTATAAACCTGAAGTGATGCTGGCCCTGAGTGAATTTTGGTTGCTACATGGATTCAGGCCCAAAAATGAATTGAAAAGAATTTTGGAAGAGGTAGAGTCATTCTCCTCATTGATACCGATTTTTGAGAAAGAGGGCTACCGCGGTTTATATACACATGTAATGGAAATGCCGGCGGAAACGGCGAGTAAAATTTTGAAACCCTTAATCTCCCAAATCAGGGAGGAATTTCTAGCTGGCCGATTGACAAAATCCGATCCTTCGTATTGGGCCGCGATGGCCTCCGCCAAAGGAAATCATTCCAATCCCGATCGTGGTATTTTTTCCATTTACTTCTTCAATCTCCTGAATTTGCATCCGGGCCAGGCAATCTTCCAGGGAGCAGGGCTGCCTCATGCTTATCTGGAAGGCCAGAATATTGAATTGATGTCTAACTCAGACAATGTATTGCGGGGAGGTTTAACGACCAAGCATGTTGACGTCGCGGAATTATTGAAACAGATACGGTTCGAAGCCACAGATCCTGCCGTGATGAATGGTAGCAGATATTCCATGGAAACCACCTACTCCTGCCACGTACCTGATTTCATATTGAGTAGGATTGAATTGAAAGTACAGGATGAATATCAGCATCACTCAAATTCACCGGAAATTCTTTTTCTCACACAAGGCAGCGTGCAGCTATCGGGTAAGGGCGCTCCCCTGAATTGCCATAAGGGAGAGGCGATATTTGTGAGTGCAGGGGAAGACTATACGATTCAGGCAATTGAAGAAGCCGATATATTCAAGGCCGCCGTTCCCGGTTAATTACCTAAATTTGCCCCGGATAAACAAACTATATTATGAAGTCCGATAAATCTTTACTGCTGACATTCCTCTTACTGATCGTAATTGCGTCCCTTTATCGCGTGATCCCCAACAGGGCACCGGGCTTTGCGCCCCAATTGGCCATGGCGATTTTTGGAGGAGCCATCATTAAAAACAAAAAATGGGCTTTTGCATTGCCCCTGCTATCTATGTTCCTGTCTGATGTCATGTACCAACTTTTCTATAATCTTGGCTGGACAAATATTCCAGGGTTTTACGAAGGGCAAATCACCAATTATATACTTTTTGCTTTGCTGACATTAATAGGTTTTTCTATCAGGAAATTGAATGTGCTGAATATAGGCCTGGCTTCCATTGCCGCACCCACAATTTATTTCTTACTGTCCAACTTTATGGTTTGGCTAAGCCCGACAGCAGGATTGCAAAGGCCAAGAAACCTGGGGGGCCTGGTACAAACAATTACAGACGGCCTGCCTTTTTACAGGAATAGCCTCATAGCCACCCTTGTCTTTTCCACGGTGCTATTCGGCGGCTATTTTCTGTTCAGGAATTATTTCACGAAGTCAAAATTGGCGGCCTGATTGATGGGAGCGTGACTTTTGCAATCAGAATCACTACTGCGATCCATTTCTTAGGCTGATAGGAGAGAAGGCCATCATTTTAGCAGCCTGAGAAGGCTATTGACTTTCTTTTTGAAAGTTTCCAATTCCTTGTTCTGTAATTTGATAAAGCTATTATCTTCCAGTTTCCCCAAAACTTCATTCATTTCCTGACTCGTCTCATAGACCATTTGCCTGAATGGATTTGAATAATCCTTTGCCCTCGACTCATAAATGCCTTCGGTTATCCAGGATTTGGTTTGGATGGCCTTTTTTAGCAAATTTCCAAGGAATTCCGGATTCAGGTCTGCTTTCGAAATATCAAGGATTTCCAATAGTGATGAAAATGCGTGAGTGAATTTATCTTTCTCATAATTTGCTCCCTGGTCTTTATAGAAATCGTGCACTTGTGTCCAACTATTGATCCTGCCGGAGTGAATATGGTTTCTCAGGCGGTCAACTTCTTCTTTCCTGATTAATTGTCCCCCTACATTCATCCAATCCGTTCTCTTTCGCTTGTTCGGCAAGGATAGCATTAGCTCGGAATGACTCTTTATTTTATTTCTGCTGATATGATCGATCAATTGAGTTGAGCCATAATAAACGATCAACTCCCTGAAGCAATTATAAGCTTGCGGCACTTTGGTTAAGATCGTCTTCCTGTCGCTGTTCTCAAGTTCCGTGGCCAGGATCTCCAGGTCATGAAGCAGGGGATCATTTGCATTTAGGATAACCTTGCCGGTCTTGGCATATTCTTTCGGCGTGAATTCCTTTTCCAGGTCTTGGATTTTGAGCCAGGCCCTCCCCGCACAGGATTCCATTAGTTCCAAGGAGGTGAACATTTCGTTGATTGTATCAGGAGCAAGCGCTGAGAATTCGAGTTTTTGGGTTTTTTCTATCCTTTGGTCTCTTTCATTGTATTTCCATTCATTGCGGCTGATGGCATAGAGATTATACAGGAACCAATAGGCAGGCATCACAACCAGTTGGTCCCTTGCCACGTCATTACTGACCAGGCTGAAAGGGAAGGGAATATTCAATTCCCAGGGATAATCGCCCTTGGCCAATATATTAAAGCACGCGAATTTGGAATTGTGTTTCAGACTTACGCAGAGGCCAGGCCAGAAACCCCGGCCGGAAATTATTTCACCATCCGGACTCCTGGAATTGTGGTTGGACCCGATGGTGGCGCCCGCCGCCATATTGGTTTGCCCCATCAGGGTTGCGGCGCATAAAAATGAATTGTTATGGTGCTGTTCATGACTCGGAAAGATCAGGGAATTCAATACTTCACAACAGGAAATGGTTGAATTGTTGCCGAGATAGGAATTGATAAGCCTCGCCCCGTATTTTAACTGTGAATGCGAAGCCATGACAAAGCGAACTGCCTTAACACCGTAGAAAACACGACAGCCAAATCCCACAATTCCATTTACAAGTTCGCATCCTTCTCCAATTTGTGAAGCGGCCTCAGCCGAGGAATTGATAGTTAGATTCTTGAGCTTGTTGGCTCCTTTAATATAGGCATCAGTGCCAATCCACACGTCTTTGATGATCCTCGTGTTCTTGATGATGGTCCTATCGCCGATCTTTCCATAAAATCCACGATGTACACTGTATTCATTTTGTGTGAACTTCTTGAATTTTTCAAGCATTTCTTCATCATCCCTGTACTTTGACCAGAGGTAAGCGTCTCCCGGAAGCATGCTATTGAATGGAATCACCTTACGACCTCCGTTTTCATTGCAGATTTCTATCCAGATCCTGATTTGCTCGTCCTCCCCTTCTTTGATGATGCCATTCCCGAATTTCGCAGCGCTGGTTGTAGCCACTTCATTTACATTCACCATGATCACTTCGCTGCCGACGATGTAATGGGAGAGATAGTTCACATTGTCCACGACCACATTGTCTCCAAAATCGCAACTTACAATGGTGCTGTTATACAATCCTACGGGCATGCGCAGGGTATGATATTCCAGGAAGAAAGGCTCCAGTTTTCCAATGCGCACCAAGCCGAAGAATTTACAATCTTTTACCAGTTCAGGGTTGAATGCGTCCGACACCAATATCCTGTTCCAATCATCGGATGTATTGTGATTCCGCACCAGTACTTCTATTTCGAGGGCCGTAAGGCGGCGATATTCAATGCCATTCCGGTTCTGAATATTTCTCAGGTAATATTCGTCTTTTCCTTTGGGAAGGAATTCGGGGTCTATGAAATCATAGCCTATTCGTACGATCGGATGTTTGGTAATATTATTCATTGGTTATATTTGATGGGAGCAAGACTTGCAAAAGGATTTGGGTGAAACTTATTCCGGAAAATATTTCCCACTTCTTGCAGTATTACGCTCTCCATGCTATTCAACGGTTACACTCTTGGCCAGGTTCCTGGGTTTATCCACGTCACAACCCTTGGCCACGCCGATATAATAGGACAGTAACTGTAAGGGTACCACGCTGATAATGGGGGCCAGCAGTTCATCGGCTTCGGGGACGGGCAGCAGGTCATTTGCAAGGCCCTCGATGGTCTCGTCACCTTCGGAAATGACGGCGATCACTTTTCCCTTGCGGGCTTTTACCTCCTGGATATTACTTACGATTTTTTCATGGTAGGAATCCCTGGTTGCTACAAATACAACAGGGAGCGCCTCGTCAACCAACGCGATGGGTCCATGTTTCATTTCAGCGGCTGGGTATCCTTCCGCATGAATGTAGGAGATTTCTTTCAGCTTCAAGGCCCCTTCCAGCGCTACGGGAAAATTGTATCCCCGGCCCAGGTAGAGGAAATCCCTGGCCTCCTTATATTTTAATGCCACTTCTTTAATGTGTCCGGCCTGTTCCAATACCAATTTCACTTTTTCAGGAACCTGGCTGAGTTCATTGAGGAGATGCAGATACCTTTCCCTTGAAATACTGGCTTTTTCAAAGGCTATTTTCAAAGCCACCATAGTCAGCACTGCCAGTTGCGCCGTGAAAGCCTTGGTGCTTGCCACGCCAATTTCCGGACCGGCATGCGTGTAGGCTCCGGCGTGAGAGGCTCGGGAAATGGAAGATCCTACAACATTTACAATTCCGAAAATGAAGGCGCCCTGCTCCCTGGCCTTTTCAATGGCCACCAGAGTATCGGCCGTTTCGCCACTCTGTGAAATGGCAATGATCACATCCCCTGCATGCACAATCGGATTGCGGTAGCGGAATTCGGAAGCGTATTCCACTTCAACGGGTATCCTGCACAATTCCTCGATAATATATTCTGCCACCAGCCCCGCATGCCAGGAGGTGCCGCATGCGACTATGATAATTCTCCTTGCATTCATTAGTTTTTCCAAATGATTTTGAACGCCAGCCATGGTGATGATCCCTTGCTCCGCGTCCAGTCTTCCCCTCAGGCAGTCATGAATCGTATCGGGTTGCTCAAAAATTTCCTTCAGCATGAAATGATCGAAACCTCCTTTTTCAATGGCCGCCAGTTCCAGGTCCAGCTTTTGAATGAAGGGTGTCTGTTTTTCATTCCCGAGATTTTTGAGGATCAGTTCATTGGGTCTTACAATGGCAATTTCGTGGTCATTGACATATACCACTTCCTTCGTGTATTCAATAATGGGAGATGCGTCGCTTGCAAGAAAATATTCATCTTTGCCAACACCGATCACTAATGGACTTCCTTTCCTGGCCGCTATCAGTGTATCGGGATGGTCCTGGTCCAGGATTACGATCACATAGGCCCCAACCACCCTTTTCAAGGCGATGCGCACGGCTTCCTCCAGGGCGCCCTGATTATTTTTTTGGATGTCTTCAATGAAATTCAGAAGGACTTCCGTATCGGTATCACTATGAAACTTGTATCCCTTGCTCACCAGTTCCTGTTTCAACTGTGCATAGTTTTCAATGATGCCGTTGTGGATCATTGCCAGCTTACCGTTTGATGAAAGATGTGGATGCGCGTTCCGGTCGCTGGGTTCTCCATGAGTGGCCCAACGGGTATGACCGATCCCCACATGACCATCAAGTTCCTTTCCAACTACAAATTCTTCAAGGTCCGCCACCTTGCCTTTTTTCTTGTACAATTTCAGGCCATGGTTGAGCAGAGCCACGCCGGCACTGTCATAGCCGCGGTATTCCAGCCTTTTCAGGCCCTTTAAGATCACAGGATAAGCTTGTCTGTGGCCGATATAAGCAACAATTCCGCACATATTGAATATTTATATCTCAAATTTCATCAACAATATGCAAACGATTGCGCAAATTATTGAAAATATAATAAACGTGGCCAGTTTCGAAAATTGTGTCTGTATTTACCTACAGCGATTATTCTCATGGATTGGTTTTCTTTTTTGACCAGGAAGAAATCACAAGGGCTCAAAAAATCGCGATCATCCGGATCATTAATTTCGGGACCTGCTTCACGATTGAATCTACCGTGAGCCTGGCTCCTCCGGTCTGGACCCCTGGATCCTGATTCGGCCTGAATTCGCTTGCAGAGCAACTATTGTCCCAGTAATTGCTGCAGCAAGATATACGCAACCGAGAAATAAATGATGAGCCCGGTAACGTCAACCAGTGTGGCAACAAAAGGCGCGGAAGAAACGGCGGGATCGGCGCCAAGTCTTTTCAATATGATGGGGAGCATGGAACCCGTAAGCGTTCCCCATAACACCACCCCAACCAGAGAAAGACCAACGGTGAATCCGATAAGCAACCAATAGGGGCCATACAAGTCGTGAATGACGCCCTGCGCCATGAGCAGGTGCCATATGAAAATGCGCGTGAAGCCAATAATCCCGAGTAATCCTCCCAGCACCAGGCCCGAAAGTATTTCTCTTCGCATGACCTTCCACCAGTCTGAAAGCCGAACTTCCCCCACGGCCATCGCCTGAATGATAAGTGTAGAGGCCTGGGAACCGCTGTTACCGCCGCTCGACATGATGAGGGGTACAAAAATAGAAAGCACCACTGCCTTTTGAATTTCATCCGCAAAATAGCTCATAGCCGTTGCCGTGAGCATTTCACTGATAAATAGGATGATCAGCCATCCCACTCTTTTCTTAATGAGCTTAAAAAATGAAATCTCCAGATAGGGTTCGTCCAATGCTTCGGTACCCCCGATCCGCTGAATGTCTTCGCTGAACTCCTCATTTGCCACCCACAATACGTCATCAATGGTCACAATACCCAGGAGGATATTGTGGTCATCCACAACGGGCAGGGCCACACGGTTATTCATTTTGAAAATCGTATTGGCTTTTTCCTGGTCGTCGTGTACGTTCAAGGCGATGTACCGGTTATCAATGGTATCCGCCACAATTTTTTCAGGGTTGGCCAGTATGATCTCCCTGATCCGGATATCATCAACGAATTCCCCCTTTTCATTGATCACATAGATCACGTCAATTGTTTCACTGTCCTTACCAACTTTCCTGATATGATCTATGACCTGCTGAACGGTCCAGTCCGCATAAACCGCTATATAATCCGGGGTCATCAATCTGCCCACACTTCCTTCAGGGTATCCCAGGAGTGAGAGAGTGACCTTTCGCTCTTCGGGATTCAGGAGTTTTATCAGTTCCCTTACCACTTCGGTGGGTAATTCCTCCAGGAAGGCGGTACGGTCATCCGCGGGCAATTCGTTTAGTATTTCTGCAGTCTTATGTGGAGGAAGTGACTGAATGATCCTCTTTTGTTCCGGAACATCCAATATCTTGAAGGTACTTACGGCACGATGCGGTGAGAGGCTCGAAATGATCTGGTTCTCATAAGCTTCATTTTCACTTACCAATTGTGCAACGTCGCTGATATTTTGATTGTTGAGAAATTCCTGAATGCGAAGCTTGTCTCCATTCCTGATCAGTTCCTCGAACTGGTCCTGCAGTGATAGATTTTCTAACTCCGCCAACATAGCCCCGGGTTTTATTTTAAAATTAAAGATAGTTTTGAGTTGGCTAATTCCTGTCACGAATTTTGCAACCCGATAACCATGCTTTCATGATACAACCTTTCCTGTATATAGGTAGCTCCAAAGATAAAGGACGTGGAGTTTTTACAGATAAAAAGATCGGAGCTAACTGGATTGTAGAAATATCCCCTGTTATTGTAATGAGCGGGGTAGAACAGGAATTATTGGATCAAACCCTGCTCCATGATTATATTTTTGTGTGGGGCGAGCGGAAAGATCAATGCTGTCTGGCCCTTGGCTACGTATCCATATACAATCACTCATTTCAAAGCAACTGTGAATATTTCATGGATTATGATGCAGAGACCATCCTCATAAAAACCATGAGGGAGATAGAAGCAGGGGAGGAACTCACGCTCAACTATAATGGCAACTGGAATAACCAGGAGAAGGTATGGTTCCCCGTAGCATGATGGAAATTCGCCCTTATCACCAGGAATTTTACAAAGGCCCCTGGCATGCAATAAAAAAAGCATCCTGAAGAATCAGGATGCATTCTATACCAAATACAACTGAAGAAGAAAATCATTTTGGCGAGACCGGTCTCGGCTTCCGAAATGAAGGCTTGTATTTCAAGCCTGCGTACATGCCCATACTGTTGATCCTTGCATTGCCCTTTCCAATATCGCTTAAGGCAAATTTGAAATAGGGTTCGGCCAACAGCGAAAAACTTCTGCTAAAAGCGTACTCATAACCCAGGGATAGATTGGCTATGGAGAAGAAATAATTGGTGTTATCATAATTAGCATGCCAGCTTTGCCAGTAGTTTCCGTTAAGCATGCCGTGAAATTTATAATACTCTTCATTCATGAGGTAAGTTGACAGGCCGGCACTTACAAAGACTTTTTGCCTGCTGGAGGCAATAGCATTATATCTTACATTGATAGGTATATCGAACATCTTACAGTATCCATTCGCATTCAACAGGTATCCATTATAATAGGTGGGAGGGAATTTGAAATTCTCACCCTTGGCCGCATAATTCTTTTTAGTGTAGATCAGGCCTGCTTCCACTGACCAGCGGGGGGAGAAATTATATCCCAGCAACAGCCCAATGTTGAATCCACCAGAACTGTTTCCATCAAATTTCACATTGCTCCAATCCGGCGAATAAACCGCCCCAATTTCGAATCCACGTTGCGGTTGCAGAAAATCGTTTGGCTTTGGTTTTCTGGCAGCCTTGATATCCGCATTTGTGGCGGCCATCCTTTCGGGCTTTGATGGCGAAGTATATGCTCTCAATTTGGAATTCGGCAGCGTGAGGGGTGTCGCAAACATGCGGTCCCTGACAGAAACTGATTGGCTGATTGCTATAATAGTTGGCCTCTGATTCCCCGGCTGGTTTGTGGAGACTTCCTGATCATTTGTTGCCTGGGAAGGGAGATTTTTTGCATTCTTACCAGTTCCCTTCCTGACCTGACTTTGCAACCGCCCTTGGTTCACGCCCTTTGAAATTGATGATTTACCTTTTTGATCCAACAGGCTGCCATTTCGGGTATTGTCTGCAGTTGGTTGGGATGCAACTATGGATTGATTCTTATTTATGAGATGCTTTGTTTTGGAATCATTTCCGCTGGTCAATGCCTGACCCTTTTTGGTCAATGCCTTGTCCTTTGTGATTAATTCCTGCACAGGTTGATTCTTGCTGCTCAATGCTTTGGTCTGCGGATTTGATTCAGGTTGAGCAGCTGATTTATGAGGAGCAATTGACTTCTCTCGGGGAGCTGATTGGGCCCGATCATTAGATAGGGATGGAAGGGGGTTGGACTTTGTTCCTGGATTTATCGCCTGATCCTTAGGTTTCGCAGAAGCTGCAGATCCATTTGGCACCTTGGAAGGTTCCGATTGAGTAATTGCAGCGTCGCCGCCAGATGTTTTTCTTCCAATTCCCTGGTTGACCCAATAAGCTCCTCCTCCCAGGATGAGAATGGCAAATAGGATTAACCACAGAATCTTTTTTCTGCCATCTTTGTCTTTTCCCAGGGGCATTGCATTATCCAATTCCTGTTGAAATCTTTCCCAGGAAAGGGCGCCGGGTGAAGCATCATATTGTTCTGCC
Source organism: Agriterribacter sp. (assembly GCA_041484195.1). Lineage (GTDB taxonomy): Bacteria > Bacteroidota > Bacteroidia > Chitinophagales > Chitinophagaceae > PSRI01. The sequence continues at coordinate 82,206 of JBGPHC010000014.1, read as the reverse complement.
GCCTCCCTGCTCAACTGATCCAATTCTTGGTCAGAGAAATCATGCATAGGCTTTATATGAATTTTTCTTCAGTAAAATTTTCCTCAAATTCTCTCTTGCTTTAGATAAATTAGATTTAGATGCACCTACAGAAATCCCCATCTGTTCGGATATTTGCTCGTGCGACATGCCTTCTATCACAAACAGGTTGAACACGGTCCTGTATGAGGGGGATAATAATCGGATTGCTTCAATAATCTCTTTATATGACAACATATCCAATCCCGAAGCGCTATGATCCTGTAAATTGGAACTATCATCCGCCAATTGCTGATGATAGGCGTTGTTATGATTTTTCCTGTAAGCGTCAATGCAGGTATTGATGAGTATTCGCTTGAACCACCCTTTTAAGGCTGAAACGGTATCAGGATACCGGTTCACTTCAAAGCGCCCAATATTCTTGAACAGTTTGATAAAGCCTTCACTCACCAATTCCTCCGCTTCTTCAGCTTTATTGGTATATCTGTAACAGATCTTGAAGGCATATTCATTCAGAAGAATATATAACTCTTTCTGGCCGCTACGTTCGTTGGAGCAGCACCTGTCAATGATGTCTATAATGTTGGCATTTACTGTATCCAAGCCTTCGGGTTAAATTGTTTGTTACGGCCTATAAGTTACAGATTTCCCATGTTTACATTGAATACGGCACGCGGATTGCCGGGGTTGCCTTCCAATGGAGATTATTAGCCTAAGTTATTGAACGATGATGCATTCAGTAGAAGTTCACTGATACTTATCTAGTATGTCCTTTACCCGGCCATAATAATGTCCTCCGAATAATATGAGGTGAACCAGGAGGGGATATAGCTGACACAGGGCGGTTCTGTCAGTATAACCAGGGTCCAATGGGAAATGATGATTATAAGCCCGGTAAAACCCATTTTCAAAACCTCCGAAAAGTTGACTCATGGCAATGTCCATTTCCCGGTGCCCATAGTACACCGCGGGATCAAAGATGAGGGCATGACCGTCTTCGCCCACCAGGAAATTGCCTGCCCAAAGGTCGCCATGAATTAATGAAGGCCTGCTATCGGGGAAAATATTGTTTAATTTTCTGCAAATATTTTCCGCCGCCCTCACATGAGCAATTTGCAGCTGGCCCAGGCCGACAGCCTTGCTTACCAATTTCAGGATTCTTTCCTCCGCAAGAAAATCGGCCCAGTTCGAATGGATTTGGTTGCTTTGTGGCAAGCTTCCTATATAATTATCGTATTCCAGGCCAAAATAAGTGTTGCTTCGCCCATGCAATTCCGCAAGTGCCCTGCCAAAATCTTCCCAAAAATCATCCTTCCTCATCCCTCGTTTGAGGAATTCCATTACCAGATAGATCTGATGCCGGAATTCTCCATAGAATACTGGTTGGGGTACTCTCATGCAACCTGCCTCCAAAATCAATAATAGTCCCTTCGCTTCTTTCTCGAGCATATCCTTCCCAAACGAGTCTGAATTGGACTTGAGAAAATAATCACCCTCCGAAGTCTTTACCAAATAGGACTGATTGATATCTCCTCCGTGAATGGGTTCAAGCGCCAGGATTGAAACCGGTGATGAAAAGATTCCTGAAAATCTTTCCTGCAGATGTTCCCTGAATGGCTGTTGCGACATTTTGAAATCAATGGATGATACAATGAGTTCTGGTAATTATTATCTGTAAGCCGCGCTGCATTTTTTTCCGTCTCCATGACGGATTCTTCCGCCTCATTAAATTTCGTTTGATTTTACAGGATGGCCTTTGTCTTTTTGCCTAAAATTATTCCATAATGTTAAAGGGGCTGGCATTTCTTGTCTCAATTCTCATAGATATTAGCTTAATGGCACAGACCCGTTTTACGGGCCTGGAAGAACTGCTACGTTATGCTGATAAAAACACCGTCACAGCAAGGCAAACGCTGCTGGAGAGGTCAGTCGCCGAACTGGACCATTCCATAGCCCGGTCCGGTGTTTTGCCTAAATTAACCGTGTATGGCAGTGGCGAATATTATCCTGTTTTGGCAACGCAGTTGATTCCGGAAAGCATATTTGGAGGGGCGCCGGATAAATTTCGGAAGGTTCAATTCGGACTGCCTTTTGCCGTATCCACCGGTGCAGAAATAACAGTACCCGTTATCAATTTGGAAAAATGGGCGCAGTTGGAGAAATCCAGGCTCCTTCAAATGCAGACCAATTGGTCCGGTGAGGCCCGCATGGAGGACCTCCACATTCAACTCACGGAATTCTATTTCCAGGCCTTGTTGTCAGGCGCCCTGGTTCAACTCAATGCCGAATCGATCCGGATCGCGAAGCAGTTGATGACAGTAATGGATGAACGAAAGAAGAGCGGGATCCTGAACCCTTCTGATTATAATCGCTCCAGCAATCTTGAGCTGGACGTGGAAGCCGGAGGCCCTACTTATGAAAAACTGATGCGGCAGTCAACGATCGCATTGCGCGCCTTATTGAATTTGCCGGATTCATCAACCATCGAGATTGCAGATTCACTGGATTCATTTTCCTGGCCCCTACTGGCAGAAAACAGGAATCTGAATGACAGGCCTGGCTGGAAAGAAGCAGAGGCCAGGGTAAAAGTGTCTGAACAAACGTTGCTTGAATCCCGAAGGTCCGCATTGCCCAAATTATCATTCTATGGCAGATATTCATACAATTGGCAATTTAAAGACGCACAGACAGCAGCCTTTGACGTGAGCACGCTGGGATTGAGATTGGATTATACCATTTTTAACGGAAGCAATATTCGCAACCAGCAAAAAAAGAATTTACTGCTGCTCCAATCTGCCCAACTGCAGCGGGAGGGAACCAGGTCTTCACTTACCCGACAGGAGCAGGATTGGGAAAATGGATATTTCACGGCTTTTCAAAAGCGAATGATACTGGATCAAAAATTGGCCGTTGCCAAAGATAACCTGCGGATTGGGGTTTTGAATTTGGATGAGGGAACCATGGAATTTGATGAATTCTACAATATTTTCATGGATTATGTTCGGGCCCGGCAGGATCAGCTCCAAAACCTCTCTGACGGAATTTTGTACTATGTTTTGATCACCCATAATCTTAAATAAGATGAGACTCATAATAATGGTTGGAATATTGCTGATTGGTTTTATGGCGTGCAGGCAAAAACAGCAGGAGGTGAAGCCCGAGCTTAAACAACTTACCGAAGCGGTCTATGCATCCGGCACCCTGGTGCCTGAACAGGAATATAAAGTAGTGGCTTCCACAGAAGGATACCTGGCGCATGCATTGGTGAAAGAAGGGGACAGTGTCGTGAAAGGCCAGACATTGTTTGAACTTTCAAACACTAACCAGCAGGCGCAGGTGCAGTCCGCGGCCGCAATCCTTAAAAAGACGATGCCGGCAACATCGGACCAGTCACCTGCTATCAGGGAACTCAACAACCGTCTCTCGGCCGCCAGAATTCGTTTGCAGAATGACAGTATTCAATTCGAAAGATATGATAACCTGTATCGGCAAAATGCCATTTCGGCGAGCAATTTTGAAAAATACAAGCTTCAATACGAAACTTCCCAAAAGGATGTCTCCGCTCTTGAACAACAAATCTATCAGCAGAAATTGACCCTGGCACTTCAATTGCAGCAGGCAGACAACCAACTCAAACTTGCCAAGACTTCCAGCAGTAACGGAATCCTGAAAAGCTTTGTCACGGGAACAGTTTACGACGTATATAAACAAACAGGCGACATGGTTTATCTGAATCAACCTGTTGCATTGATAGGGGCCGGCAAAATGATTGCCAAACTCATGGTGGATGAAGACGACCTGGGGAAGGTCCATACAGGGCAGCAGGTCCTGATCACTATGGACGCATATCCCGGCAGGATATTCAAGGCACGCATTAATAAAATTTATCCGCTCTTGAACAAAGTGGAACAATCCTTCCGCGTGGACGCATTTTTTGAAGATGAATTGCCAGTGAAGCTCTATGGCCTTAACGTGGAGGCAAATATTGTAATACAGGAAAAAGACTCCGTGCTGGTGATCCCGCGGAAAGCCGTATTTGAAGGAGACAGTGTATTGCTGCGTGAAGGAAATAAACTGACAAAAGTCAGGATCACCAGAGGTGTTGAAGATGAAGACTGGGTTCAGGTATCCTCGGGTCTCACTATCCATTCAACCTTAATATTGAGGCCATGAACTGGAAGCTTTCATTTGGAATAGCGATCACGCATATCGCCACCAAGAAGAAGCAGAGCATCGTAGCCATGCTGGGCGTCCTGTTCGGTATTTCCATGTTCATCGTCATGATCAGTTTCATGACAGGTGTAAACCGTTTCCTGGAGGATATGGCAATGGACAACACGCCCCATATCCATATCTACAATCCCGTGACTATAAATGAAGACAAGATCATCGGGCAAACAGACAGTAGTAAGAATGGCTGGTTTGTCGTGCATCACCAGCGTCCCAAGAACGAACTGGCCAAGATCAAGAATGGTTTGTTGATGGCTTCCCTGATCGAAAAAATCCCCGGAGTGAAAGGAGTGGTTCCACAGGTATCCTCGCAGGTTTTTTTCAATAACGGACCCATACAGATACCTGCCACCATTTCAGGGATCGATGTGAGGAAGCAGGATGAACTCTTCGACCTCGGCTCCAAGATGGAAGAAGGCAGGCTGGATGCCCTGCTAAAGGGTTCCGATGACGTTATACTAGGCAGGGGCCTGGCTGAAAAATCGGGTGTTCGTGTAGGCGATAAGGTGAGCGTCACTACGCCTGAAGGATACAATCTCCTTCTGAAAGTGGTAGGAATCTTTTCCTATGGCATCGTGACCCTGGACGACACGAAAAGCTATGCCACTTTGGCTACGGTACAAAAGGTCCTGCAGCGTGATCCATCCTATGTGACGGATCTTAACGTCAAACTTTATGATATGCAACAGGCTTCAGCGATCAAGACGAGGCTGAAAGCCCAGTTGCCAGGAATTTACCTGGAAGACTGGAAAGAAGCCAATGCCGCGATCCTTGCCGGAGAAAAGATCAGGAATATCATGACCGGCGTGGTTTCTTTCACCCTGCTGCTGGTGGCTGGATTTGGAATCTACAATATCATGAACATGAATATTGTCAATAAGATGAAAGACATCGCTATACTCAAGGCTACAGGATTCCAGGGCAAGGATATCACCGCCATCTTCCTGCTAGAATCCATCATAATCGGCGTGGCGGGAGGACTGCTGGGATTGCTATTTGGCTTTGCATTCAGCTATATGTTGTCTGTCACTCCCTTTCCAGCCGGAACTTTTTTCAGGATCAATACCTTCCCGGTGAATTTTATTCCGGTTCATTATGTCCTGGGTGTCCTCTTTGGATTTGCCACTACCTTGCTTGCCGGCTATTTTCCAGCCTTGAAGGCTTCCAGGATTGACCCGGTGCAGATCATCAGAGGATGAGGAAGACCTACACAAGAATCATAAAATGAAGAACAGGAAATTATGGAAGTAGTATTAAAAGCCACCAATATTGTAAAATATTTCAACGAACCCGAACCATTTCAGGTATTGAAAGACGTTAGTTTTGAGGTGAAGAAGGGCGAATTCCTTTCGGTGGTTGGTAAGTCGGGCTCCGGCAAATCGACCCTACTCTATGTGCTCTCGACCCTGGATACGGATTTCACAGGCGGCCTGGAGATTCGGGGTGAAAAATTGAATGGATGGTCTCAAAATGCTTTGGCCGCATTCAGAAATGAACATCTTGGCTTTGTATTCCAGTTTCATTACTTATTGCCGGAGTTCACGGCATTGAAGAATGTAATGCTTCCGGCGCTTAAATTGGGGAAATACAATGAAGTAGAAGTCGAGGAAAGGGCCATGAATAAATTGCGAATGATGGATATGCAGGATTTCGCCCTTAAATTGTCCTCGAAACTGTCGGGAGGACAACAGCAGCGGGTGGCTGTCGCAAGGGCCCTCATCAATGACCCCGACATCATTATGGGAGATGAACCTACGGGGAATCTTGACAAGACCAACTCCCAGATCATATTTGATATTTTCAATCGCCTGGCCAAAGAAAATCACCAGACCATCATTACCGTGACCCATGACCCTGATTTTGCGGCAGGCTCTGACCGGATCATTGAAATGCAGGATGGGCAAATACTCGCTACATGAACCTGAAATGGCTTCCATATTTTGTCATAGCAATTTTCACCACGCTGGTTACGCTGGTAAGGTATTTTCTCATTCCGGAATGGTCCGTGGGCATACACCTGCTGATATTCCTGGGGCAATTCCTGTTGCTCACTCTTATATGGAAATTAATCGAATGGCTTAACAATCTGCTTGATAAATGGATTCCATTTTATGTGAGTATCGGAGGCAGGATCCTGGCTCAGATTCTAATTTGCATTTGTATTGTAGGCCCCGTTTTCATGACTATTATTTTTTTTGCGCGAGGTTATATGCCGGCCTATGCCACTCCGCAATTCCTGGTGTTGTTAGGACTGATATTCACTATTTTCATCGCTCTGATCAATTTCATTTTCTATTTTAAATATTTTTTCGAAAAATGGCAGGGATCGGTAATCAGCAACGCTGAACTGCTGGTTAAAGCGGCTGAACTCGAGAAAGAAAAATTCACTATGCAGTACCATCACCTTAGAAATCAGGTGAACCCGCATTTCCTTTTTAATACGCTGTCTTCTTTGGATGGATTGATCCATACAGATCCTGAACTGGCTTCAGATTTCCTGCGCCACCTTTCCAAAGTGTACCGATATGTTTTGGAGCATAAAGAAGATGAAATTGTAAGCCTGCAAACAGAAACAAGGTTTATCCAGCATTATATTTCCCTCTTGAATATCCGGTATGGTGAAGCGCTCAGGATCAGCCTCAAAATTTCCGAGTGGGGAATGGGCCGGTCCATTCCAATGGTTACCCTGCAAATGCTCATCGACAATGCCATCAAACACAATTCGGTTAGTGCTGACGATCCTCTTGAAATCCTTATTTGGGATGAAGGAAACCATTTGTATGTCAGGAATAATAAGCGGCCGAGAAAACAAATCGAAAATTCCAATAAACAAGGCCTCAAACAGCTGGTGCAACTCTTTAGTTATTTGGGAAAAGACAAAGTGGAAATTATCAATCAATATGACTATTTTGAAGTGAAGCTGCCATTATTATGAACATATTGATTGTAGAAGACGAACCCCTTGTAGCCGCCGGTCTCGCCCGGATGGTGCATGAACTTGAGCCAGGCTCTGTGATCATGGGGCCGTTGGGCAGTGTGAAAGAAACCAGGCAATGGCTGAGCAGCCATCCACTGCCTGATCTGATCCTGTCAGATATCCAATTATCCGATGGCATCAGCCTCGATATTTTCTCTGCCGAAGAACCTGCCTGCCCGATCATTTTCACTACAGCATATGATGAATATGCCATTCGGGCCTTTAAAATGAATAGCATTGACTATCTTTTGAAGCCTATCGACAGAAAAGAATTGCAATCGGCCTTTCATAAATTTCATTTGCTTCAAAGCAAGTATTCCAATGATCAGTTCCTGAAGCAGATCATGGAAGTCTTTAGAAATTTCAACTCCACAAATAAGTATAAAGAAAGGTTTGCAGTGCATCAGGGACGAACCGTATTATTAGTGCCTGCGGAATCAGTAGCTTTTTTTTTGAAAGAAGAATTGATCTATCTCGTGGATAAGGAAGGGAAGAAATACATTACAGACTATCGCTCGCTCGAGGAAATTGTGGAGCATGTGGATCCCCGGCTTTTTTTCCGTGCCAACCGTCAGCATTTTGTTCAGATTGACTCCATTGAAGGATTCCGTATAGACGAATCCGGCAAGATCCATATAAAGATGAGGAATATCAAAGTGGAGGGGGTAGTCATCAGCAAGGAAAAAGCCCCGGAATTCAGAAACTGGTTTGATAAATGATGCATGCAGGACATTTATCCCGTCACTCATTGAAAATGAGCAAGGAATTTCAATGCGTGAATCTTTCGCTGACTACTAATTCTTTGGCCCCATCCTTATAATCATAAAATCCTTCAAGTGTTTTCACACCCAATTTCCCAGCCGCCACCATGTTTACGAGAAGTGGGCAGGGAGCATATTTGGGATTGCCAAATCCTTCCTGCATTACTCTCAGAATATTGAGGCAGGTATCCAGGCCTATGAAGTCGGCTAATTGAAGAGGCCCCATAGGATGAGACATCCCAAATTTCATAATTGTATCAATTTCTACCACTCCGGCAACTCCTTCATAGAGGCTGTAGATGGCTTCATTGATCATGGGCATTAAAATACGGTTGGCTACAAATCCGGGATAGTCATTCACCACGCAGGGCGTTTTTCCCAGCTTATGAGCGAGTTCGGTTATTGTTTGCGTCACCTCTTTTTCTGTGGCATAACCGTTGATGATCTCTACGAGTTTCATTACCGGCACCGGATTCATGAAATGCATGCCAATCACCTTTCCGGGTCTGCTTGTGACAGCGGCGATGGTGGTGATGGAGATCGAAGAAGTATTGGTAGCTAGAATGGCCTCCCGGGGTGCAGCCTTATCCAACTTGGCAAAGATGGACAATTTCAGTTCCAGGTCTTCAGTGGCTGCTTCTATTATCAGTTCCGATTTTGCAACTCCTTTTTCCAAATTGTCATAAGTGTGGATATTTGCGAGTGTGGATTCTTTTACGGCAGGTTCTATCCGGCCTTTTGCGATCTGCCTGTCAAGATTTTTTGAAATGGTGCTGATGGCCTTTTCCAGTTGTGTGGAACTAATGTCAATGAGGCTCACATTGAAACCGTTTTGTGCGAATGTGTGTGCTATGCCGTTTCCCATGATACCGGAGCCGATCACAGAGACATTTTTCATGCTTCAATATTTTATTGATGAATAGCCGGTGGCTGGCCGCAAATTCCAGCAAATTTAGATCAGTTCAAAATTTGATCAGGAAGGATTTTAAAGCCTGGGGATTCTGGAGCATTTTCTGGTTCAAAAAAAGCGGGGAATTGAATATAGATAGAACGCGTTTTAGAATGCTGCTGCAATGCTTTCTGACCGGGAAGCTCTTTTCTAATTCTTTTTCTTAAAATCACCCCTTTTCCATGCCTTTATGAATTCCGACCAGGCAAATGGATTGAATATATTCATGGGAGGAGCCTGCCCCGCGTAATAATAACTTTGCGCATTCTTGTTCAGCACATAATTAGTCGCCTCACCGGCATCCCTGGGCATCGCCTGAGCCAACACTCTTCGTTTAGCCTCGCTCGTATTTTGCCGCGCCACCTCAATATCATCTTCCGCCACCTTGGTATTTACAAAATCCCGCTCAAACTGCTCCCTCGTGGGCCGGGGCCTGATGATGGCAGTCGGGAGATAGATGGTATCAATGGACATGAGTTTGATCATGCTGTATTGATTCCCCGTGAGGTTCTTTGGAATGGCGGCATTTTCAGGCTTGTAACTTATATGGGAGAACTGGACCGTATCACCTTTCAAGACCACGATTGAAAATACGCCCTGGTTATTTGAAATTGTTCCTCTTCCCTGGCCCTTTACGATTACACTTACGCCGGGTATTCCTTTCAGGCTGTCGTGGGTCATTACGATTCCATAGAGCTGCACCACGGAATCCTTCAGGGATTCAAACTGCGCCTTGGCTGCAAAGGGTACCAACAAAATACTAATGAAAAAGTATCGTATAAAATGCTTCATTAACAGGTTATTGTGGGTGCAAATTACTTGGAACCATGCAATAAACAAAGTAAGCACTTATGGGGTTAACTTTGCGGCGTAAACAGTTTTTTAACAAAATGTTCCAGAGATGACTGAAGCAAACATAATGAAGGCCTTAAGCACTGTTCAGGAGCCCGACCTGGGCAAGGATATTGTAACGCTCAATATGGTAAAAGATATTTCAATAACAGGAAATGAAGTGGGGTTCACCGTGGTGCTAACCACTCCTGCCTGCCCATTGAAAGACATGATTAAATCCGCCTGCGTCAACGCCATTCATACCCTCGCCAATAAAGATGCCGTTGTAAAAGTAAGGTTCACTGCAAATACCAGTTCCAATCGAAAAGATGGGAAAGCGCTGTTGCCGGGAGTAAAAAATATCATTGCCGTGGTGAGTGGTAAGGGTGGAGTTGGTAAATCAACCATCGCTGCGAATCTGGCGCTCGCATTGGCCCGTGGTGGTGCATCCGTTGGATTGATGGATGCTGACATTTATGGACCCAGTGTGCCCATCATGTTTGGAGTGAGAGGAGAGAGGCCCTTGATGAAACAGGGTGGTGAGAGAGGACTCATCGTGCCGATTGAAAAATTCGGAATAAAATTAATGAGTATTGGTTTGCTTGTAGATGAAAAGCAGGCAGTCGTTTGGCGCGGTCCCATGGCAAGTAGTGCCATCAGGCAATTTGTGAGTGATGTTGACTGGGGGGAATTAGATTACCTGGTGATCGATATGCCTCCGGGCACTGGTGATATTCATTTGACGCTGGTCCAAACCGTACCTGTTACCGGCGCCATCATCGTTACCACGCCGCAGCCCGTTGCATTAGCGGATGCCAGGAAGGCCGTGGCCATGTTCAGCCAGGCACAGATAAAAGTTCCCATCATCGGCCTGGTGGAGAACATGAGTTATTTCACTCCCCTGGAATTGCCCGAAAACAAATATTATATTTTCGGAAAAGAAGGCGGCAGAAGAATGGCGGAAGAATATGATCTACCCTTACTCGGACAGATTCCCCTGGTTCAGAGTATTCGCGAAGGCGGTGATATTGGGGTACCCATCATGGTGAGTGATGATGAAATCACCAAGAAGCAATTCGGTGATTTCGCGGGACAGGTGGCCAGGAGCATCGCCATGCGCAATGCCGATATGGAAGCGACAAAAATCGTGGAACTGGTAGTATGATCGTAAATGAAACGCTGCAAGACTGCCAGTCTTCTAAGCATGTAATCGATCCTGAAGCCTGCTCAATGGCTGGCATAACCGAAATTGTTATGGATGGGATATCTCATTGACTACCGGTAAAAAGCATAAATCCGGATTGCTCCGATTTTCAAAAGAAAATCCATCTTATCTTCGAAACATGTATAATCTTTCTTATTACAAAGAGCAGGATATAAAGCTGGTCATGGATTTCATGCACAGCCATCCTTTCGCGTTGTTAAGTGGCTGTGATGCGATGTCAAGACCTGTTGCCACTCAGGTTCCGGTGCTGCTGGAAAATAGAAATGGCCGGCTCTATTTATTGGGACACGTGATGAAAAATACAGACCATTACAATGTATTTTTGCAGAATCAAAATGTATTGGCCATTTTTACTGGTCCCCATACTTATGTGAGCGCCAGTTGGTATAGCAATCCGCAAACTGGTTCAACCTGGAACTATATTACCGTGCATGCCAGAGGTGCCATTAAATTCCTGGACGATTCCTCGTTGCTGAAGATTCTCAGGAGACTGACGAGCCATTTTGAGAACGATCCAACCTCGCCCGCATTGGTGGAAAAAATGCCCGATGAATATATCAATAGAATGCTCCCGGCTATCAGGGGCTTTGAAATTGAAGTGTTGGAACTCGATAATGTGTTCAAATTGAGCCAGAACCGGGACGCGGAAAGTTTTGAGAATATAGTGCGGAATTTGCAGGCTTCCGATGACCCCGACGCAATCGAAATAGCCCGGGAAATGAGGAAAAGAAGGGTTTGAGACGATTGATGATTTCGATATTTCATTTTCATACAGGCTTCGCCAATATCAGATTTCTCTCCTGACATATTCCAGGATTGAACAGGCGCATTTTTGCCTCCACACTTCTTTCATCTTCCCTATCTTCGGGGCATGACAAGGCAGCAATTAGTCAGCCAGATCCGGGATAAGAAGTCTTACCTCTGCATAGGACTCGACAGCGATATCAGCAAGATCCCGAAACACCTCTTATCATTTCGCGATCCGGTCTTTGAATTCAATAAGCGGATCATTGACGCCACGAGTGATCTCTGCGTCGCATATAAGATCAATACTGCATTTTACGAATCACGGGGCGCCAAAGGCTGGGAATCGATGGAAAACACGGTTCAATATATTCCTGCTACTCATTTTAAAATCGCCGATGCCAAAAGAGGGGATATTGGGAACACTTCATCCCAATATGCAATGGCTTTTTTTGAGACCATGTCATTTGACGCGATAACAGTGGCGCCCTATATGGGAGAAGATAGCGTGAGGCCATTTCTGGAATACAGTGACAAATGGACCATTGTATTAGGTCTCACATCCAATCCAGGGGCCCGTGATTTCGAAATGCAGGAAATAAATGCGGGGAAATTATATGAAATGGTATTGAATAAGGTGGCATCCTGGGGATCGACAGAAAACCTGATGTTTGTGATCGGCGCTACCCGGCCTGAGGAATTCGAGAATGTGAGAAAAATCTTACCCGAACATTTCTTCCTGGTTCCCGGTATTGGAACTCAGGGTGGGGACCTGAAAGTTGTTTCAGAAAAGGCCATGAATTCCGACTGCGGAATATTGTTGAATATTTCGCGTGCCATCATTTTTGCCGGACAGGGGCAAGATTTTGACGGGGAGTCCAGGGCCATCGCCACCGCATATCAGAATAAAATGCAAAATTACCTTTTGTGAAATAGTATTGGATTGTTTTTTGCGTTTGTAGATGCAAAAGACATAATATGAAGTCCGCCCGCTATTTCGGATACATTCTCATACTCTCCATCTCGATTTTTTCATGTAAAAAAGAGGATCTCTCCTCCAAGGATCCTGCCAACGGCGGCAATAATTCAAAATACAATGTTGATCAATCGCTATTACTGAGTTTGGTAAATCAGGTGAGAAAATCCGGTTGCAATTGCGGCGTCACGGCCATGCCCCCGGAGGCGCCATTAACCTGGAACGATCTGCTGGCGCAGGTTGCTCTGGACCACAGCCTTGATATGGAAACCAACAATTATTTTGCTCATAATAACCTACAGGGAAAGACGCCGGGCGATCGAATAACTGCGGCAGGCTATCATTGGAAAACTTTTGGTGAAAATATCGCCATGGGATATGGCTCAGAACAGGCAGTGATGAATGGCTGGCTCAATAGTGAGGGGCATTGCAGGAATATCATGGGAAAGGATTTTGTGGAAATAGGAGTGGGGCGCTCAGGAAATTATTGGACAATGGATTTGGGAGCGAAGTGACTTGGAAATGATATCATGAATGGCCTGGCTTTGGCAGGGATTTTTTTTGTTACACAGTGGCACGTAGAGGTTGCGCAAAGATCTCAATGGCTCTCCGTTTCTTCTCATTGCCTTCTCTTCGCGGGTTTGTGTAAATTTTTTGTTACACAGAAGACCATGGAGGCCTTTTGATTGTTGGTGTTTCCTGATTGGCTTTATCAGTAAGGTTAACATACCGGTGCGGGAAACACCAATGACTAATGCCTTCTCCCCATTGACCAGTAACTAATAACTTCTCTAAAATAAGAAAGCGGCAACCAAGGTTGCCGCCGCCGCTGTAGTTGAGATTCTTGGAACTGAATATTTACAATCTACATCAGCTTTACTTTTCCGAAATCGGACTTGATCTTGATTTTGGCAGCGCCAGCTCCGGCGGTACCATAATATTGCTTGTCGAATTTCGGTCCCCGCCTGTCATCGTCATCGCCTTCCTCTTTGAATCCGAATGCCGTCTTATTATTCAGGTCCCCAAAACTGGTCTTGATATCGAAACTTGCAGAAATTTCCTTAGTCAGCTCAATCTCTACCGTGGAATATGAGGCCTTCAGGTTGAGTTGCTTAACGGAATTGTCCAGTTTAATATTGACCACGTCGCAGAATTCAAAATGTGCTTCAAGGTCTCCACTCAATTTGCCAAGGGATGCTTTTGAAAACTTCACCGTGACTTTGCCGTTATTGATCCATTCGATATCGGCCTTTCCAAATTCAACGTCCAATTCTTTCACATTGCTCAACTTGCCCGCAGTAAGGCTTCCAAATTTGCTGGTCAGATCCACCGCACCCTTTAGGTCGGGAACGATCATGGGCCCGAATTGATTGGTAGCATTCAGGGGCGAAGAAGCCGGCATATAAACCATGTAATTAATTTCCATTCCTTCCTCCTTATAGTTCTTGTTGCCTTTTTTCCCTTCGTTACCGCTTTGATTCATTTTCGTTCTGAAATAAACCCCGTCGGAGTTTTTCCCGTCTTCAATGCTGATCCGGTCCAAAATTTCCTGCGCCCTTTCATCAGTGCTCGATTTGCCGATGATGGTAATATCTACTTTTACTTCGCTCTTGTCCCAGGTGCTAATCTTCATCTCACCGAATTGATTATCGAGGGAAATCCGGTCGCCGGAGGCCAGGGGATAGGATTTGCTGACTGTCTTTTTTTTCTCTATCAGGGGGTCGCCCAATGCCAACACCTTAAGGGAACTACTCAGAAGCAAAGCCGTGCTAAATGCTAGTATTATTTTTTTCATTGCCTTTTGTTTTTGATTGTTTGATTTTGTTGATGATGTTGAGTTGTTGATTTAACAAATCGATTTGCAATTGCAGGTTGGAAATCATCGCCTGCAATAATTCTTCTTTATTTGGATTTACCGGTAATTGAAGTTTCAGAATAGCATAAGTGCTGTCGAGCCTTTCGATATCGGAACTGAATTTCCTGTATAATTCAGGTTGGTCTTTGCCGAGGGATTTCAATTCATCCTGCTTCTTATCGATGAGGCTGATAAACTGCACCACTTGTTGTGCATAGGCGGGATCGATATCGGCAATGTCAAGTTCCGCTGGCCGCTTCTCAGGGCTGATATTGTTTCCTGAATCCTTTTGCACCTGAGCGACTGGCGAAACCGAGGAGCCGGAACTGTAGATCCACCATATCCCTATGCCCAGTGCCATAGTCGCGGCCGCGGCCATAGTCCACCGAATCCAGCGCATTTTATGTGCCGGTGCCGGATTGATCTTGAGCTCCTTTTCAATGTTTTCCCAGATTTTCGATGGGGGCACATTCTCATCGAAACTGTCACGGTTGTCTCTTACAAATCTCTCTATGTTGTTGGCCATTTCTAACCTCCGTTTTTTAAAAGCGTAAGTAATTTTTGTTTGGCCCTTATGTATTGGGTACGACTGGTTGATTCAGCCAGACCCAGGATTTCGGCTATTTCTTCGTGATCATATCCTTCCAGCAGGTAAAGACTCAATACTGTTCTGTACCCATGTGGTAATAAACGAATGGCTTTTATTACCCGGTTCACCTGCATCTGTGTCTCCTTTTCATCCATCCTGTTTTCCTCGGTCCAATCTTCAATGCCGGCCTCTTCCAATTCAATAAAATCAATTCTCCTCTTCTTGAGCTGGTTGATGGATTTATTCACTACTATCTGTTTCAACCAGGCTCCAAAACTGCTTCGGTTTTGGAAACTATCTATTGTCCTAAAGGCATCTATAAAAGCTTCCTGTAGCACGTCCTCCGCCTCCGCGGTGTTGTTTACAATCCTGAGGCTGGTATTGAACATGGCCTTTGCATACAGTTTATAAAGTGCCTTAAAGCTACTCTCATCACCTTGCTTACACCGCTCAACCAGATCAGCATGCTGATGTATCGTGGCAGTCAGTTCCAAAGAATCAATTTTATATTAAAGACAATGGGCAGGAATGCATGTTGCATCCCGACTCTAAAAATCGATTTTTTTTCTGTAATGGGCCAGGGCCCTGATTTTGGAGGCTTTGGATGAGGAAGATGTTATGGCCGGGATCCTGTGATTCCAGACCAAAATAACATGCGGGCAAGCGGATTTCATTAACTTCGCCCGGTTCAAAAAATTGATTTATGGCAGCCAAGACCGATTTATTTACAAGCCCGGATTATTTCAATTTGGACGAGTTGCTGACCGAAGAGCAAAAGTTGATTCGTGAATCCGTAAGGGCTTATGTTAAGAAAGAGATTTCACCTATCATTGAAGATTATGCGCAGAAAGCGGAATTCCCCGCTCATATCGTGCGGCAATTGGGGGATTTGGGCTGTTTCGGCCCAACTATTCCCGTTGAATATGGGGGTGGGGGACTGGATTATATCAGTTATGGCTTAATGATGCAGGAACTGGAAAGAGGGGATAGTGGGGTCCGTTCCACGGCATCGGTGCAGGGTAGCCTGGTAATGTTTCCCATTCATGAATATGGGAGCGAGGCCCAGCGCAGGAAATACCTGCCAAAACTGGCCAGCGGGGAATGGCTGGGTTGTTTTGGATTGACAGAACCCGACCATGGGTCAAATCCATCGGGCATGCTCAGCAATTTTAAGGATGCAGGCGACTATTTGATTTTGAATGGGTCTAAAATGTGGATCAGCAATGCTCCGTTTGCCCAGGTAGCAGTTGTATGGGCCAAGGATGAGCAAGGCGATATCCGCGGATTGATAGTGGAAAGAGGCATGGAAGGATTTTCCACGCCAACTACGCATGGAAAATGGAGCCTGCGGGCCTCGGCTACCGGGGAACTGGTATTCGATCAGGTGAAAGTGCCCAGGGAAAATTTGCTGCCAAACGTAAAGGGGTTGAAGGGGCCTCTTAGCTGTTTAACCAAGGCCAGGTATGGCATTTCCTGGGGCTCAATTGGAGCGGCCATGGATTGTTACGATACGGCCTTGAGGTATTCCAAAGAACGCGTGCAATTCGACCGGCCCATTGGCGCCTTTCAGTTGCAGCAGAAAAAGCTGGCGGAAATGATTACGGAAATAACCAAGGCCCAACTCATGAATTGGAGACTCGGGACCTTGATGAATGAGGGAAAAGCCAGCCCCGAACAGGTGAGTATGGCCAAACGTAACGGCTGCGAAGTCGCTGCCACGATTTCGAGAGATGCCAGACAAATGCTGGGTGGGATGGGGATCACAGGGGAATATCCGGTCATGAGGCATATGATGAATATGGAAAGTGTGATCACCTATGAAGGGACGCATGACATTCACCTACTGATAACCGGTATGGACATTACAGGCTTCAATGCGTTTAAATAGATAGCCTGGTCCTGAATGCGGAAAATCAATGAGGCCTTTCAAATCGATAATTATTAAGTCTGCTTTTTTCGGCGGCGATTTTCATTAACAACAGATTGGTAATTTTTTTTTAAACAGTTTGAATGAAATTCTTTCTCCTCGGGTTCATGGGCACGGGCAAGTCTTACTGGGGCAAAAGTTGGTCTGCTCAGTTTCAATTGGATTTTTTTGACCTGGATCATGAAGTGGAAACGATGGCAGGCCTTTCTGTTGCCGGCATTTTTGAAAAGCTGGGCGAGTCTTATTTCAGGGAAAAGGAGCGGGATATTTTACATTCCTTCGGTACGAAAGACGATTTCATACTTTCCTGTGGCGGAGGTACGCCCTGTTTTTATGACAATATGGAATGGATGAATAGCCACGGTATAACCATATTTATCAGTACACCAATACCTATTCTAAAGGAAAGATTAATATTGGAAAAAAGCCATCGTCCATTGATTCAGTCCCTGACCGATGAAGCGTTGGAAGAATTCATCCGGCGGAAATTGAAGGAGCGGGAAAAATATTACGGGCAGGCCGCCATTATTCTTCCGTCTGAATCCATTTCTCATGCTACCTTTGCCGAAATTATTAAGCGTTATGTATAGGCGCTTTCTTCAGATTGGAGCTTTATTAGGTGCGCTGGGTGTGGCTTTAGGAGCTTTCGGCGTGCATTCCCTGAAAACCCTGGTAAGCGCCGAATCCCTGAACGCTTTTGAAACCGGGGTGAGATATCAATTCTACCATTGTTTTGCGCTGTTGATTGCAGCCATCCTCTACAGGAGGTCTCCCAGCAAGAAGTTGGAGTGGGCGGGAATATTTTTCATTTCGGGGATTATCCTGTTCAGTGGATCGCTGTACGTACTCACCCTCCTGGATGCCATGGATGCTTCTGGATCGGAAGGATTCGGGGCCGTAACCCCGTTGGGTGGGCTCTGTTTTATTTTGGGTTGGATATTCCTGATGATTGGTGTCAGGCGATCTGGCCATAATTCCCGGAGCGCTTCTTCTGGTGGCGAATCCAAATAAGAGATTCAACTCATCCCAGGTAATAACTTTTTCAGTCTCCCCGGCTCATAAGCTCACTTCCATGGTAGTGAGTGTACCATTGTTTTTTTCAATATAGAACCGGCCATCAATACTGTTCATTCGCTTTCGCATATTACGCAACCCATTGCCGAACTGGCTCACTTTTTCCAGGTCGAAACCGATTCCATTATCGTGTATCCTGATCAGCAGCCCATTGTCTATTGTGATTACGATAAAAACCTGTGTTGCTTTCGAGTGCTTTACCACATTGTTCAAAGTTTCTTTAACCACCAGGAATATACTCCTTCTCTTCACGCCATTTATTTCCATTTGTGGAATTTCTTCAGGTAGCTGAACATGACAAATAATAGATGTATTTTCAAAAAATTCCAGGGCATAACTACGGATATATGCCACCAGGTTTGCCATGGTATCATTGCTGGGGCTCATGCTCCAGATGATGGCATTCATCTTGCCCAACAGATCATTCGCGGATGCAGAGATCTTCTCAATTTCGGGAATATTCAATTGCTTTAATCTTTGCTTGGCCAGCTCACTCATCAACCTGATGGCGGTCATGCCACCTCCCAATTCATCATGCATATCGGCAGAGATCCTGTTTCTTTCTTCCTGCTGCGCCTGGATAACGGCAAGTTGCTTTTCGAAATCCCGTTTTTCGTCTTCCAGTTTGAATGCTTCTTCGATCTTAATCTTTTCTATCAGTTCCCGCCGGTTCTTATAAGTGAGGCCGAACAGGAAAAATATCAGTTCAAGTACAATCCCCAGGTCGTAGTAAAAAATGGCGGCCGTGAAAATATTCTTCATCACAACATTATAGACAATCATGGTCAGCGATATTAAACCAAATACCACCAGCGCCAGGTTCCCCCATACCAGGTAATTCATCAAACGGTCATTCAATCTGAAACCGAATGCCACGAAGAATATTCCAATTGCCAACATGAAATATTTTATACAATTCTCCAGCACTCCCAGCAAAACCACATTATGCGTTGTGAAATACAGCAGGGAAAATACGAGCAGGAAGAACAATAAAAATCGCTCATTCCATTTCAATACCTTATCCAGTCTCGGATATTTAATGGGTGTAGACAGAAAATTCCGAACGAACGCAATATAGAATGCGATGCCCGTCACCATTACCAAAAAGTCAAGGTATTCTTCGAAGAAGAAGTTAAAATAATTGGATGATTTATATTGATAAGCTTTTATAAACAGGAGCACGGAAATGCAAAGCGCATAAATGGAATAATATAGAAATTCTTTTTTGAGCGAAAATATATAATTGGAAAAAGAGAATATCACCATCATCAGCATGATGCCTACCAGGAAATAAGTCAGGATATTGAGGTCAAAATTGTCAAAGTGCATGAGGGCCACATGGGTATTTACAAAATCCGGATTGATCAGTGTGGGTAATAAATGATTGGTACTTATTTCCACTGGTTGCACTTGTGCATAGTAAGTACTTGATTCATGGGGTGCCAGCGTGATTTCCCTGTATGCAATTTTATCAGTTACAGTCGGCATTATATCCGGTACTGCCAATGCCTGACTGGTTGGTGCTCCAGTGGGTTTCCTGAATAGATGCAGCGATTTCATGTAGTAACCAGGGTAAAAATAAAATGCCTGGGCGCTGTCAGTTGGATTGGAAATAGTGAATCTGAGAAATGCATAGCCGGCATTCATGGTATCTGTACGCAGCCCATTTCGAAGAGATTCTGGATGAGGATTATTATAGGTGAGTCCGGCAATGGAGGCAGGATCGCTGATAAAATAGTGAGAGAATGCAATATCATACATCCCATCGAGGCTGAGGCTATTAGGTACGCTGGCATGATCGGCAATGAGAATGGAATCACTGGCAGACTGTCCACGAATGGGAAGTTGCGTGAGGAGGGCGGCAATGATGTATGTAACTATTTTTAATGGGTACACATCCATTTAATTTGCAAGCAGATAGGGAATATCCAAATATAATTTACATTTTTGGCATTTTGTTGGCAATTCAAATGCTACCAGGCCTCAAACCCGGTGCTAATTTTATAAGCATATCTTTGTATATCATCAAAATTCCCATAGGTTTGTTTTCGCATGGCGAATCGAATTAAAACTAAGAAAGCCAAGGCTCCGGATCCGGAAAAACTCACTACTGATAAGTCAGAGAAGGTTGAAATGAAGCAGTTGGTGAAGGATGAGCGCACCCATAAGATACTGGGCAGTGTATTGCTTTTGATTTCTTTTTTCCTGTTTATCTCTTTCACTTCCTATTTATTCACCTGGGCCGAAGATCAGGACAAGGTATTGCAGGGATTCTCTAAATTTCTGTTTGGATCAGACGTGCAGGCGGCCAATCTCCTTGGACGAATAGGCGCCTATACTTCTCATATATTTTTCTACAAAGGATTTGGGATCGCATCTTATCTCTTCTGCACTTTGTTCTTCATAATTGGCGTGAACCTGCTTTTTAAGAGAAAGATATTTTCTGTTTGGCGGAATTTCAGGTACGTGGTAGTTGGACTTATTTTTTTCAGCACTGCATTATCTTTTGTAATGAGTGGCCAGGTTTTTCCCTGGGGAGGAGAAGTAGGTAATATGGTGAGCAAATGGCTCATTGGATTGATAGGCAGGCTAGGCACGGCTTCCGTTCTGATCATTGCGGGATTTTCTTATTTCATTTGGCGATTCAATCCGGTTTTCAGATTACCCGCGAAAAAACCAAAAAGGTCAGGCGAAACCGCCAGAGAAAAATTTGTGCCGGTTGATAATTCTTTTACTGAAGAGGCGAGGCTCTTTGTGGATGAGACCTTTGACTCTCGGGGGAATATGCTCAGGCATGAAGGAGGGATCGTGGTGATTCCCCCCAAACTGGAAAACCGGCAGGATGATGAGATCAGGCTGATTGAAAGAAAAAAGGCCGATGGTGCAGATTTAGAAGACCTGGACGACGAAGGCCCATTGAATCGGTCTCCGGATGAAGCAGACTTAGTGCCTACCATTGTATTGAATGAACAAAAATCGCCGGGTTTGAGAAATCCATCCCGGAAACAGAAGGCTGAAGAAAACCTGGAACTGGAACTGCAAAGGCCAGCTGAAAAGGAAGAATCAGATCTGCATTGGCATAAACCTGTAATATTGGAACCCTATGATCCCGTATTGGATCTGCGGGACTACAAATACCCTTCATTGGATTTGTTGGAAACCCATGGCAGCGAAAGGATCATACAGGATCCCGCGGAACTGGAAGCCAATAAGAACCAGATCATCAATACGCTCAAGAACTACGATATAGCGATCCAGAAAATATTCGCAACCGTTGGACCCACCGTAACACTCTATGAAATTGTTCCGGCAGCCGGCGTGCGAATATCGCGGATCAAGAACCTTGAGGATGACATTGCCCTCAGTCTTGCCGCTCTTGGAATCCGCATCATCGCACCCATTCCGGGCAAGGGAACCATCGGGATTGAAGTGCCGAATGTAAAAAAGACTGTAGTGAGCATGAAGGGGTTGCTGGCTTCCGACAAATTCCAAAACAATAGCTTCGCCTTACCGATAGCGTTAGGGAAGAAGATTGACAATGAGAATTTTATTGTGGACCTCAGCACCATGCCGCACCTGCTCATGGCAGGCGCCACGGGCCAGGGGAAATCAGTAGGCATCAACGCCATCCTGGTATCACTTTTATATCGGAAACATCCCTCGCAACTCAAACTGGTAATGGTGGATCCCAAGAAAGTGGAGTTGAGCCTGTACCGTTTGATCGAAAAGCATTTCCTGGCAAAATTGCCAGGCGAAGAGGAAGCCATCATCACCGACACGAAAAAAGTGGTCCACACACTGAATGCTCTTTGCATTGAGATGGATAACCGCTACGACCTCCTGAAGGAAGCCGCCTGCCGGAACATCAGGGAATACAATGAAAAATTTGTTTCAAGAAAACTGAGCCCTGAAAAAGGGCACCAATACCTGCCCTTCATTGTATTGGTAATTGATGAGTTTGCCGACTTAATCATGACGGCCGGTAAGGAAATCGAAATGCCTATTGCAAGGCTTGCACAATTGGCAAGGGCCGTTGGCATTCACCTCATCATCGCTACGCAGCGTCCTTCGGTCAATATCATTACGGGCACCATTAAGGCTAATTTCCCCGCCCGGATTGCGTTTAAAGTATCCTCTAAAATAGATTCCAGAACCATATTAGACACAGGTGGGGCAGAGCAATTGATAGGAAGGGGTGATATGCTTGTGTCCTACAACGGTGAAATAACCAGGGTACAGTGCGCATTTGTTGACACCCCGGAAGTGGAAAATGTAGTGGACTTTATTGGGGAACAAAGGGGCTATCCGATGGCATTCTTATTACCCGAATATATTGATGAAAAAGATTCAGATGGCAGCGATTTTGACCCAAGTGACCGGGATCCATTGTTCGAAGACGCCGCGAGGCTGATAGTTCAGAGCCAGATAGGGTCTACTTCGTTGCTGCAAAGGCGTATGAAGCTGGGCTATAACAGGGCGGGCCGTTTGATGGATCAACTGGAATCGGCGGGAATAGTGGGACCCAACCAGGGCAGTAAGGCGAGAGATGTTTTGTTTAAGACCGAAATGGAACTGGAACATTTTCTTCAGGGAATTAATTAGCTGCAGTTTTTAACAAAGACGGTATTAAACTAGCTTGCCTCGGGGGCCATCAATAGAATGATTATATTTGCCGCCCATCTGCCAGCATAAATAAAATTTAATGAAAAGATTCTTGATCCTTGCTACGATCTTGCTCATACGAAGCATCCCCGGACTCACTCAAATTCCCAACAACAGCATTGGCACTAATGATCCTGACGCCAAAAAGATTTTGGATGCCGTAACCGCCAAATTTAAGACCTATAAGACCGTTAAGGCGGAATTTACCATGAATATTGAAGGGTCAAACGGGAAGCTGCAGGCCTCCAAGAAAGGGTTAGTAAATATGAAGGATACGAAATACAGGGTGAGCCTCACTGGCCAGGAGATATTCTGCGATGGCGTTACAGTATGGACTTTTGATAAGAGTAGCAATGAAGTGCAGATAAGCCAGTATGACCCGGGTACCAGCGCCATCACTCCCCAAAAGCTATTCAGTAATTTTTACGACAAGGACTTCTTGTACAAACAGAATGCTGACAAGAAGCAGGGAGGGAAGACGATCCAGGAAATAGAACTCACACCCGTGGATAAATCCAAGGCTTTCTTCAAAGTGTTGGTGTTTATTGATAAAGCAACCAGGAATATCGTAGGAACCAAAGTGTTCGAAAAAAACGGCAATCGCTATTCTTATATGGTTAGTAAATTTTCTCCCAATGCAAAGATTGACGACTCCATGTTCAGCTTCGACGCCAAAAAATTCCCCGGTGTTGAGGTCATTGACTTAAGATAAAAGAATTTCGGAATGGCAGCCATTCCTGTTTTATTAGCAATGATTTTCAAGGGTTGCTCCTGGATAAAAAATGGTGGGCCCGAATGGAAAACCTGGATTGTGATTTTTGCGATACGGTCAGTTTCAATTTCAGTCCCGACTCAAGGGACATGCCTAAACTTTCATTCGCCACCCCATCTGAAACTCCTGTTTTCAAATCCACATAGATCCAATACCCTGTCCACTACAGTCGCTGCAACGGCTTCAACAGTCTGCGGTTTACTATAAAAGGAGGGAGAAGCGGGACAAATGATTCCACCGGCCAGGGTAATCGTTTCCATATTCCGGATATGTATGAGATTGTACGGAGTGTCCCTGACTACACAAATGAGTTTTCTTCTTTCTTTCAGGATTACATCGGCGGCTCTTGTGATTAAGTCATTCGACACACCGGTGGCGATCCTTCCCAAGGTTCCCATCGAGCAGGGAATTATGATCATGCTGTCGAATCTTCCTGATCCGGATGCAAATGGAGCATTAAAATCCTGCTGACCATAAAATTTCAAGGAGTAATTTTGATAATCGCGGTTACCCAATTCTGTTAACCAGACTTCCTTGGCATTTTCTGTCATTACCACACCCAGGTCATCCCATTGGGCTTTGATTTGAAGCAATTTATCAAGGATCGTCTTCGCATATACAGACCCACTTGCTCCAGTCACCGCCATGACAATTTTTTGCATGAATAGTGCTTTATCTTTGTGTAAATAAACGAAAACATATGCAAAAACTCAGCATTGTTGTAGCCTCAGCATGGATAGCCATTTTTTCCTGCGCCCAGCAAAGCCAGGTGAACAGCAATCCCCGAGACCCTGTGCTAAAACAAGCGGCTAAGGATCGCGAGAAACTGGAATGGCTGAATCTTAACGAAGCAGGTGCGCGATTGCAGACCCTGAAGAAACCTGTCATGATAGATCTCTACACTGATTGGTGTACCTGGTGTAAAGTAATGGATAAGAAAACATATACCAATTCCGATCTCATCAAATATGTCACTGAAAAATTTTACCCGGTAAAACTGGATGCGGAGACCAAAGAAATCTTAAACTGGAAAGGCCGGCAATTCAAATTCAGACCAGATTACAGGGTTAATGAATTCGCAGTTTATCTATCAGGCGGCAACCTGGCATTCCCCACCACCATAATCCTCCCTGCCGATGGCTCCGCCCCCCAGGCGATACCCGGATACTTAAAGCCTGAAGAAATGGAGCTGGTCCTTAAGTATTTTGGGGAGGGCTATTTTGGTAAAACTTCGTTCGGGGAATTCCAGCAAAAATTCAAGTCTACCTGGAAATAAATTATTAACAAACAACAATATAGAAGCCATTATAGTCGTTATAGTAACGGTTTTTCATAGGATATTGGATTTAAAACGGGGCCGGATTTCTATCCAGCCCTTATTTTTGTTTTCCCCCCGAAAATGGCCCCTTCAGCCTCGTATATAGTTTTTAGGAACCCAGTGCAACTTTTCAACCCGTTTCGTAGTCTATACCTATGGTTTTTCATAGGATATTGGATTTAGAAACGGGGCAGGATTTCCATCCAGCCCTTTTTAATGCCCTGAATAGCCGAAAGCTATTGATCGATCTCCATAATTAATTGCCAATAAATTATCCTGAATTATGGAATCAAATATTATTTTAGTGCAATTATGATCATTCGGATACGCTGAAAAAGATTAAAATTTTATATCATTGCAACCTTAATATTCCAAAAAACGACTTTAAATTCGGTTTTTCATAGGATAAGGTTTAATGGTTAATGGTTTAAGATTAGAGCCCCCGCCCAAGGCGGGGTTTTTTTTTGATATTTCTGAGCTGACAGGGAATTTTCTTTAATTCAAATAGGTAGGTAGGTGAAATTAAAGTAGATTATATGAAAAGTAACCAGTCATATTAGGGTCTGAAACTGCCTTCATGAGTGACCTTTAGTCTAGTGGGGCTTATTTTTTCGGGAGGGATGAATGCCTCTCCCGGCGCATAGAGTTCGGTCGATTTGGGTTTAAACCTGATTTTATTTATTTTTCTCCGCGAACTGAGGTAAACGGTCTTGGTCAGGCGCTGTCTGGCAGGTCCGTAGCAAAATACGTCGATATAATATTTTCCGACAGGTACATTTTCAAGTTCAATATGGTTAGAAGAGACCCGGTACACTTTGTACACAATGCCTGCTCCATTCAAATTATATTTGTCGAAAATGATAAATGCGGAGTCAACAGGAATTTGAGCCTTGCTCTTTTTGCCCAATTTGAGCGATACTTTCACGGAATCGGGATCCTGCTTCCGTTGAGCTTTCAAGGGAAATGTGTGGAGGAATAAGGCAGGGATCAGGATCAAGGCAAAAGGCCCTTTCATAAATTCGGGTTTAGGGTATAAGCTTTCCCATGTAACGGATTAGCTTATTTACGATTCTGTTATCGAATAGATGATAGGCAGGAAAGAAAATTTAATCTATTCCAAGTTCTTAATATACGAAGGAATCATGTCCCGGGTTGGGTCGGAATGAGCTAAATTATATTGATTATAAGTCATTTATGCATCTGCCATGGCCGGAATTTCAGACACTTTATACAAGCCAGCATCCAGTTTCTTCTTGGTTTCTGCAAATGCCTTGAGAGTCAGCTCTACATCTTCAAGCGTGTGAACTGCCGTTGGTATTAGTCTGAATATGATTTTTCCTTTAGGGATCACAGGGTAAACTACAATCGAACAAAAGATGCGATAGCTTTCCCTGAGGTCCATGACCATCGCGGTGGCTTCTTCCACTCCGCCATTCATGTACACTGGCGTTACGGTGCTGTCTGTATTCCCAATATCAAAGCCTCTTTCCTTCAAACCTTTCTGAAGGTGGGTGGCAATTTCCCAGAGTCTGGTCTTCAATTCACGGTTGTTTCTCAATAGTTCAAGTCTCTTGAGATTCCCGATCACAAAAGGCATCGGCAGGCTCTTGGCAAATATTTGGCTTCGGGTATTATAGCGTATATAATCAATGATATTCTTATCCCCTGCAACGAATGCTCCGACAGAGGCCATGGATTTGGCAAAGGTGGAAAAATAGAGGTCGATCTTATCCTGCACACCTTGTTCTTCTCCCGCGCCGGCACCGGTTGCACCAAGAGTCCCGAAACCATGTGCATCATCAACCAATAACCGGAATTGATATTTTTCTTTGAGCGCGACAATTCCTCTCAGGTTTCCCTGGTCGCCTGCCATTCCAAATACGCCCTCCGTTATAACGAGAATTCCACCGGCGTTTTGTTTTTCAATGAGTGCGGTTGCCCGTTGGAGTTGCTTCTCGCAATCCGCTATATCATTATGTTTGAAAACATACCTGTGTCCGGGATGGAGGCGCAATCCATCAATAATACAGGCATGGCTCTCCGCGTCATATACAATTACGTCATGCCTGCCGCTCAATGCGTCTATAATACTTACCATTCCCTGGTAACCGTAGTTCAATAATAAAGCGTCTTCTTTATGAACAAAACTGGCCAATTCCTTATCCAATTGCTCATGATATACAGTATTTCCGCTCATCATCCTGGCTCCCATCGGAGCTGCCAGTCCATATTGCGCGGCGGCTTCCGCATCCACTTTGCGAATGTCGGGGTGGTTCGCGAGTCCGAGGTAATTGTTCAGACTCCAAACAATCATTTCCCTGCCCCGGAATTTCATCCGGTTTCCTATTTCACCTTCCAGTTTTGGAAAAGCAAAATAACCATGCGCTCTTTCACGATGCTGACCCAGCGGGCCCATATCCTTCAGTAATTTCTCGAAAATATCTGCCATATCATTTTAGTGTTAAGAAATTGAAAAACTGGCGCAAAGGTAATAAATTTGACCTTTCGAATTTCTGATACGGGTCGTAACTCACTAGTACCATTAGGATTGAACGCTTTTTATTCAAATTATGGGCGCTTTTCCAGTGACTTACTAAAAATTATTTTCAAAAATATATCATACAAAATCTTACAAATGCGGACAATTCTGACTTTTATTTTGTTCTCCCTGTTTTCTCTCAATGTAGGCGCCCAGGATCAAAAACCGAATGATAATAAGGCTACTATATATCGCCCTAAACTTGTAGTTGGGATTGTAGTTGATCAGATGCGCTGGGACTACCTGTATCGCTATACGGGCCGCTACCAATCTACGGGAGGCTTCAAGAGAATGCTGGCGCAGGGTTTTTCCTGTGAGAATACATTTATTCCATATATTCCTACTGTCACGGCCTGTGGCCATACCTGCATCTATACGGGAAGCGTACCCGCAATCCACGGTATCACCGGTAATAGCTGGTGGGATAATAATCTCATGAGAAGTGTTTATTGTTCTGAAGATAGGGAGGTCAAGACAGTGGGCGCAGATGGCACGGCAGGAGAGATGAGTCCCCGAAATATGCTCACAACTACAATTTGTGATGAGTTACGCCTGGGCACCAATTTCAATAGCAAAGTAATTGGCATCGCCATAAAAGACAGGGGAGCAATCCTGGCTGCCGGGCATTCCGCTAATGCTGCTTATTGGTACGATGGAAAGTCGGGGAATTGGATCAGTTCCACTTATTATATGAATGACCTGCCGCAGTGGGTAAAAGATTTTAATGGCAGGAAATTGACCAATCAATATTATCAGCAGGGATGGAATACCCTCTATCCCCTGAATGCTTACCTGCAGAGTACAGAAGACCAGAAAGACTACGAGATCAAAGTATTTGGCGCCGACGCAAAAGGTTTTCCATACGACCTGAAAAAATTCATTGACAAGAATTTCGGGACCATCGCCGTGACCCCCTTTGGCAACACCTTCACGCTTGAAATGGCGAAGTCAGCACTCATCAACGAACAATTGGGTATGGACGAAACAACGGATTTCCTTGCCATAAGCCTTTCATCAACCGACTATGTGGGACATTCTTTCGGTCCTAATTCCATAGAGGCTGCCGATACCTACCTGAGGCTGGATAAGGATCTTGGAGATTTCCTCAATTTTCTGGATTCAAAGGTAGGCAAGGGCCAGTACCTGCTTTTCTTATCGGCCGACCATGGAGTGGCACATGTTCCTGCCTTTCTAAAGGAGCACAAGATCCCAGCGGGCGCCATTGACGAAGAAAGATTGAACCGGGAACTTACATTGCTGATGAAGAATAAATTCGGTACAGATAAAGTGGTAGCCACGTCTAAGAATTACCAGGTGTACCTGAATCACCTGATCATAGATTCCCTGAAACTTGACGAAGCCTCTATCAGGAAGACTATTATCAATTTCCTGGAAACCAAAGAAGGGATTTCGCGTGTGATAGATTTGCATGACCTGTCAAAGGAGCCATTGAACAAGGTGCAGGAAGACATGGTAGCCAATGGATATTTTCCCCGGAGGAGCGGAGATATTCAACTCATATTTGACCCCCAATGGATCGACGGTTCATACACCGGCACTACACACGGATCCTGGAATCCCTACGACGCCCATATACCCCTGCTTTGGTATGGCTGGAATGTAAAAAGCGGGAAGACTAACAGGCAGGTGTACATGACAGATATAGCCGCCACCATTGCAGCCATGTTAAAAATTCAAATGCCAAGCGGCTGCGTGGGCACTGTGATCGAAGAATTGATGAAATGAAAATATTGTGCAGGTTCCCTGGGTCAATCATTTGAATTGCATCAGAAGCGGCAGCTCAGCCCGGCATGAATGATGCCACTGTATCCATATCCCAATTCGCCGAAGACTGCAAAATAATTGCCGCATCTCAATCCCAGGGCAGTCCCCTGGAAAGCGAATCCGGCTTTGGAACTATTGCCGGCTTCCGCGCTGTGGGAAATACCATAGGATAAGCCGGCACTAATTCCTGAATATATTTGAAACTGCTCATGATTAATGTAGCGGTATTCAAATCCCGGCATCACCATGAAATATTGGCTGTGGTAGGAAATAGTAGAATGATCACCATAAATATATTGGGTTTCCACTGGCTGATAGAGGAACTCAATGCCACAGGCAAATTTATATATACCATCATTGAGATAGGTGAAACTGAGAGCACCGGGGGATTTCATGCTAATTGATCCGGGAAGAGGAGTGCTTCCGGGAGCCCTGCCGATGCCCTTTGCGTGGCTTTCCTGAAAGGCTTGCCAGGTTTGAGAGCCATATCCCAGCCTGAATTGCCGGGAGCCGGAACCATGGGAATTTTCTGCGGCATCACGCATAAACTGATCCTGACCTTGCACGCGCAGGAGGCACAATAGGCAGGCGACAAAAAGAACTGTTGGCCTTTTCATAGTAGTATGGATTATACAGAAAACGCATGGTCACCTCATGCTGTTGTTAGCATTACTCAATTTAGTAGGATGCATCTCAAAGTTCTTTGAAATAGGAAATTATGATCGTGGGTATTGGCGAAGATTTGAACCTGGTTCCCTGTTTTTTTTTATCCTGCAAAAGAATATCACAGGATTCGGGGATTGCTCCGGGACTTCTATAGATTGTAATTGTGCATTGATCATATAAGGTCTTCCACCGTTCTCTTTTCGAGTATTTTCAATGTGGCATCCCTTACTGTGATCATGGTTTCCCTGAGGCCGCAATTCTTTTCATCGCAATTCTTGCAACGTTCATAGAAATTCAGACTCACGCAGGGAAGCAGGGCAATTGGGCCGTCCAGTACCCGCATGATCCTGGCCAAGATTATTTTGTTGGGTTGTTCCCTAAAAAAATATCCGCCTCCTTTTCCTTTCTTGCTGTCCAGGATCCCCTCGCGCTTGAGTTCGAGAAGAATATTTTCCAGAAATTTCAAGGGTATTTTTTTCTTCCTGGATATTTCGGCAATCAAAACGGGGCCATCAGGCTCATGCTGAGCCATGTACATAAGGGCTTTGAATGCATATTGCGTCTTCTTGGAAAGCATATTCCTGCATTTAATCAAAGGGCAATTTAGGATAATTCGGAATTAGATGCAGAAGATGCGTAAATCGGTTTTGTTCCGTTAAAAAGGCCAGTCATTCGATCACATTATTCTCCAAAACTTGTAGGGAATGGGCTTTTTGGAGCAGAAGGCAAGAGTCTTGGAACTAATTAC
This sequence comes from Agriterribacter sp., assembly GCA_041484195.1. Taxonomy (GTDB): domain Bacteria; phylum Bacteroidota; class Bacteroidia; order Chitinophagales; family Chitinophagaceae; genus PSRI01. Next base: position 51,560 of record JBGPHC010000014.1, on the reverse strand, counting down.
AATCCCAATACATCCTTCATGGTGTACACGCCCACTCTTCCCGCCAAATATTCCGCAGCCAGAACGGCTCCCAGGGCAAATCCTTTTCGGTTGTGCGCCGTATGAGTGATCTCTATTTCATCAGGCTCGGAATGGTACCTGACCCTATGAGTTCCCACAGCAAGGTCAATTCTCCTGCTTATGATCTGTAATTCATCTTTGCGAGTGGCCGGACGGTTGACCCATTTTTTCTTGACAGGATTTACCTCCAATATTTCCGCGGCCAGAGTAATGGCCGTTCCACTGGGAGTATCCTTTTTTTGAGTATGATGGATTTCTTCGATCTCAACATCGTATTCCGTTTGTGGCGCCATGAGTTGGGCTAGTCTCTTGTTGATCTCAAAAAAGATATTTACCCCAATGCTGAAATTGCTGGCATAAAGCAAGGCGCCTCCACTCTGCTTGCAGTTCCATACGGCTTCTTCGTATCTGTCGAGCCAGCCGGTCGATCCACTTACAATCGGAATTCCGGCCTCCTGGCATTTAGTGATATTGTCAAATGCGCTTTCGGGACCGGTGAATTCTATTGCCACATCTGCTTTACGAAGGTTTTCAACGGTGTTTTCAAATGTATTGTCTATGGAAATCTTCAAAACGATTTCATGCCTTCTCCTTAAAGCAATTTCCTCAATGGCCTGTCCCATTTTCCCGTAACCAATTAGTGCGATTCTCATAATAAATTAGTGTTTACCAGTGTGTCTGCCAGAGTGTGACTGATATTCTTATGCAAATTGCCAAGAGCCGGCATTTGGATTTCAGAATTCACTCCTCAGGCAGCTGCATGGAGCGCAAAATTAATGAAAGATTGTCAACTCGGGCCAGCAAGCGCTTTCGGCAACCTGGTGCTAATAACCTGAAATGACATTGATAATTCCTGCTTTTCACCTCAGTGGGGGAATCGTCTTCGGTTGAGTCTTACCGATATTCAACACGAGGCTCAGGCCTGCGGCATTGCAGGAAGCAGGAATCCAGGGTTTTAGTTTTAGGCTGAGGTCATCACTGATATTGAAGTCTTTGAGGTGCGCATCCACGGCGGCATCGGCAACTTGTAGGCCCCATATTACCAGGAATGCCAGTACCGAATAATCCAGGTTTTTCCTGAAATCATTCCTGTAAGTCTTCAGCGATTCCGCGGAAAGAGGTTGCAGTTTTGGATCTATGTTTGAGAAATTGGCCGAGTCATTATAATACTTTATGGAATAGGCATATTTGGTTTTTTTATACCATTTCAGATTATAAGTAAATGTTACGACCGGAATTGCAATAGCCCCGTAAACCAAAGGAACCTTCCAGTATTTTTTATTATATACCTGACCCAGACCGGGAATGATAGCAGAACGGATAGCCGCCTTTGTGGCAGGACTTCTTTTCCTGGCGGTGTCGATGTTTTTTTTCGGCACCACTGTATCTTTCTGAAGCTTGCTCTTGTAAATGATGGAATCAGTGGAAGGGATACGATGCGTTGAGTCCTGTGCCATGATTTGCAATCCGCCTAAAAGGCTTATGCAAATGATCGTAAGAATAAGATTATGTTGGAAACTTTTCATGGCCTTAACTCGCGGGGACATTCATCTTTTCCAAAATTGCATTGAGCTCCTGGATAGAATAGTACTCAATGGTAATGGCCCCGTGTCCTTTCTTATTGTGTTGCATTTTTACGCGGGTGCCATAATGAGAGGCTAAGTTATCCTCTATTTTTCTGAAGGCAGGTGGGAGGCCTGCTTTTACCGATTTTTTAACAACGGGTCCCTTATACAGTTTTCTGACCAGGTCCTCGGTCTGGCGTACTGAAAGACCCTTGTTCTTTATTTCATTAAAAATGTATAATTGCTGATCAACTGTGTCCACATTTATCAGCGCCCTTGCATGTCCCATGCTCAGTGTATCTTTTCTAACGGCCACCTGAATGTCGGGTGGCAGTTTCAGCAGGCGGATATAATTGGTTACGGTGCTTCTCTCTTTCCCCATCCGCTCAGCCACCTGTTCCTGGGTGTAGCTTAATTCTTCCATCATGCGTTTATAGCTCAATGCTATTTCTATGGGATTGAGGTTTTCTCTTTGCAGATTTTCGAGCAGCGCTAATTCCAACAATTGCTGGTCATTGGCAAGCCGGATATAAACAGGAACATCTTTCAATCCTGCGATCTTAGCCGCCCTCCACCTTCTTTCGCCGGCGATGATCCGGTATTTGTAAGCACCAATCTTAGCTACGGTTAGCGGCTGAATGATATCGTGCATCTTAATGGAAAAAGCCAGTTCTTTCAGAGAAGCTTCGTCAAAATCATGACGGGGCTGCCGGGGGTTGACTTCAATATGTTCAACGGGCACACGAATAATGCCGGTGGCTTTTTCCACCACTTCGGTCTTGAGATCGCCGGCATTTGTTTTAAGATCCGCGTCAATGCTCTGCAGCAGGGAGCGAATGCCTTTGCCAAGGGCGTCCTTTTTATTGTTCGGGTTGCTCATCGTCTAAAGTTAGAATTCTTTCTTCCTGCCTGATCCTGGTCATATTATTTCTTTGCAGGATTTCTTTGGCCAGGTTCAGATAATTCACGGATCCCTTACTCTCTGCGTCGTATAAAATGACCGGTTTACCAACACTGGGCGCTTCACTCAGTTTAGTATTCCGGTGGATGATGGTATCGAAAACCATGTCTTCGAAATGGCGCCTCACTTCGTTCACTACCTGGTTGCATAAGCGAAGCCTGCCGTCGTACATTGTCATCAATATGCCTTCTATCACCAGGTTCGGATTGAGCCTGCTTTGAACGATCTTAATTGTATTCAATAATTTGCCCAATCCTTCCAACGCGAAAAATTCGGCCTGAACCGGCACCACTACGCTGTCGGCTGCCGTAAGGGCATTTACCGTGATCAGGCCCAGGGAAGGTGAACAATCAATGACTATGAAATCATAGTCATTTCTCACTGGTTCCAGGATGCGTTTTAGCACATTTTCCCTGTTAGGATAATTGATCATTTCAATTTCAGCTCCCACCAGGTCAATATGAGATGGAATCACGTGCAGATTTGGGATATCGGTTTTCAATATCACGTCCTTCGCAGGTGTATCATTCACCATACAATCGTAAAGGCTTTGCTGAATATTGTGCAGGTCAAATCCGACGCCGGTGGTACTATTGGCCTGCGGGTCTGCATCAACCAGCAAAGTTCTCATTTCCAGTACGGCCAAGCTGGCTGCAAGATTAATGGATGTTGTGGTTTTGCCCACCCCGCCTTTTTGATTCGCTATTCCTATGATTCTTGCCATATCCGATTTGGTGGTCCTGATCCATTTACGAAAGGACCCTGGTTTTATTGTATTTATTTGCTTATTCTCCCGATTTTTATTGCGCGTAAAACGGTCTCATACTATAGGAGGCGCCACCTCATTCACTAATCCTGTCCCCGATCCTAATAAGTTTCGGTTTGAACCCTTTTTTGGCAAAAATTTCGAGTGCCCGTTCAGTAAAATCCATAATAAAGGCCTCTTGTCATATTATCAAAAAAGATCTATTCCTGCCTGCTTTAAACCGGCCATAATCGGCGATTTTGTTTGGCAAAAGCTCTAATTCTCCGGCAGAGAATCCGCCTTTGCTTCAATCCAGGTAAAGCCTATGACAGGTTGACAAAAATACGGCTTCGGTATAATATTCAGGAACAATTAATTCACACTTGTGTTATATTGCAATCACCAGCTATGTACACAATAATTTCCGCGACTAACAGGATTGGAAGCAATACCCTGAAAATAGCATTCCAATATCATGAATTATTGAAACAAAAAGGAATCGAATCCCATTTTCTATCCCTGGAAGGCATTGATATCAATTACCGGAATGAAGGATTGATCGGAGTGGAGAATCAATTCCTGATACCGGCTCGAAAATTTATTATTGTAACGCCTGAATACAATGGCAGTTTCCCGGGCGTATTCAAGGCCATGATTGACAATAATGATATTGAAAATGTATGGTGGGGCAAGAAGGCTTTGTTGGTAGGTGTATCCACGGGAAGGGCAGGCAATCTCAGGGGAATGGAACATCTCACCGGTGTGCTGCACTACATGAAAGTAGTAGTGCACCCCAATAAACTTCCCATTTCCATCGTAAATGAATTATTGGATGAAGAGGGTTTCATTAAGGACAAAGCCACGCTCCATGCAATTGATCAGCAGTTGGAAGAATTTATCCAATTTTGACACAGAAATAAGAGATCAGTGTGATCCGGAATTTAAATTCATCTCATTCCATCAATCTTAAATCATGGGCCGCCTTGGACTTTCATGGATCGTCATTATAATCATGCTGCTGCTGGATTTGTATGTGTTTCAGGCCATCAGGATGCTGAGTCAACCGGCTCCGCAAAAATTAAGATGGATGATTTTCGGTGTGTTTTGGATATTGAGCGCCCTGTCAGTCATAACTATCTCCATCATTCCCTATTCGAATTTCGAAAATTGGCTAAAACCGTTAAGAACCTATCTACTTGCGAGCATAATCGGGCTCTTCCTTTCAAAAATGATCACGGCTACATTCCTGATGGTTGATGATTTACGAAGAGTCATCCAGTGGGCAGGAGGCAAATTGTATTATCAATTCCTGCAACAGGAGCCTTTTACTTCCTCCGGAATATCCAGGTCTGCATTCCTGAGCTGGATTGGTCTTGCGGCAGGAGGGGGAATCATGGCGAGTCTTCTGTATGGGTTTGGGAATAAATACCGGTACAGGGTAAGGCGTGTAAAACTTTCATTCGATAACCTGCCGATAGCCTTCAGGGGGTTGAGGATTCTGCATTTTTCAGACATACATTCAGGAAGCTTTACCGACAAGAGAGCCGTAGAGCACGGTGTTGAAATGATCCTGGCACAAAAGGCCGACCTCATCCTTTTTACCGGTGATCTGGTGAATGATCATGCGGATGAAATGAAGGAATATAAGGAAATATTCAGCCGTATCAGCGCTCCCATGGGAGTTTACAGTACTCTTGGAAATCATGATTATGGTGACTACCGGAAATGGTCAAGCGCAGAAGAAAAACGAAGGAATCTTCAAAACCTGAAGGATATACATCATTCCATGGGCTGGCGGCTGCTCATGAATGAACACCTGCCATTACTGCGGGGAGAGGATCGGATCGCACTGCTGGGAATTGAGAACTGGAGTGCCAAGGCGAATTTCTCAAAGTATGGCAAGATGAAAGAAGCCTATGCAGGGGCAGAGCAATATCCCTTCAAAATTTTGATGAGTCATGATCCCAGTCATTGGGATGCCGAAGTGAGGCCTTCATATGGAGATGTGGATTTAACGCTGAGCGGCCATACTCATGGCATGCAATTTGGACTGGAATTCCCCGGATTCAAATGGAGTCCTGTGCAGTACGTTTACAAACAATGGGCGGGATTGTATGAAAAGGGAAAACAAAAATTGTATGTGAACCGGGGATTTGGATTCATCGGTTACCCTGGGAGAGTTGGGATCCTACCCGAAATAACCGTGTTGGAATTGAGCTGATGACTACCACTCCCTTCAATATTTTTTCCTTCCGCCCGTTAAACTTCATTGGACTTATGCCGTCTATTTTCGGTTGACCAACCAGCAGCCTGTATGAATTCAAGAACCCTGATTGTAATCTCTATAGCATTGCTATGCCGGATTCCTGCGTTCGCACAGGGAAAATCCCATACCGATACCGTTCCCGATTCAACCTACCTAACCGATTCTCTGTTGGTTGATTTGAAATCGCTCCTGGATTCATTCGAATTTAAAAAGAGTTTTGTGGGTTTAAATATCACATTGAGTAATGCCCTGTTCAGCCTGAGGAATGACAACTTCAATGCTCAGCAGGCGCTAACCAGCAAACTTAGCCTGACTCCCTCACTGAGTTATTATCATCGGTCCGGCCTGGGTATGACGGGTGCCGCCTTCCTGATCTTTGACAGTGTCCATACAGGAATATACCAATATGTGCTGAGCCCTTCTTATGATTATGTCAATGGGAAGCAACTGGCCTTTGGAATATCATTCGCGCACTATTTTAAAAATGCGGATATGTCGGACTATTCAAGCCCATTTAACAACGAATGGTATGCGTATATCCATGGTAAAAAGCAATGGATGAGGCCTGGGCTGTCATTGGGGTATGCCCGTGGCCAATACAAGGATGTTTACATAAAAGACACCACCATACTTGGCCTGCACCGTATATTTTTCGATACCACTCATACCACCCTGTCTGATTTTTCCATTGCTGCATCTGTTTCTCATGACTTTGAATGGAACGGCGTATTCAGCAAGAACGACAATATAACGGTTACGCCTGTACTTTATCTGACTGGGGGCACCCAATTTTACGAAGTGCATTCCCAATACAAATTCATCTGGCTGGCTAAGGCCGGGAGGCTGGCGCGAAAATTCAGAACGGCTGCTGATCACAATACAAATTTTCAATTGCAGTCGCTTGCGTGTCTGCTCAGTGTTGATTATTATATAGGGGGATTCAGCATATCGCCCCAATATTATGTCAGCTATTTTTTGCCCTCGGCCAGTTCCGGGCGATGGAGTAATATCGGCGGCCTTTCGATCGGATGGATATTTTAATATTTCCATTGGTTTTGTTTAACAAATTCCTGTGAGAACTTTTGAGAGATGGCATTAATATTGGATTTGATTACCAAATAAAATCTTCAAGTATGAAACGCATTCACCTTTTCAGTTTTATTACGCTTCTGGTGCTGGCATCCTCAGCATCCGCACAGGGTTTTAAACTCGCGGTTCACGCGGGAGCCAACCTGAATAAGATCGACGGTCAATCTTTCGATGATGGATTTGCATTCGGCTACCATTTGGGTGTAGCTCCCGAAATAATGTTCGCTAAGAAATGGGGTATTCAACCCGAACTAATGTTCAGCCAAACCAATACCAAGACTACCACACATTTCAAAGACATTTATAATCCTTCCCTCAATGATCTCAGGGATGTTAAATTGAATTACCTCAGCATTCCAATCCTGCTGACCTATCGGCCCATTAAAGTATTTTCCCTACAGGCGGGTCCCCAGTTCAGTGCTCTCATGAACCAGGATAAGACTCTTTTGGAGGACGGGAAATCAGCGTTTAAACAGGGTGATTTTGCCATGGTAGCCGGCGCCCAGCTCTACTTCCTGGGTTTTAGAGTATATGGCCGCTACGCCGTTGGACTGGCCAATATCAATGATATTGATCAGCGTGACAAATGGAAGAGTCAAACCATTCAATTGGGTGCGGGATTCACATTCTAATCAAAAATGACTATTCATAAATTCGGAGATCCGGGTCCTGGCCCGGATTTTTTATTGCAGTCAACTGTCTGGCCAAAAAACAGCCTGCAGCTTCCCGTCACAAAATATTCCCGACCCTGCAATTGAACCTTCGCAACCCGATCGTATATTCACAGGCCTGGCAGGGTTCCGGCCTTGGCACCAAACTTGAACCATAAGGGTATGTAAGTTTCCAGGATAAAAAGACCCGGAAAGATGCCATATTGGCTTTGAAAGGAAGATTATGAAAAGAACTGATATGTACTTGAGACCCGAAGAGGAAATGGAGTTTATGCCCATAATTCCACTGAACGATGAAGAAGTTGAAAACGGCGATGAGATCAAGGTTCCCGAGGAAATACCCCTCCTCCCTTTGAGGAATACTGTATTATTCCCCGGGGTGGTCCTGCCAATCACGGTAGGCAGGGATAAATCCATAAAGGCGGTAAATGACACTTATAAGACTGACAAGTTGGTAGGTGTTGTGGCGCAAAAAGACAGCAATATTGAGGAACCCACCGTATCTGATCTCGAAAATGTGGGAACGGTTGCCAAGATCATTAAATTGATCAAAATGCCCGATGGCGGTACTACGATCATTATCCAGGGAAGAAAGCGGTTCAAGATTAGTTCCATCACTTCCGAAGACCCTTATTTCAAAGCCAAAGTGCAGATACTTGAAGAAGATAAGGTTGTTCAGGACAACCAGCATTTTGCCGCGACAGTGAGCTCCATAAAAGACCTGGCAGGCCAAATCATCCAGCTTTCTCCCAATATGCCTTCAGAAGCTTCTATTATTCTGAAAAATATTGAAAACCCATCCTTCCTTATCCATTTTGTGAGCAGCAATCTCAACAGTGATCTGAATGAAAAACAGGCCTTACTGGAAATGAATGATATTAAGGCCAGGGCGGATAAGCTCCTGCACTTGCTCAACCGTGAATTGCAGTTTGCGGAACTAAAAAATCAGCTTACCAATAAGACCAAGACTGAGCTTGACAAACAGCAAAAGGAATATTTTCTTCAGCAGCAGTTAAAAAGCATTAAGGACGAATTGGGCGGCGATGCCAATGAAAGGGAAATAAAGGATATGCTGAAAAAGGCCGAATCGAAAAAATGGCCGCTGGCAGCAAAAGAAGCTTTTGGTAAGGGAATTGAAAAACTGGAAAGGATGCATCCCAGCACACCGGATTATTCCGTAGTGTATAATCACCTCGATCTGATGTTGGAGCTTCCCTGGGATGAATGTACCGTGGATTCCTACGACCTGCTGAAAGCAAGAAAAATACTGGACAGGGACCATTATGGAATGGGTAGGATAAAAGAAAGGATCCTGGAATACCTGGCAGTGCTGAAATTGAAAGGGGATATGAAAAGCCCCATCTTGTGCTTCGTAGGCCCTCCTGGTATTGGAAAGACTTCATTGGGCAGAAGCATTGCCAGTGCTTTGGGGCGCAAATATGTGCGCCTGAGTCTGGGTGGCATGCACGATGAAAGCGAGCTTAGAGGACACCGCAAGACCTATATTGGCGCCATGCCCGGAAGGATTATTCAATCTCTGCGTAAGATAAAATCCTCCAACCCTGTGATGATACTGGATGAAATTGACAAGGTGACTAATGATTTTCGGGGGGATCCTTCGTCGGCTCTGCTGGAAGTGCTGGATCCTGAACAGAACCACACTTTTTACGACAATTACCTCGAGTTGGAATACAATCTTAGCCGGGTACTATTCGTGGCCACCGCCAACGATATTCAGAATATTCAACCGGCCTTGCGGGATCGCCTGGAGATTATTGATCTCAGCGGCTATGCCGTAGAAGAAAAAATTCAGATCGCCAAGCGACACCTGTTGCCCAAACAAAAAGATCTGCATGGACTGAATGATTTCAATTTCAAGATTGGAGATGGAATATTGGAAAAGATCATAGAATACTATACGCGTGAAAGCGGAGTCAGGGAATTAGATCGTCAACTTGCTTCTATCATGCGGTCCTTTGCCAAGGATTATGCAGTCAAGGGCAGGGTGAAGCCCTCGCTGAATGCAAAGGATGTAGAAAGGATACTTGGCAGACCAAAGTATAGCAATGAGCTGTACAAGACCGCAAATCTGGCCGGTGTTGCTGTGGGGCTTGCCTGGACCTATGTGGGTGGTGACATATTGTTTATTGAGACGGCATTAAGTGATGGTAAAGGAGAGATCAGGCTTACCGGCAACCTTGGAAATGTCATGAAAGAAAGTGCGACCACCGCTTTGACCTATCTTCAGGCAAATGCCAAAAAATATGGTGTCGATCCCGAACTCTTCACGAAGAAGAATATTCATGTGCATGTTCCCGAAGGAGCCGTTCCGAAAGATGGTCCAAGCGCCGGCATCACCATGATGACCTCCCTAACATCGGCTTTTACCGGGCGTAAGGTGAAGCCATATCTTGCCATGACAGGTGAAATAACCCTGAGGGGTCAGGTTTTACCAGTTGGGGGAATCAAAGAGAAGGTGTTGGCAGCCAAGAGAGCCGGACTTAAGGAAATTATCATGTGCTGGCAGAATGAAAAGGATGTACAGGAAATAAATGCGGCATTCATTAAAGGAATGAAATTCCATTATGTAAAGACCATGCAGCAGGTGCTGGACCTGGCCCTGGCCTAGGTGCTGAAAGCCGGGGAATATTTTTTGGCCGATCCAACCATTCCGGGTTTTATCTCGTTATACCAGATATCAACAGGAATTTTTCATGTTGATTGTTTTAAGGGTTAAAGAAACTCCACCATCTCCATGGCGGAGTTTCGCTTTTATGGGCCACCATCAATCCTCAGTGACCAGGATCGCTGACCAATCTGATCGCCGGAATGAGGTCAACGGGTGGAGGGCCTGAAGGAAGCCTGAGATGGCTCAATCAGATTATTGAATCCTCAGATTTTTTTTTGAATTCCGGAACCGCTCCCGGTTTTTGTACGACTGGGGTTTTAACTAAAACAAATCCTTAAATATGATAAAAGTGGTAATGGCGGATGACCAACAGGAACTGAGAATTGCCTGTAAAGATTTCCTTAGTAAATTTAAGTCTATTGAAATTGTAGGAATTTGCGGTGATGGCAAAGAAGTCTTGGAAAAAGTTCGGGACCTGCAGCCTGATATTGTTCTCATGGATATCAACATGAAAAATTTATCCGGGATCGAGGCTACCAGGATCATTTCGAAAAATTGGCCAATGGTGAAAGTCATTGGCGTTTCAGCGCATAACGGAGAAGGTTATGTGAGGGCGATGATAGATTCCGGTGCCAGCGGATATGTTACCAAATCCGTCATTGCCCACGAATTGGTACGAGCCATTCATACAGTGCATGAGGGAAAATCTTTTGTATGTGAGGAACTGAGCACGAAGTGCGGCCAAGAGCTGGAGGCGAAATAAGGGTCATCCCAATTGTGATTGCAAGGGAAACTTCAGTTTACAAGTTCTTTTTCCTGTTTAAAGCTTTCTCTTGGTTTCAATCCCAGCAACTCGAACATCGCCCGGTCTTCATCCCAGTCAGGATTGGGTGTTGTGAGTAGTTTTTCTCCTGCAAAAATTGAATTGGCGCCAGCCATGAAACAGAGGGCTTGTTCAGCCAGGCTCATATCAGTTCTGCCGGCGCTGAGCCTTACCATGGTTTGAGGCATGATGATACGTGCCGTTGCAATCATTCTCACCATATCCCAGATATCCACTTTGGGTTGATTTTCCAGGGGTGTCCCTTTAACCCTGACAAGGGCATTGATCGGAACACTTTCAGGATGCTCGGGTAATGTGGACAGCGTATGAAGCATGCCGATCCGGTCTTCCTGTTTTTCTCCCAATCCAATTATTCCTCCGCTACAGACAGTCACGCCGGCCTTTCTCACATTTTCCAATGTTTTAAGTCGGTCTTCATAGGTCCGGGTGGTTATGATATCGCCATAATATTCAGAAGAAGTATCAAGGTTGTGATTATATGCATAAAGCCCGGCATCCGCCAATTTACTTGCCTGATCTTCCGTGAGCATGCCCATGGTGCAGCAGACTTCCATTCCCAGTTTGTTCACCTCTTTCACCATTTCAAGCACCCGGTCGAAGTCGCGGTTATCTCTTACTTCCCTCCAGGCTGCCCCCATACAAAATCTTGTGGAACCTGCTTCCCTGGCTTTTTGTGCAGACGCAATCACGTCTTCTGTCTTCATCAATGCCTGGGTTTTTACTCCGGTGTCATAACGGACTGCCTGGGGACAATAAGCGCAATCTTCCGGGCAGCCGCCAGTCTTGATGGATAACAATGTACAGACCTGCACTTCAGCTGTATCCTGGTATTGGCGGTGGATCGTAGCGGAACGATAGATCAGTTCCAGCAAGGGTGAGTTGTAGATATCTGCGATTTCTTCCTGCGTCCAATTATTACGTACTTCTTTCATTATTGTAGGTGATTAGTCTGCAAATGTATTTAATTCAACGAAGCGGCGCATGGTCCCCCTGCATATTTTGCGGGGTCCAAAAATCAAAAGGTTCAATGAGCATCCTTCCATTCTGACCAAATAATATTGATTATGTTCAAACGGATTAATGTATCTGTTCAATTTTTTATTCCTACTAATATGGAACTGTCTTTCAGTAATTCGAATGATTGGTGGAATTGTGTATTGAATAAGATCCTGAATTGATTCACTACTGAAAGGGAATCATAAAACCGGTTGTAGCTTCCACCTGGTATATGAATTGCATTCATGTTCATAAACATATGATCGCTATTTGTTGCATTGGTGACTCCACGGCATCCGTGGTCTCCCATTAACATGATGATGGGTGGAGTTGCATTGTTATTCAAAATTGAATCTACCAGTTGAAGTGCTTTTTCGTTCGTATATTTTAGATATTGCAGGTAGGATTCCTTCCCGAAGTGATCAGTTTCGGCCAACAGAGTCTGTTTGTCTCTTGAACGACCTAAACTATCAAAATAGTAAGGTTGGTGGGGCATAAAAAAGTGTACGTATATGAACCTTGGCTGGTCAGTTTTTCGACGACTCTCATCCAACAGTTTTTGCGTGAAAAGCTCGTTGCTATGAAGGCCTGAGTAAAGCCGAAAATGGCCCAAATCCCTGCTAACCCTGTTAATTAAGGTTTGCTCCGTAATTAGACTCACTTTAAGGGGAAGAAAAGTCTGATTCACTATGGAGGGTCTCCCTTTCAGGTCGAAAATCGAATAGTTGATTATTTGATACCCACTGCTTTCCAGGAAATCTACCACTTTATTATTTCTGATGAGATTGATACATGATGCAAAATCTTTAACGGAAGAAGCATTGAAATCCTTGACACCTTGAACGTATTCCATATTCAGCATGGAAGCCAGTGAGAAAATTGTGAAATCATAGTTGCTCCTGCTGCCTGGAATAATGTGAAACCCCCTTGCCCTAAGAGAACTTTCGAAAGAATTATTGTCATAATGCAAAAAATCTTGAAGACTCCTGGAGCTGGCATATTCGTCGAATATGAGGAAATAGATATCTGGTTTGGCACAACCCTCGCATTGAGTTCCAACAGAATTTGACGCAACAACACCCGGACTTGATTCCTTCGAAAGGGCCATCCTGATCAGGGAAAATGCGTCAATGGCAATAAATACCAGGATTAAAATGGTTAAGAAAAAATTGAACTTATTCAGGCTGGTCTTTTTCTTTTTCAGCAGGATAAAACTAATGAGAAGAAATAGGCCCAGCGAAGGCAATAAGTACCGGTATCTCGATAAGGATTCCAGCAGCTGAATAGCTCTCAAGAAATCCTGCATAGCCCCAAACAGTAAAAAGACAAGCAAAATAAAAAAAGTGTAAATGCCCGCCTTTGGGGTCTGCCTGAACAGGACAAGAAAAATAAGAAAGACGATTATTGATGAAAGCAGGTAGGTGCAACCTAAAATCAGTATATCGTGAAAACTGATATATTCGAAATTTTCCTTCCAACCGTGTAAGACAAAAAAAATGGGAAACAGCAAAAAACAGAATGGAAAGTTTTTGATAGTATCAGGTATTAATTTTCGCATCTTTATGATTCATTAAATATAGAGTTCTCCCCGAACCTGCAATATTTTGTTCGTGGATGATGTCAAAGTACTCGCTGAAAACCCTGAAAAATTCCTCTTCACGATAATGAGGAAAAACGTCTATCCTGTTGCGAAGCATTTCCTGAACTTTTAGATCCTCTTTTGGAATAAATTCGATGATCAGGTATTGGCAAATCTTACTTAATAATCGGGCCAACTGGTTCATGCCAATATTTTTTGCAATACAAAGGTGATGGATCAGGGCCAAGGCCATCACCAGGTCAACATGGACCCTTTGCAGAAAGGGCTCTCTCTCCTGGTTTGACCAGCCAATGCCGGCGCTTGGGTTGGCAATATCCACCACAAGGGGGAGCAGATTTTTTTGTCGGTTCTTTTTGATGCGTTGATACAATTGATTGATGCAGCCGGCGTCTGAATCTATGGCCAATGTAAATTTATTCATGGCAGCAGCCATCTCCGCAAAAACACCGGTATTGGAGCCGAGATCCAAAATGGAATCAGACGGAATTTCCCGGAGCCAGTCTGAAACGATTTTCTTTTTATTTGTAAAATATTCCTGGCTTAAAATGGAATCTTCATAATAATCTTCCCAAATCACCTGACCGCGTTTGGGATGGAGGGAATCAGTATAGCTTATCAGATTATCAACGATATTTTTCAATTTTTGCTCCGTGAATTTGGCGGAAACCTGGCTCGATTGGTTCCGATTTCTGGCAATTCGATTTGGCAGGAATACGTGCAGGAAGTTGTTCATTCTAAAACGACTTTTCCACGGAAGCAAGCTGCCCAATAAGTGTAAAGGGATTCCATCGGGGTAGGCCTGCAAGCACTTGATCAAATCCTGTGCATGGTATTTGGAGATCAGCAGGGGGGCCATGAAACATTCCACAAATTGCCTGTAAGCAACCCAGGGCTGTGAACTGTCATATTTTTCAAAGGAGAGTGAATCAATGAGCAACGGCCTGCCCGAAATGAACTGGATATTGAAGGGTGTGGCATCCTTAAGGATCATGCCATACTTTATGGATTCCTTAAGAATTGTGAGTGTGAGAAGCGCCGCATCTTTCAATTGTTCAAAACACCATTCGTAGGGATAGGAAATAAAAGGGATTTGTTTCGGCAAAATGGTCTTGTACCATTCGGGAGATCCGGTGATATTCTGTTTGATCTCTTCGTGCGGAATGATCATTCCCTGCTTCAGCAGATGCTCATACAAACCCGATGACTTGAAATAATCATAGTTTTCGGCATATACCTGGTTCACCTGCCTGTACCAGACGCCACCGGTTTGAAATACAAATCCAGCCGGATCTCTGAAAGAAGCCGGATGTCTGCTGGTTTCAGTCATGCTGTGGCGGATTGTCTTCTTGTTCTTCCTTTTTCCTGCTTCCGAAAAAATCTTTTATCCTATGCCAGATGGTTTTAAAGTAAAAGAGGACGCCCAGTATAGCGGCTATGATCACCTGCACCAGGTAACTACTGCTTCCGGGATCTATATATGCCAGGTGATGGATCATCAAAAGTAGCTGAGTTTGGTTTTTGGATTGAGCACCATCAGGGTTTCGTACATCAGTTTAATAGTGTTTTCAATATCGCTCTTGTGCAGCATTTCAACTGTGGTGTGCATATATCGGAGCGGAATTGAAATCAGAACAGAAGGACAGCCGTCGTTGGCATAAGCGAATGATTCTGTGTCAGTGCCCGTACTTCTGCTCACCGTGCGGTATTGAACGGGTATGTCATTTTTTTCAGCGCATTTCTGTACTACTTCCAGCAATTTATTGTGCACTGCAGGGCCATAGGCGAGGGATGGACCCTTACCGCAAGCTATATCGCCCTCAATGATCTTATTGACCATGGGGGTAGTCGTATCGTGCGTGACGTCTGTAATAATAGCAATATCAGGCCTGATCCTTCTGGCAATCATTTCGGCGCCACGAAGGCCGATTTCTTCCTGCACCGCGTTTACGATATAAAGACCGAAAGGTATCTTCTTCTTATTTTCTTTCAGTATCCTTGCAACTTCGGCTATCATGAATCCCCCAATGCGGTTATCAAAAGCACGCCCTATGTAATAGTCATTTGCCAATTCATCGAAGCCCTCCTCATAAGTGGCAACTGCGCCAATATGAATTCCCAATTGTTCCACTTCCTTCTTACTGCGCGCTCCACAATCCAGGAACAGATTCTCCACTTTAGGTTGTATTTCTTTGGATTCCTGGTTTCCCATCCGGGTATGAATGGCGGGCCAACCGAATACGGCTTTCACGCCGCCTTTATTCCCCATAATAATGACCCTTTTACCTGGGGCAATCTGGTGATCAATTCCTCCATTTCGTTTGAGATAAATGAGTCCTTCATTTGAAATATAATTGACAAACCAACTTATCTCGTCGGCGTGCGCCTCAATCACTACCTTGAATGGTTCTTCAGGATTGATTACCCCGACCGCGGTGCCATAGGAGTCGGTGAAATTTGTATCGATATAAGGTTTGATATATTGTAGCCACAATTTCTGTCCGGAACTTTCGAATCCCGTGGGCGAAGCATTATTGATGTATTCTTTGAGGAAGCTGAGTGACTTTTCCGTTAAAATAGACCTGTTCTTTCCTTTTGATTGTTTTGCCATATTCCTTTAATTAAAGAGGCAAAAGTAATTAAATCCTAAGGAATAGCGTGAATAGCGAAGATGCCATCATCATCCCGTCAAGAAAAAAATAGTACAGATAGTCTCCGAAATGCTTTTTTGAATATCTGTAAATAGCCAGGATCACCATGCCGGGGATCAAAAGATTGGAAATGCTGAGCGCGGAGAAGCCATAAAAATAGAGAGCAAGTGTTGACAAATAGAATATCAGCATTGACAAGAGGAAGAGGCGTGTAATATTCTTTTCATCAAATATGGTGATCATGGACTTGATTCCCTGCTTCAGGTCTCCTTCCCTGTCCCTGTAATCGAATAGAATACAAATGGGGTAGATTAGAAAAAATCTTGAGCAGCAGAATAGAGTATGAGACACGTCCCATTTAGTTCCCGACACCAGGATGGGCAGGGCCGTGGTTACATACATCCAGATAAAGGAGAGGAAGATGGTTTTTCCGAAGGCGAATTTCTTTAATTTGTTGAATGAACTAAAGGGAATTTTAGGAGCCGTATAAAAAAAAGTGGCCACAATGCCCACGCTGATTGCCAGCCAATGCTCCCTCAGTGGCCATCCAAAAATGACCGATGCGACCAGTCCTGCCATGAATAGAACGAATACCAGTTTCCGATGTCGATGGTTCCAACTGCTTCGGCCAGATGCCGGATCAGAAGCAGGGAAAGGTGTCAGGTACCAATGGAAATTATAACTGCAAATGGTGGCGCTGAAAACGAACGCGTAGAAGGCCTTTTTTCCGTAATCAAGCTGAAAAAGGAAATTGGTCTGTGCAACCATTACAATCGCACAAAGACTGATGAATACGCTGGTATATAAGAAGTAATTGAAGGCGGACTTAAGCATCACAAAGATTGACGATGCAAAGTTACTTCTCAATTGTGATAGGGGGTAGCACTAATGTATCACTTTGGTGGCCGCCCTTGTCATTCACCCAGAATTTGAAGGTAGCCTGTTCCAGTGTATCCTGACCATTGCATTCGAAGGGAGCCAGATCCAGGGTTGAAAATGTGAGCAGGATATCGCCCTTTTGATTGTTTGTTGAAGGGAAGGAAGGAATCGCGTATTTCAAGGTGTCGATATAGCTGGCCTGGTCACAGGTAGATGATATTTTCTGTACACCCACATTCCCGGTAATATCTCCTTCGGCATCCGTGAATTCAATGGTGATCTGTATGCCGGCGCCCCTGGGCACATAATTGCCACTAATATCCTTGAGTGTGAGTTGTGGCTTGGAAGCGTACTTATCTTTGCTGCACGAAAATGAGACCAGTACGGCGAATAAGAAAATGGATCCGAACTTCATGTATTTTGATTGATTCAAACAAATTTAGATATTCCCCTTGAATTCCCTGCATCCATACAGCGAATATGCGGAAACGATATTTGATTTTAACAATTCGTCGTTTGAAGGGATGGCCCTGGACATTTTCAGGTTCCAATATGCCAACAATCCCATTTATCGTTTATACGCCGATACACTGCAAAAGGATATCAATTCAGTGGGTTCCATTGCCGATATACCTTTTCTTCCAATCTCATTTTTCAAATCTCAAATTGTTGCCTCCACCAGTTTTGAACCCGAAGCGATATTTGAGAGCAGTGGCACTACCGGCTCGGTCAATAGCAGGCATTATATCAAGGATCTGTCAATATATACGAAAAGTTTCCTGAGAGGGTTTGGGACATTCTACGGCGACCCCCAAACTTGGTGCATATTGGGTTTGCTGCCTTCCTACCTGGAACGCAAAAACTCTTCCCTGGTGCTGATGGTGGATGAACTGATTCGAAGGACCGGTCATCCCGACAGTGGATTTTATCTGTATGATCATAATAAATTACAGCAGGTATTATATGGTTTGGAGGAGCGTGGCCAGAAAACTTTGCTGATCGGAGTCAGTTTCGCCCTATTGGATTTCGCTGAACATTTTCCAATGTCGCTTCGGAATACTATTGTAATGGAGACAGGCGGCATGAAGGGTAGGAGAGAAGAAATAACGAGGGAGGAATTGCATGATATATTGAAAAGAAGATTCAATTTGCCAAATATCCATTCAGAGTATGGAATGACCGAATTGCTTTCGCAGGCTTATTCTTCCGGGAACGGGATATTCCGTTGCCCCGCCTGGATGAAAATATTTATTAGAGATGAAGAAGACCCGCTGCATCTCAAGAATACGGGTATCAATCCGGGAAATGGATCTATAAGCGGAGTCATCAATGTTGTGGACCTTGCTAATATTTATTCCTGCTCTTTCCTGGCAACAGATGATATCGGTAAATTATACCCTGACGGTAGTTTTGAAGTTTCCGGCCGGATAGACAACAGCGATCTGCGGGGCTGCAGCTTGCTGGTGGCTGGTTCCTGAATTATTGAAATCAGATCCGACTTCAAATATCTATATTCAATCCTAATAAGCAATATCAATTAATCCCTCGCATGGGATGGTTTTCTTCTTAAAACTGCTCTCTTCTGCGAGTTCTATCAACCTGATGCTATTGTATCCATGCTCAGGTTTTTCCCTGAGGGGAGCGCCCATAATGATCGTTTGATATAAATTCTCGTAATATGCGCGGAAATTTCCAGGCCGCGTCGGGTATTGTTCCCTGACCTCCCTGCCATCAATGTCAGTATGCAGTAAGCCATAGAACTCCGGAGCTTCCCTGCCCCAATCTGGCCCCAGGGGAAGGTCTCCTGCCCTCAGTCTTTCTTCCTGCGGGTCTTCACCATACTTTATGAAGGATCCATTCACTCCATGGATCATATACCTGGGCCCCGGCTCACGTACCAGCATACCCGAATGCAAGTGCACTTTGTTAAATCCGTAGTCGAGCCAGATTTCAAAGAAATCATCCACTCGCGCATGCGGTCTTTGTAGCCTGATATCCGCTGTAATATGTGAAGGCAATCCAAAAAGGCAACAGGCCTGATCTATCAGATGGGCCCCCAGGTCGTACAATATGCCACTGCCCGGCAGGGGCGCTTCTCTCCAGGCCTTCGGGCGGGCTTCGACCCGGTAGCGGTCGTAGTGTCCAAAAAAGCTGTGCACTTTTCCTAATAATTTTTTCTCAAGTATTTCCTTCATCGTAATAAAATCTCCCACATAGCGGCGGTTTTGATACACAGTCAGCACTTTTCCCGTAAGCCTGGCAAGTTCTACCAGGAGTATGGCTTCATGACTGGTTATTGTAAACGGTTTTTCCAATACAACATGCTTACCGGCCTCCAAGGCCATTTTCGTGTATGGGAAATGAGTGTCATTTGGAGTAGTAATGACCACCAGGTCAATGGAAGGATCTTGCAGCAATTCTTCCATCGTCCTTACTACATTTATATCAGGATATTTTTCTTTGGATTCATTATGTTTCCTTTCCAATACTGTTGTGAGCCTGTATCGTTCAGGCATGGTAGTAATAAACGGCGCATGGAAAACCCTGGCTGAAATGCCAAAGCCAACGATTCCAACCTGCAATACTTTAGACGACATAAAAATATTTTTGCTGAAGTTAAATAAGAGGACTGAATCTCAGAAAACAAAGCGATTAGTTAGGAGTCAGCAGGAAGTCTTTATACTTGAGGTTTTCCGTATGAGCAAGTCCATCACAACAAAAAAGTAAAACCCGAATGCAGAGCTATTTACCAGGGTATAGAAATTTAGATTTTCGGATTAAGGAGCCAAAAAAGGACTGATTTCCTTTTCAAATGGAAATCAGTCCCTAGATATCATCTCTAATATACTTTCCTAAGCCAGGATCTTTTTGAGATTATTGAAACTGGTGGCAATATTTTCGAAGGGCTTGGGTGCGCCGTCCTGTTCTACAAAGAAATGTTTGAGACCTGCCGTTTCTGAGCCTGAAAAGATTCGCTTGAAATCAATATAGCCATTTCCTACTTCGGTGGGTTGCTTTGTATCCTTATCGAGATCTTTCACATGCCAGAGTGGAAAGCGGCCCGGATTTTTCTTGAATAGTTCCAGTGGATCGGCTCCGGCTTTGGTGGCCCATCCCAGATCCAATTCAAATTTCAAAATATCCGGGGAAGTCTGTGTCAGCAACAATTCATATGGTATCACACCGTCCACTGTATCGAATTCATGGGTATGGTTGTGATAAGCCAATGTGATGCCGGCTTTTTTTGCGGCTTCACCAGTTTTGTTCAGGATTTCTATGGCTGCTTTAATTTCGTCTGCCTTTCCTAGTGGTATGGATGCACAAACCAGGTAATGAACACCACCCTCCGCTGCTTCATCAACCAATTGCTGGGCATTTTCTTTTAGATTTTTTACAAGAGGAATGCTAATGGGTTTTCCATCCGGACCGGTCATGGGCTTGGCACCCGCCGGGCGTCTGAATGGTGCTCCCAGTACGTGGTGCGATTGCCAGCTCAATCCATTATCTTTCACCAAAGCGGCAAACTCTTTCGGACTCATTCCATAGTAGCCACCCTTCCTGCTGAACGCGGATTCAATTTCCTTATAACCTATTAATGCTATTTTTTTTAATGAACCGGCCACATCCTCATCCATAAGGTTGAACAAAGTGAAAAGTTGCAGGCCGGCAGGTGGAATTTCGGCATCTGTGAAAAATGAAGCGGCTATAGTTTTCTTCATAAGTAAACCACCTATCGCCATGGCGCCGGAATTTCTGAGAAAATCTCTTCTTTTGAGCATGATCATTGATTTAATTGAGGTGATTGAATATTATCCAAGATTTCAAATGGGTTTCGAATGGTTGAATTGCCGGACTATGTCCTGAATTTTTGGGCTATTTCTGTAGTACACAAGTAATTTCCCCCTGCTATCATAGAGCGCCGCGAAAGGAGTGATCTGTACATGATAATAGTACATCACAGTCCGGTAAATCCCCTCGGTCCCAGCCTTGACAGATGGATATTTGTTCAAATGAAATGAATCTGTAAAAGCCTTCAGAGCAGCGAGGCCCGCTGCACAGATCATGACCACCTGCACATGCTTCAGTTTCGAAATATTTTTCACCATGTCTGAAGTGAAATGTTTGCAATGACTACAGTCGGGGTCAAAATAAACGATCAATAATTTTTCAGCGGGCTTCAGATTTGAGGCATTGAAATAGCTGTGGTCACCCAGCATGATATTGAATGGAGGGATGCTGTCCGGCACAGTGTATTGTTGCGCGAAACCCTCCATCCATCCCAATAACAATATGCTGAAAATTATCGATCTCATCCTGCGGCTTTCATTATACCTGAAATAAATATAAAGTTTTATCCCCTGCTGGCATCAATTCTTAACCAAACAATTTCTCATGTTAGTATTTACCTTTAGCGAGCTCATTATTTCACAGCTATTTCAGGAATTGTATTTTGAAATTGTATTTCTACCATTTGCATCAATGGCTGATTGAGTTCCGCTTTCGGGTTCCTGAATACAAAAAAAACTTTATGCATTCCTTCTTCCGCAGAAATCGGGGCCATCGCCTTTGTCGCCATAAGTTTCCTGAGTAAGCTGAAATCAAATTCTTTTTGCTGATTCGAAGCCTTCTTGTTTCCACCTTTCTTTTTGTTGGCAGCAGCAGCCTGTTCAGCTCCTCCTCCCAACTTTTTCATCATGCTTTCAAAATCGAATGCTTTGGAGAAGATCATTTCAGTTTGACCAATCAGCTTTCCATCAGGCGCATCCAGGTGTATTTCAATAATGCCACCTGCATCTCCTTCGTTGGGCGTTGCCTGGGCCCAAAATTCAATCTGCCTGATCCCGCCAAGGTCAATATTATTATAACCTAGAAAGGAGTGATCTCCTAACATGGAAAATGAAACAGATGGCGTGGTGAGTAGTTGGGTATGTTCCTGCATATCGGCTCTTTCCGGAATGAGGCCGGGATTTCTCAGAGGCAATAAATATTCGGAGGAGAGACTTCCAACGGCTCCATTTCCCTTATCGCTGTATGCTGCCCTCAGAAGGTAGCCGCCTTTTCCATTTTCGCCCTTCGGAATTTTTGGGGTATAAGTGCCGGATAGCGGGATCACAGGCAAGGAAATCTGTTTCTGTCCCATGCTCAGGATATACTTCACGATTGTCTCTGCTTCCGGTTGAGAAATTTTCGGGTGTGCGCTCATTGCATGCTCACCCCATACACCACCGCCACCCTGGATTACTTTTGCGGCTAACCTGCTAACGGCGATCGGATCTGATTTGTATTTCCCGGCTATGTTCAGAAAGCTGGGACCAACGGAATTCTTGTCGGGCAGGTGGCAGGTCTTGCAATCGCTGGCATTCATAAGGTACAAACCGGCTTCAAATCCGGTTTTTGCATCGGCTGCCCGATGATGCTGCGCGATCTCAATGGGATCAAAGCCATCAGGGATATAGTCAAAATTCACGGCAACCTCTTCGGGCCTGACTTTACCATTTGCCAGAGTGCCATCTTCTTTGTCAGAAATTTCAATTGCATATTGCAGTGGTTGATTGGGGAAGAAGAAAGTCCTATTGCCTTTGAGAATATTGATATTTACTTTCGGTGGGTCATTGCCAGCCTTCAATTCCAGGGTCTTGCTGTTCTTTTCTCCCTTGGTATCTGTAACAATGAGCTTGGCCTGGTAGGTTCCGGCTTGATCCAATACCAGTTTGGGATTGGGTTCCGTGAATGTTTTGTGGTAACCGTTGGAAGAGCTGATATCCCATTCAAATTTCAAAGCGCCCTGATCATATTTGTCATAGTCCAATGTGCCATTGGAAGAGAGGGCCACCTGGAAGGGAATGGATCCGGCAATCTTGTCTGCGGAAGCTTCCACTGATGGCTTCCGGTTACCTGCGTTATATTCTATCCGGATGAGAGCGGAATTTGCATTGCCTCTAAACCAGGCACTCCCATATTCCAGCATGTACAGATCTCCTTCGGGTCCAAATCTCATGTCAATTACACTGCTAAAATTTTCTTTGGGTAAAATCTGTTCCATGGATTGATAGTCGCCGCTCTTATTCATTGTGACAGCCATGATCCAGCCACGCATGAAATCGGTGATAATCCATTTGTCTTCGAAATATTCGGGCCAGACTCTGTCAGCATTAGCAAAATCGGTCTTGTGAAAAATCGGGCCGCCTACGGCGCTTCGCCCCGAGCTGCCTACGAGGGGAAAACTATCTGAAACACCATAAGGGTACCAGATAAAGGCTTTATGTGCAGGAGGTAATTCACGCAGCCCGCTATTATTGGGCGAATTATTTACAGGGTGCTCAGGATTGAATTTTTCACCATAAGTGCTGTCGGCATAGTTATATTTTACGTAGGGTCTGTTGTCTCCGATAAAATAAGGCCAGCCAAAAAAACCCGCTTCACGCGCCTGGTTAAATTCATCATACCCTCTCGAACCAAATACTGAATCCACCGAAGCATCCGGCCCTACTTCTCCCCAATAAAGCCAGCCGGTCCTGCTGTCTATAGAAACGCGCCATGGATTTCGATCCCCCATGATATAGATTTCAGGACGCGTCTTTGAAGTACCCTTGTGGAAAAGGTTACCTTCCGGTATGGTATAACTGCCATTTTCTGCCGGGCGGATGCGGAGTATCTTGCCTCGCAGATCATTGGTATTTCCAGAGCCCCGCTGATCATCCCAACTGGACCTGCCTGGGCGTTCGTCATAGGATGCGGTGCCGGATTCGGGGTTGGCCGTATTGTTTCCAACGGCCAGGTATAAATTCCCATCTTTATCAAAGGCCATGCCTCCACCAGTATGGCAACAAGTTTCCCTTTGCGTTGGAATTTCCAGGATGACTTTTTTTGTGGAAGAGTAGAGTGAATCACCCAGCAGTTCCCAACGGGCCACGACATATTTGGGAATATCAGGGTCGGAATAATAAAGGTAAATCCAATGATTCACGGCAAATTTTGGATCGGCGATAATACCCATCAGGCCTTCCTCCGCTTCACTGCTCACGCCTTCTTTTGAAGTATATTTTATATTTACCGGGATGGTGGTGATGAGCTTGATTTCATTTGTCTTTGTATTGAAGACCTTGAGCGTGCCTTTTCGCTCTACTATCAGTATGCGTCCATCATTCAGAAAGCTCATCATCATCGGCTCGTCCATGCCCTCCGTCAAGACCACTTTGGTGAATCGATTTTCCTCTGGAGGTTCGGAAGCAGTGGGGGCCTGCTTTTGTTTGCAGGAAAAAATCGAAATGAAAAATAAGCAGCAAAAGATTGGGGCAGTTTTCAATGACCCTTTCGTGAAAAACAGTTGTCCTGGCATAGTTAGGCGATTAAGCGATTAAGATGAATGGTTCCGGATGATTGTCTTCACCCAATCCAATCTTTCTGGCATTGGTTCCTGTCTAATCTCAAAATCTATATTTCAGGTTATTGACCTGCCATTATAAAATTATTCAGTTCATAAATAAATACTCCAGTTATTTCTTTTCCCCGTTCATATTCCTGAAAGGGTTTCTCAGGGGCCAATGCTTTATGATCCTTTTCCACTATGGTATCCCTGGCCAGCGAAAATCCCGCCTTCCTGATAAAATTTCTTGAAGAGGCGCCTATTTTCACGGTGTAGTTGCCCGCTTCGGCTATCCATGAAGAGGATTGCGTATCAAAGGAAGCCAGGTCGGAAGCATGTAGTGTGAAGGTTATGGTTTGAGATTGCCCTGGTTGCAGGAGTCTTGTCTTGCAAAATGCCTTTAATTCTTCCGTGGGTTTATCCAATTTTTTTGCCGGCGCGCTAATATACAATTGCACTACTTCTTTACCGGCAACGCGGCCTTTATTGGTGATGGTTAGTGTAACCCTGAGGGCATCCTTGAATGAATTTCCGCTTAATTTGATATCGCCATAATCAAAATTTGTGTATGAAAGTCCGTAGCCGAATTCATAGGCGGGTTGAATGTTGAAAGTATTGTAGTACCGGTACCCCACATAAATGCCTTCCTGGTAAACCACTTCCGCGGGTATTTCCTTTCTGCCAAAACTGCCGGTAGTAGCCTGCTCAGGGAATTCCTTTCCAGGGAAATTTCCGGAACCGGGTACATCTTTATATTCAACCGGGAAACTGGAGGCCAGCCTTCCGGATGGATTCACACTTCCGCTTAGGATGTCGGCAATGGCATTGCCTCCTTCGAGTCCGGGTTGCCATGCGAGCAGGATGGCATCTGGCTGATCTCTCCAACTGGCAATTTCAATTACACCACCGATATTCAATACCACGATCAATTTCTTGTTCCTAGCATGAAATGCCTGCGCTATTTTGTTGATCAGATCTTTTTCATTGGCTGACAGGTAGAAATCATTTTCCAATTTCCGGTCTGCACCTTCCCCCGCATTTCTGCCAATTGTAAAAATAGCCGCATCACTCTCACTGGCTTTGCTCGCAATGAGTTCGTTACTCAAGCCCATTTCTTCGATTGGTTTGGGTGTGTCAAAGAATCCCCGGGGCTTGGGACGTTTCGCCTTTTCTTCCTCCAAATATTTTTCATATATCTGAGTCAGGGATGCATCAGTTTCATAGCCGGCATTTGCAAGTCCCTGGATCAAGGAGATGGTATATGCTTTGTTGACATTGCCACTCCCGGTTCCCCCGGCAATGATATCATAGGAGTCATTCCCAAAAACAGCCATTTTCTTCTCAGTCTTGAAAGGGAGTGCATGCTTTTCATTTTTCAGCAGGACCATTCCTTCTGCCGCTGCTTCACGTGACACAGCAGCATCTTTTCTCAGATCGGGGTGATCGGAATATTTATATTTTGCAAAAGTGGGGGACCGCAGGATCAGGTTCAGCATCCTTGCAACATTTTCGTCCAGGACTTTTACATCGAGGGAATCGTGTTTGACTGCTTCAATAATTCTTGTTGACTGTTGGGGAGTTCCTGGCATCAATAAATCATTGCCTGCAATCATCTGGGCGATGGGATCCCTTCCCCCGAACCAATCTGTCATGACCAGGCCTTTAAAGCCCCATTCTTTTCTCAAAATGGTAGTGAGCAGGTCATGCTCCTGGGAAGTATAGGTTCCGTTAAGCTTGTTATAAGAACTCATGACTGTCCAGGGCTGCGATTTTTTGACAACGGTCTCAAATCCTCTCAGGTAGATTTCCCGCAAAGCCCTTTCGCTCACAATAGTATTGATGGTATTTCGATTCGTTTCCTGATTATTTGCTGCAAAATGTTTAACGGAAGTTCCCACTCCATTGGCTTCAATCCCGTTTACGAGTGCCGCAGTGAGCTCACCCGACACCAATGGATCTTCTGAAAAGTATTCAAAATTTCTCCCACCCAGGGGATTGCGGTGTATGTTCAGTGCAGGTGCCAACAAAATATCAATTCCGTATTCATGCACTTCGCTTCCCAATGCCAAACCCACTTTTTTCACTAAGGCCGTGTCCCAACTCGATGCCAGCAATGTGGCGACTGGAAAGGCCGTTGCATAATAAGTGCGCGAACTATCTTTATTTCTGATAGGAGATATTCTAACACCCGCGGGGCCGTCGGATACTGTTATGGATGGAATGCCCAGCCGGGGAATTGCAAAACTGGTTCCCGCAGCGCCGGGTACGGATTTTTCGGTGGGCCCTTTATCCGGGGCTTGTGCCGCGCCCGGCATCCGAAAACCGCCACCCACAAGAAGTTTAGCCTTTTCTTCCAGGGTCATGGATGCGATTACTTCCCTGATAGAATTCTTGCCGAGCTGTGGTAATGTTTTTGAAGAGTTTTGTGCGGAGGCAATTAAAGGCATCAAGAAAATCAATGCCAGGAACTGAAATGGTTTCATGAAATAGTTGGTTTTGTTATATGATCAAAGTTCCCGCTGCTGCAATATGCAGCAACATGAAATTAACTCAATAGCTTCATTCAATAGCCCCGGAATTTTGATTATCCTCCCATTTGTCCCGCATTTTGTAATCCTTCACCCTGGCTTTTCAGGTTTTGACGCTTAAACAAGGTCACATCCATCTTTCCGAAGCGATAAGTAAAATTTAAACGGACCATATGCGGATTATTCAGCCTGTAATAATCCTGCACGAAATAGATGCTTTCGGAATGCTGATTGGATTTTCTGGTTCCAAAAATATCACTGACGCTGAGGGTAACCGTTGCCGCATTATTCTTCAAGAAACTTTTTTTAATGGCTGCATCCATGCTCCAGAAGGGTCTGATATAACCCTGGGAAGAGGATTGTGCCTGTGAAGGAGGTCCAAATCCACCCTGGCCACCACTCACAGGAAGGTTGGTCTTGGATTGGTAGTCTCCCGAAACCTGTATCGTAAAATTCTTGGGCAACTTAAAGTTGTTATTCAGTTTACCGAACCAGCTCCACAACGCATCCTGCGAGGAACCGCTGATATTATCAGTATTGATCTTTGAATTGTAAAGATTGATATTGCTGGTGAGGTCCCACCATTTCCTGATCGTATTCACGGATGTAAATTCTGCCCCGGCAGAATAACTCGAATTGGCGTTGATATAGCTGTTGATGAGATCATCTTTTCCTGTCGCGGGATTCGTGCCGCGATCGAGATATCGGGTTATGAGATCGGTGGAATGTTTATAATACACGGATGCCAGAATGTTGTTATTACCCTTGAAAGTCTTGCCGTAGGAAATTTCAAAGGAATTGGTGAATTCGGGCACCAGGTTGGGATTGCCTCTTGTAATATTGAGGCTGTCTGTATAGTCTGTATAAGGAATCAATTGGAAAAAATTAGGTCTGTTGATCCGGCGCGTGTAGCTGAACTGAAGCTCCTGTTTGCTCTTCAACTTTTGACTCAGAAATACGGAAGGAAAGAGGCTTATGGGATAGCTATTGCTGAATTTCTCTCCGGTGTTGACCAGTTCTCCTGAATAACTTGAACGCTCAGCGCGGAGGCCCAGTTGGTAACCAAAATTCTTGATTGCGCTGGTCACCGACACATAGGCCGCATACACGTTGTTATTATTCTTATAATTATTGGTGGCATTTTGAATCTTGATAAAATCAGGGGCTCCCGGGCTTTGAATAAAAGTTTCGTTATTGTTGACGATATGGGTGAGCTGCGCTCTCAAACCTGTTTCAAGTTTTACCTTCCCTTTAAATGGGTTCACATAATCCGTTTGAACAGTGAAGAATTTATTATTCCCATCCGAAAGAACCTGTTGAAACTGAGTTCCTGTAACGGATCCCGGCTGATCATAATAATTGGTTGCATACATGGCGGTGCTTTTGTTCTTGCCCGAAAAATAATTCATGTCTGTCGTGAGTTCTTCACCCGCCTTTGGGAAATTATGTTTCATGCCCAGTTGAAATCCTTTGGCGTTGAATTCTCTTTTACTATTTGAGACGCGCTGACTGTATTTGCTGACCGTTCCGGAGGGATAGAGGCTATCGGTAATGATACCTATGGTTTCACTTGGCTTGAACTGGCCATGCACGATGATGCCTGCGGCGGAAAGCGTGGTTCTGTTCGTTACAAAATAATCCAGGCCCAGCCTTCCAAATACAAATGCGCCGTTGGTTTTATTGTTGTTTTGTTGGTGTATTTGAGTGGCCGTATCTCCAAAATTCAGGCGGTCCGTGGTTCCTGTGGACCTGTTCTTCATTTGGTTTGCCATGGCAGCTGCAGAGAGATTGATCTTACCCTGCCTGACATTGAAATTGCCACCTCCATTTATGGAACCTCTCCTGTCAACACCGGCCATCAGGTTCCCATTGTATCCGGATTTCTTATTCTTTTTGAGGACGATATTCAATATTCCGGCATTGCCACCGGAGGCATCGTATTTGGCAGATGGATTGGTAATGACTTCCACACTTTCTATGGCGTCGGCGGGAATCTGGTCCAGCGTGAGAGTAGTGGGCCTTCCATCAATATAGATCTGTGGTGGGGCATTCCGGAGTTTCACATTCCCGTCAATGTCAACCTGCACAGAAGGTACATTTTTCATAACATCCAGGGCCGTACCTCCGGCACTCACAATATTCTTGTCCACATTGAATACTTTCTTGTCAATGTCCATTTTCATCAAAGGCTTGGAAGCTATCACGGTTATTTCCTGCAATTGCTGAATATCTTCCGTGAGTTTAATATTGCCCAGGTCTTTGTCAATAGCGTTAAGCATAGTACCCATATTGGGCATGCCGCCTGCCGAAGGAACTTTGGGAGCGGCATTGGCGTCCATCTTCATCTGGAAGCTGATGGCCTGTTCGTATGGCTTATAGCCTGTTGCCGAAATCCGCAATTTCAGGCTACCGAATATGGGGAGTTCTTCCATGCTGAATTCGCCATTCGTTTTTGTGGAGAGTCCTTTGTAGAGGATATCCTTTTTCTTCTTACTGACGGAATCATAATGGTTTTGAAGCAGAATGACAGTCGCATCGCTGATAGGCTTGCCGGTGCTGTCAACTACTTTACCGTAAATATGACCAATTTTCGGCGCCGCTTGTTTTCCATTACCCGGCACAGCACCTGGAAATTGTGCAAGTGACTGAAACGAAATCAGCAATCCAGCTGCGATAAAGAGTAAATTTTTCCTGTTCATAATTCCCCGATTATACGTGTTGTTCATAAATTTTCCTGGTGATCAGATATTCTTAATTGGTGCCGGCAGGTTAAAGCCTTGTCAGACCCGGCAACCGAAGGATACAAAACTAAATTCCCGAACGAAATGGTTCAGGGAAAAGAGACGTTTGGGGAAAATCTTGCGACGAAAGGCAAATAAAGGCACATAATGGCAGGAAGGTGAATTGCAAATAGATAGAAGGGTAAGACAGCAGCCGGCTTATGGTCGGATCATGGATGTTATTTACCCTTCTATTTGGTTAGTTCGCCCTGATTTCGGGTCTTATTTGGGCATCTCAAAAATCTTGGGATCAATGGCTTTGTTGAATTCTGCTTTTTTAACTGTAGAGGTCAGGGAAAACTGATCTCCAAAATTGGTTTCTATTGTATATGGAATGGTCACTCCGAAATCAGTCTTTTTATAGTCCGAGTAGGTAATGACGATATTAATATCCTGACCATTGAAATTGGCCTTCCTCACCAATTGCAGGAGATTGTAATTGCCAGCGTCAATGAAGAGTGTGGTCTCCACCTTACTGGTGTCAGTCACATTGATTTTGTAAGCGCTTGCAGTTCCAACATTTTCCTTTCCCTGGAGTTCAACTTTGTATCCCTTGGCCTGGTAATTTAATAGTGGGCCGCCAAAACTAATCTGGTCCCTGCCTCCCTTATATTGGTCATCAGGCATTGCCGTAGCATCTGTCGCACCCTGCATCGG
Source organism: Agriterribacter sp. (assembly GCA_041484195.1). GTDB lineage: Bacteria > Bacteroidota > Bacteroidia > Chitinophagales > Chitinophagaceae > PSRI01. The sequence goes on along the minus strand of JBGPHC010000014.1, from coordinate 21,276 downwards.
ATTTATCACCCAGCCACCCTTGTCGGTGTAACATTGGATTATCTTTTGCCCATTGAATTCAATTTCACTCCTGAAACCCTTGCCATTCAGAATCTGAATTGTCGAGGGATTGTCGTTACCCATGACCGATACGGAAGTTTCTTCGTACAATGAGTTCACCTGCGCCAATTTGTCTTTACCGCCTTCGGCATCTATGTGCTTGCTAACGATTTCGTCCACGGTCTGGGATTGGACCATCATGGAACTGAGCAGGGCTGTGAGGCTTATCAGTGAAAGCTTTGCAATTTTCATATTTATGTTTTTTGGTAGATGACAAAAATATTCTATTTTTTCATGAACCAGCCTTTCCCGTTATCGCGGCAAGGGCCTCGCGGTAGTTGTCTCCAACGGGTATTTCCATTTCGCCAATAAATACGCTGTTCTTCCTTATCGCGGTGATAAAAGCAATGGCCACTATATAGGATTTCTGCACACGAATGAATTTGGATGGGGGTAGCTGTTCCTCGATGGTTTTCATACTCATCCGGGTGATCACGGGTTTGGGGTTGCTCCGCAGATGGATCTTGATATAATCTTTCAAACCTTCCACCCAAACTATATCCGAGAGTACCACTTTTACCAGACTATAGTCTGCATTCACGAAAAGGTAATCGTGTAAAACCCCGGTGCCGACCTCTTTGCCGCCGTTTTTTAGTTGATGGAGTTCCCATGCTTTGTTGCAGGCCTTTATGAATCGATCGAGGGATACGGGTTTTAGGAGATAGTCTACCACATCCAGGTTAAAACCTTCAAGCGCGTATTTTTCATAGGCGGTTATCAGGATGAACATGGGTTTTTGCGACATGCTTTGAATGAATTGCAGACCCGTGAGTCCCGGCATTTGTATATCCAGGAAAACCAGGTCAATATGTTTTTCCTGCATGATGCGGATAGCTTCCAGGGGATTGCTGCAACAGCCTTCCAGTTTCAAATAGGGCACTTTGCTGATATTATCTTCCAGCAATTCCAATGCCAGCGGCTCGTCATCAACAGCAATACAATGTAGCATCAATGGAGTGAAATTTGAAGCGATACCATGAACCAGTCATCTTTTTTGGTGATCAGAAGACTGTGAAGGCCGCCATATAATAAATTTAATCTCCTTTTTACATTTGTCAAACCGATGCCCGAAGTCTTGTCTTTGGTTTCTTCCGAATCGGCATTGAATTTATTCCGGACCATGAATTGCAATACAGGGCTTTTGGTCCTCAATTCGATGTCGATCCTGGCGTCCTCAATCATACCGGTGCCGTGTTTGAATGCATTTTCCACGAAGGGTATCAGCAACATGGGTTCAATCTTATATTGATCTTCCCCTACTTCCAGGGACACATTCACTTTCACGTTATTGCCGAATCGCTGTTGTTGCAGGTCGATATAGCTTTGAAGGTATTCTATTTCTTTCTCAAGCGGCACGGTCTTTTCATCTGCTTCGTAAAGCATATACCGCATCAGGGCGGAGAGTTTGATTAGGGAGGGTTCCAGTTGGTCGGATTGTTTCCGGGCAAGCGCCACCATATTGTTGAGCACGTTGAACATGAAGTGCGGGCTAACCTGTGATCTCAGTAAAGACAATTCTGTCTTAAGGTTTTCATTTTCTTTCTCCTTCAAAATCCCGTCGGCTTTTATCTTGTCCCTGATCATCTGGTAGGCCGTACTGCAGGCTGCAAAAAATAGGAATGTGAAGATGGTAAATAATATGGAATTTCTCCATCGGAATTCCGTATGAACTATGAATAGTTTGAAATAGAGCCATCCGAATGAAACCAGGCAGAGCAGCGCCAGGAAAAGCATGCCGGAGAGCTGCCAGTATTTTCTCCTGTACAGGAATCGCGGAATTAATAAATGGGCATTGAGGTAAAAAAAGCCGATCCACAAGATCGCATTGGAAAAATAGAGGATGGTGAATGCTTTTTGATCGGGATTGGGGACAGGCGGTTTATTATTTTCATAGACTGGGCGCAAGAGGAATGGGAGCGAGAAAAGCAGTATCCAGGCAGCGGCATGTAGCATTACTGTTACCCATTTCCCCGAATACCAGGATTGTTTCATCCTTGCAAAATAATAACTTAATCACAGAATAGGCATTTCCCGCTGGTAGTTGCGACGAAACTCCCTTTTTCCGCTACCAAATCCGGATGCGGGAAGGCATTTGCCAGGCAAGACGCATGCCAGAACCTATGCGGTTTCAGTTGCCTGAAATGGCCATGCGTGGGTGGTCTTGCCGGAGTAGCTGATGAATATCCTGATCACAATCAGCTCCTGTTGTTTTTTCGCTTACCCACGGCCCAGCCGAAAAGATCAGATAATAAATTTGTCGGGGTTGGGAATAAAATTCAGGAAGGATTGGAAATTGGCCTTGTATTTTCGCTTATCAAGGCGGTAATAAAAAGCGCCTTTTTTGGAATTGAGTTTATCCTTTTCCTTTTGTTTGATCAGCAGGCCGGTTGACAGCACCTTCCGGCTGAAATTCCGGTTGTCGAAAGTATTATCATAGATGGCTTCGTAAAGACTCTGCAGTTGGGGTATAGTGAATTTGGAAGGAAGCAATTCAAACAATATGGGATGCAGGGCAGCTTTATACCTCAATTGCTTCTGGGCCAGTTCCACCATTTCATTGTGATCGAAAATCAGCCTGGGCCGTTCTTTCAACAGAAACCATTCAGCATGGTAATCCTCACTCAACTGCTTTTCGTATTGATGGATATCAATCAGGGCGAAGTAGGCAATCGATATGGTTCTTTCCACAGGGTCGCGGTCAGGGTCGCTGAAGGTTCTCAATTGTTCCATATAGACTCCCTTCAACCCGGTTAGTTTTTGCAGGATCCTGTTGGCAGCCTGTCTCAGATTTTCCTTTGGCTGCACAAAGCCTCCCATCAGACTCCATTTGCCACTTTCGGGTTCGAGCCCCCGCTTCACAAGCAATAATTTTATATCGTGTCCGTCAAATCCAAAAATGATGCAGTCAACTGCAACAAGTATCCTGGTCTGTTTGGAATAACGCGTCATTTTCACAAATGGAGTGTAGTTTCTTACCTGTTAGGCTCAATAGCATCCGCTATTTCACTAGTAAGATTACGGCATGAATTTAGGGGTTTTTGGAATATAATCAGAAGTCACCCGGATATTTTTAAAACAAACGTAATTTTGACGGTTTAAAAATTATAGAGCATGTTGATGAATCGCCCCCGGGCCTTTATTTTTGATTTGAACGGGACCATGATTGATGATATGGCATTTCATGTGAAGGCCTGGTACCGGATACTAAATGAAGATCTTGGCGCCGGCCTCAATGTAGAGCAAGTCAAATCCCAGATGTATGGAAAGAACACGGAAGTGCTGGAGCGGATATTCGGGAAGGATCATTTTACTCACGAAGAGGCTGAAAAGATTTCATTGGAAAAGGAAAGAAGATACCAACAGTCTTACAGGCCTCATCTGAAACTGATTGAAGGCCTTCCGGGTTTCCTGGAGGCTGCAAGTAGGAAAAAGATTCCAATGGCCGTTGGTTCGGCGGCACTTCCATTCAATATTGATTTTGTGCTGGACAATCTTAATATCCGCCATTATTTTTCGGCGATCGTCAGTGCGGATGATGTGGTTCACAGCAAGCCTGACCCTGAAACCTATCTGAAAGCGGCATCAGGACTGAGGAAATCACCCGGGGATTGCCTGGTTTTTGAAGATGCGCCAAAAGGTGTTGAGTCTGCCGAGCGGGCGGGTATGCAATCTGTGGTATTGACTACCATGCACGCAAAGGAAGATTTCAACGAATACTCCCATATTCTAGCTTTTGTAAAAGATTACAGGGAGCCTTACCTGCAGCAGCTTTTATGATGAGCGAAAGCGTTCGACAAAACGGGAAATTCAAGCGGGCTATGGACTCAGGGATTTCTGTTATTGAAGCTTTGCTGAACAAGGGATCAGGAATGAAACTGGTAATACATTTCATTCCAGCGAATTTCATTCTTGAAATGCTGAATATTTGTGTGTTTGTCTATCAGCAGGCATTCAATACCCGCCATTTCAGCAAAATCCTGGAGATGCTCTGCTGTGAGATTCTGGCTGAAACAGGTATGATGGGCTCCGCCGGCCAGTATCCAGGCGGCGCATCCTGTCTTCATATCCGGCATCGGCTTCCACAACACCCTCGCCACGGGGAGCCTGGGGAGATCATGTTGTGGTGTTACTGCCTGAACCTGGTTCAGCAGCAGTCGGAATCTGTTTCCCATATCAATCATTGAAGCGTTGAGAGCCGGACCAGCCGGGGCACTAAAGATCAATCTCACCGGATCGGCTTTGCCACCAATGCCCAGGGGATGTATCTCGCAACTGGGCTGGCCCATCGCGATGGATTCGCAGATCTCCAGCATATGAGATCCCAGCACCATGGAATTCTCCGGCTCAAAATGATAGGTATAATCTTCCATGAACGAATTTCCTCCCGGCAATCCCGTTGCCATCACTTTCATGGCACGCACGAGGGCCGCGGTTTTCCAGTCTCCTTCCGCCGCGAACCCATAACCTTTTGCCATCAGCCTTTGAGCAGCTATACCTGGCAGTTGTACCAGGCCATGAAGGTCTTCGAATGTATCCGTGAAACCCTTGTATTTTCCAGCTTCTAAAAATCGCTCCAATCCAAGTTCAATGCGAGCTGCGTCTCTCAATGACTGATGCCTGTTCATGCCTTTCCGCAGGGAATCAGAAATTTGATATTGCTCTTCGTATTGCCCGCAAAGCTGGTCCACCATGTCTTCACTAACGGATCCTATCTCCTGTACCAGGTCTCCGACTCCATGCGTATTAACCGAATAACCGAATTTCAATTCTGCTTCCACTTTATCTCCTTCGGTCACGGCCACCCAGCGCATATTGTCGCCAAACCTTACAAATCTGGCTCCCTGCCAGTCGTGCCAGCCTGCGGCGGCCCTGCTCCAAGTATGGATCTCCTCTAAAACCTCAGGATCCTGCCAATGGCCCACCACCACTTTCCTGTTAAGGCGCATGCGACTCACCATGAATCCAAACTCACGGTCACCGTGAGCCGATTGATTCAGATTCATGAAGTCCATATCAATTTCGCTCCAGGGTATGTCACGGTTGAATTGTGTATGGAAATGGAGCATAGGCTTATGCAGTATTTTCAAACCCCCGATCCACATTTTGGCGGGTGAAAAAGTATGCATCCATGCAATGACTCCAATGCAATTTCCCCTGCGGTTGGCCTCAGCGCAAACCTTTTGTATTTGTTCGGGGGTAGTAAGGATTGGCTGGTACACGATGGTTACCGGAATGGATGGGGAATGGTTCAATGCTTCCGCAATTGTCTGTGCATGCTCCGCCACAATTTTCAAAGTGGCCTCTCCATACAAATGCTGGCTTCCTGTCAGAAACCAAATTTCCAATGATTTTAAATTCATAAAGTCGATTCAATTTTTTGGTTTCATAACCTGAATGAACAGTGCGGCTCATTGCTGGCCATAATACGAATCAGGTCCATGCTTGCGTTCAAAATGTTTTTGGATCAGGGTTTCTTTCAACCGGGGACTGTCTGGCCGGATTTGTTCAGTCAGCCAGGCCATCCTGGCAATTGTTTCCAACACCGCGCTATTGTAAACTGCCCGCTCCGCATTTTTCCCCCAGGTGAATGGCGCATGATTTCCCACCAGTATCATTTCCACTTCCGTGTAGCTCAATTCCTTTTCATCCAGGCAACGGATGATCTGGAAACCGGTTTCATATTCATATTGTCCTCTGATCATTTCGTCAGGCATAGGTGGCGCACAGGGAATATCAACGGTAATATGGTCGGCGTGGGTGGTACCATAAATCGGGATGCTTCTCTGCGACTGCGCCCATGCGGTAGCGTAAGTTGAATGCGTGTGTGAAATGCCGCCGATTTTTTCCCAGTGCCTGTACAGAACCGCATGCGTGAGGGTATCCGATGATGGCCGGAGAGATCCTTCCACGGTCTTGCCTTCAAAATCCACGACTACCATTTTGCCGGGGGATAATTCTTCATAAGGCACTCCGCTGGGTTTGATTGCGAAAACTCCCAGATTTCTGTCTGCCGCGCTCACATTCCCAAAGGTGAATAATACGAGCCCCAGCTTAGGTAACTGCATGTTAGCCTGGTAGGCTTCCTCCCTGATATGTTCGTATTTTTTCTCAGTCATAGCTCCTAAACTGGAATTTATTGAAAACTGATTTGCAATATTGACATGGGCGGCATATTGATTAGAATATCCTGGCCCTTTTTGCTATAATCATTAAAGACCGCAGGTTTTATTTTTTCGGGTTCTTCGAAACTGTTAATATCGGTGAATTTCCCTGAACTCAACACGACGGCTCCGGCTTTTTTCCAGGCGAATCCTGGCATGGACGCGGTCACTGGGATTTTTTTCCTGGGATCGAGATTCACCAGGGTCATGTGGACCGTTCCATTTCTGTCTTTGGAAGCCGAAACGTTTATTGCCGGTATGCTGTCATTTCCCAGTGTATAAGATGGCCCCGAAAAATGCACGGGCAGCGATGCTGCATCCTGGTGCACCTTAAAAAGATCGAAAACATAATAAGTTGGCGTGAGCAGCATTTTTTCCTTATTGGTGAGGATGAGTGACTGCAATACGTTTACAGTCTGTGCCAGGTTGGCCATCTTCACACGGTCGGCATGGTTGTTAAAAATATTCAATGTACTCGCGGCGATGAGCGCGTCGCGCAGGCTGTTCTGCTGGTAGAGGAAGGCAGGATTCGTGCCGGGTTCAACATCCGTCCAGATGCCCCATTCATCCACTACCAGGGCCACTTTTTCCCCTGGGTCATAGCGATCCATGATGGCGCTATGTTTATTGATCAGTTCTTCTATATGCAAGCATTTCTTGAGCCCGGTGAAATATTCTTTTTCGTTGAATGCCGTTGCCGATCCTTTATTCTGCCAGGTTCCCACAACTGTATAATAGTGCATGGAAATGCCCCACATTTGATGGTTCGGAATATTTTTCATGCAGACTTCCGTCCAGTTATAGTCTTCTCCGTTGGAACCGCTCGCGATCTTTTTCAGCGGCGCTCCGGGAAAATCTTTACAAAATGTGGCGTAGCGCTTATACTGGTCAGAATAGAATTCCGGCGTCATTTCTCCGCCGCAGCCCCAGCTTTCATTGCCAACACCCCAATAGGAAACTTTCCAGGCCTGGTCCCTTCTGTTTTTTCTTCTCGCGTCTGCGAGTGTGCTTTGCCCATCGAAATTCAGGTATTCGATCCAGTTAGCCATTTCCTCCGGAGTGCCCGAACCCACATTGCCCGCGATATAGGGTTCACAATTCAAGAGGGAACATAGTTCCAGGAACTCATGCGTGCCAAAGCTGTTGTCTTCCTTTACCATGCCCCAGGTAGTATTGATCCTGGTGGGGCGCTGGTCCCTGGGGCCAATGCCGTCACTCCAATGATAGGTATCCGCGAAACAACCACCCGGCCAGCGAAGCAGGGGGATATTTATTTTTTTCAGCGCCTCTACAACGTCCAGGCGTATTCGATCTTTTTTGGGAACCTGCAGGCTATCACTCACCCAGAATCCATCATAGATGCAGCGGCCCAGGTGTTCCGCGAAATGACCGTAAATATTCTTACTGATTACCCGCGCGGGATCGGGTGGACCTACGGTTAATTGCACGGCAGCCTGCCCTCTCACGACGGTGTGAAAGAATCCCAATAAGGGCAGCAGCAATAAAAACCTGAATGTTTTCATGGTAATACCGATGCTATTTTAGAGATCAAAATTGATGTTCTTTCTCAATGAAGCCGCCCCATTTCTTATAGCTTTCATATCGCCTGTCATAGATTCCTGACCTGGCCGCATTCGGATGATAAGTGGTGTCGAATCCGCTGCCCATGGCGTTCATGGCATCTTCAACACGGGGAAATATCCCTGCGGCTGTGGCAGCGAACATGGCTGCACCGACGGCGCATGTCTGTTCGGAGCGGTGGATGCGGATAGGCATATTCAGGGTATCGGCCATCATCTGCATGATGAAGGGAGATTTTTTTGCCACCCCTCCCAGGCCTATAAGTCCCTTTACCTGCACTCCTTCTTCCAGGAATCTTTCCACTATGGCTCTCGCTCCAAAGCAGGTTGATTCCACTATGGCGCGGAAAATTCCGGGGGCATCCGATCCCAGTGTGAGTCCTCCGATGGCCGCCTTGAGCATTTGATTGGCATCGGGTGTGCGCCTGCCATTTAGCCAGTCAACTGCTAATTCCATATCCAATTCGGGTGCAAGCTCAGCAGCGCAGTCACTGAGTTCGTTTATGATTTTACCCGTTGTTTCTTTCAGCAGCGCCTCTTCGGTCGCCGGGTCAGCAAGCTTCGAATGGATCATTATCTGCTTCATTGGCCATGCGAGCAGGTTACTAAACCAGGCGTATGAATCGCCAAAAGCGGATTGACCAGCTTCCATGCCCAACATGCCCGGAATAACGGAACCGGGTACCTGCCCGCAAATTCCCTTGATCAGTTTGCCTTCCATTTCCTGCTCCGGGGCCACCAGCATATCGCAGGTGGAAGTGCCCATCACTTTACTGAGATGGTAGGGTTCTATTTGTCCGCCTACCGCACCCATGTGAGCGTCAAAAGCACCAACGCCTACTACGGTACCAGTTGACAAACCGAGGCGTTCAGCCCAGGCATCATTGAGCCGGCCCGCAGCCTGATCGGCTGTATAGGTTTCGGTGAATAATCTGTCTCTGAAGCCCCGAAGGAGCGGATCGAGTGAAGAAAAAAATGAATCTGGTGGCAGGCCGCCAAATTCCTTTGCCCATAGGGCCTTGTGTCCGGCGCTGCAAACCCCTCGTTTCATTTCGGTCACATGTTTTCCACCCGTAAGCATGAATGGGATCCAGTCGCAGTGTTCCACCCAGGAATAACAGGCATTGCGCAAGGCGCTATCCGTTCTGAAAATATGGAGCAGTTTGGCCCAAAACCATTCGGAGGAATAAATGCCACCTACGAATTGCAGGTAATTAGTTTCAAATTTTGTCGCATGCTCATTTATTTCCGCCGCTTCCTTCACGGAGCTATGATCCTTCCATAGAACGAACATGGCATTCGGATTTTTTTCAAATCCCGGCAACAGGGCCAGGGGTATTCCTTCTTCGTTTACGGCAACCGGTGTGGATCCGGTTGTGTCAACGGAAAGCCCTTTGATATGTCGCGCTAAATCGGGACCCGCCTGGTGAACGCATTCCTTCACAGTAAATTCCAGTCCCTCCATATAGTCGAGAGGATGCTGGCGAAACTGGTTGAGCGCAACGTTGCAGAATAGTCCATCTCTCCATCTCGGGTATTGAAAAACGGACGCAGCCAGTTCATGGCCGTTTGATATGTTGACAATTACAGAACGTACGGAATCCGTACCAAAATCAACTCCAATGACATAATCGTTCCGGTTCATAAATTTTTTAATCGTGTCAAATGTACACTTACATATGGTCTGCAGAAAATTAATTTGGCCGGGTCTTACAAGGGGCTTCAAAGAATATGATTCCGGAGGATTTTGCGGATTTTATTCCGGCGATTACCGGCCAACCGGCTTCAAATCTGGTTGGTAAGTGGGGAATCATTTAATCGTCAGGTGCAGGATTTATTTTCAGGGTCGGGTTTTTGTATGAATATGCGGCGTTAGTGCAGGACGGGTTGCCTACCAAAACCAGGATAGGAGGGAGAAAGTTTTTCAATTATTTTTAAATGTTCTGTTGACAATTTAAAAAAAAATTCTTTCCTTTAGTCCGTTAACGGTCAAATTGCCTGTATGAACCTATATAATCGGAAAGACGATATCCATTTTCCCTGGATCTATCTGCGCGGCTTCCCTCTGTGGGAGCCATTGGCTTTGGTTTCATTTTTTCCCACGTTTCCCTCATATGGTTCTTCAAGGAATTCCGTCCGCGATCATTTTCCATTCAGGATGAAGGATCGTATTCAAATGTTTCAGTCAGTACCCTAAATTCCCTTGCAGTATGCTGGCAAAAAAAAGATCTCAGGATGGAGCCGTGGTGGACGAAGGAATGTACAACGCGGATTTTGGTACCAGTAATATCACCAAGAGCCTGATGACACCCAGCGATCTCTCCGTTTTTGACGCCAACTATTGGTGTGGCAACAGGCTTCGTTTCATGAATTGGACCAATATTTACAAATTTGTGAGAGCCTGTAATGTGTTTTTCGACAGGATCGATAAATCGCCCGTGGATGATGCCACCAAGGCCAAGATGAAGGGTGAGGTACATTTTCTTAGAGCACACTTATATCATAACCTTGTTGCCATGTATGGAGGTGTTCCCATTATCACCAAGGCCTATGGTCTGGACGACGACTTCATCGTGCCCCGCGACTCTTATGAAAATTGCATCAATTTCATCGTGGATGAGTGCGACCAGGCCGCTTCCGCACTACCTGCAACCCAGGATGGGAACGACAAAGGAAGAGCTACCAAGGGCGCGGCACTTGCGCTGAAGGCCAGGGTATTATTATATGCTGCCAGTGATTTTTACAATAGCAATGCTTCATGGGCAGGCGGTTTTTCCAACCCTGAATTGGTGGGCTATGTTGGAGGAGACAGGACTTCACGCTGGCAGGCCGCCAGGGACGCCGCAAAGGCAGTGATTGATTTGGGAGCTTACAGTTTATACAAACCCGATCCTGTGGACCAGGTGGAAGCACAAAAGAATTACTCCGATATCTTTCTCCAGATGGAAACTACCGAAGATATTTTTGTGAGGTATTTCACTGTGAAAGTTGATGAAAACTGGCACGGCTATAATCCCGGCCTCTATCATAATCCCAATGGTTACCATGGATGGGGAAGCACCACACCCATTGGCCAGATGGTTGATTCTTACGAAATGAACGACGGTACCCCCTTCAGTTGGAGCAATCCAGCCCAGGCCGCCGATCCTTACAGCAATCGTGATCCCCGTTTTTATTCCAGTATCAATTATGAAGGCGCCAAATGGAGAACCCGTCCCATAGATGTTATTGCCAGAGATCCCGTAGGAGTGATTCAAACCGGTTTCTGGGAAAAATGGAATGGCAGCAGCATGGATTTGGTACCGGGATTGGATACCCGAAAAAGCCCGATCGAAGATTGGAATGGCACTTATACAGGATATTTTCTTCGCAAATTCATTGACCCCACTGTGGACGCGCAATTCACCAAGCAGACACAACCCTAGCGTTTCATGAGGTTCACCGAAGTAGTCATGAATTATGCTGAAGCATGCATTGAACTGGGTCAGGAAGGAGAAGCCAAACTTTGGCTCAATAAGATCCGTCACAGAGCGGGCATGCCAGATATTACCGAAAGCGGCGCAGCCCTGAGAGACCGCTACCGTCAGGAAAGAAAAATAGAACTGGCTTTTGAAGACCAGCGCTACTTTGATGTACGCCGTTGGATAATCGCGGACCAGGCATATACAAATGCGAAAGGAGTGGAACCCAGATACAAAATGCTCCCCGATCACAGCACTTCGGCTACGCCGACTTATACGATCATCGATGCACAGGAAAGAGCTTGGAATCCCAGGTTTTATCTGCTGCCTATCCAGTTGGATGAAATGAACAGGAACAATAAACTCATACAGAATCCGCTGTATTAATAGTCATGGTCATATGCAAATGAGAGGAACAAAATTCAGCCGTCCCAGTGGCGACTGAATTATTTTCAAACTAATTAAGCCGGTTTTATTGGCCGATGAATTCCGTCCCTGAATTTGGAACCTGAAATATTGCTATCTTTTCAGGGAATATTGCAAACATTAAACCATCTCGCCAATATGAAAAAGACATTCGCCAGTTCACTAATTTCTTCAATCATTTTCCTTATGAGTTGCCAGAATGGAAGCCAATCTACTACTACAGTGACGCCGACCGAATCAACACAAAAAGAAAATTCTCTGCTTCCCGACAGAAATGATTTCCGGGATACACTGGATGGCAAGGCCACGGATTTGTTTTTCCTCCGGAATCAGCACGGCGTGCAGGCTGCCATCACCAATTACGGCGCGAGATTGATTGCATTTACAGTACCTGATAGCAATGGAAAATTCACAGATGTAATCGTAGGTTCCGATAAGATGAGTGAATTCAAACAGGGCAAGGAAGCTTTTTTCGGAGCCATTGTAGGGCGATATGCAAACCGCATCGCCAAAGGCAAATTCAGACTGGATGGAGTAGTATATAATCTGGCGATCAATAATGCACCAAACCACCTGCATGGTGGCATCAAAGGGTTCGGTTCGGTGGTATGGACTCCGGGGGCCGCGACTGATTCCAGCCTGTTGCTGACTTATTTTTCGAAAGACATGGAAGAAGGTTATCCAGGTAACCTGAATGTAAAAGTCACCTATACTTTGAAAGATGATAATTCTTTGCAGATAGACTACGAGGCCACAACTGATAAAAAAACCGTGGTCAATCTCACCAATCATTCTTATTTCAACCTGAATGGCCAGGGTAGTGGCAGCATTCTTAACCATCTTCTCCTGATCAATGCGGATCATTATACGCCGGTGGATTCAACGCTCATTCCCAATGGCAAAATTGAATTAGTATCGGGCACTCCTTTTGATTTCAGAAAGCCAACGGCCATCGGTTCCAGGATCAATGAAGACAATATCCAGCTTAAATATGGCAAGGGATATGACCAGAATTTTGTGCTGAATCCCGGTAAGCCCGGTGCGTTGAATTTTGCTGCACAAGCAACCGGCGATCAATCCGGAATCGTGATGGAAGTATTCACCAAAGAACCGGGCATACAATTCTATACGGGTAATTTCATGGCAAGTGCCAATACGGTTAAATCAGGAAAGAAAGACGATTATAGAACGGCTTTCTGCCTGGAAACACAACGCTATCCTGATTCGCCGAATCAAGCTGGGTTCCCTTCAACTGTGCTGGAGCCGGGAAAGACTTACCTGACCCGCACGGTTTATAAATTTAGAGTGAAACATTAATCAGAAGATTCGAAAAATGCATTGTGGACCGGAGCCTTATTTCTCCTGCAAATCATTATCATTTTAGTCAAATGAAATTCTATTTAACGCTTTTATTAATTCTCCTTACTATGGGCGGCTTTCAACCTTCGGGGACCATCCCGGCGACCCTTGTTTTGGACGCCAGGACCAAATTGGGGGAAGGATCCATTTGGCAGCCTTTGGAAAACAAATTATACTGGGTGGATATAGAAGGGATGGCGCTTCATATATATGATCCTCTAACCAAAAAAGATATTCATTTTAGTACGGGATCGAGGACCAGCACCGTGGTGCCACTGAAAAATGGAGGGGCGCTCATAGCCATGCAAAATGGGATCCACAAGATTGATTGCAAAACGGGCAAATTGACTTTAGTCTGCAATCCCCTCTCAGATCCCAATATCCGGTTCAACGACGGGAAATGCGATCCCTCAGGAAGATTTTGGGTGGGCACCATGGACCTTTCCTTCAAGAAAGGAGCGGCCGTTCTATACCGGATGGACTACGACAAAAGCATTAAGCAGGTATTGGACAGCGTTACCATATCTAATGGCATCGTGTGGACTGCCGACAGAAAGACCATGTATTATATTGACACACCCACAGGAACCGTGGAAGCATTTGACTACGACGATGCATCCGGCACTATCAGCAACAGGCGCGTCGCGATCAGAGTCCCGCAGGGGATGGGCTCTCCAGACGGGATGACCATTGACCGCCATGGAAATTTATGGGTGGCGCTCTGGGGCGGAGGCGCCGTGGCCTGTTTTGATCCTTTAACGGGGGAACTCCTGAAGAAAGTCATCGTGCCAGCTCCAAACACCTCATCCTGCGCTTTTGGCGGGAAAAACCTGGACATACTTTATATAACCAGCGGAAGGGAAGGACTGAGCGCAGAAGAACTAAAGAAATATCCGCTGAGCGGCGGGCTGTTTTCAGCGAAACCGGGTGTGAGAGGCGTTCCTGCATTTTTTTACAAAGGGCAATTGTGAATTCAAATAATGTCCTTCTGCTTTTTTCTTTGACCGGATCATCCGGAATCATACACATCAATTGAATGATATGAAGCTTTTTCTTCTGGTCGCCGGTTGCTGGATTACTCTTCTGAGCACGGATCCGGTTGTCGCGCAGTCTAAGATTGATAAAAGCAAAATGAGCTTTCTTGTTAGCTGCGAGCAGGCTGCATCTCATTATTTTCATGTCGAATTTCAATGTGCGGGTATCAGGAAAGATTCTTTCGATCTGAAAATGCCGGGATGGATGCCGGGTTATTATCAGATCATGGACTACGCAAAAAACCTGGAAGGATTTAGTGCAGAGGACCAGGAGGGGAAGTCCTTAAAATGGATACAGGTTGCTAAGAATTCATGGCGGGTTTACAGTAAGAAGACTCCCTTCGTAAAGATCATTTATAACATTAAGGCAAACACGCAGTTTGTAGCCACCAGCTATATAGGAGAGGAGCGGGGTTATATTGCACCATGCGGTGTCTTCCTGTACGTTGAAGGGATGTTGAAGCATCCAGCCTCGGTGACTATCAGACCGCTTGCATCGTGGAACCGGGTTGCCACGGGGCTTGACAGTGTAAAAGGAACCGACCATAGTTTCATTGCTCCCGATTTTGATATTCTCTTTGATAGTCCCATCCTGATGGGAAACCTCGAGGAACTACCCCCTTTCTATATTAAAGGCATCCCGCACCGCTTCATCGGGTATCACTTAGGTGATTTTGACCGCAAGGTATTCATGGATGATCTGAAAAAAATTGTGGAGGCGGGGATTGCAGTCATTGGGGACATACCTTATAAGCATTATACTTTTCTCGCTATTGGTCCGGGCAGGGGCGGGATCGAGCACCTCAATACCTGCACGATTAGTTTCGAAGGCGGACAAATGAATAACCGTGAAAGCAAAGTGCGTACTTACAGTTTTATTGCTCATGAATATTTTCATCATTTTAATGTAAAACGAATCCGGCCGATAGAATTGGGCCCGTTCGATTATGACAAAGAAAACAGGACCCGAATGCTTTGGGTTTCTGAAGGACTATCTGTTTATTACGAATACATGGTCCTTTCCCGCGCCGGTCTGATGAATGAGGAAGAATTGTTCAGGGCATTTCAGTCAAATATCTCCGCATATGAAAATAAACCAGGACATTTATTTCAGTCTCTTGCCCAGTCGAGCTATGAAACCTGGTCCGATGGCCCCTATGGGCGAACAGGCGATGAGGTCAACAAAACAATTTCTTATTATGACAAAGGTCCTGCAGTAGGACTGCTACTTGATTTCTCCATTCGAAATGATACTAAGAATGCCCGGAGCCTGGACGATATTATGCGTTTCCTGTATTATGAATACTATAAGAAGAAAAAAAGAGGATTTACGGAAGATGAATTTCGTCGTGCATGCGACAGCATTTCGGGTGGGGATCAGGCAGAAATTTTCGAATACGTGAACACCACGAAGGAACCCGATTATAAAAAATATCTTCAATATGCAGGTCTGGATATAGATACAATGAAGACCCCTGTACCTGGTGCCTATCTCGGCGCAAATGTTCGTGACAGAAATGATAGCCTCTTCATTACTTCGGTTGAATGGAATTCGCCCGCATGGCTCGCAGGATTGAGAGGAAAAGATCAGGTGATCTCTATGAATGGAAAAAAAATTGATGCTAAGGAATGGAGGGGGATGCTTGCCGCTACCAAAACGGGAGATACGGTAAAAATTGCTGCATTGTCTGCAAATGGCACCAGGAAATTTGATGTGGCATTGGGTGCCAGATCGGAACGCAGTTTCAAGATTTCGAGAATTGTTCATGCCGCGCCGTTTCAAACAGGAATTCTCTTGTCTTGGCTGAATGGGAAATAGCATTCGCAACTCGTATGAGAAAAAAATATAGTTTACTCAAAAGTGGACAGTAAACGTATCAAAACCGTGCGGTTCCTATCGTACATTAAACCTCAAGTCTTTCTAAATCAAGTCCATAGTATTCTGGCATTTTCTTGGATCAATTATTCTGGACGCGAGAATTATCCTTTCGATGGTTGTGGTAATAATTTCCAAATCCGGGTAAACAGTGACCCATATGCTCAAGAATCATCTTACGATCGCCTGGCGCAATATATCCCGCCACAAATTATATACTGTTATCATCGTACTTGGACTTGCTCTGGGTATCTGCGCCTGTTTGGTGATCTATCTTATTACAGGTTATGACCTCAGCTTTGATCGCTTTCAACAGGATAATGAGCGGATTTACCGTATAGTCGGTGAAACTCAACAAAGCAATGGGGAAAGGCGTTTTTTGAACAGTCCGTTTTCAGACCTGGCGGGTTTCCAGAATAAAATACCGGGATTTGAAGCAGTATCGGGGTTTCACTTTTACGGAGCAAACGTAAGTATTCCCGGTGGTGACAAACCCGACAAAAAATTTGACGGAAGCATAAATAATGGCAATGGAATTGCAAGCATCATCACAGGGCCACAGTATTTTGACATATTCAAGTACCAATGGCTTGCTGGAAATGCAGCAACATTGAATGAACCTTTTAGAGTTGTGCTTACCCAAAACAGGGCACGCAAATATTTTGGTGACTTGCCATTGAATAAAATAATTGGGAAAATAGTGGTTTATGAGGATTCGATGCGGGTGAGCGTTTCCGGTATTATAAAAGACTGGGGGAAAAATACGGATTTTGGTTCTACTGACTTTATTTCAATCAGTACGGCCACCCACAGTTTCTTAAAAGACCAGATCCCCACTGAAGATTGGAACTGTTTGCGTCCACATCGGTCCCAAGCCTTTGTTAAACTGTCTAAAGGCGTTACTGCTGAACAGGTGAATGCGAAATTTGCGAGCTTCATTCAAAAGCAGGTAAAGTTGGATAACCCTGGCACAAAATTGAGGATGTGGCTGCAACCCCTTTCAGATATTCATTTTACGAGTGATTTCCATAGAGGCGATGATGGGGACAATCATTTTAGAAAAGCATATTTGCCTTCGATATATGCATTAATGGGAGCCGCTTTATTCATATTAATTATCGCTGCCATTAATTTTATTAATTTGTCAACTGCCCAGTCTATCCGGCGTGCAAAAGAAACAGGCATAAGGAAAGTATTGGGAAGCAATAGGGCAAGCCTTATCTTCCAGTTCTTAACTGAAACATGCGTACTTACTTTTTTTGCAGTTTTTATTTCAGTTTTGCCCGTGAAACCGGTCCTTTCACTTTTCAGCGATTATATACCAAACGGTGTTACATTTAATCTAAATTCTTCGACGATTATTTTTTTAGCGATAGTTGGATTGCTCACTTCTTTGTTGGCTGGTTTTTATCCCGCATTGGTTTTGTCTTCCTATTTGCCTGCGCTAAGTTTAAAGGGAGTAGCGACACGGCGAGGTAGTGAGAAATGGTATCTAAGAAAAGCGTTGATCATTTTTCAATTCAGTATCTCCTTAATCTTCATTATAGGAACTCTTGTCATTCGTAATCAAATCAGCTATATGAAGGATAGTGATAAGGGCTTTAGAACTGACGCTATTGTTACGATACCAAGGAACTGGAATGACCATAGCAATAAGGAAAATGTGTTGAAAGAAACCATAAAACGGATTCCAGGCGTTCAGGAAGTGATCCTTGAAGCCTTTGCGCCAATGGGATTCCCTCACATGTCTTCAAATTTAGAGTACAAAGGGAAAGACGATATAAAGCTGGAAGTTTCATTACAACCGGCTAACGAGGGCTTTATTCCATTTTATGAGATGAAATTATTAGCCGGAAGAAATTTGTTCCGGAGCGATAGTCTGAAAGAAATAGTAATTAATCAAACCTGTTCAAACAGTCTGGGCTTTGTAACTCCAGAGGAAGCGGTGGGTAAATTGATCACCTGGTGGGATGGGAAAGTGTCCCCAATTGTGGGAGTGGTGGTTGATTTTCATGAATCCTCTTTCCATGAGCCAATGAAACCAGTAGTTATTGGACACATGCCTGAATGGGAAAAAGGCATTGCGATAAAACTGGATACTAAAGGAAAGCGGGCACCAGACGCCAAAATCATATTAGCACAAATTGAAAAACAGTGGAAGAAAATATATCCAAATGATCCCTTCCAATGTGATTTTTTGAACGAATCGATCAGGTGGTTGTATGATCAGGAAACAAAAACTGCGTGGCTGGTGAATGTAGTAATGATCGTGACTATTTTTATTTCCTGTATGGGCTTGTTTGGTCTGGCCATGTTCACCGCTGAGCAACGCACAAAAGAAATAGGGATTATGAAAGTTCTTGGTGCTACGATTGGCAACATAACTGCCATGTTGAGTAAGGATTTCATAGTTCTTGTGATAATTTCTCTTGCCATTGCATCTCCTGTTGCCTGGTATTTTATGAACCTGTGGCTACAGGATTTCGTTTATCGTACAAATATCAGTTGGTGGGTGTTTGTGCTGGCCGGAATCGGAGCAATTGTGATTGCATTAGGCACAGTAAGCTAACAGGCAATTAAGGCTGCCGTTGCCAACCCGGTCGGAGCCTTACGAAGTGAGTAAAGTTTGTACAGTGCCTATGCTATGATCGCGGAACGATGCGAGACCGGAGCATTGCGGAGCGAATAAGATTTGCCAAAAGATTGTGCGATATTCCTCTTTATTGGCACCGGAGTTTCCCCTTTTCCTTTCACAGATTCCCTTTCTTCAGTTCTTCTACTGCGTGGTTGGCTGCTCTTGCAGTGAGTGCCATGTACAATATGGAAGGACTCTGGTTCGCGGTGCTGGTCATACAGGCTCCGTCGGTTACGAATACGTTATTACAATGATGCATTTGGTTCCATTTGTTTAGCAGGGAGGTTTTAGGGTCCTTGCCCATTCTCACGCCGCCCATTTCATGGATATCTCTTCCGGGAGCCCAGTGATTATCATATTGCTGAATATTTTTTACTCCTGCCGCATCCAGTATTTCACCACTCTGGGTCAGGAAATCCTTCAATAGTCTTTCGTCATTCTCGTCGTAGTCCACATGGGTTACCAGTAAAGGAATGCCCCATTGATCTTTTTCTGTGGTGCTGAGTGAAACGGTATTCGTTTCCTTGGGTACTGTTTCTCCCTGCATATAGATATACATGCCCCAGTTGCCTGCTTCGCTGATGGCGGATTTATATTCCGCACCTACCTGGTTTTCCAGGGAAGATCCGTCTGCTCGTCGCCGGTAACATCCCATGAATGCCATATAGCCGCCAACGAAATCCGTATCCTGCTTTTTCAGGTTTCTGAAATTGGCCATCATGGATTCAGAAGGCCTTCGTCCATAATAATAAACGTCTTCATATCCGTCAATGCTGCCGCCAGCGGAGCCACGGTAATTGTGGTGGCAAATATATTTTCCCAGGAGGCCGTTATCATTCCCCAATCCATTAGGGAACCGGCTTGAAGTGGAATGTAGGAGGATCAGGTTACTATTGAGTGCGGAAGCGTTGACGAAAATTATTTTTGCGAAATATTCAGTTTCCTGCTTTGTGTTGGTGTCAATGATCCTAACCCCGGTGGCTTTTCCTTTTTGTTCGTCATATAATATGGAATGCACCACTGAAAAAGGCCTGATGGTAAGGTTGCCGGTCTTTTGTGCCCAGGGCAGGGTAGAGGAATTGGAGCTGAAATAGCCGCCGAAGGGGCAGCCTCGCATGCAGAGATCCCTGGCCTGGCAGCGGCTTCTGCCCTGTTGCAGGTGGATGGGCCTGGCCTCAGACAACTGTGCCCAACGACCCTGGATCATATAGCGATCCTTATATTTCGATTGGATTTTTTTCTGAACGTCTTTTTCCACGCAATTGAAATCGAAGGGGGGGAGGTATTCACCATCCGGCATGGCCTCGAGTCCGTCTTTGTTGCCGCAAATGCCTGCGAATATCTCTACATGTGAATACCAGGGAGCAATTTCGTCGTAGCTGATGGGCCATTCGATACCATAACCATAACGGGCAGGCGCGGTGAATTCATAATGGCTCCATCTGGGGCAGGCTCTTCCCCATATCAGCGATTTGCCACCCACCTGGTAACCGCGGATCCAGTCGAAGGGCTTATCCTGCACATAGGGATGGTCTTTATCCTTTATGAAAAAATGAGCTGTGTCTTCTCCGAATCCGGCCGCCTTGGTGATGAGTGGATTTTCTTTTAGGAATTTTTCGGTCATGTCCCCCCTGTGCGGGAATTCCCATGGGTTGAGAGTAGCGGTAGGGTAGTCCTTCAAATGAACCACATCTCTTCCTCGCTCAAGCACCAGTGTTTTCAATCCGAGTTCGCAGAGTTCTTTAGCCGCCCAGCCACCGCTGATTCCGGAGCCGATTACTATGGCGTCATAAGTATTTTGAGGAATGGCTTTGTTGTTAACATGGAGTGTATCGCCGGGCATTAAGCAAAAGTTTAAAATATGTACAGAATAAAAGATGACCTGGAGTAATCAAAAACCTAAGGTACTTAAATGTTCATTTATTTAATGTGGCAGTTTTGAAATCATGAATTTTTTTATGACGATTACCCATTTAGGCCTCAAAGCAAAAACCAGGGGTTGACAATTCCTGAATTATTTTAATTTAGGTGTAAATAGTGGGGTATGTTTAGTGGAATAGCAGTGCGGCAGTTGGATGAGTGCTTCAGGAGTGAGGACGATTGCAGACAATATCTCTTCGATCTGAAATGGAAAAACGGCTACCGGTGCCGCAGGTGTGGGTGTACCAAAAATTATAAGGGCCGCACCCGGTTCCACCTGCGATGCAGCAATTGCAGTTATGATGAGTCGGTCACGGCCCATACGATCTTCCACAAGCTGAAGATCCCGCTGCTGAAGGCCTTTGGAATGGCCTTCCGGCTGTCGGTAAAGAAAAAGGGCATGTCCACCCCGGAGCTGGCCCGGGAGTTTTCCATCAATCAAAAATCATCCTGGCTCTTCAAGCGCAAGACCCAGGAGGCGATGAAAACCGGTGAGGGCCATCCTTCAGACCTGGATTCGGGACTGGAGGATTTATTGATTGGAGGCCGTAAGGGCCGGGGAGGCAGGAAAGTCCGAAAGTGTCGTCTAAAACCCGTTATTGATTGGGAAATAGAACTGGAAAACGCGGGAATTTTCAGAAGCAAAGGGAATAGGCTGCAGGAGGAAGCATTTGAAATCAGCCTAAGTCCACCCAGGCGAGGAAGAAGATTTCCGGGGATGTTTG
>JBGPHC010000013.1:0-114771 GCA_041484195.1 Agriterribacter sp. | reverse complement strand
TGAGATACTGCAAGTAATCAGTGTTTGTATCTTCGATAAAACACCTATCACGAATTTGTTTACCAACTCAATACAACAAAATTTCAAAGAGCTAAATCATAATCAACTGAATATCTTTGACTAATATCGAAACACTAGTGATAAAATATCAGGAATATCTGAATAATCAACTATAGGTCTAATAAAAATGATGGCCGCATTGAATGCAGCCATCATTTAGTGAAGAAATTCAACCAAGAGTCAAAGCCCTTTCAGGAAAGCCAATATTTTATCTGTATCCTTTCCTGTAAGGTTAGCCCTCGCTCTCATATGTTGGCCTATCACATCCCAATTGTCACTACGAAATTCACCGCGGCCGGGCGCATTGTGGCATCTTCCGCAATTTTCTCCCCACAATTGTGCACCTGTTTTCTCAACCAGCTTTTGTGAAGCAGTACAACCAATTTGAAGCGTGCTGGTTGCCGCAACAACTGAGGCCATTATGATAAGAAGAAAATACTTTTTCATTTTCAAAGATTTAGATGTTCAGAATCCAAATACCAATTGCGCGTAATAACCATGGGGAGTATTCTTTTCAACCTGGTAAGCAAGTTTCAACAAACTGTTCCAATGCAACCAATAATCAATGCCAATAGTCGTACGGTTCGTTTCACCCAACCCTTCTGCCCAAGGTGCGTCTGAAGGTCTTTTATAATGGGAATATCTGAAAGCAATCTCAAAATTGCGCAATATCAGATTTGACAATTGAGATAATCTTAACGATCCAAGAACATAATAACATGTCGGTGAATTGCCCGACAAGTTGTATGGATCAATAGGATTTCCCAAGTCGTCAACGCCCTTGTAATATGTCACATTACCCACCTTTTGATGTCTCCATTCGCCCATCAACCGAATAGTGCCACGAATCGGAGTAATAACGTGGTAGAAATTGAAATCCACCGCTTGCATGAATACACTTGCATGGTCAACAGCAGCCTGGTCGGAGGTGTTTTTTTTGGCAAGAAAGCTATATCCGATTTCCAAACTTTGATCGGAAATTGGCAGGATTCCGATTCTTCCACCTGTTGCAACCGATTTATTATTGCCTATATAAGCTTCATAGTCGAACTGCCCTGCGTTGGCAGAATCAGTAAGCAGGTGAGGACCATTCGATATATACAAATCATAGGTGAGGCGACCATTCCCAATGGGCAAACCTCCCAAGGCTCCGAAGCCGGTTTCAACAGAAGCTCCTATTCCTCCATCTCCAAATCCGATTGGATCGGTTGGAAGTCTGTTAAGAAAACCCTCGGCCATTCTGCCCCGGTAGGCGCCAAATTTTGGCAGAAACCTTCCTGCATGCAAAGTGAGGTAAGGGTTTACGAAATAGCACATATTAAGGTATTCCAGTCCTAATGAAGCTTCGCCTTCGCCAGTTTCAATTTCTACTTCCGATTCAACAAATAATTTGTCTGAAATATGCCATAAAAAAATAGGCTTGAAATTCAATTCAGTGAAAGAGGAATTATCCTGGTCCCGGAAATAAGTTACTTCCCCGTCTCCCGCTATCAGAATATGATTGATTCCGTCATATTGCGAAGCAGTTCCGGCAGTCTTTGTTTGCGATTGAGCAAGGGAAGACAAACACAATACTAAAATGGCCATTAATGAGTTTTTCATTATTAACGGTTTTTATTTTGTTTACCTAAGGATCTTATATAGTTTACCAATTCCCAAATCTGATTGGTATTTAGCACACCCTTATAATTAGGCATCGGATTATTCCCTGTCTGGATCATCCAAAAGAAAGCGCCGTCAGTCTGTTTTTGAATAAGCCGGGAAGTATGATCCGCAGGTGGTTTGTCAAGCCCTGCTGCTGCAACACCATCGCCCTTTCCTTTGGTACCATGGCATGGGCTGCAATAGCTTTGATATATGACTTTACCTTCAGCCATGGCCAAAGCATTTCCTTTCAATGGGTTCCTGATCGTATCAGCCCATACCGGGGCAACAAACTTTTTCATTTGAGCTTCGCATCTATTACCCGTAGTAAACAACACTAACACCAATGCCATTCTAATAATTCGCATGTTCTATGATTTTTGCAGTACGAAAATACGGATCCCATTGGTACAATTCTTATGACGGCAGATGAATCATGTCATGACATTAATCATAGTGCATATCACAGTGAGAATGCCAAATTGAGAAATCTGCCTTAAGGTCTGGATTCTTTTGTTAATCAACGGTTAACCGAATCTTGTCTGTTTTATTAGTGAGTCATGGTGGTAAAGGAACTGGATAAGACGAGTACAATAGCGGCCATAAAGGGATCTAACAATGGCTGAATCTTAGGTTCAAATTTCAATGATTTAGCATAGTTGAATGGTTCTCGCCGGGCCTCAATAAAGTCTCATACTTCCCTTAAAGTGGTATTGTCCATATTCATTCTGTGATTTACTTTGAGAGGATTAAATCTTATCTTATGCCTGTAAAAATCACCATCGACATTTTCAGTGGCAGGCCGAATCCTTATATCATTCTGAACCACATCACTGCCAGGAAAGTATTTAATAAGATTTCATGTAGCTCGTTCACTAAGAAATCAGAAAATTCACCCCCTTACCCTACGGTGCTGGGATACAGAGGATTGATCATGGAGCAGCAGGGAAAGAGATTATCGAACCGACTCCCCATAAGGGTATTATTTACAAAAGATGCCGCCTACGCTGATGGGAAAATAGCAAGGGTTAATCAAATCAGCGACCTGGTCTCATTTGTATTCGATCATTTGCCCAGCCTAAGGCTTACCGACAATATTCCCTCCTTGAAGAAATTCCTCGAATCCTCCATCGAAAAATTTGAATTGCAGAGACCAGTCTTTATCAGGAATTATCACAAGAAATACCATCGCTGGCTGACTGATTTTTATAAAACACATAGACGGACTGCCTGCGCCTGCGCTCCATTACCCGACCTGCCAGCCTGGAACTCGGCTCCGTCTATACAATTCAACAATAATTGTTACAATTACAGCACTAATTACAGGACTGATAATTACGGACAACCGGGAATGGCAGCTGGACAACAGTATAATGATCTGTCAGCCTGCGTTACTCCGATGGGAAGCCTTGGCGCCAGGATGGGAGCCTTGGCCGATGGCCTGATCGATCTGCCTGCCAATAACAATAAATGCCCTACGACTGGTCATCTGGTCGCATTGGTGATCGCGCCTGATTATGACTATCACTGGTACCGCAAAGGGCGCAATGGGAAATGGTCCCATAAAATAGGTGGCAGTCCTGCTACCATTCTGGACAATTCCGGTAACCCAATTTCAGATCCCAGAACGGCTGACCGAGGCAGTTATGTTGATTTTTGCAGCTTTATGCAGGTCATTCATGGACATTTTAAAATTAAGGGACCATTATGATGGACAAGAAAGAGGAATGGAAAGCAATCCTGCTCATTTTTTCCGGTCGACCAGACCCTCAATGGATACTAAATAAATATGAAATTGAAGATTTCATGAGATTATGGAGTGCGGCGGGAGATTCAGCTCAGCAGGTTGGTATTCCTTCGAATGAGGGATATAAAGGCATTCGCCTGATACACAAAAACACAGAATGGGTAGTTCATGATTCCATAATCACATGTTTTGAAAACGGGAAGTCCATCTCCAGGAAAGACAATGAAAACAAAATAGAAAATTTGCTAAAATCTTCTGCTCCCGCTGAGATACGGCAATTACTGAATCGATGATCACCACTTTCCTGCGATTGCCTATGATCAGGATGCGGATGGGTTTTTGATTGAGGCTAAATTCATTTTGAATTTTTATTCATACCTTTTAGCTACCTAATTTCAGGAATAATGGTTGTAAACAGACGAAGGGCCATCAGGCAGATTCTCTGCGTGTCTGCAGGAGCAGTTTTTATCCCTGCCTGTCTGCAGGATAAAAGCAAGTCCTCCATCTTGCTTAAGAATATGAAACTGAATGCCAGCCAGGAAAATCTGTTGGCTGAATTATCCGACCTGATTATTCCCGCCACATCAACACCAGGCGCAAAGGATCTGTATGCGCATCTTTTTGCGTTGAAGATGCTGGATGATTGTTTTACCAAAGAAAAACAACAGCAATTCCTGAATGGCATGAAGCAGTTTGAGGACGGAGTTCAAAAAAAATATTCCACCCATTTCCTGAAATGCAGCGCCGAAAAAAAGAAAGCCATACTGGCCGATTTGGAATCCAATAAAAAGTCCAATGATGACATCGCATTCTTCTATACTACGATGAAACGCTTGATCATACAGGGATACACCAGTTCACAATATTACCTGACGAATGTACAGGTATATGAAATGGTTCCGGGGCGTTACCATGGTTGTGTGCCCGTTACGAATACCAGCAGAAAAGCATCATAATTTCTTTATAGTCATGGGTGATAAGAACAAGGATTCCGTAAAAGACCGCAGTTTCGATGCTGTCGTGATTGGTTCGGGTATCAGTGGAGGTTGGGCTGCCAAGGAACTCACCGGAAAAGGCCTTCGCACATTAGTGTTGGAAAGAGGCAGAGACGTGAAGCATCTGAAAGATTATCCAACAGCCAATAAGTATCCCTGGGAATTCGAGCATCGCGGTGAAATACCTGCTGATATCCAGGAAGCTAATCCCGTAGTGAGCCGCTGCTATGCATTCCGTGAAGACGCCATGCACTTTTTTGTTAAGGACACTGAACATCCTTATGTGCAGGAAAAGCCATTTGATTGGATACGAGGTTACCAGGTAGGCGGCAAGTCTTTGCTTTGGGCCAGGCAAACACAGCGTTGGAGTGATTTTGATTTCGAAGGGCCTGCTCGGGATCAATTCGTAGTTGACTGGCCGATCCGCTATAAGGACATCGCGCCATGGTACAGTCATGTTGAAAAATTCGTAGGTATTTCCGGCAATAAAGATAATATTCCCAACCTTCCGGATGGAGAATTCCTGCCACCTTGGGAATTGAGCTGCGTGGAGAATTATTTTAAGGATTTTATCGCCAGGAATTACAAGGATCGCCATGTTATCTACGCCCGCTGCGCGCATCTGTCGGAACCCCAGCCAATCCACCTGGAACAGGGAAGGGCCAAATGCCAGAGCAGAACCTTTTGTCAGCGCGGCTGTCCCTTTGGTGGCTATTTCAGCAGTAACGCGTCCACCATACCCTGGGCCGGGAAAACGGGTCTCATGACACTCCGGCCATTCTCAGTGGTTGATTCGATCATTTACGACGACAAAAAAGAAAAGGTGACCGGCGTTAGAGTTGTAGATGCAAAGACCAGGGAGACTATTGAATACTATGCAAACATCATTTTTGTAAACGCGTCCACCATGAACAGCAACCTCATCCTGCTGAATTCAAAGTCGGGCCGATTCCCTAACGGATTGGGAAATGACAGTGGCGTGCTGGGCAAATTTGTAGCGTTCCATAATTACCGGGCCCGAATTTCGGCAGAGTACGATGGATTCAAGGATAGCACCACTGATGGAAGAAGGCCTACAAGTGCCTATATGCCCAGGTTTCGCAATGTATTTAAGCAGGAGACCGATTTCCTGCGCGGTTATGCGGCTGGGTTTTCCGCCGGAAGATATCCCGGCAGGAATTATGATGGGTTCGGAACTGAACTGAAAGATCATTTATTCAATTCTGAACCGGGCCCCTGGAGAGTGGGATCAAATATGATGGGTGAAACCATTCCAAAAGAAACCAATATGGTGAGTCTGGATCTGGACAAAAAAGATGACTGGGGTGTGCCTTTGCTCAAGATCAATATCGGATATGATGACAATGATGAGAAAATGACTAAAGACTTCCTGGAGCAGATGACTGAAATGTACATAAAGGCGGGTTTCACTAATATTAAGACGAGCGATTCAAAGCAGGCGCCAGGCCTCGATATCCACGAAATGGGAGGCGCCAGAATGGGGCATGATCCCAAGAGCTCCGTTCTGAATAAATGGAATCAAATGCATGCCTGCAAGAATGTTTTCGTTACTGATGGAGCATGCATGACATCCACCTCCTCCCAAAATCCTTCCCTCACTTATATGGCTTTAACCGCCAGGGCAGTGGATTATGCCGTTTCCGAAATGAAGAAAAGGAATATCTGAAATAACTCTTAACACAAAATCAAAATCCGCCAATCCTTTGCATGGCGGATTTTTTTTACCTGCAAAAAGCTTTTATGATTTGCAACCGGATGTTGGGAAGCTCCAAAAGAATTTGAAAGAGGATCCTACCATTGAATGGAACCATAGTAAATTGATCCGGCTTCTATCTCCAAGCCACTCCAGGGAAAAAATCCCGTTGATTCATAATATGAGGCGATTAAAAAGACATGCAAGTGAGATGGATCATCATTACCGTTGACCGTGATCATTGCAATTGCAGTGGTTTTCAAATAACCTTGTTGGCTATTCTTTACACTGAAAAATTGAATGTATATGAAAAATAGATTGTTATTGTTTGCATCGTTGGCCTTCATGGCGCTCTCCTGTACAAGTTCCCGCATTACGTCCTCATGGAAGGACCCCGAATCAACGCCTGTCAAATACAAAAAAATTTTAGTGATAGCTTTATCCCAACCCGATAATAGCCTAAAGGGAAAAATGGAACAACACCTGGTAGGCGATTTAAAATCTCATGGCATTGAGGCCATTTCCGCTTTCGAACAGTACGGGCCAAAGGCATTTGATAACATGGATGAAAAAGGATTTCTTGAGAAAATTCAAACCTCGGGTGTAGATGGAATAATTACTATTGTGTTACTCGATAAAACAAAAGAGCATAACTATGTTCGCGGCTCAGTTCTGTATACACCGTATGTAATTTACTATAATCGTTTCTGGGGTTATTATTCCACTTTATATAACCGCGTTTATACTCCCGGATATTATGTTACCAACACCGAATATTTCTGGGAAAGTAATTTATATGACGCTTCTTCAAAAAAATTGATTTACTCCGTTCAAACGAAATCATTCAATCCCGACAATTCAGCATCCTTGGCACATGAATATGGGCAGCTGATTGTAAATGATATGATAAAACAGGGAGTCATTGGAAACTGAGAATATCTATCCCGATAGGCAGAATATAATATGTACACAGACATGCGCGCAAATAGAAATGAGTCCGCCCCTTTTGGGACAGCCTCTGTTGTCGCCCTGCCTGTACAATTCTCGAACTTTCTTGTCATGGACCTAAGGCGGTTATGCAGTATAGCTATTTAATAACCAATCCATTGCAAATTAGCCTTCTTAAACTTTGTTTAACGAAACAATTATTGCATTTTCTTAATATGAGAAATTGAATTGGGTATTATTTTGTGACTAATAGCTCGCAGAATTTTCTCTAACCCGCAATGGCGCATTTTCAGGGGATCTTACACTGGAAAATAGTTCTTTCTCTCATGTTGGCAGGCAGTGGTGCTCCACTGGCCATGCCGGCCGTCAAAACTCAATGATCAATTAGGCCGCTAAACTAGATTTCGGAAAAGCCTCCGGAATTTTCAACATGCTGCAACAGTTAGATGCAGTGTGTTTGGAATTCCTATATTGATGGTGCCTTTTACTTCCCGGTAGCTATCTTACTCCTCAAAAAAATTAGTCACGGATAGGTTCCGGCCTTGCTCACTGCAGGAGCCCTAACTTTCATTGGAGTTCTTGCAGGTTTAGGTCTATCCGGCCGCAAAAGTGCTCCTAAGTGAAACTGATGAATCAATAACCAACTCTAAACCAAAACTTCTTCTTTATTATACTTCGATCTGTATTCCAAAGGAGATATGCCTGTTATTTTTTTAAAAACTTCCCTGAACGCTTTATCATCTGAATAGCCCACTTCATTCATTACCTCAAAAATACTTTTCCTGCCATTTTCTAAAGTTTTTTTGGCCACTTCAACTTTTACACGCTGCAAATATTCCACCGGGGTATTACCGGTAGCTTTGATAAAACGCCTGTCAAAATTTCGCCTGCTAATCGCAAGTTTTGAGGCTAGTTCCTCGAAAGAAATTTTTTCGCTCAAATTTTCTTCAATATAAGTTTGTGCTTTGCAAACCAATTCATCACCATGGTTCTTCTGCGTTTGAAAAATGAAAAAAGGTGATTGCGATGTTCTGTCAATATCAATTTGAAAAACTTTTGAGCAGAAAATAGCCGTCTGCCTGTCAAAATATTTTTCAACCAGGAAAAGTACCAGGTTCAAAAATGAGAATGCGCCACCGTTGGTATATATTCCCTGTTGAACAGTAATCAGTTTATCGGTATGAAGATGAATGTTTGGAAACAGCCGTTTGAAATCGGCTGCCGCATTCCAATGAGTGGAACAGGTCCTTCCTTCCAGCAAGCCGGTAGCGGCCAGCAAAAATGCACCTGTGCAAATACTCGCGATTTCTGCACCAGCTTTATATTGTTCCCTAATCCAGGTAATAAGTTCTTTATTCTCTTTAATTACTTTATGATAATCATAATTAACGGAAGGTATAATCAGCAGGTCGGTTTTTTTTATTTCCTTAATATTTACAGGATGAACCGAAAAGAAGCCGGCATCCAATTTCAGTTCTGATACAAAACCGGCTATACGGATTTCAATCATTGGTTTGTTTCCCATCTTTTGCCAATACTCATTTGCACGGGCCAGGATTTGAAACGAACCCGCAATGCTGCTCAGGTTAGCGTCCCCTTTTGGAACAACTATCGTCACTTGCTTCATGGTAAACTTTTTTGACAAAGATACCTGGTTATTTTGTCCAAATCAACCCTATATAATGTCTATTTCACACCCCACTAATACCAAATTAAGACCTTACGTTTGTATCGTTCATTTTGAAATATCAATCAGTACTTGCAGAAAAATTTAATTCAATGGCAGATATACACATAAGAGCTCCATACAATAATGCATAACTAATTTAAAAAAATATGGAAAATAAAGTCATTTTAATTACCGGAACAAACAGCGGTTTTGGTTGGC
Organism: Agriterribacter sp.; assembly: GCA_041484195.1. Classification (GTDB taxonomy): domain Bacteria; phylum Bacteroidota; class Bacteroidia; order Chitinophagales; family Chitinophagaceae; genus PSRI01. The sequence continues at coordinate 105,775 of JBGPHC010000013.1, read as the reverse complement.
TTACGGCTAACAGTTGCGCTGCTTTAGGGCACAAAGTATATGCTACTATGCGTGACACAAAAGATCGTAATGCTGATAAAGCAAAGGCGTTGGTTCAGCAGGCAAACATAGAAGTATTAGATGTGGAAGTTACCAATGGAAAGTCTGTAACTGAAGCGGTGGCAACTATCATTAAAAAAGAAGGTAGAATTGACGTGGTGGTAAATAATGCAGGAATTTACGCAACTGGAATTGCTGAAACGTTTACAGAAGATGATGTAGACAAAATAATGGATGTGGATGTGAAAGGACCCTGGAGAATCATTAAAGCAGCTTTACCTCAAATGCGTAAGCAGGGAGAGGGATTAATTATTAACATTTCAAGCGTAGCAGGTCGTTTCTCTCCACCTTTTATGACGGTTTACAATAGTGCTAAATTTGCTGTAGAAGGTTTAACAGAAGGCTTGCATTATGAAGTAAGACCCCTGGGGGTGGATGTTATTATGATACAACCCGGTGCGTTTCCTACCGATATTTTTGGAAAAACAGTAACCGGTTCAGATACTACTGTAATTGCCGGATATGGTGACCTGGCAAAAGTTCCTGAACAAATTGGGGCAGGTATTGAGCATATGTTTGAAACCATGAAACCAAACCCTCAATTAGTTGCCGACGCAATTGTAAAACTAATTAATACACCCAATGGTAATAGGCCTTTAAGGACCGTTATAGATCCTGCAACCGGAAACTTCACGGAAGTTGCAAATAAACATGTAAAAGAGCAATACGATAATTTTTTAACTGCATTTGGTATGCAGGCACTGTTGAGATAATTTTTTCCCACCAAAATAAAATCATACAAAAAAATGACTACATCAGATTTTACCACTACCCTGTTGGTAGACCAAACTCCAAAAGAAGCATTCGATGCCATCAATAATGTTCGCGGCTGGTGGTCAGAAGAAATTGAAGGCAGTACAGACAAACTCAATGATGAGTTTACGTATCATTACCAAGACGTCCATCATTGCAAAATGAAATTAATAGAAGTCGTTCCTGACAAAAAAGTCGTCTGGCTTGTTATGGACAACTATTTCAATTTCACTAAAGATAAAAGCGAATGGAAGGGCACAAAAATTAGTTTTGACATCTCTAAAAAGGATAACAAAACGCAAATCCGCTTCACTCACCTGGGTTTAGTTCACAAATATGAATGTTTCGATATCTGTTCAAAGGCATGGAGCCAATATGTACAGCAAAGTTTATTGAGCCTGATAACTACAGGTAAAGGCCAGCCGAACCCTATCCCAGGTATAATCAACCAGGCTAAGAAGGTAAGACAAAAGCTACAAGAAAATGATGGCAGTAGCCGCTGATTGAAGCGAGTATACTTATACAACCCATCCAGTTTCTAGGCGACAATCACTTTGTGGTAGGACAGGGCCTAGATATTACTGTGGAAGGTTTTGGAAGAATAAAAATTGGTGAGATAATGTTATAACTAAAATCAAAGAAAATGAAAAAACAAGATTATAATATAAGCATTGCCGTTAACGCTACAGCACAAGAAGCATTCAAAAGCATTAACAGCGTTTCAAAATGGTGGACAGAAGATTTGGAAGGCAGTTCGCAAAAACTGAATGATGAATTTACAGTTCGTTTTGACGACATCCATGTTTCAAAGCAAAAATTAGTTGAGGTTATTCCGGACAAAAAAGTAGTATGGCTTGTTACTGACAGCAAACTTAATTTTCTTAAAGACAAACATGAATGGACCAGTACTAAAATTAGCTTTGAGATTGCTGAAAAGGGCGGCAAAACGCAAATCAATTTTACGCATATTGGATTAGTTCCCGAAGTAGAATGTTATAAAGATTGTACAAACGCTTGGAATCAATATATAAAAGGAAGTTTATTCAAATTATTAACTGAAGGAAAAGGAACACCCGAGTTAAAATAAAATGGCTGCAAACATTGAACGACAAAGCTTCATGGACAGCGTAGCACGAACGCATAACAGCAAGATTAAAAGAAATAACAGAACCTGTTGACTGCATTATCCTTGCAAGTTTTGGATGTTTTACATCATCAATTTTATTTAGGGTGTAATCATAATGAAAAGTAAAACGCGGAAAATATAATTCATTAGGAAGATAAATAAACAATGAAAAGTAATTAGTTCGATGTACCCGGAAAAATTGACTTTTGACGGGGATCGATTTCGAACTACCCGGATCAATGAAGCTGCCCGCATCATATACACGCTGGACGCAGCTTTCAGGGAAAATAAAAAAGGACAAAGCGGGAGTAATTTCACTTTGTCCTCTCAAGTCGGGAAGACAGGATTCGAACCTGCGGCCCCCTGGTCCCAAACCAGGTGCGCTACCGGGCTGCGCCACTTCCCGTGAAATCGAAGTTGCAAAAGTAATGATAAAAGGCTTTCGAACAAGGAAAATGCTTAAAAGTACGTAGTAAGCCTTGGTGTTTTTTGGAAATGCTGTTTTGATTTTAACTCAATGGCCGTTATTAAAATTCAGAAAGGACTTTTCTTAGAATGGGGTGGAAATTCGAATGCCGACGCTAAGGTCGGCATGCCCAAACCAGGCGCGCTACCGGGCTGCACCACTTCCCGTTTATTCCAATTCATAAAACCTAATCCACTTGGCTGCCTCTGCTCGCTTCAACTTTGCTTGCGGTGAGGGAGGGATTCGAACCCTCGGTACAGTTTAACCCGTACGGCAGTTTAGCAAACTGCTGATTTCAGCCACTCATCCACCTCACCGTTTTGTTGAAAGGACGGCAAAAATAGGTTGAAAGACCAGAAATCCCAAAAAGAAGTTTGCATAAACCACGACCTTTCCCGGGGCACGAAATTGTACATAGTCATGACCTCCTGATGAATGAATTAGCTACCAATCCTCAATACCCACAACTCTCATAATCCGCCGGTGGGCGCCTATCTCGTTACACGAAAATCACGGTACTCATTGAGCTCCCCATCCTTCACGATCACTTCCTGTACTTCAGCTCGAAGGGGACCCTCATAGCACCATGCGATCAATTCATTCACCGCTTCCTCCTCTCCCTCGGCCACCAACCACACCGATCCGTCGGGTAAATTCTTCACTTCTCCCCTCACGCCCAGTTCCTCTGCTTTTTCCCGGGCAGAACCACGAAAAAAAACTCCCTGAACTTTTCCTCTGATGATAGCTTCTTTGTGAACCATCTTGCAGACTTCTGACTGAAAATTAATAAAGAACGGGGATTTGGAAGAGAGAAAAGGGGAAAGTTTTGGAAGATTAGACTTATGATATTCAGGAAACGAGAACACTTCTCCACTTGTCTGTTGCTTGTTCAATGCCCCCGGCGACAATTGAATCATGCTCGCCTTTTTTCTGGCCACAAAAAAACCCGCATCGGGCGGGAGAATCATTTGATCCGAAAAGACATCATATCACATGGCCGCGAGCTGCACTTTTTGCTGCAATTCCATAACACTCTCTCTAAACATGCCATCCGTATCCATCAGGTCTTTAACAGTCTGGCAGGAATGGATGACAGTTGTATGATCCCTCCCTCCAAAATGTTCACCAATTGTTTTCAATGAGTTTTTGGTGAAAAGCTTGGCCAGATACATAGTAATTTGTCGTGCCTGAACCACTTCCCTCTTGCGGGTTTTCTGCAAAAGCCTTTCGTATGGTACGTCGAAATAATCGCATACCATTTTTTGTATGGTTTCAATGGTGATTTCCTTAGAGGAAGTTTTCACAAAGTTCCTTAACACCTTCTTCGCCAATTCTAAGTCAATTTCCCGTTTATTAAGCGAAGACTGTGCCAAAAGGGAGATCAGAGCGCCTTCCAGTTCACGCACATTACTTTGTATATTGTACGCAATATATTTGACAACCTCCCGGGGCATTTCCAATCCGTCGTTCTTCATTTTCTTTTCAAGGATTTCAATCCGGGTCTCATAATCCGGCACCTGTATGTCGGCACTCAATCCCCAGCGAAAACGGCTCAGCAATCTCTCCTGCACACCTTCCAGGTCTTTGGGAGATTTGTCGGAAGTCAATATGAGTTGCTTTCCACTCTGGTGCAAATGATTAAAAATTGCGAATAAAGCATCCTGTGATTTCTCCGCGCGGTTAAAGAACTGCACATCATCAATCACCAATACGTCTATCATCTGATAAAAATGAATGAAATCGTTAATGGCATTGTTGCGACTATGGTCCTGGAATTGATTGATAAATTTTTCGGAGCTCACATAGAGAACTACTTTGTTGGGATTGGATCTTTTCACCTCGTTTCCTATGGCTTGTGCCAGGTGAGTTTTGCCAAGACCTACGCCGCCGTAAATAACCAATGGATTGAATGAAGTGGCACCTGGTTTTTCGGCAACCGTCTTGCCTGCTCTGCGCGCTACCCGGTTACAATCGCCTTCGATAAATGATTCAAATGTATAAATGGGATTCAGTTGCGGGTCAATTTGCATTTTCTTAAGACCCGGAATGACAAAGGGGTTCTTGACAGGATTACTTATGACCAGTGGAAAATCCATTTCGTTATTTGAATAAGTTTTATAACCATGCCCGGGAATATCCATTGTGAGCGGCTGGTTCTTCTCATTGCCTCCATCTACCATGATCCGGTATTCAAGCCTCGCCTCCTTACCTAATTCCCGCTTCAAGGTCTTCGCCAGTAAATTTACATAATGCTCTTCCAGGTATTCATAAAAAAACTGGCTGGGTACCTGGATCGTTAATACCTTATCCTTCAATGCCGCCGGCTTAATGGGTTCAAACCATGTCTTGAAATGCTGCCACTCTACAATATCTTTTATAATCGTCAGACAATTGCTCCAAACTTTTTCATGTGTCTTATCCATTAGACCTTTAGCAGTTTATATAAGTGAGTTATGAATTTTCTCCTGGCTGAACTGCCCGGGTCTTCTAAATGTGAAGATTTAAAAAAAACCTGGGCGGGGGAGCGAATATCCAGAATTCCTCTTGAAAAAAAAATTTTTTATTGACTTGATTTTTTGGCAATAATTACAGATAAAAAATCTCACAAAAAAAAATCAACCTTTGCCCAAACAATATAAACACTCCAAAAATAATACCAGCCTCAAAAAATCCAGATGCCGACTGCCTTTACACTTCATAAAGAATTTCCAGCTGCAGAAAATCAATTCCTGCCGCATCATACAATCCGGAATAAGGTCGTTTACAGGTTACACAGGATGGCTCACTTGACAGAAGCCCGGTGACTGGGTAGATTTCGCGCTGAACTGATTGTGGCAGGTAAGAGTCATAACAGGGGGCTATCAAATTATGAGGTAACAATCCGTTGGAAAAATCATCTTTCATTTTCATAGCTTCCTGCTTGACCAATTGGAAGATAGATTTTTTTTTGGGTAAAACAAAATGTAATTTTTAAAAAAGAGTCCCTAAATTATTAGCCTTACCTTTACAGCCTAATTTTCAGAAAAATGAGTTACGAATTAACCGGCAGATTGATCGCAAAGTACGAAACAGTGCAGCGGACCCAAACCTTCAAAACAAGAGAGTTCGTAGTTGAAAAATCGGAAGATATTGGCGGCAGAGTTATTACCAACTACGTCAAATTTCAATGTGTTCAGGATAAGACTGCCATGATCGACCGCTTCAGTATTGGCGAATCCGTAAAAGTGTACTTCAATATAAAAGGAAGTAAGTGGGAAAAAAACGGCCAGGTGAATTATATCACCAACCTGGACGCCTGGAGGATGGAATCTATTAACCTTCAGCAGGATGGCGGCCAGGCACCCGGCGTTCCGGAGCATGTCAGCAACAACCTCTCTGCTCCCGCCGATGTAGATGACCTGCCATTTTGAGTGAGTCCAACAATTTCAACAGTGATTAAATAAATGAAGATCTGATTACTTGTATCCGGTCCCCGGACTTTTAGAATTGGAGTTTTAGGATAACTTCCTAACCTCAGGATATGCAAATACAATTCAACCTCAGGCTGCTTCCTTCCGAAGTTGCATATGAATCCTCCATAAAAGAATCCATTGCCGCAGTAGCAGGCATCCGGATTTCGGAACTGACCGGCTATACCATCCTCAAACGCTCTATAGACGCGAGAGGAAAGCAGGCGTGGATCAGCATGACGGTCAATGCATTTATAAACGAGCCTTTTGTCCAAAGGGAATTGATGCAATTCCATTTTGGAGAGCTGAGAAATTCAAACAGGACTGCCATTATCATTGGCTCAGGGCCTGCAGGCCTTTTCGCTGCCTTGAAATTGATTGAACATCGTATCCGGCCCATCATTCTCGAAAGAGGTAAGGAGGTCAGAGCGAGAAGAAGAGACCTGGCTACGCTGAATAAAGACGGGATATTGAATCCCGAGAGTAATTATTGTTTCGGGGAAGGTGGTGCAGGCACTTACAGCGACGGTAAATTATACACCCGTAGCACCAAGAGAGGGAACGTCAACCGTATCTTAAATCTCCTGGTAAAATTTGGTGCTGCCGAAAACATTCTATACGAAACACATCCCCATATCGGCACTAATAAGCTTCCGCATATCATAACGGCGATCCGGAAAACAATTACAGATTGTGGCGGAGAATTCCTGTTCGAAAAAAAAGTGAATTCCTTCATGCTGAAATCCGGTTTGATCAAAGGAGTCAAAACAGGCGATGGAGACAGTTTTGAAGCCGATGCCTTTATTTTGGCTACGGGCCATTCTGCGAGGGATATTTTTCAACTGCTCCATCAAAATGAAGTCCTGGTTGAACCCAAGCCATTTGCATTGGGTGTGCGAATAGAACATCCTCAAATTCTGATTGACCAGATACAATATCATTGCAATCCCTCACTTCATATCAATTGCGATCCCTATTTGCCGCCTGCTTCTTATAGCCTGGTGCAGCAGGCAGAAGGCAGAGGGACATTTTCATTTTGCATGTGCCCTGGAGGCATCATCGCTCCTGCTTCTACCAACCAGGGCGAATTGGTAGTGAATGGCTGGAGTCCCTCAAAGAGGAATAATCCATATGCCAATAGCGGAATAGTTGTCACTGTAGAAGAGAAAGATTTTAAATCATTTGAAGCGTATGGTCCATTGGCCGGATTGCATTTTCAACAATCAGTCGAACAAAAGGCATTCCAGGCGGGCGGAGGAAAATTCGTTGCTCCCGCTCAGAGAATGGTTGATTTCGTAAACGGCAAAATTTCAGCTTCCTTACCGGATTGTTCCTATCTCCCCGGCATTCATTCAGCCTCATTGGAAGAAGTCCTGCCTCCATTCGTTTATCGAGCCCTAAGAGAAGGATTCAAATCCTTCGGCAAAAAAATGAGAGGATACTATACCAATGAAGCTGTAGTATTGGCTACCGAAAGCCGAAGCTCCTCTCCTGTCAAAATACCAAGGGAGGCCGAGGCGCTCCATCATCCGCAAATCAGGAATCTCTATCCCTGTGGTGAAGGCGCCGGCTATGCTGGTGGAATCGTGAGTGCCGCAATGGATGGTGAAAAAGTTGCAGAAGCCCTTGCATTAAATATGCTGAAAGGTTAGGATGGATGTGTGTATGCTTACATTCCGGTTGTTTACCATCAGGCATAAGATTCAAATTCTCCTGGCGGTCGCAAAAAGCTCATGAATTCAAAGTTTTAAAATCCCTTAAGTTTCAATCGGTAGAAAATGAATAATACATTGAGAACCGAAATTAAGACCATAATACCCTTTCCCTTTAAGTGAAATATATAGATTGCATATAAATGAACTTTTGAAAACCTTCTTTGCATTATCAGATCTTTTTAGAACCTTTATCCCTGGTTTCACCCTTTTACACCTATTTCGGCATTTTACCTGTAACAAATCCTGAATTTGCGCAACATATCAGCCTATGCGATACATTTTAGAAATCAAAAATCTCCGGAAATATTTCGCCACTCAAAAAGCAGTGGACGATATCAGTTTCAAAATTAGTGAAGGAGCCATCTTTGGCATGCTGGGCCCAAATGGAGCCGGGAAGACTACTTTACTAAGAATGATTACCGGAATATTTTATCCCGATAGCGGAGAGATTATTTTCGATGGAAAGAAATTCGATCCGGCAAATGATGTTGTAAAGATTGGCTACATGCCCGAAGAAAGAGGCCTGTACAAGAAAATGAAAATCGGGGAACAGGCATTGTACCTGGCACAACTGAAGGGATTGCCACGAAATGAAGCAATCGCTAAGATCCGGATCTGGTTTGAAAGACTAGAAATGCAGAGTTGGTGGAATAAGAAGGTGGAAGATCTGAGCAAAGGAATGAGTCAGAAACTTCAATTTGTAATCACCGTATTGCATGAACCAAAACTCATCATCCTCGACGAGCCTTTCAGTGGGCTGGATCCGGTGAATGCAAACCTGATAAAGGATGAAATTTTCCGGCTGGCACAAAATGGGAGCACCATCATATTCAGCACACACCGTATGGAACAGGTAGAGGAAATCTGCAATCAGATTGTATTAATAAATAAAGGTGTCAAAATATTGGATGGTACCGTAAAACAAACCAAGCAGGATTTCAAGGAGAATCTTTTCCAGGTTGGATTTGAAGACAAGCCAAGAATCCTGCATGAAGACAGTATTTTTGAAACGGTGGGCACCAAAGACCATTCATTGATCGTGAAGATAAGGGCAGGCAAAAAACCGCATGACGTGTTGCAGTATTTCCTGAGTCAGGGTGCAGAGATTGTTTCATTCAATGAAATCCTTCCTTCACTGAATGATATATTCATCAAACTGGTTGAGGGAACAGAACTGACCAGGCAGTTTCAGGCAGTTGAAGCCCGGGAAAATTAGGAATTGCAATATCGCCTGAGGTCTATATTTTTTTGAATTTAATGAGTGGGCATCAAAGTAAATGAGGTCGGTTTACAAAAAGATAAAAACATTTCAGCAGCATTAAGAAATTTCATTAACCTGATTCAACATGAAAAAGATCCGGCTTATCATTAGAAGAGAATATCTTACCAGGGTCAGGAACAGAACCTTTATCATTTCAACGTTCCTGTTCCCCATAATCATGATCGGCTTCATCGCCGCCGCTACCTATTTTTCCATCAAGAGCGTTGAAAAACAGAAGATAGTGGTGAACGACAAAAGCGGACTCTTCGTCAATCAATTCAAGAATTCGCCCGCCGTTACATTTGACTACCGGAATGATGTAGGCGAAAAAAATTATATCCGTGAGGGTTATTCCGCTATACTGGAAATACCAAAGGCTAATAGCCAGCAAAAGGATACTATCAGGCTGGTATCTGAAAAACAATTGGGGCTTGCCACCGATGATGCCATTCAAAAAGAGATTTCGTCCGCGGTAGAGAATAAAATGCTTCTGGAACATGGCATAGACAGAACAGTGCTGGATTCAATCAGAGAAAATTCTCAGAATGCATTATATTTTTTCAAATCATACCAGGTTAAGGGGTCGGAAGTGAAAGAATCTAATTCGGGTCTCGCTTACGGAATTGGATTTGGAAGTGGTTTCCTGATCTATATCACCCTGTTTATTTATGGTGCCGCCGTGATGCGCGGGGTCATGGAAGAGAAAATGAACCGGATCGCCGAAGTGATGGTAAGCTCGGTGAAACCATTTCAACTCATGATGGGTAAAATAATCGGCATTGCAGCCGTAGGTTTAACCCAATTCCTGATGTGGATCATATTGATCTTCCTGCTCACGACAACCCTGTCGGCATTCGTATCTCATGATATGATGCAACAGGTGCAGCAGGCCAACCAGAATATGCCCACAGGCGGGGCGGCTTCCAACCAGCAGGCCTTCCGTGCCTTTGCTGAAATACAGCATACAATGAGTCAGGCAAATTGGCCTCTCATTATTGGTTGCTTCTTTTTTTATTTCATAGGGGGCTATTTGTTTTATGCTTCCCTGTTTGCGGCCGTGGGCAGCGTGGTCAACGAAGATCCGCAGGAAGCGCAATCTCTGATGTTGCCGATCACCATGCCAATCATTCTTTCCTTTATCATCATGGCCAATTCCATTTCGAATCCAAACAGTCCCATCGCCGTTTGGGGAAGCATCATTCCTTTTTCATCCCCCATAGTGATGATGGCCAGGATCCCGTTCGGCGTGCCGGGTACGGTGTCCTGGTGGGAGCTGGGAACTTCAATGTTAATGCTGGTATTGGGTTTCCTTTTCACGACCTGGCTAAGCGCCAAAATTTACAGAACGGGCATTTTATTGTATGGGAAGAAAGTCTCGCTCAGAGAATTGGGGAAATGGGCATTCAGAAAGAGTTAAATGATTTGGACCAACTTCAAAAAAAAATTCCAGCGCTGCCGGAGTTTTTTTATAATAGTAGAAGAAAATATTCTTTCAATAATCGAAAAAGTGCCAAACCGAAGGTCCTCTCTCTGAAGCCGTATGCGATTCCTCCATTTCAATATTCACCAAAATGGGAGCAGAAGATGTGGAAGAAATCACCACTTTTTCTTTGGTGATCCTCTTGTAGCCATCTTTTTCAAAAACTAATTTATAAGTTCCGGGCTTGAGATCATCCAGACTGAACCCACCGTTCTTGTCGGAAATCACCACTTTTTCTTTCTTTGAATTCATGATGGCAATTACGCTCACATCCTTTAATGGCTTGCGTGTACCGGCATCCATCACAATGCCGTTTACATCATCATCAATCTTTCCAAAGCCCGAGTTAGCTTTGGCGAGGAATGAAGAAAAGAGCAAAATACCAGTCAGTATAAAATACCTTGCCTTCATAGCACCAAGTTATAATATTTTTCTGGAATTTTCCAGTACTTACTAAATATCCTTATTAATTGTAGTTCCCTGGGTTTCGTTGCTCTGGAATATCCAGCCTTCGTCTAAATTGGAAACCTGTATTTTTCCCTACCTCAATTCCTTACCTGCCTGTTGCCAGCCTGGCAATACTCTAGTAATTTAATGGACAAGTGGCCAGTCCATAGTGTTGCATCGCGGTGGATAATTTCAGAATTAGTCAATATTTGTGGGAATTCCCCTGAACTAATGAATGAATGGGGTAATCTCCATCTCGATTCATTCATTATCAGGCGATTCAGATTCATGGTCAGGACCCTTAAGTCTATATTTTTCCAGGGTTTTCGGGACCAGAAATAAATTAAATAATTTTCAGGAATGAGCCAATCAAGATAAGTTTAAGCCTTGTGGAATCCCCGGGCGGGTGAATAGTCCTGGTAATAGACTACCCTAAATCAATCTCAGTATTGTCGCCGATATTGAGGGAGCGTCTTTCACCTTTGATCTCGGTATCACTTCCAATAAGGGAATCATGAAGGACCACCTGGTGCAGGTTTGAGAAGGAGCCAATGATGGAATCAACTACGATGGAATTCACAATACTGGTTTCTTCCCCGATAGCCACATTGGGTCCGATGATGGCATTTTGAATACTGCAGCCCCTTGCAATGCTCACAGGCGGTATGATAATGACATTTTCAAAAATATGGTCTTCGGCAACATTGCCCCCAAACTTTTTCATCAGGGTGGCATTGCTTTCCAGGAGTGTGTCCTTACGCCCGCAGTCGAACCAATTTTGCACCTTGAATGATTTGAGTACGGCGCCATGCCTGATCATACATTCGAGAGCGTCCGTCAGACTGTATTCGTCGTTGCTTTTTACCCCCTCCCTAATATTATTTTCAAGGCAGGCAAATAAGAAACTCGTGTCCTTTATTTTATATAAGCCCACAAGTGCCATATTCGATTTGGGGATATGCGGCTTTTCCACCACGCGGCTGATCGTTCCATCTTCTTCTATTTCCGCGGCTCCAAAATTTCGGGGGTCATCCACTTTCTTCACCCCCAGCATCGAGTCGGGACTGTCCAGTACTTCCCTCACATCGTATTCGCAAATGGTATCGCCCAACACGATAAAGACTTCCTCATTACCCACCACTTCCCGGGTAAGAAAGATCGCATGCCCCAAACCTTGCCTTTCACTTTGCAATACAAAATCGCAACGCAGTTGGGGATATTGCTTTTTCACGTAATCCTGGATCTTGTCGCCCAGGTATCCCACAACAAAAACAAATTCCGTAATGCCGGCTTCCACCAATTGGTCCACAATGATGCTCAGGATAGTCTTTCCTGCAAGTGGAATCAGGGCCTTGGGTTGGGTATATGTATGCGGCCGCAGCTTGGTTCCTGCACCCGCTACGGGAATAATTGCTTTCATGTACCAGAACGTTGATTCATCGAGGGCATGAAAGTAGTGAAATTTATACTTATCCATCAGTCCATTCTCAACAGAATATTTATGGTAATTTCAGGGCTAATGATTTTCAAAAGAATTTATGCAGACATCTACCCGGCATTTGGGTAAATTACTGGGATTCCTGATTTTATCACTGGCAATTCCCATCCTCAATCAAGCCCAAGAAACCATGCAGCAGATAGATTCATTGCTCCGGACCATTTACCCTGATAATGCACCGGGTGCCTCGGTGAGGATCCTGCGCAAGGGGAAAGCGGTGTTCAACAAATCTTATGGCTTGGCCGATTTGTCAACAGGAACAGCCATCACTGCTCAAACCAATTTCAATATCGCATCCATCACCAAGCAGTTCACAGCAATGGCGATTTTGCAGCTGGTATTCCAGGGCAAAATCAACCTGAATGATAAATTGATAAAATTCTTCCCCGATTTTCAACCTGGCCCGGGAAACCTGATCAACATTCAGCATTTACTCACACATTCTTCCGGAATCCTGGATCACTATGATTATGCCAGGGGCCCCCATCTTAAACATGCCACTGATCAGGATGTATTGCAAGCAGTGAAAGGAATTGATTCCACGTATTTCATTCCCGGTACTGATTACCGTTATAGCAATACCGCCTATTGTCTGCTCGCATTGATCATTGAAAAGGTCACGGGCCTCCGTTATGAGGACTACTTGCACAAAAATATTTTTCTGCCACTGGGCATGAAGCAGGCGCGCGTCTGGGCGCCTGATTTACCCATTCCGCAACCTGCCATCGGATATGAATTTGATTCTGTAAGACAACAATTCATCAGAGCCGATGCAGATGAAAGTGTATTTTTTTCTACCCAGGGAGATGGAGGCATCTATTGCTCCATTGATGAGTATGTTAAATGGTTCAGGGGTCTGCAGGAGAGCAGGTTCCTGCCTAAAGAATGGATCAGGAAAGCGAGATCAAAGCAGTTTGAAATAGATAAATCAAGAGGCCTAAGCTATGGATATGGCTGGTTCATAGGCGAAAAAGAAAAGCCCGTGGTAGTGTACCACACGGGATCAAACGGAGGTTTTCGCTCCATCAGTTTCAGCATTCCCGGGCAGGACTATTTATTGCTGATCTTTTCCAATCGCACAGGAGTTGACCTGGAAGAACTAGCCATAGAAATTAACAAGATGCTCAGGGTAGGCAGTAAATCTTTCATTAAGTTGGAATCGCTCATTTCTTTTCAGGATTGTTGGCCTATTTTTGCGCCATGCAAAAAGACAATCTCGTATTTGACATTATTCGTAAGGAACTGGAACGACAAAGACATGGCATTGAACTGATAGCTTCAGAAAATTTCACTTCGCTGCAGGTCATGCAGGCCATGGGAACCGTAATGACCAATAAATATGCGGAGGGGTATCCTGGTCGAAGGTATTACGCTGGTTGTGAGTTTGTAGATCAAACCGAGCAACTGGCCATTGACCGTCTCAAACAGATTTTCAATTGTGAATATGCCAATGTGCAGCCTCACAGTGGGGCACAGGCGAATGCGGCGCTCATGCTGGCAGTATTGCAACCGGGAGATACCATCCTGGGGTTGGATCTGAGCATGGGAGGCCATCTTACGCATGGCTCTCCTGTAAATTTCTCCGGGAAATTATACAGGCCGGTTTTTTATGGGGTGGGCAGGGAAACAGGCAGGGTTGATTATGACATGTTGGAGGCCCAGGCTGCCAAAGAAAGGCCCAAACTGATCATTTGTGGCGCATCGGCCTATAGCCGCGATTGGGATTACGCGAGGATCAGGAAGGCCGCAGATGCTGTTGGCGCCCTGGTGATGTGCGATATGGCCCATCCGGCAGGTTTGATCGCAAAAGGATTACTCAATTCACCATTTGAAGACTGCCATTTCGTTACTTCCACCACCCACAAGACCCTCCGTGGTCCCCGGGGCGGCATTATATTGATGAAAAAGGATTTTGAAAATCCATTTGGGCTGAAAGACGTGAGAGGGAATATCCGTATGATGAGCAACCTGGTCGATATGGGGGTATTTCCCGGAACCCAGGGAGGTCCCCTGGAACATGTTATCGCGGCTAAGGCGGTCTCTTTCGGCGAGATTCTCACCGATGAATTTACCCAATACGCCCAACAGATCATTCGCAATGGCCAGGCGATGGCAAAGGCATTTTCGGAAAAAGGCTACCAGATCATTTCAGGCGGAACCGACAATCATTTGTTATTGATAGACCTCAGGAACAAGAATATCAGTGGCAAAAAGGCGGAGCAGGCTCTGGTCAGGGCCGATATTACGGTCAATAAAAATATGGTCCCCTTTGATGATAAATCTGCCTTCATCACTTCAGGGATACGTGTAGGCGTACCCGCCATAACAACCCGGGGCATGAAAGAAGAACATATGCCATTTATTGTGAATGCCATAGACAGGGTGCTGAAGAACGCGGAAGATGATAAGACCATTGATTCCGTGAAAAAGCAGGTGAATGAGTTCATGCATGAATATCCCCTCTATCCCGAACTTGGATAAGATTTTTTTCCACAAGACAATTCCTGCAGATCATTCCACTATGAAACTCCATCCCGGGCTCCAAGACTTAAGAACCTGGTTGGTTGGCTGAAGTGCTATTGCCCGATCCGGGACAGCCTGACTGCGCAGTTGATGGAACGGCCGTTCCAGTCTTTGCAGGAACTCCAACGATATTCGCGTTCTTGTAATTGGATTGTTTGTTTTTCAAGTCCTGCAATTCCGTTTTTTTGCAGGAAGAGATCAGCGCTGGTCCCGCGATGGCGAGAATGAGAAAAGAAAGTAAATGCTTTTTCATGCTACCCATTTTATGGTTAGAAAAAAAGAACGGATACGGGAAATGAAGGAAACAAATTCTAAAAGACGTGAGCAGGGTGATCCGAACAGGTTGTTGTTTTAAGAGTGGGTGAGACAAAGATATATTTTATTTTTAAATGAATTTATTTTTCTATACAGATTTAGTCCGCCACAAACAAATGCCGGCCTTAATGTAAGTAGTTGTTCGACTCAAAGATTTTTCCTCTGCCTTAAATTGCTGAGGTCTGGATCAGGTTATCAATCGCCTTTATATCCGGCATTACGCCAATCGAGTCCGTTGAGGGCGTACCATTAGTCTGAAATAATTTTCGCATTTCGGTACAATTTAGTTTTCTACCATTTTTTGTGAAGTATATCCCCTGTATTGACAATGCCACACCAGCAATAATCGCTGCGGCGCCGGAAGTTTGGCCAAAGTCGAAAATATATGGGTTCTGGCCTGGATTTGTAGTTACGATTTTTTCTCCCCATGCGTAACAATCTACCCTTGATCCAAAATTTGAGGTTGGAAATCGGTTATGGGGCATTCTGGATTTGCAAGCTCCTACAAGTATAGCTCCAGAATCATTAGGTCCCGTTTTAATGAGTGAATTGAATTGGGGGCTATCAAGATCCTTAATTCCATTTCCCGCGATTTCTATTATTATTACGCCTTTCATAGTTCCGGCCTGAATATAGTGGAATGCCTCTGAATCTATTTCCACAGGCAAAAAGTCCAACGCCCTGTTTGGTGAGTGAAGTGTAATGAGCAAGACGTCACCAGAGTCAAGCAAATTTATGGCAAATGCCAGTGCCTCATTCAAATTAGGAGAATCTGATTCCGCAGCGAAGCTTGAAATAGCGTCAGCCTTAACCATTGGAGCAATGCCATCTATTCCGAAACGGTTCCTTTGTCCCAGCACTACTCCCAGTACATTCGTGCCATGATCAAAATCGCCTTTATTTATTCCAAATGGGGTTCCGATTGTTGAAGTACCGGCATTCTGTGGCAGATCCGGATGAGTAAAATCCCATCCGTTTTCAAGATCCACAAACCTAATCGCAGGGTTTCCATCACCACCTGGCATTCTCCAAGCCAACTTTGCATCCACGCCAACCGGGGCCGGCTTCAGATACCTCTGTTTGGCTTTGAAGGAACCCGCACTTGCAGCATCGGAACCTGGAACTGGCCACGGCTGAACATAGACTTCCTTAACATTGGGGGAGTTTTGAATTTCCTCAAGCAGCTTCAAATAGTTTGTATTAACAGGAAATTCAATTTTGAGGAAGTTATGGAGGTTGGGAGGATGATAAGATTTTCCCATCTTTCCGGCCTCTTCTTTGGCATCTGCCATTAACTTATCTATCTCACCGGGTTTTATTGAAGTCACAGACCTTCCCAATTTAAGCCCAGGATATTTTTTGAGCATATCCTTCCATGAGGTATTCATATGCTCAGAAAAAACCTGGATGAGTTTTTCATTTGACCCATAAGGAATATTCATTTCGTCTGTAAACTTCAAGATAATCCGATACGTAAAATTTTTCAATCCCGTAGCCTTCTTCTTAAATTTATTCTTTGCCATATTGCAATTTTTTGACTGTATAAGATTTTAAGAAATTAAAATATCCTACGGCGCTTAAACCATAACAAGGCCAGAATCAGTACCGTCAAGCCGGCAACAGTTAGGATTGCAATGCGGGCGGAAGGCCTTGCATTAATCTCCAGTGGCTCACTCTTGCCTGATAATATGGGAGCGGCCCAGTAAAAAGGCAAAGAATCATGTCTGGAAGATTTTCTTAAGAAATCAATCTTTGCTCTTTGCAGTGCTACGTCAATTGGCAAACCACGCGATAAATATTCATAGAATAATTCAGTGATTTTGTAAGTGGATACATTGTCAACTGACCAAAGATTGGTAATAGATGAAGGCACCCCCACTGCTGCAAAACCTCGGCTGAAACTGAAAATGCCCTCACCTTCATTAAGTTTTCCTATCGCAGTTTGACATGCTGACAATACGATTAATTTTGTTATTGGTACTACTTCCCCAACCAATTCAGATAAGTATAAAGCCGAATCAGCAAACCATATGACGGGCTCTCCCACCATAGAACTGTCCATTGCGTGGGTGTATAATTGCACTATTCTATGGTTTGCAAATTGTTTCAGAAAATTCGCTTTTGTAGCATCAACTCCTGTAAGGCAGTTGCCGCTTTTAAAGAAAGATTTGATTCGAAATAATGATGCATCGCTTCCCGGTATTGTCTGCAAATTTGCAGCGTTGGGATATCTCAATGGTGCCAATCCTACAAAATCGGATTGTGTCGAGATTGGTGAACTCTCAAATTGATACATCAGAAACCTCGCCGAATAAGTATAACTAACCGCATGATCAATCAGGAAATATTGCAGTTTGCTATCACTGGTTACCAGCGCTTCTAAGGGAAAATATTGACCATCAGGCGAAACAATGATCCTGCCCACCGGCAAGGCTTCGCCCTTGAACAGTAGCTTGTACAATTGCCTTGAAGTACTTACAAATGAATCGAATTCCCGGTTTAACAGAGTGGCATTTGATATATAGCTATTGTATCGGAAAACCAGCGCTTCATAAGTTGGCTTCGATATCTTACTAATTTGAATACCGGAATTTGTAATAACTAATGTGTAGACAGCACTATCGCCGGAATAGATCTCCATCAAAGCCACGTGGTTCTGCAATAGTTCTTTTCTTATTCGGGAGATGTCAAAAAATGTTGTATCGACAAAGCCCTGGTAATAAATGGGATTTTTGTCCCTGACTATATCATTTAGTCGGTTCAATTCCTGCCGGTTAAGATCTAATTTCTTTCGAGCAGATGCAAATTCATTGGTGGAAGAATCCTGTCCTATCATTTCCTTTCGACTCTGGAATATTTGTTTCTTCAATTCAGCAAGCCTTAATATCTCATTCTCGCCTACCCATTTTCGTTCATTGAGTTGATCGGACAATAATGCTGCGCGGCTTCTTTCAAAAAAGTAAAATCCTTCGATGAGGGCGTTGCTTTTGAAGCAGGCTTCAATTGCATTTTCATACAAGCGACGTGTTACACTTCTCCAAAATATTTTGGATTCATATTCAGCCTGCTCAGCTTTTATTCTTTCAAGCAATTGGTCAGCAACCTTATAAATCCTGATGGCTTCATTAATCTTGTCCTGGTCTGCCGTCTCATCGAATTGCTTTTTGCACGCGTTTCCCTTATTTATCACAAGATCCATCAGGTATCTCATTTCCTTGGACTGCATAAAATCTTTGGCCGAACTTTTCAAAACCCCAACCTCGTCAATACCAACCTTTATCTGATCAAATGCAAACTGAAAATTCCTAAATGCAGAATCATATAGACCTTCCTGCACATAGGCAGTCGCTATATTTGCAAGTATATTCAGGTTTTCGAAAGAATCATCCGTGCTATAATTTGGATCTTTATTCTGGTATCCAAGCGCCATTTTATAAGTCGCAATCGCCTTCTTATAATCATGGAAGTGACTAAAATATACGCTATAACCCAAATTATTGAGAACGGTTTTGCAACCTAAAATAAATCCGGATCTGCGATTATTTTCTAATGCTTTCTGAAAGTAATTAATTGCTGAGTCATAATTTCCAAATTGAACCTCTACTTGCGCGAGCAAAGTATACATGGCTCCCATGTTTTCGGAATGAATATTCTTTTCATACTCAGCTATTTTTTGAGTTAGAATGTATTCGGCCTTTTTATATTCCTTCAATTCAATAAGCGCGTTTACTTTCCATACTAAACAGCCTGAAACATATTGGTCTCTCTCTATAATTCCCTTGGAATCCTGCTTGTAGTACTCCATGGCAAGCTCGCTGCATTTGTCTGCTGCAGTAATGCAACGCATGTAATCACCTATCCCAATATAATATTGCACTTTTTGATAAAAAGCGTATAGTACGAGCTGATCAACGAACCCCCATCGTTCGCTCAATAATTCGCAACTATCAAGGGCCCTTATTTTATCCCTGACCAATCCTAAGGAGCCATAAATGATCGCAAGCGAATAGTAATCCGCTATCAGCAATTTTGGGATGACCCTGGACCTGGCGGTAGTCCCAGTGAGTACATCAATCGAACTAAGAATATAGCCCATTGCTTTTACAAGGTCAGATTGCCTGTAATGCATAGCGCCAATTCTCTGCAAAAGCAAAGCGCGGGTTGAGTCGTAAGGGAACCGGCAATTTCGTAAAACGCGATCATAATTAGTAAACTCAGATAGTTGACTAGCCGTGGAAATGGAATGCGCAGAATCCCGCAAGAATGTCAACCTCTTCCAAAGAGAATCATTCACAGGACATTGGGCCTGCAAAAACAACAATGGAATTTTAACTAAAATCGTCAGTATGAGTAATTTCTTAACCATAACTATCCGGTTCCCATATTAAGAATTAAGCATAGGATCCGGATTTGGAATACAAAGGACTATTGTAATATCTCAACACCTATTTTGCCAGGTACTTAACTGCAATTACATGCTCTTAATGGAAATCCTTTACTTCAATATTTTAATAATAATCCTCAAAATCATAAGAGCCTTATAACGGCGACTGTGGTGGTGATGGTTTTTGGGGAGGATTAACGCTGGTATTGCCAGGACCCGGGTTGGACATAATTACCAGGACATAGTATTTTTGAAACTCTTGCCGACCTCTCTGTTCCCAATCTACACTGGAAATGGCTTGGAATAAGGGATTATTCAACTCCTTTTGTTTTCTTTTCTCGAATTCTTTAGCAGCGGCTGCATAGTAATCAAAAATCTTTTTCTTACTGCTTTCGAATTGTGCCACAGTCGGTTTTATTATGAAAGTGGCCAAAAGCTTTTTCCATACTTTTTCCGGCGACCTTTCCCCTGCATTTTCTAATTTGCTTATTTTTTTTGCCAATTTCGGCGGTGGCGGTGTGCTCCCCGCCCGTTTAATTTTCATTATTTTTTTTGACATGGCTTATGATTTAGAGTTAGAATGCAAAATTTAGAATTATAGAGTTTTGAGCAGTTTCTGTGCATAATCACTTTCGTCCAATTGTTGAGCAACAACCTGCTTACACAATCTCTTTGCTTCGTCCTTGTCTCCAGGACCGTCTCTTTTCAGTAGCGCAATTGCTTCGTAAAACATTCCGGGGTTATAATGGTAACCTTGTAAGGATGCCAAATCCTTAAAATAAAGAATCGCCTTGTCATATTGTCCACGCTTCAGACAAACGATTCCTGCAATTCTGAGGGCCTGAAAATTTGAGCTGTCAGACTTCAGAATACTTTCAAATAATTCCAATGCTTCAGGCAATTTTCCATCGTTGAACAAATGAATCCCAGTCTGTAAACTATCCTCATGACCACCCAATTCTACATTCAGGCTTATGAAATTCTCCTGAATGTATTTGTCCGCCAATTTTCCAGCGGTAGCAGGCTGAAAAAAAGTCAATCTGCTTATGACAATTCCCAAAATAACCGCTGCCGCTGCCACATAGTACCATAACCTCTTTAGAGGCCGGTTTATTTTCACAGATTCGGCGGGTAATGATTGCTGGTATATTTCCTTAAACCCTTCCTTCT
Source organism: Agriterribacter sp. (assembly GCA_041484195.1). Taxonomy (GTDB): domain Bacteria; phylum Bacteroidota; class Bacteroidia; order Chitinophagales; family Chitinophagaceae; genus PSRI01. Next base: position 85,089 of record JBGPHC010000013.1, on the reverse strand, counting down.
TCCCTTCATGCAGAATTCCCTTGGCAGCCTGCATGGCCGACAAATAAAAAGCCACATCTTCTGCAAATGCTGGTTCGGATTCAATACGGTGTTCAAATTCCTTTATTTGTTCCGGGCTAGGGGTAGATTTGAAAAAATCATCAATATATCCGTAATTATCAACCATAAACCTTAGTTAAGGGGATTTGTACAATTGTCTTAACTTTTCCAGGCATCGCAGGCGGCTTGTCTTAACCACATCAGCGGTCTTGTATCCCAGCTGGCCGGCGATATCCCTGTCACTATATCCATCCGCTGAAAGCATCAGCATCTGTCGGCAATTTTCACCTAACTGATGCAGCTTTTCCCTCAGGAGATCCCAATCGGCCTTGTCAATAAGTTTCTGAACTATTGATTTGGCAGAATCTGAAATCTGGGAGAACATTTCGGTAACAGTCACAGTTTTATGCACACTACCCTTATTGGTCGTCTTTTTGCGAATCAGGTCAACACATTTGTGATGAAAAATCTGGTATAGCCATGTTTTCAGGGAGGACCGGCCTTCGAATCCGTTGCCGGTTATCTTTTCTATGGCTGAGAGGATGGAATCTGAATATGCGTCAAAGGCTTCTTCCTCATTTAGAGAATATTTCTGCACGCCTTCACGCACAAAATACAGGTAAGCTTTAAAGAATTGCTCCTCGCCCGAATTCCTGGTTAGGCCAGATCCCAGCAGTTTATTGATGATCTCCTGGTCTGCCGTATGCAGGACGATCCGGGGAAGCTCCATATTCTGGTCTTTCCTAAATATAATACATTATAACCTGAAAAAGAATAGTTTGCCTGCATGATTACGGTTATTGAGCCTGATGGCCAGGGAATTGGCCGGACAATTATAATTGCCTTATCCAAACCGGGGTCTCTAATCCTGTATGATCGCAAAAGTCTTCCTTCAAGACCCGGGGCCCTGATCCCTGGTCCGGTTAAACCTGGACAGAAAACTGATACCTGATTCTTATTTGCCGAAAAATTATTTCCTGATTGTTTCCCTTGCCTAATGTCTCACGACACATATTAAGGAAATACGATTCGAATTGATATCCCTGTCCGTTCCATTATTAAGACTTCCATTATACGGTAGTGTTGTCAGCAAAATCAAATCTCACAATTTGCTTACAAATTCCCGGATAAACCAAATCGCAATTAAATCATAAACCATTAAACTTTATCGTCATGAAAAAAGTTCTCTCGATTTTGTTCGCAGGCCTGATTCCTGCCATGTTATCCGTCCCCGGTGCAAAAGCCCAGGGAAGTAGTGCCAATAAGGCTTTTGATTCCTCAAAATCACTTCTTGCCAGTACCGCTATCGGAGATAAATCTGCCAATGACGCCACTTCAGTCAATTTCCGCGCCCTAAGGGATTTTTCCAGGAAATTCAAATTGGCATCCGATACACGCTGGCACAAAGTGAGTGATGGCTTCGTTGCTGATTATCTCCTTGCAGGCATCAAATGCAAATCGGCTTACAATAATAAAGGTAGCTGGGTGTACACCATTCGTTATTATGGTGAAAAACAGTTGCCCACTGAGGTAAGGAATCTTGTCAGGAGTACTTATTTTGATTTCACCATCACACAGGTGGAAGAAGTTTCAGTACCGGAAAATCTCATTTACCTGGTGCACATTCAGGATGGGAATGCCTGGAAAATAGTTCATATCGCAGATGGAGAGATGAATATTTATAAGGAAGGCCAATCCGAATAACCTTCAGTCCTCACAGAGCCAGGGTCCGGATTCCCCACTCTCCCGGACCCGGCTTTTCAAATATTTTCGACTACAAACCGATTAAACCCCTTTGCTAATCTTAATAACTTTTCATCATGAAAACTATATTCTTCCTCGCCTGCTGTCTTCTTTTTCAGGCAGGTGCTTACGCCAAAGACATCGATGTAAACAAGAAAGTGCTCCTCAGTTTTAACCGTACTTTCACCCATGCACAGGGTCTGAAATGGTATGAAGGCGCCAACCAATTCACTGCAGTCTTTACCCAGGCAGATGCCTCCTTCAGGGTTCAATTTGACAGTAAAGGCAATATCATCAGTAGCCTGAAATACTACCAGCCCTGGCTCTTGCCCGTTTCCATTTCGACTGAGATCAGGAACCAATTTCCCCGCCAAACGCCTTTTGGGGTAACCGAAGTTACTGTTGGAAATGAAATGGCCTATGTCATAAAAATGTTTGACAATGACTACTGGTACACACTCCGGGTAAGCCCGCAGGGCAAATTAGAAGTGATGGAACAGTTCCTCAGAGCCGATAAGAACCTCTGATCAAATTTGCAGGACCATGGATCCCCGGAACAGCCAAATTCCCGGGATCCATTTTATTTTGCCGGGTGACTGGTGGCCGTAGCCATTGCTCAACCTTTGAATTGAAATGTGTTTTGATTAGCAGAATACTTATTTTTACAAGACAATCATCCTGTATGTTTCAACGCATTCAAACGATTTGGCTTCTCCTCGCTTCGGCCTTTTCATTTCTTTCCCTTCGTTTTCCTGTTTATAGTGGCACAAAAATCGTAAACGGAGTTACCCAGTCTGAAACCCTTGATTCTGCCAGCGATTTCTTTCTCCTGGTGCTCACCGTGGCCGTGGGGTTGATAGCGCTGATCTCCATATTTCTATTCAAGAACAGGAAATTGCAGTTCCGCCTCTGTATAGTCGGACTATTATTGCAGATAGGATGTCTTGTACTTTACTATGTGCGTGCCAGAGCATTCAACAGTGGCGTCATCGCACTCTGGGCACTGTTCCCCATTGTTGTACCCATATTTTTCATATTGGCTGCCAGAGGGATTTACAAAGATGAAAAACTGGTGAAAAGTGTTGACAGGCTGAGGTGATTGAATGATAAGGAATCACAAGGATCGAATTGGGGAATCGCTGTTAAGAGGTCCAAGCCATTTGAGTTCACAAATTGATCTGGTGCATTTACCCATTAAGGAATTTCCCGGTCCAGCTCTTTTTCTGCTTCTTCAAATCCGTGGGTATTCCTGCAAACACCAACTTGCCGCCCTCGTCACCTGCCTCAGGGCCGAGGTCAATTACCCAGTCGGCGCATTTTATCACGTCCAGATTATGTTCTATCACTATTATAGAATGTCCCTGTTCAATCAAGGCGCTGAAAGAAGCAAGCAATTTATTGATGTCCTGAAAATGCAATCCTGTGGTGGGCTCATCGAAAATAAAAAGTATATGTCCCTGAGCCCTGCCCTTTCCCAGGAAGGAAGCCAGTTTCACTCTTTGTGCTTCGCCACCTGAAAGCGTGTCGCTGGATTGCCCCAGTTTCACATATCCCAGGCCCACATCGCTCAGTGGTTTTATTTTGTTTGTGATTTCTTTCTCAGACACAAAAAATTCGAGCGCTTCATCTACACTTAATTCCAGGATATCAAAAATATTTTTATCCTTATAAGTAACTTCGAGTACTTCTTCCTTGAATTTCTTACCTCCACACACTTCACAGGTCAGGTGCACGTCTGCCAGGAATTGCATTTCCACCACCTGTTCTCCCTCGCCCTTGCAGTTGTCGCATCTTCCGCCATCCACATTAAATGAAAAATGCTTTGGCTGGAATCCCCGGATCTTACTCAGAGGCTGCCTCGAATAGAGGTCCCTGATTTCATCATAGGCTTTGATATAGGTTACCGGGTTGCTTCGGGATGATTTTCCTATTGGGTTCTGATCTATCAATTCTATTTGTGATATGGAATCGATGTCCCCTTCAATCCCACTGTGTAAGCCGATTTTATCTACAAACTCACCTTTTAGTTTCTTTAATGCGGGATACAGGATCTGCTTGACAAGAGTGGTCTTGCCGCTTCCGCTCACGCCACTCACCACACATAATACATTGAGGGGAAACTCCACGTCAATATCCTGAAGGTTGTGTTGCCTCCCGCCTTTTACTATGATGGAACGGTTCCATTTTCTCAATTTTTTTGGAGGCTCAATTTTCAATTCGCCTTTCAGAAATTTGCCCGTAAGACTCTTGGGCTCGGCAATGATCTCTTCATAATTTCCGGCCGCCACCACTTCACCACCCAGATGACTGGCAAGTGGTCCCATGTCAATGATATAGTCGGCTTCCCTCATCATCATTTCATCATGCTCTACCACCACCACGGTATTGCCAAGGTCCTTCAGGTTCTTTAATACTTTTATCAATCTGGCCGTATCTCTTGAATGCAATCCAATGGAAGGTTCATCGAGAATATAGAGCGAGCTGGTAAGATTGCTTCCCAGGCTGCGGGTGAGTTGAATGCGCTGGCTCTCACCCCCGCTGAGACTGTTAGCCAAACGGCTTAGTGTAAGGTATCCCAGTCCCACATCCAGCAAGGTTTGCAAACGTTGCATCACTTCAGTCATCACTCTACGGGCTACCTGCTTTTCGTAGTCACTTAATTCTAACTGGTCAAACCATTGCTTCAGGTCCTTGACCTGCATTTCACATATCTCACCGATATGCAAACCCCCGATCCTGACGTATAGTGCTTCTTTCCGCAAACGGTACCCTTTACAATCCGGGCAAATAGTCCGGCCCCTGTATCTGGAAAGCAAAACCCGGTATTGAACTTTGTAGAGATTTTGTTCCACCTCCTTGAAAAAATCATGAATTCCATGCGCATACTCATTTCCATCCCACAGAATTTTATACTGCTCCTTGCTGAGATCCGCAATCGGTTTGTGAACCGGGAAATTGAATTTTTTCGCCGCTTTTATGAACTGTTCCTTCCACCACCCCAGTTTTTCACCTTTCCAGGGCGCTACAGCTCCTTCGTACACGCTCAGGCGCTTGTCTGGGATCACCAGGTCGGGATCAATGCCTAATATCTGTGAAAATCCTTCACAGGTAGGACAGGCGCCATAAGGATTATTAAATGAAAACAGATTGGGCGAAGGCTCTTCAAATTTTATACCGTCCATTTCAAACCTATTGGAAAAATGCAGAAGCGGATCTGAATTGACTTGAAGATAAACGTCTCCTTCTCCTTCATAAAATGCGGTTCCAACCGAATCTGCGATCCGGTGACGATCATCTTCATCAAATTCCTTTACCAGGAGGCGGTCAACCAAAACAAATGTTGACGGGGCAGAATTAGGGCCACGGGGACCTGTGGCAAGTGCTCCGCTCCCCGTGGGAGGAATCAATGGTAATTTCTTTTTTAATTCTTTATCCCCGAGCTCCAGCAGGTCTTCGATTCTCAGAATCTCACCCTGAACTTCAGTCTTTTTGATTGCGGCTGGAGTCTCGAATACATAAAGCCTTGAAAATCCCTTCTGAAGCAATATATTCAATTCTTCCCTGAGGTCTCTTTTTCCATGGAACCTGAAATGCGACAATATTAGAACCTTGTCACCCGTTTTTTGCCGGCTGATCGCATTCACAACATCAAGCACATCATCCTTCTTCACCTCCCTTCCACTGACCGGCGATATGGTCTTTCCGATCCTGGCATACAATAAGCGGAGATAGTCATAGACTTCCGTCATGCTCCCTACCGTTGACCTTGGCGTTCTTGTGATCACTCTTTGTTCAATGGCAATGGCCGGACAAAGCCCCTTGATATAGTCAACATCAGGTTTATTCATCCTGTTAAGGAATTGCCTGGCATAAGCACTCAGGCTTTCCGCATACCTCCTCTGTCCTTCTGCAAACAGGGTGTCAATTGTGAGTGATGATTTGCCCGACCCTGAAACACCGGTCACTACCACGAGTTTATTGCGCGGAATTTCTACAGTGATATTTTTTAGATTATGAACCCTCGCGCCCTTGATCAGTATGACGTCTTCTTTACCGGATCCCCGGACTAAAGCTTTTTCTTCCTTGTCACTTGTTTTTATCATATGAGAAAACAAAATTAATGTTAAACTGGCTAGCAGTTGTATTATATGCCCTCGTGATCAACTATTTTTATTGAAAGAGACTGATTTATTGCCAAGGGCAATTATTGTTGACTTTTATTACTTTCATCGGCTTTTCAGGGAATTTGGGCGAAAAAGTTTTAACTAATATTTGGTTATTTGAGAAAATACCATACTTTAGTCGTCCCAATATCCAGAGAAGACTAGAGACTAAACCTATCGCCTATCAGGTATAGACTTCTACATTTTGCTGAGTATTGGGGTAAAATCCCTAACCATTTAAAAACCGTAGAAGTTATGAAATCCCTAACCAATCTGTCTGATCAGCAGTTGATCCATCTTTTCATGGATGGAGACTCTGAAGCTCTCGAGAACCTCATTATTCGTCACAAAGACAAGATCTACACTTCCATTCTTTTGCTGGTAAAAGACAAATACCTGGCTGAAGACATTTTTCAGGACGTGTTTATTCGTGTAATCGACACCATCCGTTGCGGGCGTTACACAGAAGAAGGTAAATTCCTCCCCTGGGCCATGAGAATCGCACACAATCTTTGTGTGGATCATTTCCGCAAGGTAAAAAGGACCCCTACCATCAAGACCGGCGACGATCGTGACATTTTTGAGGTAATCAGTTTTTCAGAAGACGGAATTGACCGCCGCATGATGCAGCGCCAGAGCCACGACAGGGTTCGTGAAATGCTGGACCGTCTGCCACAGGACCAACGCGAAGTAATCATCCTTAGACATTACGCCGAACTCAGCTTTAAAGAAATTGCCGCCTTAACCCAATGCAGCATCAACACAGCTCTCGGCCGCATGCGCTATGGATTAATCAACTTGAGAAAGATGATGACTGAAAAACAAATCGCATTGTAAACTGTACTCTTTATCATTTCAAAAATCGTTTCGCCCAAGGCGAGACGATTTTTGTTTATTTAAGGTTCCTGAAAGCTTCCACCCCGCACTGCAACCAAGCCGCATATTCGTTCCTGTCAGGAGTATATCCCACCGGTAAAGTCAGTAATTTCTCATCCGGACTGATCACAACATACAATGGTTGAGACACATTTACAAAATTCTCTGCCTGAAGGGTGGCATACTTGTCACCTAAGGTTCTGATTTTTTTCTTGTCCCCATCCGAGGTAGTGAAAACGAATTGCTGGTCTTCTTTCAACCGTTCCCGATCATCCACAAACAATGAAACCAATACAAAATTGCTGTCAATCAGGTTTTTCACTCTCTTATCCGTCCAAACATTCTCCTCCATTTTTCTGCAGTTCACACAAGCCCACCCTGTAAAATCAATCAATACAGGGCGATTCTTCTCCTTCGCCAGTTGAAGTGCCTTTTCGTAATCATTTACCACCTCCGCTTCCACCCCGTTTATCCTGATCAGGTCTTTTCCATAAATACTATAGGCTAATGGCGGGGGGAATCCGCTGATGAGCGACAGGTTCGCATATTTCGATTTGGTGACGCCTGGCAATAAATAAATCGTGAATGCCAGGAAGACTAAGCCTGCAAGAATCCTGCCTTTGCTCAATTTTCGTGGAGGAGGATCATTCTTGAATTTAAGTATTCCGAAAAGAAAGAGAACAATGCAGACTCCGCAAATGATCCAGATGGCGAAAAAAATTTCTCTTTTGAGAATTCCCCAATGTTCCACGAGGTCGGCATTCGAAAGAAATTTTATGGCCAACGCCAGCTCCACGAAGCCCAGTACAATTTTCACTGAAGTCAACCATCCGCCTGATTTGGGAATGGAATGCAGCCATCCCGGGAACAATGCAAATAATGCGAAAGGCAGGGCCAGGGCAAGGCCAAAACCAGCCATACCCGAAGATAATTGCCAGGCACCTCCATTGGAGGACAAAGAACCTGCCAGTAGGGAACCCAAAATTGGCCCCGTGCAGGAAAATGAAACCAGGGCAAGGGTGAGAGCCATGAAGAAAATACCCACTACTCCGCTTACCCCTGCCCGTGCGTCAACCCTATTGGAAATGCTGCCTGGGAGTGTAATCTCAAAAAGGCCAAAAAAGCTCAGCGCAAACGCGACGAATATCACAAAGAATAGGAGATTCAACCAGAAATTGGTGGAAATATTATTCAGGATCTCGGGATTCAGCGAATCCAGAAAATGAAAAGGCAAACTGAGCAATACATAGATCAGGAAGATGAAAAATCCATAAAGTAATGCGTTCCCAACTCCTTTCCGCTTGTTCGAAGATCTCTTGGTGAAGAAAGAAACCGTGAGCGGTATCATGGGAAATACACAAGGAGTGAGCAAAGCAATCAGGCCTCCCAGAAATCCCAAAGCGAATATGCCCCAGAGTCCCTTTGATTGATCAGATTCGATTCCCGTGCCGCCACAATTGCTGACCGGGTTCTTTAGATCGATTGAATTTCGTTTCAAGGCCTGGGCGCCGGAAGCTGACTCCTGCAGACCGCCTGACTTCGCTATCAGTTTACCGTTAGCATCAAAGCCGAACCTGAATGGTACAGTTTCGGGATCCGAAAACTCGTCACCCTTGTATGCCATAAACACAATAGATCCTTTGATGTCCGATTTCTTATCCTTTACAATCAAATCCAAAAGAAATTCCGCTTCATTTTCAAAAAACCTGACTTCTGTGCTGTCTAGCAATGGTTCCTTCGCGGTGATTAATCTGGCATTCTCCTTCACAGACAGGATGCTGGCAAAAGCAAGCGTGGAACTGTCCAGGCCAATCCTGGTATTGGGCAGGTCATCGCCCATTGTAATCGAAAATAATCTCCAACCCTTTTCAATTTTCGCATGCATCACCAACTGATACTCGTTGCCGCCCTTATTGGTACCTGAAAATGACCAATCAATCTTTGGGCCGGCGCTATATTGCGGAAACACCATTTGCGGCGCCCCAAGCAGCAGCCCGGCGAAAATCAATGATAAAATTCTTTTCATGAGCGGGTGATAAAATCCTAAAACTAAAAAGAAACGAGTTTCTCTCCTCAAAGAAACTCGTTTCAGTCCGAAAGAGCAGATAAACCAAGTTTATCCGCCGACACTTATCTTAAATTCCACCTCTGACGGTGGTAAGCATTGTCTGTCGTCACATACCATGAATTCAACGGTTCCCCCCAGGTTGGTCTTCAATTTGCCTTTCAGCCTCACCACCTGCACAAAATCCACGGTCTTTTCATAATAATTTACGTTGCCGCCCCATACCTCTTCGTGCTTCTGTACAAGCTTACCCATTTCTTTGATCTTACCATCTACGGCAATGAGTGGGTTCCTGGCAAATTTGAAAGAAGTGGGCACAGGGCCGTCAACGCCCACATTCTGCGCATAGATATGATAATTTCCATTAATTGAAGCCGTCATGCGGACTTCATAAATATTGTCACCGATTTTTTTCGATTCAAAATTCCAGCTTACCATTTTTGCGGAACCGCCCTGGGCAAACGCAAAAGCAAAGGCCAATTGTAATATGGAAAAACTTATAATTCCTTTCATAATGCCATTTAATTTATGAAACCCCTTGGATGGAGTCCCGTCAAATGTCCAGCTAAAAAACTTAAGGATTTGCCAAAATTGCAAAATTGACAGATATCAGCCCACCAATACCTCTTTTTTTACCATAAGCAGGTCATTTAACAATTTTCTGCCATCTGTATTTCCTAACACCTGGCTGCAGGCTCTTTCAGGATGTGGCATCATGCCAAATACATTCCTGGTGGCATTACAAATCCCGGCGATATTTCGTTCAGCTCCGTTAGGGTTGGAAGCCGGTGTCAATTCGCCATCTTCGTTACAATAACGATAGATAACCTGGTTATTGTTCTCCAATTCATCCAATGTTGCAGAATCAGCATAAAATCTTCCCTCTCCATGGGCAATTGGAATTTTAAGAGGCAATCCGTTTTCTCCTTTAATATATACATTCTTACAAACGAATTTCATGTTCCCGTTCCTCAGCAAAACACCCGGCAATAAGCCAGACTCGCACAAAATCTGGAATCCATTACAAATACCCAGGACCTTTCCTCTCTTCTGAGCAAATTCTATCACGCTCTGCATCATGGGGCTGAAACGGGCGATGGCCCCGCAACGCAGGTAATCTCCATATGAAAAACCTCCCGGCAAAACAATGCAGTCTTCCGTAGAAAACATACTCAAATCCTTATCCTTATGCCAGAGCTCAATAACATGTTGCCCCAGTTCTTCCCTGAGGGCGTCAATAATGTCTCTGTCGCAATTGGAACCGGGAAAAACAACCACTCCGAATTTCATTGAAAAATAGTGTTGATGAGGGAAGAGAATAGGCTGCAAAGATAAAAATTAGGAAGCAATGTTCAAAATGAGTGGATTCCCTGCTAGCGTTGTGAGGGGAGCCAGAAATTCAGCGCAAGTATGAATATTACCATGGCCCAATGAAGTAACTGCGTGACCCATTTCTTTTCTGCATAAAAAAAGGTGTAGGCGTGAAAAGCTGCGAATGGCAGAGCTGATAAAATCCAATATTCGAATGTGGAAGTGGAATTGATAAATGGTATCAGCAATGCCGTGAGTAGGTACAAAAGCATGAGGCTCCAACTTTTCCGGACCTGTATCAGCATTTTTAGGATGTTCCGCTGGATATAAAAACCGCTGATCATGAATGGAATCATCAATAAGAACATACCACACCATGCCCACACATCCTGCTGAAATTTTGGATAGCTGACAGAAATAGAAGGCAGGTAAGTCATCGGATTCCAGTTATCGGTAAGGTATAACCACGCGAAAAGAAAATAATAGGGCGTGGTGATGCCAAGTATCGCCACCATCCATTCGCTTAAATGAAATGGCCTTAACGTGATTAGTCCGAAGAAAATGAGAATAGCGAAACCGATAGAAGGGAAATAAAGAAAGGAAGAAAAACCAACCACCATACCCACATTAAAAACCAGTGTCTTTGGCCGTTGGTGATTGAATAGCGCGCTCAGCCTGGCCCATACCCAGACCAACAGGCTGTTGATGATCAGGGTTGATGACAATTGCCACCATTCAGGGAAAAACGAAGTGATGAGTATATAGGCCATTGCCGGCAGGTAATTGGGCCTGGGCAATAGTTTCTGGTTGTTGATGAGGTTATTGAAAGTGATGGCCTGGGTAACGATCAGAACGTAGGTGATGATCGGATAAATTATTGGGGCCGTATGGCCGGCAGGGGCCAGCAATTTCAGTAATTTGTGGTAAAGAAACCCATCTGTTGCCTGGGCAGTGGGAACATGCGGCTGAATAAATGAGTAGAGCTTTAATACAAAAGCGTAGACTAGTAGAATGATAATATTGATTGGATTATTTCCCTTGAATGACCCTACCACAGGAATTTATTTTAGAAATCAACTATTGCAAAGGAAATATAATTCCTGTACATACAGGGAATAATCAATTGCTTCGCCCCGATTTGTTTTCCATACTTAGGCATGAACTCGTATCCCTTGTCAAGATTTTTCAGCGTGGGCGTTCTGTTGATTTTCCCATCCGGACTAAGGCTTTGCTGGTTGAGTAGGAGGCTTCTTCTTTCCACCTGGTTATATAGAAAACTAATTTCGGAGCCCGAATTATAAACGAGGTATGATAAAAAATTATCTGTATCGTCGTCATACTGCGACTTGCGCACGATATTGCTCCATTCCAGATCAACCTGGCCATTGAATGAAAATACTGAAATATTATCACTGTAATACCTTGTACTCTGGTTGCTATTCCACCTGTTCCAGGGGTTCCAATAATTATAGCCATAAGGGCTCCAATAATAATAATCGAACGGGGAATAATAAGATGGATTATACAGGTAGTCATAACGATTCCAGGGATTGTACCGCGATGAAGTATAATAGGATTCGCTGACTACAATAAATCCTCCATCTTTCTTTGGGATGATCTGCCTGATGAAATAATCATTAAAAGCCATTTTGGCTGATCCGCTCTCTGGTTTTGCATCCGTTTTTAATTCGTCAGTAAAAACTGTGTACTTTTCATTGTCTATCTTATTTGTAACCTTATTCCATTTCACTGTGTAAAGGCCTTCTATATTACCCCGCTTTTGTTTATAATAGAATGAATTGATCAAATAGTCTTCGTTGACATTATCTGCCTTGATCTTCACTTCGTCGAGTAACTTGTCACCAATATTGAATTTATAGGTATTGAAACTGTCTGATTGGACATGCTTGATCAACAGGTTCAACCCCGTGATATAGTCTCTGCTTCCTGATCTGGCGCAGTGAGCAAAGACCATGTCGCCTTCATTGTCCAGGACAAAATCACTGAAAACTGCGTCTTTATCGTCCGATGAAAGTCCAATGCGGCTCTTTTTCTGCAATTGCAGTTTTGGATCAAGCAATAAAGTGGTAAAGATGTAATTCTTGTCGTTTCGTTTATTGATCTTGAACACCATGATCTTTTGCCTGTCTTCGCTGAAGATGGTGGAATAGATCTTATTGTCGCCGTAAGTGTTTATATGGGTCGTGTCAATTTCTATCGGGTCGCTGAGCTTCTTTCCATCGCCATCCAGTTTTACTCCCAGGCAGTAGATGATATTTCTTTTTTGGAATTGGTAGATCCCATAAACAAAATCGGGGTATGAAATAAAATCTATATTGATCACTTTGTCGGGCAGGAAATCCAGGTCAATCCTATCTTTCAATTTCATGGTGTAATCGTAAATACAGAGGTCATTCTTTGCGCGGAAATTCTTATAGATGAGAATATTTCCCGACACCTTGCCGATGATGTCAAAATTGACCTGGCGGTAATCGTCACGTTCCACCTCTGAATAGTAGATTCGCTGGGCCGAAACCAGTGATGGCGCCAGGGATATGACAATGGCCAACAGAAGCAAAATTGTGGGTCTCATGAGAATGAAATTTTCGTAATTAAATGTACGAGTTGTGTGCCAAATTAGCTGCTTTTCTACCCAGAAACGCCTAAAGCTGAATTTTTTAACCTATTTACAACCATGGCCGCCAACAATTCGTCATGTATAAACATTTTCCATATACCTTTGGCGCATATTGATATCTCAAAACCTGAAAATAACCTACTAACTCACTGTGAGCAAACAGCTAAATAAAGTCACTGGAGCAGGACTTATAATAGCACTTGGAATTATTTATGGAGATATCGGAACTTCCCCTCTCTACGTATTCAGTGCCATTATTAATGGAAGGATCATCAGTGAAGATCTGATTCTGGGGGGTCTGTCCTGCATCATATGGACTCTTACACTTCAAACCACTGTCAAGTATGTAATTCTTACACTCAAGGCCGACAACCGGGGTGAAGGTGGAATCTTTTCCTTGTACGCACTGGTTAGAAGGCAGCGTAAATGGTTGGTCATACCCGCGATGCTTGGCGGCGCTTCCCTGTTGGCCGACGGAATGATTACCCCACCCATTTCCGTTACTGCAGCCGTTGAAGGGATAAAGCAGATCAGGCCATTTGAAAATATTCAGCAATACCAGATCGTTTATATTGTGCTGGCCATCCTGGTCGCCCTTTTTTTTCTGCAACAATTCGGAACGCTGTCTATCGGCAAAATGTTTGGCCCCATCATGGTCATTTGGTTTACCATGATAGCTGTTCTTGGCCTTATGCACATCTCGGATGACGTTGGGGTACTGAAAGCCTTCAGCCCACATTACGCCATCAAATTATTGACCATTTATCCGAATGGCTTCTGGATTCTGGGAGCCGTTTTCCTTTGCACTACGGGGGCCGAAGCATTGTACAGCGACCTGGGACATGTGGGCAGAGGCAATATCCGGATATCCTGGATTTTTGTAAAGTCTTGTCTGCTCCTGAACTATCTGGGCCAGGGGGCCTTCCTGCTCAACCATGAGGGATCCACATTTGCGACGAGTCAACTCATGCTAACCGCCGGATTCATGCAACAGCACCCGAATGCCGTGGAATTGATGAATCCCTTTTACATGGTCATGCCGCTTTGGTTCAAACTTCCCGGGATCATTATAGCCACGGCGGCGGCCATTATCGCCAGTCAGGCACTCATCAGTGGATCCTATACCCTGATCAGCGAAGCCATGCGCCTGAATCTCTGGCCCAAGCTCAAGATCAATTATCCTACCGAAGCAAGGGGGCAATTGTTCATTGCTTCCATCAACACCATGCTGTTGGTGGGCTGTTGCGGAATCACTCTATATTTCAAATCATCTTCAAATATGGAAGCGGCTTATGGCCTGGCCATTACACTTTGCATGATGGCAACTTCCATCTTATTTGCCAATTTCCTGGTGTCCCGAAGGGTAAATGCGTTCTGGATCTACCTCTACCTAGCAGTTTATTTTACTATTGAAGGGAGTTTCCTATTCGCCAATCTTGAAAAATTCCCCCACGGCGGTTTTGTTACTTTACTGGTGGGTGGCCTGCTATTCCTGGTGATGTACGTTTGGTACCGCAGCCGCAAGATCAAGAACCGCTATGTTGAGTTTGTGAGGCTGGACCATTACCTGCCCATGATGCAGGAACTCAGTATGGACAGTACCGTTACTAAATTTGCCACGCACCTGGTTTACCTCACCAGTGCCAATAATCCAAAAGAAATCGAACACAAGATCATCTATTCCATTCTCAACCGGAAGCCGAAACGGGCTGATTTATATTGGTTCGTGCATGTGGATACCCTGGATGATCCCTATACCAGCGAATACGAAGTGCAGACCATCATTCCCAATGAAGTGATACGTATTGAATTTCGATTAGGCTTCAGGGTTGAAGCCAGAATCAACCTGCTGTTCCGCAAAGTGGTTGAAGACATGGTGAACAACAAGGAAGTGAATATTACAAGCCGCTACGAGAGCCTGCAGCGCAACAATGTGGTGGGAGATTTTCAGTTCATCGTGATGGAAAAATTCCTTAGCCAGGACAATGAATTGCCATTCTGGGAAAAGATCGTAATGAAACTCTATTTCTGGCTGAAGGAAATCAGCCTTTCAGAAGAAAGAGGATTCGGTCTCGACCCCAGTTATGTGACTGTAGAAAAATTCCCATTGATTGTTTCACCCCTGACCAACGTCAAGTTAAAAAGGGTTTATGAAGACACAGAATCCTGAGTAAAGGGAATCTACTCACCACCCTTGACAGCGGGAGGCTTGCTTGTAGTGGAGCTCAAGAGGACTGGATTTTCGAAAGCTTTATTTACAGTTTGGCGGGCTGAATACCCGGCACAGCAAAATTCCCAATATTGAATCCCATATTTTACTACATATTTGCTGGCTTCATCCTGCTGATCCTGCTGGCTTATTTTTTCCAGGATAGATTCATCTTCAAACCTGAGAAATTATCCCCCGATTTTGAATTCAAATACGACGCTCCTTTCAGGGAACTTTTTTTTGATCCCGAACCGGGCGTTAGAATCAACGGGATTCATTTCTATGTGAACGACCCCAAGGGACTCATATTATATTTTCACGGCAATACGCGTAGCATAAAAGGCTGGGGCAAATATGCCAGGGATTTTTTCAGGTATCAATACGACGTGGTTTTGGTTGACTACAGGGGATTTGGAAAAAGTACGGGCAAGAGGTCTGAACAAAACATTTTGAATGATATGCAATTTGTTTATCAAACCCTGGCTACCCGGTACACGGAACAACATATCATTGTTTACGGAAGAAGCCTGGGTAGCGGTTTCGCGACCAAACTGGCATCAGACAATAGTCCCCGCTATCTTATTCTGGATGCGCCCTTTTATAATTTCAGGAAAGTGGTTGAAAGATTCCTGCCCTTTCTTCCGGTGAAATTTGTCATGCGATATCATTTGCGCACCGATCACTGGATTCGCTTTGTAAATTGCCATACCTATATCCTGCACGGCACAAAAGACCGGCTCATCCCAATCAGACAGAGCGAGCAATTGCAAAAAATCAATTCGCGGAAGATTACACTTATCAGAATTGTAGGAGGAGGACACAATAATCTGCCCACTTTTCCCGAATATCATAATTTCATCCGCGATATTCTCAAATACTAAAACGAAGTTAACCTTGGAGCGTTTTTAGAGCCGGGCCAGGCATGCAAAGCGGCGATTGAACGCATGCATGAAGGGCCGAACTTAAATTCATTCAGGCGGTCTGGCGGTTTTATCAATGCTCTGATCTAATTTTGCATATGATCCGAAAAAGAAAGTTCAGATGGCTGAAATGGTTGAATATCCTCTTATTTATTTACCTGCTCGGTGGCATTGCCTTTTATTATTTCCAGGATCG
Organism: Agriterribacter sp.; assembly: GCA_041484195.1. Lineage (GTDB taxonomy): Bacteria > Bacteroidota > Bacteroidia > Chitinophagales > Chitinophagaceae > PSRI01. Next base: position 68,929 of record JBGPHC010000013.1, on the reverse strand, counting down.
CCTCCTCTTCCATCCCCGGCAAGTCGCAAGGGATCAACCCTATGATTTCCCGTTTCCCAACCGGGAAATCAATATCAGCTTCGACAGCGCTTCCAATATCAATATCATTCAATTCACAGTTCCTGAACCCAGGGGTGTGGTATTGTACCTGCATGGCAACAAAAATAATATCTCCTGGTATGCAAATTATGCAACCAATTTTACCAGTCGCGGATATGAAGTCTGGATGCTGGATTATCCGCGATTCGGCAAGAGCACCGGCATCCTGTCAGAACAGAGACTCCATGATTATTCGGAACAAATATACCGGCTTGCCAGAGCCAGGTTTGCGGCAGACAGTATTATCATTTACGGCAAATCCCTGGGTACCGGACTGGCAGCCTGGCTGGCTTCGAAAAAAACTTGTAAGAGACTGATCCTGGAATGCCCTTATTACAGCATGACTTCCCTGGTGGCACACTATTTACCAATATATCCTGTTACCACATTAATGCGATTCCGGATGCCAACCTATTCTTATCTGGAATTGGTGAATGCGCCCATTACTATATTCCATGGAACTAATGACGTCCTAATTCCTTATTCCAATGCGGAGCGCTTAAAGGAAGTGATGCAGGCTAAGGATGAGTTTGTGCCGATTCCCGATGCGGGCCATAATAATCTGAATGATTCGAAAGTCTTTCAAAGGAAGCTGGATAGTCTGCTGCAACATTGAATTCAAATTTGGAAATTATCCCTGAATTGTTAGGCCGTTGCGCTCAAATAATTACCTGGAAACTGACATTGGTTTGTGCAGATCCTGGCTTCCTCATTTTGTGAAGTTCTTGGAATCACATTGTTGCTTTTCAGAATCATCGGATTCGTGTATCTTCTTTAGATCTGAAATAGATGAGATTATTCCCAATCCAAAAAACACAAAAGCAATTATGAACATGGCATTGAGTAACGTTTCCATTTTTTGTAGATTTTAATCCCCTCTATAAACAATAATGCCTTCAAATGAATCGAATACAAAACAGTATAAGTTATCAGAACTATTTGATAGTTCAATATTGCTTGGATTTTAGCATGGTTGGCTCTTCGAAGAAATATAATGATATAGAGAATACATGAAATCCCTACTACTACCCCGGCCGAAACTGCAAAAAAAAGATAAGAATATTTCGAAAATTTTATTTTGCACAAAAATCCTTCGAAACTAATTTCGCTTATTATGGCGCAGGATAGAAAAATCAGGAACAAGTCATTATACATTTCATTCGCCTTCTTATCTGCTTCAACTATTCCTAAACCCGACAATAACAAGATCAGCAGCAATGGCAGGCTTCCAAAAAATGCGGTGGATAAAAGCCAGATAATGGACTTTACAATTGCCTTGAAAACATCAGGGAAATAAACTTTGAAACTTCTCATCTTGAACATCCTCATACACCGCCGGTTGGCATGGAATTAAGCGCCGGCAAATCTAATTTGCATTTATTCCAAAAGCAAGCCACATAGATGGCTTTTTCCTGCAATGCGCTGGTGAATTTCCCCCATCCCTCCTTCTGATTTTTTGAACACTGCTTCTGATTTATCGCTGACCGATAAAAGCAATCCCTTTCATTCAACCTCAATTTTCTATATTGCTAAAAGGCAAACTTGAACCTGAGAGACTATAAACCATATCATTAGGTCTCAACCAAATTCCCTTTCCTGACATCAAAAAAGCCGACTACTTAAAAATTTTAAGAAATTTTGCCATTTTATTTGACATTATGTAAGGTTTTCTTTACATTTACACAAGAAAACTTTACATTATGAACTCCAAATTATTATTACCGGGGAGGTTCAAGAAATGGGGAATATTGCTCCTGCTCCCCTCCCTGGCCCTGGGAATCCTGGTCAGGTTCTTCGATTTCAGATTCGATTTCCTAACAGTATCATGGAAGACATCTAACAAATTATTCGAAAATGACAACATCAATTTTACGGATGAAATTGCCCTGACCGGTATCATCCTGGGCTTGATATTCATCGCATTTTCCAGAGAAAAAAATGAAGATGAATTTATCAATCGCACCAGGCTTGAATCATTGCAGTGGGCCGTGCTGATCAATTATGGCTTACTCATTGTGGCCACCTGGCTGGTGCACGGATTAAACTATATTGACGTGATGATGTACAACATGCTAACCGTATTGATCATTTTCATCATCAGGTTTCACATGGTGCTGCGCAGGAATAATAAATCACTAACCGATTAATTCCTCATCCATGAAGAATACAATAAAGGTAGAAAGAGCCATCCATGATATGACCCAGGCAGAATTGGCAGTAAAGATTGGAGTATCCCGTCAGACTATCAACGCCATTGAATCCAACAAATATGTGCCTTCAACCTTGCTGGCGCTGAAACTGGCCAGACTATTTGAGAAAAAAGTTGATGAAATTTTCATCCTGGAAGCAACAGATTAACACAAGGTGAATTTTTCAAATAAAAACTATTTCGATAATATTTCCATCACTAACAAATAAAAAAATGAAAACACAATCATTTAGAAGAACCAAGGCTTTTGTCCGTTTCTTCATTCCGGGGATCACAATACTTCTTGTATACATTTGCTTCATTTCATGCAACAAGAATAGGGAATCTCCTCCCATTTCAGCCAATGAACTCCCGAAAATAGCACCTATACTTAAGGGTGAGCAGGTAACGGGAGCGCTGGATTGTCAATACAGCAGCGAGGCGATCCTGTATAAGGCGAACAATTTAGCATGCCTGATTCAAAAATTGCCTGCCGTCGAAACCCTATCGCCTGGCTCTCTCCGGAATGCCAGCATGATCCGTTCGGCATTTGGAATCATAATCATGGATCTGGATAATCAGAATACATGGCTCTATGTAAATAATGACAGTGAAAGCATAAATCAATTTGAACGGGTAAAAGCCTATCTGAAAACTAAACCCACGGAAGCCCTGATCTTCGGACTCACAAGCATCCGCCTATCAGAGGCACAAGAATAATTCCTTAAGACCCGTAAGCAAATCCAACCGGACCGAATCCCGTTGGAGTATCTCCCCGTCCAAAGCAGAGACTTATCCCTTTAATGTAGCCCTATTATTTTCTACTCTAAATCCGTATTCGGCTCCGAACTTCAGCGCGTAGTTTTCGGGCACATGACCTACGGGAAATTCAAAACACAATGGATATTCATAGTCCTTCACTATTTCATAGATCATTTCATAAACACCCTCGCCGAATGGTCTCGTTGTATCTTTGATTTCAGTAAATCTCCCCACTATCAATCCCGCCAAATCCTCTAATTTTCCATTTCGCTTCAACTGGTACAGCATACGATCAATATTGTATTGGTACTCCCCCACGTCTTCCAGGAATAATATCCTACCCTTTGTCTTAATATCTGAAGAAGTTCCTATGGCATGGGCAAGCATTGACAAATTCCCGCCCACCAGCTCCGCCCTGGCCTTTCCCCGCCGGTTAAATTTTCCGGCCCTGTATTCATAGCAATTCGTCTTCCCCATCAAAGCATCCCTGAGCGACTTTACGTATTTATTTTTATAACCCTCAGCATTAAACGCATCCGCCATGGGGGCGTGCAGCGTCGCGATCCTGAAATTTGAAAAAATATGAGCATGGAGAACTGTGATATCGCTGAATCCAATGATCCACTTGGGATGCTTCTTAAATTTTTTGAAATCAATTTGTTCAATGATCCGCCCTACTCCATAACCACCCCGCGCGCAGAGTATGGCCGCAACCTGGCCATCATCCAGCAATTCCTGAAAATCATCCAGCCGCTCCTGGTCTGTTCCCGAGAAATAATTCCCCGAATGGCTTCCCAGGGTTTTCCCAATCCTCACTTTAAATCCCCATTTACCCAATACCTGTACGCAGGTACGGGCCTTTTCCATAGACATCCAGCCCGCAGGACAGGTTATGGCGATAGTATCACCGGTTTTAAGATATGGAGGGATGATCGGCATGGGTGTGCAGCTACTAATTTCCTTCCCTTGGCAGGCGTTTAATCGTCAATTGAATTTGAAGAGTAATAAAATCAATTCTACTTCCATTTTTTGAATCAGTTCATGTTGAATCCTGGTTGACAAAGGGAATACTCTTTCCCTATCTGCTCTTCAACAATAAATGCCACGGCTGACTTCCACGATCCAATTTCAACATTGAAATAAATCAAGCCATATCATTGAATTTCGCTTCAGTTTCAATCCGGCGACCGGTCCTGGATCGAAGCCCTTAACCTTACACTTCCACCAGTTCAACTTTATCTGCAGTAACACTTAGCCGGTGCCTGACTCCGCATTTGAGAGCATAATTTTCTTTCTGATGCCCTACCGAAAAGTCAAAACAGACCGGATAATGGTATTCATTCACTTTTTCCATTACAATATCATAAAGCGTGCGGCCGAATTCTTCTCCAGGGTCATCGGGCTTGATTTTGAATCCGCCGATGATCAGTCCCTTCAGCTGAGCCAATTTTCCTGTCCTCTTCAAATTCCAAAACATCCGGTCGAGACCGTACAGGTATTCTCCCGTGTCTTCTACGAATAATATTTGTCCAGCTGTCTTAATATCTGATTTCGTACCAGAGAGTGTTTCAATCGTTTTCAGGTTACCGCCAATAATAGTTCCTTCGGCGATGCCTGTTTTATTTTTTGCATTGGGCAGTGCCTTGTATTCCATCTTCACACCCGTGAGTGCATATTTTATAGAAAGTACGGTTTCCTGCACGATTGGCTCCGCTACTTCAAATACTTCAGGAAAGCTGTTGCACATTTTAGAATGAATAGAGGCGATTTGGCAATTCCTGCTGATATGGCAATGCAACACGGTAATATCACTGAATCCTATGATCCATTTTGGCTTTTTTATCAGATTGCTGAAATTGAGCTGATCTACGATCCTGATCGAGCCGTATCCACCACGGGCGCACATGATGGCCTTCAGGTAAGGATCATCCAACATCTGCTGAAAATCCCTGGACCGCTCGGAGTCTGTTCCCCCAAAACTGGCGTCTCTTTTTCCGATTGTATCCCCGATCTTTATTTTAAATCCCCAGCTCTGCATCAGTTGCATAGCCGGTTGAATTTCTTCCTGGGTTATGAAACCGGCGGGACAAGTGATTCCAATAGTATCGCCGCGCTTTAAATATGGCGGTACCTTAATGGCGGAATCATCTTCAGGAAAAACAGATTGCATCTCCTGGCCTGGAACATTTGTACGGGGATCATTGGCAAATGCATTTGCCATAACACCTAAGGGTAGCAACGCGGATAAAAATTGCTTTCTTTTCATGGAGTTGGTTATTATTATTTGGCAGTCTGGTCAATTCAAGATCCGGGCACAGGCAACCTATATTTCTTTTTTTTCTGCTTCAATTTTAAAATCAGGTAAAGGTAATCGGTTGGCCATAAAAAATCGCCACTTCTCATGTTTTGGCCCGGGTTTACCCATTGCAGATCATGAATCCCCATTAATATTCAAATGATTTCTTCATTAATTTGCTCACCTCATATCCCCGCTTCGTGCCAACAACAAACCTTCCTTAACCGCTTACAAGACCCGAAAAGCACCCATGGCAGCAATGCATCCTTTTTCCAAATCTACAAAAATCATGATCTTACCACTGCTTCACGCATTATTAGCTATTTTTGCAACTCTTTTCCAAATCAAAACTTTTCCCCCCGGGGGCAGGCATGACAAAATTCCGAAGAATATTAGTTACAGCAGCATTGCCTTACGCAAACGGCCCGGTGCATATCGGGCATATGGCAGGAGTGTATATCCCGGCAGACATATATGTTCGTTATCAAAGAGCGCGTAAAAGAGATGTCAAATTTGTAAGTGGAAGCGATGAACATGGTGTGCCTATTACCATTCGCGCCATGAAAGAAGGCATCACACCGCAGCAGGTAGTGGACAAATACCATACCATTATCAAAGACAGCATGGAGCAGATGGGAATCTCCTTCGATATTTATTCACGTACCACCAATAAAGTGCACCATGAAACGGCCTCGGCATTTTTTAAGAAATTGTATGATGATGGCACTTTTGAAGAAAAGGAAACGGAGCAGTACTTCGACGAGAAGGCAAAGACTTTCCTGGCCGACCGTTATATTATAGGTACCTGCCCCGTATGCGGTAATCCCAATGCTTATGGAGACCAGTGTGAAAGATGCGGTTCTTCGCTGAGTCCTGAACTACTGATCAATCCCAGAAGCGCATTGAGTGATGGCGTGCCGGTAAAAAGAAAGACCCGGCATTGGTACTTCCCATTGCAGAACTACGAAGCCTGGCTAAAGGATTGGATATTGGAAGGACATAAGGAGTGGAAACATAACGTATATGGCCAGTGCAAGAGTTGGCTCGACAATGGATTGCAGAGCAGGGCGATGACGCGTGACAGTAACTGGGGCATTAAAGTGCCGCTGTCCAATGCCGAAGGCAAAGTGCTATACGTGTGGTTTGACGCGCCCATCGGTTATATCAGCGCCACCAAGGAACTCACGAATCAATGGGCAGATTACTGGTGCCAGAATGATACCAAACTGGTACATTTTATCGGGAAAGACAATATTGTTTTCCATTGTATCATTTTCCCCGCGATGCTGAAAGCCCATGGCGGTTTTGTATTGCCCGATAATGTTCCTGCCAATGAATTCCTGAATATTGAAGGAGAAAAGGTCTCAACCTCGCGTAACTGGGCGGTTTGGGTGAATGACTACGTGAGAGATTTCCCTGACCAACAGGATGTATTACGCTATGTACTATGCGCAAATGCTCCCGAAACCAAGGACAATGATTTCACCTGGAAAGAATTCCAGGAACGCAATAATAGTGAACTGGTCGCGATCTTCGGGAATTTTGTAAACCGGACTTTCATCCTGATGCATAAATTATGCAATGGGAAAGTGCCGCCACTCCATGCTGATGTGCTGGATGAAACAGACCGGGTCATGATTGCCCAGTTTGAATCAGCAAAGAATAAAGTGGAAGAAAACCTGGAACACTATAAATTCCGGGATGCACTTTTTGAGGTGATGGACCTGGCCAGGAAAGGCAATAAATACCTGCAGGAAAAAGAGCCCTGGAAAAAATCGAGTGGAGATAAATCTAATCCGGCCAGTCCCGAAAATCAGAAACTGGTTGACAATTGCCTTCACATTGCTTTACAACTCACTGCCAATCTTTCCATACTCATCAATCCGTTCCTGCCTTTCACCGCAAAAAAAATGTTGCATATGATGAAGGTGGTGGAAAAGATTCTGGATTGGGAAAATGCAGGGAAGCCGGGCCTGCTGAAAACGGGTTATACCCTGAGGGAGCCCCAATTGCTTTTCAGGAAAATGGAAGACACAGAAATAGCAGCACAGGTGGAGAAATTGAGGGCCGGCCTGGTGAAGATTCCGGGAATCGAAAATAATACAACTCCTCATGCGGCAGATAAGACTCAATTGCCTGACAACCATTCTCCAATGAAAGAGACCATTCAATTCGATGATTTTGCAAAACTTGATTTGCGGGTGGGCCTCATAGTAAGTGCTGAAAAAGTAGAAAAAGCCGATAAACTTCTGAAGCTTGAGATTGATCTCGGATTTGAGAAAAGAACCATCCTTTCGGGCATTGCGCTCCATTTCAAACCCGAAGAAATACTCAATAAACAAGTGGTCGTGGTGGCAAACCTGGCTCCACGCAAAATGAGAGGCATAGAATCGCAGGGCATGATCCTGATGGCAGAAGACAAAAAGGGAAAACTCCATTTTATCAGTCCGGAGTCCATCATCCCAAGTGGCAGCGCCGTGAGTTAGAGTGCAGAGGCGGAATCCGGCTTTATCTAAATGCTATTCCATCCCGGAAGGAGCATGAGCACTAAATCCATTACATTAGTTTGAGTGGGTCCCGTCACCAGGAGCCCACCCACTTTTTTGAAAAATGTATATGAATCATTGTTCTGAAGATAAGATGATGGATTCAGTTTGAGTCGCAGTGCATTTTCCACTGTTTGATAATCAATGATGGCACCCGTTGCATCCGTATTTCCATCTGTTCCATCCGTACCCGCGGCCAGTATGACCGGAAATCTCTCCTTAGAAATATTTTTTTCCTGTAATGCGCAAAATGCGGCCAGAGCGAATTCCTGATTGCGACCGCCCCTTCCATTGCCTCTAATCGTTACCGTAGTCTCTCCACCGAAAAGGATGCAGGTAGGACCCTCGTGTTCATATTTTCCGGATCCTTCCACAAGTTCCCTGGCAAGAACAGAAGCCTCCCCCTGCATTATTACCGTGGAGAGTTCCACCTGGTATCCAAGTTTTTCTGCCTCCAATGCAGCCACTTCTAATGCCTGGCGATTTGACCCAACAATATAATTGCGAGTGTTCCTAAAAAGGTGATCGCCTGGTTTGAGGGTCTCCGGGATTTCCCCGGCGAGACCACGCTGCAACCAATCAATCAAACTCGGCGCTAACCGGTCCTTCATCCGATATTTTTCAAGAATATTCCAGGCATCACTGAAAGTGGATGGATCGGGACTGGTGGGACCGCTTGCAATAATTGCCGGGTCATCACCCGGAACATCGCTCAATATCAGGGAAACAACCCTGGCCGGGCTGGCCTGCCTGACTAATTGCCCGCCCTTGATGAATGAGAGATGTTTGCGAATGGTATTTATCTCCTGGATATTAACGCCGATATTCAATAGTATTTGATTCAATGCCTGCAAGTCTCCCAGCGAACTTCCAGGTGGGCCATCCGCAATTAAAGCTGAGGCACCTCCGCTGATCAGGACTATAATAATATCATTGGGATCTTTCCCCTCCAAAAATTCCAACAATGCACCTGCAGCAACCAGACTATTGGCATCTGGAAGTGGATGACCCGCCTGCAAACAGCGGCCATATTTCAACGGAAGAGCATGCCCGTATTTGGTTATTGTGATCCCATCGCTGATGAGCTCCCCCAGGATCATTTCCGCTTCATGTGACATGGCAGCCGCGGCTTTACCCATGGCGACAATATAAATATTCTTTGTGTCGGCTAATTTAAAAGAGCAATCGCCCAGGGTTAATCGCCCCGATTCCACTTTCATATATTGAGGCATAAATTGTTTGGGTTGAACGGCTTCAACCGCGGAAAGAAAAATCAATCTGGCATCCCTCGCTGACATGATGGTGAAATTAGATATTAAGTCCTGATCTTAAATTTTCTACCCTCATTTTATGCCATCCAATTTTGTGCTATCTTCGAACTTCAATAGTTGTTTAGCTAACTAATTATGGGATCTTGTTTATTTGCCTGCAATTTTCCATCTTCAGTCAACCTATAAAAGGAATTTATGAAAAGGATCATCAAGAGGGTAGCGGTTCTGGGCAGTGGAGTGATGGGGTCACGCATTGCCTGTCATTTTGCGGGAACCGGTGTACCCGTCCTTCTATTGGATATGGTTCCCACTGAATTGAGTGATGCCGAAAAGAAAAAAGGGTTGTCGCTGGATCAGGCTGCTGTGAAGAACAGAATTGTGAATGAAGCCCTGGCCGCGGCCATCAAATCGAATCCTTCACCGGTATTCAGCAAAGATGTGGTGAAGAATATTTCTACCGGGAACTTCAGTGATAATATGAAGGATATCGCGGTCTGTGATTGGGTGATTGAAGTGGTTGTAGAACGACTGGATGTGAAACAACAAATATTTGCTGAAGTTGAAAAATACAGGAAGCCCGGCTCCCTGGTTAGTTCCAACACCTCAGGCATACCCATACATCTGATGGCAGAAGGCAGGTCTGAAGATTTCAGGCAAAATTTCTGCGGCACTCATTTCTTCAATCCTCCCAGGTATCTGCGGCTCCTGGAAATTATTCCCACGCCCCATACAGATCCGGAAGTCATGGAATTCCTGATGCACTATGGCGATCTCTATCTGGGAAAAACTACCGTGCGTTGCAAAGACACTCCCGCTTTCATTGCAAACCGGATAGGTGTTTTTGGCATCATGGCCATTTTTAAACTGGTGGAGAAAATGGGGTTTGCTATTGATGAAGTTGAGGCGCTCACGGGCCCATTGATCGGTCGCCCGAAATCAGCTACATTCAGAACAGCAGATGTAGTGGGGATTGACACTCTCGTAAAAGTTGCCAAAGGAGTATTTGATAATTGTCCCAATGATGAAGCCAGGGATACATTCATCATTCCATCCTGGCTGGAAAAAATGGTGGCCAATAAATGGCTGGGCGATAAAACGGGACAGGGCTTCTTCAAAAAGACAAAAGGCAAGGACGGAGAAAAAGAAATTCTCACGCTGAATCTTCAGACCATGGAATATGGACCGAGGACCAGGCCGAAATTTGCTTCCGTAGAAGCAGCCAAATCCATTGATGATTTAAAGACCAGACTCAAGGCGCTGGTTCTGGGCTCAGATAAAGCCGGGGAATTCTACCGCCATTTTCACTATGGACTATTCTCCTATATTTCTCACCGCATCCCTGAAATAAGTGATGAAATTTATCGTGTTGACGATGCCATGAAAGCGGGTTTTGGCTGGGAAATAGGCGCATTCGAAAGCTGGGATGTTCTTGGCCTGGAAAATACTGTAAAAAAAATGCGGGAAGCGGGCTATAAAGTAGCGGGATGGATTGACGAAATGATCAGCGCCGGGATCAAAACATTTTTCAAGGTTGAGAATGGCAAAAAACTTTTCTATGATATCGTCGGGAAATCCTATCAGGTGATACCGGGTACGGAGGCGTTCACGGTAATGAAAAATTTTGAGAACCAGACCCTCTGGAAGAACAGTGCCTGCCGTTTATACCATCTGGGTGATGATGTTTTGGGATTGGAATGGCAAACCAAAATGGGCAGCATCGGAGGAGAGGTGTTGGAGGGAATTCAGAAGTCAATAAATTTGGCAGAAGAAAAATACAAGGGTCTCGTGATCGCGAATGAAGCCCAGAATTTCTCAGCCGGCGCGAATGTGGGTATGATTTTCATGCTGGCTATTGACCAGGAATATGATGAATTGGATATGGCCGTAAGGATGTTCCAGAATACGATGATGAGGGTTAGGTATTCGTCTATACCTGTAGTGGTGGCGCCTCTTGGCCTCACACTTGGAGGAGCCTGCGAACTGAGTCTTCATAGCGATAAAGTTTGCCCAGCTGCCGAGTCCTATATAGGTCTGGTGGAATTAGGCGTGGGATTGATACCGGGCGGCGGTGGCACTAAAGAATTCACATTGCGGGCCGGAGACGAGATTCAGGAGGACGAACCCGAGACAATTCCCCTCAAGAATCGCTTCCTGACTATTGCCACTGCGAAAGTATCCACCTCAGCTCATGAAGCCTTCGCTTTGGGTATTCTGAGAAAAGGCCAAGACGAAATTGTATTGAACCAGGATAGAAGAATTACAGAAGCCAAAAAATCAGTATTGGAATTATTTGACAGTGGCTATGCCACCCCTGTCCCCCGAAAAGACGTGAAAGTGTTAGGCCGGCTGGCATTGGGAGCATTGTATGCGGGCATTAATGGAATGTGGAGAGCCAACTATGCAACAGAACATGATGTGATGGTTGCCAAGAAACTCGCTTATGTTATGTGTGGCGGGGATTTAACAGAGCATTCACTCGTGAGTGAACAATACCTGCTTGACCTGGAAAGAGAAGCTTTCCTGAGTTTGTGTGGAGAAAAGAAGACCCTGGAAAGGCTCCAGAGTGTGTTGAAAGGCGGAAAGCCGGTCAGGAATTGAAAATCAGCGAACCAAATTGGATTTGAGGCGGTTAAATTGCATCGCCGGCATATGACCAAGATCCAGGTAGTCAGTAGGTGCTTTCCTTCATCATCCTAATCCTTAGCTTTCCCAATACATTTTGTGAATTGAATCATGTCAACGCCTTCACAGACTTATGTAATGGTTCAGCGCTCATCTTTAAGAAATAATTTTGCTTTCTTTCATTAATATTGCAGCTTCATTAAAAATGCATTACATGCAAAAAATCATTCTTATTCCGGTCTTGTTATTAGGCATGGCCTGCAATAGCAAAAGCGACTCAGGCTCTATTGCGAAGAGAAATGCTGATTCCAGTTTTGTAATCACCGGAAATATTGGTGGATTGAGCTCTGGTTGGGTTTACCTCTATCATGTTGAAAGGACCACAGACAAAATAGATTCCGCAACGGTAAAAGACGGATCATTTCTTTTCAAGGGAAAAATAGCGCATCCTGAATACTGCCTGCTCGGGTTTGAAGAGCTGGGTCAAAAACAATTTCCGTTGGGCTTCTTTCTGGACAACAGCAATATCAGCGTCAATGGTAGCAGGGATTCATTGGCCAATGCGCAGGTAGAAGGTTCTCCCACTCAAAATGAATTGAAGTTATTTGACGCAAAGACCAAGCATATAGATACCAAGAACAAAGAATTGATGAGGCAATACCAGGTTGCCATGGCTGGAAAAAACACAGAGAAAATTGATAGCATCATCAAAGTGGCACGCGAGCTGGAAGAAGACGCGAAAAACATTGTGCTGCAATTCGCAAAAGAAAATCCGGCTTCTTATGTATCTGCATTCCAGGTAGCGCAGGCCTTTTCAAGTGAAATGGATCCGGTGCGTGTAGAACCGGTCTACAATGCATTTGATCCGGCTTTGAAAGACTCCTATTTTGGCAAGTCCATTAAAGAAAATCTGGAAGCAGCAAAACAAACATCCGTGGGAAGTGCCGCTCCTGATTTTACACTGAATGATGTGAATGGTAAGCCCATTAGTCTGACTTCATTCAAGGGTAAATATACCCTGGTTGATTTTTGGGCTAGCTGGTGCGGCCCCTGTCGCCAGGAAAATCCGGAAGTGGTAAAGGCCTTCCATACATATAATCCCAAAGGATTCGAGATTCTGGGTGTATCGCTGGATGAGGAAAAAGACAGTTGGGTGACAGCCATCGCGAAGGATAAATTGGATTGGACACAGGTATCGGACCTTAAAGGATGGCAAAGCGATGTTGCGGCCCTCTATGGTGTTCGTGCCATCCCCATGAATTATCTACTCGACAAAGAAGGCAAGATAATTGCAAAGGGCCTTCGGGGTGAGGAATTGAACAAGAAATTAGCGGAACTGTTGAAATAAATCCTTCGATACAGTACGCGGTCTTATTGCGGCATGAATCAGAATAGTTGGGGAAATAATAGGTGAGTCATTCAGGGCCAACTCCGAGAGAGGATTTGAACGTACCAGCATAATATGGGCGAAGCAGAAATCAATATGGATTCCCATTTAATCACGATTCATGCAGTCTTTATTATTTATGGAGATGCGGCCAATCAGGAAATAGCCCACCATATTTCCAGCGAAATCAACTCCATGTGGAATGAACCCGAAGCAAGGGTCAGGATCAGGAATGAATGGTGGCTCGTGAAGTTTGCCATCGATGCCGAATACGAACCCGGACTCTCCCCTGAAACGGTCTGGTATAATGACAATCCACGCAAAAATTATTTCCGGGTAGAAGAATGGGCTCAGGGCAATATCTCCTATGTTGACGGCATCGCCTGCAACACGGGTTATTTCAAAGCAGATAATCTCCTGAATTTTTCAACTACCGCGGCGCATGAATTCGGACATACTATCGGCCTCGTTCACCCGCAAAATCTGGATCTAAGGGGAGAGGGTCAGCCATGCATCATGTATCCCCGAGGCACCATCTGCGATCCGGCATATCAATATGACCCCAAAGCCAACCCCCTGGCTCCCGGTGGTACGATGAATCCGCGTTTCAGAAAAGTGAGACAACGAGATATAGAAGACCTGAAATTGAATCATCTTCATTTTTCAGACAGGGGATTGGCTGTACTGGGAAATTTCTCCAGCCTCTTTCATGAAAAGGAGCTTCCTGCGGAGTAGTCATTTGCACAGGTCTTCGAGGGCCGCTTCCACAGAAGGATAGACGAATTGAAATCCCGAGGTCCTGATTTTTTCACTGCTTACCCTCGCGCTTTTCAACACCTCAATGCTCAATTCTCCGAGAACTATTTTCAGCACAAAGGAAGGAATATGCACCGGAATGAAATGATCCTTTCGCAGTTTACTCGCCAGTGTCAAAGTGAAAGATTTATTGTCAATTGGCTTGGGAGCCGTTGCATTATAAATGCCCGAGACCTGCCTGGTACCCAGGCTATATATGAAAAGCCGGCAAAGATCATCAAGGTGAATCCAACTCATAATTTGCCGTCCTTTGCCTATGATACCCGCAATGCCAAACCGCAACGGCTTTTTGAATTCAGCAAAAGCGCCTCCTTCATTACTCAATACAATTCCAGTCCGCAGTATCACCAACCTTTTCCCTAGCGACTGAACCGGGGCGATGCTTTCTTCCCATTGCCTGCAGGCTTCCCCTAAGAATGCGGAATCAGGAGGGTCAGTTTCTATGAAGGCCTCATTTCCGGGCGGCCTTTTTGAATCAGGACCGTACCAGCCAATTGCCGATATGTTTATAACAGAGGCGACATTATTTGGAATTTCAGTCAATGCCTTTACCAGCATTTTGGCCGCCAAGACCCTGCTGCTGACAATTTCCTTTTTCCTTTCCGCGGACCATCTTTTATCCGCAATGCCTGCGCCGGCCAGGTTGATGATGGCATCTACTTTACCGATCACCTTTTCGTCAATTTTTTGCAGGGCGGGATCCCAATAAGAATATTGCAAATCCGTCGAGGATCGCGATCCCACATTGGAAATTGAAGGAGCCTTGTCCGGTTTCGGGCCTGGCTGTCTGCTCAAAATGATCACCTGGTATCCTTTTTCCACCAGCATCGCCGAAAGCCTGGATCCAATCAATCCTGTTCCACCTGCTATAAGAATTGTGGCCATTTTCGGTCCGTATTATTTCCTTCAAATTAAGTCAAAATGATCCGTAGTCGGGCAAAAAAAACCCCCTTCGATTGAAGAGGGCCAGCATTATTTTTAATTCTGTTTCTTTAGTCCGGTTTCTTTCCATCCAGGAAAGTATTAATGGTGCTGATCTGCCCCTGGTTGTTCTCATCAGTCTTAACAGTGTAATTGCTGTAAAATTTTTCCACGGAGGCGAGAGCATTCTGAAGTTGAAAATTGCGGCGGACGTAAGCCGGCACAGTTTCGAACTCATTGTTAGGATCGGCAGCATTGATGTTGAAAGACAAGTTGCGCAACTTGTTCAACCGTTCTGCTGCTCGGCGCTTTTGTTCTTCTGCCTCGTCCTGCATTGCAGGCTCCTCGACAGAATTGTTTTCACTTTGAGTTGATCGTACCCCTGACTCATCCGCCGCTTTGGAATTCTTAATCACCAATTGCATTTCAATTGCCGGCCCGTCGGCTGGCTCATCAACCTGCAACGGTGATGGCTCTTCAACAGGGTCTTCTGTCTTGGATTGTAATTGTACTGGCTCCTCAGCATAGATGTTGGATGGCTTGGCCAAATAACCACCTGACGTCAAGATGGTGCTAGCTACTTTGGCAATCTTATTGTTTATCTCAGATTGGATTTCCGGTAAAGGTGAGGTTGAGGTCGAAACTTCGGGAATGTGCTTTTCGGTAGGAACTTGACGTGGTGAAGATAATGAAGTTATTTCTAAATGCAATATTTCTTTGCTGTCATTCTGATTCTCAATCAATTGCTTCTTCTGCTCTGTATATGTTATTCCATTATTCTCAGGCAGTTCCACCATCTGTGGCGCCATCGGATCTTTTTCTTCAAATGGTAATACGGGTTGCTCGTACAATTTCTTATCCTCTGCTGATCCCAATGTGAGAATGATTTTTTCTTCCTTGGGGTATTTCAATTTAGGCGCCTTTTCCGCAGCATTCCGATTTTCGTGTTCAAAACCCGTGGCGATTATGGTGATACCTATTTTTTCGTCCAATGAATTGTCATAACCCAATCCCATGATCACATCCGTGTCTTCTCCAGCATGACTGAGCAGGAAGCTCTGAATAATTTCCACTTCATCCATCGTGAATTCATGGTCACCCTCGGCGGAATTGATATTTATCAATATCCACCTTGCACCCCGTATATCATTGTCATTGAGTAAAGGTGAGTTGAGCGCGTTTTCGATGGCCCGCTGAGCCCTGTTTTCGCCTGCTTCGGCAGAACTTCCCAGGATGGCTACTCCGCCATTGCTCATGACGGTACATACGTCTGCGAAGTCAACGTTGATCTGGCCGGTGCTGTTGATGACATCCGTGATGCACTTCGCGGCGGTTGCCAATACATTATCGGCCTTGGCAAATGCGGCGCGCATGGTGAGGTTACCAAACTGGTGCCGCAATTTATCATTACTGATCACCAGCAGCGTGTCAACATAATCTTTCAGTTTATTAATTCCTTCATCTGCCTGAAGGATCCGTTTTTTGCCCTCATAGGCAAAAGGCGTGGTCACAATCCCCACCGTGAGTATGCCAAGGTCCTTGCAAATTTTCGCAATGATCGGAGCTCCGCCGGTGCCGGTTCCACCCCCCATTCCGGCGGTGATGAACGCCATTTTAGTATTCACTTCCAGGATCCTCCGGATCTCTTCCAGGCTTTCTTCAGTGGCCTGCCTGCCGATATCGGGATTTGCCCCCGCACCCAAACCCTGGGTTAAGGCCGGCCCCAATTGTACTCTATTGGGGATCTTACTTTGCGCCAACGCCTGTGCATCGGTGTTACAGATGATGAAATTGACGCCTTCAATGCTTTGGCTAAACATATAGTTTACCGCATTGCTTCCTCCTCCACCTACACCTATGACCTTGATGATGGAGGATTTTTCCTTTGGCAAATCAAAATGAATCATAATGTTCAGATTTTTTCCCCACACCGGCACACTCAAACTGCCTGCATGAGCTGATGATGAATGATTAATGGTTAGTAAAATTTCATGAACTACGGTTATCCTTTACTGTGCCAACCTATTAATTCAGCTTTTCGTCTCCTTCTTCCTTAAACAGTTCAATCAGTCCGCCTTTTATTGAATCCATAAATTCTTTCAGGTTCTTTCGCTTTCTGGTCTTTACCATTCCTATTCCTTCTCCCGACATTAATTTGGTGTCTGCCTCTTGTTGAGTTTCACCTTTCTCTTCTTTCAAAGGCATGGTTTTATATTTTTCCCGGGCCACCAGGTTCTCAAATACATTATACCCTTTCAGTATTAGCCCGATACAAGTGGAATACATGGGCTTTTCCAATTCTTCAATATGACCCGCCGCGAGATGTTCATTGGGATAACCGATCCTCGCATTCAGGCCCGTTACATATTCCGTCAGTTGGATGAGGTGTTTCAATTGAGAACCGCCACCCGTTAGTACCACGCCCCCATTCAACATCTTATTGTCCAAGCCAACCTGCTTCAGGTGATAAGTGACAAAATCCATGATCTCACTCATCCGGGCCTGGATGATATTGGCCAGGTTTTTCACGCTGATCTCTTTGGGGGTCATGCCACGTAATCCAGGAATGGTTATATAGGCGTTGCCCTTGGCTTCATCGGCCAAAGCGCTGCCGAACTGCACTTTCATTTGTTCGGCCTGCGTTTTCAGAACCCCCAGACCCGTCTTGATATCATTCGTAATATTCTCTCCGCCAAATGGAATAACGGCAGTATGCTTCAGAATGCCTTCGTAAAATACAGCCATATCCGTGGTGCCACCGCCAATGTCCACGATCGCCACGCCGGCCTCAAGATCCTGCTCACACATGACAGCGGCAGCAGATGCAAGCGGTTGCAATACCAGGTCCTTTACACAGAGCCCTGATTTTTCCACGCTCCGGTTGATGTTCCGGATTGCATTCTTGTCTCCCGTTATGATGTGAAAATTGGCTCCCACTTTCACCCCGCTGTAGCCAATGGGATTGGGAATATTCTGAAAATTATCTACGGTAAATTCCTGCGGGATTACATCTATAATTTGGTCTCCCGCAGGTATATAAGTCTTGTATTGATCTCTAACCAATTGTTCCACTTCCGACTGCATGATCTCTTCATCCGTATTGTGGCGTACTATATCCCCCCTCGTTTGAAGACTCTTGATGTGGTGGCCCGCAATGCCTACATACACTTCATTAATCTCCAGGTTTGGATTGGAAGCATAGCAATTCTCCAGGGCGGTCTGAATAGCTTTGATGGTTTGGTCAATATTCAGGACCATTCCATGCTGTACACCGTTGCTGTTGGCCCTGCCAAAGCCAAGGATTTCCAGTTTACCGTATTCGTTCTTACGGCCAGCTATAGCTGCAATTTTGGTGGTGCCGATATCCAGACCTACAATAATGGGTTGTTCGCTGTTCATGGTTGTGTTTTTATATTTAAGTCACCCTTTTGGGATTTTAATAATTTCAGTCTGCCGGGACGGATTTTCACTTCCTAAATTCGCCATTCCCTATGGGCTGGCTTTGGGCATCAGGGCCCTGGGCTTTGATTTTGAATCGAAAGCCGGCTTTCCAGCATTGGATTTTACCGGGTAGCTCTCCAGGGAACCAGGCAAAGTTTTCAATGGGGTAGCAGTATTACTGGTTGCAACAGGCCTGGTTGCGGGATAGTTTGGTAGGGCACGATGCTGGGTATCGGAGCCCATCCATTGCTGAGGAGACCTGGCCATCATCTGGTTGAGAAGCAGGTTAACCCTTGTTGTATCCTTGGCTGCATTCTTGCTTATTCCTTCCCTTCTTGTAGCCACTACCTGCCCTTTGAACTGCACATTTATCGCCGCATACTTATTCCACCCGATTTTACTCAATACATTACTGTAGAAAATATAGAGGCGTCTGAATTTTTTTTCGATGTCTCTGCCATCTCCAAATAAAATAATATGGTCGCCGATCGTAGGGATCATTTCAAAATTCTCTGCGGAATTTATATCGACCTGAGCTATCTGTGCCATCCAGAATGGATTTCCGGAAATGAATTGACTCACATTCTTTATATCCTGCAGCAGACTGCTGTCTGACCTGGTCCATCCCGAATGTACTATCGGGAAACCGGTGAATACTGGCACACGGGCGCTAAATTTTTCGCTGAGAGGCAGTCGAACCAGACTACTATCAATATAAAAACTGGCGCCGGCGGAGGTGAAAATCCTTGCGACGGGTTCGCGCTCGGTTATCTTAACCTGCAATAATTCATTATTATCAAAGAATAATTCCGCATGTTTTATCCAAACATTCCGTTCCAGTTTGTTTTCCATTTTTTCCAGCCTGAATTGTCGCAGTTCCCTTCCAATCACGTCTGCATTGCTGATGTTCAACAATCTTTGAACATCCTTTCTGTCCACAAAAACATTATTGCCAGAACCCCGGATATTGACCTCGAATCCCTTACAGATCCTCGTATTCTTTCTCTGAATTGCCGCCAGCAACAACACGATCAGGCCCGCTCCCATTGCTATCCACAATGAAGAGACTACCAGGTTCCGTATTTTATTCCGACTGATGGACATTATTTTTTAGTCAATATTTCCCTAATTGGTTCTGTTAACTGATCTATGTCTCCGGCCCCCGCCGTAATCAACACCTCCGTCTTATTCTTCTTAATCCATTCAGGCAATTCTGACTTGCTCATCAACCTTGCATGGGGATTCTTCATTTTCCGCAAAATCATCCCGCTGTCAACCCCAGGGATCGGCAGTTCTCTGGCCGGATAAACCGGTAATAAAATCACTTCGTCAGCCAAGTCCAGCGCCTCTGCAAATCCATCCGCAAGATCAAGTGTCCTTGTGTACAAATGCGGTTGAAAAATTATCGTAATCCTTTTCCCGCTGAAAAGCGTCTTTGCTCCATGTATCAAGGCCTTCAGTTCTTCCGGATGATGCGCGTAATCATCTATGAAGACCGACTTTTCATTTCGCAGGATGTATTCAAATCTTCTCTTCACGCCTCTGAAATCTGCTACCGCCTGTAATATTTTGTCATCGCCGATCCCCAGCTGCTTTGCCACGGCAATGGCTACCGTAGCATTCTCCACATTGTGCAATCCTCCCATATTCAGTTCCACATTTGCCAGGCTGCCAATATCCATGATCACATCAAATTGGTATCCGCCACTCTTTGTGCGTATATTCGTTCCATACACATTGGCCTTGTCATTTTCCAATCCATAGCTCAACTTTTTTCCTGTCTTTAGTTCCCCTGTCCTGCCCAAACCCAGTTTGTAAAACAATATTCCATTCTCCTTCACCCTGCCTGAAAATTCTATGAAAGCCAGTTGCATTTCAGACAATGTTCCATATATATCCAAATGGTCAGCATCCATCGCCGTAATTACCGCCATATCCGGACTCAATTTCAAAAAACTGCGATCGTATTCATCGGCTTCCACCACACAGAGGTTCCTTTCATTGCTCCAATAATTGCTATTGTAGTTCACCGCTATTCCACCCAGGAAAGCATTGCACCCAAAACCGCTTTGCCTGAGGATATGCGCAATCATTGTGCTGACTGTTGTCTTGCCATGCGTTCCCGCTACACAGATATTGAATGACCCTGCCGTGATTACGCCCAACACCTCACTCCGTTTCAAAACCGCATAGCCCTTTTGCCGGTAAAACTGCAATTCCGCATGATTGCCGGGTATTGCAGGCGTATACACCACGATATCTACATCCCTGGGCGCCATGTCAGGATTCTCTTCATAGTGTATTTTAATTCCCTCGGCTTCCAACTGCCTGGTCAAATTTGTTTCCACTTTATCATAGCCACTCACTTCCCTGCCATGAAACTTGAAATACCTGGCAAGGGCGCTCATTCCAATACCGCCGATCCCAATGAAATAAACCTTCCTTATATGTTCGAGTTCCAGCACTTTTTGGGGTCAGATTTTAATTTTGCGCACAAAATCTTTTTTTCATCTGTCAATGCATCGTATTCAGGACCTTCATTACCTCAGTTGCTATCTTCTTATCAGCGTCTGTAATAGACAGGGCCCCGATATTTTTTTTCAATTCATTCTGTCTGTTCTCGTCTTCAGCCAGGTCTGTTACAGTCTTCACCAGTTTCTCCCTGGCCTCCTCGTCCCTCACCATCAGTCCTGCATTTTGCTGAACCAGGTATTGGGCATTCACCGTTTGGTGATCTTCTGCCGCAAATGGATAAGGAACGAATACAACTGGTTTTTTAACTACGCACAATTCAGCAATGGCCATCGCTCCAGCTCTCGATATCACCAGGTCAGCTGCGGCAAAAGCATATTCCATCTTTGTTATAAAACTGCCTGTCCAAATATTCTTTTTGGAGGAACTCAACTGCTTCGCTTTCTCAGAAAACATTCTGCCGGTCTGCCAAATGAGCTGCAAATTATTTAGGCCGAACTCTTCGATATGCGCGGCAATTGCCTCATTGATGCTTTTTGCGCCCAGGCTTCCACCCAGGGCCAGTACCGTTTTTAGCGCCGGATCCAAACCAAAAAATCGAAGGCCCTCCTCCCGGCCCGGCCGAATGTTGGCGATCCCTGCCCTTATGGGGTTTCCGGTAAACAGGATCTTGTCTTCCGGAAAAAACTTATTCATGCCCCGGGCTGCCACGAAAATCCTGATAGCTCTTTTCCCTAATAAAATATTCGATTTGCCCGCTAAAGAATTGCTTTCATGAATAAAACTGGGTATGCCGTTTTGCTGGGCCCATCTCAGTACTGGAAAGCTGGAGTAGCCACCTACGCCGATAGCGGCCTGTGGCTTAAATTCCTTCATGATCTTTCGCACCTGGAAAAAGCTCTTCAATAATTTAAGAGGCAATCCGATATTTTTAATCAAAGAACTTCTGTTGAATCCCGCTATATCCAAACCGACAATCTTATATCCTGCTTCGGGCACTTTTTCCATTTCCATCTTGCCCCTGGCACCCACAAAGAGGATCTCGATACCGGGTTCCAATTGTTTCAGCGCATTGGCGATAGCGATTGCCGGAAATATATGACCACCTGTTCCCCCACCCGCCATAATCACGCGGTGTGCTCCCACATTCCCGTGAAATGCAGCCCCTTTCTGATCCCTATCCTGATCCAATCCATCCACTTATTACAATTTATTTTTAGAGCGCAGCTTTCCGGGCCTTCAAGGCTGAACGGCGGGCGACTCCGATATTTCTACATTTCTGGCCACACTCAGTATGATTCCTATAGCCAGGCAGGTGAATAAAAAACTGCTTCCCCCCATACTCACCAGCGGTAGTGTTACTCCGGTCACTGGAAACAGGTTCACATTAACAGCCATATTCACGATCGCCTGAATAACCAGAGTAAAGCTCAAGGCCACGGCCAGAAAAGCGCCAAAGGCATAGGGGCATTTCTTAAAAATCCTGATACTCCGGAACAAGAATAGCAGATATACCAAAACAATGATCGAAGCTCCAATCAATCCATACTCTTCAATAATGATCGCAAATATGAAATCGCTGTATGGATGCGGCAGAAAATTCCGCTGTTCACTGTTGCCTGGCCCGAGGCCAAGCCATCCACCCTTTGCAATCGCTATTTTCGCCTGCTGCACCTGGTAAGCTGTCTCTTCTTTATCGGCATAGGCAAAATCCTGAACGCGTTTGATCCAGGTGGGAAATCGCCCAATACTCAGGATTGCTGGTAGGTCTTTGCTCCGATGTTCTTTCTGATCATAATAGGAAAAAGCAATGGTGGCCAGTATTGCGATAGGAATAACGGCAAGGCCTACTGTAACCAGGATATGTTTCATGCTGGCTCGCCCGATGAATAATAGAAGCAGGCTGGTAGCGCCCGTAAGCAAAGCCGTTGATAAATTTGCCGGCATAATCAGGATGCAAATAATAGCTACCGGTATGATGAGAGGCAGAAAGCCTTTCCTGAAATCTTTGATGCATTCCTGGGAACGGCTCAGTTGCCTGGATAAATACATGAACAAAGCGAGTTTTGCCAGGTCAGAAGTTTGAAATGTGAGGTTGATGATGGGCAGCCTGATCCACCTGCTACCCTCATTTATGCTGGCTCCGAAGAAAAGGGTGTAGATCAACAATGGAATAGCTATCAGGAACAGGATGAGCGCCACGCGTGAATAGATGGTATAATTGATGCGATGGGCGAAATAAATGATCATGATCCCGATACTGATAAACGCGAATTGTTTGAACAGGTAAGATTCCGTGCTGCGCGAAAGTTTATAGGCAAGCGTACCCGTACTGCTGTACACGACCAACAGGCTCACCAGAGTGAGCAACATCACTACCGCCCAAATCACCTTGTCACCACGTGTTTTATTTAGTAACTGTTCCATTTTATGAATTAGTCATTAGATATCAATCCCTCATTCTTTATTGTCCTTCACAATTCTCTCACTGCTTCTTTAAATTGCTTACCTCTGTCTTCGTAATTCTTGAACAGGTCAAAACTTGCACAGGCCGGGCTCAGCAATACAACATCGCCCTTGTTGGCCAGGTGAAATGCGGCATGCACGGCTTCCTTGGCGCTGCCGGTATTCACCATCACCTGCACTTCATTTCCAAATGCTTCATGAATTTTTCTATTGTCCACCCCAAGGCAAACAATCGCCTTCACCTTTTCTTTTACCAGCTCCTTGATGAGTGAATAATCATTACCCTTATCAATCCCTCCCAAAATCAGGATCACGGGTTTGGTCATGCTTTCCAGGGCATACCAGGTGCTGTTCACATTTGTGGCCTTGCTATCGTTGATGAATTCAACACCCCTCACGGTAGCAACAGGTTCCATTCTGTGTTCAAGACTTTCAAAATTCATGACGGCGTCCCGGATCTTTTCTTTCCGGATCCCGATCACGGAAGCCGCCAATGCGGCCGCCATGGTATTATATTGATTGTGTTTCCCTTTGACAGCAAAATCATAGATACTCATAGTCAGTGGTTCCTTTCCGGTGTTGACAGTCATCTTTCCGTCTCGGATGTAGGCCCCTTTTGGTAGTTCGTAATTCATGGTAAATGGCAGTGGGTTAGAATTTAATGGTATTGTTTTCAGATAATCCGTAATCACTTTGTCATCGGCACAGTAAATGAAATAATCATCTGTTGTCTGGTTTTTGATAATATTGAATTTGGATCGGATATAGTTTTCAAACCGGTACTCGTAGCGATCCAGGTGATCCTCCGTGATATTCAATAACACTGCTACATCGGGTCGGAAGGTCTCTATATCATCCAATTGAAAACTGCTGATCTCCACTACATACAAGGGTTTCGGATCAAGCGCCACCTGCCTGGCAAAAGAAATCCCGATATTTCCCACCATGGCTGCGTCCAATCCTGCCGTCTTACAAATATGCCAGGTGAGCGCAGTAGTGGTACTCTTTCCATTACTCCCGGTTACCCCTATCAGTTTGCTATCGCCTTTGTGGCGGTAAGCCCATTCAATCTCACTGATGACTCTTATTCCTGCCTTTCGTATTTTTTTTACCAATTCGTTCTTTTCGGGTATGCCTGGGCTCTTCATCATTTCCGAGGCATTCAGTATCTTTTCTTCACTATGGCCGCCTTCTTCAAAATCAATCCTGAATTCCTGCAATTCCTTCCTGTATTTCTCCGGGATGATTCCTCCATCGGAAACAAATACTTCAAGTCCTTTCTTTTTTGCCAGGATCGCTGCACCCACGCCGCTTTCTCCAGCGCCCAATATGACTAGCCTGTACTCCATACGAATTCAATAAAAATGGTCTTTCAATGGATCGATTTCCAGCTCTACTAAAACACAAACTTCTGAAATGAGTCTTTCTGCGTTCAGGGCTATAGTTGGTTTTTCAGTAGACATTTTCATCGTCTGCAGGCCACCTCCTCACTACCTCATCTTCAGAGTGGCTATGGCAAACAGCACACACAGAACCGTCACGATCCAGAACCGTACGGCAATCTTGCTCTCGTGATATCCCAGCTTCTGATAATGGTGGTGCAATGGGCTCATCAAAAAGATCCGCTTCCCTTCACCATATTTTTTCCTCGTGTATTTGAAATAACTCACCTGGAACATGACGCTCAACAATTCAACTAGAAATACTCCGCAAAAAATGGGTATCAATAATTCTTTCCGAACTATAATTGCCAGAGATGCGATTATACCCCCCAGGGCCAGGCTGCCGGTATCACCCATAAAAACCTGGGCGGGATATGAATTGTACCAAAGAAATCCGACACATGCTCCCACAAATGCGCCGATAAAAATGGAAAGCTCCGCAAGATTGGGGATGTACATTATATTGAGATATTCGGCAAAACGGGTGCTGCCGCTCACGTACACAAAAACTCCCAGTCCCGCGCCAATGATGGCGCTCACTCCGGCAGCCAATCCGTCCAGACCGTCGGTGATATTAGCGCCATTGGAAACGGCCGTAATGATGAATGTTACAATGATGATATAAATGACCCATGTATATTTTTCGGCTCCTTCACCCGCCCAACTAATCAGTCTGCTATAATTGAATTCATGACTCTTCACGAATGGGATGGTAGTGATAGGCGTTTTTACCACGGCGTACCGGTGTTCCTTACCATTCATGAGTGCAACGGTATCGCCCACTTTTTTTTCGCCTTTCTTAATGAATGAATCTTTCACCGCGGTTGGTTGCACATCATAATATTCTCGCCACACCACCACTTTATTATTGAAATAGAGTGTAGCTCCAATTATAATACCCAACCCCACCTGACCCACAATCTTTGACAGGCCGGCCAGGCCATCGCTATCCTTCTTTTTGTAGGTCTCTCCTTTCGACAGCGCTCTTTTTCTGGCCCTCAACTTCAGATAATCGTCCATAAATCCGATGAAGCCAAGCCAAACGGTACAAAGCAACATCAGACGGATATACACTTTGCTGAGATCTGCCAACAGAAGGGTGGGTATGAGAATAGACAACAGGATGATGATGCCTCCCATCGTAGGAGTGCCCTTTTTCTGCTGTTCACCTGCCAATCCCAGATCCCGCACCGACTCACCAATTTGTTTCTTTTGCAGGAAGGAAATGATGTATTTTCCAAACAAGGTGGAAATGATCAGAGACAGGAGGACAGCCAGGAGTATTCTGAATGTAATGAACTGCAACAGTCCGCTGCCCGGAAACTTGATGCCTTCATTTTTTAACCATTCAAAAAGCTGATACAACATGGCTGTCAGTTATTGGTTCTTGGTTAATGATTTACTTATCTAATAATTCAAACATTTCTTTCAACACAACCTTGTCATCAAAAGGGTATTTCACGCCTTTGATCTCCTGGTATTTTTCGTGGCCTTTTCCCGCAATTAGAAGAATATCTTCTGCCTCCGCGAATTTCACTGCGGTTTTGATGGCCTCTTTTCGGTCCACGATGCTGACGGACTTTCTTCTCGCAGCAGTGTTCAACCCCTTTTCCATGTCGAGCAGGATCTGCTGTGGATCTTCGGTGCGGGGGTTGTCAGAAGTGAATACAACTTTGTCACTGTGTTCAGAGGCCACTTCGGCCATAATAGGTCTTTTGGTCTTGTCCCTGTCTCCGCCGCAACCAACCACCGTGATTATTTTTTCCCTTCCAAGACGAAGCTTTTTTATGGTTGTGAGCACATTGAGCAATGCGTCGGGGGTGTGCGCATAATCCACAATACCCATAATCTTTTCCCTGGGTGATACCATGCAATCGAATCTGCCTTCAGCGCCCGTAAGATTGCTAAGCACGCGCAGGGTTTCGATAGGATCCTGACCCAGACATGTGGATGCTCCGTAAACCGCAAGCAGGTTGTAAGCATTGAATTCTCCGATCAATCTGAACTGAACTTCTTTGTCATTGATGGACATCTGCAATCCGGCCAGATTGTTGTCAAGGATTTTCCCCTTGAAATCGGCAAGGGTCCTTAGACTGTAGAAATATTTCTTGGCATTCGTATTCTGCAACATCACCGGTCCACGTTTGTCATCGGCATTACTGATGGCAAAGGCTCTGGAAGAAAGCGAGTCGAAAAATGATTTCTTGACGCGGATATATTCGTCGAAAGACTTGTGATAATCCAGGTGATCGTGCGTGATGTTAGTAAAAATGGCGCCCGTGAAATAGATACCCGCTATTCGTTGCTGGTGAATGGCGTGACTGCTGCATTCCATGAAGACATGGGTGCAACCATTATCCAGCATTTGTTTCATCAGGGCATGCAGGCTGATCTGATCGGGAGTGGTATGAGTGGCCGGTATTATGGTGTCGTTGATCTGGTTTTGCACTGTTGAAATTAATCCGCAGGTTTGTCCCAGGCCTCTGAACAATTTGAATAACAAAGTGGCAACCGTGGTTTTTCCGTTGGTGCCGGTTACACCCACCACTTTCAATTTTTCGGATGGATTCCCGTAAAAATTATTCGCCATATACCCTGCCGCGGTCGCGCTGCTCTCAACTTGTACATAAGTGATCTTCGGCTTCCTTGCATCGGGTAGTGCCTCGCAAACTATTACGGATGCTCCTTGCTTAATGGCATTATTGATGAACTCGTGTCCATCCACTTTGGTTCCTTTGATGGCAATGAAGCAGGTCCCTTTTCCAACTTTCCTGGAATCAATCTGAAGGTCTTTGACTTCTGTACCCAATGCACCTTCCACGAAGCGGATCGGAACCTTGTATAATATGTCCTGTAAACTGGCCATGCTTTTTGTCAGCCCGGATTATGCCGGTTTTTTTATGTTTAGTCTAATTCAATTATTATAGTTTTATTTTCGGAAACGGGCGCGCCAGCCGCGACGGATTGCCTGGCTACCTTTCCTCTACCCTTGATGGCTACCCGCAAATCTAAATTTTCCAATAAATACAAAGCATCTTTGAGCCCCATGCCTTTGACATCCGGCACCATTCTCCTGGCTATATTCAAATCCTTCACTATCCGGGTTTGTTTGCGGGCGAGCGTATAATCCCATTCACCCTGAGAGGCAGAATCAATGAATGGCATCTTCATATCGTCCAAAATATATTTCAGGTCTTTACCATAGCCCCTCCAGGAATAACTGGCACTATCATCACCAGCTTTGGCTAAGAAGGGCTTCTGTTCATTTACGCTCAAGGCATAGAGCTTATCTGCGATTTCCCGGAATACCGGAGCCGCCACATCTCCTCCAAAATGTCTTAAAGCGCGGGGCTTATTCTTGATGACTACAATGCAGGAATACCGGGGATTTTCAGCGGGGAAATAACCCACGAAGGCCGACTGGAAAACCCCGTCACTGTATTTATATTTTCCATCGCTAACTTCTGCTGTTCCGGTCTTCCCCGCCACCCTGTAAGCAGCATCTCTGAATGCCAATTTAGCAGTGCCGTCGGTGCAGACTGCCTCAAGGCATTCTTTCAATTGTTGCAGGGTTTGATCGGAACATATCTTCTTATTCAATATAGTGGGTTCAAATTCCTTCAATACTTTGCCATCTTTTTCAATTCGATTTACCAAATAAGGTTTCATCAGGCTACCATTATTTGCCACCGCATTATATACCATGAGCAGCTGCATTGGATTCAACATCACTTCATAGCCAAAACCCATGGAAGGAAGCGTTTGAAAATGCCAATCCTTGCGCTTGGGATTTTTCACCATGGGTCTGAATTCCTCGTTTAGATCAATCCCGGATTTGCTGGTAAGCCGGAGGTCTTCATAATGTTTTATGAAATCCGCGGGATCTTTTGCATAATTATAATATGCGAGTTTGGACATGGCGACATTGCTGCTATGTTCAAAAGCTTCCTTCACCGTCAAGAGATTCTTGGGTGATCTTTCCGCGTCTTCAATCTTCCTTCCGTTCAGCATCCATTCTCCACCATTTATCTCAACCAGGTCAGAAATTGTAGCATGTTTATCTTCCAGCACCGAAAGAAGGGTAACTAATTTAATGGTAGAGCCCGGCTCAGAAGTCTTGAGAGCATAATTGTCCACTTCGAAATAAGATCCATCCGGCATGAGGCCCAGGTTAGCCATTCCTTTTATCTTACCCGTCTGCACATCCATCACTATTGCGCAACCGTCCAATGCCTCATTCTGTATCATCATCCTCATCAGTGCCGTTTCCGCGATATCCTGAACATTTACGTCCAGAGTTGTCACCAGGTCCTTTCCATTCTCCGGTTCAATCTCCGATCCTTCTATCGGCACATAGGCACCTCCGGAAATCCTGCGTACCAGCCTTTTTCCGGAAACACCTCTCAACATACTGTCGTAGGTTTTTTCGAGGCCTACATTCTTGTATACCTGCTTTCCTGAGCTGTCCCGATAATCTCTTGCTAAACCAATAGTGCGGTTCGCCAGCAAGCCAAAAGGCGTGAGCCTTTTTTCCCTATCCTCAATTATGAAACCGCTCTTATTACGGCCCTGACGAACCAATGGCAGTCTCCGCAATTTTTGGTACTGCTCAAAACTCACTTTCTTCTGCAAAAAATAGTAGCGGTCATTATTTTGATAAGCCCTTTGAAGTTCCTTTTTATAAAGAGCAGGACTTGCATCGGCAAAAAGCGCTGAGAGGCCGATTGAAAGGGAATCCAGGTTTTCTTTAAATCTCCTGCCATCTTTTTCCCTTAGTCCATCCGCGCCAAAATCCACATGGATATCAAAAAAAGGAATGGAGGTGCTGAGCATGCTCCCATCTTCACTGAAAATGGTTCCACGGTCAGCATCCAGTTCACGGTACTCAAGGTGGAGGCTGTCGCTCAGACTCTTCCAGTAGGTACCCTGGAAACGCTGGATATAAACAGCCTTACCTATTACCAGTAAACCAAGAACAACGGTACCCAGGAATCCCAGGTACACCCGCCATAATATGTCCTTCTTTACTTCCAAATTATGTTGCCCTTGTTTTGTACTTCATTAACATTTGTCTGTAAATCCCCATGAATAGTATTCCAGGAAACACTATCGGTCATGGTCACTTGTCCCATCGCCGTCCACAATTTTTATGGGCGGTGATTTCAATTCTTTTAATCCGGTCGATTCCGCCGCTTTTGCCAATTCACTTTGCTTGCCCCGCATCATCAATTCACCCTTCACGGTCTTATATTCATATTGCATTTCCTTCAACTCCCTGGCCGTTTTATTGATGTCTTTGATGGTAGTTTCCGCGTAATGACCATTGTATATATAGATCACCGCCAGGAAAGCCAGGAAAAGGATATAGCTCATATTCCTCACCAGCCATTGCTGATGCAGCAGTTTTTTCCATTCTTTTTTAATTTCAACTGTAACCGGTTGGCCATTTTCATTTGCCTCGGGTTCCGCTTGCAGCGGATCTTCTGTATTTTCTAGTTCTATCTGCATGGTATCTACCCATTGTTTTTGAATAATTCCAGTATGACTTATCGATTCTTATTGGTCAAATCTTCCGGACTAATGGTTTTACAGGATATTAGACTTCACATGTATTGAAACCACCTACAATCTTTATTTATTTTTTTTGTGCGATCCTGAGTTTGGCGCTCCTGGATCTTGGGTTGCGCCTGATTTCTTCCTCGGTGGGTACGATGGGTTTCTTTGTAATAATCAGGAACGGGCTTGCCACTTTTGTGCCATATATGGTATCCCGCTCCGGTTCTTCCAGGCTTCCTGTTTTGAAAAAATTCTTAACGATCCTGTCTTCTATACTGTGAAATGTAATTATGGCCACGCGGCCATCTTTTCTCAGGAGTGAGGGGAGAGTTTGCAGCATTTCCTTCAGTGCTCCCATTTCATCGTTGACTGCAATTCGTAAAGCCTGGAATACCTGGGCAAAGTATTTATTAGGATTACCTTTCACCACCGCATGAACCGCGTCCTTGAATTCGTTGATAGTCTTCATGGACAAAGCCTTCCTGGATTCTACAATTTTCCTGGCCAGTGTCTTTGCATTGGTCACTTCTCCAAATTGCTCCAGAACTTTGTGTAATTCCTGTTCAGATAAGGTTTGGAGCAGATCAGCGGCCGTCAAATTTTGTTTCCGATCCATGCGCATATCAAGGGGCGCATCGAATCGGATGGAGAAGCCTCGTTCCGCTTCATCAAACTGGTGACTGGAAACGCCCAAGTCGGCGAAGAGTCCATCTATTTCAGCAATCCTATGCAGGCGAAGAAATCTTTGCAAATGGCGGAAGTTGTGTGGGATGAAAAGAAATCGCGGATCATCCGGCAGGTTCATTTTCGCGTCCTCATCCTGATCAAAAGCAATCATTCGGCCCTGATCAGATAGTCTCTCAAGGATGGCCCTGGCATGACCGCCTCCTCCAAAAGTGCAATCCACATAAATTCCGGCAGGTTTAATGGCTAATCCCTCCACCAGTTCATTCAACAGAACCGGAACATGATATGTCCCTTGTGAGTGGCCGGTGATCAGTGGATGGTCTTTTTTTTTCTTCATGAGCATCACTGATCTTTTTTCACTGGTCGGGACCCTTTGCCATTACAGCCGCTGCAAGATTGCTGAATGCTTCGGGTGAAAAAGTTTCAAAGAGCTGTTGGTACATACTTTTATCCCAGATTTCAATTTTGTTGATGGCAGAAACCAGCACAATATCCTTTTGCAAACCCGCGTGTTCCTGCAGGTTTTTTGGAAGCAATATCCTCCCCGCACTATCAAGCTCCATGACCGTTGCCCCATTCAGGAAGTGACGTCGGAATTCGCGTACTTTAGGGTCAAAATCATTCAGTTTGCTGATCTCATTAAAAATCGGCTCCCAACTCGTCATCGGGTACAGGCTCAGGCATTTTTCAAATCCCCTGTTTATAACAAAGCGGGCGCCGTCTTCCTCCGGCAATTGCTTTTTAAAGCCTACCGGCAAAAGGAAGCGGCCTTTGGAGTCCAAAGTAGCCTCGTATTCACCTAGAAAACCCATCATTTACAAAGGATTATAAAAAATTTCCATTAACCTACACAAAATAACACATTTTCCCACTTCAATAACAAATTTTTGGATTAATTATTTTATCCACAGGGAGTTATTTCAAAAAAACCTTGCTGGCAGTGAATATTATGGGTGGAGCTTCAAAGTTTTCGGAAACTGTTAGTGGAAAGGCTGTGAATAGCCGTTAATAAGCTGTGGATATCCTAATATATCCTGTGAATATCTTAAGGACTCAATTTGTCTTCTCAGTACGACCCCGTGTAATTATTTTATTACACAAAGGATCATGAAGTCTTTCTCTGTGTATATCCCTGTTCTTCTTCGTGCCTCTCCGTGTTCTTCTCCGTGTAATCCTAACGTTTCCGAGAGAAGAAACGAATCATTAATTTCAGTCTCACAAAATCACCGTCTATGGCAGGTTATTCCGGAACGCCTCTGCTTCAAAAGCTAGGGATTAAACCAGGCATGAAATTGAAACTGATTCATGAACCTCTTAATTACGAGGCATTGCTTGAAAAGAAAATATCCGATCTGTTATGTTCAGGAAATGAATTGCCTGACCTTGTACATCTATTTGTGACTTCGCAAAAAGAATTTAAAGAAGAAATGACAGCGGTCAAACCCCTTATCAAAGAAAACCCATCCCTGATTCTCTGGGTTTCCTGGCATAAAAAAAGTTCCGGGATTAGTACCGATTTGACTGAGGATCATATCCGGAACTATGCCCTGAAAAATGGTCTCGTTGATATTAAGGTCTGCGCCGTAAGTGAGATTTGGAGCGGGTTAAAACTGGTTGTCCCTCTCGCCAAAAGATAATATTTGACATAGCTGAATTCCTGACGAACTTTGTCTGAAATTATTTTTTTCTCAATGTTGCATCCGCGCCAATTATCTATTAAGGACTTCACCTATGAGCTTCCCGAAAATAAAATTGCGAAATTTCCATTGGCGGAGCGGGATGCTTCGCGGCTGCTGATATATAAAGATGGAGTGATTGCGGAAGATTTGTATAGCAATCTCGCACAGCATTTACCAAAAGATTCCCTACTCATCTTCAATGATACGAAGGTGATCGAGGCCCGGATCATTTTTCAAAAGCCTTCAGGAGGATTGATCGAAGTCTTTTGCCTGGACCCTTATCCCCCCGGCACAGATATCAACCTCGTCATGCAGCTACGTGGATCGGCACGCTGGGCCTGCCTGATCGGGGGCGCCGGAAAATGGAAACATGGGATGGTACTCCAAAAAAAGATCGGGTCTCACTCTGGTGAGATTGTTCTTCGGGCATCCATCACAGAAAGGTTGAAAGACAGCTTCGTGATTGATCTGCATTGGGAGCCCGAGGATATCAGTTTCGCCGAATTGCTCCACCTGGCTGGAACCATTCCGCTTCCTCCTTATTTAAAAAGAGCAGTTGAGGATGCCGACAAGGAAAGATACCAGACCATCTATGCCCATTATGACGGCTCAGTAGCGGCACCCACTGCCGGTTTGCATTTCACGGAAAAAATTTTCGAGTCACTTGCCATGAAGAATATCGGCCATGAGTTTATCACTCTTCATGTTGGCGCGGGCACTTTCAAACCGGTTAAGAGCGATCTGATGCAGGATCACGAAATGCACGCGGAATTCATGAATGTGAAACTGGACCTGGTGGAAAAAATAGCAAACCAAAAGGTGAATATTTTTTGTGTGGGCACTACTACGCTCCGATCGGTGGAAAGCCTGTACTGGCTGGGTCTCGAATTACACAAGCACCCCGAAATGGATCCAAAAGAACTTGAAGTTCAGCAATGGGAACCTTATGATTCACTGAATCAATCACAGATGACTGTGGAAAATTCTTTGTCAACATTGATCGACTGGATGAAGAGGCACCGTATGGAACATGCATTTGCAAAGACGCAAATCCTGATAGCGCCCGGCTATACCCCGAAAATAGCATCAGGACTAATCACCAATTTTCATCAGCCAAAATCAACATTATTGTTACTGGTTGCGGCGTTGGTAGGAAATGACTGGAAACGCGTTTATGACTATGCTTTGGCAAAAGGATTTAGGTTCCTCAGCTATGGAGATGGCTGTCTTTTTTATATTACAAAGTCGGGAATTCAAGTGTAAAACTCGTGCCCTTGCCAGGGTTACTTTCCGCCTTTATTTTCCCTTTATGCGCTTCCACCATGGCCTTCACATAACTCAAACCCAAACCAAAACCTTTTACATTGTGAATATTGCCCGTGTGCGCCCGGTAGAATTTTTCAAAGACACGTGTCAATGTTTCTTTATTCATGCCAATACCATTGTCTTCAATCCTTATCCGTATGTTCTTTCCGACGTTTTGGGTAGAAATATTCAGGAGAAGGCCCTCGTCTTTGGAATATTTAATGGCATTGTCAATCAGGTTATTCAGGAGATTCGTAAAGTGGATTTCGTCGGCTTCCACCAGATCTTTCTTTGCGTTTAAGGCCAGGTCAACGCGGGCCTTTTTTTCTTCTAACTGAAGCCTGAAATTTACCAATACATTATCTATAATATCGTGCACATGCTTCGGGATCAAATTCAACTGCACTTCCTGCTTGTCGAGTAAGGCGGCCTGCAGGATGGTTTCCACCTGCACATTCATGCGCTTGTTTTCATCCTTTATGATATTGCTGAAATAATTCATTTTCTCCCGGTCCTGCACTACTTTTTCATTCTTGAGCGCGTCCACCGCAAGGGAAATTGTCGCCAGTGGCGTCTTGAATTCGTGCGTCATATTATTGATGAAGTCGCTCTTGATTTCACTCAGCTTCTTTTGTCTGAGCATGGTACGCACAGTAAGAAAAAACGCCGCTATTATTATCAGGGTAAATAAGATAGCACCAATGATGAGCCAGCCAAGGGAACGCAACACAAAATTCTTGACACTGGGCACTACAATATATAATTCTTCATCAGCCACCAGGCCCTCGCTGATACTGCCGGAAACGGGTGACAATGCGATCCCGAAGGCCCTGTTGCGAATGGTATCACTGAGCAACTGGCCAAAATTAGTAGACTGCATTTCGTAAATATTCCGAAGGTTGGAATGGTTGATGATGGCAAATTCAAATTTAGTGTCTCTCAGGCCGTTCGCCTGGAATGCTCTTCTGATTTTATCTGTTACTTCTCCAGCGCTATATTTCTGTGAGATGGAAGGAGGCCTTATCAATTGAAATAATTGATCGGTAGGCCAATCCTGGGCCAGTTTAGGTGAGCCCAGCGAAAACTGGCTCCCTTTCTGATCAGCGAGCTCTTTGCCAACCTCCGTTACAGCGTTCTGAATATTTTGTTCGAATTGCTCCTGTCTTAATATAATAGCATTTTGTATCCAGGACACCTGAATGAAGACAAGGCCGATAAGCGACAAAGTGATTAGGACAATAATCAGTGAGTATATTTTCTTCATCAGTATGCAAAAATAGATTTATAGATGGCAAGTGTTCAGTATAGACTATTCCATTTAACTAAGCTTTGTGACTTGATTATGCCCATGTGAAGGATTAACATTCAACAATTATACAAAAGTTCGCTGAAATTCGGCCTGTATTAAATTAACTGGCAGAAATTGCGAATGAATCATTTCTATACTATCTTAGAACTAATGAACGAACCAGGACCAGGTATATTACTTATTGCAGAACCCTTCCTCAAAGACCCCAATTTCATGAGGACAGTAGTGCTCTTGTGTGAACACCAGGACGAGGGCAGCTTTGGATTTGTGCTTAACCGCGATTTCAAACATACATTAGATGAATTGGTACCTGAGCTGGAGAACGTGAAATTGCCCGTATTCTACGGAGGTCCCGTGCAAATGGATACCCTGCATTTCCTCCATCAGTATCCCGAAAAAATTCCAGGTGGATTTGAAATCAGAGATGGAATCTACTGGGGAGGTGATTTTGAAACAGCGGTCGCTTTACTCCGCAATAATGAAATAGACCCGGCTAAGATCCGATTCTTTATCGGCTATTCCGGATGGAGCGGAGGTCAATTGAAGGATGAATTAATTGAAAAAAGCTGGCTCACAGCCGAAGCGAACAGGAGACTGGTTTTTCACCGGAAACTCGAAGAAATTTGGAAAGACTCACTCAGACTGCTGGGAGGAGATTATGAAATGATGGTCAACTTCCCAATAGATCCTCAACTGAATTGAGCCCGCCCACATTTGGAAGCATATCAATCCCTATTAAAAAAATAACCCCCGGCAAAAGACGGGGGTTGTGCGCTAAAAGCACACTGTATGTAGACCGATAAATTACATTGTACTTGCTTATTAGATGGAAAAAGCAGACCGAAACGATGTCCGGGAATCCTTAAAGTTTTCTTAATATTTATCTACAAAAAAAAGCCCCAGATTAATTGGGGCATATACTGTTCAGGCAGTCATCTATTCAAGCTCCTTCTATAGCACCTTCAACCAACACGGATACTTTATTTTTCAGGACTTCAACAAACCCTCCGTCAATGGTATAAATAATAGAATTATTCTTGTCTTTCAACACTTTTATCTTGCCTTTACTGAGGGCGCTGACCAATGGGGCGTGCTTTTCCAATATTTCAAAGGAACCAATGATGCCCGGCAATTGCACACCGTAGATTTCTCCACTGAATAATTTCCTTTCCGGCGTCAGTATTTCAAGATCCATGCGGAAGATTTAAGCTAATGCATAATTTATGTGACCTGCTAAGGATTCAACGTGTGATACCACACCCGACTCTTATAACCCCTATCCCTTGGCCGCCGCGACCATTTTCTTGCCCTTTTCAACGGCGTCTTCGATTGTGCCTACCAGATTGAACGCGGCTTCGGGATATTCATCCACTTCGCCGTCCATAATCATATTAAACCCGCGTATGGTGTCTTCAATATTCACAAAAACTCCTTTCAAGCCGGTGAACTGTTCTGCCACATGAAAGGGCTGGCTCAGGAACCGCTGTACCTTACGGGCACGGGCAACCGTCATTTTATCATCTTCACTCAATTCGTCCATTCCCAGGATCGCGATAATGTCCTGCAATTCCTTATAGCGCTGCAAAATCAGTTTCACGCGGTTGGCGCAGGCATAGTGTGCGTCCCCTACTATCAGGCGTGTCAGAATCCTGGAAGTGGAGTCCAGCGGATCTACCGCAGGATATATACCAAGGTCCGCTATTTTACGGCTCAGCACCGTAGTGGCATCAAGGTGTGCAAAAGTGGTAGCAGGCGCCGGATCGGTCAGGTCATCCGCCGGCACGTAAACTGCCTGCACGGAAGTGATAGAACCATTTTTAGTAGAGGTGATACGTTCCTGCATGATGCCCATTTCCGTTGCCAAGGTCGGTTGATAACCTACGGCCGATGGCATACGGCCCAGCAATGCCGACACTTCAGATCCTGCCTGTGTAAAACGGAATATATTGTCAACGAAGAAAAGGATATCGCGACCCTGTCCCTTGCCATCTCCATCACGGAAGTACTCCGCTACAGTGAGACCGCTCAACGCCACACGTGCACGTGCTCCGGGTGGTTCATTCATCTGTCCGAACACGAATGTGGCTTTGGATTCTTTCAATTCATCCATATTCACCTTACTCAGATCCCATCCGCCATTTTCCATACTGTGTTTGAACTCTTCACCATATTTCATGATGCCGGCTTCAATCATTTCACGAAGCAGGTCATTACCTTCGCGGGTACGCTCTCCCACTCCCGCAAAAACGGAAAGCCCACCATAGCCTTTGGCGATATTATTGATCAATTCCTGGATCAAAACTGTTTTACCCACACCGGCGCCGCCAAACAGGCCGATCTTACCACCTTTCGCATATGGCTCGATGAGGTCAATTACTTTTATCCCCGTGAACAGGATCTCGGTTGAAACACTCAGGTTTTCGAAAGCCGGCGGCCTGCCGTGAATCGGGCGGCCATTAGTCTTGTCAACCTGTGGTAACCCATCAATGGCATCGCCCGTTACATTAAACAGCCGGCCCTTAATAGCATCTCCCACTGGCATCGCGATAGGTTTGCCAGTGTCAATCACTTCCGTTCCCCTAACCAGCCCTTCCGTTCCATCCATAGCAATGGTGCGTACACTATCTTCTCCAAGGTGCTGCTGCACTTCCAATACCAGCACTTCACCTGTTTCCCGCTTCAGTTCCAATGCGCTATAAATTTCAGGTAATTGGCCCTCGAATTGCACGTCCACCACGGCCCCGATTATCTGCTTGATTTTACCCTTATTAGGCATAATTAAAAAAATTATTTAGATATAGTTCCAAATTCGCCGCAAAGGTAAGGGTTGGGAGGGTAAATTATGAATTCATCAAACTGAAATTCCAAAAAAGATCCGCCCGGAGAGAATGTGCCGCGGGAGCCTTGTCTCTCAATCCGAATTTGTCATTTCCCCGTTCGCTCACCTGGATATTGAAGACTTTTGCACTGAAGGACTTATTGTTCAAAAAAGGCAAAACCGGGAAAAAAATCTCCTCTTTTCCACTTTTCAAAAATCCACTATCCATCTTTGGATAAGTGAGGCAATATGTGCATGGTGAAATATTCAAGCAGGATTATGATTTCAACAAATCACGAAGAATTCGCAATAGGATTAATCTCATTTTTATGTTTACTTCGCAATAATTATTTCATTTGATTGGGGGTAAAAAGACCCATAAATAAGCGTTCATGAATATCGGCATCGAGGCACAGCGTTTATTCAGGCCTAAAAAGCACGGAATTGAAATTGTCGCACTTGAATTGATCAGGCATCTTCAGGAAATCGACAAAGAGAACCAGTATTTTATTTTCGTAAAACCAGACCTGGATGATCAGTGCATCAGGGAAACGGAGAATTTTAAGATCATAAAACTAGCTGGCATTTCATATCCCAGCTGGGAGCAATGGAATCTTCCTAAGGCTATTGGCAAATACCGGCTTGATGTGCTGCACTGCACTGCCAATACGGCTCCTTTGCATCCAAAAGTGAAGACGGTGATCACGCTCCATGATGTGATTTTTTTGGAATCGGTGAGTTTCAAAGGCACGGCCTACCAAAATATCGGTAACCTCTACCGCCGTTTTATTGTGCCGAAAGTGGCAAAGAAAAATTTCCTGGTAACCGTTTCAGAATTTGAAAGGAAGAATATCATGGAAACGCTGGGAATCCCGCCCGCTCAGATTGAAGTGGTTTACAATGCGGTGAATCCAATGTTCCGGGTGATTGACGATCCTGTTATTTTGGATGCTGCGAAATTAAAGTATGGCCTGCCCGACCAATTCATTTTATTTTTTGCAAACCCGGCCCCTAAAAAAAATACTCCCAATGTGCTGGCAGCATTTGCGCATTACTGCCGGAATTATGGGAACAATTCTGTTAAACTATTGGTGACAGACAGTAGCCTTCAATATATTCAGTGGCTGATTCAGTCCCTGGGACTGGAGGATATTGCCGACAGGATACAGATCATTGACTATATAAATTACAACGACCTTCCCTCTGTGTATAACCTGGCCAAACTATTCCTTTACCCATCTTTCCGCGAAAGTTTCGGCCTTCCCATATTGGAAGCGATGGCGTGTGGTACGCCGGTGATCAGTTCCAACAGTTCAGCCATGCCAGAAATTGCAGGCAATGCCGCTCTATTGACAGATCCCCATAATGTCCGGGAAATTGGGGACACGATTGCGAAGCTTTTACAAAATGAAATCACCCGTCAGGCTCTCAGGTCTAATGGGCTGGAAAATGTAAAAAGATTCAGTTGGGACAAGACAGCCAGAAAGATGCTTGGCATTTACCAGAGGCTGGCGAAAGAAAAATGAATTTCGATTGCCCAAATCAAAAGGCGGATATTTTCATTTCAAAACATGATTGAAAACGAGGGCGGCAACTACTCCACCGGCAATCGGCCCCAAAACCGGTATCCAGGCATAAGCCCAATCGCTGTCCCTTTTTCCCTTGATGGGTAAAAAAGCATGCATGATGCGTGGGCCCAGATCCCTGGCAGGATTTATCGCATAGCCAGTGGGGCCTCCCAGACTGAGTCCTATTCCCAATACCAATAGCGCTACTGGCAAAGCATCCAGGGGACCCAGTTTCATGTCTGGTTTTGACATCAGTAACACTCCCAGAACCAGCACAAATGTTCCTACCATTTCCGTAATGACATTATTCAACGGGTTCCTGATTGCCGGCGCTGTACAAAACACCGCAAGTTTTGCGTTGGGGTCGGGAGTTGCGTCAAAATGTTGACGATAGCTGATCCAAACTAAAATGGCACCAATCATGGCCCCGATAAACTGCGCTCCTATAAAAGCGGGCACCCTAGCCCATTCAAATGCGCCTTGTGCGGCAAGCCCGATGGTTACCGCCGGATTCAGATGCGCTCCACTGGCAGCAGCCGAAGCAAAAACACCTACGAATACTGCTATCCCCCAGCCGAATGTAATAACGATCCAACCACCGTCATGTCCCTTTGTTTTATTGAGAACTACATTGGCCACTACGCCATCGCCCAGCAAAACGAGTAAAGCGGTGCCTGTTATTTCCGCGAGAAATGCAGTCATGAGCAATCAGTTGATTTGGTGATTTGAGAAAAAGATGAAAAACTAAGAATAAATCATCAGGATTTAAGCACTAAAGAAACTAAAATTTTTAATTATTTTCCGGTATAAAATCAGGAGCAGATAAATCTGAAATCCCCGGTCCGATATTTCCTGCCAATGAATCCCGGTTTCTTTATCTTGGATCAGGAAGGTAACCACGGGCAAGGGCCGTGAATTCTTCTGTCTGTCTTATTTCCCAGTCACTTTCTTTTCCCATTTCCCTGGCCATCATGGAAGCCACGGCAGGCGCCACCTCTATCGCCGCTCTTGCATCCAGGAACAGAAGGCGTATTCTCCTTGCCAATAAATCTTCAACTGTCATCGCCATTTCATGTCTAATGGCCCATATCAATTCCGCCCAGGTATAGGGGAATTCCGCGTGAATCTTCTCCTTCCATTCGGGATTCTCCTGCCAGATTTTTCTGATAGAAACCGCGTCGGCTCCATAAAAATGCAGGTGATCCTCCGGGTTGTTAAATTCACACCAGCCATGGAGGTGAAGGGATTGAGTGATGCAGTCTTTCCTCGGTAATCGCCCCACAAAAACCGCATTATCCACTGCGTCCTTTGCCATCTTGCGATAGGTGGTCCATTTTCCACCGGTAATTGTCACCAGTCCCGATGCTGACACAATGATGGTATGGTCCCTCGGTGTGAGCGCCGTGTTTTTTTGCCCTGATACTTTAACCAATGGCCGCAGGCCGGCAAATACTGATCTTATATTTGGCCTCGTGAGACCGGTATTCAGATACCTGTTCAGGTGCTTCATGATGAATTCGATTTCTTCTTCCTGAGCCAGGGGTTCTGCAGAAACTTCTTCAACAGGCGTGTCGGTAGTACCCACGATCACTTTGCCATGCCAGGGCACTGCAAACAATACCCTTCCATCGTCCGTTTTAGGAATCATCATGGCATTATCGCCAGGAAAATATTTTTTGTCTATCACTACGTGTATGCCCTGTGAAGGGGCCACGATATGGTGCTGCTGGTCGTCGTCCATCTGCAAGATATCATCAGTGAATACGCCGGTAGCATTTATGACGACCGCGGACCCGAATTGATATTCTTTCTGCGTCAGCAAATCTTCAGCGAGTACTCCTTTAATCTTTTTGTTTTTCTTTTGCAGATCGTACACATCAAAATAGTTCAGGAGACAGGCGCCTTGTTCTGCAGCAGTCTGGGCCAGATTTATTGCCAGCCTCGAGTCATCAAATTGTCCGTCGTGGTAAAGAACACCCCCGCTCAGTCCCTTCATGTCCGCGGCAGGCAACAATTCCATCGTCTTCTTTCTGGAAAGCAGACTGGTCTTGCCGAGACTCAGCTTGCCCGACATGATATCATACAATTTTAATCCGATGCCATAGTACCATTTTTCCCACCATTTATAGGAAGGCAGGACGAATGATTGATTGTGCGTAAGATGGGGAGCATTTTGAAGCAGCAGACCTCTTTCTTTCAGGGCCTCCAAAACCAGTTTGATATTTCCCTGCGCCAGGTATCTTACACCGCCGTGAACCAATTTGGTGGAACGGCTTGAAGTTCCTTTGGCAAAATCATATTGTTCAAGAAGTAGGGTCTTATATCCTCTTGATGAGGCATCGACCGCTGCGCCCAGACCCGTGGCGCCCCCTCCTATAATAATTATGTCCCATTCTGTTTGTTCCTCCAACATTTTCAGCATCTCCGACCTAAGCATATTGCTTTGATATTAAGTTTCAGATCTAAAATTTTTAATACATGGTTATGGTCAGCCCCATTTCTAATTCCGTCTTGATTTTCATTCTTCAATCATTCTCCGCCCAGGCCTTAGCTGCTTTCACCGCACGCCGCCAGCCCGCCGTCAATTCATCTCTTCTGCTGTCTGGCATAGATGGTTCGAATACCCTATCTACCTGCCACTGGCCTTGAATTTCATCAGTGCTTTTCCAGAACCCCGTTGCCAGCCCAGCCAGGTATGCCGCACCCAAAGCGGTTGTCTCGATGATCCTGGGGCGAATGACACGGGTATTCAGTATATCACTCTGGAATTGCATCAGCAGATTATTTGCAGTAGCGCCTCCGTCGACCCTTAGCTCTTTTATGGAAATCCCCGAATCTGCTTCCATGGCCTTAAGTACATCCATTGTCTGATAGGCAATGCTGTCGAGTGCCGCTCTTGCGATATGGGCTGAACTACTGCCCCTGGTGAGACCTACAATGGTCCCTCTCGCGTGTTGATTCCAGTGGGGCGCTCCCAATCCTGCAAAAGCGGGCACCACATAAACTCCGTCGCTATCCTCCACTTTTTGCGAAAGCTGCTCTACCTCAGCAGATGAACGGATGATACCAAGTCCATCCCGGAGCCATTGAACAACGGCTCCACCAATGAAGACACTTCCTTCCAAGGCATATTGAGTGATGCCGTTCACTTTCCACGCGACAGTTGTAAGTAGATTGTTATTAGAAGGAACGGCAGTTTCTCCTGTATTCATCAGCATGAAACAACCTGTACCATAAGTATTCTTTACCATCCCGGGCTGAGTGCACATTTGTCCGAAAAGAGCCGCCTGCTGATCTCCAGCAATCCCGGCGATTGGTATATTATGAGAGGTAAGAATATTTTGGGTATGTCCATATACTTCACTACTACTCCTTACCTGGGGCAGCATATTCCCGGGTATATCGAAAAGATTTTCGAGCGCTCCATCCCATTCCCGGCTGTGGATATTGAACAACATGGTGCGAGAGGCATTTGACAGATCGGTTGCATGGATTTGCCCCTTAGTTAGATTCCAAAGTAACCATGAATCAATCGTGCCAAAACAAAGCTCTCCTTTTATGGCTTTATCCCTTGCCCCTTTCACATTGTCCAAAATCCAACGGATCTTTGTCGCGGAGAAATAGGCATCCAATACTAATCCGGTTTTTTCCTGGATGAGATGATCCTTGCCTTTGGCCCTGAGATCATCACAAAAGGAGGCGGTTCTCCTGTCCTGCCATACAATTGCATTGTGAATGGGTTTACCGGTTGTGCGCTCCCAAACCACGGTGGTTTCTCTTTGATTCGTAATCCCAATCGCGGCAATATCCGAGGCGGAGAGTCCAGCCTTACTTATGGCTTCCGCTGCCACCCCCAGTTGAGTACTCCAAATTTCGTTGGGATCATGCTCCACCCATCCGGGCCGCGGAAATATTTGTTTGAATTCCTTTTGTGCCACTGCTTTTACAGAACCGCTATGATCAAAAACAATGGCACGGGAACTGGTGGTACCCTGGTCGAAGGCAAGGATAAACTGAGGCATGCAATGAATTTTGATTTTGAAGGTAAATCAATTTCCTTAACTCCTTCGGCACATTGGAATATCTTAACTCCCAATTCAAATTGAATAAATCCCTAAATTGAAATTTTATTCTTACAAAATAAAGCTGTGATTATGTCATCCGGATTTATGCAAGTTGGAAATCAACATATCCTTCTGCCGGATAGGATTATTTAATAAAATTTCAGTCAATTGGCTGGAAAAATTCTGTAGATTGAAACAGGAAAAATTCCTAAGACCTAATTAATTACTTTTGCGATTGAAGGGAGGAGCTATGGAAAAATTTATTGTTTCGGCGAGAAAATATAGGCCACAGACTTTCGACACCGTGGTAGGGCAGTCACATATAACCACGACGCTGAAAAATGCCATCCGCAATCACCAACTGGCGCATGCATTCCTATTTTGCGGACCCAGAGGTGTTGGAAAAACCACCTGTGCCAGGATATTGGCGAAAACGA
The DNA here is from genome assembly GCA_041484195.1 of Agriterribacter sp. Taxonomy (GTDB): domain Bacteria; phylum Bacteroidota; class Bacteroidia; order Chitinophagales; family Chitinophagaceae; genus PSRI01. The sequence goes on along the minus strand of JBGPHC010000013.1, from coordinate 24,777 downwards.
TCAATTGTGAGAATATTCAGCCGGATGGGGAAGCCTGTAACCAATGCCAGTCCTGCAAATCATTTAATGAGGGCAGTTCCCTGAATATTCATGAACTGGACGCCGCCAGTAATAATTCGGTTGACGATATCAGGACCCTGACAGAGCAGGTGCGTTTTTCGCCACAGGCCGGGAAATACAAAGTTTATATCATTGATGAGGTTCACATGCTCAGTTCTTCCGCATTCAATGCATTCCTGAAGACACTGGAAGAGCCACCGCCATTCGCGATATTCATCCTGGCCACAACGGAAAAACACAAGATATTACCCACCATCCTGTCGCGTTGCCAGGTATTTGATTTTAAGCGGATCACCACCAATGATACAGTTGACCATTTGCGTGAGATCTGTGACAAAGAGGGGATCCACGCCGACAAAGCCGCTTTGCAGGTGATCGCTCAAAAGAGTGAAGGGTGTATGCGCGACGCGCTGAGCATCATGGATAAAATCGTGAGTTTTACCAATGGCGAAATTACCTATGGCAATACCCTGGAACACCTCAATATCCTTGACGCGGATTATTATTTCAAACTTTTTGAGGGCATGCTTCAACAGGATCTGGGAGCCACCATGCTCTTGTTTGACGATATCAACAGAAAGGGATTTGAAGGTGATCTCGTACTCAATGGTCTCGCGGAATTTTTCCGCAATTTGCTGGTCAGTAGAGATGAAAAAGTGGTCGGATTGCTGGAAGTAGTGGAGGGCTTTGAAGAGAAATATATTAATACCGCGAAAAAGATCAGCCCGGCATTCCTGGTAAGTGCATTGAATGTGTTGAATGAAGCGGAGATCAATTATAAGGCAGCCAGAAATAAGAAGCTGCATGTGGAATTGGCCCTGATCCGCCTCACCTACCTGCAACAGGCGATTGAACTGGTGAATGAAGGCAGTCATGTGGGTAAAAAAAGACCAGCTGAGACGGCAAAACCAGTTGCATTCAGGAATATCACTCCCATTGAAATCAAGTCATCGGCAGCTTCCTCAATGCCAGTTTCAGATTCGGCTTTGCAGAACGGCAAAAGAAGAACGGAACAGCCCACCCCCGGCAGCGTGGATTCTTTATCGAAAGTCGTAGCGAAATCAGGACAAGATAATGCCAGGTTGATAATCCACTCGAATGTGCTAACTGAAAAAGAATCCGCCTATGCCCGGCAGAACATCTTGCAGGATAAAGTGGAGGAGCCGGTAGCAACTGCCCATACACTTGGAGCATTGGTGAAGATCAGGCAACAGGTTCAAAAAAACAGGCAAACCGGGAATGAACCAGCAAAGAATCTGAATATTGAAGAATTGGATCAAGCCTGGAATTCATACATAGAAAGACTTACACAGCAAAATAACCATTCATCGGCGACTAATTTCAGGCTGGCCAAATTGAAAGTCGTGGACGCCAATTCTTTTGAAATCATTACCGAGAGCAATATCCAACAAAAATTCATTGAACAGGAAAGAGGTGGCCTGGTGGAATTCCTTCAGGATCACTTTAATAACCGTTCCCTCACTTATCAAATTCTGGTGGTGGAACAGCCGGGGGATTTTGTTGCGGAAGACGGCCCACTGACCCAGAAAGAGCAATATCTCAGGATGATTGAAAAATATCCATTGGTGAAAGAATTGAAGGACCGGTTAAGGCTTGAACTGGATTATTAGGATCCTGATCTTCATTCATAAAAGTCTAAATCCGATGCCGATAAGGGAGGTCCGGATTTCAATTCAAGAGCCACCCCGGTCGCATTCCGGCAGATTCACCCTGACCCTGGTTCAATTTGGTCTTTTTGCCTTAATTTCGACCTTCCAAAACTGAGAACACAAACTAAAATTCTTATAAAGTATATGGCTGACGTCATCAGAATGCCACGAATGAGTGATACCATGACAGAAGGGGTGATTGTGGAATGGCACAAGAATGTGGGGGATAAGGTGAAGTCCGGCGACCTGCTTGCTGAAGTGGAAACGGATAAGGCCACCATGGAGCTTGAAAGTTACCAGGATGGCACACTATTATATATTGGTGTAGATAAGGGAAAGAGCGTAAAAGTAGATGATGTGATCGCGGTGATTGGCAAGCCCGGGGAAGACTATAAACCAGCATTGAGTAGCGCCGCAGCATCAGCGCCCAAAGCCACAGAAGCTGGTCCGGCCGCTACCAAAGAGACCTCCGCCCCAAAAACCGTTCCTGCCGCAGCGGCCACAGCAACAGCAGCCCCGGCAATAACTCCTGAGCAACTGGGTGTAACCGTTATAAGGATGCCCTTGCTGAGCGATACCATGACAGAGGGCAAGATTGTTCAGTGGAATAAGAAAGTGGGTGACAAAGTGAAGAGCGATGATAGTCTGGCCGATGTGGAAACCGATAAAGCAACAATGGAAGTAGTTGGATATGCAGATGGCACCCTGTTGTACACAGGAGTTCCTGCAGGAGAAGCCGCCAAAGTAAACGACGTGATAGCCATCATCGGAAAAGAAGGAACGGATATAAGTGGTCTGGTGCAGTCCTTGAAAAATCCACAAGCCTCCGGCTCCGCGCCCATAGCTACGGGTTCATCTGCTGCTGCCGCAGCAGTTCAACCTGCATCTCAGCCAAGTTATGAATTCAATGGATCAGGAAATGGAAGAATCAAAGCTTCGCCCCTTGCAAAGAGACTGGCTGCAGACAAAGGGGTTGACCTTCATCTGGTGAAGGGAAGTGGTGACGGTGGAAGGATCATCAAGAGAGATATCGACAATTTTGTTCCTGCCGCCAAGACTGCTGCCCCCGAGATTGCGGGTAGTCCTGCCCAAGCACCAATCGTAGCCGCATTTGTTGCAGCGCCAGGAACGGAGGGCTATACAGATCTGCCCTTGAGCCAGATAAGAAAGACAATTGCACGGCGTCTCAGCGAAAGCAAATTCAGCGCTCCGCATTTCTATCTTACGATGGAAATCAACATGGACAATGCCATCAGTTCGCGCACACAGATGAATGAACTGAGTCCCGTAAAGATCAGCTTCAATGATCTGGCGGTCAAAGCTGCAGCCATGGCCTTGCGCCAACATCCCGCCGTGAACAGCAGTTGGTTAAATGACAGCATCCGGCAATGGCATCATATACATATTGGGATCGCGGTGGCTATTGACGAAGGCCTGATAGTGCCCGTTGTGAAATTTGCCGATCAAAAATCATTGAGCCGGATAGCAGCGGAAAGCAAAGAACTGAGCGGAAAAGCCAGAATCAAAAAATTGCAACCGCCGGAATTCACCGGGAATACCTTCACCATTTCCAACCTTGGCATGATGGACATTGATGAATTCACTGCCATCATCAATCCACCGGATAGCTGCATTATGGCCATTGGAAGAATCAAGGAAGTAGTGGTCAGGAAAGGAGATGGATTTGGCGTAACAAATATCATGAAGGTGACCCTCAGTTGCGACCACAGGTGTGTGGATGGAGCAGTTGGTTCCTCCTTCCTGCAAACATTCAAGAAATATCTTGAAAACCCCGTTACGATGCTCGTTTAATAGAACCTGATCGGATTCCCTTGCGGATTAGATTTTTTTTAAGGAAATCCTGACTCCCGGCTTTTTTGGCAATCGCTTTCAATATGGGCCGCAGGTCTTATTGTGGTCATATCATACATGATCAATTCCCACCAAAACGGAATGATTGATCGTTAGACGCCCACTGATAATTCACTTCTTAAAAATTGGAGAGATGAGAATCGCTTTTATCATATTCAATGATATTACCTGGCTGGACCTGATAGGCGTGTATGATCCCATTACCCGCCTGAAACACATGGGATTTATCAGTGACCTGGAATGGGATATTTGTTCATACACCAATTCAGTTGCGGATCATTACGGACTCTCAGTAATTCCTACCAAAATAAAAACCTCCCTGGATGATTATGATGTCATCATTGTGCCCGGAGGCTATGGTACGCGCACTCTGATGCAAGATGCAGGGTTTATAAGTTGGCTCAGGACTGCCGAAAGATCAAGTTACAGGATATCTATTTGTACAGGCAGCCTGCTGCTGGGCGCCGCGGGATTTCTGCAGGCCAAAAAAGCAACTACACATTTCAGTGAATATGAAAATCTGAAACCTTATTGTGGACAGGTGTTAAAGGAAAGAATCGTGGAAGATGGAAATGCAATCACGGCTGGCGCGGTTACATCTTCTATTGACCTGGGACTTTATTTATGCAATAAATGGGCGGGCGCTGAAGCTGCAGCCACTATCCGGGCGAGAATGGATTACAAAGGATGAGAAAGTTTTCGCGACATGAAGTAAATGCATCCTGCCAAAAAATGAATTATGGTGCCGATATGGTTTGAATATTCATGGCATATTTTTAAGACATTATTGTTTTTTATCTCGTCCTTATCCCGGGAATTCTCCAATTCTTACAATCGCTCTTCCTGCATCCAATAATTCCTTATCTTTAAAAAAAATATTTATCGTGAAGAAAATCACATTGCTGCTGTCATTAACAATGGCTGCAACCTCATTATTCGCGCAGAAGCAAACGCCTCTATTCAATGGAAAAGATCTTTCGGGTTGGACCATCCACGGTACTGAAAAATGGTTTGTAGATAAGGGTGAATTGATCTGTGAAAGTGGGCCCGACAAACAATATGGTTATTTGTCAACTGACAAGTCTTACAAAAATTTCATCCTGGTAGTGGAGTTCAAACAGGAAGCAAATGGCAATAGCGGAGTATTCTTCAGATCTTCCATTGACGGCGTAAAAATAAGTGGATGGCAGGCTGAAGTTGCACCCCTTAATATGCATACAGGGGGCATTTATGAATCCTATGGACGAGGCTGGCTGATACAGCCCAAAGCTGAAGATGAACATTATCTGAAACAGGCCGACTGGAATGTGATGAAAATTAAAGTGGAGGGCGATGAGGTTACGACCTGGCTCAATGGACATCAAATGATTTACATCAAAGATGAAAAAATCGGGCAGGGCGAAGGATTCATCGCGCTTCAAATACACGATGGGGGTGGCATTAAAGTGAGATGGAAAAAAATATTGATAACAGAATTAAAATAATTCCGAATAAAAGAAATTGCCCCTCGTGTGGGGGCAATTTCGATTTATAAGACAGAGTTCATTAGAAACCATAACCAACTGCGATACCAAGTGCCGGCAGGATTCCGTTGAAACTACCGATGCCTTCAGAATTATCTTTAACTTTCAAGCTGAAATATTGAATACCGGCATTTAGGTCCAGGGCAAAGCCGCCATTGAATATCCATTGGTGTCCGACGATGCCTTTCACGGAGAAACCGCTCACACTCACTTTTTCATTTGTTCCATTGAAGGAGTCAGTCATTTTGGCCGTTCCACTGGCAAAAGAAGCTCCAGGTCCTACGTACCAACCGGTAGGAGCAGATTTAGATTGAGACAAGTAGAACCGATATTCAGCAGCCAGGCCAAAAGTTGTGTATTTGCTGCCTCCACTTTTAATATAACCGAAGGAAGGAGCAATGACAACAGAAGATTTTTCAGATAACGCTCTTTCATAAGCGACGCTGGCGGAACCGAAAAAGATTCCAAGTGGATTAATTTTAACCACATTTTTGGGGCCATCTTGGGCCTTGACAGTAGCTACCAGAACAAAGCAGGCACATGCTGCCAGGATTTTTTTCATAATATTTAGTTTTAGGTTAGAGATAAAATAGTTAACGAATGGGTTTGGATTTTCTTGCCCGTAAATCATTTATTCTCCATCCGCACCCACCACAGGCGCCAGTTCCATGGCCATCGTATTATCATTCGTCCTTATATAGTCTCACAAAAACAGGAAATGACCTCCACTTCCCTTGTTTGCCGGGTTCAAGGCATGAGCCTGGAAATTAGATTTGGGATAGAAGACAGCCTCTACATTCAGCCTTCGAGCCTGGTAAACCGTTACTAACACCTGCCGTCCGGGGTTCCGGCCACTTAACCAAAAGTCCTCCCCCCTCTTCCCGGACTGCTGGCTTTTACCTAATTTTCCGTATCCCGTCCTCCTAGCCTGCCGGCACCATCCAAAGACTATTAATAGCCATTCCTGCGTCGGCATTAACCCGACCCTTAATGCAGCACCGGCCCTTCGATATCATCATTGAAGATCCATGTTAAACTCATTCTTTCAACTATAAAAACTTCGATATGGAAATTGGAAACGCACTCAATTGGTTCGAAATACCTGTTACTGATTTCGGCAGAGCCAAAAAATTTTATGAGACAATTTTCGACTACCAGATGCCACAATCCCAGATAGGGCCTGCATTAATGGGATTTTTCCTCTATGATTTCCAAAATGGGAAGGTTGGAGGTGCTATCGTGGAAAGGCCAGGTTTCCATAACCCTTCCCAAAGCGGGTCCCTGGTTTACCTCAATTGCCAGCCCGACCTTCAAATTGTGCTGGACAGAGTGGTACCGGCGGGAGGAAGCATTATTACACCTAAGACGATCATCAGCCCTACCGAAAAACTCGGCTTTTGGGCCCTGATACTGGATTCGGAAACAAACCGTGTGGCACTCCATTCAATGGGCTGACCCTGATGCCTGGATTGTTAACTCTTACCACTCCATTGCATCCCGGGTGGAAAGACGGGGAAAGGGTGAAACCTGTTCAAAAATCCCGATCTTACTTACGCAGAAATAAGTTTTACAAATCGACGCAAACAAATTGATTCAATTCCCGTACTGGTGCATGGATATGATTAAATATTCTACCATACAATTATTGCGATTTCCTTTTTCCTTTTTCCTGATGCCTGTGTATTGGTTTGCGCTGGGCCAGGCAGTACCCATCAAAGGTTCGAATGCCCTATTGGTTTTTATGATACTACACCTGTTCGTCTATCCCGCCAGCAATGGCTACAACAGTTATATGGACCGTGATCAGGGAAGTATTGGGGGTGTTAAGAATCCCTTGCAACCCAGCAGACAATTATTTTGGTTCACCATTTGCATGGATATCCTTGCCATTATTCTGGGTTTCTGCATCAGTTTCTATTTTGTCGCGGGAATCAGCGCTTATATTCTTTCTTCAAGGGCTTATAGTTACCGTGGAATCAGGCTTAAAAAATATCCGATCCTTGGTTACCTGACGGTCATAATCTTCCAGGGTGCCGTGGTTTTCTGGCTCGTGTATCATGGCGGGAGTGCGAACAAGTCGCTTTCGGTTCCTGTTGTACCTATGGTGGCATCCAGCCTGCTGATTGGCGGATTTTATCCTCTCACACAGATTTACCAGCATGAATCTGATTTGAAGGACGGTGTCAGAACGATCAGCTATCTGCTAGGTAAAAGAGGAACTTTTATCTATTGTGGAATAGTCTATTGCATAGCTTTTTCCTTTTTGGCTTATTATTTTTTTACAACCAAGCAGGTAAAAGAATTTTTCATCGTAGCAACCGGCATGCTGCCAGTACTCGTATCTTTCTTTGCCTGGGCGGGAAAAGTGTGGAAGGACGAGCGATCCGCAAATTTCTCCAATACCATGCGAATCAATCTGACTGCTTCTGTTTGCACCAACTCGACATTTATCATAATCTTTATACTCCATCAATTTGAGTAAGATTGTTTCCATAGGCACGGCTTTGCCGCCATATAAGCATGAGCAGGATAAAATCCTTGATTTCATGCAAAGAGTATTCGCCCTGAATGAACCGGATCGAAGAAAACTGAAATTCCTATATCATAAGAGTGGTATTCAAACCAGGTATTCGGTCATTGCCGATTACAGCCGCCCGGTGAAGGATTGGAAATTCTATCCTCGTAGCGAGAATCTCGAGCCATTTCCCACCGTCGAACAGAGGATGGTCCTGTATCATAAATATGCGGCTCCTTTATCGGTTGATGCCATACGGAAATGCATAGAAGGACTTATTCGACCAGAGGAAATCACACATCTCATAACCGTGAGTTGTACGGGCATGAGTGCGCCCGGACTAGACCTGCAGATTGTAAGCCTAATGGACCTGCCGAATACAATTTATCGCAGCTCGGTAAATTTTATGGGATGCTATGCAGCTATCCATGCTTTGAAAATGGCGGATGCTATCTGCAAGACCCAGTCAGATGCGAAAGTAGTGATTGTCTGCACAGAACTATGCACCCTGCATTTTCAGCATGAAGCAACCAGTGACAATATGGCTTCGAGCCTTCTTTTTTCAGATGGCTCGGCTGCCGCACTCATCACACACGAAAACCAACTTGCAAAGGGGCTCACCCTGAAAAATTTTTATGCCGAGATCATTCCAAAAGGCAGGAAAGATATGGCTTGGGAAATATCCTCCAGCGGATTCCTGATGACACTGAGTGGTTATATTCCCGATTTGATTGAAGAAGATTTTGAACCACTCGTTGAAAGAGCATTGAAAACAGCGGGCGTCGGCAGAGATGAGATTACACATTGGTGCGTGCATCCTGGTGGCAAAAGAATTCTGGAAGCGATTTACAAGTGTCTTCACCTAAGCAACGGCCACCTGGATCCCAGCTATCGGGTACTGCGAGATTTCGGGAATATGTCATCCCCAACCATATTATTTGTTTTGAAGGAGATGATGCATAAACCTGGGTTTGGAGAAAATCAAAAAATATTTGGTGCTGCTTTTGGGCCCGGCCTGACGATGGAAACATTTCTGGCATTTTCCTGAATGCAGCAGGCGCTTAATCAAAGCTGAAATTTCATTAAACATCGGTTGTGGATTTTTCCAGAAGATCATATCAAAAAGAATTTCTTGATGAGGATCATATTCCGTTTGAAGACATCAGGCTGAATATGGAGGAACTGAATACAATCAACTCATACCTCGGTGGCCACCGGATTACCATCCGGGCTATCCAGGCGCTTTTGAAAAATCATTCCTCCAATGGAAATAATAATGCCTTAACGGCTCCCCTGTTCATTTGCGAGATAGGATGTGGAGGAGGTGACAACCTGATTGCGATTGACAGATGGTGCACAAAAAAAAATATTGCAACAAAACTTTTGGGGATCGACATCAAGAAGGAATGTATAGACCTGGCCATCCGGCAGGCAAATGGCAGGAATTTCCAATGGATAGTTTCCGACTATAAGGACGTGGATTTTGGCCGAAACATTCCCGACATCATTTTTTCGTCCCTGTTCTGCCATCATTTCACCGAATCAGAACTGGTGGGAATGATGCAATGGATGGAGCGCAATAGCAAAAAAGGATTTTTCATCAATGATTTGCACCGGCATGGCTTGGCATATTATTCTATCAAGGCACTCAGTAATTTTTTTTCAAAGAGTTATCTTGTAAAACATGACGCGCCTATTTCCGTCCTGCGAGGCTTTAGAAGAAACGAATGGCAGGAGATTCTGGATGAGGCAGGGATCAGCTCATATCATATCCAGTGGAAATGGGCCTTCCGCTGGCTAATTTTGGCAGGCAGGAAGATTTGATTGCGCAAACAGCACCGGCACCGAACAGGAGGCGTTCATTTTTCAATAGTCATGATGAAATGGCAACAGACAATAAATATGACATTGCAATAGTCGGCGCCGGATTAGCGGGTCTTTCCCTTTCTATCCTGCTTGCAAAGGAAGGTTATGAAGTTTTGGTACTTGAAAAAGAGAGGTTTCCATTTCACCGGGTTTGCGGGGAATATATCAGTTTTGAATCCTGGAATTTCCTGGAGGAATTGGGAGTTCCTCTTAGTGACTGGAATCTTCCCGTTATCAAAGCGCTATTGGTGTCCGCACCCGGGGGAAATCTAATGGAACACAGTTTACCCCTTGGAGGATTTGGCATCAGCCGGTACAAGCTGGATAATTATCTCGCCGGTCTGGCCAGGCACGCGGGAGTCCATTTGCTGGAGGATACCAAGGCAGAAGATATCCGTTTCTCCGATGGACTTTTCTCCATTGTTGGTTCCACTTCCGGAAAACAAAATATTCCATTCGCGTGCGAAGCATCTGTAGTAGTTGGCGCTTTCGGCAAGAGAAGCAATATTGACCTGAAATGGGAGCGGCGGTTCTCACAAAAAAAGCCAAATAAACTCAATAACTATATCGCGGTAAAATATCATGTCCGGTCCAATCAGCCCCCAAACCAGATTGCGCTACACAATTTTGAAAGCGGATATTGCGGCATCTCCAGGATTGAGGACGAAAAATATTGTCTTTGCTACCTGACTACAGCGGAAATATTGGGGCGCTGCAATAATTCGGTGCAACAGATGGAAGCAATCGTGCTGCAAAGGAACCCTCACCTGAAAAAAATCTTCACTGAATCCGAATTCCTGTTTGAGTCACCTCTCACTATTGCCCAAATCAGTTTCGACAAAAAGGAGTTGGTAGAAAATCATGTATTGATGGTTGGAGATGCAGCTGGAATGATCACGCCTCTTTGTGGGAATGGCATGAGTATGGCGCTGCATGCTGCCAAAATCGTCTTCGAAAAGATACAGCCCTTTCTCCAGGGAAATTTGGACAGGGATGAGATGGAATCTGCCTACCGGCGCCACTGGACGCGCTTGTTTGAAAGGAGGTTACAAACCGGTCGCCTGGTACAGACTTTCTTCGGCAAAAAATGGCTCACTAATACCTTCATACAATCCGTTAAACCCTTCCCGGGACTCGTTGACAAACTCATTCGCAAAACACATGGCGCCCCATTCTAGCGAGGATTTTCCACAAACTTTCAAATTATTCTGAAAATTCAAAATTAATAATTAGTTTTGGATTGGAATTTTCCCATTTGAGATTTTTCAGTATTACGACTAAATAAATGCTCATGAAATTAGCCGAAGCAAAGCAGCAATTCGTAGCCTCCTGGGGCGCTTTTGGAACTCATTGGGGTATCAACCGGACCATGGCGCAGATCCATGCACTGTTACTGGTAAGCCCCAACCCACTCGGTGCCGAAGACATCATGGAGCAATTGAATATCAGCAGAGGGAATGCCAATATGAATATCAGGGAACTGATCGATTGGGCCCTGGTGGAGCGGGTGATCATCCCTGGGGAAAGGAAAGAATTTTTCACCGCTGAAAAGGATATCTGGAAAGTGGTGAGGCAGATAGTCAGGGAAAGAAAGAAAAGAGAATTGGATCCCATGTTGAAATTGCTGGGCCACCTGAGCGAAGTGGAAGGCGACAAAAGAGACAAGGAAGTGAAAACCTTTACGGATGCGATCAATAACATCAAGAGAGTTGGGGAACAGGCTGACCGAACCCTGGAAACGCTGATCAAAGCCGACGAGAATTGGTTTCTCGGCAGCCTGATGAAAATATTCAAAACAAGCTGAGCCAACCCTCGGCAACCTGATTCAAACCTGTGAACGATTACCCACTTTGCGCTACCTCTGATAACTATGGTTGCGATATTTCGATATTTTCTGAAGACTCAAAAAATTAAAAAATGGAAAATAGAAGAATCGTGGTAGCTGGCGGTTCAGGATTCATTGGCCAGGCAATATGCGAATATTTTCAAAAGGGTAATGAAATCACCGTGCTCAGCAGAAACCAGGCGCACGAAAATTCCAATGCCAGTATGATTGGATCAATGTCCAAGTGTTCAGTTAAACCCATACGCTACCTGCAATGGGACGGCAGAAATCCAGGGCCCTGGACAACAGCGCTGGATGGCGCGGACATCCTCATCAACCTTACAGGCCGTTCGGTTAATTGCCGGTATCATTACCGTAACATGAAGGAAATATTTGACAGCCGCTTGAAAGCCACGAGACTGCTGGCTAAAACCATCCAGACCCTTCCCCATCCTCCACGGTTATGGATCAACGCTGCTTCCGCTACCATTTATCGCAACGCCAGGGATTACCCGCAGGACGACTATTATGGAGAGATCAGCAGCCTCCAGGCGATGAATATGCCCTCCGGCACTTTGCAGGACCTCCGTGCTTTCCTACGGAGATGGATTGGCTGGAGCATGCCGTTTTTATTTGCCTCCCGCAAAAAAAAACTCGCCAATGACTTTTCTGTGAGAGTATGTCAGGAATGGGAAAAGGCATTCGCGGAAATCAAATGCAGGCAGACCAGAAAAATATGTCTGCGGATCGCCATCACGCTGGGTCAGGGAGGCGTATTAAAGCCATACCGGAATTTGGTGAAATGGTGGCTGGGAGGGCGACAGGGTCATGGAAAACAAATGTTCAGTTGGGTACATGTAGAAGACTTATGCCGTCTCATAGAATGGCTGGACCAGCATCCTGAAGTAGAGGGTACCCTTAATTGCTCTTCGCCGGAGCCGGTGACCAACAGGCAGTTTATGCAGACGCTGAGGAAAGTTTATGGCTACCGCTTTGGCCTACCCGCACCTAAATGGATGCTGGAACTGGGCGCGAAAATGATCGGTACAGAGCCCGAATTGCTGCTGAAGAGCAGGTGGGTGGTTCCCGCCAAACTCCTGGATGCGGGATTTAATTTCAAATATGAAAATCTGGAAACGGCGCTGGGCAAGATCAGGGACGAATGGAAAAGTCCCCGTGCTGGATAAGTGGCAAAATCGTCCTTCAGGAATTATGGGAGGCCGATTGGGAAAAATGCATTCAAAATGCTTACTCGTACCTTTATAAAAATTATTCAATGGACGGAAAGAAGACCCTGGTATTGGGAGCCTCTGATAATCCGGCAAGGTATAGCAATCTCGCCATTAACCGCCTTCGTGCCAAACAACATCCGGTGGCAGGCATTGGGGCCAGGAAGGCCACCGTGGGGGATGTGAACATCGAAACAGAAAGACCAGAACTTAAGGATGTTGACACGGTCTCCATTTACCTCAACCCATTGCACCAAAAGGAATATTACGACTATATTTTATCCCTTCATCCAAAACGGATCATATTCAATCCTGGTGCAGAAAACAGGGAACTCTATGATCTTGCAACAAAACAAGGCATTGAAGCGCAAGAAGCCTGCACACTGGTACTGCTCAGTACGGGTCAGTATTGAAGCAATTCTTTGATCATTTTCGATGGGCAGAGTAATATTTTTTTCCGGGTTCCGTTTAAGAGGAAACCCTTGAATACCCAGACATGAATTACCTGGCCCGGGGACTCAGCTCAGTCGTCCTCCTAGTTTCAACTTTTATGGCAAGTGCCCAACAGCACAAAATGAGACCGCTCCTATTTGACAGGTACAGAGATTCATTGAGCTGCTCTTCCTACGAAATTGAAAAGATTTTCAAACTGGCAGCAGGTTCGCCTGTAGAAGCAAAACTTTCTCCTGAGTTCACTATTCGCGGGCATGTAAGAGCTTCGATTGTGAAATATGCCAATCTCAAAACAGTGATAATTGATTGCGCTGATATGGGAGGAGCCATATTTTCCATTTCCGCCAGGAATGAAGGGGGCTCCCTTACCTATGTAGGAAGGATTCTCACCAACAATTATGCCGATGGATTTGAATTGCAGCAGGATAATCGCGGCAATTATCAGCTAAAAAAATTCAAGGTAGAAGATGTAATTATGGACTGACCCGTTTTTGATCCGTACCCGACGTCAAAATCAAATTCCGAGGTCATGAAAAACCCTTTCCCCTGTGTATTTCGATTGGTGTTGGTATGCTTGTTCATCAGCCTTAGCTCAGCCTCCCGGGCGGTGCCTAAACTTAATAGCTGGCCCGGCGCTATAGCTGTAATATTTCTTGATTTTGACGGCCAGTTCGTGGTCAATACGCTCTGGAACAATGCCAACGCCATCAATTGCTCGCCGGCCGCGTTCACCGAACTCCAGATCACCGAAGTCTTCAACCGGGTGGCCGAGGATTACAGGCCCTTCGATCTGAATATCACAACTGATTCCCTGGTATTCCTGAATGCCCCACTCAACAAGCGCATGCGCGTAATAGTTACTCAGACCAGCAATTGGTACCCGGGAGTCGGCGGGGTTGCCTGGGTCAATTCATTTCGCCGGGGCGACGATACACCCTGCTTTGTGTTTGCAGACAATCTTGGGCCCGATAATACGAAATGGGTTGCAGAAGCCTGTTCACACGAAAGCGGACATACCCTGGGACTGATACACCAGTCTCAATACGATACGAGCTGCCGGCTTCTTTCTGTTTATAATCCGGGAGCCGGAAGCGGACAGACCGGATGGGCGCCCATCATGGGAATTAGCTATGGAAGAAATTTTTCCCTTTGGAATAATGGCCCCACTCAAAGCAGTTGCAGTCTGTTCCAGGATAATTTGTCGGTTATTTCAGGTGAAAATGGCTTCGGCTATCGTGCGGATGATTATGCGGATGGACCGGCAGAAGCAATGGAGCCACCCTTCGCAGGAGACAATTTCAAACTGAATGGTTTGATCGGCACGGTAACTGATAAGGATGTATTCCGGCTCAATTTCACCCGGCCGGTGCGCTTCAATCTCCAGGCCGATCCCTATAGCATTGGCGCTAATAACGAAGGCGCCGACCTCGACCTGAAGTTGACGCTTATGGATTCAGGATACAAAGTGATCCGGGTCTATGATTCTTCCAACGCTCTGGATATAAGGGTGGACACCAGTCTCTATCCTGGCTCCTATTTCATCGCTGTAGAGGGTACCGGAAATGCAAATAGTAATGGTGACTATGGCAGTTTGGGATCTTATACTATCAGCGGGGGTTATGCGCTAAACAGCCCTTTTGCGATCCGGGAAGTCAGCCTGATGGGCACTACGGAAGGATACCGGAATGTATTGAAATGGAAGGTTGAATCAGATGAACCTATCAGAAGTTTTGAACTGGAGGCCGGAATTGACAGTAAACAATTCAAGACCCTGATACAATTGCCCGGATACGCCCGCCAATTTGCATACCAGCCTTTCGGGGAAACGGACATTTATTACAGACTGAAGGTGACATCCATCATCAATGAGGTCCACTATTCCAACCCCATAATCTTGAAAAATACCAGCACGTCAAAGTCTGCTTTCATCATATCAACCCTGGTGCAGGAGCAACTGATGATAAATGCGAGTAGGGATTACCAGTACCAATTGACGGATATAAGTGGTGCGGTTTTGGCCAAGGGCAGGGGAAGTACGGGTATCCAATATATGAACATGTCGGCTTATCCAAAAGGCATATACCTTTTGCAGCTACTCAGCAAGGACCACCAGCAGGTGGAAAGGATTATCAGGCAATAGGACGGTCCTGCCAGAGAACCAGAGCGCTTGAAAATAGATTAAAGAGATTGTGAGAGACCATGAAATAAGAAACAAATCTTAAATTATTGCATTTAATATCGAGTCAGATACATGGATCAGCCCGGAAATGCGGGTCTTCAGCAATGAAGCAATCATTAACCGAATATTATTATAACCATCATGTATAGGTTAAAAATATTTCGTACATTGGGAAAACCTATTTGAATATGCAATGGAGAAGATTCAACGGTGAACATATCCACTTGCCCATCAAGGAAGAGGTCAGAGACGCTATCGTCCGCGAAACAGAAAAAGGATTCAGACTCAAAGTCTGCATTGGCACCGACTCACAGGTAAAGGGTCCCGAAACAGAATTCGCTACGGTAATTGTATTTCTTCGCGAAGGACATGGTGGTTTTATGTTTATCCACAATGAAAAGACTAAAAAGCAGTTTTCCATCAAAGAGCGTATGCTGGTAGAAGTAGCCAGAAGCATTGAGATCGCCTATGAACTCTGCAATCTGTTTACCGAGTATGATGTTGACATGGAAGTGCATGCCGACATCAACACCAATCCTCATTTCAAGAGTAACGAAGCGTTGCGCGAAGCCATGGGTTATATCCTGGGTATGGGTTTTGCTTTCAAGGCAAAGCCAGAAGCTTTCGCAAGCAGCAGTTGCGCCAACAAAGTGGTAAACTGATTGCCCGTCTGGGTCCTGTCGTGGCCTCCGCAGCCTCATTTACATTTCCTAAGAGTGTTGCACATGCATAACCGAAGGAATAGGGTTCTTCGTCACTCCTGGTTTTCCCTTCACGGTTCAATGATCCGGCTTATAATATTGTCTTTGATTCCACAGCCACACAGGAAGCCCTGTTCATTAGCAAAATTTTATCCTGTTCGCTTAAATGGATGTCCGCGGTCTTGTCAGTCCCCACAATATGAAAGGACGCAACTTTCCGGGTCGAAAGTCTTTGCAGGTAAGTATGTGTGACAGGTCCATTCCTGAATGTTACGTGCAGGATACGGTTGCAATTGGTGGGCCCCGTATTTTTCAGGGTCATTTTTGTTTTCCCATCGTCGAAGTTAATGGTGACCGTGGATTCTTCGTCAAAGCATTCAGGCCCTGATCCCTTAATTACAAAGAATAAATCAATGTCCTTTTTTCCAGCGTCCATAGACAGCAGAAAAAAAGAAGATCCTACACCGAAGCTCAAAAAACCCGTAGACAGTCTAGGCTGGTTGTCTGCATCCTTATCATTCTTCAGTGAACAGTCCTGCGAAAACCCCAGGGCCGGAAGCATCAGCATGAGGAGTGCAGGCATCAGGTAACTAACTATAGTCCGCTTCATATTATTCAGGTTGTACTTTACTAAGGTAGAATTGCTCATTCAGATCCTCAATCCAACCAAGGATGGCTGCTCTTCCTGAGTTCCTGATTACACTGCTCACAAAGTGACGTGGAAGAAATTCCCAATTCTCCCGCATCCTGTTTAAGAATGCTTTCACATTCCTACTAACGGTTAGTTGTGATACCTTGTCTGCTTTTGTAAATACCAGGCAAAAGGGAATCTCCCGGTTTCCCAAACGATCTATGAAATCCAAATCAATCTGCTGAGGCCCATGCCTTGCATCAATCAGCACAAAAACATTCCCCAGGTTTTCTCTCTTGCGCAGGTAATCCTCTATCATTTTTTCCCAAGCCTTCCTTTCCTTCAATGAAACCTTGGCAAAACCGTAACCGGGCAAATCGGCCAGATACCAGGACTGGCTTACATTCGAAGCCGTTCCTTTGCCGGAAACACTTTCTATCACAAAATGGTTAATCAGGCGTGTCTTGCCCGGAGTGCCGGAAGTTTTCGCCAATTTCTGATTATTGCATAGCATGTTGATGAGCGAGGATTTTCCAACATTACTGCGTCCGATAAAGGCGTATTCGGGCCTGTCGGGTCGCGGGCAATGCAGGTAATCCGGGCTGCTCACCAGATAGGTTGCTGACTTAATAACCATGATTGCAAGATACGGGATTCGGCTTATCCCTGAATTCAAGGCCGGCTGGAATTGCATGAGCGGTGTGCAATCAAGCCTTAAGTTCTCTTATCTTTATTGAAGTGCATCCGGAATTTCCGTGGCTTCCGATTCCACCTAATTTCAAATCATGGCAATGAAAAAATCTTATTTGGCGCTTGTAGCGATCATTACATTTACAATGGCCCGGGGCCAGGCCAATAATTTTCGCGATCCTTCCATAGACGTACAGCATTACCTGTTTCAACTGAAGCTATCAGACAGTGACGATCATATAGAGGGAGATGCTCTCATCCGGGTGCGCTTTCTGAAACCCGCGCCATCCATATCATTCGACCTGGTGCAAAATAACCATGAAGGCAAAGGGATGCTGGTGAGCCTTGTAAGAGCCGGTGAGCAGGAACTCCATTTTTCCCAGAGCGACGATATCCTGAGAATAGACCTGGCCAAGGTAGCCGGGGCCGGCACTGAAAAAGAATTCGAGATCCAATATGCCGGTACTCCGTCGAATGGATTGATCATTTCAAAAAATAAGTATGGCGACCGCACTTTTTTTGCCGACAACTGGCCAAACCGCGCGCATTATTGGATTCCCTGCAACGACCATCCATCCGACAAAGCAGCCGTAGAATTTGTGGTTACGGCTCCTGCCCGATACCAGGTTGTAGGAAATGGGATCCTGGAAGAAGAGACTAACCTGGATGATCATACGAAACTCACCCATTGGAAAGAAGACGTGGCCTTGCCTACCAAAGTGATGGCCATCGGCGTCGCCGCATTCGCAGTGCAGCAGGCGGGCACTATAGCCTGCGTGCCCGTATTCAGTTGGGTGTTCCCGGAAAACAAAAAGGCCGGATTTTACGACTATGGCCTTGCCCTTGATATCCTTCCTTATTTTATGAAACAGGTGGGGCCCTATCCTTACCGGAAGCTCGCCAATGTGCAATCCAAGACCATGTTTGGAGGCATGGAAAACGCCAGTTGCATATTTTATGAGGAAAATTCAATAAGAGGTGATAGGAAGACAGAATCACTGTTGGCGCATGAAATAGCACATCAATGGTTCGGGAATTCCGTTACCGAAAATCATTTCAGCAACCTATGGCTGAGTGAAGGATTCGCTACCTATATGACAGACTTGTACCTGGAAAGCAAGTATGGACAGGATACTTTGAATAAGGAATTACTTGAGCAGCGCTCGCAGGTCATTCAATTTGCGAAGCAGAGGCAAACACCCGTGGTTGACAGTTCTACCCAAAAATATATGACACTCCTGAATCCAAATAGTTATCAGAAGGGGGGATGGGTCTTGCACATGCTCAGGCGCAGGCTGGGAGATTCGATCTTTTGGAAAGCAATCAGCACATACTATCGTAGCTATGCGGGAAAAAACGCCAACACAGAGGATTTACAACGGGTATTCGAAACGGTAAGTAAGCAAAACCTTGCAGTATTTTTCCATCAATGGCTCTACATACCCGGACATCCACAACTCGGCATCCAGTGGAAATACGAGGCCAAGGCCAAATCAGTCAGAATCCGGATTGAACAAAAACAGCCATCTCTTTTCGATTTTCCGTTGCAAATTGCATTGAAGTCGGGAAATATTCAAGTGCTGAAAACCATCCAGGTAAATAAAAAGGTCATTTCCCTGAACATCCCAGTGGCCTTCCAACCCAACCAGATCATTACTGATCCTCAAATAAAATTATTGTTCGAATCCTCCATCACGGAGCAGTAAATACCGGAAGGCCAGTCTTTCTGACCAAAACCATGGAAAGAGGAATCGGACAGTCAGCGGAGCAAAAGAGTATTTCCAACAGCTATTTCGTTAATTTCATATTGCTAACCTGTCTGCCATGTTGGTCAAAACATTTGGAAGTGCCGTGTATGGTGTTGAGGCTCTCACTATCTCCATTGAAGTGAATCATCTGAATACCGGGAAATTTACATTCGTTGTTGGGCTGCCCGACAATGCCGTAAAAGAGAGCATTGAGAGAGTCGAGAGCGCCATTAAAGCCATCGGCTGCCGGATGCCCCGCACAAAACTGGTAGTGAACCTGGCACCTGCAGATATCCGAAAAACAGGATCGGCATTTGATCTTGCCATCGCGATGGGTGTATTGGCAGCCACTGAGCAATTGACCGATCCCGAAGAACTTACCCACTACATGATCATGGGAGAGCTTAGCCTCGACGGGAGTATACAACCCATAAGAGGCGCATTGCCCATTGCCATCAATGCGAGGAAGGAAGGATTCAAAGGATTGATTTTGCCGCAGCAAAATGCGCGGGAGGCAGGTATGGTTGATGGCCTTTCGGTTTACGGCGTGAATCACATTACCGAAGTAATTCACTTTTTCAGGGACCATGGTTCCCTGCAGCCGGTTTCCATAAATACAAAAGAAGAATTCCTGCTTTCCCAAAACAATTTCGAATTTGATTTTACGGAGGTGAAGGGACAGGAAAATATCAAGAGAGCCCTGGAGATAGCCGCGGCAGGTGGCCACAACGCCATTCTCATTGGTCCACCAGGTGCTGGTAAGACGATGCTGGCTAAGCGAATACCCACCATACTGCCACCCCTCAGTTTACAGGAGGCGCTCGAAACAACCAAGATCCACAGCGTGGCGGGAAAGTTGCCCGAAAACGCGACACTGATCTGCAGGCGTCCTTTTCGTTCCCCACACCATACCATCAGCGATGTTGCGCTTGTGGGTGGCGGCGGAATTCCGCAGCCCGGGGAAATTTCTTTAGCTCATAACGGGGTCCTTTTCCTGGATGAATTGCCAGAATTCAAAAGAACCGTTCTCGAGGTGATGAGACAACCAATGGAAGAAAGAAGGGTAACCATATCAAGGGCCAGGGTCGCCGTGGATTTTCCGGCAAGCTTCATGCTGATAGCATCCATGAATCCGTGCCCCTGCGGATATTACAATCATCCTGATAAAGAATGTACCTGCCCGCCCGGCGCCGTTCAGAAATACCTCAACAAGATTTCGGGTCCCCTGCTTGACCGGATAGACCTGCATGTAGAAGTGACCCCTGTTTCATTTACCGAATTGTCGGCTAAGCATGGAGGTGAGGATTCCGGCGCCATCCGTGAAAGGGTGATCAGGGCCAGGGACCTGCAGGAGCAGCGGTATAATGGCCATGTGGGTATTTATTGCAACGCTCAGATCACCAGCAAAATGCTAAAGGAGATCTGCGCTATTGATTCGGTGGGCCAAAACTTATTAAAATCTGCTATGGAAAAACTCAATCTCTCTGCGAGAGCCTATGACAGGATCCTAAAAGTTGCACGTACCATTGCCGACCTTGCGGGCAATAAGGAAATCAAACCGGAGCATCTTGCGGAAGCAATTCAATACAGGAGTCTGGATCGTGAGGGATGGGCAGGCTGATCAGAAAAAACTATTCAAACGTTCCCGGGTTTGCATCAGGAACCTGCGGTAGAATTTTTGTTCTGCTTCTTTTTGAGAGTCCCTGTCAGGAGCCAGGCTACTTACAATAAAAGAAATCGTTTGGCCGGCCGTCTTCCTGATGATCCGAAGATCAAACCAAAAATTGGCATTCCTTACATAAAACGCATCCCATTGATAACGTCTGAAGATGCTTTCCAAATCCTTGGTGGGACCCCTGAATCCTTTGATCTGTGCCACGCCTGTGATACCAGGCTTTGAGAGGTTTCTGAATTTATAATTATCAACTACTGCTGAGAATTCATTGCAATCCTGGTACATGTGCGGACGGGGCCCAACTATGCTCATGTCTCCAATAAGAACATTAAAAAACTGGGGAAACTCGTCGATATTTGATTTGCGCAGGAATCTTCCGATCCGCGTGATGCGCGGATCATTTTCCATCGCCTGCATGGAATTGGCCTCATCGTTCATCACCATGGTCCTGAACTTGATACAATTAAAAGACCTGCCAAGAAAGCCCACACGCTTTTGAACAAAGAACACCGGACCCCTTGAACTAAGCTTGATTAGAATGGCCACAAGTGGCAGAAGCCAGCTCAGAATAAAAACAATCGCGAGCAGCGAAAATACAACATCGAAGAACCTCTTGTAGGTGAGATAATTTTTCCTTTCCTGAATAAATTCCCGCAGATAGAGATTTCCTTTTAGGTTAGAGTTTCTACTATAGGATAATGTTTTCCTGCCAGATATAAGCATTATGGTCTTTTTTAATAGGTCTATTTGGAGCTAGCTGATCCGTTGGTCATCGTCAAACAATGCGCAAAGAAAAGCCATTTTTCCTTAAAAAATTATATGTTAATCCATTTATTACTAGCTCCTTCCCCAAAAACTCAATCTAAATGGAAAATTGATTGTACACTATCCTGTAAGCTGAAAAACCTAACGTAGGAAATTGACAGACAATGGGCCAATAACGTTGCACAGAATAAAAAATTATATAGATTCGAACTTAGTTAGGTATTTGTTAACAGACTAAGTGTTTCCTTATATGAGATTGAACTCGGTTTGCAATTGAATACGATCCTTTCACAAGCGAGATGTTAAGACCAATGTTAAAATTCCACAATACGATAGGGATCATCAGTGACGAATGGCATTTCGGCAAGAGGTTATCTGCGCCATAGCAAGTCCATTGACATGCCAGGAATCTGAAACATTCCGGTCAATGGATTTAGGTCGATTTTCGTGCAATTCAGAACTCAAAAAAAATCAATCTTTTTTGGCTTTGGTGCAACCCAATTAGTATTACCATTTAGTCTGAAGCAATATTGTAATCCTATAATCGGGCCACATTTATTATTACCACGGAAACAACTTTTATTCCTAAAAATTTAGGATTTCATTAAAAATAATGCATCCCCGATCTGAAACTGCCGGAATACATTTTCAGAATGACCTTCTGCCCTAATGCGGGAATTAATAGTACTTTTGCCGATCGGAATTTTCATTTATGAAGATCGGTATTCTTGGTACAAGGGGTATCCCTAATGCTTATGGAGGCTTTGAACAGTTTGCCCAATATCTCGCAAAAGGACTTTTAAGAAAGGGGCATTCCGTTTATGTATATAATTCCAGTCTACATCCTTACCAGCAAAAGAAGTGGGAAGGTGTCAACATTATCCATTGCAGGGATCATGAAAACAGGATAGGAACAGCTGGGCAGTTCCTCTATGACTACAACTGTCTTAAAGATGCCCGCAATAGGAGATATGATATCCTTTTACAATTGGGGTATACCAGCAATTCAATCTGGCATGCGTTCTGGCCAAAAAGCGCAATAAACATCATCAACATGGATGGTCTTGAATGGATGCGCACCAAGTATGGCAAGATGACAAGAAAATTCCTTAAGAAGGCCGAATACCTGGCGGCGAAATATGGAGATGTGCTCATTGCAGACTCCATTGGCATTAAAAAACACTTGCATGAGAGTTATAGCAAGGATTCTGTTTACATTCCCTATGGTGCAGAAGTATTTGAACATCCTGATGTAGATGTTCTTGCTGAATGGTCTCTGAAACCCAAGAACTTCCTGTTACTGATAGCACGCATGGAACCTGAAAATAATATCGAGATGGTGCTTCAGGGATATAGTCTTTCAGAACAAACCTATCCGCTAATCCTTGTCGGTAATCCAGGAAATAGCTTTGGAAAATACCTGGCAAAAAAATACAGCAACCCAAACATCAGATTTGTAGGAGCCATATTTGAAAAAGAGAAAATTAATAATATCCGCTACTTTTCCTCACTTTATTTTCATGGTCATTCAGTGGGAGGAACAAACCCTTCGTTGCTGGAGGCTATGGCTTGTGGATGCAGCATCTCCGCTCATGATAATATATTTAACCGGGCGATTCTCGAAGATGCTGCTCTTTATTTTACTAATTCTTCCGACATCAGACATATCATTAACCAGCATTTCCAGAACTCCGGCGAATTAGATCAGGCCACAATTCAAAATCTTGAAAAAATCAAAACATTTTTCGCGTGGGAAAAAATTATAAATGACTATGAAAGAGTATTTTTGGAAGCATGCAAAAATCTCCATCAGTCAAATGAAGCCAGGTCTATTTCCGTTGATGTCATTCAACTTTGATCATTTATATGAAGGTCCTCTTTATTTCCCGTTCTACTTTATTTTCAACCCCCGGTGGGGACACCAAGCAAATAGAATTGACCGCTTCTTACCTGAGAAAGCTTGGTGTTGAAGTGGATATTAAACTTGCCAATGAATATTCCGATTACTCTCAGTATGATTTATTGCATCTTTTCAATATAATAAGGCCTGCAGATCTGCTATACCATGTCCGAAAATCGGGAAAACCATTTGTGATCTCTACAATTTTTTTAGATTATGGAGAATATGAAAAAAAATCCAGCAAAGGAATAAGAAGATGGCTGAATCAATTGATGAGTGAAGATTTTATTGAATATGTCAAAGTGATAGCGAGATATATTAAGAATGGGGAACCTATCAGGAGCAAGAAATACCTTTTGTGGGGTCACCGGAAATCTATACGCTACCTAATAAGGAATGCCAAAGTACTATTACCAAATTCCATCAATGAGTATAATAGGCTGGTTGCAAAATATAAAATAAAACAGGAATATATTCCGGTACCGAATGCTATAGATCCGACCATGTATGGTTCTACAAACAAAACAGACGAAAAGTATAAAGATGCCGTTTTATGTGTGGCCCGTGTAGAAGGAAGGAAAAACCAGCTAAACCTTATAAGAGCGCTAAATAATACCGGATATAAAGTTATTATCAACGGAAAACCCTCGCCCAATAACAAAGCGTATTATGAACGCTGTGTTAAGGAATCCGCATCCAATATTATTTTCAATGATAGGGTTTCAGAAGAGGAATTGTATATCATGTTCCATTCTGCAAGGGTACACGTGCTGCCAAGCTACTTCGAGACTACAGGGCTATCCTCACTTGAGGCCGCCGTGATGGGCTGCAATATTGTAATTACAGATAAGGGAGATACAGTCGATTATTTTGGTAATATGGCATTTTATTGTAATCCTGGCGATCCCGGTTCTATCCGGAAAGCTGTAGACGAAGCATACCATTCACCGTTTTCTGATAAATTGAAGAATATTATATTAAATCAATATACCTGGGACAAAGCTGCGGAAAAAACCCTTCAGGCTTACAAAAAAGCTTTGGGACCGGAAATTAGCTAAGTTCGAAATCCGAAACAGCTAACAAGATTGTCTGATATTACGCCAAAAAAAAATTGAATATTTCACGAAAATATCAGTTAATTCATACTTCTATACCAAAATATTTTAAAATAACCTGCATTTAATGAGAAAGCTTTTTTCATTTCAACTCTCCTGGAGAAATATTGATTTACCCCTTTTAATATTTCTCATTTTTTTCAAGTCCGCAACTAGACGAGATGACGGACGTTGCGTTGGATCGAGCGGAGGGAAATTTGACTGAAATTCAGTCTTCCGATGACATAAAAGACGGGGATGAGGGTTTCCGGGTACGAGAAATCAACATGACACCGAGTCTGGGATTTCCGAACCTGTTAGGGGACCCTTACCGACCTAGATTTGACAGCGAACATGACGAAATTGCAGCGGAGATTCTGG
>JBGPHC010000012.1:0-118572 GCA_041484195.1 Agriterribacter sp. | reverse complement strand
TCTTCCCAAAAGCTCAGATAATTCCTGACAGAGTGTTCTTCCCTGGAAGGCCATTACATATTCAGGCATGGACTGCTTTGAGGGAAGATTGAACTGGTCACTCTTCACGGGGGTATTGCTGTTTAGTGCATAGCTATATCCCCCATTTCCCACAAGCAGGCTTTTATTTCCATCCAACAAATGAAGCAAATTGGAATTTATTTCCAGTATTGAGATGATTCGACCCTCCCTCTGCAAAACAAAATAGTGTCCTTGTTTGCTGAGCTTACCTGAAAATGCAACTTCTTTTCCATCCACAAATCCATTTGTTCCCCCTTTTGACACACCGTATCGACAATTCAGCTCATAGCTGTCGGGACGAATCACCAGTTTCCACCTGATAAAATCTATGGAATCCGTCAATGAGATTCCAAGAAATTCTCTCACGACTGCAGGTGCGGGCGGACTTCCATAATAAACAGTTTCTTTGCCGCTTGTGTAACAGCCAATCACTATCATTGTCAAGAGAGCAGTAAGGGTCTTCATGTCTTTTTCTTGCAAACTTCTATTTATACTGGTGTTTGAAAAGCGGATTACACCAATTGCAACAAATACTTGATTAAGTGATTGGCCAATCGAATAGGTGATCAGGGAATCGGCCTATTTCCATAGAAATATTTCTGAAATTTTTTTTATATTAATTAAATATTTATATTTGATTACGTAAACGATTACGTAACCAACAACTGCCATGAGCCTGAAAGTTACTATCACAGATATAGCTAAAGAGCTTAATACTACTCCGGCAACAGTTTCACGTGCATTAAATAATCATCCTTCAATTAGTGAAAAAAGAAGAAAGATAATTCAGGAGGCGGCTCTGCGTCTCAATTACAAGAGAAATAAAATTGCATTTGCATTAAGGTCTGGTCAAAGCAGATTGATTGGCGTTATTATTCCAAGCGCTGAAATAAATTTTTTTGGTTCCGTTGTTCATGGAATTGAAAGCCTGGCTAATGAAAATGGATACAATATTATAATGTATCAATCCAACGAATCGAGGGATCATGAGGCCAATGGGATTGAAACTTTTTTATCGGCAAGAGTGGATGGAATTTTGGTATCCATCGCAAAAGATACTAACGAATACTCGCACTTTATTAATGCAAAAGAATCCAAGATTCCGATTGTTTTTTTTGATCGCACGAATATGGATTTGGGTATTCATTCCGTTGTTATTGATGACTACAAAGGGGCTTTTTTGGCAACGCAACACCTACTGGATCAGGGTTACAGAAGAATTGCCCATATTACAGGACCTCCCCATCTCAAGATTTTCAATGATCGGCTGAAGGGATATATGGGCGCGTTGCAGGCGAATGACATCAAAGTCGATTTTGACCTGGTTTACCAGGGCGACGTTTCTATTGAAGCCGGCCGAAAGGGGATAAAACATCTCTTAAACATCCAATACCCTCCCGATGCAGTATTTGCGGTAGAAGATTTTACAGCCCTGGGAGCTATAAAGGAACTTAAAAAAAATAATATTAAAATCCCGGAACATTTTGGTGTTATTGGTTTTGCAAATGAAGGATTCGGCGAGCATATTTCTCCAACCCTGTCCACAATAGATCAGCAAACCGTTCAGATGGGAAAAGAATCCTTCAGGCTCTTGTTACAGATGATTAATAACGGTGAAAGTATTGTACTACCGCAGAAAGTAGTTCTGGAGCCTATTCCAATTTTTCGTGATTCTTCCAAGAGATTAGGGAAGTAAAGAAGTATGATTCGGAAGTCAGGTCACAGAAAAATTTACGTAAACGATTACGTTAAAATATTTGATTGATTTTCATCGCTTTATAAAAAGACTGCAAACGATTATTGTACCTCTATGGAAAATCATTCATACTTAAAAATTAAATAATTGTCATTGCTGTTTCGATGTTGAATAAATAAGTTCTTTGAAATCATTGTCTGTATTAGGTTTGAGCGGTTTATGAGATGGAAACGATTTGAAATTTCAAGAATATTGCTTTGCTTTAAGGCATTGACAATCAATACGTATGAATCAAGGCAAATTCGTCTTCTCTCAGATCATGGGACTCGTTTCTCATAAGGTATTTAATGGCTGTGTAAATCGATACAAAGGTGATTACAAATCCAAACAATTTTCTTGCTGGAAACAATTCCTTTGTATGGCCTTTGGCCAACTTACACACAGGGAGAGTTTGTCGGATACCATACTTTGTTTGCATGCCCATGCTGGAAAATTATATCATCTGGGTATAGGGCAAGCTATTGCAAAAAGTACTTTATCCAATGCAAACGAAAGTCGCGATCATAGAATTTTTTCTGAGATCGCAATGATTTTGATTGAAGAAGCTAAGTCCCTATACCTGAATGAAAGTGATCTGGAAATTGAGCTTAAAAACAACGTATTTGCAATCGATGCTACTGTCATTGATGTTTGCTTATCCGCTTTTAGGTGGGCGAAGTTTCGAACAACAAAAGGTGGCGTAAAAGTGCATGGGCAGTTGGATTTAAAAACGGCCATTCCGGAATTTATCCAAATCACTCCGGCTGCCGTACACGAAGTAAATATTTTGGATAATATGGTGTACCAGCCAGACAGTTTTTACGTCCTAGACCGCGGCTATACTGCGTTTGACAGGTTGTATCAAATCCATAAAGCAAAGGCATTTTTTATCATCAGGGCGAAGGATAATTTAGATTTTTCCGGGATATCTTCAATGCCTCCTGAAAGTTTAAGCGGAGTAATTTGCGATCAGACAATCCGGTTAAATGGATACTACGCTTTAAAGGATTTCCCTGTTCGTATGAGAAGAATGAAATTTTACGATGCTGAGAATGACCGTCTTCTCGTCTTCCTATCCAATAACTTTGAGTTAAAGGCAACTGAAATTGCTCAACTCTACAAGCATCGGTGGAAAATTGAATTGTTTTTTGAATGGATCAAGCAACATCTAAAAATTAAATCCTTTTGGGGAAGATCAGCAAATGCAGTGAAAACTCAAATTTGGATTGCCATATCCGTTTATGTTCTGGTGGCAATTGCAAAAAGGAAATTTCGATTAAAGCAATCGCTATATGAAATCCTTCAGGTAATCAGCATTTGCATCTTTGATAAAGCACCAATTCATGAAATATTCTCAAAACCAATACAACAACAAAATTTCAAAGAACTAAATGATATACAGTTGAAAATCTTTTATTAAAGACGAAACGTTAATGCGTTATTTTAGATATAAATATTGAAATTATTTTAAAATTTCTTAACACCGCTTGCTCTTATCATGGACTACCGGTTACTTGAAGATGATATATTGATTAGGCTTTTGAAAACCTCTGATGAAAAGGCTTTCGGGGAAATCTATAAACGTAATTGGTTTAAATTATATAGCATATGTTATAAACAAACAGCTTCACAACAGGAAGCTGAAGAAATGGTTCAAACCTTATTTGAGCGGATTTGGAAAAACAGGGAAACTATCGTCATTAAAAATTTGGGAGCTTATCTTGCTGTTTCAATTCGAAATATTTTTATCGATTCTTTACGAAAAAAAACAGTTGAAAAGAAATTTCAGCAAAACCATAACATTCCAATTTCAGCAAACTTAACGGAGGAAAAATTTAATCATACTCAATTGCTCTATACTGTTGAAAATTTACTACAGCGATTGCCGGAAAAAACACAAACTGTTTTTAAATTAAGCCGTTATGAAGACAAATCGGTTAAAGAAATAGCCGGTAAATTACATCTTACAGAAAAAGCAGTAGAATATCATATTAGCAAATCACTCAAATTGTTGAAGTATTATCTAAGAAGCTACTTAAGCTCTTTTTTTTAACTTTCAAATATTTTTCAAATATTTTTTAGGGATTATTGTAATTGTTCCGTCTTATATAATACTATAAGACAAACTTAATTGCATGAGTCAATATGATTTTGATATCCTGTTGAAAAAATATCTTGAAGGAAATTGCACTTCACGGGAAGAAAGTATAGTTCTGGAATGGTATCAAAATCTCATCAGTGAAAGCAGGCTTGAATTGACCAACGATGAAAAACAAGCTATTGAAAACAAAATTTGGGCAAAAGTCCATTCAGGTATTAATGACTACCCTGATAAAACTAAGAAAGCCCCCGTTTTTAAATTCAATCCTAAAATTATTTACCGTGTAGCTGTGGCGGCATGTTTTGTTTTATTGGTTGGTATTGGCTGGTATTGGTTTGCAAAATCTCCTTCATTACTGCCTATAACTAAGCAGGTAGCAATTAACAAAATCCCCAATAATTATTCATGGGTTTCAAATGATGCTGGGTACGAAAAAAATGTGTTATTAAGTGATGGTTCGCTTATAACACTACAGCCAAAGAGTACCCTTTATTATCCCTCAACTTTTACTGGTAACACAAGAGAAGTTTACCTGACAGGCAACGCTTTTTTTAAAATATTCCACAATCCTGCAAAACATTTTATTGTTCATATAGGTGGTTTGCTTACCGAAGTGTTAGGTACAAGTTTTAGTATTACGCATAATACAAAAACAAATAAAATTGAAGTAGCTGTAGTTACAGGTAAGGTATCGGTTTATGAACAAAGTAAAATTGGTAAAGTTACTGCTGACCTGCTGCAGCCTAATAGTATTATTCTTACACCCAACCAAAAAGTAACCTACAATTCTTCCAATAATCAGTTCATTACGACTTTGGTAGAAGATCCAAAGCCTCTGGTTAGTACCAAACCAATCATTGATACTACTGGCAGATTTGTATTTGAAGAAGCGCCATTGAGTAAAGTGCTACATGAACTGACAGAAATCTATGGAATTGAGATTAATACTGAACCCAAAAATCTTGATAATTGCCATTTTACGGGTGATATTACCATGCAGGATTTATATAAAAAATTAGATATTATTTGTCAGTCAACCTGCTCTTCTTATGAGGTGAAGGGTACTGTAATTATTATAAAAGGAAAAGGATGCAATTAATTTTTTAACTCAAAACACTTATTGTCAATAAATAACCCAAACAAAAAGCTGGTAATGAAGGGCATCACCAGCTTAACAGACAACCTTTCGAAGAGGTTATCCAACTTGCCCGCCAATTGTTTTTTATTAACGAACTAATTATACGAAAGTATGAAACAAAAACGAATTAATGTCATAATTTTTTATGCAATGAGAATAACATTCCTGCAAATTGTACTTGCTTTAATTTTTACTTTTTCTTCTTACGCAAGTCGTATCAATGCACAAGCTGTTTTAAATAAGCCTGTAACTGTAATGGCAGAGCAAGAAGTGATGAAAAAGATACTTGTACAAATTCAAAAGCAAACAGGCGTAAAATTCACCTATAGCAGTGATGTAATTGATGTAAACATGAAAATATCCTGTATCCTTACCAATAAGAAGCTTGTTGATTTTCTCGACGAAGTTTTAAAACCATTGGATATTGATTACCGGGTAATTGATGATCAACAAATTTTACTTTTCCTTGTTCAAAATTCAGCAGAAAACATACGAAAGGCTTTCTCTGCTGCTACTAACCCAATTGATGTAATTATTTCCGGCACAGTTACCAATGAAATAGGGGAGCCTTTGCAAGGTGCATCCATTACTGAAAAAGGTACAAAAAATATTACTGTTACTGATGCCGGCGGCAATTTTACCCTGAAAGTAAAAGATGAAAAAACAGTTATTATTATCTCTTATACTGGGTATAATACGAAAGAAGTTGTAGTAGATAAAGAGGGGAAAATGACTATTGTGCTTGCCGCAATTAACAAAGTATTATCTGATGTGGTAATAGTTGGATATGGCAAGCAAAAAGCAGTAACGGTAACTGGTGCCATTTCTTCTATTGGAACCAAGGAATTATTGCAATCGCCTCAGGCTAATATCAGCAATATGCTGGCTGCCCGCCTTACGGGTCTCCTTGCACAGCAGCAATCCGGACTACCGGGACAGGACCAAACTATTCTGCGAATAAGAGGAACTGGTACTTTTGGGGGAGGGGGGGCAGATCCTTTGGTTTTGATAGACGGTATCGTAAATCCAAACTTTAATAACCTTGACCCTAATGAAATTGAAACTGTCACCATTTTAAAAGATGCTTCCGCTACAGCCGTATACGGCGTACGGGGAGCTAACGGAGTCTTGATAATTACTACAAAAAGAGGAAAAGAAGGCAAACCCAGGCTTAGTTATACGTTTAACGAGGCTGTGACAGAATATATGAAGTTTAGACAGAATTCGAACAGCTATGATTGGGCAAACGGTTACAATCAAGCCATACAATACGACTCTTATATAACCGGAGCACCTTATGTGCCACTGTTTAGTAATGCAGACCTTCAAAAATATAAATCGGGATCAGATCCTATATTTTATCCTTCCACAAATTGGGTAGACTTAATGCTAAAGAGGTCTACCTCGCAATCGCAGCATAACCTGAATATTAGTGGAGGTTCAAAAAGAATCAAATATTTTGTCTCTGCAGGGCTATTCAACCAAGGGGGGCTATTCAAAAATACTAATCTTGTACCCGGTTATAACAACCAGATAAACTACAGACGGTATAATTTCCGGACCAATTTTGATTTTGACATTACAGATCGTTTGTCAGCCCAGGTCAACACCGCAGCGCAGATAGAGTCGAATAGAGGCCCCTATAGTATTAACGGCAGTAATAACATCGCGTTGGGTTCCATTACTACTATTCTGGCGGCCGTTGTAGAAGCGCCACCGGTTTTATCGCCTGGAGTTGTCGATGGTAAGCTTATTAGTAGTGTCCCGGGGCAGTCGTTTTACAGAGGAAACCCTCTCGCTAACATGTTGGGCAACGGCGTGTTCCTTTTAAACAATACGTATCTGGACGGCTCGGTGCGCTTAAATTATAAACTTGACTTTATAACAAAAGGATTATCTGCTCACGGGACCATATCTTATAGAAACATTAATCAGGTCGCCACAGGCCATGGGAAAAACGTTGTAACCTATAGTATAGTGAGGCTGCCGGATAATACAATAAATTTTATTCCTAATTCAACTGCAGCCCCATATAGTTATTCAGAAACAATATCCGGCGATAGAGAAACTTATTCTGAAATGGGGATTGACTATGCCAGAAAATTCGGTGATCATAATATTTCAGCATTAGTGTTATATAATCAAAGTAAGCAGATAAATCCAGGTCTTCTTTTTCTGGTTCCTCACGAATACCAGGGTTTGGTGGGTAGGGTAACTTATAACTATAAAGAGCGCTACATGGGCGAATTCGATCTTGGATACAACGGAACCGAAAATTTTGCACCGGGCAAGCGCTTCGGCTATTTCCCGGCCTATTCATTGGGCTGGATTGTTTCGAAAGAACCATTCTTCCCATCTAGTGATTTTATTTCGTTTTTGAAACTAAGGGCTTCGTATGGTGAAGTGGGTAATGACGTGGTTGGTGGCACCCGCTTTCTTTACAGACCTTCAAGCTATACCTATACTAATGCAAACTATCAGTTTGGCACGTCGGGAAGTTCTTTTAACACTTACATTGGATCCCTCGAAGGTGCGCTTGGAAACCCGGACCTGACTTGGGAGAGGTCGAAGAAGACAGATATTGGCGCCGATTTGCGGCTATTCAAGGACAAGCTCAAGATAACAGCGGACTGGTTTAAGGAAAAGAGAGATAACATACTTGCTTCTTTTCAAACAATACCGGTAATTTTTGGGGCAACTTTACCCCAAGTTAACCTGGGTAGAATGAGAAACGGCGGAATTGATGGAGACATATCGTTCAGCGATAAAATCGGTCATTTAAATTATTGGGTAAAAGCTACCTATACCTATGCACACAATGTAATAGAATACATGAATGAGGTAACCAGGCCATTTCCCTACCAGCAGCGTACAGGGCAAAGGTCCGGACAGATTTTTGGATTGGTTGCTGAAGGATTGTTTAATAGCTGGAACGAAGTGAACGATCCGAAGAGACCGGTATATGCCTTCAATAACAATAAAATCCAGCCAGGCGATATCAAGTACAAAGATGTGAACGGTGATGGGAAGATCGATGTTAATGATCAGGTCCCTATAGGATATTCCAATTTTCCGGAAGAAATATATGGTTTTTCTTTAGGCGGAGACTTCAAGGGATTTGATTTTTCTCTATTATTCCAGGGCGCAGCGAAAGTTTCATTTCAATACTTACAAATAACCCAAACTCCTTACAATAGTGGATCCGCTTCACCTAATTATTGGATATACAAAAGCTGGACCCAAGATCGATATGATAATGGGGATGATATAAAGCTTCCTCACCTATCCGTATCAACTAACACCCAGACAAGTAATTACCAACCCTCCACTTTTTGGAATGTTGATGGAACCTATTTGCGATTAAAAAATGCGGAAATCGGCTATACTTTGCCTACAAGCTTTTTAAGAAGAGTTGGTATCAGTAGTTCACGTATTTATCTGAATGGCAACAACCTGCTTACATGGGCAAATTTGCTGGACGGTTTGGATCCGGAACAACGTATCGGGAATAACTCCCTATATCAATACCCGTTAACAAAGACTTTTAATTTTGGGCTAAATATTAATTTTTAATAAATAAATATTTGTCAATGAAAAATATAATTATTAGTGTGATCGGAATTTGCTGTACTGTTTGTGCAGTTTCTGTTTCCTGCAAAAAAGTTACTAATTTTTTGGATAAACCGCCAGGAGTGGATGTTACCGAGGATACAATTTTCTCCTCCCAAACCCAGGTAGAAACATTTATAACAGGTATATATAATCTGGGAGTCCATAATGGCTACCCATTCCTTGACCAAAATGCTAGAACCAACATGGACGGCATCGAAGCCGGCTTAACAGATGAAGGGGAAGGTACTGCCTCCTGGTTTTGGCCCAATGGCACATGGAATATTGGGAATATAACCCCAGCGAATGGCGGCTCTGATTTCAGATGGACGGATCGCTGGAAAGTGATAAGGAAATGCAACATTGCGCTGGAGAGAATCGATGGTGTGCCGAATACTCCTCAAGGCTATAAGGATCAAGTGAAGGGTGAAGTAAAATTCCTGCGCGCGCTGGCCTATTTCGAAATGCTAAAATTTTATGGAGGAGTGCCCATCGTGCAAAAACGTTTTCAACTAACGGATAATATTACAGGTTCCAGAAGCAGTATTGATTCTTTGGTGCAGTTTATAGTAAAAGATTGCGATGACGCTGTCGCCCTCCTGCCCTCTGTTTATCCTGCTACCCTGAGGGGAAGGGCAACCAAGGGAGCTGATCTGATGTTGAAATCCAGAACACTACTATATGCCGCCAGCCCGATATTCAATACCGGAACTCCTTATTTGAGCATGACGGATCCGGCAAATAATAAAATGATTTGTTATGGGAATTATGATGTAGCGAGATGGCAATTAGCTGCAGATGCAGCTAAGGCGGTCCTCGACTGGGCTCCAACCGGGGGCATTGCATTAATTACGAACCAGGGCACTGATAAAAACTATAAATACATGTGGGAAAGAACAGATAATAATGAAATTATATTTGCTTCACAAGAACAGCCCGACCTCGGGTATTCATTTGGAGGAATGGCTCCTTCCGTTCCGCCAATCAATGCGCTATGTGGCTACACAGTTTGGCTGAATTTCGTGAAATTATATGAAAAAAATGATGGCACCCCCGAAACCTGGGATATGGCAGGCGGCAATGACCTTAATGAAAAATACGCAGAATTGGATCCCCGCTTTAAACAAACATTGAGTTATAATGGTTCATTTTGGAATGTAACCCTTCCTAATATGCAAACCTATGAGGGTGGCCAACAAGCCCACGGATGCTATGGAGGCGTCTGGCTGAAAAAGGCAATACCAGATGCCTGGAATAATACCGGATCGATTGTTAATATGAACTGGACGATCTTCCGTCTTGCTGAAGCCTATCTTAATTATGCTGAAGCGTTGAATGAGGCACAAGGCCCCATTCAGCCTGCGTATGATGCAGTGAATACAATCAGGCAACGTTCAGGAATGCCTGATCTCCCGGCCGGCCTCTCCCAAAGTCAATTTAGGGACCGGATCAGAAATGAAAGGTCGGTTGAAATGGCATACGAAGAGCACCGGTTTTGGGATGTAAGGCGCTGGCTCATTGCAGAAAATGAAGGTATAATGAAAGGTACTTTTTGGGGGCTTAAAATTACTCCTTATCCTGTGGCTATCCCGAACAATACTGATTTTAGTTATTTACCTTATGCACAAGAAACACGGGTATTTACCAAAAACGAATATTTACATCCATTTCCTACAAGTGAGGTGTTAAAAGGGTATTTGGTTCAAAATCCCGGATATTGATTTTTTAAATTTTTTAATTTAATTACTTAAGAATAAAAATCTATGGCTGTTAATATTAAATATACCCGAAGCATACTCCCGATCTCAATGACCATTATTTGTTTCAGTATTTTTCTTAATACACAGGCCCAAAGTCCAAAAGAGGATTCCGCGGCCAAAAGAAACAAAGACGTCCCAATTAATGTTGCCTATGGTACACAACCGGCATGGATGGTATCGGGTGCAATATCAACAGTACAGGGAGGTGAGATGCAGAAATCATTCACTCCTAATCTTCTCAATACTTTGAGCGGAAGATTACCAGGTCTTACAGTCAGGCAAAGTAGCGGAGAACCAGGATTAGATGTGCCAATGCTTAATATCAGGGGGTCAAGTACCTTTGGAACAGGCTCTTCTGTCCTTGGAACAAGCTCTACCCCTTTGATTCTGGTGGACGGGTTTGAAGGTTTTTATCAACAGCTAACTCCGGAAGAAATAGAGAGCGCTACTTTATTGAAAGACGCATCAGCCACCGCAATATATGGGAGCAGGGGGGCTAATGGAGTATTGCTGATTACAACAAAAAAAGGTAAAGCCGGGCCTCTTGTAGTTGATTTTAGCACTTGGCAGGGAGTACAGAGCCCTTTGCAATTGCCTGATTATTTGGGGTCATACGATTACGCCACCCTGTATAACGAAGCGTTGAATAATGATGGAAAACCTGCCCGCTATACAGCAAATGACTTGGCTGCCTATAAGTCTCATAGCGACCCATTCTTTCATCCAGATGTAAACTGGTATAAGACGGTATTGAAGAAATCTACTCTTATTTCCAATTATAACATGAACTTATATGGAGGTAACGAGGATGTTCGGTATTATGTATCATTAAACTTGCTCAACAACAATGGTTTGTATAATGATAATTCCGTTGCTGCGAAGAACGGTTCAAATTCTGTATACTACAGAAATTATAATTTTCGTTCAAACGTTGATATTAATGTGACAAAGAGGCTGACAGCCATTTTTAATTTAGCCGGAACAATTTCAGATAAATCCAATCAGGCCGGCGTCAACACAAACTCCGTTTTCACTAAAATGGATGTCATTGCTCCTAATGAATTTCCGGTTTATAACCCCAATGGCAGCTATGGGGGAGACGGACTATATACCAATCCTAAGGGGGATGTTATTGAAACGGGTACTTACAGCTCAGACAACAAGGGACTTTCGGTGAATTTGAAATTAATAGAAAAATTGGACATGATCACAAAAGGTTTAAGCATATCCGGCGCTGCTGCATTTAATAATTTTTCAAGTAGTGTCTCCACTAAAACAAGGCAGTATGAAAGATTCTCCATTTCAAAAAATCTTGCGGGGGACACAGTATATACTAAGTTCGGACAAAAAACCTCCTTAGCAGGTATTGAAGGATCAGGTACCCAATGGCGGGATTATTCAGTACAGGCCTTTTTGAATTATGACCACACATTTGGTCAGCATGGTATTAACGCAATGTTACTATACAATAACACTGTATATTCCGCAAGTGGAGTCAGCGATGATTTTAAGCATGTTGGTACCGGCGGCCGCTTTACTTACAGCTACCAGGAAAAGTATATCGGGGAGTTCTCTTTTGGATATAATGGATCTGAAAATTTTCCAAGTGGTAAACGATATGGGTTTTTCCCTGCTGTTTCCGTTGGCTGGATCGCTTCAAACGAAGCATTTCTTAAAGGGAATAACCTATTTAATTATCTGAAATTAAGAGGTTCTTACGGGCTGACCGGCAACGATAATATAGGTGGCCCGCGCTTTCCGTTCTATCCTTATTATACGGGCAGCGCTGGATATAATCTGGGCACTAATAACGCCGGTACTTCAGGAATAAGTGAAGGATTAACCCCTAATCCAGATGTAACATGGGAAAGGGAGAAGCAACTGGATGTAGGTATCGAAGCCACTATTTTCCATCAATTGGAAATTGCGGTGGATTGGTTTAAAAAAGATCGCTACGATATATTGGCAATTCCTTACCGGGATGTGCCTTTATATTTGGGAATGAGCCTTCCTTATCTGAATGTGGGTAAAGTTACTAACAAGGGCTTCGAAGCTATGATCCGCTACAATAGTAAAGAGTCCGGAAAATTGCAATATTTTGTTGAGGCCAATGTATGGGTAGCTAAAAACAAAGTGCTGTATAATTCTGAGGCGCTTCAGGTGAATACCTACCTGTACAGGACCGGTCATCCTATCGGCCAACCTTTTTTACTGGAAGCTATTGGTTTGTTTAAAGATCAGGCCGACATTGATGCCAGCCCAAAACAGATCTTTGATATAGTAAAGCCAGGCGACATTAAATACAAAGATCAAAATAATGATGGTAGGATTGATGCAAATGACTTCTATCCCATCGGGAAACCAGATCTTCCTGAATTAACTGCTACTTTGCAATCAGGATTGAAATACAAAGGCTTTTATCTGGATTTTCTTTTGTGGGGGGTTAGCGGCCGCTCGGTTTACCTAGGAAGTAATTACTTTAAAGCATTTCAGAACAACGGAAAGATTTCTTCATTTGCATTGGACAGGTGGACTCCCCAAACTTCTGCAACGGCAACTTACCCACGGCTGTCTGCTGTAAATAATCTGAATAATTTTCAGCCTTCCTCATTCTGGCAACGTAACGGCAGTTTCCTTAAACTGCGCAGTATAGAACTGGGATATGACGTATCCCCAAAATTGTTTAAAAAAATAGGGGTTGATCATGCCAGGGTTTTTGTTAATGGCAACAATCTCTTCTCAATGGACCATTTATCCGGTTTTACAGATCCGGAAATATTAACTGGTACCGGTTATCCGGCGGTAAGGACACTTAGTATAGGAGCCAGTGTTCTTTTTTAGAGAAATAAATAACCTAAAATAACATTGTAATATGAAAAGTAAAAATATAACAGTCGCTATTCTTGTTTCTCTTTATATCGTCGCATGCACGAAATTAGACCGTCAGTATGTAACGACGCTGTCCGAACGGCAGGTCACCCAAAATTTTACCAACACTTCTAATCGGGTGCAATCGGTATATTCGTATCTTCCTTTAGGGTTCCTTTATATTGATGGAGCTATGATGGCTTCGGCTACTGACGAAGCAGAACACACGCTGGAAACGTCAAACATACAGAATTTTAATACCGGAAACTGGAATGCTGTAAGTAATCCTGATGATGTCTGGGCGAAATATTACGTGGCGATACGTAACGCAAATCTATTTCTCGAATCAGCCGATAATGTAAACCTGGATCAATGGAAACTTAATCCGGCCCTGCAAGCTACATACACGACAAATCTGGCCTTAATACAGAAATGGAAATATGAAGTTCGTTTCCTGAGAGCCTATTTCTTTTTTGAACTGATAAAGCGCTATGGTGGTGTTCCCCTCATAACTATTTCCCTGTCAATAGATGATCGGGATAGAAGTCGAGACCCCCTGGCTAATTGCATTAAGTTTATATCGAATGAATGTGATTCCGCAGCGCTTAATTTACCTGTTACTCCTGTTAATACTGATTTAGGCAGAGTTACCAAAGGGGCGGCCTTGGCATTGAAAAGCAGGGTTTTGCTTTATGCGGCCAGTGATTTATTTAATACATCGTCCGGGTCCAATCCTGAGCTGGTATCAATCGTAGGAGGCGACAGGACGGCGCAGTGGAAGGCTGCGGCGGATGCAGCCAAGGCCGTGATCGACCTCGGTGCCTATTCTCTGAGTAGCAATTACAGCAATTTGTTCTCATCAACCAATTACAGGAATGCCGAAGTCATTTTTGCTACACGGAGCGGGCCTTCCAATACTTTTGAAATGGCTTCCTCTCCTATAGGATTTGATTTAGGCCATAGCGGTACCACGCCTTCACAGAATTTAGTTGATGCCTATGAAATGACTGACGGAACCCCCTTTGACTGGAACAACCCTGCCCAGGCCGCAGATCCTTATTCCAACAGGGATCCACGCTTGGGTATGAGTATTATCACTAATAACAGCGTGT
This sequence comes from Agriterribacter sp., assembly GCA_041484195.1. Classification (GTDB taxonomy): domain Bacteria; phylum Bacteroidota; class Bacteroidia; order Chitinophagales; family Chitinophagaceae; genus PSRI01. Next base: position 104,189 of record JBGPHC010000012.1, on the reverse strand, counting down.
TCAAAACAAGGCCTGTTGAAATCTGGGCAGGCGGTAGAGATGGCAAAGGAATCCCCAATGCCACCAAAACAGGATACTATTTAAAAAAATATGTTAACCCAGACCTGGACCTGCTGCTCAATACGACTAGTGTGCATACCTGGGTTCTCATTCGACTGGCTGAAATCTATTTGAATTATGCAGAAGCGTTGAATGAGTATGATCCAGGCAATCCTGATATCAAATTGTATGTTGACGCGGTTCGTGCCAGGCCTGGTGTGAATATGCCGGGGTTACCGGCCGGTTTGTCACAAAGCGAAATGCGGGAACGGATCCGCAATGAAAGAAGAGTTGAACTGGCCTTTGAAGATCATCGCTTTTGGGATGTGCGGAGGTGGATGATAGGGCCGTCCACCGAAGGTGTTTCTCTAATGGGTGTGGATATCCAGGAAAACGGACCTGCCAGCTTCACTTATACAAAAGTAAATGTAGAAAACCGCTCGTTCGACCCCAAAATGTATTTATATCCTATACCACAGGGTGAAGTTGCCAATGGTTTAATTCAAAATCCTCTTTGGTAATGAATTGAAAGCTTCAAAGCATAAATAAAATTGTAAAGACATATTGGAACAGAAGAGGGATTATTCTCTAAATAATTCCTCCTCCTATAAGCTCTGTAACTATTACTATGAATAAAAAGGTATGGCTTTTGGCATGTGCGTTTTTCGGATTGATCCATTCAGGCCGATCTGCTGCAACGTATCTGGAAGCAGATACAGTAAAGCGGATGCTGGTGATATATGACTTGGAATATGGTCGTAAGTTAAATGACCATCAGCAAAGGGAGTCCCTGAAGCTTGACGTGTATGAGCCAAAGGATGGCAAGAAAAAAAAACCTGTTATAATCTTCGTGCATGGGGGAGGTTTTGCAGAGGGCGATAAGCAAGAGGACCTGTTCGTGAAAATGGCGACTGCATTTGCCAAACACGAATACCTTGTTTTTGTAATCAATTACCGGTTGAAAGCTCAGGGAGCACCCTGTGGACCGATAGTGCTTGAAAGGGCCTTGTCTGATGTTGCGGATGCTGTATGCTGGATAAAGAAGTACCAGAAGCTTTTTAAGGCGGATACTTCCAAGATGATCATTTGCGGCGATTCTGCCGGTGGCGCCCTTGCCGTGAATATGTGTTTTGATCATGCCAAAGATTGGATTTTCACCGGTTGCATAGATTTATGGGGCGGAATGTGCAATCCACGGAGTCCTGAATATGCACACAGGCCACCATGGAGCGCGCCGATATATGAAAAACAGTTGCTCAAAGAAATCCCACCAGTCTGTATAATTCACGGGACAGCTGACGATGTTGTTCCTTATTCTACCAGTACGGAATTGTCAGCACAACTCACCAGCAAAGGAATATATAACGAACTACATTCTCTGGATGGAGCAGGTCATTTCCCGGAACAAAAAGCCAACGAATTTATTCCAATGATGATTGCTTTTTCTGATAAAGTAATTTCCGGGAAAACAAATAAAAATCAGGCTTCCCCAGAATAATCGAAGAATTATACATGAAGATAACTACGAACATAGAAACAATGAAAGATGACCCCATTACAAGAATGTCTATAAGAAAGTCACGGTACATTGCAGCTCTTTTAATTCCGGTTTTCTTTTTTATTGAAGGATGCGTCCCGCGTTATGATAAGGAGATAAGTTCTGCAAAAGACGTTATCAGCCGCACTGCCGGCACCAAATATTCCAGCTTTTTTGATTTTAAAATCGATAAAAAAAATACGTCAGGAGACAGTTACACAGTCAATAGCAAAAATGGTAAAGTAACTATCACGGGTACCAGCTCGGTCGCTTTATGCAGAGGAGCATACGATTATTTACGGAATGCCTGCAATTCCATTGTTACCTGGTCTGGCAATCATATTTCCATCCCTGATACCTTACCGGAATATACGAGCGCTGTAACTTCTCCTTATCGTTACAGGTATTATTTCAATGTGGTAACGCATGGGTATACCACGCCCTTTTGGGATTGGGCGCGTTGGGAGAAAGAAATTGACTGGATGGCTTTACATGGCATCAATATGCCGTTGATGGGAGGCGCATATGAGGCCATATTGTACCGTGTGTTCAGGAAATTAGGTTTGTCAGAAGAAGTGATCGGAAACTATTTCACAGGTCCGGCCTATCTTCCATGGAACCGGATGGGTAATATCACGCGCATAGAAGGTCCTTTGCCGGCATCTTTTTTCGAAAAGCAGATAAAGCTCAACCACCAAATCATAAACAGGATGAGGGAACTGGGTATGACGCCTATCATTCAGTCCTTTGCCGGATTTGTTCCCGCTGAGATCAGGCTTCTATATCCCGATGCCAAAATCCGTGACCTGCGATGGGCGCTTCCGAAGGATTATAGTGGGCATATCCTGGAACCCGGCAGCCCGCTTTTTGTAAAGATCGGGGGCATGTTTATTAAGGAATGGGAAAGTGAATTTGGGAAGGCGGGTGCCTATCTTGCCGATTCATTCAATGAAATGAGAGTCCCTCTGTCCGAAGATTCAACCAAAGCTTTGAAAGAACTCGCGCTTTACGGAAAATCCGTCTATCAATCCATCAATCAGGCTGATCCCGATGCTATATGGGTAATGCAGGGCTGGACTTTTATCAACCAGCGGGACAAGGATGGAAAATTCTTCTGGACCCCCAAACGGTTAGCCGCTTTTCTTTCAGACGTTCCGAACGATAAGTTAATGATCCTTGATATGGCTAACGAATATAATCGCCTGGTGATACACATGGATCCTTCATGGAAAACTTATAATGGTTTTTTTGGTAAGCAATGGATTTATTCCTTCATCCCTAATATGGGCGGCAAAACTTCATGGAATGGGAAAATGGATATGTATGCCAGTATGCCCGTTGAAGCTTTGCATTATGAAAAAAGAGGCGACCTTGTCGGGTTTGGCTTTGCACCGGAAGGAATCGAGAACAACGAAATTATATACGAGCTGCTTAGCGACATGGGTTGGACTGACAAAGCAATTAATATTGAAGAATGGATACCACAGTATTGTCGGGACAGGTATGGCGCTTTCCCTGAGCAGATGAAAACAGCTTGGAATTATTTCCTGCAGTCCTGCTATGGTGATTTTGCCGATGTCCCGGCCTTTAAATATCAGTTCGGCCCGCTCGGCTCTCATATCCCCTATTTGCAGGCTACCGTTAATAAGTCGCCTGGATTTGTAAAGGGAGTAGCCGCCTTTTTGCAATGCAACGATGTGCTGGGAGACAGTAAGCTTTACCAATATGATGCGTTGGAATGCAGTACTCAATATTTGGGCCTGAAAACAGATGAACTGCTTAACAGGTTTGAAAAAGGAGGCAAAAAAGATTATGCTCTGCTGAATGAAGCTATCGATCTGATGACATCCATTGACAGGCTTCTATTGTCCCATCCCAATTTCAGATTAAAAAGATGGATTGACTTTGCGAGAAATTTTGGGGATACCCCTGAGGAAAAAGATAGTTATGAAGCCGATTCCAAGCTGCTGCTGACCCTGTGGGGATATAACGGAGAAATTATCAATTACGCAGCCAGAACCTGGAGCGGCCTTACCGCTGATTTTTACATTCCCCGATGGAAATTGTATTACGATGCAGAAAAAGAACATCGCAAATTCGACTTGCTGGCCTGGGAAAAGCAATGGGTGAAAACGCCGTGGACGTCAAAATCTCAGGCCTTTGATCATCCTCTTGAAGAGGCAAAAAGATTGGTGTTTAAATATCAAGCTACCGACACTATGAAACTAAAAAATTGATTATGAAAATAAAACTGGCGTCTGGATCATTTACCTTTTTGAATGTAGTGTTGTTTTTGGGGCTTGTTTTGGAAGCTGATGGCCAATCGAAAGTACCAGAGAATGTAGTTGCACCAGAGATATCATCGATGGCCATTCAGCTCCCATACGCCTACTTTCCTTCCACCAATCAGTTAGAAGTAGCTTTCGATATAAAGAGTCCGTTGTTGGATATTTATTTCGGGCCGAAACTTCTGGCGAAAACACCTGGTGCAACTGCCCCTGGACTGGCGTATGCCCTGTACGATTATGGCAACATGATTTCGAAGTACGATTTTGAGCGAAGGCCCCGCGATCCCAAGAAAATAGATTTTCTGGCCCTCACTCCCATGAGGACCGGCATTCTCGGCAATTTGAAATATAACCTGGATCAAAGGTCAACCGGATGGTGCGCCATTTATGACGGATATATACAAGTGCCTGCCGACGGTATATATACAATTAATGTACGCCCTTTTTCCAACCTCCGACTTTTTATTGATGACCGCCTTGTGATCAGTACGCTCGAAGACCTCACGTATAACTGGAAAGGCGGCGCTGTATCGCTCAAAGCAGGCAAACATAAATTTGCGCTGTCGACTATTGCTTATACTATTGAACGCGTACATCCTGAACTTCCGCCTGAAATATTACGTATCTCCGGATCTGGTATCAAAAGGCAACCGATTCCTGATGCCTGGTATTCTCATTCCGTTGAGCAGGCAGAGAAGCCTTCCTTACCAGTTGACACCAAAGAAACGCCAACACCGATAGCCACCTCGCTCAAATCTGTAAAGAGCGTGACCGTTGAAATAATGCCATTCGGAGGCACGAAGTCACTGGCAAGGACAGAAATAAAGTTGAACCGGGAGGGCAAAGCGCAAGAACGCATATCCATACCCGATCTGCCGGATGGTGAATACGTAGTTAACTATATTGTAGCAGGCTTGCGTGTAAAGCAACCGATTACTTTTACCCGTGAGCACTTTCCTTTTGAGAAAAATGAGCTAGGAATCGAGCATAAGGTCTATCCCCCTTTTGAACGCCTGAACGTCAATGAGCGGAATGTCACAATGGTCGGACGTACCTACACCATGAATGGATTCGGCATATTCGATAGTGTAGTCTCCAAAGGACGGCAGATTTTGGCTGAGCCAATGAAACTGGTATGCGAAACAGCCGATGGGCGCGAAACCTGGCAAACCATTAGTGAGTCCCGCGGGTACGCACCCTATCCTGATGAAGCTATTTTTAGCGGAAGAATGGCTTGCAATGCACTAACAGTGAATACTAAAACTGTGATTGAGGAAGATGGTTGCGCACGAATTGAGATGGAGCTGGCCCCCGGCCGTGAAAAAAAAGTGATCCAAAACCTGTGGTTGGAAATTGTTATGTCTGAAAAGGAAGCTCCTATGTTCACCTATATAAACACCGGTGAATTCATCCGTTCCTACTATGGCGGCAAGATTCCTCGCGGCAGCAATGTCAAATGGGATGTCACGGGGAAAACAAATTTTCTGCGTGCACCGCCCATGTGGTCGGCCGATTCAGGCCCGTCTGACGGAATCGTTTTTGATGCCAACCAGGATAACGTCAAAGAAAGCAACTTCCTGCCCTATCTCTGGATGGGTGCGGCAGAAAGGGGTATTACTTGGTTCACCGGGGAAGAGCGGTATTATGTCCATGATGGTAAGAAGTCCATGTTGGAACTGGCCCGCTCAGGTGATAAAGTGGTATTGCGGATATATTTCATCAGGGATCCGATCTCCATCACCGAGCCGCGCACGATGACCTATGGCCTGGTGGCCACCCCTACAAAACCATTGCGACCCGACTGGCGCACACATAATGTTCCCGGCGGCGGCGGCTTGCCCGTCATTGCATGGGGTGCCTATCGCTGTGCTGATAAATATCCGGACAATCGCGATTTCTCTATCGTTGATAAATTACAGGAAGCGAGGAAAACCAAACAGCCGGTGGATATGGATTTCTTCCGAGAAAAAGACCGCAACCGCGCCTGGTCGGACTGGACGGTGTATGAAACGCCCTGGCTACCGTTTGTGACCAAGAATTATAACCAGAACTGTACTTATTTCGAGGAACACTTCATCGAGTCACGTACCACGGAATGGCAGGTATTTCAGGACGAATGGGCACACGTTCTTTTCAATCGCTTTGAGCCAAGGGATGCAAACGGTGTGTGGTTATTTCATAACCACTATGGCTGCACAGCACGCAGCTACCGCGATTTCGCTTTATATTATGCCAACGAATGGTTTAAGCGCGGCATCAGTCTTTACTTCGACAATACCTATCCGCATCCGGATGCGAATCCCTATAGCACCGGTTTTTACAACGGCCGTTCTACCGGCATCTGGTCGCAGCGCGATTATTACCGCCGCATCTATAAACTGATGAGCTATTACAATGAAAAAGGATCGGAATGGCCATTGGATTTCACAGTTCACATGACAAACTCTCCAACAGTTCCCATTAATTCCTGGACCACTTCCTTTTTGGATTTGGAACAACCTTATCGGGTAGAGGAGGATGGAAAAGAACTTCCTTTCCCTCCTGATTATACACTAGCGATGACACTGGGGCGTACGGTCGGCGTAATTCCCCATGTCATGTATCCGTTGCGCAACATCGGAATCTGGTCTAAACGTGGCCATGCTTCAATGAATGAACACGAACAATTATCCAACTGGGGTATGAGCGTTGTTCATGAGTTGGGAAGCGGGGCAGGGGGACGAGGAGGGACCGAAAATCTTACCCTAAGCAGAAAATATGGAGCTGCCTATACCCAGTTCGGCTATCCTCGCAGTGTGACCGTTCATAATTACTGGGAAGACAACCCTTTCCTCACGGTTAGCAATGATCAGGTGTTCTGGATTGCGTTGTCGAAAACGGAGTCGTCCTATTCTCTGATAGTGTTGCAGAGCTATCAACCTGAAGCTGCAATGACAAAGGTACACGTACCCACCGGCAAGGTCTTTATGGATGCACAAACCGGTGAGATATTCAATACCAATGCAGATGGTGAGGCTACTGTTTCCCTGTCCGCCGATTATGGAACACGCATGCTGCTTGTAGGTAATAGCCGTACAGACCTACCGGAGAAACCCATCATTAATTAAATAAGCAGTTGAACAAAAGATGAGGGATGCGCTATTATTAAATGAAGAAGCAACAAGTTATAACCTGTTAACCTGTTAAGAGGTTGATTTTTCAAAAATATGAGTCAATGATAAAATTCACCTTAAGTAAAGCACGCTGTTACCTGCGTTTAAGTCTTTTAATGATCTCGGTTATCGGAAGTATTCAATTTTCCATAGCACAGCGCACACTGCCACCACCGGAAGAACGTGAAACCGATCCATTGGTATTGAAAAACCTTGAAGAGTGGAAAGATCTCAAACTGGGTGTTTTGGTACAATGGGCCCCCTATTCCCAGTGGGGAATTGTCGAATCCTGGACCCTTTGTTCTGAAGATGAAGAATGGACAAAGAGAAAATCGGATAACTATGTGGAATATGTGAAGGAGTATGAGAACTTAAAAACCACATTCAATCCGATACGATTTGATGCGGATAGCTGGGCCAGCCTTGCAAAGGAAGCCGGAATGAAATATATCGTGTTCACAACAAAACATCATGATGGTTTTTGCATGTATGACACGAAATTGACGAATTATAAAATTACGGATAAGGATTGTCCTTTTCATAATAACCCCAAAGCCGATATAACCAAAGAAATTTTTAATGCTTTCAGAAGGGAAGGTTTTAAAGTCGGTGCCTATTTTTCAAAACCGGATTGGCACAGTGAGTATTATTGGTGGCCTTATTTCGCCACTCCCGACCGGAATGTGAATTACAACCCGAAGAAATACCCCGAAAGATGGCAGAAATTTAAAGACTTCACTTATGGCCAGATTCAGGAGCTGATGACAGAATATGGTAAAGTGGACATACTGTGGCTTGACGGAGGATGGGTAAGGCCTCAGTCGTCAAAGAATCAGGAATTATCGAGAGCCATTCCTTATGATCAAGATATCAATATGCCCAAGATAGCTGAAATGGCGAGAAAAAATCAACCGGGGATCATTATAGTGGATCGCTCGGTGTCGGGCAAATACGAGAACTACAGAACGCCGGAGCAATCGGTGTTCAGGTTAAATACACCGCCGGATTATCCCTGGGAAACCTGCATGTCAATGGCGGTGAACTGGACATATCATACGGACGATGTTTATAAATCTGCCGATCAGTTGATTCACATTTTTGTCGACATAGTAGCCAAAGGAGGTAATTATCTTATTGGCATAGGCCCGGGTCCTGACGGGGAATTCCATCCTGATGCCGTCAGCAGGATGAAGGAATTGGGACAATGGATGAAAATAAACGGAGAGGCGATCTATAAAACAAGACCTGTTGCTCCTTACAGAGCTGGGAAAATATGCTTTACATCGTTGAAGACCGGTGAAGTGTTTGCCATATACCTTTCCGATAAAGATGAGAAGGCGCCACCCAATAAGATATATCTCGAGACTATTCAACCCGCAGCGAACGGAAAAGTGTATATGCTGGGGTACAACAAGCCGTTAAAATGGGAAAAAATAGGCAAAGGCGTTTTGATTGATGTGCCCCTGGCGGTGAGGCAAAATCCACCTTGTCAGTCCGCGTGGTCTTTCAAGATTACTGCTGTGCAAAAATAAGCAGGTTATATACAGCATTTGACTTACATAGTAATCCAGTATATCAAATATAGGAGATATTCATCAGGGTCCGGAACAATTATTTCTTACAATTTAAAAGGTGTATATATGGGTTTTCGGTCATTCATTCTTATTATACTTTGTTCAACAGCAGTCATACCTGTGCATGCACAATCAAAAGTAAGTAAATCAATACCTCTTCCGGCCCCTGTATTGAAAACGAATGAAAGAGCAACATACTCGGAAACCAGTTGGGACCTCGACCTTATGAAATATCACTTCACGAGGCCACCTGACAATCCTGAACCGCCAGGCGATAAGTTCACTCCTGTTTTTATAGGGAAAGTTTCAGAATCAGCGCCCATCATAGGTGAATACACTCTTCAGGCAAAGGAAGACCGGAGCATCAATACGTTGGGTACTAATTTTTCTATAGGAGGAAATAAAGGGAAAGATACAAAAGTGTGGATTTACAGGCAGACAACAGGTGAGAATCCGCGCTTGTATAATCCTGCTCTTGTAAGAGAAGATGAACAATATATTTTACCTACTGTGGATGCGGGAGAACCCTATGGAATGTATTTGATGTGGGTGGAAAATGGGAAAGGAGCCAGTTATCCGGTACGCATCAATGCCCCGCTGATAACCTGGGTCGGCCCCGATAAAGTTTCTCCTGGAAGCAGTTTGAGCGTGTATGGTCGTAACCTCTCCCACAACAACGGTAATAAAGAAAGTTATGTATACATCCGGAAATGGGGAAGCGATGCAAAAGAGAAAGTAACACCTTGTAAGGTGACCAGTGTAAACCCATATAAGGTCACATTTACAGTTCCACGAAATATACCCATCAATGCCGACTATGAAGTATGGGTTCATAATGGACATGGCGGCCGTTATGGGTGGAGCGGTCCATTGAAGATCCGTGTGCAGGAGTCCACCGGATTTTCATGGTCTGGCTCTGTCATTAATGTGAAGAGCTTTGGGGCTGCAGGGGACGGATCGACCGATGATTCTAAAGCCATACAGGATGCGATTAATTCCGCCAATGATGGGGACCGTATTTATTTTTCTGCCGGCACCTACCGGCTAGTGGAGAACGGACTCACTTGCACAAAGAAACTCTCTTTTGAAGGGGATGATGCACAGAAAGCAACCATCCTTACCGACTCGGCATTTGTAAAACAGGAAATGCTTTTCATCAAAAATTTTCCATCCAGGCTGATCAATCTTGGCATCAAAACATTGAAACCTGATGGTAAGGGGTTAAAGTACCTTGTGCGTACAGATGGTAGTGACGGTAACGAAAATGCCAAAGGGTTTGTTGTACAGAAATGCATATTTGAAACTGCTGCATTTGGAGGAAATGCGGTAGCAACAAATAATTATGGGATTATCTGCGTAAGTGTTGAACATGTTGACGAAGTGGATATAACACATAATGTAATCACTTCCCAGGCAGCTGTGTGGTCTGTTGCCAGCCGGCAGCTGCAGATCAACAACAATAAATTTTATGGCAACTGGAAGGTGGTCAAGGGAAATGGGGATCTGTTGCTTTCATTTCCAGGCGATACTCATGAGATGGATATAAGCAATAATAGCTTTGAGAGCGTTGATAAGTCCGGTCCGGTTAAAAGGAATGACCGGATCATAGTAAGGGCTATCGTATTTCAGAATTACCGGGGCGGGGTAACGGACCGTGAATATATCGGCGAAAACACTGTTGACAGGGCCGGAAACCCATGGGACAACTCGGGTGAAATCATATTATTTGAACTTCCGACAGCCAGCACATCGGTGTATAAGATCAAGGAGCCGACATCGGCAACTTCGCCCGTCATGACGTTATCCGGATCGTGGCGTGCCAATTCATTAACCCGCAATGCCGTAGCCATTATCAAGAACAAAGGGGTAGGACAGTTCCGCCGTATCATATCAAATGACGGCTCCGTCATAACGATGGACCGGCCCTGGGACGTTCAGCCGGATTCGACCAGCGTGATTTCCGTCACTTCCTCCGGAAACGATATTGTGATCTACAATAATAAGATTGATGGCGTTCCGAATTATTATGAAACGGAAAGCGCCACCAGCGGAATCCAGTTTTTTGGAGCCTTATTCAATAATGTGATCGCCGATAATTCTTTCAGTAATGTGCATCATGGCATATACGTCACCGGCTATGCCGGACATCCTTCCATCAAATGTGAATCTACAGGTTCCATGGGAAATTTGATTACCGGTAATACGATCAGGAATGCTGTGTACGGAATCGAAAATATTACCATCATGTATGCCTATGTCATGCCAAAGCCCCTTCCCTCCGAAATACCATGGTCTTCCAATGTGAATAATGTTTTTAGGGATAATAAAGTATCGGATATCCGGCAGTTTACTGTTAAATCCGTGCTGCATGGCGGATATGGCATTTATGTTGGGCAATTATATAATGACTGGCAAAATCCTATATGGAATGGTCCATGGGTGCAACGAGGATTGATTGAACATAACACAGTCACAGATGCTGCCAGCAAGTATATGTGGTTGAGGCAGCATCAGCAATGGACCACGGTACGTAAGAATAATTTTGTGAGCACGGGTAAATATTCGAATAGTGTGGGTACTTATTTCAGTCCGCAGAATGCGGATGCCTGCCTTGTCGAAAATAAATATAGTTCGATTGATTCCGTCTATGGAGGCAAACTTCCGGGTCCTCAATTGGGGCTTTCCAACAGATCACTGACATTCCCGGTTTCGGCAGGTAGCGGTTCCGCCAAGCAAACACTCTCTATATTAAATACAGGAACAGGATCATTAGAACTCTCTGTTTCAGGCGATGTCCCCTGGATAAAAACATCGTTGAGCAGTTCCATTGTCCGTAACGAAAATGAACGTTCCATATTGACCGCAACGGTAAATACCAAAGGCCTTAAACCTGGTGTGTACTATGGAACGATCACGGTTTTCAACATATCAGGGAAAGATGAAACATCTGTTGATGTAAAACTGATTCTTCATAAATAAAGTAACTGACCAGGAAAAATATGGATTAAAACTATTAATTCTACTCTGACAGATTAAATACTATCTATTACACATAATAACTATGTGTTTTATGCTGAAAGAAAAGTTGTATTGTTTTGCTGAAATACTTTTGCTTTCAGTTCGTGGTATCAGAGATTGGTTGTGCTTTGTTTTGTCCAGGAAGCAAGGCGAAGAAGAAATGCTTCAATTGATTATCACTCGTCATTTACGACGACAACGTGATATTAATTATGCGTATTCAAAGGAATACGCTAATCTGTCAAAGTAGAACTAACCATTCAAAAATTAAAAAAATATGAAAAAAAAAATTTGGGATATGATTTTATTCGGAAATAAAAATGTATTTACATTTTTGTTTACTCTGCTGGTGTTCATTTCGTTGCCAAACTCAGTTTTTTCTCAAAAGGATGCTGCAGGTCGCGAGATACGCATTCTCCGTGCTCCCTGGGGTGAAATAATTCCCATGCCCATTTTTGATCTGATTGGGGGAGAGTCTACAAATGCTGAATTCATAAAACAACGGGCAGCAAATGGAACGGGTGCTTTTTCCGCACGCTCCAGCTTGCTTTTTGGAGGAGGAGAGCAGGAAGATAGCTCAATTGCCTTAACAATCAGACGTTTAGACTTCATTGCACAAAATGCGCCGGAAGCTATGTTGTTATTATCCCTTACGCTGTCTCCAAATAAAGATTGGCTTCAAGCTAACCAGGATGAGCTATATGAAAATGAAAATGGAGTAAAAGGAGATCGACCTTCGCTTTATTCAGAGAAGGAAAATCAGGCCTACAGACAGTCTCTGATACATCTGTTCGATCGTTTAAAAACCCGGCCATATTACAGCCGGATTATAGGCGCTTTTCTGGGCAAGTACAGATACGGTGAATGGGCGGTATATGATGCATCTCCCGATTACTCAAAACCCGCGAAAGCCTTCTACAAAGAATTTCTGCAAAAGAAATATAGAACAGTAGAAAATATGCGCAAGGCCTGGGGAAATGCGACAGTCAGCTTTGATAATTTTCGCTTTCCGCGTGAAACACGCATAAATCTCGGTGGTCTTATAATCGAATCTCAGGCATCAAAGGATAACCGCGAAGCGGGAGCCACCGCACTGGCAGGAAAATTCTATAAAGCATGCAAAGCTGTGAAGGAGGTGAATCCCAAATTCATCACCGGAGGTTTCTACTCATATGCAAATAGTAATCAGGCGGAAATCCGCCAGTTTCTTGGGGATGGAACTATTGACTTTGTCTGTACCCCCGATGAATATATCAACCGTCAACCAGGTGGTGGTATGAGTTCACAATCACCATACACGGATATGCCTTATTTACATAATGCTGTTTTTTGGGATGAACTGGATGGCGGGACACATATTTCTCCCCGTGCAATGAATAATATAGGACGTCCCCATACTCCCCGGGAATCTGTTGGAGCACTTTGGCGTTTCATGGGGCAAATGCTGGTCAGGGGACATGCCGGAGGGTGGCTGGATTTTAACGGGCGTTCCTCAGCTGTTGGATCCGATATAAAAGAGGATAACGAATTCTCTTTCCATCTCGGTGAAGATATTCTTAAGGTACACCGCGACTTTGCAAAACTTTACAAAAATGTGGAAAGCTTTGACAGGTCTTCCTGTGCGGAAATAAAGGTATTTTATCCCCGTCGCAATAGCTACATCGATTTCTGGGATATTATGTGGATCAAGCGAATTGAATTTCCTATGGCCGGTATTCCGATAGAGGAGTATGAACTGGATGATCTGCTGGAAGGCCTGGTAGTACCGGGTAAAGTGAATATACTCTACTGGCCGGTTAGTCTCAGCGATCAGGAAATAAACAAGATTCATGAGTTGCAGGCAAAATACAAAGCCGATTGGATATATTATGGGCCGACAGCATTATTGGATCCCTCCAATGCCAACGTTCCTGATATTCAGCGGATGGAGCAGGTTACCGGTTTTAAATTGAATATTGAATGGCTGGTGCCTTTTAGTGAAGCCGGCTCATTCTATCATCCTTCCCGGAGGTCGTACCGCATAAAGGCAGAACCTGACGGGCGGCTAAAAGAGGAACCATTGTATACACTCCGAAATATCGGCCAATCCCAGAAACTGATTTATTCAAAGAATGTACCTTTTAATATGAACGGATGGGATCTGCAGAAAAATCCCGAACCGCCTATAGAGATTCTGACGAATTACCGGATTGGCATACAGGAGGCACCTGGAATAGAGGTGCTTGCCAGGTATGATAATACACCTTACGCTTTCGGTGGTCTGACTTTAAACGAGGAAGTGCGTATTCCTGATCCGGGCCGCGGTGCAGATGGCGGAGGAAATTATATCAACCGGAATGTCCGTGAACCTGCCTTTGCTGCAAGAAAAACAGGCAATGGCACCATTTATTGTTATCCGCTTCCTATTTTCAATAGCGATCTCTTCCGGGTATTGGCCAAATGGGCCGGTTGTAATATTTATATCGGGGAGGATGCTTTTCTCTGCGCAACAAATGGAATGTTATTGTTGCACCAGGCACGCGATGGCCAGTATTCAGTTCACCTGCCCGGGAAACCAGGAGCAGTCCGGTCTCTGATCACAGGGGAAAGTTATCCCGTGAATGGCAATATCATTATGTTGTCCGGCCGGAAAGGTGATACCCACTTACTTCAAATTGACCATTAAAATGATAAAGAATGTATGAATGAATAGTTAAAAAATGGATACACATTTTATGTATCTAACATGTAATAAAAAATAAGAACACATGAATATTGTCAAAAGAAAAAAACAATTTTTCCTGATAGATCCAATCATAAACTGGAACATATCAAGGAAAATTTTCGTCAAATCAAACTTACATTTTTTCTTCTCGGTGGCATTCTGTTATTAAGTTTGATCGGCACCTCCATATGTACAAAAGAAAAATCCAGACAGGAGTCACTAACGGATGTAAAAGTGAATACGGTGGATAAGTAGATCCGGATTACGAACGGTCAGATCGAATTACGGTTCAGTAAAGAGACAAGACGCTGGCTATCCCTTCTTGATGCGAAAGATGGAGAAGTGTTGTTAGATTCGGGAAATTACCTGGCGCCGGTAGTGCTTACCGTGAGTGGACGAACAACAATTATCAGGGGACAGCAACAGGTTTGGTCGATAATGGATGTCGAATACGTTGGAACAGCAATTAAAATGGTTAATTGGCGCAAACAGCATAGGGGGATACCACATGGTTCGAATTTCAAACAACTCAGGGGAATTGGAGTATCTGGCAAGACTATGGATTTGTTTCCGGGAGTGATTTCGTACAACGTCGTGTGCGTATTATATGGAAAGGCAAAGGCAAGCATCAATATGAAACTTGATTCGCTCGGCATTCAAGTGTGGACGCTGAAGCAGAAGTAATTCCTTATTATGAAAAAATGTGGTTCATCTTGTTTCTTGATATAATGATCGTAACCTCGTATTAAAAGCATAAATAAAATCTAAACAAAGTGGCAATAAAAAAAATAATACCATTCATCTACCAGTATCCAACGATAGTGACTGTATTATTGATGGCCTGTTTAATGACAGGTACAGGCCTTTCCGTACAGGGACAAGCCGCATCTGCGAACGTGGCATTGGATTCAGCCACCACGTTTGCTTATTACCCCAGCCTGCATAAGCTGGAAGTCAGGATCGCTGATCTGCCTTCCGAAGCTTTGAGCGGCCGCCACGAAGCTACTGCCGTGATCAGGCGGCAGGGAAATAAAAAGGTAGTGGCAAAGCAGACGTTTAATGTAACCGGCAAAAATGGTTCGTGCATGATGAACCTGCCGAAGTTAGAGAATGGTACTTATGAACTGACGGTGACTGCCGGAAGCTCCGGCCTAAGTGTTGTGAGGTCGTTCAGGCACAAGAATTTTCCCTGGCTGGGGAATAACCTTGGTAAAAGCAATGTGGTGTATGCTCCGTTTGAACCGGTCCGGATAAAAGGGAAGGATGTACAGGTTGTGCTCCGTACTTACACGATGAACGGTTTTGGTTTGTGGGATAATGTAAAGAGCGACGGAAAGGAAATACTGGCGGGGCCAGTTGTATTGCATCTGGTTACAGAAAAAGGAGAATTAAAATGGAATTTCAGTAATGGTAAATGGATTTCGCAGGCAGCGAAAGCAGCTGTATATCAGGCTGAAGCAGTAGCGGCACCGGTGCGGGTGAAAAGCACTTCAACAATCGAATATGATGGATGCATGAGGGTTGAAATGGAGTTATCGCCAGGTACGAGTAAAGAGGTCATTCAACACCTGTGGCTGGAAATTCCTATAAAGAACAATGAAGCGCCATTATTCCACTACGTAACTGTTCCTGACATTCGGCGCAACTACGCAGGAGCTACTCCGCATGGAGGCAAAATCACCTGGATGAGCCAGCCATTAGACACCGATCCGCCGAAATGGCCACAGGGTGCTCAACCACCTCTTTGGAAGGCAGAACCAGCCAGCGAAGATGGTGTGTTATGGACTTGCAGGGACATAAGACCATGGGAGCATGTGTTCAAGACTGATTTTGTTCCATATATCTGGCTTGGTGGTGCAACCAGAGGAATCTCCTGGTTTGGAGATAGCCCGAGCGGGTATATGCTGGATTCTAAAGGTACTATGCAGCATATAGAACGGGTTGGAAGCACGTTGAGCTTAAATGTGGATTTAATCAACAAGCCGGGTATACTTACAACAAGCCGTAAAATTGTTTTTGGACTGGAGGCGAGCCCGACCCGGCCTATGCCCAAAGGCTGGCGGTCAAATGTAGCTATACCTGCCTTACCTGCTGGCGAAATGGTTTGTTGGGGTGGACATGCATGTGCGTCCAAGTATCCCGATGATGATGATTTCCATGTAGTAAACGAGCTTATCAAGGTCCGTCAGACTGGTATCTTTGATAGTGCTGTTTTCGTGAAGTTAGACCAAGAACGTTCTCATCATTTCAAGGTATTGGGAACACATACAGCTAATGCCACTTGGCTGACCTGGGTGCTCTATGCAGCAAAGATGAACCAGGCCTTCGCATTGGAGGGAGGAAAGGCATCCAATGGGGTCATTCAGGGAGCGGCGCTGGCGCCTTATCGCTATCACGTTGATGGAGGTATGTCCCCGGGGCCTCCTGAGAGGCAGACGAATCCGGTCTGGAAAACTGTTTCGAAAGAAGAGCTCTACCCTGAACGGGTAGCCAATAAGATCAGGAATGCCCCTCTTCCCATTTATTTTGAAGAGCATGCTTCGATAGTTTCAGATGAAGAATGGGCAGTGTATCAGGATGAGTGGCGTGGCCGAAGGGTACAAAAAACACGTTCTGAATTTACTGATGCGACCAAAGTAGTAAACAACTTTAAAGTCGGGCGCCAGGGTGCTCCCCGCAGTTATCGGGATTTTTCACTTTGGTATGCCAATGAATGGATGAAGCGTGGAGTAAGTATCTATATCGATAATATTTTCCTCAATGTTTTAGACAACCCGCTAACATCGTCGGCTTTCATTGATGACGAGGGTGACTTGCAGCCGGCGGCAGGTATTTGGGACCTGCGTGAATATCATAAACGAATCTGGGTATTGGAACAGGAATGGAATTTGAAACACCCTCCTTATCCGATCATGATTACTCATCACATGACAAACACTGTCATGCTGCCTGTGCATACCTGGAATGATGCCATGCTGGATCTGGAATGGTGGACGCCGGGAAAATACATCAGCGGAAGCGGTGTCGAACCGTTTTCAGCAGAATTTCTTCTTGCCGAAGGAGCCGGCCGTCAAACCGGGAGCTACCGGCACTTACTTACTTCTGTAGAGTCTATTGAGGGGAGGAGGTGGTTTACAAGCCTGGATCCAAACATCGTAAGAACTGAATGGGGTATGAGAATGGTGCACGAGGTACTGCGATGGCTATTTCCTTATGAGAACTATGCTGCATTTGAGCCTGCCCGTTCGCTGGAAAAAAAGCTATGGCAATTTGGCTATGGCACCGAAGATTGTAAGGTGATTAATTACTGGAGCGATAACGTGCCCATTAAAGTAAGCGACCCGCAGGTGAAGTGGTTATTGCTGGAACGAAAAAGCGATAAGACACTTTTGCTGGTTCTGCAGAGTTACGAAAAAGAGGGAGCAGCGGTTAATGTCAAGTTGGATGCCGGAGGACTGGGGTTCCTTCCTTTCCCGAAAGCACATGAGGTGGAAATGGACGCCGAAGTAAAAATAAACAGCTCCGGCAAAGAACTGACCATGAAAGTTTCGTTACCCGGCCGGTTCGGTACGAAAGTGCTGATCATCGGTTCGGGATCTTGAACAGATCATCAATAACAGTAGAATAAGCATGGAAACAATGAAGATCAGCCGGTTTACAGGAAGAAACATGACTGCAACAATTGTGATTGGATGTATGCTGGCTGTCTTTCTCCAATGTGGAAACCCCTCCCGGATTACAGTCACGCATTTTCGAGAAACAGATTCGATACTTTCCAATCCCGGACAGGGAATGATGACCATGAAGCGCAGCCCTCAGCCCGGGATGAGGTTTCCCTATTCGGTGGTGTATCGCTCGTTCAACTGGGCTGATGCCGAACCAGAACAAGGCAAAATTAACTGGTCACTCATTGATAGCATTATTGAAGCATGGAAACCCCTCGGCGCCACAGTGGCCTTCCGGGTTATGACTACCAACCCCCATAGCCAGGGATATTATGCATCGCCCAAATGGCTGTTTGATTCCGGTTGCAAAAGTTTTGAATACTTACGTGGCGGCGGAACATTTGGCGGCAAACTCATTACACGTATCGAACCCGATTATTCCGACTCGATCTACCTGAAGCGTCATGGTGAATTTATCGCAGCCCTGGGCCGGCGTTATGATGGCGACCCGAACATTGAATTTATTGATATCGGCTCCTATGGTATGTGGGGAGAATGGCACACATCGAATTGGGCACCGATCGAAGTACGTAAACAAATCGTGAATTTTTACCTGAACGCATTCAAAAAAACCCAGTTGATCTTTATGAGCGACGGTTCGGAATTACTTCAATATGGTCTGGAGAATGGTACAGGAATGAGACGCGATGGTGTTGGCTCGACTTGGCATGAGCAAAACTGGATCGGCTCGGACAGATACGCCGGGGTACCCGCCATGGCCGATGCATGGAAGCATAAACCGGTGGTATTTGAATGGTATGGCAAATATGACTACCTGATATCCCAAGGCTGGTCCTTTGATGCTGCAGTGAACTTTATGCTCAGGAATCACGCTACCATAATCAATGACAACGTGGGTGAGGTGCCGGAGAAAGATTTCCCCCAACTTCAAAAACTCGCGAGACTGGCAGGAGCCCGGTTGGTATTGCGTGAGCTGGCTCATCAGGCCAGTGTTAAACCAGGCGGCCGCCTGACCCTTAAGATGAAATTAGCCAACGAAGGGATAGGCAAACTCTATTATCCGTATGTGTTACGGCTGTTCATACTTAATAGCATGGATCAGCCGGTCTTTACGACAAACGCAAAAGCTGACCCACGTGACTGGTTGCCTGGTGAGTACAATTTTGATGAGATCATTACAGTACCTGGTACGCTGGCAGCAGGTGAATATACATTAGCCCTCGCATTAGAGGATCCGGCTGGTCAGCACCGCTCCTTCAGCATGGCGTTCGATGCGACGGAGAAAGAAGGCCGGTATATGCTCAGTAAGTTCATGGTAAAATGACTGGGAAATAAAAAGGGCACATGAATAAAAAGACATCTATACAAGATAAAAGATTATACAAATGAAAATGATCAAAAGAAAAATATTGGATCATCTCCAGCGATTAGATTTAAAAACGGAGGAGATGAAAAAAAATGTTTCTTATAACAAATGTATCAGTTTTCTTTTCCAGTCGGTGCTGGTGATTAGCCTGATGGGCCTTTCCAGGTGTTCGATTGAAAAATCCAAAAGCAAGTTGTCTGTGAGTGTGGAGGTGAACACGGTAGGTGATCAGCTCCAGGTAACGAATGGACATATCGAACTGCGGTTCGATAAAGAGACCGGCCGCTGGCTGTCTCTCCGCGATGCAAAGGATGGGGAAGTATTACTTGATTCAGGAAATTATGTAGCGCCTTTTATGTTGACTGTGGGTGGAAAAACCACAATTTCCACCGGTCAGCAGCAGGCTTGGTCTATCGTGGATGCTGATTATATCGGCGCTTCCACCAAACTGGTAGATTGGAGGAAAAAACAACTGGGAGATACCACCTGGTTAGAGCTTGAGACCAAGCAGGGTAGTTGGAGAATCTGGCAGGGCTATGGCTTTGATGCAGGAAAAGATTTCTTGCTGCGTCGCTTGCGTATTGTCTGGGAAGGGAAAGGCGAGCAGTTGTTGCGATGGGCTGATCTTCGTACACCCAGCATTACCAAACCGGAACAGGCAACTATCTCAGCGCCGGGGTTCGGATTTTTATATCAGCCGGCGGACCTGTTGCCGATGGGAAAATGGTCCGCATTGCCGGAAGTACCGGGGATTGATGCGCCTGCATGGCGTTTAGGCATATTAGCTATCTATCAGGCCGGCCGGACCCTTGTGGTATGGCCTTACAGTGACAATATTCCATCGATCATGCTGATGCATAGAGCCCGCTGGGGTGCATGGATAGAACAACGTATGCCCGCTGCGGACCGCCTTCAACCAGGAGAGGAGTTAGAGACTGCTACGCAGTTTATCCGCCTCAACCAGGGTCCGATCATGCCATCAATGAACCATTTTCAAAAGTTCTGGAAGGACGTTAATGTACAGTTGCAGGATAGTACTCCTGATTGGGCAAAGGATGCCCGTATTTATGAGGTGGAAGTAGGACAAAAGAGAAATCCTCAAAGTTCGCTCATGCCGTATGGATCAATGGCAGAACTTGCCAGCGATCTGCCTCGAATCCAGAAAATGGGATTTAATATTATCGAACTAATGCCGCACATGCCCTTCCCCAGCTATTCCGTGCATGATTATTTTAATATCGAAGTGCAATATGGACCGGAAAAGGAACTGCGGGCCATGATCGACCGGGCGCACCAACTGGGCGTAAAAGTTTTCCTGGATATTGTATTGCACGGCGTCACCGACAAGAGCCTTAACCCCAGGGCTATTTTTGACAAAAACCCATTGGTCAAAGAGCATCCAGATTGGTTTAGTTACAATGAATATGGAGAAGTGGCGAGGACCTATACGTGGGCCTTCGACCACAGGAACCCCGAAGTTCAGCAATACATGGTGAAGGTTTTTAATTTTTACGTAGAAAAATTGAACCCTGACGGATTCCGCGTAGATGCCGTGACTTGGAATTGCTTTCCTAATTGGTCAAAAAATCTGAACCGGCCAGCTTATTCAAGTTTCTACGGCACTGCTTCCATGATGGATCTGGTGAGAAAAGAGTCTCACAAGATCAATCCGGAACTTGTTTTTTATAACGAAGCCGCCGGGCCTCTGTATTTCCGCGCTTTTGATCTCTCTTACAACTACGATGAGCAATGGCTATATGCTGCCATACTATCCGGACGCCGGGAGAGACAAAGCCCGGGTCAGGGTCGGCGGGGCGGATGGACTGAACCTGGGTTAACCGCTCAAGACCTGGGAGAATGGCTCGAAATGCGCCGACGTGCTATGCCACAGGGATTGATCAGAGTGCATCACGTGGATTCACACGATGCCTATGATGGAAGCGGCTCCCGTTATCGCAGGGAGATTCTGGGTATTCCTGCCACAAGGATGTTGTTTGCAATGACATCTTTTATCGACGGAGGTGTGATGACTTTCAAGGGCGCTGAGCTCGGTTCGGAGGACTACTATACCAAAGTCCTTTCAATACGGGAATCTATTCCGGCTCTCAAATCAGGAACATGCGAATACCTGACCATCACGTCAGAAAACGAGCGTGTATTCGCGCCGCTTCGCCGACTCGGGCATGAATGGGCATTGCCGGTAATATCTTTTTCCCGTGAACCTATCGATACCTGGATATCATTGGCGGCGATAGGGCTTAACCGTGATAGTGTCTATACCCTGCGGGAAGCTTTTTCCGGAATGGAAAAAACCGGTACAGGCCGTGACCTGGCAAGCCTGAATGTGAAACTTGACTCGCTCGGCGTTCAGGTATGGACATTGAGGAAGTGATTTGTAGGATTTAAAAAAAATTCGTGATACTGATAGATCGTAGCATTTCATTAAAGCATAACTAAAATCAAAACAAAGTGGTGATAAAAAAATTGATACCATTCATTTACCGGCATGAGGCAAGAATGATTGTATGGCTGATTGCCTGCTTTATCACAGGTGCAGCTTCTGTAAAGGGTCAGGCCGTTTCTCCGAACGACGCATTGGATTCGGCCACCAGGTTTGCTTACTATCCCGGCCTGCATAAGCTGGAAGTCAGGATCAATGATCTGCCTTCTGAAGCTTTGGCCGGCCGCCGTGAAGCAATTGCTGTGATCAGTCGGCGGGACGGGAAAAAGACAGTAGCCAAGCAGACATTTACTATAACTGGTAAAAGCGGTTCCTGCATGATAAACCTGCCGAAGTTAGAAGATGGTATTTATGAACTGATAGTAACTGCCGGTTCGGGCCTGAGCGTAGTGAGATCGTTCAGGCATAAGAATTTTCCCTGGCTGGGGAATAATCTGGGTAAGACTGATGTCATTTATGCTCCTTTCGAACCCATCCGCATAAAAGATAATGTGGCTCATGTGGTGCTGCGTAACTACCGCATGAACGGTTTTGGTCTATGGAACAGCGTACAAAGCGAGGGAAAGGAAATCCTGGCTGCACCCATTGCCTTGCATGTGGTTACGGACAAGGGAGAAGCAAGCTGGCGGTTTACTAAAGGCAAATGGAGTGCTTCGACTAAAACCGTTGCCGTGTTTCAGGCTGAAGCCGAATCGGATCCGGTTCGGGTGCGGACTTCTTCAACGATCGAATACGACGGATGCATGAAGGTAGAGATGGACTTATTGCCAGGTAAAAGCGCTGAGATCATCCGGCACCTGTGGCTGGAAATTCCCATAAAAGATGGGGAAGCTTCCTTGTTTCATTATACGGCTTTTGAAAGTATGCGCCGCAACTACGCGGGGAAAATGCCCCGCGGTGGCAAAATTGTTTGGATGAATCAGCCGTATGATCAGGATCCTCCCCGGTGGCCCAGAGGTGCCCTGCCTCCTATTTGGAAAGCAGAGCCAGGCAGTGATGACGGAATCTTATGGACATGCCGGGATATTCGTCCATGGAAGCATGTGATCTCTACCGATTTTGTTCCTTATATATGGTTGGGAGGTGGGGAGCGTGGTCTGGCCTTTTTTGGAGCCAATGATAAAGGATACCTCGTTGATGCCAATGGCACCATGCAAACTATCGAACGGAGAGGCAATACCGTGTATTTGCGGGTTGACCTGGTCAATAAACCAGTCGCAATCAAAAAATCCAGCCATATCACATTCGGTTTGCAGGCGAGCCCCACCCGCCCGATGCCGGACAATTGGAGGGCAAAGCAAAAAATTACACCGGCCTCGCCTGGTCCCGTGCTCGCTTGGGGCAGCTACCTCTGTGCTGACAAATACCCCGAGGGTTACCACTGGCAGGTTGTCGATGAACTGGTCAAAATAAGGGAGACCGGGATAATTGATAGCACGGTATTCGTAAAGCTGGATCGCAAACGGGCTGAACCCTGGAAGAAGCCCTGGGGAGGAACGGGTAAGCCGGGGTTCGATAAATGGTTTGCCTTGGACATGTGGTTTTTTATAAACCGGGCAAAGAGTCTTCACGACCAGAGCGATTGGCGAAAGATCGCCTCAGCAGGTGTCTATACGGAAGAAGTTGCCAAAATATTAGCCAATCCATCATGGATGGCCTACACGGAGGAGCATGCCTCGGATATTACAGAGTCGGAATGGGAGATCTTTCAGGACGAATGGCGTGCGGAATGGCCCTGGACGAAACCACGAAATGAGATTACCGGCGAGCAGCAACCGGACAACAATTTCAAATACGGAAATCAGGCGTATCCGGAAAGCTACTTAGATTTTTGCCTGTATTATCATAACATGTGGTTTGAGCGTGGTATCGGGGTCTATTTCGATAATACGATGCCTTATACCATGTACAATCCATTGCTCTCGGATGCCTATTATGACGGGAACGGCAAGCTTCAGCCAGCATGTTCCATTTGGGAACAGCGAACCTATTACAAGCGTGTTTGGCAATTGATGAATAAAGTGCAGAAGAAGGGTGTGCCATACCCGCTTGTGTTTGCCCAGCATATCACGAACACACGGTTACTGCCCTGGAATAGCTGGAGCAGCACCACCCTTGATATCGAGTGGGAGTGGTACCGGGACACAACGGCGACGGTATTGCAACAGCCCAATGTGGGCAATGTTAATGGACAGAGTAGAACCAATCGGTCACGTCCCTTACGGTTGCCGGTACCTCCAGACTTATTGCTGGCCGAAACCGCCGGTCGTCAAACCGGCAGCATGGGAGAATCCCTTTTCGGCATCCTCGGCAATAATTTGGGATCTACGGGAATACCGAAGACTTACCCACAAAGCGAATGGGGAATGCGTGCCGTGCATGAATTAAAACTCGCGGGTTCTGCCACCCTGAATGATGCGCTTTGGAAATTCGGGTATGGCACCGACAAAGCCAAGGTGATCAACTACTGGTCGGATAATGCACCAGTCAGTGTAAATGATCCTGACAATAATAAATGGCTTCTGCTGGAGAGGCCTGGAGATAAAAGCCTCTTTATTGTTCTTCAGACATGGAAGAAAGCTGATGAAGAAATAACAGTCAATATTGATCATGCCAAACTGGGTTTCACACCGGTGGCGAAGGCCCACGATGTCGCAACAGGCGCAGCGGTGCCGTTCAATGGCTCAAATCTTAAATTGACATTACCGGGGCCTTATGGCACGTGCGTAATAATAATAGGAGCAGAAGCCGGAAAATGAGCTTTATAAATTAACACTATTAAATCTGATAATAATGAAAAAGCCAAATGAATATAAGTTAAGAGTCAAAATGGGATATTTCGTTGTTCTTTTTTTTATGATAGCAGGATCCATCTCCTGCACAAATACCAAAAGTGGCCTCTCTCATTCAAAAGTGAACGTGGTGGCCGAGATACGTCTTATTCCTCAACCGCTAACCAAGGAAATAACTAAAGGCACCTTTGATATTGTTCCTACTACCCGCTGGATCCTGGCTTCGGATAATGCTGCCGCCCAGCGGGGCATTGAGATCGTCCTTGAAGAGTTTCAGAAAGCTACCCGGTTTCCTCTTAAGCTGGAGAAAGATCTTACTGCCGGGAAGGTGAAGAATGCATTGGTCTTTAATTTGAATGGGGACAAAGAAAAACTGGGAAAAGAAGGATATACACTGTCGGTAACACCAGGGAATGTCAGTATTTCAGCTGCCACACCTGCAGGCGTTTTTTATGGGTTACAGACCTTGCGTCAGTTATTTCCCCCGGAGTTGGAAGATAACAGCTTTAAGGCTAACGGATGGTCGCTGCCCTGTGTGGAAATCACCGATAAACCCCGGTTTGTTTGGCGGGGCGATATGCTCGATGTAAGCCGTCATTTCCTTCCGTTTGAATTTATGAAGAAAAACATAGATTACCTGGCGCGTTATAAGATGAATACATTCCACTGGCACCTGACCGACGATCAGGGTTGGCGGATTGAGAGCAAAAAGTATCCCAGACTTACAGAGATCGGAGCGTGGAGAGTTGATCACAACGATCAACTATGGTGGGTCCGGCAGCCTCAAAAGCCTGGAGAGAAAGCAACCTATGGGGGGTATTATACGCAGGATGAGATCCGGGAAGTGGTGAAGTACGCAGCTGAACGGTTCATCACGGTCGTCCCTGAAATTGATATGCCTGGACACTCACGGGCAACGATTGCATCCATTCCGGAAATTTTCTGTGATGGAAGTGGAGGTCCGTTTACTGTTGGAACGGGTGGAGTAAGGTCTGGAAATACATTGTGTCCGGGTAAAGAGGAAACTTTTAAATTTATAGAGACACTGCTGACAGAAGTTTTACCGCTTTTTCCGGGCGACTATTTTGACATCGGAGGTGATGAGGCTAACAAATCAAGCTGGATGAAATGCCCCCGTTGCCAGGCAAGAATCAAATCGGAGGGTCTCAAGGATGAACATGAATTGCAAAGTTACTTTATAGGGCGTGTTGAAAAAATTGTTAACAGTCATGGTAAAAAGCTTATCGGCTGGGATGAGATCCTGGAAGGAGGGCTGGCCCCCAATGCTGCTGTCATGTCATGGCGGGGTGAAAGGGGAGGGATCATGGCAGCCAAGATGGGGCATGATGTTGTGATGACACCCATGGATTATTGTTATATTAATCTTCTTCAAGGTATTCCCGCACTGGAACCTCCGGTACCTGATTTAGGTACTAGCCAGGCCAGACTTAGCACAGTATACTCGTATGATCCTGTTCCTGCTGAACTTACCGAAGAAGAAGCGAAACATGTTCTTGGAACACAGGGAAATCTTTGGGGAGAATTTGTTCTGAATGAGGCTGACGCCAACTATATGTTGCTTCCCCGCTTGCTTGCCATAGCTGAAGTAGGCTGGACACCTAAAAACAATCGCATATGGGACGATTTTGTAGTCAGGCTGGAATACAACCTGAAACGGCTGAACAATCTGGGTATTAAATATGCCCCCAGTATGTATAATGTGGAGGTATCAACGCAAATGAGCGAAAAGGAAGGGTTCGTAAAACTGGCTCTTTCAACGGAGCATGGCAAAGCCCCAATTCGTTATTCCTTGGATGGATCGGATCCGAATGAAAACTCCGAATTGTATAAAAACCCGTTCGATATTGATAGAACGGTTATGATCAAGGCTGCCGTATTTCGCGGCCCTTCCAAGATTGGGAGAACGACCGAAAAATCCCCCTTGATCCACAAGGCAGCGGGAATAACACCTGTATTCAGTCATCCTGCTTCCAAAGAACTTGGTAACGCAGAAGCAAGAAGTCTGACGGACTGCCTGCGTGGCACGCTTAGCAGAAACAGTAAGGAATGGGTTGCCTTTGAAGGAGTGGACATGATCGCAACCCTTGATCTCAGAACACAAAAATCTGTTTCAAGTATTTTGGTAGGATGCATGGAACGACAGTCTCAACGGATTTTCTGGCCGCAGAAGGTTGATGTATTGGGTTCTGTTGATGGAACTGATTTTAGACTGCTGGGCTCCGTCAGCAACACCGTTGAAAATCGAAGGGAGTCAAGGGCGAAAGATTTCAAGGTCAGCTTTCCGGCAAGCGAGTTTCGGTTCATCCGTATCCAGGCTGCTAATGTGGGTGCCTGTCCGGCATGGAGTGCTGATGCCGGTAAGAAAGCATTGCTCTATGCCGATGAAATTATTGTGGAATGAAATATTTCAGATTCAGAAAATCAAAAAAACTGTCTGACCTCGCTTGTGCTTAAGATACCTGGTTATCCAGATAAAGATCAGGCAGCGGGATATGAT
The DNA here is from genome assembly GCA_041484195.1 of Agriterribacter sp. Taxonomy (GTDB): domain Bacteria; phylum Bacteroidota; class Bacteroidia; order Chitinophagales; family Chitinophagaceae; genus PSRI01. The sequence continues at coordinate 77,054 of JBGPHC010000012.1, read as the reverse complement.
TCAGAAAAATTTTCATAGTAACTGCTAAGCTATTCTACAAAATGAAAAATATAGATCGCCGTCGCTTTTTAAGAAACACTGGGCTGACTGGATTAACCTTATTAAGTGCTGGCAGTCCTGCCATGGCAGGACTGATCAGGCATCCGTTTTCTCCCCGCTTAAGGTCGGTTATGTTAGCCGATAATGGCAAAGCGTTGATCAATCCTGATATGGGATGGACTCTTCATTATTACAGCAATAGCCTGACAAATTACGGTTCCAGGCTGGAACCTTCTGATACACTGGACGATTTTCCGGGATTATCAGTAATCTATTTGCGGATTGCCTGGTCTTTTATTGAAGCGGAGGAAGGAAAATATAATTGGGAGGTTATTGATACCCCTGCACAGCGCTGGATTGATAAGGGCAAAAAAATAGCTTTGCGGATTACCTGCTATGAGAACTTCCCTTATGCAACACCCCAATGGGTTGAAAAAGCAGGGGCTAAAACGAGCGGAACACCGGGAAGAAGAGATCACCCTGATTTTTGTGATCCCGTCTTTCTTGAAAAACTGGAGAATTTCCTTTCCGCCATGGCTTCCAGGTATGACGGCAATCCTCATGTGGCTTTTGTGGATATTGGCTCTCTCGGAATCTGGGGAGAAGGTCATTCCGCTGGGAGCTCTGGATTTTGCATCAGTACGTTGGAAATGCAGAAAAAACATGTTGATCTGCACTGCAAATATTTTAAAAAAACACTTATTGCTATCGGAGATGACTTTGCAGGCACGACCGATATAACGAAGCAGCATTTTCCTATTACGGACTATGCATTGTCCAAAGGCCTGACATTAAGGGATGACAGTATCATGGTTCTTCCGCCTCCTGAAATGTGGTTCAGTGCGGGGATTTCTCAATTGTTCTGGCCTACCAGACCTGTTATTATAGAAACTGAGCATTACGGATCTTCAAAAGCGAGGAATGCTTTTACGAAAGAATTGTTATTGAGATCAGTGGAAGAATATCATGCCAGCTATATGTCCATCCATTACTGGCCGCGCGAATTTTTGCAGGAAATGAAAGAGGGCGTCGATATGGTCAATAAACGCATGGGATACCGCATTCAATTGCGTGAGATCACTTGGCCAGACAGCATAAAATTGGGGGAACCTTTTTCCGTATCCGCCTCTCTCGCCAATGTCGGAGTGGCGCCCTGTTATCCTGGAGGCTACCCCTGTATTACGCTGAAAGATAGGAAAGGAGGAATTGTTTCAGTGTTAGTAGATCAAAATGTGAATGTTAAAAATCTAAAAGTAGGAAAACCGGATCGGGCGCCGGTTGAAAAAATAAATTCCAACTTTACCGTGTCCCCCACATATAAGATTGAAAACAGGGTTTCCTATACTAGTACCAAACCTGGTGAGTACGACATTTATTTTTCCATCGGCGAATCGGATGGAACTCCGCTAGTGGAATTACCTTATGATAGCAATGACGGCCATAAAAGATATAAACTGGGCACTATAAAAGTTACCGCCAGGGAAGCCGGTACTGCTGCTTTTGAACAGTAATGGTAATACTAACAACGCACTAAAATGAAAATTTAAAAAAGTGATGTATCCAGTAAGAAATTTAATAAAGGCGCTTGTTTTTATGATTGTCGCGATCAATGCTTCAGCACAGCAAACAGGTAAGTTTAAAGATACGCGTGATGGCAAAACATATAGAACAGTGATGATCGGTAAGCAAACATGGATGGCGCAGGACCTGAATTTTTATACCAAAACGGGCAGTTGGTGCTATGAAAACGATAGCAGCAATTGCGATAAATCAGGCCGGCGACTGTACACACCGATAGCGGCTGCGGAAGCCTGCCCGTCAGGTTGGCACTTGCCCAGCGCCGATGAATGGATGGAACTTATCAATTATCTGGGTGGTCCTGCTGTTGTCGGCGGCAAGCTCAAAGCAAAAAAGGGTTGGAATGCTTCAGATAGCATTGCAAGCAACAGCAGCGGTTTCTCGGCAATTCCAGGAGGATACCGCAATTACGGCGGCGTATTTGGCGGCACGGGTACTGAAGGCTATTGGTGGTCGTCAACCAGTCTCGGCAGAGGTGCATGGTATTTCTCCCTTCGCTATGACGATAATGTGATCCACAAGTATGGAAGCAATCATAAAGAGGCCGGGTATAGCATCCGGTGTATGAAGAATTGATTTACCATGATCGGTAATTCCTAAACCTGAATGGGTGGATAAAAGCAAACAATAATGAAATTTAAAATAAATGCCGGCGTATGGCTATCTTTTTTCCGGAACCGCCTTGTGAACAGGAAAGCCACTACAATGTGGCGCTTGCCAGGAGAAAAGGGAATACCAGCGATGAAGATCGTACCAGATAACAGTCGTATAAAATAATTTAAAATAAAAAACATGGAAAAAAACAAAATCAGCGAAGAACGCTTTTCAATCAATCAGGGTGATCAGAGAAAGCAAGGAATCATGAAAGAAAGACGCCGCTTTCTGAAAAATATATCAGCATTGTCTGCGGCCTTTACAGTATCACAAGCTTTTGGATCCATTCGCATGCAGTCAGGCTGGCTGGAGGGAACTCATTCACCGCCAGCTTTTGCTGAGCAACCCGACAAAGATGGCGTATTCATCATTAGTAAGCCTGAGCATACACCTGAACAGATCGCAACGGCTATCGCTGAGATCCCGAAGGTCGAATACGTGCCTTCATCCGAACGGTGGCTGAGACTTCCCCGCACAGCAGCGGCGCTTGCACAGGATGGAGGCGAGCTGAAAATCGTAATGCTGGGTGACAGTATTATTAATGATACCTACCGGTCCGCATGGTACACCCTACTTCAGACACAATACCCGAAATGTAAGATCAATGCTGTAGCCATTGTGAGAGGAAGCACCGGTTGCTGGTGGTACAAGGAAAAAGGACGGATAAAACATTATGTGCTTCCGCAACACCCTGACTTATTGATCATTGGGGGGATAAGCCAGAAAAACGATATTAAATCGATCAAAAAAGTGATCCATCAGGTGCGTACAACCCAGCCATGCGATATATTGTTGGTAACAAATGTTTTTGGCACGACAGATCCTTATAACGATAAGCAATGGAGCTTTGACATACCGTCCAAGCCGGGAAATTACCGGAAAGGCCTTCTGGATCTTTCCATGGAAGCAAAAATCGGCTTTTTTGACATGAATGCTTACTGGGGGCGTTATATCTGTATGTCGGGGCATCCTATCGATTGGTTCCATCGCGATGAAGTCCATGCGAACATCCGCGGTGAACAGGTGATCGGACATCTTATGGCCGGTTACCTTTCGCCTGCTTCATCTAATAGTTAGGGCATTAATACGAAAGAATAATATTATCCTGTAACGATCATAAGATCATAAGGACTTGCAGCCGCAAAATGATGCCATCATTCAAAAACGGAAGACTTGTAAATAAAAAATTCATATTTCATAGCAATGTATCCGCGACATTCAAATTCAAGACGGAAATTTCTCAGGAGCTCAGCGACAATGCTGGCTGCTTTTACTATTGTTCCGAGACATGTGTTGGGAAGAGGTTTTCTGGCTCCGAGCGATCAGTTGGCGAAAGCCGTAATCGGCGTCGGGGGCATGGGACAGCAGCACATAACATATAAAAACGCCAGGCTGGCGGCAATTTGTGACGTGGACCGCAATCATCTGAACAGAACATTGTCAAAACTGGACAATAGTGTGAAAGCATTTTCGGATTACCGCGAAGTGCTTCAATTACCTGAAATTGATATCGTGCATATTGCCACTCCTCCTCACTGGCATGGGGTCATTGCCGCGGATGCTGCCAGAGCTGGAAAAGATATCTGGTGTGAAAAACCAATGACGCGTACCATTGGCGAAGGCAAGAGGTTGATTGAAGTTGTTCAGCAGCATGGAAGGATATTCCGTATCAATACCTGGTTTCGCTTTGAAGAAACTTTTTATGGTATGGGTGTCCCAGTCAAGCCTATAAAAAAGCTTGTAGAGAGCGGATTGCTGGGATGGCCGCTGAAAGTGACCATTGGCGGCACCACGGGATTTGATTGGAAATTTTACTGGATAGGAAGAACAGATCTGACCCCGATGCCTGTCCCTGAGGAACTGGATTATAATATGTGGCTGGGCCCCCGGCCTTATAAGCCTTATCATCCTCATCGCGTGCATACAACCTTCCGGGGATATTGGGATTACGACGGAGGCGGATTGGGAGATATGGGCCAGCATTACCTTGACCCTGTGCAGTATTTTCTTGGCAAGGACAATACAAGCCCTGTGCTTGTAGAGATCGATGCGCCCCAACAACATATTGAGGCGGCTGGCATCTGGCGCCGGATCGAGTATACGTATGCAGATGGGTGTAAGATCATCCTCGACGGCGACAACAGAGATACCAATGTTCCTTATTTGGAAGGTCCTTATGGAAAACTTTTTCCGGGTTTTCGATCTGATATCCCCGATCTGGAAAAAAAGCTCGCCGCGTTTCCTGATCCTGAACCGCAGGAAACAGATTTTATCCATTCCGTTCGCAGCCGCAGAATATTTGCATTGAATGAAGAAAATGGTCATCGTTCCTGTACCCTGGTCAATATGGCTAAGATCGCGGTTCAGTTGAGTCGTTCACTGAAATTCAATCCGGCGACCCAACAGTTTATAGATGATGAAGGAGCCAACCGCTTGGCGAGTGAGCCTATGCGGGCTCCATGGATAATATAGATTGGTAATCTTAAACCGGCAGGTAATACATCACTAATGAAAAAAATATTATTATCGGGTGCAGCCATTTTATTGTTCACCACCTTGTCTTTTTCACAGGCATTGGACTCTCAACGTACAGTGCGAACCCGTATATCAGATCTTCTTGCCCTGATGCCTGCACAGAACGAAGCGGAGATTAAAAACAATGCTGCACAGATCGCATTATTGGGAAAAGATGGCTTAGTGGAAATGATCGCAAGGAACTCCGGGAGAGGAAGAAGCCGTACAGGCCTGATAGAATATGCTGTAGGAGGATTTTCTTATTATGTCATGCAACCCGGCCAGGAGAATCTGCGGGTGATGGCTGTTCAGGCTTATTGCGAAGCGCTGGAAAAATTTTCCGATGCTGCCGGAAAAAGCCTGATGATACGCCAGCTTGAAATCACCGGCAATGATGAATCGGTTGCCTGTCTGCAAAAATATCTTTCGGATGACAGCTTGTGCGACCCTGCTGCAAGAGCACTCATAAAGATTAATACAGACAACGCTTCTGAGGCGCTCCTAGAGGCGTTAAAAAAATCAACAGGGCGTTGCAGGTTATCCCTGATACAAGCAGTTGGGGATACCCGTTATAAAAAAGCGGTTAAGGCTCTATTGGTATTTTCGACTGATGCAGATAAAGATACTCGTAAGCTGATTTTGTACGCGCTTGCTAATATAGCCGATCCCTCTTCACTTAAGCTACTTGGAGAAGTAGCCAGAAAGGCAGGATATAAATATGAACAGACAAATGCGGCTGCTTCTTATTTGCTATTTGCCGAACGGTTATTGCAATCACCGTCACGGCAAATAGGTTTGGATATAGCAAAAACATTGTTGAAAAATGCAGGAGGCACGGCTAAAATTGCTGCTCTGAAACTTTTAGTGGATGCATTGGGTGAGAAAAGCATACCCATGCTAGTGGAAGGGATGGACAGCAAAGATCCGGAATACAGATCTGCTGCATTGAGGTATGCCATGGCATTTAACACACCAGCCGCAACCGCACGCTGGCTAAAAAAGCTTTCAGGTTCTTCTGAAGAGATAAAGGTTGGCATCGTTACCATGCTTGGACATGCCAAGGCAGAATCAGCCTTGCCCGCTATTACCCGTTTGTTGCAAAGTTCCAATGAGGAATTGAGAAGTGCCGCTATAAATAGTGTCCAGCTCATAGCGGAAGACAAGGCCCTAGACAATCTTCTGCAGGTGATGAGAACCGGTAATGATAAAGATGTGCTCAAGGTAAAAAATGCGATCAGTTCGATGAAAGGAGATAAGGTGACTGACCGGATTGCAGCCGCTTTTCCTTCCATGCCCTCGAATGGAAAGGCAGCGATCACTGAATTGCTGGGCGCCCGTAGTGCAACAAATTATGCAAGTCTTATCTTATCACAGACAACTAATGATGACTCGCAGATAAAAACCGCTGCCCTTTCTTCCTTAAAGTATGTAGTATTGAAAGAAAATTTGGCTGACCTTTTCAGTTTAATGGATCAAATTACAGACCCGTTTCAATTGGCGGAGGTTCAGGAGGCTATTAAAGCTTCCCTGAAAGATATAAAAGATCAAGAGCGGCAATCTGCCATTATACTGGATCGGATGGCGGAAGTTCCGCCAGATAAACAACAGGATTTCTTTACTATTCTGGCGTCAGTTGGCGGCGTAAGAGACCTCCGGCCTGTATCGGAAGCATTTGAGCGCGGAGATACATGGATGAGACAGGCAGCATTAAGCGCTTTGACAAATTGGTCAGATGCAAGCGCGGCGCACACGTTGCTTGACATCAGTTTGAAATACTCTGGCAGCTATGACACCGTTGCATTGCCCGCATACATTTATTCCGTTAGAACATCAGGATTCGGAGACATACAAAAATACCTGATGCTGCGTGAAGGAATGCAGGCCGCAAGAACCATATTGCAAAAACGCAGGGTGCTGCAGGAAATATCCAGGCTCGATTGCTTTCCTGCTTTGCTGTATGCAGGTAAATACCTGGATACTGCAGGACTTAGTGCTACGGCAGCCGACGCCGTGGTGAACATGTGTCTTAAGGATAAAAGGTTATATGGGAACTTGGTGCGGGACTTGCTTACTCGGATTATACTAACCCCTAGAGGGCCCGAAAGTGAATACCAGAAAACGGCTATACACAAGCGCCTGAATGAAATGCCAGGCGATGATGGTCTTGTTTCCTTATTCAACGGCAAAGACTTGAGCGGGTGGGAAGGGCTCGCCGTTACTCCCGCTCCTGTTGGAAAACAAAAAAAGAATATAAAAAGCATTGCTGCTGATCAAAAGGAGGCTGAGCTTATCATGGCTGCAGGCTGGCAGGTTCATAACGGAGAGATGCAATTCAATGGTACAGGCGGAACTATTTTCACGGTCAGCGGATACAGCGATTTTGAATTGTTTGCCGATTATAAGGTATCAAAGCAGGATGAAAAAGATGCATTATGGCTTTCGCAATTGCCAAACCACGTTTCCGGTGAGTGGAATAATTTGCATATCATCAGGATAGGCGGATCCGTATCAGTCTGCCTCAACGGAAAATCTGTAGTTGACCACGTGGCCATTAAAGATTATGAGAACCTTCATCTTCCAGTTCTTATTCAGGAAAATATAGGATTGCAGGGACAAAATGTTGCGATAGCTGTCCGTGATATTTATCTGCGGGAACTTGCCGGTTCCCAACCCTACGTGTTAAGTAAAGAAGAACAGCGTGAGGGTTTCCAATTGCTATTCGACGGAACAAACCTTGACCAATGGATCGGCAATAAAGGCGACTATGTAATCGAAAACGGGATCATTGCGCTCCATCCCGAGAACAAAGGCGATGGGAACTTATACACCCAGAAAGAGTTTGGCGATTTTGATTTTCGTTTCGATTTTAAACTGACTCCCGGAGCCAATAATGGCGTGGGCATACGTGCGCCACTCCGAGGAGATGCGGCATATGTGGGTATGGAGATTCAGATATTGGATAATGATGCTGAAATATATAATGATCTTCATGAGTACCAATATCATGGTTCAGTTTACGGAGTGATTCCTGCCAAGCGCGGATTCTTAAAACCTACCGGAGAGTGGAACTCCCAAAGGATAATAGCGAAAGGGAACAGGATCACCGTCATCCTGAATGGTGAAACAATCCTCGATGGCGACATCGCAGAAGCGTCGAAGAACGGCACGCTCGATAAAAGGGAACATCCCGGATTGAAAAATAAAACAGGCCATATCGGTTTTCTCTGGCATGAAACTCCGGTTCAGTTCAGGAGGATCCGGGTCAAAGAACTCTGAGTAATAAAAGCGATTTAGAAACCATTATGAGAATCAGTGCAAGATATTTTTCAGGTTGCCTCATCATTTTTCTTATGCAGGAGGTTTGCCAGGCGCAGGCGGTATTATCGGAGCAGCAGGACCGCTGGGTGATTAATCCCGATAGCAGCATTGAATGGAAGGTTGCAGGCCGGCTGCCGCATCATGATCATATTGAAATGAGCGGTGAAAGAGTTTCTATATGGGTTCAGTATGGAGTAGACACATCCAGAATGCCGGAAATTTCAAGAACAGTCGTTTTCCCTACCTTCAGGACAAAGCCCAATGATACGCATGCGAGCCTGATGTACACCTTTACGGATGCTGATCTTCCAAGGATCTATATCAATGCTGAAGCCTTAAGGGCAGATATCATCAATGGGAGGAAGAGGGGGAATTTTCCTCAGCAGGTGGAAAGTATCAGGCAAAAAGGCATTATGCGAATTGAAAGCGACCTCGGCGCTCCTTCTTTCTTGCACCTCGAACACAGCTTGTTTCCTTCAGTGAATAAAGCGCTGGCTCTGGAAACTTTTGTTTTTACGAATACATCAGGAAGGCAGGTCTCCGTAACCATGGAATATCTTAAAAAGGAAATTCATACAGATACTTCAAAGAGCACAGGCGGACCTCACACGGTCATTATGGAAACACTACAATACGGAAACCGCGTGTTGAAGCCCGGCAGTTCTGTTTCTTTTGTGGTGGGTTATATGGCTTCGCATTCTTCTTCATTCGGAGAGATACATCCGGATCAGGAAGAAACCGCAAGAAAAAACCGGGTCGAAAGCATCCTGGAACTGCTACGCCTGGAAACACCCGATGCTGTTCTGAACACCGCTTTTGCGTTTGCTAAGATCAGGGCAACTGAAAGTATTTATAAAACGAAGGGTGGCTATATGCATAGCCCGGGCGGCCTTTCCTATTATGCCGCTATCTGGGCAAATGATCAGGCAGAATACATTAACCCGTTTTTTGCTATTCTGGGAGATGCAACCGCCGTTCTTTCTGGCATGAATGCCTATCATCTGTTCGCCTCATACATGAATCCGGCATACAAGCCTATTCCCAGTTCGATCGTAGCCGAAGGTGACTCATTCTGGAACGGGGCTGGCGACCGCGGAGATATGGCCATGATCGCTTACGGAGCTTCCCGTTTTGCTTTGTCATTGGGCAATAAGGATTCTGCCGCTGCACTTTGGCCCCTGATTGAATGGTGTCTTGAATTTTGCCGGCGTAAAATCAATACAGATGGCGTTGTGGAATCAGATACTGACGAACTCGAACGGCGTTTCCCTTCCGGGAAAGCAAATCTTTCTACTTCTTCGTTGTATTACGATGCATTACGCTCAGCCTCCATGCTTGTTCAGCAATTGGGCAAGCCGTCTTCAGTGACAGCCGGATATCTTGCACAGGCGAAAACGATGAAGAAAAATATTGAGAAGTATTTCGGCGCAACAGTAGAAGGATTTAAGACCTACAGGTATTACAAGGGTAACGAAGTGCTGCGTTCCTGGATATGCCTGCCTCTTACCATGCAGATTTTTGACCGAAAAGAAGGAACGATCAATGCGTTGTTTTCTTCCCGGTTATGGACAGCCGATGGTTTGGCGACACAAGCTGGTGATCTTACGTTCTGGGATCGTTCTACGCTCTATGCTTTGCGTGGGGTACTGCAGGCCGGCGAAGTGGAAAAAGCAATGCGGTTTCTCCGGTATTACTCCCGCCGGCGTTTGCTGGGCGAGCATGTTCCCTATCCTGTAGAGGCATTTCCGGAAGGAAATCAGCGGCATCTTTCCGCTGAAAGTGGTTTGTACTGCCGTATCTATACAGAAGGTTTGTTTGGCATCCGCCCCTTAGGGTTTCGCAGCTTCGAATGCACACCCAGGCTTCCGCAGGAATGGGATAAAATGGCCCTGCGCAATATTCATGCGTTTGGAAAAATATTCGACCTGGATGTGAAAAGGGAAGGTAAAAATAAATTGACCGTTATTGTGAATGACGGTGGTAAACATCAATCGTACGAGATTGTTGAAGGGGCTACCCTCACAGTGAAATTGCTATAACAGAAAACGTGGGAATAATTCTTGTAAGGGAAAAATTGGTGAAGACAGGGTGCTGCTTCTTGATCATATTGTTAAAGGGTAAACGATATTTCATGAGACAATTTAATTATCCGAAAGCTTTATCATTTTTTTTGATGCTGACCGGCATGGCTTTTTGTTCAGCCAACCTGTATGGCCAGCGGCAAACCAGGGAAGGCTATACGTCAATCTTCAACGGCGTCAATCTCGATGGCTGGACCATTCATGGTACTGAAAAATGGTATATAGATAGTACAGAACTGGTCTGCGAAAGCCGGCCCGAAGGAAAGCATGGATATCTCAGTACCAATAAAAACTATAAAAATTTCACACTGTTGCTTCAATTCAAACAGGAACTTGATGGCTACAGCGGCGTATTTTTTCATTCAAGCATCAAGGGAACGACAATATCCGGATGGCAGGCGGAGATCGCGCCTCCAGGTCAGCATACCGGCGGTGTTTATGAATCGTATGGCAGAGGCTGGCTGGCATTGCCTAAGCCGGAAAATGAAAGCTACCTTAAAGCAGAGCAATGGAATGACTATCATATCAGGGTAATAAACGATGAAGTGTGGACCTGGATCAACGGGCATGAACTGGTCCATTTCAAAGATGAGAAAATCGGCAGGTCAGATGGATTCATCGCCCTGCAGATACGTGATATGCCGCAAGGTGGAAGCATTAGGCTAAGGTGGAGGAATATCCTGATCAGAGAAGAAAAATAATACCGGCGCAACTATATCGCTTTCCTGTGGAATCAATCACTCTTCAACAGCATGGACAGCATGAGCAATTTGATACGATACCTGATTATTATGTTGATCTACAGCACATCTGGAAAAGACATTTGGTCGTCACCCCTTCCTAAGATGGTCTTTGTGCAGGGGGGAGTTTTTAAGATAGGAGATATGCGGGGCGATGCTGATGAACAGCCTGTGCATGCTGTTCATCTAACGGATTACCATATTGCAAAAACAGAAATTACGCTTTTGCAATGGAAGGCTTATTGTTCTACTGCCCATCGCGCCATGCCTGCTTCTACTGCATGGGGATGGATTGATCATCATTCCATTGTCAATATCTCCTGGGATGATGCAACAGATTACTGCAAATGGCTGAGCGCCGAAACCGGAAAGCGATACCGTTTGCCGTCAGAAGCGGAATGGGAATTTGCAGCGCGTGGAGGCAAATTAAGCAAAGGTTTTTTGTATAGTGGCAGCAACGACGTGGACAAAGTGGGTTTTTATAAAGCGCTTTCTTCGGAACTAACGCAGCTGGTAGCACAAAAAGATTCCAATGAGCTTGGTCTGTATGATATGAGTGGCAATGTATGGGAATGGTGTGCAGACTGGTATGCCAATGCGTATCCGTCTGCCGATGAAGTAAAGGACCCGAAAGGGCCCTTAACAGGTAGGTTCAGGATCATACGCGGCGGCGGATAGGTAGCGACTCTATCAGATTGCCGGGTTACGAATAGGTGGAGAAACGAGCCCGCGATTCCGAGGAATTATATCGGGTTCCGGCCGGTATTGGAAAATTGAAGGATAGGTAACGATGTGTTTTGGTTGATGGGTATTCCCACGAATCCGGGTGTAAGATATTTTAATATCCGACTTAAAAATGAATACTTTATGGATTTAATGCTGAAGGGGAAAGTTTTTATCGTCACAGGAGGGGCCAAAGGAATCGGCGCCGCCACAAGCCGGTTAATTGCAAGCCTGGGTGGCCTGGTGGTGATTGCCGACCGTGATCAGCAAAGCAATGATTTATTGGTAACGGAGATAAAAAAGAGCGGTGGAGACGCATCCGCAATTACCGTTGATTTAACCTTGCTTGAATCTGCAGACAGAACGGTCGAATTCGCGACCGAAATCTATGGCTCTTTGCATGGCCTTGTCAATAATGCAGGAATTAATGACAGGGTAGGGCTTGAAAGCGGCTCATTGGATAAATTTGAGCAAAGCCTCAGGAAAAATCTTTTTCACTATTATACAATGACCCGGTGTGCGTTGCCTTTTCTGAAGAAAAGCAAAGGATCCATTGTGAATATAGGTTCAAAGACGGCAGAAACGGGACAGGGAGGTACGAGTGGTTATATAGCCGCCAAAGGCGCTATTAATGCCCTGACCAGGGAATGGGCCGTGGAATTATTGAAGTATGATATCCGGGTGAATTGCGTAATACCTGCTGAAGTCTGGACTCCTTTGTATGAATGGTTTATTAATCAGGAAGATGATCCTGAAAGAAGAAAAAAGGAGATCAAGCAGAGGATTCCTTTGGAAAAAAGGTTTACCACACCCCAGGAAATCGCAAATATGGTTGTTTTTCTTTTATCCCAACGTTCCAGTCATACCACAGGGCAGTTGATCCATGTAGATGGCGGCTATACTCATTTGGACAGGATGATTTGAAATATTTATTTTCATAACCATATGCTACGGCGTCCGTAACGCAATCAGGTATGTAATATGAACGCGAATAATAAATTATTGCATGTATTTTCAAATGGCTCCACCTCTTTTATGAGATGGGTAACGGGCCTTATGATTGTCCTGCTGGCGTTCAGTATCCCTGTCACACGGCCATCTATCTCAACCCAACTGATATCGGTATCCTTGCCAGCAGTGAACGAAACTCAGTTTGCATTAAACCAAACCGACATCAATATTAATGTCAATATACTGGCAAAGGGACTGGATGTTCCGTGGGAGATCACCTGGGGTCCGGACAACTGGATATGGTTTACAGAACAAAAAGGATTGATTCGGAAAGTCCATCCGGTTACCGGCCAGGTCATAACAATATTACGGATACCAGAAGTGCATGAGCAAAGAGCGGTAGGATTGCTGGGCCTTGCCTTCCATCCTGATTTTAAACGGTTGCCTTATTTTTTTACGGATTATTCTTACCTGGATGGTTCTTCTCTATTCTTAAAGATTGTCCGGTATGAGTATGTGAAAGATACGCTGATCAATCCTTATGTTCTGGCCGACAGCATTCCTGCCACAGAAACCCATAACGGTTCCAGATTGGTTTTCGATGCCATGGGGAAATTATTATTTACAACGGGAGATATAGACAGGCCCAGGCTGTCCCAGGACCTTCGTTCACCCAACGGAAAAGTGCTTCGCCTTAATATAGATGGAACCATTCCGGCCGATAACCCCATTCCGGGGAATCCCGTATGGTCATGGGGCCACCGCAATTCGCAGGGGCTTGTCCGGGCTCCCAACGGGATACTATATAGTTCAGAACACGGAGATGTTACCGATGATGAAGTGAATATGATCAAAAAAGGAGGTAATTACGGATGGCCGGTCGTGCAGGGATTTTGTGATGATGCCAGTGAACAAATTTTTTGCGCCGATTCTGCCGTCATCCAGCCGATGAAGGTATGGACGCCCACCATTGCACCTTCGGGTCTGGATTATTATGGTTCTTCCGCTATACCTCAATGGAAAAATTCATTGCTTCTGTGTGCGCTCAAAGACGCCAGCTTGCGGGTGCTGAAGCTTAATGCGAATGGCACAGCCATTATTTCTGAAGAAGTCTATTTTTCAAAAGTGTTTGGGCGGCTACGGGATGTATGCATTTCACCCGCAGGTGATGTATTTATTGCTACCAGCAACAGAGACTGGAATAAGAGTCCGGGCTCAGGATTTCCAATACCTGACGATGACAGGATCATTAAAATTTCGCCGGGCAAAAATCCTTTGCACAACCCTCAGGCTACGAAGGTGCAAAGCGGAGCGACACCGGTATCAGGACAAAGCCGGGGCCTCCTGTTCGCCGGCAAAGTGCTCTATGGTCAATATTGTGAATCGTGCCATAAAAGTGATGGCAGGGGCCTGCTCGGAATATTTCCCCCTTTGCAGGGATCATCCCGGGTTACAGGAGATAAAAAAGAGCTCATCAATGTTTTATTGAATGGTTTATCCGGATCGGTGGTGAATGGAGAAAAGTATGCCAGCCCGATGGCCGCGTTTTATTTTCTTAATGACGCTGATATTGCCGCCATAGTCACTTATATCAGGAACAGTTTCGGAAATAAGGTTGGTGGAGTAAGCGCATTAGAGGTCAAAAATTCGAGAAAAGGCCCTGTCAAAAATTAATATGTTTTGTCAGGATGAATGGTTGTGCGTAGAGAATGATGCAGAAGACCAGCTCCTGTATTGTATGCTGTCATGTATGTTATAATATTCTATTCAATATGAAAAGAGCACTGTTACGGGTAATTTGCAGTTTCCTGCTGTTGAAAGCGACTGGCGCTTTGGCTATAGACATTTATATTTCTCCGGCCGGTAATGATAATAATCCGGGAACTATCGCCAGGCCTCTGGCTTCCCTAAAAGGAGCAAGAGACAGGATACGCTCCCTGCGGAAAGCAAAAAATATCAACTAACCCGTTCATGTCATTATACTGGGCGGAAATTATTACATGAAAGAACCCCTGATCTTAACAGAAGAAGACGGGGGCACTCCGGCCGCCACGGTTACCTATGAGGCCAGGAAAGGAGAAAAGCCGGTATTTTATGCCGGCCTGGCCCTGGAAGGTTTTACCAAAGTGAACGATAAGCTCTGGAAGCTGCAGATCCCGGAAGTGATCCGGTACAACTGGTACTTCGAGCAATTATATGTCAATGGAAAAAGGGCCACCCGTGCCAAATTTCCCAATGAAGGCTTCTTTAAGCCACGGTATGTTACCGAAACAAGATTGAAAAGTGATACCGATCACTCCTACGATCTTTATGGTGACAAGCGCTTCCACATTTTTGCGCTTCAGCAAATCGCTCTGTTTCCTGAACAGGCGGCGCTGCTGTACAAATTGCCACCTCAGCAATTACAGGATGCCGTATTCACTTTTTATCATAAATGGGATAATACGCGCAAAAAAATATCCTGGCTCAGCATGAAGAACACGTCCGTATATATGGTAGGACGCGGTATGCAGGCTTGGAACAGGATGAACGAGGAGACGCTTTTCACGATAGAAAATGTCCAATCGGCGCTCGATGCACCCGGTGAATGGTTTTTGGAAAAAAAGACCGGCACCTTATATTATATACCCCGGGAGGGCGAGAAGCTATCGGGCCTGAAATGCTTTGCGCCGGCCGGCGAACAATTCATTATTATCCGCGGCACAGAAAATAAGATCGTTCAAAACCTGCGTTTCATAAATATTTCTTTTTACGGAGGCGGCTATACTATGCCCAACGAAGGAAATGATCCCGTGCAGGCGGCTGCTTTCATCGAAGCAACCATCATGGCCGATTATGCAAAAAATATTGAAATCATCAATTGTGAAATAGCGCACACTGGCACCAATGCAATCTGGTTCCGCAAGCATTGCGCTGACAGTAAAATAGAACATTGTTATCTGCACGATCTGGGCGCCGGGGGTGTGAAACTGGGAGAAATAAAGCCTACAGGAACTGCGCAGGATATTACCCATCATATTACAATAGACAATAACATCCTGCACTCGGGCGGCTATGTATTTCCCTGCGCGGTGGGAGTGGTTATTTTCACCGCTAGTGACAACACCGTTACGCATAATGACATTGCCGATTTCCAGTATACAGGCGTTTCTGTCGGATGGGTATGGGGCTATACACCCAGCTATACCAAGCGGAATACCATCGATTTCAATCATATTCATCATCTGGGCTGGGGTGTGCTCAGCGATATGGGCGGCGTGTACACTCTTGGCCTATCGGAAGGAACGACGGTCAGCAATAATGTGATTCATCATATCTATGCTTATACCTATGGCGGCTGGGGACTTTACACGGATGAAGGGTCAACAGGTATAAGCATGGAGAATAACCTGGTATATGCCTGCAAAAGCTCGGCTTTCCACCAGCACTTCGGGAAAGGCAATATTATACGGAATAATATTTTCGCAATGCAGATACGTGCGCAGTTGGAAGCTACCAGGACCGAGGACCATATTGGTTTTTCTTTTACCAATAACATCATTTATTATAATCGCGGGAATTTGGCAGGAATCAACTGGGATAAAGTCAATTTCTTATCCGATTATAATTGCTATTGGGATACCCGAGGCCGTGATATACAGGTGAAAAATATTTCTTTTGAAGACTGGCAAAAAACAGGAAAGGATATTCATTCCATTATCGCTGATCCCGGTTTTATCGATCCCTCCCGCAATGATTTCCGGTTGAAGGATATGTCTGTGGCTTCCAGGATCAATTTCAAGCCATTCGATTATTCAAAGGCAGGTGTATATGGTGATAAAGCATGGAAAGATCTGGCGAGGCTGGATCCCGCGATCACGGCAAAATTCGACGAAATGGTGAACCGGATGGAGAGGGAGAATCCGATAAAATAGGACTGCTGTGTATCCGAAAAACGATGAATAATCGGAAATACCGCCATTGCTGAATACGGTGGTATAAAATGATTTGATGCATACTTTAAAATAAATATGATATGAAATTTAAAAAGATCACTCTTTCCTTACTCCTAATAATAGTCTGCGACTTCTTTTTATATGCGCAGTCCGGACCCATTGAGTTTGGAACTGAAGTAACGCTAAGCAAGCCTGGTTCAAAAAGTAAAAAGAGTTCCATTAAATGGATAAACGTGAATACTGATCCCGATACCTGGAAAAAAAATAGGGATTTGCTGATCTGTTCAGGTCATCCCATCGGTGTGATGCGGTCTGAAAAGCAATATGAGAATTTTATTTTACAGGTCGATTGGATGCATATGGAACCTGGTGGAAATTCAGGCGTCTTTGCATGGAGTGATGCCAAACCCGGCAGGAACCGTTTACCCGCTGGTGTAGAAGTGCAAATGCTGGAACTGGACTGGATCAATCTGAATACGCTTGACGGGAAAAAGCCACCCATTGCCATGGTGCAAGGTGAATTGTTCGGAGCGGGAGGGGTAACAACCGTTCCGGACAGCGCAAGGGGCGACAGAAGCGAGCCTACTGAAAACCGGTGCAATGGCAAAGGAGAGTGGAATAGTTATACCGTAATTTGTGTGGATGGAGTAGTCAAACTTTCAGTGAATGGTAAATTTGTAAATGGGATACGCAAGTCGTCTGTAAAAAAAGGCTACCTCTGCTTGGAATCAGAAGGCGCTAAAATTCTTTTTCATAATCTCAAAATAACGGAACTACCTTGAATTCATATTGGTCATGGTTTCGGCAATGTTTCTGATTGAATGAATACATCCCGCGGCGAACGCGGCCCAACAATGCTTTCATGATAATCCACGGCTTCCATTCGCTGCTTCGCAGACGACGCTGCGTGAATTTCAAGCGCAGACATTACTTTACCGGCGTATAAGATTATTCCTAAGCACTAAAAATTCCGGGCCGTCCAGCCATTTATGCATTAATTCCTTGTCATTACCAGGCTTTGCGCCAAGGTTACCCAGAATGATATCGATATCGCCGTCATGGTCATAATCATTTACGTCCATACAGATCCATCTCCCACTATTGACTGATGGAAATGTGGACGCCACAAATTTATTGTCTCCACTATTATGAAGAAGTTCAAAACCGCCTTCAGGCCTTTTTTCATAATCGGCAAAAAATGAGATTGCGGCGATATCCAATTTTCCATCCTGATCGAAATCGGCGGCAACAGCTTTATAGCAGCCGTCCATATGATAAAAAAAGCTCTGCTTAAAATCCTTGCCAGTATTTTCAAACAGGTAAATACCATGATAAGGCTTTAATATTGGAGAAAGATCGGCATTATCGCCGCAGGTGTACAAAATATCTTTTTTGCCATCGTTATTAAAATCAACTAATGAGAAAGACGTTGATCCATAACAAGGTGGAAAACTTAAAATTTCCTTCTGCTCAAATTCATCATTTCCCTTATTAATAAATTGTATGATACCTTCGTATGCGGCCGCAAACAATACCCAAAAGTCCGGTCGTCCGTCGTGATTGATATCCTCTTCAATAATTTTTTCAGCGCCGGGAAGGGTTGACAAGGTCTTTTTTATGTATCCTTTCCCGGTATTTTTAAATAATGATAATTGCCCTTGTAAGTAACCAAACTCACAAACAATAATATCCATTAATCCGTCCCCGTCAACGTCAGTCGATATGGATTGAACCGGCCTGTTAAGAGAATCAATAAGCTTTTTCCGGCTGATCCTGTCATGATCAAATCGAATTAATTCAACAAAACCCTTGTTTTCATAAGGCGATGGGCTAAAGCTGCCAGCATTGGTGATCAAATATTCAGTTGCTGCCTGATTTTGTTTTTTTAACGGAGAGATATTTACAACAGCTTTTGAGCTATCAATAGTATGAATAAGCTTTAACCGGGTATCATATATATACAACTCCGGTTTGTTCATATCTCCCACGAATAATGCTGACCTGCTTGTATCTATAAAAATGCATGATGTATTTGCCTTTCTTTTTTTTCCCGGTAAAACGATATCAAAACCCGAAAGAGAAGTGCTGACAGGACTATCATTGCTGGCCAATTTATCAGGTGCCGCCATTAAATAATATTTTACAATGGCATTCCAGTCTTGTTTTGAAACTGAGAACCGGATATTCTTGAAAAAGGGAAGTTTACTATTTATCATTTCATTGGACATATCACTATAATTACCCGATTCATCAACATACAGGTTGGCAAATCCTCCCATAGTGGGAAGTATGCTTTCTTTCCAGATATATTTAGGTAATAGCTGCGGATCAGGATAAAGGTGGCAGGAAGCGCAATACCGTTTTGCTAATAGTTCTCCACCTGATGATGAATCATTACAACCTGAATTGTACAGAAAAATACAGGCTGAGAAAAATAGCGATATTATAAGCCCCAGCTTACTGTGTTTCATTGAAACATCGTTTAGTATTATCAATTGCAATACGCGCCATCCGGCCTTTAAGAAGAGGATAAGAATATTGGGCCGGGTAATTATCTTCGTGATACGGGTTGCCTTCTTGGAATCAAATTTTACTCCTGAACCAAGACCTGAATTTAGGTATAATTTCCGACTCATGAAGCTTAATTGGTGGTCATTTGTTATATGGGAGCGTAGTAATGAATAAGTGAGTCTTTTTGGAGGTATGCTGATACGGAAATTCAGATTCATAAGGCTGCAGGAAGCGCATCATGCCAGCCAGGAACGACAAGTACATTGTTACAGGGCGATTGTCTCAGTTGAACGATAGCCTGATCAATAGTTCGAATGGCCTTTTGAAAGAGGAGTGATGCGAAATCAAATATTTATATGGTATAGTTAAAATGGGATCGTTAGGCCCTGAAAAAATGCTATGCAGAATTTTATTTCAAAGTATTGACTATAAGGGAGGAGATAAAAGAGGATTTTTTCATTCTATTCCAAATGGTGGTTCTTCAGTTTAACAATATAAATACGAATTTCAGGCCCAAGCAGGTGACCTATACAGTATATGATGCCATCAGTACTGCCCAACCCTATTACCCGCTCACTTTGGTATTCACCTAAAAGCCATACACGCTTCGAAACCGGGTAAGTTTCAAATCCAGTGCACAACGTGCCTGCTCTATATTGGCTACGCTTGCACAGAAGACCTTTAATTACCCCGATTCCTTCTTTGATATGAATTGGTTAATAAGGGTCTATAATATTAGGATTCTTGACGACCCTCTGCCTTTTTCCGAAATAAAACCTTTGGATGTTTTCGATTCTCCCGAAACTGCCAGGAAATCAATATAAACCCGAAGCCTGTTTTATTTTTGATTCAGTAATGCTTTCTAATGGGCTATGCGCCTCCCCGTAAATGTATACTGTTGTGTAATGTGTTACTGGTTTTCTTTTCAGGGCGTCTCTCCTCATCCTGCCTGCTTCCCAATATTCGCATAGATTAATCTATTCAGAGCCATCTCCGGGCCGCAAAATGTAATTTCCAGTTTTGAGTTGCTGAGACCGGCCATTGTCTGGCTGATTAAAGTGAACCTGAGTTCGATAATCTGCTATCCTTTGCCAACTCTGGAAAATATGATTTATTAGTCAAATTTTCTTTTCTAGATTGAAATTTGTTAAGGATGCCTCTTCGCAAATTGCAAACATTGGTTCTTTTCTGACATATAGCGTATTTACCTTTTTAATAACCCAATCATTTGGGCAATTGGCGTCTGATGCTGCTGTGGCAAATTCGATTTGTTTTTTTGTTATATTTGTATTTATACTCAAATAAGTTCATTGAAAAACAATTTGCAACGCATAATTAGAGCGGGCAATATAGAGATGAATAAAGTAATAATTTGATAATCAATTCTCTTATTTATATAATTGTTCTCCCAGCGGGATCACGAAGTGATCACAGGCCATCCGCCTTTTGGCGGATGGCCTTTTTTTTGCAATAGCAAAAAAAGCTGGGACGAGAAGTTTATCCGCCGCAGCCTTGCATCACAATTGGAAGCACAATTTTAATCTTCAAGCCAAATCATATATGGAGTATTGCGGAGGCGGAAGTGCCAGCGCCTATTTTTCAGATCTTTATTCAAATAAAAAAACTGGGACGAGAAGTCTATCCGCCGCAGCCTTGCACCTCTTTTGGGAGTATAATTTTCGTATTTAGTACAAATCATTTAAAATAAAATGACGGAGGCGGAAGTCCCAGCGGGATCACAAACAATGAAGTCCTGATGCGGGTTTCAGGCTGCCAGGTGTCAAAAAGGTGTCAAAATCATTCTTACCGTAACTGCAGGAGGCCGAGCAAACAAAAAAGGGCAGGACGTTTGTTCCTGTCTTTTAGCTGACTTCAATCCGGGGTATCAAAGCCAAATAATCTAAAGATGTTGGCTGTTTGTACCCCGGTTTTTATTTATTCAGGACCATTATAATTATGGTCTTGCACACAGTTTAGGTTGAAGGAAGATAACATGCATTTGAATTAATAATGCTACCAATATTAAGGTTTTGAGGCGCTTTCAAATAGCCCCGGCATTTCATAATTTATCTTTAATAACATTTCAGTAAACGTGAGTATTAGTCTGGCTTCTTCTTCAGTTCTGAATTCGATGCTATGATTCGCCTCGTTCCCTAACTTTCTAATTGAATCAACCCAAGGTTTCCCTTTTAGTGGTATAAAATTATTGTCATTTAAAAAGCTGACATAAAATCCAAAAAGTTCTCCTTCCTTCGCTCCTTCACTTACTGCAATGTTCATCAACAATTTTCTACAACACATTACAGAAGATGTGTACGCACTAATTGTATAACATTTTCTTGCTTCATTGTAAAGTTTTTCAATTTTTTCATCTGGAATATGTTTGATGGATTGTCCAAAAATAGGCCCAGGAATTTGATCCCCATCCTGGGATTTGAGCATTGATGACATATATAGATAGCGGACCATATACTATTGGCCACTCAGGTCATTGCGGTATATCCCAGCTGCGAAGCCAAAGAACATCCACAATAGCCGCAGACAAAAGGTCTGGATTCCATCTTTTGAGCAGTATGCCAAATTAATTTACCCATAAGTCTTATTTAATAATTGTGCACTTTGAACAGAGCCTTATAAATGCGAAAATTTGTAATGAATTTACCGCAACATCACTAAATTTAATAATTAAATTTGATTGGTCGTTCTATTGTTTGCCACAATTAATATCCTGAAGGCAGAGGCTGGATTTGCAAATAGTTGATTTCGGCTTCTCCCATCTCGGTGGTACAGTATTCAATGAAAGACTCTTGTACCAGCCCCTTATAAATTGGACAGTTTATCTAAGACTGTTGAGTCATTTTTAGTATTCAAAGGAAAAGGATGCAATCAATTGAACAGCAATTTTTTTTCAACTAATAAAAAAATCATAATTGACTGTAAGTAGACTAGATCCATTTCTTCTTTTCTCATGAAATATTTTGCTTATCTTAATGGGAGCAGTCACAACGTATCTTTCAAAAATAATTGTAGTACTTACTTTAATTATTAACTCATTTTGCGCAAAATCGCAAGGCGACGCAATTGATTTAAGTAGCATAGGAGAAATAGTATATGACAGTATTTATCCCGTAGGTACTGGATTTGTTTCAGGCAGAGGAAATTTTGTAATTACATGTGTGCACATTATTGATACTGCGCATGAATTTTGCTTCTATACAGGTCAATTTAAGTGGTATAAACTAAAAGTGAAGAAAATTTTAGAGAAAGAAGATATTGCACTTTTAGAGGCCAAAACAACAATATCGCAAACCCCTTTTTGCAATTAGAAACTCATATGATATATTAGCACTTTCTGACATTTTTATCATCGCGTACCACAAGAATGATAAAATTCCTTTTCAGTTAGAGTCATCGATAGTTTCAGTGGTTGGCAAAAAAGGTGTGATTGATTATTTTGAATATCCGGGCCACGGAACCGCTGGTTATTCTGGAGCTCCGATTCTTAATCCTAACATTGAAGTTATTGGCATACACGAAGGATCATTATACAATGATACCACACGCAATGAGAGTAAAAAGATTACTGATATAGGGCATTCCCTTATACCCATTGTTAAATATCTTAAGTGAAATGGCTAAAATCTTGCACAATAGGTAAATCCATATTATGAGTAATCAAAAACCCGTCTTAGAACATGAAATTTTAGCCGCTCTATATTTAAAAGGTAAAATCACATATACGGCTGCTGGAACAAAGGTAGAAGGGCATTGCCCTCTTTATAAAGATGATATTTCAACATGTGTTTTCGAATTAGGATATTTAGTTGATCTATTAAACAACCCAGATAAATATGTGAATAGAGTAATAGAGGAAAATAACCTATTTAATGAAATTAGGGTAAAATGGGAAGATGTAAAAATTACAAAATATTCCTGGCAGGAAGTGTCTGATGCTATTGAAATATTGCTTTATAATGAACATGTTTCGGTCATGATGCAATATGAACAGGATTTGCCAAAATATAGAACTATTACTTTACTGAAGAAAGGGGCTATTGATTACAAGAAAAAATTCTATTTAGAAGAAGCCCAAAAAGAAAATTACAATGACATCATTAGGAGATTAACTGAAATTGACGTAGATGTGAAAGAGCTAACAAGGCAAAATTTAAAAGCAGAGGCATGGCCTAAAAAATACTGGTGGTTGATTGCGCTAGTAACTCTTGTAATTAGCGGAATATTTTCCCCTATTGTGTCTGAATTACTGAAGAGAAATATATGGGAAAATTCAGCCTACTTAAATCAACCAACCGTTCCAAAAGATACACTCACCAACAGTACACGTGAGTATTAATCTCGCTTCTTTTTCAGTTCTGAATACAGATTCCAGTCATGTTGACCCGGCATTCCGGGATGTTGAATAGGTTGGAAACAAATCAATTCTTGATCCTTTCATATCCCCTTCTCCGGCCAGAAATCCTTCGGTGAGCATTTAAAAACCTTTGCAAGCGCATTAAGATGATTGATATTATATTTTGCCCTTCTGTTGGGAGTTTCCACATGCGAGACAAAGCTCTCATTCATATTTAACCTTTGAGATAGTTCAGCCTGCGACATGCCTAACTCGTTCCTCTTCTCCCGCACTTTGTTGATTATATATTGCTCAATTCTTGTAAGGTTTCCCATGGAAAGAATTTAGTGGCAAGGGAGGGAAAATAAATTAGTCGTGCAATGGTACAAGTACCATTAATTTGATTATCTTTACTTTTATATATCCAACTGGCTATACTCAGCGCTATCTCTAACCAAACTAATAAAATAATATGAAAACTATTAATGTAGCTCCTGCTCCTGGAATCGAATCCATAATCCCCCTAACCAACCCTGCTTCCAACCCTCATGCCTTCATCTCCAATTTTTTCCAGGAATTCGGTCTCAATGACTCCAAGCAAAGGCTCTGGCAGATGATGAAAGCCCTCCTGAGTTCGGAGGAGCTGAACCATTGGGATCAGGACTGCCGCAGCGAAGCTATTTTCTTTTATGAAAGAATGGAAGGGTTGCTGGAGGCGAATTATGCTATTTGCGGGGATGGGAATTTGGCGAGTAACACCAAGGGTGTGAAAACTCGTCATAATGAAAAGGAAGCGCTATTTTAACTTGCCTGATCTACATTATATAGGCTAATGCCAGATATTCCCAGTTGTTTTAAATGCTTCAAGTCACCAATATTGTTTGGAGTCGTGCTCGGCACCCAGCTATATAGGCAAAGATATTTATGCCGTTGTTGGTGTTTCCCCTTGAATGGTCTCCTACTGTTTGAAAAAAGTTACCGGGGAGCACCAACAACATTAAACTAGGACTAAGGCGCCATGGTTTAGTTGGTGCTCCCTACCACTCTAAATTTGGAGATGTCTTTGGTGTACCGGGAAACACCAACTAAGGCGTCGCGGTATAGTTGGTGTTCGCTAAAGCCGTTGTTGGTGTTTCCCCTTGAATGGCCTCATACTGTTTGAAAAAAGTAGCCGGGGAGCACCAACAACATGAGACGAGGACTAAGGCGCCATGGTTTAGTTGGTGCTCCCTACCACTCTAAATTTGGAGATGTCTTTGGTGTACCGGGAAACACCAACTAAGGCGTCGCGGTATAGTTGGTGTTCGCTTTAATTCTTCAAAGCCCTGGATGTATCCGCCTATGGAGGAAATACCAACTATAAACAGTGTTTTTCCATTTTGCTCGGTGCAATATTCTTTTAATTTTTTGTTATTTTCCTAATGTTTATGCGAACGAAGGTGCCGATTTTGCAATTTGTATGGCAACAATCATTACTGAATTCCCGCAATTTTTTACAGCTACTAACTTGGAATGGCAGAATCTCTTGGGGCCGGATAAGTACAAGGATGTTGTTGTTGAAAGTCTCCGATTTCTTGTCAATGACCAGAGAATACTTCTCCATTCATTTGTAATTATGTCTAATCATATTCATCTAATTTGGCAGATGCAGCCATGTGTAGATCCGGAGACAGTGCAACGTGATTTTCTGAAATACACTGCTCAAAAAATAAAAGCAGATTTGAAAAAGTGCCACCCGACTGTGCTGGAACAATTCAGAGTAGATGCGAAAGACAGGAAGTATCAATTTTGGGAAAGAAATGCACTAAGTATAGAATTGCGCACGGAGGCAGTTTTACTTCAAAAACTAGGATATATTCACTACAATCCGGTCAGGGCAGGTTTATGCTTATTGCCGGCAGACTATAAATATTCATCGGCAATGTTTTATGAAACGGGGATTGATAATTGGGGATTCTTAACTCATTACAGAGACTGACAGAGCTATAGTTGGTGTTCGCTAAAGCCGTTGTTGGTGTTTCCCCTTGAATGGCCTCATACTGTTTGAAAAAAGTAGCTGGGGAGCACCAACAACTTGAGACGAGGACTAAGGCGCCATGGTTTAGTTGGTGCTCCCTACCACTTTAAATTTGGAGATGTCTTTGGTGTACCGGGAAACACCAACTAAGGCGTCGCGGTATAGTTGGTGCTCTAATTTTCAGGAAGTCTTTGGAATAATCGCGAAACACCAACTATGGCGTGAAAAGTAGGCGGGGAGCACCAACAACATAAGACGAGGACTAAGGCGTCGCGGTATAGTTGGTGCTCGCTAAAGCCGTTGTTGGTGTTTCCCCTTGAATGGCCTCATACTGTTTGAAAAAAGTAGCCGGGGAGCACCAACAACATGAGACGAGTAATAGTTGGTGCTCGCTTACGGCCTTAATTTTAAGGAGGTCTTTTGTAAAACGCCAAACACCAACTATGGCGTGAACTACTGTGCCAGCAAAAGAAGATGAAAAAACCACGGGGGATGGCTTTGGCGAAATGCGAAACACAAACCAGGTCGGTGTGAATGAAATGATAGAAGATTCGTTGGTGCTTGCTTGCAGTTTTAATTTTCGGAAATTCATGCGCGGGCAACTTATCATAAGTGCATGAAGGAACTTCAGGAGTTTGGGTACATTGGATATGTTCCATCCTATAACCCTTTTCTGAGAAGCCTGGTATATCTAAACCATTTAATGTGACCCACTAAAAACACTTGTAATCACTATGATTTTGCAAGGGATCTCAATTTGCCGGAGCAAATTGGCAATATAATTTGGAAAACTGGAAATCCGGTATTACAGATGAGGCTGTGAAGTATGCGCAATAATACTGGCAGGAAGATTTAAGAAAATCGAGGCATTATATTTAGCTTAATTTGATTGCGCCCTGCTCATCGAGCCATCGTTTTATTTTGAAACCTATGTCAAATTACACAGCAAGTAATATGGCTACATAATGGCAAATAGCTGCTGCCAATACAAAGAAGTGCCAGATAGCATGGTTATATGTATATTTTTCCCAGAGATAAAAAATAACACCCAAACTGTAAAGTCCACCGCCAATAAAAATCATAATAAGTACCGGTGTAGGCAGGCTAACAAAAAAAGTGCGTCCGCCCACTATCATGATCCAGCCCATTGCCAGGTAAATGAAAGTGGACAACTTATCCCATCTCCCGGTAAAAAAAATCTTGTAAATAGATCCTAATGCCGTCAAACCCCATAATACCGATAGCAGCGTAATTCCAAATGCATTATTCATATAAATCAACAAAAAGGGAGTGTAAGTACCTGCTATTAGAAAATAGATGCTTATATGGTCAAGAATTTGTAATATTTCTTTTACCTGTGCTTGCTGAAAGCCATGATATAGTGTAGAAAAGGCGAAGACCATTAAAAAGCAAAATCCATAAATAGCGGCTCCAATAATGCCTGGAGTGTTATCGCTTTTTGTTGCAAGGGCTATCAGTATAGGAATAGAAACGATACCGAAAAGGATGCCAAATCCATGTATAATGCTATTGACCAATTCTTGTTTAATGCCTAATTTTAGATTTGTGGATTGCATGAAAGAAAAATTGCATGAAAGAAAAATAATGTAATCTGACAAAAGCCAAAAGACAATTACCTCAAAGTTACAATTATTCTTGCTCTATTGGACAGTAGGCCATTAATATGGCGTGCTGCAAACAAAGGGGGGTCTTAAATAATTCCGCATGTAATAATGCCCTCTTTTTTATCCGGGAAGCTATCTTTTTTTTGAAAGAATGGAAGGGTTGCTGGAAGCGAATTACGCCATTAGCGGGGTGGAGAATTTGGTGGGAAACACTAAGTAAGGCGTAAAAAAGGTGTTTGCATGCATACCCGAACACTGCATCAATCAAATAAGCCAACTGCTAACACAACACTATTGCAAAAATCGCCTTTCAATAATCAAATCCATAGGATAACTTTATCAAACAAACAAGTTGTAGTTCGCCGCAGAGTTACAATTAAATTGGGGGGAAGCCGGAGGAGTGCCATAGACTTTATGCATTTTGAACGGACGAATCCCTGAGGTCATTTCTTCCAAGGATTCTTTTTTCAGCATTAATTAATCCTTCAAATAACACATTTGGAGCTTACTCTTTCTTACATAAAAATGCTTATGGTGATCAAAAGTGACATGAACACCTAAAGAAGTAATAGGCGTCCCTCATACTACCATTGAATGCATTTCAGGGTAGGTCCGACGATATGCCCCGTTTCCACATTGACATCATGGGTAAAGTGCGCGGCATACCAAACAACCACATCCTGGTTTGCTACCGCCTCGCCATTAATAAAATTATCAATATGCTCCTTACATTCCTCAGGAGTGCCGAAGGTTAGGCTAACACCATCATCAATTTCTGATCCGCCATGATAACGCAATACCCATAAGTCACCAATACCGAAGCCATCGGCATCCCCATCCATAGGTCCGGGAATGATTTCATAAGCGGAGCCAGTAGAAGGATTACTCACTTTCCATTTTCTTTTCCGGTTACTGTCCTTAAGTCTCCTGATTTCAAATGTTTTATTATGCCAATGGGAATTGCCTACCAATATGGGATCATTGAATTCCTGAACCAGATTATTTCCAGGCGTTGCTATGTCAAAATCGAGCCGCCAGTACACATGATGATGATGCAGATTGCATACGCAGTGATTTTGTACCGCTCCAAATCCAAAACGGGGAAGTATTGTGCCATTGGAATGCAAACGCCATTGACTGATGTAGCGATACCAACCGGCTTCCAATTCACTTACCAGAACTACTTCCTGTCCCTCTACGTAAATGGCTACCCCTTTGAAATTACCGGAGTCATTGTCCGTGTCTAAAATCGTTTTCGCGGGAGCATTGCAAAGCCTGATTCCCGGGGCCACATCATTGCCGTTAGCATCGAACATTCCTTCCGAGAATTGCCAATCCCGGAAAGGCCCACAGGCATCATTGTCGTACCGGATGTTCAAAATGGGTACATGCGCCTGGTATAAGACTCGCTTCTTTTTGTAGTCCACGAATTTCAATTCAATGGCTGAACCTTTTGTACCCGAAGAGGCAGCTGGCCTTATGACCAGAAATTTCCAAATCTCTTGTCCACCTTGTGTAACGGTTACCCAGCACTGCCCGGCAGTTCCTCTCGAAGTGGTGGATTGAAAGGCATCATCAACGCCACATTGGCCGTTGCCATCACCGCTTCCTCCTGGAGCACCATTTTGGAAGTGCAGGATTTCATGAGTGATCATATTCACACCCACGATCTCATTTCTGATTTCCCCGATCGTCGAATGGATGCCGACATTGATGGTCCTTTGTATTTCTCCCGAAGGCAACGGCATATCCAATGTGGGAGGCATGGGCTTGAAAATGCGAATGGATTTATCTTTTAGGTAGGACTGCATTTTTCCCACCCTTTTCAGTACAAGGTTCACTGCTGCTTCAAATTCTTCATCAGTCGGCTCCGGCTGGAAATTGGACTCTGTGATTTCAATAGATTTGGTTTTCCAGGATTTGATCCTGATAAGAACACATCGGTTTCGGGTATAATCATAGGCTGTTATTTGATGAAAATCCGAATACCTGCTCGCACATCCGCCAACCAGTTTTTCTTTTTTATCAGGATCAAAAAACTGGGTGGATAAGATTATGTGCTTGTTCTTTCCGAAATATTTCTTCAACCTGGCAGAGTTCATGACAGATTGCACCTGTTCGGTGGTGATGGATTTGACTTCCTTGATTTTTAGGTCAAGGATATCAGGTTGTTGCTTGGTCATAGTATTATTATTTAAGAGATTATCTGTTTTTATATTAGGGTTGTGGGTATCGGTTTTTGCTATGGTTGCCTCTTTCAGGAATGATTATTGAGGTGTCATACACATTTGTAATGATCCATGGAGGGCGTCAAAGGCAATATCGCGCAATTACGATTCAAGGTGCAAACAAATTGGCAATACGGAATCTGCATGATACTATTGGATGATACACATTCTCCACGAGCTTCATTGAGGTATCGTTAATAAAAAGAATAGTCTGATCCGATTGCTGAAGGCCTGTTGCTATTTGCCTTTTTTCTTTGATGTGTAGGAAAATTTAGTCTGGTTCAAATTGACCACCGGATCATTATTCCATCCCCAGATAATCGGATCATTGTCTTTTAACTGATCGATTTCAAAAGCGTAGAAACGGTATTCGTTGGTAGCTTTACCCGGAACATAATAACTCACCTTCACCTTGCCAATATAGAGGACCGGCGTGGCTGCGCGGACTGGGATGGGCTTTTCAGTAACGATCGTAATCTCGATCGCCTCTTTATATTTGGACAATGAAGATTGTATATTTTTAAACTTTGGGGGAGTGAACTTGACCCGTTTAATAGTTAGTGTTTTGATGGGCGGGAGTTCAAATTGCACGAGGGGCCCGTGATGCTGGTTGTATGCATTGAATTCTGTAGCGTCCATGATAGTGATACTTTTTTTAGTGATCAAACAATTTGTAAATCATCAAAGGCAAGCGGCGGATGCGGCACCGGCCGATTGCAGCGTATAACGATGGCGGTTACCTGCATGATATTAAATCTTTTGCTGGACTGCTCAAAGCAGGTGGACCTGAACCGCAGCGTATTCAGCATGGACTTAACCCTGTTGGGATGGGGATAAGGTATTAGTATACCTCCTACGGCGTTGGAATCCACAAATGCGGTGGTGCCATTTGCATCCCGCAGGCCCAATTGAAACCCCGTATCAGGGTGTATGTTGCCGGCAAATACTTCCGCCACCCGAATCCAGATCTCTTTGTCTTTCAGATTTTGTACAGGTTTGAGTGGGGATACAAAGTTACCGTTTTGTTTTTCATAGGTAATGACCATCCCGTTGGTATTCCCGAAGAAGGAGGAATCAAAACTTCCGGGGTCATTCTGTCTAAAGGGGAATTCTTTTGCCGTCAGCCCAATTTGGGAAGTGGGTTGGGCCATAGAATTAGTCGCAATTCCTCCGGCCTGTTCGTGATCATCCACGGTAAAGGATTTTTTTATCTGGAACGCAAGGTGCACATTATCTACCCGGCAGCCGGAGGGCAGCACCCGGTTCACTAAAAATCCGAAAGTGCTGTTATCATTCTGCAGCACATTTCTAAAAAAAGCACATCCGTAGGCGGACAGAATCTCTTCATGTTCAAACCGCTGCATCCTGGCCGGTCCCATTCCTTCATCCAGCACCCACTGTCGATTAAAATAATTGTGATTGGCATAATATATGTAGAGTTGTGTCTTAAATTTTCCTGGCGCCGAGCGATCGTAAAAGCGGGCACCGTTATTTTCCCATACATCCCCATCTCCCGCAGGCAATATCGTCATGAATTGAAATTTTTTGGGATTCACATTGGTCCCCGCCCAGCCCCTGAAATCGGTTGGCGCGAGGGCCAGTACGGCATTGATTGAAACATCCGCCAGTGCAATCATTTCTGGGGCCATCACCACGGCATCTCCTCCTCTGGAATGTCCCATCAACCCGGTTTGTGAAAAATCAATCGTATTGGATAAGAGATGGTTGGCCGACGCATTAAAAGTCTGGAAGAGTTTAATGGATTGAATGATCAGATCCACCCTGGCTTCTATGTTGACTACGCCACCGCCGCTTTGAGATCCGTTGACACTATTGCAATCTACCGACACGACCACAAAACCCATCCGGGCCAGCTGCACCTGGAAATAATCATAGCCCTGATAACTCGGATCCGATTCACTGTGATTACCGTGGGCGAGGACCACGAAGGGTACTTTTTTTATTTTGGCAAGTCGCTTATTGAAAGGGGTGCTCACCCCATCAGTTTGGGCCGGATAATATACGCTTCCTTTTGCGCCACTTTGGTTGTATTCAAATGACCCCACGGGGAATAAATTGAGTGAGGCCGGATTGAAACTTATGGGAGGGGCGACACATAGCGGGTGTACGACTGTCAGCATGGCACTCTTACAGGTCCCGATCTCCTGTCCCACTAAAATGGTGTCCCCAGCTTTAATAATCTGGGTCAATGTGATCACCGTACCGGATCCCTGTCCTATCTTGACATTATTAATATATACTTTCACGGTAGCGCCCCAGACGTGATTGATCAGCACGATATGATCATCTCCGATTTGCACCGGATACACAGAAGGTGCCGGCAGATTGCCGCAAGGCTGCACGGTCGTAGTGCCGGGTGGACTGGGCGGGTTACCGGAGCAGAGCGTCTGGGTGGCTTCCAGGGTAGCCATAGCCGGTAGTGGCGATCCCAGTCCCCACAATAAACTTCCGCCCCAGCAGCCTGATGTTCCTTGGTTGACCCCATTGACTTTTAAATTCACTCTCGCCCCATTGGCTACATTCGTAATCCGAATCTGTTGTGATCCCTCATACACAGCATCGAAACCGAGTAATGGCAGGGGATAAGGAAATCCTATTGATTGTTCCAAGGCGGAAAGGGGACTCTTGTCTCCACAGAGATCGGATTGGGCAAGTACATCCTGGTGGATCCCGTAATCGGGTGACACATTGATTCCCTGATGATCATTGCAGCCACTCACCTTTCCCACTTCTACTGCATTAGCAGTGATCCATGCATTGGCACCGACCAGTAAGTTGGACACTCCGGTCCGGCATCCGCATTCGAACACCGGGGCTGGGTTGATCACCGGTCGAGGGGGACCCGCAGGATAATCCACCAGAAAATTTTTGACAATGACCAGGTTGGACCAACCACTGGTGGCGCTGGCTGTTCTTTGCCGGGCGCGGATCTTCTGTCCCGCCACCAAAAGAGAAGGCATGCTGATCAGCGCGCCGTTAGGATCTGGGAATCCTACCCCCACGGATTTTACGATGACCCCATTCAATTCCACATCAATCGTAACCAGCGGAATGAATAAGATAACCTTCACAACTGGGGAACAACTATACAAAGGATCCACCACCATGGGTGGAGAAATGATTTTAGGATCATCGCGCAGCTCTACCTGTTTGCGGGGTATTTGTTCATCGGCCATAACAATCTGTTTTATGAGGTGAAGGGTAGGCCATTGGGAAGGGTATAACGAATTGTTTTCCGGGGGGGACAAGTGTTATAGTATAAGGTAATCACAGGCAAAAGAGTTAGAAAGCGTATAAACACGGTATTTCAATTTATGGTAACAGCATTTACATTTAGATGCTCCAAATACCGTGTTTATACGCTTTACAAAGGCCATTCGGATTGCTACCTTACTTCATACAAGTTGAGCCTGATCATCAACGGCCCAACCAAGTTTCCCTCATTGTCTGCAATTCCGACTATTTAAACTTCAAGCTTCATCATCCTAAAAACAATTTGCTATGGCACTCGGAGACGGAATCCGCAGAAATATTGCAATGGTATCGGATGCGGAAAGAACCAGGTTCATCAACGCTATCCTCCAACTGGACACGGCGAAATTCTATCCTGATGGTGTATCCTACTGGGACAAGCAGGAAGACATCCATAAAAATGCCCATTTCCACAATGTGGATGTGCATTTTGGACCCGCATTTACTCCCTGGCACCGCGTTATTGTAAACCGGTTAGAGGAACTATTGCGCGAAGTGGATCCTGCACTTTCCCTTCACTATTGGGATTGGACCACCGATCCGCGCGTTGCCCCACCGGGTGGAGCCGCCCTGTTTACGGATGTTTTTATGGATAATAGCAATGGGGATGTCAGTCATTTATTAAAGAACTTTGAATCCTCGGAAGGAGCAGAACTGGGGAATGGACATAACAAAGTCTGGAGAAATGTCGGGGCCACTGCAGCCAAGGGGGATGGAACTCCCAATCTCGCCGTTGATGCCACTATTCTTTCGAATACGGATTGGCCCAGTTTTGTCACCGCACTCAAAGCGGCTCATGACAATACCGCCCATTCCTATATCGGAGGGACGTTGACCAATCCCCATTACTCTTTTCACGATCCTTTTGTGTTCCTGGTCCACTCCAACCTGGACCGCATCTGGGCACAATGGCAAACCCAGCCGGGTCATCCGGAGCGTATGGTGCCTGCAACTGCCTATGCCGGACTTCCTCCGGCAGATGCCACCCAACTGGCCACCGAACTGGTGGAACCCTGGGCGGGCGATACAGGGCTGGAACCCTGGGCTTCAAATCCCACCATTCAGGCTAAAGTCACCTATATGGACATCTCGGTGGTGACTCCTCCCTGTTATGATACCAACGGAAGTGATTTTCATATTGTGGCTTCTGAAAACCCGTTCAATAGTGCCACCAATAGATTCCAGATTATTTTCAATGATGTGCCAGAGGAAGAAACCACCTGGCGGGCAGCCGTAGTTCGCGTCTATTCCTGCATGGACTCTACCATCCGTGTGAAACCAGGATCAGATGTAGTAGCCCCGTTTACTATTGTGTTTCCACCTTACGGTGACGTCATAGCCAAGCATGACCCCGCAGGCATTCACCCATACACAGATGTGGAGATCTGGTTCAGTTACAAAGCGGATCTCGTAGGAACAGCGCCTCAAAACATCGGGCCGGTGAACACCACACTGGAATGCGTAGAAACGGGTCAGACCTTTGATTTCGAATTGCGAGCCAATTCCATTCACCGCCAAACTGTAGCGGTGCAACTGGCACTCGACCAGTCCTACAGCATGACGGATCCTGCGGGCAGTTCGGGGCTCACCCGCCTTCAGGTTCTAAAAGATGCGGCTTCTCTCTTTGCCAACGTGATCCAGAAAAATAACGGGATCGGGATCATCCGTTTCGATGATGATGCTTATCCGCCGAACGATCCTACCTATGGTGCCCTTGCCATCAGCAAGATTAATATCGATGACTTTAGTGACGGGGTCCGGATAGAGGCGCTCAAGCAGATCGGACTGCATGGAGCGCACGGAAACACATCCATCGGTGATGGACTCGAAATGGCCCGTAACCAACTCAACACCCTTCCTCCAGGAAGCTATGATCAAAAAGCCATCATCGTATTGACGGATGGACTCCAGAACACCCTTAAATCAATTGAAGAAGTCAGCGACCTTATCGACGACCGGACTTTTGCGGTGGGACTCGGAACTGAGACACAGGTGAACACTTTGGAATTATACAATCTGACGAAGGGCTCAGGCGGGTATTTGCTTTTATCGGGTTTGCTCAGCACGGATATCAACGATATGTTCCGGATGCGGAAATTTTTCCTGCAGATCCTGGCCAGTGTCACGAATACCAATATCGTCAAGGACCCCACAGGATATATTAATGTCGGAACAAAAATCAAAATCCCCTTTCCTTTAACCCTGGCCGATATCAATTGCAGGGTCATCCTGTTGGTAGATTACCCGGTAGTCAATCTGAGTGTAGAAACCCCAACCGGAGCCATTATTACCATGGCCAGTGCAGCCACTTTCGGAGCAACATTCAATAGCCAATCGGGCACGACCACTTGCAGTTTCAACCTGCCGCTGGCCTTTACCCACCCTCCTGTACATAGCGGCGGTTGGTATGTGATCCTTGAAATAGACGGTGTAGAATATAAAAGGTATTCTCATATGAAGGAAGGAAATAACGGATCTTCTTTATATGCTAAAGGGGCACGGTATTGTGTCAGCGTTCATTCCTATTCAAATCTGAGAATGCAGTGCCGCCTGGATCAATCGGGCATGACACCAGGATCGTTGATGACGCTGCGCGCTTCCCTTAAAGAATATGATTTGCCGGTAGCACATCGCGCGGTAGTATCTGCGCAGGTCGAAGAGCCCGATCACAGTACTACCACCTTACTATTGGCTGAAGGGGATCCTGGTATTTTCCAGGCCGGAATGATCGCATCCATGTCGGGTATCTACCGGTTTCGTATAGTGGCAGAAGGTGCAGACTATAAGGGCGTCCCATTTGCCCGGGAGCAAATACTGACAGGCGCTGTATTCCAGGGTGGTGACCAACCGAAAGGAGGGGGCGATAATGGCGGAATTTCGGGTAGCGTTCGCTGTTGCAAGCTCACACTCAGAATGCTTTGGGCTATCCTGGTAGTGGCAATATTGATTTTACTGACCCTGTTTTTTAAACGATAAATAAAGCATGAACCAGGCAGCAAAATCTTCCCAGGGGATGTCAAGGAAGGGTCTTCACTATGGGTTAATTTGAAATGAAAAATGGACCTTCCCAGGAGTTGGATCCGAATGGCCTGGGAAAAAATGTATATGACACGGAAGATGGAAAGGCAGAGAAACTTCTGTACAAGCAATATACAGTTCTCATAGAATGCGATGAAAAAATGATCAAATCATACAGGAAAAAGACTTCATTTTGCTATTTTCAATCCTTTTTCAAACCTTCGCAAAGGTATTGGAGTGAAGGAACTGATAAGGAGGATTTTTATGTGGCCTGATAAAAGGGATGAACCAAGTAAACTGGCACGTGTAACAATGAAATGAATTTACTGCCTCACTATCTCGCAATGTCTTTAACAGATTTTCCAGCCTCCTGCCGCTGCAGAATAGAGGTAATCTTGGTCCCCAGGAATCTTTTTTTTCAAGATTGACCATTTAAGTTAAAAGATAATCTCTAATTTTAAATGGTCAACTTTCGGGGGAGCTTACAAATTGACCCTATTGTTCATTTACCCGTCACCGCCATGACTTCAGAGACAGCTCAACCGGTCATTGCCGTGACGCCGAAAGGGATTTGGGTTCAGACATTTTTATTTCTTCTCCTGAAATGTATCAATAGGCACCCTTATCTTCTTGTCCGGCATTTCAACTGCTTCAAAATAGAGGGTCACAATGCCAGCTTTACCCTCAATAGTTATGGTACAATTCCTGGTTTCTCCCTGATCATTTTTCATGGTTAGTTTAATGACGGATCTTCCATCTTTAAATGGGATATTCCACTGGCATGAATCGGATTGGATCTCGCCTTTCATGGTTCGTGTTGCGTCATTGGCGGGAATAATGATCACATTTGTTTTGCTTATTTCAATGCTGCTGTTTTCCTCTTGGGTTCTTTGCAGGGAATCGCGGCCATCCAGGTATTCTGTTTTGGAAGAACTGAGGATTAGATGCTTTCCGCATTGAGCATAGCTCGTGATGGCGGCTGCACAAGCCAGTAGAAGAGTGAGGATCGGTGTCTTCATTATTTTTTATTTTAAAGTGGTTTTTAAAAATGTTGTTCCTGGATTCAGTTTTTCTTCCTGTCAGCCTGGGCAGTTCTAATTTCCTTCCCCTCACTCCAGGGCTTTCATTGCCTTACCATAATCATTCTCGGAGCTTATGGTTCTGGCCACAGTCCGATAAGTATTTTTCACCTGTTCATCGGGCAGCATCCTGGATGCAAAGCCCACCAGCAGGGCGCTCTTGTCATAGTCGGCGGAAATATGCCTGGTCAGGTTGAGTATTTGTATCCACTGTGCTGCCGAAAGCTTGTCCCGGTCAACCAACAGCTCTATGGCTTTCTTTTTTTCATAATCGGCATCCATAAGATCAATTATGTCCAGGAAGGCTCCGAAATTTTCCTGTGAAACAATTCCCCGGCCAATTGAATGGCTCAGCGCCTGTTGTTTTTCATAGTCGGCGTCCAGCTTATCTACAACTGCCAGCCAGGCATCCATGACCTCCGGGTATTTCAACAGGCCGGGATTTATGCTGTTTAATATTTTCACCTTTTCATAGCCGGAAGACATGGAGCCGGCTGCTTTTATTAGTTTGGTCATGTCATCGTGCGACAGGCTGTCAATATTTAATAAATAGGTCAGGTAAAGGCTTTTGCAATATTCATTCTGCATATTGACTGCTTCAGCCAGGAGGGCGGTGCTGCCGCCATTTTTATAGATGCGCTCCATCCGGTTCTTTGCATCAAAGCCCTGTGCAATCATTTCTTTGATGGCATCAGTCACTATTTTTGCCCCGGCATTATCATATTGCAATATTTTATTGCCGTCGTATATTTCATAAGTAATGTGGCCTTCCTGGTCGCTTTCTACATCCAGCTTTATATTATTTCTCCGGTATGTCAGAAAGCCGCCAGGGGAAATTTCCTTAAACGCCTTTTCATCATCCGTAAATGAGATATCGCCGGCATATTTTATTTCTTCATAATTGTTTCCATCATTCGTAATTATTGTGCTATGGTGCCGCCAGGTCCATTTTTGCCTGTTCCATGTAAAATAGACGCTTGCAATTAGCGTGGCGATGGTGATCAGTAAAAGAATGTTTTTCATTACTGCGTTTTTTGGTTGAAAGCTCCCCTTGGTATTACTGTTATGAATATTGCCTTTTTCATCTTGGTTGGCTGTTGTTGATAGTTAGACAGTCGTAATTTAATTTTGTTGCAGGCTGCTGAAAAAGAATTTAGGGCACGGTTTTTACTCCATTGGTATTTCCCTTTTTGGAATGCTAAACATTGTGATAAAAGCCACCGGGAAGCACCAACAACAAAGGGGAGGAGACATGGCGGGTGCTCCCTGCCAGTATAGATTTGGGGATGTATTTGGCGTTCCGGGAAACACCAAATGAGGCGTGGATGGATTGAAGTGACTGTCTCCCGGAATTCAATTCCCGGCTGGAGTCCCAGTGGCAGCACTACCGAATAGATTTTTTACGATCATGATATCTAATTTTAAGCCGATTGCAAAACCGGTCTTCCAGGCTGAGCCTTGTTTTAATGCAAATTCAGCGTCAGTAACCTGAGTTTGTTCGAAAACAAATCCATTGGATGTTTCATAGGTATTCACTTTTCCATAATGCCAACCGACAAATATTGCTCCGCCCCTGGCAAATTCCCAGTTAAATCCGAAAAAAAGATTTTCGAGCGTTTTATCTATAAACCCTACACCCACAGTCGGGTAAATGCGTTCATAAATTTTATGATCGTCTAAAAAATTTCTACCTGTA
The DNA here is from genome assembly GCA_041484195.1 of Agriterribacter sp. GTDB lineage: Bacteria > Bacteroidota > Bacteroidia > Chitinophagales > Chitinophagaceae > PSRI01. The sequence goes on along the minus strand of JBGPHC010000012.1, from coordinate 38,723 downwards.
AGTTTATATGGCGGGATTTGTTTTCTTCCAAATAAAGATTCAAGAATAATAATTGGTGACGAATAAAAAGTAGCCATTGCCGTCACTACGCCACGATTACCTCCTGCACTTTTTTTAACCACCTTCAGATTGGGATCAGTAGCCGAAGCCAGCAACTCGAAGTTAGGGTTTCCCATTGTGGAATTAATAAGTCCCACATCAAAGGTACCATGAAATACCTTCGACATCTTTATTGTATAAGTCTTCAACACGGTATTATCTACTTCCTTACTGTTTTCCGCCTTCGGGCTTGTTCTGACTATTTCAAATTTAATATCTGTTGTAGATGTGCTTAACAAATATTCTTTATATTCCCATTGATAAATGATATCCTCCCCAAAGTGTAACGCAAAATTGCCCAGTTGTCCTGCATTATTAAAAACTAAGGCATCCTGGAATTCGCCTTCCAATTGATTAATGGAATAAATCACATCGTTGGGATGGTCTGCATCCTGTTGATAATAGATATGGACAACATACTGGCGATTGGAAATTCCCTGCGGGATTGTAGTGAAAATATTATTTCCATACTGATCAAGAAAAATATGAACATATTTGTCCCCGGTATAGATCGTGTTCCTATTGCCAACAGGGATCTGAAGCCCGTATTGTGTTACGACCATGGAAGGGAACATATTACTAATAGTATCGATTACGGTAGTCTTGCCATTTTTCGGCGCATTATTAGTATCAGTTCCGTTTCCATTTCTAATATTTGAAGCCTGGGATGAGCTAATTATTTTAAATGTCAGGAATTTTGTCTTCCCTGATCCATCCCGGATTTGAATAGTCTGCCCGCGGAGATCAGCAAAATTTGGACTAGCCAATTCCTTATCCTTATCGGCTCCTTTGAATCCTCCAACTTCTTTACCGGCAACATAAAATTTGAAATCAACGCTATCCTGCCCAGGGCTTGTACAGGTAATGAATAGGGAAGGCACTTTATCAGTTAGTTTTTCCTGAATTTCCCCATTTGTATTAAAAGATAAGGGCGGATCGTTTTTTTTTATTTTAACGCTAAATAAGATCGTCGAAGGAATGGTAAATACCAACAGGCTTTTATTGTCTTTATCTGTTATTTCAATCTTTTTATCTCGCATATCCGTGATGCCACTGCATATCAGCCCTTTCTTTCCATCAATTCCTTTAAAATCAATACATTTATTTTTGTCCACAAATAAGCTAAACATTGCCTCATCCTGCCCTTCGCTGGTGCAAGTAATAAATAATGAATCAACGGGAACGCCTATCCCTTCAGTCATTTTATTTTGATCAATGGTGACTGCTTTCGAATCTGCGTTGTTGAGCTTAATCGAAAAAGTTTGAGCTAAGAGCTGAGTGAATATAAAACAACTGATGAGCATGGATAAGATTTGTTTCATAATCAGGAGTTTTAAAATATGAAATCATATACATCAATCAGGTTGTTTAAAACAGTAAATCACTTTTAAAAGCATTCAGAATCTTGTCAATAGGAATGATATACGAAAATGATAGGGTTCCCCCCACCAGGATGCCTATAATGCGCAATGCATCATTTAATATGGGTGATCCTGAATCCCCATCCCGGCTGATAATAGAAGTTTCTATAAGATCTTGAAATAAGGCATTGCCGATCGGGCTTTTTAAAGTAATCCCCACTCTTGTTACTTCTCCCTGCCGAAGCCCGCTTACCAATCCGGCCATTTGGATAGGTAGCCCGATATCGCTGCTTTGGACTGTCAGGGCACCCGTTGGTCCTCCCAAACCCGGAATTTCATTTCCTACAATTGAAGAATCAGCAACCCGGGCTATCGCTGCATCAATGTCATCAAAAAAACCTTCCTGGAGAAATGCATTGAATTGATTTCCTCTATGATCTATCAATATCACATCGGCTTCCTGCTGCTGATTAATTGGACGAAAAAAATATGATTCTCCCCTGCGAACCATATCAGCTAATAGCACATGACTATTGGAACAGGCAAAAACATCTCCATCCTGTGCCAGAAATGCGCCAATGGCCCCAAACTGACGTGAGTTTCTGCGTTTAGTTTTATCACCCAAATTGGCATTACGAAGTTTGAATTTTTCTGCTTTTACCACGTCAGTCAAAATCTTCTTTTTGCCTTCACCCGGAATAAGAATATTGAAATAAGGAGGGATCATTACCGCAGGTTTTTTCTGTTTGGTCGAAACAAGAAAAACTATTGAATATTTTCCCGAAGGGCGGCCATTAACGTGTTTTTCGCCCGGGAAAGCGCCAACAAGATTGGGATATCTCTTATCCCATTTCTTGAAATTCATTTTTATATGAGATCTTAAATGATTTAACTTCTTTTTTGTCTTAAAATGCATCATTCAACATGATTAAGTTAATTTCAGAAACCAAGTGTCCAACAGGGTGTGAATAGCGGCCCTATTTCTGAATATTGTAATAAACATGTTTATCATTGATCCCTTTGGAGTAGACAACGATTTTAGTTACACTATCTCCTCCCACTGCCACGTTCTCATCTGTTGTGCCACCGTCCTCCATTGGATTCCAGCCGCTCCAGTCATATAAAGTACCATTCCGTTGTGCAAAAATGTTATAATAAATTCTTCGATCATTAATCCCTATTGAAAAGAGGTATAGAGTTTCCGGATCCCCGGTAACGGCCAATGCTTTATCGGTTGTTCCGCCAGATGGCAGATGGCTCCATCCCAACCAGGATAGTCCATTGCTGTCATTGAGAATATTAAAATAAATCTCGTTGTTTTCGCCCTTTGCAAATACCCACAGTTTTAAATTAGCAGGACCGTCGTGCGATGCAACGGCCGCGTTGGTAGTAAATGTTCCTTCAATCAATTTTGCTCCTTCCCAGGTTCTACTAAAGGAGCTGTACCTGTTGTAATAGACTTTTTTATCATTGATGCCCTTAGAGAAAAGGTAGATATAGCTTCCTGTTGAGCTCACATTAACGGCCACGTCCGTAGTTCCTCCGTCTGGTACTTCCTGCCAACCGTGCCAGGATAGTGTGCCTTCTGCATTTGCCGGTGAAAAATTAAAGTAGATGTGATTATCTTCCCCTTTAGCGAATACATAGACATTACTCAGGAAGGGAACAGCAGAAAGAGCTGCATTGGTTTTCAATTCGGGAATCAGGGCCCATCCGCTCCATCCCGGATTGCCCGCCCAGCTTCGGTCGATGTTCACATAGATACCATGATCATTGATGCCTTTTGCAAACAAACATATCCCACCATCAGAGTGGCAAACACCTAGCCCAGCGTCTGTGGTACCATTCCCTTTTACTGACTGCCAGCCCTGCCAATGCAATACTTGTCCAACCCCTGAATAAGTCATTACAACAAAGGACAATAGCATCAACATTTCCATATTAAATTTTTTCTGGAATAGTTTCATAATCAGATATTTCCCTCCCTTGTTTGTGTTACTCCCTCGGGTATGTTAAACTTTCACAGAGATTGACGGTGATTTAGTTGGTGTTTCCTTTCCACTTTAGATGCTGGGATGTCTTTGCCATAACGGGAAACACCAACTAAGACATGGAGCACATGATGAATTCAGGATTCATTTCATCGCCCCCTGATACCATTCACAATGTCAGCCACTATTCGTCCACCGCTCAGAGCGGCAAGGCCTACAGCAGCTATATTATCGCTGACTGCATAGTTCATGATCAATCCACCAGCAATGCCTCCGGCAATACCGGCAATAATGCCTGGCATTGGATCAGAGCTAGTAAAATTTATAAACCAATCTGGAGGCGGGGGTGGAGGATATTTTTTGCGTCTCCACCATCCGGGATATGGTGTTCCGCACCATCCCATTGCTGCTGAGAATAGTAATACTAAAAGCATAAATTAAAATTTTTGCCTACTCTAATCCCTTTTCGGCTAACGGGTGCTTACTCTGTTAAGAATTTTCAGCTTCCTTCTTGGGGTTTTAGATTTCCTGGCCAATGCAATACTTGTGCAACCCCTGAATAAGTCATTACAACAAAGGACAATAGCATCAACATTTTCATATTAAATGTTTTTTGGAATAGTTTCATAATCAGATATTTTTCGGATTTCGCATATGTTGGTCACGAGCTATTTAGCCTCTTATAATCTCTGATCAGGGATACTAAGTACGGGATTGTAATAGCTGATGAGGAGGATTGCTATTAGTTTAGAAAGGCAAGGACAATTCCAGCTTTGTATTATCAGGATTGAAATTGAATGAACCTAAGGTAGAAAGTTTTTGGAGCAAATTAAATACCCCATTGTGGTATTAGGGTTTACACTTATTGGATTTATAATTGCAGGATGTTTGGGTGAATTATCAAAGAAGGTCTAGAAGTATATCAGGATTCCAGTCGGGAAGTCCCATTGGTCCTGATTAAAAATTACTTGCAGTAGGTAAAATACGTGTTTATACGCTTGCATCACTTGCCCTTCTTAAATATCTTGTTTATTCCACTAGTCCGCTCTTATTAAACAGGACCAACAGTAACATTCTACTGCTTGAATCCATGATTCAAAAGTACAAGAGAGATCTTGTAAAAGCCTGTAAAGCTAATGAGATTCCAAAGCAGGAATCATTCTGTGCTTTCTGAACACGCCATATTCATCCCCGACTACACTGACCGTCCCATGAAACATTCTGGTAGGCTGAAAAATGAATTAATCATAAGTGGATAGTCTATGAGTTTATTTAATAAGATCGTTCGGGGCAAAAGAAGAATAACATTTTCCGTCTCCATCCTATTATTGCTGGCAACATTTTTGGTTGGCTTTTATTACTATTATATTCCTTCAAACAAAGAGAACCTGAATAGATATGCTTTTTTAATACTCGAAAATATTAAGACCAATATCAGGGGAACCTCCAGGGATCTTCAAAAATTATATCAAAGCACCGTTGAGGAAAGTTGCAAGGAGAATGAAAAAATTGAATATGAAATTAAGGAAAGCAAATTAGAAAATGTCAAAGGGAAAGAGCTAAAAGCGCAATCCGGCAAAGCTCAAAAGGGGGCAGATAGTTGCGATCTGCCAGAAGGAGATTCTACTCAGGTCAATGGAAGATTGGAGGAAATCAATAGCGCGGATTTGGTTTTTTTATTCCGTTGCAAAAGTGAATGCATTCAAATATCAACTTCTTCACGTGAAAGGTTGGCCCCATTACTTCAAATACATAATAAAGAACTTTTTCAATCTTTTTTATTGTTAGAGATCAAGGATTCAAAGGCAATATCTATTTACAAGAATCCCACATTAAATATAGGAAGGGATATTAAGATTGACAGTTTGCTGCCAAATGGCAAAGGTGATCTCTTTGCCGGAATCAGGGATATTCATATTGAGGACCTTGACTACAAGATGTTTTATATTCCTTTCACTTTGGATAATCACCAATTATTATTGTGCGGGTTTGTAAAAGCCAGCGATTATAATTCCAAGTCACACCAGATACCCGTTTCATTTATTTACCCCATTGTGATCTTGCTTCTTTTATTGATTATTGCTTTGCCCATACTTAAAATTTATATAATGGACCCTGCCGAAGAAATGAAGCTGGGTGACCTGATCGGATTTACTTTATCCTTATTTGTGGGAAGCACTTTGATCACTTTGGTTATCATCCAGCTTATTTTATTGAAGGATGGGGACATAAGAGCCGAAAATGATCTTGATTCCTTATCCGGGCAGATTGATAGCAGCTTCTCAGGAGAAGTATTACAGGCATACCATCAATTGGATGTGTTGGATAGTCTAATGAATGAAAATTTGAAAAATCTATCACAAAAGAGCCCGAAAAAGTCTTTGGACGTTTCAGTTATTGTAAGAAAATATTTGGACAGCAATAAACAAAGCCCATCAGTCTATTATAATTTCGACAGAGTAGTCTGGATTGATTCAGGTGGCCAACAAATCATAAAAGGGCAGTTAGATAGTTCGAGACCGCTTTACCCAAAGGTGCGTGGGAGAAAATACTTTGAATCATTCAAATGTAATGAAGCCTATTTCCTGCCGAACAACCCGGATTCCATATTTGCATTGGAACCGGTCTTTTCCTGGACAAACGGGGAGTTCAGAATTATTTTCAGCAGAAGATCACGTTTGAAGACTGCATTTGTAGCCGGGCTCAGCACCCAAATGTATTCCGTTACAAATACAATCATGTCAGCTGGTTTTGGTTTCTGCATAATTGACCGGGATGGAAATGTGCAGGTTCATTCCGATATGAACCGGAATCTGAAGGAAAATTTCTTAGATCAGGCGGAATCATCAACCCAGATTAAGGAAGCTATTGCCAGCAGGCAGCAAATGTTTTTTGGGGATATAAGATTTTATGGAAAGAATCATGCTTTGCATATCAAGCCTATTTCAAATCTTCCTTTTTTCCTGGTCACTTTTTATGACAAGGGCTATATCCTGCCATTTAATATGAGGATATTGATATTTTCCCTGCTTTTTTGTTTGGTTTCGTATGGTATATCTGTATTGATTTGGTTGCTTGTTTACCGGAAGAGATATTATAATAATCCATTGCTTCATTCGCCTATGGACTTTTTCAGGTGGTTTATTCCTAAGAAAAGCTCTTCTCTGTTTTATATCAGAAGTATAGTTTTTCTGCTGATCTATATCATCTCGCTGCTTTTGATCACGTTTGGTTCAAATTTCAAAAGCATCGGCAGCAATTACCTGGTTCTATTTATTATCCTGCTAACCCCAATTAATTTAATGAATGGCTTAATGGTTCTTTTATATTGGGGATATGAAAATGATGCAAAGGAGCCATCCTGGCGATGGCTGGGTAAATTCAGAAGGGCTAAATTGGCTATCTTGTCAATGCTAATTATCAGTTCCATTGTTGTCATTTACACAAAAACTTTACAGCAAAAATTCAGCGCCAGTTTCCTCATTTTCCAGGCCACTCTTATTTTTGGCCTTGGCATCTATTGTTTGGTTAAGTCAAAAAATTCTGTTTTTTTGTCCAGGTTTGCTCCTGGCTATCTCACGCAATACGCAGTGCTTGTTTGGTTGTTAATTATTTGTTTTGCTATTTTACCTGCCTCCATATACACCTGGTATTCAAACAACCAGGAGATCATGCAATCCGTAAAGAAACAACAGCTATTTATTGCCGAAGCATTGCACGCAAGAAGAAACAGAATTCATCAGGTTGCAAGTATTCATGCTCAATCCACCCTTCCAGCAGGTGTCTTTGACATTTTGCAGTATGGGAGGGGGATTTATACGATTTATCATGACAGGATTGGCCTAAACAAGAAGAATAATGTCGATTCACTGCCCCAAAAAAGTTTCGATGATTTTTACTTTGACATTGCCAACCAAATCAGTAATAATTATTACGACCCACAATCTTACCCGGCATTAAAGGACAGTGCAGATGATCACTCCTGGTTCTGGTTTCCTCCAGAACAAGATTCCCTTTCTTTTTGGTACGCTATGCAAGCTGACTTACTGGACACCGGTTATTCGAAGCGACCACAAAGAGCATTCATTCAAATCAATTCGCTATTGCCAGACAGATATATATACTTAAGTTCAGCAAGAAAAAGCTATTTGATAATTTTACTTTGCGGATTCCTACTCTGGGGATTATATAAATTGATTCGGGCTGTCGCGGAAAGGATTTTTCTTCAAAAATTCATTAAGACTGCAAACATTCCACTCTCTGTAGAAGTTAAACAAAATTATATTGAAGAATTTAAAGCCAATTATATAGCAGAGGAATTGAGGATAAAAAAACTGGCCGATCTGGAAAATGAATATGACCGGTATTCAATGGCTTTTAGCAAAGAAGAAAGCAATAGGTATGAAATGGAAATCATTAATTCAGTGGAGGAATTTAGGGAGTTTTACCATTATATTTGGCAGAAATGCTCTGAAAAAGAAAGGTGTTTATTGGTAGATTTAGCTAAAGATGGATTGATGAATTTCAAAAATACCGCTGAAATTTATTTATTGATCAGAAAAGGTGTATTGATCATCCACAAGGATGAGGTAAAACTACTCAGTGCCAGTTTTCGGGCTTATATTCTCGAAAATATGCCCGCGCTGCAGGTTGATCAGTTGATGATTGCGCATCAAAAAAATGGAGCCTGGCAATCATTTCGAACCCCTTTGCTTGTCATATTACTCTCAGTCGCCGCATTCATATTTTTTACCCAGGAACAAATCTGGCAACGGATAATGGCTTTGCTGGCAGGATTTACCACTTCTTTACCCCTACTAATGAATATTTTCTCATCTGGGACTGGTGCCCCAAAGCAGAATAAGTAAGAATAATGGTAAAATAGCTTCTCTGAAGAGAGTGTAAAATGTCACTTCGTTGTTGGTGCTTCCCGCTCAGGTTTGATAAACTTCCTCAGGGATTAACAGCGGTTTAGCTGATGCTCCCTATCGCATTACATTTTGGGAAATCTTTAGTGTACTGGGAAACAGCAACTAAGGCATCTTGAACAAAGGGATACAATTTGTGATAAACTGAAAGCCCTAGATTATGATATAAGCACAATGACCATCCTGTCAATGAATCCAAATAGTTTTGACCTGAAAGAAAATACAATTGATCTTCCCCGTTAGATTGACCTTGGCAATAATTTCCACATATTATCGACCGCTTATCGTGTTAAATGCTGATACACAATTTTTTTCCTGTATTCGCGAGGGGTCATTCCTATCATTTTCTTAAATAGTTTGGTAAAGTAGGAAAGATTATTAAAGCCCGACTCAAAAGCGATATCAGAAAGACTCTTATTTTCATTTATGATGAGTTTGCACGAATGATGTATGCGTGTTTCTATAATAAAAGAAGAAAAGGTTTTATTGGTATGGGTCTTAAAATACCTGCAAAAAGCCGTCGGACTCATATTGGCAATCTCTGAAATTTTCTTGAGTGAAATGTCTTCAGAAAAATTTTCGAAGATGAAAGCGAATACGGTATTAATCCTTTCAAGCCCCACTTTTGTATTGTCTTCTGAAAATGCCCTGCTGGATAAAACTCTTATGTCTTTGCTTTCTGCAATGATATTCAATAATAAGAGTAGGTTTATAATCCGTTCTGTTCCGGATTGGTTTATCATTGTTTCCATCAATGCGGCTACCTTTTCTTTGCTCTTTCCCTGTATTTTAAGCCCGTGACTGGAATGCATAATCATTTTCTTGATCTTCTTCATTTCCGGCAGCTCCAATACCCGATCACCAAGAAAATCTTCCCTGAACTGAATAACAATGGCACGGGATTTCAGGTAAGGGTCTCCTTCGTAGTAAATCTTATCATTCTTCCATAAATGCGGTAGATTGGAGCCTACCAGCACAAGATCTCCTTCAGAAAAAGATTCTATATGATCTCCAATATATCTTGTTCCTGTTCCGCGACTCACATAAGTCAGCTCCAGTTCGGGATGAAAATGATATGGGTTATAAAAATAAGGAACCACCATGTCTCTCAATAGAAAGGAAGTTTGCGGCGAATCAGGAATCTTGACGAATTGCGGTTGCATATATTATAGGTGTATATTTTGCTGGATTGAAGTAAAGACAGAATTATGTTAGCTTAAAAGTAATATTAACTTTCATAAAATGCTAACATGTTTATAATTGTTGATAAAATCGACAAAATGAATTTTGCCTGCCTGGTTTACTTTTAGGAAAGATTTTAAAGACATCATTTAAATGTCCTAAAGGGCGTCTTGCTAAGCGTATCCTTTCATCTGTTGCTATCAAATTCTGTGAAAAATCAGAAATTATCTTGTTATCATTTTTTTCACCTAATTCATTTTCAACTTAAATCAAAACAATGAAAAGTCATCAGCACAGGAACTTTTTTAAAGTTTTCCGGATTACTTTTTTACTGCTTATCCAACTGAGCGTTTGCCTGTTTTCTGGTTACCCTACCAACGCTGGCACAAGGGCCAGATTTGAGGAAATAACCGGAACCGTAACTGATAAAGGCGGAAAACCACTGCAAGGTGTATCTGTAATGGTAAAAGGGACAAAGAAAGGAACTACTACCGATGTGGATGGAAAATTCAGGATCGATGCTCCCGGTACTGCTATCCTGATTTTTAGTATGACCAGCTACCTTTCGCAGGAAATACCCGTGAACAATCGCCCGGTTATTGATGTAACGCTCGAGCAAACAGCGCAACAGCTGAAGGATGTGGAAGTGGTTGCTATTGGGTATAATAACCAGCGCAAGAGCGATCTTACAGGATCAATTGCAGTAGTGAGTACTGAAAAAATTCAAAGTGTTCCAATGGTACAGGCCTCGCAACTGATACAGGGACGCGTTGCCGGTGTACAGGTAATGAACAATTCGCATCAGCCCGGTGGCAGCGTGGCCATATCCATCCGCGGAACCAATTCCATCAATGCCAGCAACGAACCCATGTATGTTATTGATGGGTATCCTATTTTAAGCGGTCTGCCATTTATAAATCCATCCGACATTGTTTCAATAGAAGTATTGAAAGATGCATCGGCAACGGCTATTTATGGTTCGCGCGCTGCCAACGGCGTGGTCATCATTCAAACCCGCCAGGGGAAAAAAGGTGTATTGAGCGTAAGTTTTGAATCGAGGGTTAAGGTAGTTAGCCGCAGCAAAAAAATACCGATGCTCAATGCGCATGAATTCAGGATGCTGATGAATGAGGCAACTACCAACCAGAATGCCATTGATGGAAGAAACAGGGCACTTCCATATACGCAGGATGAAGTGGATCATCCACAATATGATATTGACTGGCAGGATGAGACTTTCAGAACAGCGATAGGAAATGACCAAAGCATTTCCGTAAGTGGTGGTAGCGATAAAACAACTTATGCAGCTTCGCTTTCATACCTGAATGAGCCCGGTATTTTTAAAACAAATATGTGGAATCAGATCGGAACCAGGATGGTAGTGGAATCTCAGATGAGTAACCGCTTGAAAATGGGGGTGAACGTTTCCTATAACTATGTTAATAACGGGCAGGTTGAAACCGATAATGGTAATAATTCAGTGCCACGGGCAATACTCGAATCTTTCCCCGACAGACCTCCGTATGATTCAACCGGTAATTATATGGTTGCCGATAACGATAATTATGCAAACCCAACGGCATTGCTTTACGGCATTCACCAGAAAGCAATCACGAGTAAATTTGTGGGTACAACATTTGGTGAATTACAAATTCTTAAAGGACTCAAATTCAAAGCCACCTATACGCTGGATATTCAGGCATCTAAATATGACCGTTATATCGACAAAGGTGTGAGCAGTCCCGGTTTACCGCCTCCTCAAAATGCGACAATCATTACTACGGGCGCAAACACATGGCTGAATGAAGATTACCTGAACTATGACAGGCAAATGGGTTATCATGGAATGAATGTGTTAATGGGAGCTTCCTGGATGGGTGCAACCGGCGATGAATTTGACGCTACTGTTACAGGGTTTCCAACAGACGCCTATCTTACCAACCAGTTGCAGGCGGCCACAACAGTAAATAGTGTTGTTACATCAAAAGAACACTCTACACAAAATTCCTTCTTTGGAAGAGTCAATTATAATTATAAAAGAATATATTTCCTGACAGGCACATTCCGTGCCGATGGTTCTTCACGCTTTGGTAAGGGTAACAAATACGGATATTTCCCTTCCGGTGCCTTTGCCTGGAGATTATCCGAAGAACCTTTCATTAAAAAACTCAATATCTTTTCAAACCTTAAGCTCCGGACAAGTTATGGCGCTACGGGTAACCAGACCTTTGGAAACTATTTATCACTGGAAAGACTTGGCAACGCTACCACCTTCCTGGGTAATACAAGATTGGCAGGTATTGCCAATGTGCAAATTGCAAACCCAAATCTGAAATGGGAAAGAACAAATGAGTTTGATATGGGCTTTGACATAGGCATTCTAAAGGACCGCCTGAATTTTGTGATTGATTATTATCACAAAGTTACAAAGGACCTCCTGCTTAATGCGCCGATTCCTGAAACTACAGGTTTCAGCACCCAGTTGAAAAACATTGGAAGTATTCAGAACAACGGGTTTGAATTTGCCCTAAACTCTGTAAACCTTGATGGAAAACTGAGATGGACAACCGATCTTAATTTCTCTATCAACAAAAACAAAGTGCTTTCGCTGGTAAACAACAACCAGGATATCTTTATTACCTCATTCGTTAACCCGCTTAACATTGTTCGTGTGGGAGAACCTTTGGGATCCTTCTGGGGATTGATTCGCGTGGGTGTGTTTCAAAACCAGGACGAAATCAATGCATACCTGAAAAACCCTGGAAAAACAAGACCCGGAGATTTGAAATATGCAGATCTGAATAAAGATGGCGCAATAGATGCGAAGGACAGAACCATTCTCGGTAATAATAATCCCAAGTATATTTTTGGAATCATCAATACTCTCAGTTATGGGCCATGGGAATTCGTTTCTGAAATATATGGCGTACAAAAAGTAACTGTTATGAACCTGAATCCCGTTGTACTTGAAGACCGGCAAACAGAAACCAACAGCTATAAAACATTGTTGAACAGGTGGCATGGCGAAGGCACGAGTAATACAATAGCCGCGGTGCGCATCAATAGCAACCTGAATATTTCCAACAGGCACGCGCAGGATGGCTCTTATGTAAGGTTTCGGAATATTTCGCTCGGCTATCATCTTCCTTCTTCATTATTGTCGAAAGTTAAAATCAGCGGTGCTACAATCAGCATAAGCGCGATAGATTTTTTCACTATCACGAACTATGAAGGATATGATCCCGAAGTGAGCACTTACGGCGGCCATGCCAACCAGGGTATAGAATTCAGCAGTTACCCTGCATCCAAATCACTGGTGGCCACACTGAGAATTAATTTTTAATAATCATTAATTAACAAGCCATGAAATATAGTACCGTTTTAATACTGATTTCAATGTTTTTAACCACTTCCTGTACAAAGTTCCTGGAAGAGAAGCCGCTTACTTTTCTTAACTCCTCCAATTTTTATAAGACAAAAGATGATATTACTGCAGCAGTCTATTCCGTTTACACACCGTTGCAAACATATTATGCCGGTGGGGGATATGCGAATATGACCTGGGCGGTATGGGAACTGCCTTCCGATCAATCTTATTCAAACGACGGTGCAGGCGTTATTGATAATACAAATATTGATAACTATGCATTCGGCCCCGAAATGAATTATTACAATAACTGGTGGAAGAATGCTTACCTGATAATAAGCAGGGCTAACACGGTAATATTGAATGTGCCCAATGCTGTGAATGTAAGCGCAGACATAAAAAATTCGGCTATTGGAGAAGCAAGGTTCCTGAGAGGCGTAGCCTATTTTGAATTGGCAATGGGTTATGGAGATGTTCCGCTCGTTACAGAACAAACCACTGAGTTATATCCCACCCGTACACCCGCCCTTGATATTTATAATTTTGCTATCGAAGACCTGAAGTTTGCCGTGCAGAACCTGCCGGTAACATGGCCCAAGGGCAGCGATTATGGGCGCGCTACCAAGTATGCCGCCGAATCATATCTTGCCAAATTGTATCTCAAGATGGCTGGATACCCAATACAGGATCAAAGCAAATTTGCATTGGCGGCGTCGGCCTCAAAAGACGTCATTGACAATGGACCTTATTCACTTTATGCGAATGTGATGGACAACTGGAACCCATCCGCCGCGCCGCAGGAACAAATATTCATTGTAGATAAAAGTCGTGCAGTGAGTAATGGTAGTTATTTCCCGCTTTTCTGGGCGCCCCGCGGATTGCCGCAACTGGCAGCAGAACCGGGTGGCGATTTCATCGGGGCATTCCTGCCCAACCAGACATTTTACGATGATTTTCCAGATGATGATCCACGTAAAGGAGAATTCTTCATGACCAGTGCAAGATCTTATATGGATACATCACTGGTATTGACATTGCCCCAGCCAATAGTGGCAAAATACTGGGGGCCAATGTACAATACCGGCACAGACCAGGATATTGTACGTCTTCGCTTTGCCGAAGTATTGCTGATTTATGCCGAAGCCGCCAACGAAGTAACTGCCACCACCCCGGAAGCATACAACGCTTTGAATGCGGTTCGAAGCAGGGCTTTTGGAGATAATTCACATGATTATTCGGGCTTAGCGCAGGACGAGTTTCGTAAAGCAGTATGGCGCGAGCGCGATCTGGAACTTTGTTTCGAAGGCGTTAGGTGGTCAGATATGGTCAGAACCCAAACGTCCAGAAGCGGAACTATTTTCGACTATAAGAATATCAACAATTTTAGCCCTACCCAGAAAAACATGCTTTTCCCAGTACCGACTATTGATCTGCAGACAAATCTGAAGCTAACACAAAACCCGGGATATTGATATGTAAAAGCAAGCAGGGGCGTTTTGCCCCTGTTTGTTTAAAGTTGAGTAATTTCAGAATAGAATAGTAGTAAACAATAATCTATGAATCTAAAGACTGTCATAGTTCTTACAGTTTGTGTGGTAATATACTGCAAAGGGTATAGCCAAAAAGATAATACCGTTAACTATTCCTATTTCAAGGGTGGTAAATTATCAATTGTACCATCCTCCCACCAGGACATTGCATGGATGAATACGCCTGCCAAATGTATTGAGTACAGAGACGAACACGTGATAACGCCTGCATTGCAGCGCTTGAAAGAAAGCAGCGAATTCAGGTTTTCAGTGGAAAACGCGTTAAATTTATATGAATACATCGAAAGGCACCCCGACCGTTTGCCCGAAATTGCCGAATACACCAAAGAGGGACGCCTTGAATGGGGCGCTACCTACAACCAGCCTTATGAAGGATTGTATGACGGCGAAGCGCTTATTCGCGAAGCATATTATGGTAAGAAGAAATTACAGAAATTAATTCCGGGCGGGAAATTCATATGTGCCTGGTCTGAAGATGTGCCGGGAAGAACATTGCAAGGCCCGCAGATTTTTGCAAAAGCAGGTATAAAATATTTGCAGTTCAGCCGTTTTCAACCCGGCCTCTATAAATGGTACAGCCCGGATGGAAGTTTTATTACATGCTGGAGTCCCGGACAATACGATGATTTTGGTAATCCTGTTCTCAATGCCTCGTCAGAAAAGGAAAGAACAGCTTCATTCATAGAAAAACTCTCGCAGTTCAATAGTTATTATGAGAAGCGATCGCTCCCCCCCCATTTTATCTATATCAACTCGCAGGATTTTGCACGTCCAATAAACTACGACCAGTATTTCAAGGACTGGAATGCTAATATCGGTAAAACATCACTCCCTTATATCAACTATGCAACCGGCACGGAATCGCTTGAAGCTGCCTCAAATGGAAAAGGTGATATAGACTCCATTATGGGTGAACGTCCAAATGTGTGGATATACATTCACGGGCCAACACATGAAAAAGCGGTGAAGGCAGGAAGAAATGCTTCACGCTGGTTATCTGCTGCAGAAAAATTTGCCGCAATAGAAGGAACGCTGAACGGAAATTTTAACACCTACCCTCAAAAAGAATTTGATATTGCCTGGCAACAGGCCATCTATCCTGATCATGGATGGGGCGGGGTGCATGGAGACATTACCGATAATATCTTCACAAAAAGTTATGAAGATGCAGCCGCCACCGGTGATTCCATTCTTAAGGCCAAAACCAAATCCATTGCTTCAAAAATAAAATTCAAGAGTATTGGTATCCCCATCGTGGTCTTTAATCCATTGTCGTGGGTGCGCACAGATCCTGTGGAATTTTCCATCAATACAGAAGGCATATACGCGAGCCAGTTTCAACTGGTAGATTCAGCAGGAAGCGCCATAGACTATCAATTAATATCTTCTCCTTCTGCCGGTTCTAATTCATCGCTCAGTTTAGTATTTATTGCAAGCGGTGTTCCATCTGTGGGTTATAAAACCTATTATTTGATTCCGGGCAAATCAGGCGATCCGAAAGCACTGGAAAACAATTACGATAATCATATCATAGATTCATGGTATTATAAAGTAGAACTGGCAAAGGGCGGGGTAAAATCTATTTTCGACAGGCAGCTTCAAACCGAATTGCTTAACGTAAATAAATTTCTTGGCGGTGAAGTGTTTTCATTGCAGTCGGTTGGCAATGATGCCGGAGAGTTTACAGATATACAACAACCCACAATGATTGGGTTCGAAAAAATGAGCCAGTATGCGCCAGATTGGGTGCTTGTTGAAAAGGGCGCCCTTCGCACCGTGGTTGAAACTGCACATCCGTGGAGAAATTGTACGGTAAGAGAAAGGCTAACTGTTTATACAACTATCAAAAGGATCGATTTCGATATAGAACTCATCGGATTTAATGGAGAACGTTCGCGCGAGTTCAGGGTGGCCTTTCCTTTAAATATGAACAATGCAAAAGTGAGTTACGAGGTTCCTATGGGTGTTGCTACAGTGGGAGAATCTGAATTGCCGATGGCGGCAGGTTTTTCAAAGCCGGAACAGGTGTATAGTACACCTTGTGCACAGGTGCATCCGCGTGAAGTGCAGGATTGGTTTGGTGCAGCAGATGATAAAGCCGCTGTTACCATTAGTTCAGACGTTGCTGCATTTGATTGGGTTGATCCTACCAATCAGCCTGCTGCTTATCCTATTCTTCAGCCTATATTACTTGCAACACGCAGGAGTTGTAATGGTAGCATCACGGCTCCCTGGTATTTGCAAAGAGGCAATCATCATTTCACTTTTTCTCTTTCTTCAAGAGGTAATAGTTGGAAGGCGGGATGGAAAAACGGGAAACAGGGGGCCGAACCCATGATTGTATTGGTAGATCCTGCCAAAGGTGCAACACCTTCATTGCCCGAACAATTTTCTTTTGCCGGTACAGACAAGGATAATATCATTATCTCCGCTATCAAAAAATGTGACGATGAGGACCAACTGGTATTCCGTTGTTATGATTTACTGGGACAAAATACCGTGGTGAACATGAGGTGGTTTAAAGGAATCAAATCGCTCGCAAAAACGAATATCATTGAAGAAGAACCGAAAATCATTCCGGTGAGGGGTAATGATATGGATATAAAAATACCCGTGGGTAAATACAGTATTGAAACCTATAAAATGGTATCGATTATGGGAAGCAAATAATGGAACGGTAACATTCAACAACAGCAACATGAAATTGTACGGTAAATCATATGTAACTGCAATCAGCCTCAGCGCAGGACTGGGAGGGTTTCTTTTTGGATTCGATACTGCCGTAATATCGGGCGCTGTAAATTTTTTACGGGTGCAATTTCATTTGGATGCAATATCAGAGGGATGGCTCATGAGTTCTGCGCTCGCAGGCTGTGTGGCGGGGGCAGCGGTTTCCGGCTATCTGGCCGATAAGTTTGGCCGGAAGAAAATATTATTGGCATCAGCCATACTATTTATCATATCTGCATTGGCTTGCGCGGTGGCAACAACGGCTTCTTATCTTGTAATTGCCCGCATCATTGGAGGAATTGGTGTGGGCTTTGCCGCCATGGTGGCGCCTATGTTTATTTCAGAACTTTCACCTGCAAAAATGAGAGGCAGGCTTGTTTCATTGTACCAGTTGGCTATTACACTTGGCATACTCGTATCTTATTTAACAAACGCTGCACTGTTGCAATATGCAGGCAGCAATGCGCTCAATGCAGGTTCATTCATGCACTTCTATATGGTGCAGGAAGTATGGCGCGCCATGCTGGGATCGAATATTATACCTGCCATTTTATTTTTCATTTTGCTATTGTTTGTTCCCGAAAGTCCGCGGTGGCTGGTAAAAGAGAATAAAACCGATGCTGCAAAGACTGTATTGGAAAGAATCAATGGCGATGAAAACGGAACAACTGAGTTGAATGACATTCAAAAAACAATTGTACAGGAAAAAGGTAGTTTCAGGCAATTGCTGGAACCGGGTATGCGTGTGGCATTGATTATTGGAATCGTACTACCTCTGCTTACACAATTCACCGGCATCACAACTGTAATGTATTATGCACCGGCCATATTTGAAAAAGCAGGGTTTGGAACGAATTCTGCCATGAGCGGCGCTGCCTTAATTGGCTTTTTTAATATGTTCTTTACCATCCTTGCCATTTGGAAGATAGATAAATGGGGAAGAAAGCCATTGCTGGTATGGGGATTCATAGGATTGAGCATTGCGCTTTTTCTCATTGGAATTTTATTTGGAAATGCAGTAGCCAATACATCGCTTTTATTGATTGCTTTTGTTTTCTATATCGCTGTTTTTGCTGCAACGCTCGGTCCTGGCGTATGGGTTGTTTTATCAGAAATATATCCAACACGCATCAGGGGCCGCGCCATGTCGGTGGGAACACTTTCGTTGTTCCTTGGTTCAACATTCGTTACTCAAACCTACCCATGGTTAAGGGAATCTACCGGCATCAGTTTCACTTTTATAATGTATGGACTTGTTATGTTGCCCGCTGCATTTTTTGTAAGGAAGATGGTGCCGGAAACAAAAGGTAAAACGCTGGAAGAGATAGAACGGCATTGGAAGAAAAAGGAAAAAGAAAAGGCTGTTACACTCGTTCCGGTTTAAAATGAATTTGTATTTGATCATTTGAAACCAGTTGATAATCCATTGTTATGAACAGGCGCTCATTCATAAAGAATACTTCTCTAACAACGATGGCCGTTGCGGCTATTGGTGAAAGCAGGGCAATACTGCCTGCTATGCCAGGCAAGGAAAAATTTTCTAAAATACGCATTGGCATTTGTGCCGATCTGCACCAGGATATTATGCATGATTCACCAAAAAGATTAAGCGCGTTTATTGATGATATGAAGGTGCAGCAACCGGATCTCATAATACAGATGGGCGATTTTTGCAGACCAGTGGAAACTAACAGTATAATACTTGATATATGGAACCGTTTCGGAGGCCCGCGCTACCATGTTATTGGCAACCATGATATGGATGGTGGCTTTAACCGGGACCAGGTAGTTGCATTCTGGAACGCTACCGGTAAATATTATTCATTTGATCTGAAAAGTTATCATTTCGTTGTATTGGATGGCAATGAACCTAACCCAAATAAGAAAGCTGGCGGTTATCCAAGGTTTATCACCAATGAACAATTGCATTGGCTGGAAGCGGATTTGGATAAAACAACATTGCCAGTGCTTGTTTTTTGTCACCAGGGTCTTGATAATGATATAGCGGGAATTGAAAATGCTACCAAATGCAGGCTGGTGCTGGAACGCGCCAATAAAAAGGAAATGCGCAAGGTGCAGTTGGTATTTTCGGGCCATCATCACCAGGACTACCACAATGTAATCAATGGCATCCATTATATACAGATCAATAGCATGTCTTATTACTGGATAGGAGAGAACCACCCGATGATCAGGTACAGTAAAGAAATAGATAAGGAACATCCTTCAATAAAATATACGGTTCCCTATGAAGAACCATTGTGGGGAGTGATTGATATTTACCCGGATGGAAGATTCAGGATAAAAGGCAGGAAATCGGTTTTCGTTGGCCCCTCACCGGAAGAAATGGGTGGAAAGGCAGTGTATGATATGGGTTATACGGCATCGTCTTTTATTTCAGACAGGGAAATACAGCTTAGCCTGAAAAAATTTGAATACACAAATCCCTAGGTAAAAATATTTTAAACTTCCACCTATATGCCGGCAATTAAAGGAATTACATGGAACCATGCGCGGGGCTACCAGCCATTGGCTGCGATAGCTTCTGAATGGTTCAGGCAGAAAGGAACAGAAGTTAAATGGGATATAAGATCACTACAGCAATTCGGCGATCAACCTATTGAAGTGCTGGCAAATTCTTACGATCTCCTGATTATTGATCATCCTTATGTGGGTAGTGCAGAAGCCAATCAATCGTTGATTGCACTTGATGAGCATCTGCCTGTTTCATTCATACAATTGCAAAAGGAGGAAACTGTGGGCCCCTGCTTTGAAAGTTATTGGTATGCGGGCCATTGCAGGGCGCTGCCCATAGATGCCGCTGCGCAGGTTGCTGCCTGGAAGAAAGACATTGCCAAGTCCATTGACTGGGAACCGCCGCTTGATGTAAGAGATTTGGAATATGCCGCTTCGGCGCTGCCTGCGGGAAAAACAATCGCAGTTCCTCTATGCCCCACAGATATATGGTGCGTTTTTCTTTCACTCTGCGCATTGCATTCCGATGGGCAATTCTTTTCCGGCAATTGCATTGATACGGAAAGCGGAACGTGGGCATTGGAACAGCTTGCTTCCTGGAAGAGATTCCTTTACAAGGATTCTTTACAAATGAATCCAATCCAGGTGCTTGAGCATATGGCTACTCACGACGATATCGTTTATGCGCCTTTCACATTCGGTTATACGAATTATTCCCGCAAGGGATGGAGAAAGAGCATTGTTCATTTTTGTAATGCGCCATTGTATAAGAACAGCAGGCATTCAACCTTATTGGGCGGAGCTGGTATTGCCATTTCATCATCAACTATCCAACTGGATGCATGCCTGGCATTTGTTCAGTTTGCGCTTTCACCGGAAATTCAAAAGGGCTTGTATTTCGCAGAGCAGGGACAACCGGCGCACCGCGCAGCATGGGTCGATAGAAATAACAATGAAAAATGCTCCGGATTTTTTGCAAATACAATGGATACAATGCGCAATGCCTATGTGAGGCCACGGGATAATCATTTTAATGTTTTCCAGGAAAAAGCGGCGGATTTTATTCATGAAAGTATTGCCAACAATATTGCGGCAACCCAAACAATCAATAAGCTCAATTCTATGTATCAAAGAATTGTAAATGCGAAAGTACAATCATATTGAGTTAACCCTTAACGGAGGGATAGCCCTTTTGACATTCAACAGGCCGGACCAGTTGAATGCCATGAACCGGGAAATGATGGACGAAATTATTGATGCGCTGGAAATCATTACGGCGGATAAGCAAATAAGGTTGGGCGTTATAACTGGTAAAGGAAGTGCATTCATGGCCGGGGCAGATATAAAAGAATATGCTTTGCAAACACCGGAACAGTTTAACAGCTTTGTACAAAAGGGAAGGCGATTGTATCGTTTGATAGAGGAAGCGGATATCCCTTTTATTGCCGCAGTGAATGGTTACGCACTGGGCGGCGGTTTTGAAATTGCCCTGGCCTGCGATTTTATTGTTGCGGGCGAAAAAGCATCTATCGGTTTACCGGAAATACGCCTGGGCCTCATTCCCGGAGGCGGCGGTACTTACAGGCTATACAGGAAAATTGGTTTGAACCGGTTGAAAGAAGTACTTATGTTGGGACAACCCTATACCGCGGCAGAAATGCACCATTGGGGCGTGGTTCACAAAGTAACCGATGAGGGCGCGGTGATGGAATACACCATGCAGCTCGCAGACAAATTAAGAAGAAGATCGGCTGCTTCAATGGCGGTATTAAAGAGAATGTTCAGGCCAGACGAAATGGAAAAAGCATTTTCTGAACAAATAAAACTGGAAGGAGAATCAGTATTGAAACTTTTTTACGGACAGGAATCGCAACAGTTGATCAAGGCTTTTATAGAAAAAAACAAGTGAGGTATTTAATATGATTCAATCCCGGAAATCAATGCTTGATCGGCTTATTGAAATAAATAAGTTAGGCGCAGTTGTTTTCTGGAGGCCGGATGAACTGGTAATGCTTTTGGGGTACCTGCCTTGCTGGGGATTGTCTTTTTTGGTGGTTACTCTCAATGGAACTCCGGTTTTATATGTTCCGGAGGCTGAGCCACAGGATATTTTACCGAAGGATATTGTTGTTGAAACATATCCGTGGGGGATATTGGATTGTGCAGATCCGTGGCAGGTATTATTCGAAAAAATAAGACAGCAATTGATAAAGGATGCAGTTCAGCACAAGGCTGTTTCGTTTATCAGGCATATTGGAGGAACCGCGCCATGCCGTATGTGCGGCGAACAACCTCCATTGCCGGCTTCATTGATTTGTTGTCTTGAAAAGATAGGCAATGGCGGATATGCCGACATAACACAGCAATTGCTGAAACTATATGATTACAAAACAAAAGAAGATATAGCCGGATTAAAGATTGCGCACCGGGTTGCCGCTAAGGCAGTTGAAAAATTTTATGAATGCGTGCGGCCTGGTATAGGCGAAAAAGAGGTTGCAGCAGAAGTGGAAGCCGCTGTTCAACAAACCACAGGAACAACAGGCGTTGAATTTGCCCGTGCCTGGGCAATGATACAATCGGGACAAAATACCTGCGATGCCGGTCGCTATAACCGTACTTCGGGAAAAGAAATAAAGCAAGGTGAATTGGTGTTGATGGAAATTGGTATTTGTGTAAATGGCTATTGGGCAGATATTACCCGGACTATATCATCAGGCAATCCAACGTGCTTGCATGAAAAGTTGTTTGACACAGTAGCAACGGCGCAGGAAAAGGCAATTGCCGTTATGCGGCCGGGTGTTCTAATGGCTGAAGTGGATTTGGCGGCAAGACAGCATATTGCAGCTGCCGGTTGGGCGCATCTGTACAACCATGCACTCGGG
This sequence comes from Agriterribacter sp., assembly GCA_041484195.1. Classification (GTDB taxonomy): domain Bacteria; phylum Bacteroidota; class Bacteroidia; order Chitinophagales; family Chitinophagaceae; genus PSRI01. The sequence goes on along the minus strand of JBGPHC010000012.1, from coordinate 16,158 downwards.
CACCAGGTGGGGTTCAGGTATCATGACCCCGGCCCTGTATTATCGCCGCATTCAATGGCGGTATTGGAAGAAGGAATGGTATTGACAATAGAACCGGGTATCTATGGAAAAGAAGTTGGCGGTGGTGTAAGAATCGAGGACAATGTATTGGTTACTGCCAATGGAATTGAATTGCTTTCAGCTTATGGAAAATATACAAGGTAAAACAGGAAAATAATGATGAACCGGCAGAACCAGGCAGGCCCGTTGAAAGGAGTAATTGTAGCTGATTTCACCCAATTGGCGCAGGGGCCATGGGCCACCCAGATGCTGGGTGACATGGGCGCGGATATTATAAAAATTGAACCACCCAAGGGCGACTGGATGCGACACTATGCTTACGGCAATATGTACCCGAAAGGAGAAAGTATTTCCTTTTTATCATTTAACAGGAATAAGCGAAGCATTGTTCTCGATCTTAAGACAGGAAAGGGAATTGATATAGCAAAGAGAATTATCATCCGGGCAGATATTGTTGTTGAAAATTTCAGGCCGGGTGTAATGGACAGGTTGGGCATAGGTTACGAAGCGTTGAAAGCATTGAATCCACGCATTATCTATTGCGGCAGTTCGGGGTATGGTGCATCAGGACCTTATGTTGACAGGCCGGGGCAGGATTTGCTGGCGCAATCGCTGGCGGGGGGTATTTTCCTGAACGGAAAGAAAAATGATATACCGGTTGTTACGGCCGTGGGGCAGGCTGATTTACTCACAAGTTTATTCATCGTTCAATCCCTGCTGGCAGCATTGTATTACCGCGAACAATCCGGTATTGGCCAACGCATCGATGCCTGCCTGCTCAACTCTGTAATTGCCTTTCATATACAGGAGATCACTGCTTTCCTGTTAAAAGGAAGCAATCCTGAAAGAAGCGCACATGCAATTCCCAACCCCTGGCTCGGGGCTCCCTATGGGTTATATGAAACACAGGATGGTTACATCGCAATTGGAATGAACTCTGTCCGGAAGCTGGCCGGCATCATGGGTGTTGAAAAATATGATTCGGAAAAATATGAATCGAATAATATAATGGAGAACCGGGATGAGATATGGGAAGATTTCAATGTAGTTTTTAAAACCAGACTCACTAAGGACTGGCTCACGGTATTATTGGCAGAAGATATTTGGTGCTCGCAGGTAAATTCTTTTGAAGAGATGGTGAGAGATCCGCAGGTGCTGCACAATAAAATGATACAACAATATGATCATCCAACAGTAGGTAAGCTGTCAACTACCGGTTTCACGGTTGAATTCAGCGAAACGCCGCAGCAGATTTATCGTCCAGCACCATTGTTGGGAGAACATACCCGTGAAATAATGAAACAGTTTTGTGACTATAGCGATGCCGATATCAACGAATTCCTGGACAACAAATCCGTAACGAATGCATAAGAATATATGTACAATACAATCGACCTGAAAAATAAAAATGTGTTGGTCACTGGCGGAGCGCAGGGCATTGGAGAAGCTATATGCAGGGCGATGGCAGCCTGTGGGGCAAATATCATGATCAACTACCTCCACAATGATGAAAAAGCTAAGGCACTTGCTGAAGTATTGAGAATTGAATTTGGTATAAACGCTTTTTCATTCCTGGCAGACATTGCGGATCAAAATGCAATTATAAAGATGTTTGAATATATGGATAAGACAATGCAGGGTATTGATGTGCTTGTAAACAATGCAGGCTGCGAATCAGTTGACCATGCAGTGCGCTTGAACATCAGCGAATGGGATCGTGTCTTTAACGTAAACCTGCGTGGCAGCTTTATATGCGCACAGGAAGCAGGCAGGAGAATGATCAATAAAAAGAGTGGTGTCATAATCAATATCTCTTCCATACACGACAAAGTGGCTAGAAAAGGATTGATACACTATTGTTGCAGTAAAGCAGGCATGAATATGATGGCTAAATGCCTTGCCCTGGAATTGGGAGAACATAATATACGTGTACTGGCCGTATCGCCGGGAGCTATAGAAACAGATATGAACAGGAAAGATATTAATGATTTTGGCAGGGAAAAGTTCAATCAATGGATCCCTTTGGGAAGGATTGGCAATGTTGATGAAGTGGCTTGGACCTGCGCCTTTCTTGCCAGCGATAAGGCATCCTACATAACAGGAACAGAAATCTATATAGATGGTGCGTATAAGGAAAGTACCGTACCGTACGATTCGCGCAGCAAAGATTAAAAATGCCAATGAAAAAAAATGGTATAGAAACATACAGGTGCGGCGAACAGGGCTATCATCCTTTTTTGATCCGCGAAGGATGGCAGGTGGCGCAGTTGAATTATATGAGGGACCAGGATCTGTACGGCATTGAAAAAATGGATGTGCATTTAAAGACGGATGAAGTGTTTATACTCTTGAAAGGAACGGCTGTATTGATTGCGGCTATGGAAGAGAACAACGATTTCAGGTTTGAATGCATTAGGATGGATACAGGCATTGCTTATAATATACCTGTTTTTCACTGGCACAACATAGCAATGGGGGAGGATGCGGAATTGTTTATTGTTGAAAGAGACAATACACACCTGGGCGATTATGAATTCAGGAAGTTGACGGTGGAGCAGCAAAAACGGTTAAATGCACAGATAAAGGAATTAATTGAAAGGCAGGAATAATTTTAGATATCCCTTAACCATTATTTCCATAAAGACTTAAAATATAATGAAAAAATCACCCCTATTAAATTACAGTAACGGCAAACCTTCTCCGTCGTGGAAAAATGATACTGAACTTTTTGAGCTGTTTAGAACAGAGTTGTACACTCCGGTTGTGGGAGATATCCTTGATGAACTAAAATGTTATCATCAGTTCCTGCCGCAACCTATCAAGCCTTTAAGATTGACGGATATAGTAATTGGCCGTGCAATGCCCGTGCTGATGGCGGATGTATTTGGCCCGCAGAAAAAACCTTTCGGCAAATTAACCGAAGCGCTGGATCAACTGGAGCCGGGAGAGATTTATATCGCCAGCGGTGGAATGATGCGATGCGCCTATTGGGGCGAAATATTAACAGCAACAGCCAGAAAAAGAGGCGCGAACGGTGCAGTGATAAATGGGTATTACCGCGATACACCAAAGGTATTGGAACAAAACTGGCAGGTTTTCAGCAGGGGCAGGTATTCGCAGGATTCATGCGTAAGAACACAGGTGATTGATTACAGGTGCTCCATAGAAATAGAAGGTGTAAGGGTACATCCCGGTGATATTGTATTCGGAGATATGGACGGTGTACTTATACTACCTAAAGAATTGGAAACAGAAGTGATATTGCGTGCACTCGAAAAAGCAAGAGGCGAAAAACTCGTGCGCGAAGAAATAGAGAATGGCATGTCAAGTACAGATGCGTTTAATAAATATGGCATTTTATAAATTTCATCTTACCGAATAACTGATTTCAAAAAAATTTTACCTGCATAGTAATGCAAATGCAACCGGCAATTACTTTTGTCCAATCATTTGAACAATGATCTATTGTGTATTTTATATGGCTCACGTAAACACCAATGGCTTGCCTGTTGGCGGCCTTGTGCCTGCAGCCATGCGTTGTTGTTTGGGCCGACTGATCAAATTGGCATTGGTTGTTGCGTTATCTGCAACAATTCGTTTCCCTCTCTATGCGCAACCTGTTTTAGATAGCTCTCATCATGTTCCGGTAAATAAAAATCTGTCGGCCCAATGGAAACGGGAATGCTGGGGCAAAGAGAGAAAAATTTATAAAGGTGCTGAATTATTTACCATTGGGATGCCATGTGGTGGTATTGCTGCCGGACAATTATACGTTCGCGGAGACGGCACGCTGGCCAATTGGTGGATTGCCAACGATGCTTATAATACAGGATATGGAGGCGATGCTGTGAAGAATTTTTCAACGGCGCTTGGCCCATGGAAAGTAGGTTACCAAACATTCAGGCCCGCTTCCTATATTGACCAGGGATTTTTTATAACTGTTAGACAGGATCATTCACAGCTCACCATGCGCCTTGATCAAAACGATTTTGATAATATCTCTTTTATTGGCGAATATCCTATTGCCAAAATTAATTATGCTTCAACATCAACGTCATTACCCGTTGCAGTCAATGCGGAAGTATTCTCCCCGTTTATTCCATTAAATGCGAGAGAATCGGCAACGCCTGCAACAGTTTTCAAATTCACCATTACCAACACATCTGCCAAACCACTCGTTGCTGCTGTGAACGGATGGCTGCAAAATTTGGTTTGCCTTGAAATAGCGAATGAAATCAATGCATACAGCAGGAACAGGATTGTGAAGAGAAAGGGCATCACATCTGTTGTGATGGACCTGGATCAATTCAATCCAACATCACTCGCCAAAGAAAAATATCTACTGAAGGCACATCCTTGTTTTGGTAACCTTGCATTGAGTGTGTTATCAAACAATGCCATTGCCGATGCGAATTTTACCGGGCTGAAGGATACATGGCGGGAAAAAGATTCAAAGAAAAAAACAGGCGATAAACTTGTAGGCTCAACCGGTGCAATTATTGCTCTAAAGCCCGGCGAAACAAAAGACATTACATTCCTGCTTAGCTGGTATTTTCCCAACAGGCCCGCTTATTATAACAATGGCGATGTAACAAATGTTATCGCTCCCGAAAACTGGAATCAATCCATTGCTTTCAACGCACCTGTTTTGGGAAACATGTATGCCAACTGGTTTGGCAGTGCACTGGACGTGGCTTTTTGGCTGCAAAAAGAATTGCCGCGACTTTCAAGAGAAACACATCTGTTTCATGATACCTATTATAAAAATAATAGCCTGCCATATTGGTTAATACAACGGTTAATGATGCCTGTTTCAACACTTGCTACAGAAACCTGCCAATGGTGGGCCACCAACAAGTTCTGGGCCTGGGAAGGAGTAGGTTCCTGTATAGGTACCTGTACCCACGTATGGAATTACGAACAGGCACTGGCCCGTTTATTTCCGGAATTGGAAAGAAATATCAGGGAGAAAACGGATTTTGAAACGTCGTTCCAGGCCAACGGAAGCATATTGGCACGCAACGGCTGGGGTGGTATCATGATTGATGGACATGCCGGGGCCATCTTAAAAGCATATCGTGAATATCTCAATTCAAATGACGATTTATTTCTTTTGCGCAACTGGGATAAAATAAAACGGGCCACGCAGTTCATCATCGGCGAAGATGAAAACAAAGACGGTTTGATCGAAAAAAGACAGGCGAATACCTACGACATCGCTTTTTATGGCGCCAATACGTACACAGGTTCCCTTTATCTTGCCTCATTGAAAGCGGCAATGCAAATGGCCATAATCATGGGAGATACCGCTTTTTCAAATCAGTGCCGCAACATATTCGAAGCAGGTGAGCAAAATACTTTGAAGAGACTTTGGAACGGCGAATACTTCATATAACAGGTAGATAGTAAAGAGCACCCGAATTTCCAGTATGCAACAGGCTGTTTGAGCGATCAGCTTTTCGGCCAAACCTGGGCGCATCTCAACGGGCTGGGATATATCTATCCCCATGAAAATGTAAAGACAGCATTATGGTCAATATGGAAATACAATTGGGCGCCTGATGTTGCGGCTCAAAACAAAATACACCCGCCCGAAAGAACCTATGCAAATTCTGGAGAAGCGGGGCTGCTGATCTGTACCTGGCCAAGGAGTGCCCATATGGGGCAAAATGGGGTACGCTACCGCGATGAAGTTTGGACAGGCATAGAATACCAGGTTGCCACCAACATGATCTACGAAGGCATGATTGATGAAGCTGTTTCAATCGTTAAGGGAATTCATGAACGGTATAGCCCCGAAAAACATAACCCATGGAATGAAATAGAATGTGGCGATCATTATGCAAGAGCATTGGCTTCCTGGGGGGTATTGATTGCATTGGAGGATTTCTATTATAACGGCCCTCAAAAGATCATTGGGTTTGCACCCAAAGTTCAGCGTGAAAATTTTGAAAGTTTTTTCACATCGGCAGAAGCATGGGGCAATATCGTGCAAAAAAAAACCGGTGCGGCACAAACGAACAGAATAGCAGTAAAGTATGGTGTATTGAATCTGTCACAAATAATCATAGAGCCGTTGTTGCAGCCCAAAAAAGTGAGGGTATATACGCGCGCGGGTGAATTGGCATGCACCTATAAATTTCAGGAAAAGAAAATCGCTGTCAGTTTTAAAGAGGTGCAACTACAAAAAAGCGAGGATATAAATGTGGTGATTGATTTTTAACAACAATATTTTTTTAACAGCAAAGAGCAGTTTATGAAAACAATCTTTTTTTATTGCTTATGTATGGGCCTGGGTGGCTCTGTAACGATCTTTGCCCAAGGTAAATTCAACGGACTGGATATGAATATGGGTAATATCTACCGGTTATCAGATGCAAAAACCCGCTCTATCAGTCCTGAAAATTTCACCGGAGAAAAAGGCAAGGGTGGTATGGCCACAAAAGGTACCGGTGAAAGTGAAATGGGAGTTGGCTGGAAAGTAAGTCCGAGTGTAATCATTAAAGCCGGAACCACATTTACCCTTGCTGAAATCAATGGCTCCGGCTCCATTCAGCATATCTGGATGACTCCTACTGGCGTATGGCGCTGGTCTATTCTTCGTATTTATTGGGATGACGAAACGACCCCGTCGGTAGAGGTGCCGGCGGGTGATTTCTTTGGAATGGGTTGGGGGCAATATGCGCTGATCACTTCATTGGCAGTATGTGTAAATCCTGGCAGCGGCTTCAATTGCTATTGGCCAATGCCATTCCGGAAGAAATGCAGGATCACCATGCAAAATATCAATACAGAGAACATGAGTTTGTATTACCAGATTGATTACACGCTCACAGATGTTCCTTCCGATGCTGCATACTTTCATGCACAATTCCGCAATGTTGATCCATTACCGTATAAAAAAGACTATGTACTGGTTGATGGCATTAAAGGGAAGGGGCAATTTGTGGGAACTTACCTCGCTTATAGCCCGCATAAAAACGGTTGGTGGGGTGAAGGCGAAATAAAATTTTTCATGGACGGCGATACGCAATTTCCTACTATTTGCGGAACAGGAACTGAAGATTACTTCTGCGGCTCCTATGATTTCGATACACATAAAAAGAATTCAGCGGGTGTTGATGAGATACGTTACACTGAATTTTCCACACCCTATTCAGGTTTGCACCAGGTAATAAGGGGAGATGGTCAATATAAAATTGAGCAACGTTTTGGAATGTATCGGTGGCATATAAGAGACCCGATACGATTTGAGAACAGCCTGAAAGTAACCATTCAGGCATTGGGATGGAGAAGCGGCGGAAGATACTTACCGTTGCAGGATGCAATTGCTTCCGTTGTTTACTGGTACCAGGCTGAACCACACAATATTTTTCCACCGTTCCCGGATAAAGATGCCCTGGAACTCAAATAACTGCGCCGCATGCAGCCCTGAGGTTTCTGTTCAGCATAATGAATGGACTGGAAGTATATTGATAAACCAAAATACAGTCCGTACCCTATCATAAACTCAAAATGTCTTAAAATTTATGATGATTCAGATGACAACAAAAACGCGATTGTTTGTAATAATTATTAGTGCATGTTCAATGACAACCGTCTTTGCACAATCGAAAGAATCATCCAAACGATCATTGCTTTCCTATGTTGATCCTTATATTGGTTCGTCGGCACACGGCCATGTATTCGTTGGCGCCAGCGTTCCATTTGGCGCAGTGCAGGCGGGACCTGATAATATAAATAAGGGATGGGACTGGTGTTCTGGCTATCATTATTCTGATAGCGTGGTAAAAGGATTTTCACAGGATCACCTGAACGGGACTGGTATTCCGGATCTTGGCGACATCCTTATCATGCCCTATACCGGCACAGTACGAACAATAGTTGGTTCACAAAAGAATCCGGATTCCGGTTATGCCGCTTATTATCATCACCGCGATGAAGTGGTGCAACCTGCTTATTACGCCCTAACCAAGAGTGATGGAGTGAAAGTAGAACTAACGGCATCTGAACGGGTTAGCTTTCATAAATATAGTTTTCCTAAACAGGTGCCTGCACATATCATTATCGATCTTCAGCAGGGTAATTATAGCAGCAACATGAAAACCGATAAGGTAAGCGGCTATCTTGAAAAAGCAGATGACTATACTTTGGTGGGCTGGCGCAATTCAAGCGGATGGGCGGCGGACAGGCGTATCTATTTTGCCATTAAAAGTAATAGGCCACTGAGGGATTTTGTCATTTATAATGGCGATCAAATATACAACGGCAATGCACTTGAAGCAAAAGTGGTAAAAGGATTGGTTTCATTCAGCACAATTGAAGGGCCTGTTTTACTTAAGGTTGGCCTGTCGCCCGTAAGCAGCCAAAATGCGCTGGCAAATATTAAAGCAGAGATACCCGGCTGGAGCTTTGATAAAGTGGTAAAAGAAGGCGACAGAAAATGGAATAAGATTTTATCGCTGGTACAAATAGAAACGAAAGATGAGGTGTTGAAGAAAATATTCTATACAGCGCTTTATCATACAATGATTGCGCCCGCTTTGTACAATGACGCAGATGGAAGCTATCGTGGCGCCGATAAAAAAATTTACCCGAAGGCCTCTTTTAATAACTATACTATTTTTTCTCTCTGGGATACCTATCGCACTTTAAATCCTTTCCTGGCTATCGTTCAGCCTGCCAGAACAGGAGATTTCATTAACTCCATGCTGGCCATTTACGAGCAGCAGGGAAAGCTGCCTATCTGGCATTTGCAGGGAAATGAAACAAACTGCATGGTTGGTTACAGCGCCGTTCCCATCATTGCTAATGCTTACCTGAATGGTATTTCTGGTTTTGATCCTTCACTGGCGCTGGAAGCGATGAAAGTATCTTCCAACCGCGATGATTTTGGAATGAAATATATCAAGGAAAGAGGATATATCCCTGCAGATAAAGAAGTGGAATCTGTTTCAAAGGCAATGGAATATGCCTTGAGCGATTGGTGCATTGCACAGGTAGCAAAAAAACTGCACCGCGATGATGATTATTTGAAATACAGCAGACGCGCGAAATACTACCGTAGGTATTTTGATACTGCTACACATTTTGTACGCGGAGTAATGTTAGACGGAACTTATCGAACACCCTTTAATCCTGTTACTTTCGATTACAAAGCTTATGATTTTACCGAAGGCACATCCTGGCAATACACATGGCTGGTGCCGCAAGACGTGGAAGGGTTAATACAATTAATGGGTGGCGATGAAGCGTTTGTTACAAAACTCGATAGCCTTTTCACCATCAAGGAAAATTTAGGCGTTGATGCGCCATTAGACATATCGGGACTGATTGGTTTGTATGCTCATGGCAACGAACCCAATCACCACATTCCTTACCTGTATGCTTTTGCGGGGCAACAATGGAAAACTGCAGAACGTGTAAGGCAAATCACCACTGAAATGTACACGGCCAAACCCGAAGGCCTTTGTGGCAATGATGATTGCGGACAAATGAGCGCATGGTATATCATGTCGGCGCTTGGCTTTTATCCGGTTAATCCGGCCAATGGCGTATTCGTACTAGGCTCGCCATTGATCAATAAAGCAGTTATCAATACAGGCAATGGCAAAACATTTTCGGTTATTGCTTCCAATAACAATGCTGTCAATAAATATATAGAAAGCGCCATGTTGAACGGAAAGCCATACAAGAAAAGCTATATCCTTTACAGTGATATTGTACAGGGCGGCGAATTGAAATTAATAATGGGGCCATCGCCCAATAAAGATTTTGGAAAATTTCCTGGAAACAGGCCGTTTACACAATTGACCTGGGAAAAATAACAATATCTCAAAATGGTGACAGAATAATTGAGCAAGTAAAGCAAAAGCAATCATCAACAGAATGAACAATAAGAAACATATATTGACCGCCTTCGTATTTGTATATCTTATCCCCGCATTTCTATTGGGCCAGTCGCAGGTAAAGCTGCCCATAGCCGGTATAAACATGCAGGTGCATGCGCCTTCGGTAACAGATAGCGCCAATCATATCTTCCGTTTTGAACACCATATCAACATTAAGAAAATAGATGAAAGTGTGTTCTATGTGAAGATTGACATATTGCCGAACCAGGCTTGTCGGCCCGGGTGTATTGATATCCCATTGACAATTGAACTCGGCAGCCAGGCAGAAATGGAGGCTGCTAAAAAATGGTTTCACTGGATTCCCAACATCAAAAGAACGCCGGATGAAATTGTTTCGCAACATGTTTTCCGTTCACCCTGTATTATTCATATGCTCAGGAATGAGGCTTTTGCATTCATACCGGATATAAAAGAAATGAAAAACAATGCCATCGCTCCTTATTATTTTGATTTGAACTATACCGGAAAGACCATCCAAATCAATTATGGTATATCTAATTACGATGTTGCCAGGCACCAGTATTACCGCAAAAGCAATAAACTCTTTACACTGGATGGTAAAATTGATTTGGCGTTTTATGTACTCATATCTCCTGGCAACTCAACTGTGAATGTGTTAAAGACCACCAATCATTTTTTATGGAGCCATTTTGCAAAAGCTTATACACACTCTTATTTGCCGCAAACGCTTACGTTTAATCGGTATGCAGAAGTTGGTTATACAATGGCATTAAAAAATTATTGGGTGGAGGCAGGAGAACCGGGTAAGGGTGGCATCACATTGTCCACTTATTACGATGCAACAACCAAAAAATATGGTGGAAGGTTTTATAAAAATGACCTCTGGTACCATTCATGGTTCAACAATGCGCGCACAGCCTATGGTTTGTTTTATTGGGGCAGGGAACTGAACCATGAAGATTGGAAAGCGAAAGCCCTGGCGGCATTCAAACTGATTCTTGAAAGCCCCAATGATGGAGGATGGTTCCCTACCATTTACCTGAGCGAAAAAAATCAGTGGTTATCTTCCGGGCAGGGTGGCGGAAAGGAAGTATATCATATGCCGGATAATGTGTGGACGGCTTACTGGATAATGCGTTTCAATGATGAGATGCAAAGAATGAAGGGAGCCGATTCATTCCTTCTTAATTTCTCCAATGCACTGCTCCAAACACAAAATAGAGATGGAAGTTTTCCTGCACGGGTTCGTGTAAAAACATACGAAGCAGATTCTGTATTGCGCTTTTCAGCTACCAGTTCAATGGCAACCTGGTACCTCGAAGAAATGTTACTGAAAAATAAAATAGGGGCTTCATCTATCGGTCAATACAAAAAAGCCATTTTACGGTCGCTGTATTTTCTTGACAGGTATGTTTTGCCTAACCAGCGGTTTGAGGATTTTGAACTTTATTTTTCCTGCTCGGCCAAGCCAATGCATTATTTTGACTCAACTACCAATTTGTATGGTCAAAATACTTTATCAATTCAGTGGTGCGCAGAAGCTTACCTGGCTGCATACCATCTTTTCAAAGATGTAAAATATCTTAAACAGGGAGAATATTGTTTGAACATACTTGGCTTATACCAGCAGGTATGGAATCCTCCTTTTATCAATTTATATGCATTCGGCGGATTTGGTGTTCAAAATACCGATGCCGAATGGAATGATGCAAGGCAGGCTCAATTTGCAGAAACTTATCTCAATTATTATTTCGCAACGGGAAACAGCGATTACCTGGAAAGGTCTGTATATGCCTGCAGATCTGCTTTTGCCTTGATGGTAATTCCTGAAAACAAAAATATATGCCCTGAAAATTACCAGGGAACGGAATCAAATGGCGAATCATTCACCGGTTCCATGGCCGAAAATTATGGACACAGTGGTTATAACAGCAGGTCTTATCAATCCGGTTTTCATTGGGGAACCGGCAGCGCCCTTACTACTGCGGCCATTCTGAAAAACAGGCTGGGCGATATTTATATAGGCAACGGTATTGCCATGGGTATTGACGGAATTGTAGTGAAAAAAATGAACATTGCAAATAATAAAATTCAGCTTACTACGAGGCGCCTGCATAAAGATGATGTAACAATTGTTACGGATGGAATCGTGAAGGAAAATATTGTAATTGATGATTCAACGAAGGGATTTCATATAAGAAAGTGACGGATAAACAAAACTGCCTGGTACAAATAACAAACGCAATGAATAGAAAGCTCATCATTTGGATATTAATAGTTGTTATGGCTCCTCATTCATTTGCCCAGTCGCTGGTCGACTATATAGATCCTTATATAGGGACTGCAAAGGGAGGAAACGTATTTATTGGGGCTACGCTGCCCTTCGGCATGGTAAAGTTAGGTCCCGATTGCAACAGCAATATGGCCAGCTCCGGTTATGATGAAAGAAACAATTCAATCATCAATGGGTTTAGTCATATTCATGTAAGCGGCGCCGGAGGCGGTCCCAAGTATGGCAATATTTTGGTGCAACCTTTTGCCGGCAATATTTCGGCTAATGATTATGGTTCCTCTTTTTCAAATGAACTGCCAAAAGCCGGATGCTATAAAGTTCACCTGAACAGATATAATATTGATGTGTGCCTCACAACCACACCTAGTGTTGGATTGCATACTTATACATTTCCACAATTGAATAGGGCGGGCATATTGATTGACGCAGGACATTTTCTTGTTTCCAGGCACCCTACAGAAAAGCAGGTGTTGGTTGGCTCTGCTGTTAAGATCGTTTCACCGGTTGCAATAGAGGGATATAGCCGCGTGCGTGGTGGCTGGAGTATTAACGGCGCATACACGGTTTATTTTTATGCCTTGTTCAATACGCCTGCTGAATCATCCGGCGTATGGCAGCATGACGCGATACAGGGAGGAAAGCTGGTAGCAGAAGGGCCGCAGTCATGTGGTGCATGGTTCTACTTCAAAACAAAGAAGGACCAGGTGATTAAAGTGAAGGTGGGCATCTCTTATATCAGTTCTGAAAAAGCAAAGGAGAATATGGAGCGCGAAATGCCACAATGGGAGTTCGATAAGGCAGTTCTTGATGCACGCAAATTGTGGGAAGAAAGATTGAAGAACATTGAAATTACATGCAAGACGGATTCGCTAAAAAAAATGTTTTATACGGCGCTTTACCATTCTATGCTAATGCCTGTAAATAAAACAGGCGAGAATTCCAAATGGAATTCCCCTGCCCCTTATTATGACGACTTTTATGCCATATGGGATACTTATCGTTGCATGAACCCGTTGTTGGCATTGATCGGCGGAAATGTTCAGCAGGATATAGTCAATTCGCTGGTTGATATTTATAAATACGAAGGGTACATGCCCGATGCAAGGAGCGGCGATGACAATGGCCGCACACAGGGCGGAAGCAATTGTGATATATTGATCGCCGATGCATTTGTAAAAGGACTGAAGGGAATCGATTATGAAACGGCCTTAAAAGCAATGATAAAGAATGCCGAAGTACCGCCCGGCGACAATGAGCAGAAGGAGGGACGGGGAGGAATTCCGGATTATAATTCTATCGGCTATGTGTCTTTAAACTATGAACGCGCAGGCACGCGCACAATGGAATATGCGGCCGATGATTATGCTATAGCGCTGGTAGCAAAAGGCCTGCATAAAGATGATCTCTATCAGAAATACCTACGCCGCTCCGCCAACTGGAGAAACCTATGGCGGCCCCTGCAAGATCATGGCGCGAATGGCTTTATATGGCCAAGAGAAAGAGATGGCACATGGCTTGAAAAATTTACTGTGTTGCAGGATGGCAGCTGGCATGATCCTTTTTATGAAAGTCATTCATGGGAAATGTCTTTTTATGTTCCGCAGGATATCGGAGGCCTTATTAAAATGTGTGGGGGTGAAACCGCTTTCAGGAACAGGCTTGACACTTTTTTTGTAAAGGATTATTACAATGTAAATAATGAACCCGGATTTCTTACACCTGTATTGTACAACTGGATTGGCAGACCTGATTTGACCGAACAACGGGTATGTTCCATCATCAGGAAAAATTATAACACTACGCGCAGTGGTTTGCCTGGCAATGATGATTCGGGCGCCATGTCAAGCTGGCTGGTGTTTCATTTACTGGGGTTCTTTCCTGTTGCAGGGCAGGATTTATATACCATCTCATCACCGCACTTTTCAAAAGCTATACTCCATTTGGGCAATGGAAAAACACTGGTATTAACGGCAAAACACGTGACTGATAAGAATATTTTTATTCAATCCGCCAAATTGAACGGTCAGTCAATAGACAGAAGTTGGTTCCGACACACAGAAATTGCCAACGGCGGCACACTGGAGTTTGAAATGGGCAACCAGCCAGGAGATTGGGCAACAACTTCCGGTTATCCCGTAGCAGAAAATAATAAATAATTTTTTTTTGGAATGAATACCACTGTAAAACAAAGAATAGGATATGATCTGTCAGCCAAAGGTATTGTCAATACAGTGTACAGAGGCAAAGTTGGGTTGAATTCATTTCATGAAGCAACCTATGAAGAGACGGATGCCGCCATCAAAAAAGCAGCTATTGCCTTTCCGTTATATGGCGGCATGAATGGAAATCAAAGAGCCGCCTTTCTTGAAACAATAGCGAAACATATTGCTGATACCGGCGACGCGCTTATCGGGGTAACACGGCAGGAGACAGGTTTGCCCGAAGCAAGACTCCAGGCAGAACGCCAGCGAACTATCAACCAGCTACAACTTTTTGCCGGTCTTTTGAAGGATGGTTCGTGGATAAAAGCTATCATAGATACAGGCTTTAATGACCCGATAAAACCGGATACCAGGCAAATGCAGGTTCCATTAGGGGTTGCAGCCGTATTTGGTGCAAGCAATTTTCCATATGCATTTTCTGTGGCTGGTGGGGATACCGTTTCGGCGCTTGCTGCCGGATGTACGGTTGTTCACAAGGCTAACCCGGCTCATCCTGTTACTGCTGAGGTCGTGGCCGGGTGCATATTACGGGCAGCCAAAGATACCTGTATGCCAGAGGGGGTTTTTTCTTTATTGCATGGTGCCGAACATAAATTGGGCGCCGACCTGGTTATGCACCCGCTGGTAAAGGTAGTTGGGTTCACAGGTTCTTTTAAAGGAGGTATGGCGTTGTTTGATATGGCCATGAAACGCTCCGAACCAATACCTGTGTTTGCGGAAATGGGAAGCGTGAATCCTGTGTTTATTCTTCCAGCCATGCTCCGGCAGCAAGGAAACTCTATTGCCCGGAAACTCGCCGCTTCCAATACTTTGGGAGCAGGACAGTTTTGTACCAACCCCGGCTTGTTCATCATTGTTAGGTCGGAGGAAACCGACCGGTTCATAAAAGATTATGTGGAATCCATCGGAAAAATAGCCGGGCAACCCATGCTTTCAGATAATATATGCAATGCTTATTTTGAAAGTGTTGTTCATCTTGCGGGAACACCTGGTGTAGAAGTACTGACAATTCTTACAGAAAACGATAACAGCAATATTGCACTAGCACATGTATTTAAAGTATCCGGTGATGATTTTTTGAATAACAAAACATTGCAGGAAGAAGTATTCGGCCCTTCTTCGCTGATTGTTGTTGCGGAGAACAGAACGCAACTAATGGCAATAGCGGAATATTTGACAGGACAGTTAACTGCTTCCGTTTGGGCAACTCAGGCAGATTGCCTGGAATATTCGCCATTATTCATCGGCTTGCAATATAAAGCAGGCAGGATAATATATAATGATGTACCAACAGGAATTGAAGTAAATCATTCGATGGTTCACGGAGGACCGTACCCGGCTACTACAGACAGCAGATTTACGTCGGTGGGTATGCAGGCCATATACCGCTTTACGAGACCGGTATGTTTCCAGGATTTCCCGAATTCACTATTGCCAGATGCGTTAAAGAATGAAAATCCCTCCGATACCTGGAGGCAGGTAAACGGAAGCATGAACAATAAGGCCATATAATATAACAATATTGGAATAGGTGTAAAGAATCTAAAAATGCATGGCGCCGATAAAGTTGAAGTAGTCGTCCCTTAAAAAGTCGTTTTAGGGGTTAGTGTAAAATATTTTTCAGGTAGCAGCAGATTTTGGATGAGGCAGAATAGGCGCATAAAAAAGCCTAAAAGCATCTTTGTATAGAGGTTCATCATTCTTTTAAAGT
>JBGPHC010000011.1:0-123498 GCA_041484195.1 Agriterribacter sp. | reverse complement strand
GATCGTGGTGAAAGACCTGGACGGGGACGGCAAGGCAGATATCGTACTGGGCGGTAATTTTTACCAGTCCAAACCTGAGGTGGGGATCTACGACGCGAGCTATGGCCTGCTGCTCAAAGGAGACGGTAAAGGAGGCTTCCTCCCCATACCGGCACCACAGAGCGGCATCCTCATTAAGGGGCAGGTTAGAGATATAAGCGATCTCAAAATAGGAAACAGGCAGGTATTATTGTTTGCCAGAAACAATGAAGCACTCGTTCCTTATGATCATGAAAGTTCAAAACCAGCATTCAGGGAAAACAATAAATTAATAATTTCAAAATAGTATGAATCGGGCCAAATAGGGTTAGGCCCAGGCCGATCATTGATTGCTTCAAAAAATTCTATGTTTCCCCGGGTGATTCCCGGATATTGAAATCAATCATTCGTTATGAAACTCTACAAGACTTCAGAAGGGCCCGTGATTTTACACGAAGACCGCTGCTATATTCCCGCTGAAAAGGATTGGGATCGCTTCATAAACAGGGATAATTTATTTGACTTGCTGAACTCCGAAATAAACAACCTTCAATCTCAGGGCGACAGTGAATGGCTCAGCCGGAAAAAGATCCTTGCTCCAATCGGCACGCAGGAAGTCTGGGCTGCCGGGGTAACCTACCTGCGCAGCAAAACGGCGAGGATGGAGGAGTCCAGGGAGTCCGGCGCCGCCACATTCTATGATAAAGTATATGAAGCCGAAAGACCGGAATTGTTTTTTAAGGCTACGGCCCATCGCGTTTCCGGTCCTGATGAACCCGTTAATATCAGGAAGGATTCCAGCTGGAATGTTCCTGAACCTGAACTCACCCTCTTCATCACGTCTAAAGGAAATATTGTTGGTTATACCATTGGAAACGACATGAGTTCGCGTAGCATTGAGGGTGAGAACCCTCTGTATCTTCCGCAGGCAAAAGTATATGACCGTTCCGCTGCCCTGGGACCCTGCCTTTATATTGCATCGAAACCCATTTCACCATCAACTGAAATTGCCATTCAAATCTTCCGCAATGGAAATGTGCTGTATGAAGGCAGGACTCTTATCAGCCAGATGAAAAGAAATCATTCCGAGTTGGTTGAATATTTGTTCAGGGAATCAAGTTTTCCACAGGGCGTCTTCCTCATGACAGGCACCTGTCTGGTACCCGAAAATGATTTCACACTCCAAAGCCGTGACGAAATCCAGATCCTGATCGAACCCATCGGGAAACTGGTAAATTGGGTGTCCTGACTGGTTGCAACAACTTCCAGGACCAATTCATTCATTTATGCTTCACCGCTGAATTGGCGCTTAGCCAAATCGAATTCATAGTCAACTAAAAATTCTGCCTTGTTTCAGGAACGCAGATTCCAATGGGTGATATCTACAGGGATATTTTTATTGAATCCGAAAGGAATATTGAGGGGATGACGGTAGCAAACAAATATTCCCGGGCAAGCTATTGTTATTGAATGGTTATTCCATCGTTAAGGGCTTGTAACCGAAAGCTTTTTTTATCTGAAATTTCATCGGATTGACCGACTTTAACAAGCGGTTTGTAAAGGTCCTGACGAAATTTGACGTCTTAAGGATCACTACGGGAATTGATGCCCGGCTTGATTTCATTTACCGCACCCCCGTGCATGATTTCATCATAAACTGCTTGGAAAATGATTAAATGTTTAATTGTCAAGAGCGACTCGGTTGAATCGGACTATCTCCAGGAAATTGTTCAACAGACTCCCAGTTTTCATGTGAAAAGATATGAAGGCAGCCTGATGACTGCTTTGCAAAGTATGGATGGTGAGGAACCTGAATTGGTGATCTGCGACCTTTCGCAAATCGCTTCATTAAAGGAAAATCATAAAACGTTTTTCAGTGCTCATCCTGTTTTTGTATGCACAACACACCAACAGGAATTTGATATTGAATCTTTTCCGGTAAAACCCTTCAGCGTGCTGCGACACCCCGTATCCTACGAAAGGTTTTTAAATACGATTGAAAGGGTGCAGCTATTTATTCAGAAAGAAACACATGAGGCCAGGCAAACTGCCCGGCGTGACTTTGTTTTTGTGAAATCAGAATATAAGATCATCAAGGTGAAATATGATGATATCCTGTTTTGTGAAGGGATGAAAGATTATACTCAGATATATCTTTTTGGAAGGCCCCAACCTGTGCTCACCCTGCATAACCTCAAAAATTTTGCTACAAAATTACCACCTGGAGATTTTGTCCGGGTCCATAGATCCTATGTGGTTTCCTTACGTCATATCGAAACTATTTCCCGGAACGAGATCACGCTTGGGAAAAGGATCATTCCAATAGGAAACAGCTATCGGAACAATATATTTCAAATCGTGGAAATGAATTCCTGAATAGCGGAGAAGCACCCCCGTTATTTTCCCTCAGTGATTGCTCATGCCATCCCTATAAACGCCCAGTTCTTCAATTTCCTTTTTGCTGAGAGAAGGAAGAAGGCCCCTGCTCAATTTTATTGCGACTGCCTTACCAGTCTTCAGGGCATCTGCTTCTGTAGAAAATGATTTGTTTCCCGCTATTGCAGGAATAGTTTCCTGACGAATGAAGGGCTTGGAATCCACCCTGATCTCGTAGCCCCAGCCCAGCTTGGTCCTGAATGAATTGAGGTCCACCCGCAGGAGCTCATGCTGCCTCCTGTAATGGATGAGCCCAACGCATATACAAACCATTAGAACCAGGGATGATGCAACAATCCATATTAGTGAAATTTCCCTTCCTCTAATCATTGGCGTTATATGGTTGATCCGGGAAGAACTCCCTGATATCGTCAAATTGATAGGTGCTGCTCCTGCCCGTGAGCACAAAACCCCGGTTATTGATATTAAAGGATACTGCTCCAGTGCGAGCGGCCCCTTCATAAGGAGTCTTCTTTGCCCAAAGATCGGTAGCGAAATCATAGACCCAGGTGTCATTATAAATGCTGCCATTTTCACCCGTAGTCACAAAGGCCTTGTCATTCATCACAAATGCTACCGCATTGTTACGCACTATCGCATACTGGTCATCATAAGAGTCCGTGCTTATATTCGCGATTTTTCTCGATTCAGTCCAGGCCTGGCCTTCAGGCTGAGAAGGATCAAAGACCCAGAAATCATTCACGGCGGTTCCATTATTGATGCCCGTGCATATATAGGCTTTGTCTTTGTAAACAAAGGCTACCGCGGCGGATCGTTTTGTGCCCCCCAGACTTACTCTCTGCGTCCATGCGTCCCCGGCAGTATCATATTCCCAAATGTCCTTAAGATAATTGCCATCGAAGCCTGTTGATACATACCCTTTTCCGGAGATGCTGAATGCAACGGCGTCGTAACGCGCCGAACCTCCGAAATCAGCTTTCTGCTTCCAGATATTGGAGGCCGGATCATATTGCCAGAAATCCTGCAATTTATTCACGCCATCATAGCCCGTACCCACATAGCCCTGGTCTGCTACCGAGAAAGCAACCGCCGAGCTTCTCGGGGTCCCCGGAAATTGGGCTTTTTGTTGCCAGAAATTATTGTCGGGGTCATATTGCCAAAGATCATCCAGTCTTTTTTCCCCGTCGAATCCAGTTGCGATATAAGCCTTGGTGCCTGCCGTAAATTCCACTGCCTCGCTGCGTGCCACACCTTCAAAGTCAGAACGGCTTATCCAGTTGCCATCCGTCGTGCCATTGTCTGTTGTGGAAGATTTAGAACAGGAGGCCAGGAATACCGAACCCATGCCGAGAATCCAAAATAAATTCATATTAGCTTTCATTCTGAAATATAATTTGCGGCTAAACTATTTGAATTCATTGCCGCCAAATCGTTAAAATGGAATTTCAGAACGATTTTATCTACCAGCGAAGAATTTTCATATACCAACTGATTTTCTTGTCCTTAAATTACCCGCACATTCTACTCAATTGCCATTTCCGGTTCCTATATGAAATAGGTGGATTGGTAGATGAAGGATCCCTATTAATCCATAGTAACAAAACACTAACAATATTCCCTGATAATATTGGGCCTGAAATTGAATTGGACCCATGCGGTTTTATATAATAAGTAGGAATTTCTGCCGAAAGATGAGAATATTGTATTGCATCCTTGCCGCATTCTATTTATTGAGTGGCTGTAAGAAGGCCTATATCCAGTTTGGAGACCAATTTGTCGATAACGGATACACGAATATCGTTTTGGTTGACACCCTCACTCCGGTTGTTTCAACCATTTTCAGGGATTCTGTCATAACATCCAATTCCGGTATCATGCTCGCAGGCATGTACAAAGACAGTATGTTCGGAATAATAAGGGCCAAGACTTTTTTTAACCTGGCACCTCCGGCCCTGCGCGATTTTTCCCTGTCTGCCCGATATGATTCCTTGCGCCTCATACTGAAGTCCAACGGCACATATTATGGAGATACGTCCACGGTCCAAACAATTTCGATCTATCAATTGGCCGAACCGATTCAGATTGGGGAGTCGCAGTCATCACTATACAATACTTCGGATTTTCCTATTCAAGCCGGCGCGCTCGGATCAATCACGCGAAGATTCATACCCTCCGACACCTCATCCATTTTAGTGCCGATGAGCGATGCCCTGGGCCAGGACTTATTCAACCTGCTGTCGCAAAAATCCGATCCCGTGAAAGATATCACTTCCTTTATCAACTATTTCAAGGGCCTTCAAATTGCTCCGGGCCCTGGCATTTCCAATGCTGTCCTTGGTTTTCGTGACAGCGTAGTAATGCGACTCTACTATCACGAGGCAAATCCGTCGCCGGTAAACGAATACCTGGATTTCATATTTAATAACCAGGCTTTGCAGTTTAACCAGATTCAATATGATCGAACGGGAACGGGACTCACTATCCTGGGACCAGCTAACAGGGAGGCAGAATCCACACTTACAAATAATATGGCCTTTGTACAATCGGCTACGGGCCTCGAAGCAAAGATCCGTTTTCCCACCCTGAGAAATCTATTACAGAGGCCTGACTATGCCCAGATCCTCAAAGCTGAATTGGATATCCTGCCTGTCAGAGGTTCATTTTCCGGCCAATATCCCCTGCCTCCGGAATTGGATCTGTATTCCACATCATTGTTGAATGATCCATTGAGTCCACTTACAATTACACAGGCGGGGGGACTGGCCCAGGTGCAAAATGGCAATCTTCAGGTTGACTGGCTCTATGGTCAGAATACATTTTACAGCTATGATGTCACCACTTTTTTACAGCAGCAAATTGCTATCAGTGATAATAATAAGAATGGTTTATTGATACAACCACCAGCGCCTGCCTTTGAAAGCGCTTTGAATCGCCTGGTCCTGGGGGATAGTAGGAATATCAAAGACAGGATAATGTTGAAGGTCTATTACATATCCATACAACCATAACATAGGATCATTCAATGAAACTATTTCGTGCACATGTTCTAATTCTGGTATTTTCCGGAGCCCAACTCGGGGTTAGGGCTCAAAACAATAGTTCACCATATTCTATTCTGGGGATCGGCGATATTGAAGAAAGCCAGTTTAACAGAACCGCTGGCATGGCCAATACCGGGATTTCTTACCGGAGTAGCAATTATGTTATCCATAATAATCCGGCTTCTTATTCTGAATTGCAGGAACAGCTATTCATAGTGGAAGCTTCGGCCAGGGGCAAATTTGTTTCCTATTATGGGAACGATATCAATGGACTGAATAATACAACCCGGGATTTTTCCATAGAAAGGCTCAGTATGGGAATGCGCATCAATAAATGGTGGGGGAGCAGCGTGGGTATCATGCCCTTTAGTACCGCCAATTACAGTTTTTCCGGCCGCAAAACGATCCAGGGTTCAAACGTGTACACCATCGCCGACTATGAAGGTACCGGAGGTGTCAACCAGTTTTATTGGGGAAATGGATTTAAGCTCAGCAAACATATTTCGATTGGCATCAATGCTGCGTATTTGTCTGGTTCTCTCACACAGAAGGAAACCCTGGCCGGTACCAGTGTAAGTGACATGATCGTGACCACAAAAAATATTTATCTGCGAAATTTTTACCCCACTTATGGTTTGCAATACTTTACGAAGCTGAGCAAGAAATGGGATTTCAACTTTGGAGCCACATACGCGCGTAAGCAGGATTTGCAGGCTGAATATAGCGCCACGGTCACCAATGGGGGCACCACTACCATCAAAGACGAAATAACAAAGAATGATTTTTTCACGATCCCCAATAGTACAGGATTGGGAATATCATTCACGCGGAACAAGAAATTGACCCTGGCCGCAGACTATCGATACCAGGCTTGGTCGGCATTGGATTATAAGGGATTCAACTATTCTCTTCAAAACAGTGAACGACTCTCATTGGGCATGGAAATTTCCAGGAAGCAACAGGGCTGGCAGACTGTATTGGAAAGCATGTATTACCAGGCGGGCTTATTCTATGACAAATCTTACCTGGATATTTATGACCAGCAACTTCGGGATGCCGGGATTACTGTTGGAATGGGTTTTAATTCCAAGAGGAATGCATTAGGGTACCATTTAGCATTTGAATATGGAATCAGGGGTACTCAAAATAAAGGCCTGATCCAGGAAAAATACGGCAAGATCACGGTTACTCTTTCTTACAAGGATTTTTGGCTAACCAAGGGCAGGAAATATTTCTAACTGTCGTCTAACAGGAACTGACAAGAATTGTTTTGTGTTTTATAGATTATATAGGGTTCAATTGCGAGGGAGTAGTCTTACTCCCTCAATTTATTTGCAGGATGGCCAGGACCCCTGGTAGTTAACGCGAAGAAAATGCATCACTGCCATTCATTCACGAACCTGTTATTTCTTAACGATGAACGCGAATTTATCTTTAAGATCAAGGAATCTCTTTTCAAACAGGTAATAGCTGGTGATACTCACGAGAATGGCTACCAGCAATGCCAGCAGGCTTGCCAGGGAGGCCATCACAAAACTGTGCAGGTTCCATCCTGTTTTTTGAGCGATGGTTTGAACAACCAGGATGCCTATAAAATGCAGGCAGTACAATCCATAAGTGTAAAGGCCCAGCTTACTAATCAGTTTGAATTGGGAGAATTTGAAAAAGGAGTTTTTCGCATAATTCTGTTCCAGGATGATGAGCCCGAAAAAACTGCTGATCACAAGGCGCTCTAACACAACCAAAACGGGTATGTGAAACAGTTGCTTCTTAAAAATGAAAATGATGATGGCTGCGATATAAATGATGGCAATCTGGTACCGCCTGAGGTTCCTGATATACCTGAAAAATCTATTTTCGTAAGAGCAAAAATAAGCCAGCAACCCACCGAAAGCCATGTCACCTATCACAGACAGGGTATGAAAATAGCGAAACGCGTAATCGTGGTCATTATCCCCCGTATAAAAGGATCTGAAAATGAGACTGGCAGCTATGATGCCAGGGAAAATCCAACGGTAGTACCGTATAGGAATGAATTTCAGGATCACGGGCCAACTCAGATAAAACTGCTCTTCAACGGCCACCGACCACAGTACGGATAGTACCAGTGCGTCAGGAACCGCCGGCCAGCTATGCATGAAATCAAAATTATTCACAAAGAAAAGGTAATAGACAGGGTGTGCAATTTCTTCAGAAGGCTGGCCCAACAAGCTTTTTACGAAGGGGAATACAAGAAATCCAAAAGCCACGCAAAGGTAGAACAGCGGCCAGATGCGGAGGATCCTGCGGATATAAAAATTCTTCACGCTGATGGTTCCCTTGTATTCTTTTTCGCGGATGAGAAGATAGGTGATCAGAAAGCCGCTCAATACAAAGAAAAAATTAACGCCTAACGTACCATTTTGAAAAAGGGATTCAATGTAGTGGTAACCTGAGCTATGCCTGATATTCTGAAAAATGGTCTTGTAGCAATGGAAGAGGAAGACGACGAAGAAACAAATGAACCTGAGCCCGTCAAGGTTGGGAAAAAATATTTTCTCTTTTGTCGCATTTTTGGTTAGGGTCATGAGGTGCCGGATTCAATTATCTTACGTTGTATGCCGCCAATATATCGGAAAACTTAACGCCTATCATCTTTTCAATTTCAATGACGGCCACATTCTCGTCTCTTTCGAGCGTTCTTTGTTTGGCCAATTCCACATTGTAATTCTTGTAAAATACATTCAGATCTTCTATTTTGATTTCTCCTTCCGCGTATTGTTTTTGCCCCGTAAGGTAAGCTGTATATTGCTCAGTGGTCAATTCAACCTGTAGTTCCAGCAAGGCTTTTTTCTGCAGGTAGTCTTCATAGGCCGTAAGCACCTGCGCCCGGATCAGCCTGTACATTTCATTTTTTTGAGCCTGCCCTATTGCGATATTTTCTCTCGCGATATTTATGTCGTTGTTCCGTCTGCTGAAAATGCTTAAAGGAAGATTGAAGCCTACGTTCAATTTAGGGTAATATATATTGTTTGGAGTGGCCGAGCTCTTGAAGGCAGATTCGTTTACGTTGGCAATGACATACAGGTGATCCTGCCATGAATTCTTTGCAAGTTTCA
The DNA here is from genome assembly GCA_041484195.1 of Agriterribacter sp. GTDB lineage: Bacteria > Bacteroidota > Bacteroidia > Chitinophagales > Chitinophagaceae > PSRI01. The sequence continues at coordinate 114,944 of JBGPHC010000011.1, read as the reverse complement.
GATTATACTGGGCGATCGCGATATTCCCATCAGCCACTTCAAAGCTGGGGTTCTGGAGTGCGAGCTGAACCAGGTGCTCCCTGATATCGAGTGCTTGCACCGGTACAGAATCGGTGAATCTTTTATAGTCTGAATACCTGGTTACAGGTGCTGGATTATTTTGGGCGAACGCAAAGTTAAAGCAGGTCAGCGCCAACAGGATCATGATGTAATGCTTCATATACTATCAGGCAGTTTTATTTTTTGTGAATATTTTTTTGCTTTATCAAGTTGCAACAATCTTGGCATAATTGCAAGTATGGGATAAAATAAAAAAGTGGATGGAATTTCTCCAATGGATATTTGCGCGTATTGAGTAATGATATAGGAAAGTTCCACAATGGTAATGGCCAGCAGGTATTGTTTGTACACTGGATCTTCCGTCAGGTAATAATAGTGTACTCCCTGGTACAGTACGAGGAAAAAGAAAATGATCATGAAAGCATACCCGATCCACCCGGTTTCGATGGCAGCCTTCAGGAGTCCACTGTCAGGCGGGAATCCGGCAAGAGGATGCCCGGGATTAAAATCCAATCCTTCTCTGGCACTGGTGGCAATTCCTCCGCCAAGGGGATGCTGGTATATATAAGGTTGAATAAAGTGCCGGTTCACCTCACGGGTATTCAGAGAAGCGTCCTCGCTCCTGAAGGTAGATCTCATCCTATTGACAGTAGGATTGTCTATAGGACCATAGAGCAGGAACATCCCAGCTACAATTGTGGAGAACAAGACCATCATGGTGCGTTTGTGCGTGATAGTCATGAGCACATAAAGCGCAATGGCGGCGACAGGAATAATATTGGCAGTCCTGGTTCCTGAATAACTCATGCCCATCAGCATGATGGCCGAGGCGACAAATAAAATCAGTTTCTGCTTCCTGCGGGTGCTGGAAACCGCGAATGCAAGGGTCAGCATGGCCATGGAACCAGACAAGATACCAAAGGCTGCAGGATCGGAAAGAAAGGAGAAGACCCTCATATAACCTCCCGTGAAAAATAATCTGTACTCGTGCGGATTGGATTTAAGCCAGTTCATCTCAAAGGGGAGAAGCCCAAACCAGGTTTGCAGGCATCCGTAAATAGCAATGATAAAAGCCAATATGATGAATGTCTTTATGAAATCCCTTATTCTCTCGAAGCTGTTCAATAACTTATAGGCAGTCACATAGATCAGGATAAAACCCAGCCATCGTCTCATAAAGAAGAGCCAGCCTTCCGCGGAATACATGTTTGGGTTGAAGAGTTCCACCAGAAAAAATGCGGTGTACAATATGAATCCAATGGAGACCGGCGTTTTGACGAACGACACATATTCATTCAGGGGATCCTTGGAACGCTTGAAATAAGCGCCGATAAAGTTGAGCAGTATGAGCACTTCAATCCCTGTATTTACGGGAAGGGGAATGCCAAGCCGCTGGGGATAGAAAGCGAAACAGGAAAAAATTACGGTGAGGTAAAATCCCGTCAGAGGCTGCAAGAGGCAGATGGCCGCTATTATGGTTCCGCCGAGACCTGCTATTACAAGGAAGTTGATGATAAATAATTTGTTGGCACTGGTAACGGCAAATGCCAGGGCCAGCAGTATTAAAATAGACCAACCCAGCGGAGAGTTGAATCTTTTCACCACCAGGTTATACCTGAACCATTTCAGGAATCCTTTTCTATTTTCGGCTACCGATAGCATAATTATTCATAGACTAAAATAATAGTATCTGTACGTATAATAAGATCATCATCAAAGCCACGAACACAAGCGTGAGCAGCTCGAGGAACCTGTTATCCCTTGAGTTTGTTTCGTTCATGACATTGCTTTTTTATGGTCATGCCTTCCGACAATTTTATTCAATTCCCTGTCCAGGTTCTCAAAGCAGCTTTCCCAGGTATGGCTCCGGGCGAATGCCTTTCTTTTCATGATCATATCTTCATTTTCTGCTTCGGCCAATGCCTTTTCAATGGCTCCCACATATTCCAGGGGTTGGTCACATAAATGCACAAAATCTTCAAACATCTTCATGGCTTCGGTCCGGGTAGCTACCATGGGCTTCCCCAAAGCCAGGTATTCATCGGCTTTAAGGGGATAATTCCCGATAGTCATTTCATTCACCAATTGCGGATTAATACACACATCAAAATGTTTGATATAAGCGGGTAATTCAGGCAAATCCTTTCTACCTAAAAAATAAACATTTTTCATCTGATGCAGGCTATGCCCTTCGAAATATTTGTCTTCAGGGCCTACCAGCACGATGTTCCATTCAGGCCGGCGTTCCGCAATGTCCTTAATGATCTCAGGATCCAACCTGGTAGCCAATATGGCCCCCACATAGCCAATAATAGGCCCCGGGATATGTTCCAGGCCTGCCGGCATTGGATATTCCTGATCCTTAAAAGTCTTCAAATCCACTCCCTGCCCAACGAAATAACTGTTCTTGTTGAATCGCCTGGCGTAGTCTGCGAGCCAATTCGAATTGGTGATCACAATATCCGCTTTGGCGATCATTTTGGGTTCAAGCCTGGGACCATGTTTCTTGAAATAGTTCTGCGACGTAAGAAAATCACGGATATAAAAAATGCAATAGTCCACGTCTCTTATATATTGATCCAGGTAGATGCCCCGGAGAAAATCGTTTTCTACATACAATATTATATTTTTGAATCCCAGCTCGGCGGCCGCCTCATTGATCTCCCTCGCCAGCCTCCTGCTATTGAGCCTGTTCATTGCGTCGAATGCCCAGGGCCATGGAATACTATTGATGGATTCGAGTATGGAAACCGGATTCAAAACCCAGATATTTTTTTCGACCTGCTCTATCTTACGCGATCTTGTTTTTCTCGCCTCCACAAGATTCTTCACTTTAGGGTCCTGCCTGTTACGCAGAACTGAAAATCGATCCAGCGCCCTGTTCACAAAAATCACACGATTATTATTCCTGGCAAATACAGACGCGTAGTTCTTGCTGGAACCACCTATTTCCATGTCCCAACTCTTCAAGGCAAAGAGCACAATATCCCGGTTTTCTAAAAAATGGTGCGCCACGTACTTTGTGTTTTGTCTTTAATGATCCTGATCATTTCCGGATAAAAAGCCAGGGCATATTTGAATGTATTCAAAAAATTGACTTTGAAATATTTGTGCAAAAAATACTGACTGATGCAAAATCCGAAAGCATGCGTGAGAATCAACGAATAGGCTGCACCGATAGGATTGTGCAGGGTCTTGAGAAATATCCAGCACAGGATGGTGCAAACTACGGCCATGGCACTGATCAACCTGAAGTTGATCCTGGCCCTGCCGCTTGAATCCATCACCGTGGCGAATTGCTTTAGAAATGCGGAAAACAGGCTATTGATCAGCATCACTCTCAAAATCACAACAGCGCCGAGGTATTGCTTACCCGCCAGGATGATGATAAATAATTGAGGAAAGATCAGTATGATCGCACAGGCAGGCAGCAGCAGGGATAGCACGGATCCTACGGATTTTTCATATAGATATTTCAGCTGCGATTCGCTTCCGAAGGCGGCTACACGGGAACTCTTGGGAAACATGATTTCGCTGATTACCAGTGAGGGCAGATCGAGGATGTTGATGATGCGGAGCGAAGTGGTGTAAACCGCCAGCACCGCGGTGTTCAGCATTCTTGGAATCAACAATTGGTCCGCGTTTCGGAATAAGAATGTGCTGAGGCTGGAACCAAATATGATCCTGCCAAAATTCCAAAGATTTTTTATCCAGGCCAATGAGATAATAAAGCCTTTTGACAAATACTTCTTTACAAATTGGAAACTGGCAATTGTCCCCACCACAATACCCAGTGTATAGTACATGGAAAGCTGCGTCAGAGTGATATTGCCGAAAACGAGCAGGTGGACGATCATCATGATGAACCATGATGATTGCCTTATCATATAGGCCCAGAAAATTCCCCTGAAATCGGTGTAGGCGCTCTGTGTCCATTCGAAATGTGAAAAGGGGATCAATACGAATATTCCTACGATGAAAATATAAAGGACCGGAATGAGTTCAGGCGCGTGCAGAAATTCGCAAAAAGGAACTGTAAAAATCCCCAGAGCAAGGATAATCACAAGCGTTATAACTGTGTTGAGAGCCAGCGCAGCCGATCTGATAGACGGTATCTCTGGATCGGGACTGGAATTGAGATATTTCACGTAAGCGTTTCTCACTAGGGCCTGCCGGAACAATTCAATATTAGCAGTGATCATCAGAAAAAGATCCCACACACCGCGCTGCCCTTGTGTGAGCGTCCTCGATAGCACCATGAAACTGGCAATTCCGAAAACCATCACAGTCAGCCTTTGCAGCATGCTGTAAAAAGCAGAATTAATCCAATAACTGTATTTCTTCTCCTCAGTCATATTTCTCTTCGTGCTTCAAACCGAAGCAGCAGTTTTAATCAGGGATGGATCAACGGATTGTTTAGGCTTTGGCCTTTCCAGTGAAAACAGCCACCAGAATCCCAATTTCATGGCTACCTGGTACACCAGCACGGATACAGTCAGACCCACGGTAATACCAATCGCAAGTAACAAAGGAACATAAGTGATGCCGAGTACATGAGTCACGAAAACCCTTGTGGAGGCGATGATAATTACATGCATCACGTAGATATACATTGAATGGTATCCTAATACCCTCAGCCATTTCGCAGTATTATACCGTTGCAGAATATTGGATATATTGATCATGAAGGCACAGCCTGCCAGCGCGATGAATGCATACGCGAAGGGTTGATAGTCTTCCACATAGGAATACGTTGCCGATGCGTGCCTGATATTGGTGACCAGGAAATAGTACTGCGTCACGGCAAAAATGGGAACCAGCAGGAAAAAAGTCTTCCAGGATCCGAAGTAGCCGCCATTAGTAGGGTTTTTCATAATGCCCGACAGTAGGTCACCCAACGCGAAAAAAATATAGAAATGCAGGACATCATACAAAAAATAAACGCCGATCTTGTGCTGCACCAGCCAGCTCGATAAATAAAACAGCAATAAGCCAAGGCCCAACTGCTGGACGGGGGTAAGTTTCAACTTCACTTTCACAATCGCATACAGCACTGTTACATTGAACAACGCGTAGAGATACCAGAATTGTTCAATTTCCCTGGGAGAATACAGAATATAAAGATAGTCGGTCCATTCCCGGCCTCCATTCACATACTGCGAAAAAATCAATTGCAGAGTAATCTGTATCGCGGCCCAAAGAGCATAAGGATAGAGAATGATCTTGCATTTGTTGAGAATAAATTCATTCAATCCTCTCTTTAACAGACTTCCACCCATGAACACACCGGATACTATGAAGAATAGGGGCATCCTGAAACTGAAAAATATAATGTTGGCGTGTTCCAGGCCCATGAAATGCTGTATGTCAATACCTGATTGCTTGATGCCTTCAAATACATGGCGGTATAAAACAAGTACAATGGCTATGCCTCTGGCGTAGTCTATCCACGCAAGCCGGTTCCTTTTGTTGTTTATGATATCATCGAATAGGGTCTTCAGCATGGTAACAGATCAGGAATCAGAGATCCATATTTTCAGTTTGAACATTATTCAGGATGGCGCCGGAAAACTTACCATTCAGATTTTGCAGAAAACTGATTGACTCCACATCGGTCTGCTTGATACTGGACTCCGCTGAGAAAACGATCACAACAGAATCCGCGTACTGGGTGAGCTCATTGCTGTCCGAATGATTGTTCAAGGCTGCGCCTTCCAGGAAAATATAATCGTATTCCGTATCCAGGTTAGACAGGTGGCTGAGAATATTATTAAAAGGAAGTATCTCAGCGGGAGTGTAGTTGCCACCCTTGCATCCAATAATATCAACGCCTGTAATGGATGTGGGAGTGATGATTCTTTTGAAATTCTCCAATGAAAAGTTATTATTCAGGCGAATGGAATCTTCAAGGGTGGGCGCCGCCTCAAACTTCCTGGTAAGGGTATTATTCGAAAAATTGGTGTCAATCAGCAATACTTTCTTCTTGCTCAGGTGCATGCTGCTGGCCAATGCTTCGATAATTGTACTCTTTCCTTCGCCTTCTTTAGTACTCGTGAAAAGGAATATTTTTTTGGCGCTGCTGTCAATTTCGAATCGAAGTTTCCGGAGATGTTCCTTAAACACCTCCTCCTCACTAATTTTCTTGTCTTCAACATAAGTGTCGCCGATCATGTCCAGAATATTATTATTCCTGATATTGACGTTATTTACAACTACCAATAATTTAAGCTGAACGGATTTGAGAAATTGTGAAGGAGTTTTAATGGATGGATCGAAGATCTCAGCAAAAAGTATAATGATGGCAGTGATAAAAAACATGGAAGCTCCTGCCAATCCGGACGTCATGATCCTCTTGGCCGGCTCGGGCTCGATGGCGGGTTGCCCGATCATGGTCTGCTTAAAATTCTCAGCCGGATTTTCTTTCAATAAACCCTGCGCCTGGCTGGATTTTTCCTTGATATTTTTCAGGGCATTATTTTCTATATCCAGTTGGGCCTGGATGGTCTTGAGTTCGATATCGCTGCCCGGCTGGGCGCTGGACTTGGTATTATAAACCTTTATCTGAGTTTCATACTGTTTAAGGGTTTCATCGGAGGCATTTAGCTTAGCCTGTTCGTCCTGGATCTTATTCTTGAGGTCTTCTATGTCCTGGTTTCTTTTTGTAGCGCTGGTGCCACTGCTGGATTTCAATACGATCTGCGTAGTTAGATCATCTATCTGCCTTTGCAAATCGGGATCATTGCCTCCTTTCCGGCCTTTTTCTGCGATCAATTCCTGTTGCTTGTTTTTCAATCTCAAAACCTCCGCGTTATTGCCGGTACCCGCACCGGGAGAGGCCTTTTCCATTGCCTCCCGCCGGCTTTTATAGTTCTGGATATTTTGGGCGTAGATATTCTTATTACCCCTTTCCTCGGCCATCTTTGTTTCCAGTTGGGTAACTGTTTGCAGGGCGCCTGTACTGGCCACCGTGGGGTCCACGGCTCCCTGTCCGATTCTTTTTTTCAATAAAAGTGCATTAAGCGAATCTACTTTTCCCTGTTGTCTTTGCACCAATTGGTCGATCGTGATAGCCGAGTTACCGGAACGTTCTTCTGTGAGGGATCGATAATAGCTGAGGAATTCCTCGCCCAGCGAGTTCACTGTGAAGGCTGACAGTTCGGGGTTTTCAGAGAGGCATACGATATTGAGATAATCCGTGCCCTCCACACGTGCTATCGAGAGGAAATCCCGGAGGGATTTATAATCGTATTTATACAGATCAAGAAACTCGAGCAGGTCCTTTTCTTCAGGCTCTGAGGAATATAATACTTCGCGTTTTGCAAGTTTTGACTTCAGGAGCTCGATGGCCTTATCCTTGTCAACAGCCTGGTAGACCTTGGTCTTCATTTGCTCGGGCTTGAGTTTCCTGAAAGCCCTGGCGGGATTTTCCAGGTCATGCAAAAGCAGTCTGTATGAAAGCATCCCGATAACCTGGAGCGATTTCATGGTTTCCGTAACATTCTTGAATTTGGCGTCCAGATTGTAAAAGTCTACGGAGGAACCATCCACCAGCCTCACTTTCTCCGCGGTGAACCCGGTTGAGTACTGGGCAACAGATTCATATTGGCGTTTCTTAAAAAATGTAAAGACAAGCGCAGCCGTCGCCGCCAGTAAAGTAACAAGGATAATGGTCCATTTTCTTCTTAAAAGTACCCTCAACAGGTAAGTAATATCCATACATCAGGTGTTTTATGACAAGTTACAAAGTTAAAAAATCCGGTATGGGTAATATACCGGATTTTTTTGAAGTATGGGCGATATTAGTTCTTCGTCTTGATCAGTTTGATAGCATTTTCTGTGATTCCGTCTCTCGATACTTTCATGAAGTACATTCCGGGAGCCAGCGACATGCCACTCAGGTCAATTCTCAGATTATAATTTCCCTTATCCAGAAGCCCTGCATTATTCTGGTACACGAGCCTTCCTTCAATATCGGTGATCTGGATGGCAACCTTTCCGGCTTTCTTCGTAGAGAATGCCACATTCAATTGTTTATTGAATGGATTGGGGTATGCCCTTACCATTTCACTGTAGGCACCTGGGGCGGCGATCGGACTGGTTTGAATCACCTCTAGCGGTTGGTTGCCTGCAGACCTCATCTGAACACCTCCGGAACCTCCGGTGGTATCATCATACATCTGGATTATTACAGCGCTCGTGAAGGAGAAGGTTGCATTGCCTGTAGTAACCACATTCAGCAGCAATTCTCCGTTTTCATCAGGCACGAGGCCATCAATATACATTGCCTTCGACTGATTGAAATAACTGTTCAGGTAAGTGGTCCTGCTGCCAACCGAATAAGCTGTAGTAAAATCTGACCCGCTCCAGGTAGAACTTCCGAAGAAGCCAATCCTGTATTTCTTATTCAGGTTCAGGTTGCTGATCTTGAATTGAGCCAACTGGTGTGGATCGATCCAGAAATTCGCCTGCATGACCCTGTCTGGGAAGATGCCCGAATTGTTACCGGTTACTACCCCAGTGTAGTTTTCACCGTTGAACGGTATGGAAACTTCAATCTTTATACCCGAACTGAAGCCCTGATCACTGATCAAAGGATCAATACCGGCTCCGAGTATGGGATTGTTATTGAAACTATTCCATGGATTGCCAGGAGGCGGCACGGTAACATTGAAGTTCACATAGTCGATCGTGAGCGGTGTGATGCCGCTGGTGGTATTGCTGTAGTCGCTGTTTCCGCTACCCAATGCTCTCACCTTGTAGAAATACTTCGTGTTAGAGGTGAGATTGATATCGGTAAATGTGGTCACGTTGGCTCCAACGGTACCGGCTACTGTGCTGAAGGGTCCGCTTGGTGATATATCCCTCCTGATTTCAAAGCCGGTCTCATTGTCTGACCTGTCTGACCAAACCAGTTTCATTGAACCTCTGTCTAGCGGTTCCGCAAACAGGTTACCTGGCCTTACGATCGCCAGACTGGGATCATATTCTTCAACGACCAGGGCGTTGAGTACGGCATATGTCGCACCACTTGCCTTTGTCATGGTAACCGTAATATTTCCGCTGCCATCAGGAACAAGTCCGTTCAACTGTCCATTCTGGTTGGTGTTAAATGTACCGTCAACGGTGACAGTCTTGGAGCCGGAACTGAAGGTGGCGCCCGATTTGAGCCCTATATCATTACTGCCGAAGAATCCAATATTGTATTTCTTCGAAGTGTTCAGCCCGGATAGCTTTATCGTCCTGGTAGCGGTAGATGTTTCATAGAAACCATTACTCATTACCACGTCAGGATATATTCCTGTGTTTGAGCCGGTGTTCATACCCGAGTAAACGTTGCCCTGCCATCCGTCAACCATGGTTACATTATAGTTGGTTGCCAAGCCTGTTTCATCTTTCAGGTTATTGATGGGAAGGTTGGGCCAGGGGTAACTATTGGCATTATTCCAGGGGAATGCCGCAGCCTGGCTGGTTTCGCCGCCATAATTCAGGTAAATGGTTCGGATATTCTTATCCGTTACAGTCACACTGAATGATCTCGAAACACTGGCTCCGTGGTTATCACTAACGGTCACGGTCACATTATTATAGGTTCCGATATCATTGGTAGTGGGTGTGAATGTGATCTGGCCACTGCCGTTGCCATTGTTCTGGAAGGCCGCGAACGAAGGCAGGTTCGTCAGGGTGGTGGTCAGAATGTCCGTAGCATCATCTGAGGCCGCAAAACTGAAGCTGGCCGTATTGGTGGACTTCACCTGTACGTTGGCGATAGCACCGAGGCTGGGTGTTCTGTTAATGGTAGTGATGCTCACGGCGTCCGTGAAGTCAGAGTACCCATGGTCATTCAGAGCCACCAATTTATAATAGTAGGTAGTCAGCGCTGCTGCTGTGGTATCTACATAAGAAGTATCATTCTGGTTGGGGCCGGGAACCAGCAGGCTGTAAGGCCCTTCTTCCTGCAAGGCCCTGTAGATATCGTACTTCGTTTCATTGTATGCGATATCCTTCCAACTCAATCTCACGGTTCCGTCAGGATTATTCTGTGCCGTGAAGTTGGTAGGCATAATGGGCACCGTGCCATCGTCAAACAATTGCTGAATCACCATCGCGTTCAGATAGCCTGCAGGAGCGCCGGCTGCCTTGCTCAGATTCAATGTAATTACGCCGGAGCCATTAGGAGCAATATTAGGAATGGAGACTGTGTTCTGGGTATTATTCTGAACATTCAAGGTCCTCGATATTCCATTGATGCTATAAATGGTGGAGCCATTGTCTCCCAATCCCGTATAAGCGCTGTTACCCAGGAATGTAAAGCTGTATTTGTAAGCTGGGTTCAATCCGGTCATGCTGATGTCCACCGTATTGGCCACGCCGTAGGCGCCGAACCAGAAATAATCTTTCATGACAGCGTCTGGATATACACCTGAATTATTGCCCGTTTGCGCACCTGCCGTATAGCTCTGCCAGGTTGAATTAACCGTCAAACCGATGGTAGTGGCTTGTCCATTGGCATCCCTAAGCCCGCTGGTGTTAGTGCCTGTCACTTTATTCCAGGGAGAAGGATTAACAGTAGCCGCATCACTGAAATTCACAAATATGCTAGAATTGGGATCTCCCGGTGTTATGATAATATTAAAGGAACTGGTAGCAACGCCGCCGGCACCATCATTAACCGTTACAGAAACGGGATAGCTTCCCTCGCTCGCATAGTTCGGATTGAGTTGGATAAAGCTGATGCCATTAGTATTAGCCGCTAAAGTGGCAAAAGCTGGGAATCCGACCGTTGACCATTGTAGAGTATTTGTGCCATCCGGATCTGTCGCTACGATTTGCACACTGGCGGTCTTGCCTTCTGCCAGAGAAATATCGCTCACTGCGGCCAGACTAGGCGGGTTATTGGAATTTACGATCACGCTGAACACAAGACTGTCTGCACCTTGGTGAGCATCGTTCGCACGAACCTTTATGTTGTAAACACCTTGCTGTGCCTGGCTCGGACTGAGTGTGATTGTGCCTGTTCCATTGCCCGTGTTGCTGAAGGCGCCGAATGCCGGCATATTCACAACGCTTAGGGTAAGTACCTCACCATCAGGATCAGTTGCCGATACATTTACGATCTTCTGCGTACCATACTTCATCACCAATCCGGGGATTCCAGCCAATTGCGGCTTGTTGTTGAAAGTGAGTGCCACCGTATCATTTGAATAAGCGGAGAAACCGCCTACACCATAGGCTCTCACTCTGTAATAATAGTTGACATTGGCATAGAGGCCCGTGTCAGCATAATTCGCGATCGACCCATTGGTGTCGGGCACATTGGCTATTAATCTGAAATTAGAATTGTTATTAATAGACCTCCAGATCTCATAACCTGTTTCATTCACTGCATGATCGTTCCAGGTCAGGGTTATCTTGGAAGTGCTATTGGTGACCGCCTTCAGGTGATCAGGAGCTCCAGGAACCGGCGGCAAACCAGTAGTAGTTGCGTTAGACTCTTTGAATGTATTATTCATGAAGTCGGCAACTGCCGGAGCCGTCAGCGCACTGTTCAATACTACAAAATTATCAATCCATCCCTGGAAGAAACCGGTGGACGTATTGAATGCGTTGGAGCCATTGGTGGCGCCGATAGCGGAAGAATTTGTAGTAGTGGTAAGGCTGCTGAATGGCAGACTGGTATTGGAAGCAGCCAATACTCCGTTCACATAAAGGCTGAGTGATGCCTGAGAATAAACCAGGGCAATATGATTCCAAGCCGTACTGGTGTAAGGAGTGGAAAAGCTGATCCTGGTGCTGTTGCTGGCGATGCCCGCGATCAGTGTATTAGTGTTCAGACTGAGCGCAAGTCCATCATCGCTTCCTCCGATATCGAAGAGGATACGGTTGCTTGTATTACTCTGAGACTTCATCCAGAACGCAATCGTCCTTTCCGTATAGGCTTCCCGGAGGAAATTATTCGTGCTCGGCAAGTTGACGGATTGATTGGTTCCGTTCAACTTAATGGAATGGGTTCCCTCCATTTTGTCGGAAGCATCGAACGTGGGATTATTCACACCACTCGCATTACGCGCGTTCTCGGTTGAGTCGGCCAGGTTATTATTGAATTTCCAATTAGCCTCTCTGTAATTCTGGCAAAGATTGGATTCTCCTGAACTTCCAATGGCCTTTACTTTATAATAATACTTCGTATTGGAACTGCAGGTGGAATCGATGAAGCTTGTGGCATTGGCAGGAGCCGTTCCGATCGTGACAAATACGTTATTGATATCGGTAGTACGGTAAATTTCGAAGCCAGTTTCATTGTTGCTGTTATCGTTCCAGCTCAGGTTAATCTTGTTATAAGAAAGGGTAGTGGCCTTGAGATTGCCAGGAGTTCCCACACTTACGCTAACGTCCACATTGTCTGAAAATGAACTGTCGGGTATCCTGGTGCGCGAGGGGAATCCCGCCGCCGCATTGGTCCAGTATATATTGAGGCTCGAACCACCAGTTGCCTGGAAGAAGGTTACGATGATCGGATAGATACCTGCGGTCAGATTGATCGTGCCGCTGCGGTATTGGCCTCCATGCAAGCCATCGTTATTAACCAATGAGGCCGTCTGAGCGCTATAGGCGCCTGCACCTATATACAGGCGGCTGCCGTCATCTGAATTGGTTTCAAACTTATAGCTGCCTGTTACAGGTATTTTAATGAATCCCTGGAACACAAATCCAAAATTGGTGGTATGCAGTGCACTTGAAATGCTGATATTAGGCACCGTCCCGAAAGATATGATTGGAAGTGTGTTGAAATCCGGCAAAACAGACCAACTGCCTTCGTAATAATTGTAAGTGAATCCGCGCAGTTTTGTGATGCCTGTGATCTGGTTACTGTTGGGAGAAAGATTATTTGAAAGATCTCTAGCCTTCACATAAAAAGTATAGTTGGTAAGTGGCTGCAGGTTGCTCACTGTAAAAGTAGTCTGGTCTGTGGTATACTGCCTGGTGCCATTTACATAAATATCGTATTTCTGGATGCCCACGTCATCGAATGAAGGATCCCATTGAAGCGTAATGGAATTGCGGGTGGACCAGGTAATGTTCAGATTGGTGGGAGCCGTAGGAGGCTGTGTATCCGACATGGTGATCGCATTCACCTCATTGCTCACAGGAGCAGCGCCATTGTCATTGACCGAACGCACAATATAATAATACCTGGTATTCACTGCCAGACCCTGGTCGAGGAAGGTAAGGCTGTCTGCCTGGTTTATCCCCACCATCGTGTAGGGTCCACCGGGAGTAGTGCTCCTGTAAATTTCAAATGCGGTTTCATTAAAGATCGGGTTGGGGTTATCACTCCAGTCAACTTCAATTGAAGTGCTGGACTTGGTCAGCGCGATTACATTACCGGCCTTGTCTGGTTTGTTGGCGCCATTCGCGTCAATCACTGAATATGCCGGTGAGAAATTACTGGAACAGCCGAATTGCTCGGTCACCATCACTTTAAATTGACCTACTGGCGCATTGTAAATATTATTGCTGCCAACCTTCACATTGTCACTCACTCTTCTCCAGTCAAAAGATGCATAAGTGCTTGGAACCATCAGGGGAACCGTAGTGCTTCCGTCGGGCGCGGGTAATACCTTACTATGGATACCGTTGATCTGGATCGGAGGCGTAATGGTTGGTGGCTTCACGCCAATTACAACCGGAGCGGGAGACCAGTCGGACCAATTGCTGCTGGCCGTCCTTCTGAAACGGGCTCTGTAAATTCCGTATGAAGTAACATGAAGGCTTGCACTGGTAGCGCCGCCGATATCAGCCCAGGCGCTAAGTGTATCGGCCCTTTTCTGCCATTGGTAAGCATTAAACCCCGGATTCAGCGCCAATGTAACGTCCACCGGATCATTGGGGCAGAATAGAGTTCGTTGGAAATAAACCAGGGGATTGGCTTTATGCCTGGAATTTAAATAGGGCCAATAATTAGGCTCTTTCCAGAAAGTGTCCCAGGTACCATGTCCCAGTTTTGGATAAAGGGTCTGGATCAAATCTCCGCCCAAATCCTTATAATGCTGAAATACCTCGGATGCTGTTCCTGGAGTAGGATCACTGTCCAGTCCGCCATTGGGGCTCCAAACAGGAATAGTGATATGGGAACGGAAATAAGGAGTATCCTGAAGCTGCGCTGCCGAAATTGGCAGGATAGCAGAAAAATATTTTGCATAACTGGGAGTTTGCAGAAAATCCCAGTCGGCCTGACCACCACCTGACAAACCACTCAGGCTTACGCGGTCAATATCGGCCTTGGTATATTTTGCCATCGTATCCAGCATGGAAGTAATGGTGCCGAACCAGGCGCTGAAATATCCGGAAGGGCTTTGTACATATACAAGGAATCCATCGAATGTTCCATTATTCACATTATTCAAATGGACATCCCCTCCATGAAACAAACTCCACTCATTATCCCAAGCATCCCCCTTCTCTCCCAATCCGGGAAGGAAAATGAAAACGGGGTATTTCTTACCGTCGTTGACATTGTGCACATAAGATTTCGGGAATTTAATCCTGAATCCCATGCCATTGAAATAATATGCTTTGTAGGCCGTGGAATTCCAACTCAGCCTCTTGGCATGTCCCCATTTGGCAATGCTGCCGAATGCCGGGACGGCCGGCTTAAAAGTGGAAGTAAAGATGACGTCTGGGTCATTGGGGTCAAGAACGCCGGGTTGAGACTGGGCCATCTGTGCGGAAATCATAAGCAGCACAGTGGTAAGCAGGTAAAGCTTTTTCATGAAAATAATAAATTGAGTGTTTCCAAAATGTTTGAAATAAACCTTTTGGTTTTTATAGAGAATCTTGGAATGAAAAAATGCTGGGCGATAGCACCCGTTCAGGAAGGAGTATTGGCAAAAGAAAATGCGTGATGATTTTCTTTTTGTGATCAAGCGCTTTTCAAGAATATCAAATATCAGCAGTGAAGCAAACAGAATGGAATTTCTAGGCAGGATTTAGGGTATGGGGAATTTCTGTCCAACAAACAGCTATCCCCGAGGTAGCGGCTGTAAAAGTAGTCATATTTTTCAATAATCAAAATTAATCAAATGTAATTTTTCCGCACTTGACATAAGATAATGTGCAGAAAAAAACCAAATTATTTTCAGATGATACCCACTAATTTAGCCAGGGATTTGAAACATAATGGCGCAAAAGTCAATTCTTAAGGATGTTGATGGCTAAACTCGTATTTTGGATTTCCCTGAGCATTGTTTTTTACAGTTATGTGGGGTATGGCCTGATCCTTTGGATAATGGTGAAAATCAGGAAAAAATACTTTCCCAGACCCGCTTATAAAGACCCTTCTTTTGAACCCCCCGTTTCCCTGGTGGTTGCCGCTTACAATGAGCAGGATTTCATTGAAATGAAAATAAAAAACACGATGGAGTTGGACTATCCTCCTGAAAAGGCCCAGCTCCTGTTTGTAACAGATGGATCTTCCGACAAGACCCCCGAAATCATTAGCAAGAATAAGAGAATACAATTATTACATAAGCCGGAACGGAGTGGAAAAGTGGCTGCCATGCACAGGGCCATGGCATTTGTAAGGAATCCGATAGTGATTTTCTGCGACGCCAACACTTTGCTCAATAAGGAATGCATAAGGGAGATAGTGAAGCATTATGCTGATCCGACCGTGGGCGGGGTTGCAGGAGAAAAAAAAATTCTCAAGAGTGGTTATGATCACATTGCCGGAGCCGGCGAAGGTCTTTATTGGAAATATGAATCATTCCTTAAAAAACTGGATGCTGAATGGTACACCGTTGTTGGCGCCGCAGGTGAATTGTTCTCGGTCCGCACCGATTTGTACGAAAATGTTGGAGACAATATTATCCTCGATGATTTTGTCATTTCACTGAGAGTTTGCCTGAAGGGTTACAGAATTGAGTACGAACCGGCGGCCTACGCCGCAGAAGCTCCCTCTTCGTCCATTGCCGATGAACGGAAAAGAAAAATAAGGATCAGCGCTGGCGCCTTCCAGTCAATGCATCTTCTGAAGGAAATCCTCAATATATATAAGTACCCGAAGCTTTCATTTCAATATATATCACATCGTGTACTGCGCTGGACAGTTTGCCCCCCCGCCCTGGTTCTTATCTTTGTTTCGGGAGCCTATCTTGCTTTTATGGATCCAGGTTGGTTTTACCCGATGGTATTTATAGGACAAGTATTGTTTTACATCTCGGCCATTGTCAATTGGGCACTGGAAAAGAAGGGTGCCAGCCTGAAACTACTTTATGTGCCTTATTATTTTGTATTCATGAATGTTTCCCTCGTGCTGGGATTTTTCAGATATATAAGAGGCAGGCAGACTGTTTTGTGGGAAAAGGCTTCCCGACGTAATTAAGTGGTTAACTTAAGTTTTTCATCTGCTTACCAATTGTCGGACAAACTACCATTTTGCGGGTATTTTGGTAAAAAAGCGACTTACTACTTGGTATTTAAGATTTTTGTTTCTATTTTCGCCTCGTATCTATTAGTGATTAATTCAACTCTGTCCACAAATTTCCTCTGAGAAACCGAAAGGTTTTTTCTTTCAGTACCGCTTCTGGCTTCAATATCCATTAAATTTAGCTACGGAAAATCCACTCCGGGCACCAGTGCTTTCCAATTCCTCTGATTCCGGTTCCTTAAAGATTTACATGAAATCTTTTCCAATTCCTTCGCAAGCCGCGACCAATAGTTCTATTGTTATGGCCGAAAGGAATGGTTTTTTAAATTTTAACCCTTAGGAAGATGAGAAAGCACATACTTGCAATTGATGACAGCAAGCCTATCCGGTTTCTGCTTCAGACTATTTTCAGAAAAAATTATAAGGTAACCACTGTCCCGGATGGCTATTCTGCCATGTATTTTCTACAACATTCCGATATCCCTGATTTAATCATAGCCGATGCGGAATTGCCTGACATGAAGAAGTGGGAATTCATCGAGCACCTAAACACAAGCAGTCTTTATGGTAATATACCTGTTATGGTATTTTCGACCCTTGGAGAAGAAGAAACAAAAATAAATTGCATGAGATTGGGCGTGATGGCTTATTTCATGAAGCCCTTTAACCCTGTTCATTTGATGGAGACTGCAGATAGAGTTTTGCAGACCCGGATACTTTCGTTGAAACCCTAGTTGAAGATTTTTAAACCCTACAAAACTGCAAGAACTATGAATTTGGAAATTTTACGATCCACAGCGCCGCGATTCAAGTATTATAGGAGGATTGAATCTGATCCCGGAAATAATAAACCATCCAGCACACTCAAGTTTTTTTATATCGGCAAGAATTTTGAAAGAGTAAATTCCTTGTTAAGCGTATTTGAAACCGGCCAATGCGCCGAGAATTATGACTCTGCCAAACTTCTCCTTAAAAAATCAAAAGAAATTCAATCCATCATACCCGGATTTATTATACTGGATCTCCCCTATGAATGCAGGAATACTTCGGATTTCCTGCTATTTCTGAAGAACAGCCATTCATTCAGACAAATACCGGTCATCTATAGTGCTAATTCTTTATCAATATCCAATATACAGGCTTTGAGGAAAGAGAAACTGGTTGATGAGATTCTCGACATTAGTAAGTGCGGACACTGTCTCGCTAATAAGATTCATTTGCTCAACCGGGTGAAGGGTTACGGAAACGGATCGCCCCTGAAGAAAGTGACCATTGAATCCGGTGAAGGATTGATTGACAAGCCAGGCTCCATATTCAAAAGAATTTTTGACATCCTGGTTTCTTCTATATTGCTCCTGGTTTCATTGCCCGTATTTGCCCTGATAGCGCTGGCCATAAAACTGGAATCGCGCGGCCCCGTATTTTATGCCGCATACCGTGCAGGCAGGGGCTATAGGATTTTCAAATTCTTCAAGTTCCGCACCATGGAAGTGGGCGCCGATCTGAAAATTAACGACCTGGCGGAATTAAATCAATACAAGAGCAACGAGGAACCGGTGTTCTTTAAGGCTGACAATGACCCGAGGGTGACCAGGATTGGTACATTTCTGAGAAATTGCAGCCTGGATGAACTGCCGCAGCTGATCAATGTGCTTCTTGGAGATATGTCCCTGGTGGGAAACCGTCCCCTGCCGTTATATGAAGCAGCGGCGCTTACTACCGACCAGTGGGCAGAGCGTTTCATGGCTCCCGCGGGCATTACAGGCCTGTGGCAGATCAAGAAAAGAGGACAAAAGAATATGTCGGCGTTGGAGCGTATCAATCTCGATATCGCTTATGCCCATCAATCCAATTTTATGTATGATCTATGGATCATTGCCAATACCCCTTCAGCCCTGATGCAGAAATCCAATGTCTGATTGTTGATCATTAGATTGGGAATAAGACTGTAATCTGTTTACCGCAAAAAGAAAACTATGGAAAAAGTGCATCATCCGCTGGTCTCCATCATTACGCTTAACTGCAACCAGACCAATATTACCTGTCAGCTTTTAGAGTCCCTTCGTCTTCTCACCTATAAGCATTTCGAAGTGCTGGTTTGTGACATGGGATCCACGGTCGATCCCACAAGGCAGATTGAATCGGGCAATTATCGCAATACAAAAGTCTTACGCAGCGAAAGAAATCTTGGATTTACCGGAGGTAATAACCTGGGCATGCTTCATGCGAAAGGAGATTACGTTTTTATTCTCAATAACGATACGGAAGTAACTCCAAGTCTGCTCGAAAAGCTATTGGAAGTTTTCAGGAAAAATCCGACCGTGGGCATCGTATGTCCCAAGATCCTTTCTTATTCACATCCGGATATTATCCAGTATGCAGGTTTCACGCCCATCAATTTTTTTACGGGGAGGAGCAAGGCCATCGGTTATGGTGAAGAGGACCGTGGTCAATACGACCAACCGGGATACACTGCATTCGCTCACGGCGTGGCCATGCTTGTGTCGAGAGAGGTGATTGACAATGTTGGGATGTTCCTGGAAAAATTTTTCATGTTTTATGAAGAAATGGACTGGTCCAGCAGGATCAATAGGGCCGGATATAAGATTTATTTCGAACCTTCGGCCAGGATTTACCATAAGGAAAGTATATCCAGGAACAGGCAAAGCGCTCTCATAGTGTATTACCATACCAGGAACAGGATACTTTATATGAAAAGGAACACGAACCTATTCCAGTTTATTTCATTCCTTCTGTATTTTACACTGGTCTTTGCACCGGGCACCATTTTCAAATTCATGTTGAGCCGTCAATACGAGCATCTGAAATTCTTTCTCAAGGGCGCCGTATGGAATCTGAGCCCCTCTAAATATCGGACCATTTAGAAAAAATCTGCGGGAACTGCCTTGCGAATTCGAAATATTAATGAGAATAAGCGGCGGACTCTGCTAAATTTGTGATATGCAGATATGGAGCAGCCTTTTATGGTGGATATTCTGGACGGTACAGTTGTTGCTTGCCGTTTATTTCCTGATGCCTTTTTTTCTCCTGCTTGTAAAATGGCTTCAGGATCTGTCGGGAGGCAGACTTAAAAAAAAGTATCCGGTGCAGCATGAAAGGGATTTTGATTTTGCCGCCATCATCACTGCGCACCAGGACACCAGGTTCATTCCCCCCCTGGTTGATTCCTTCCTGAAACAAAGCCATACACGCTTCGCGGTATATGTCGTGGCCGATGATTGCGATATTTCCAACCTGCAATTCGCCGACCCTCGAATTGTGGTGCTGAAACCCGGAAAACCTTTGCACGCCAAAATCAAATCTATCAATCTTGCCATCGAAAATTTTATAAGGCCGCATGACGCGCTCGTAATATTTGATTCCGATAATCTGGTGCATCCGGAATATCTTGAAAAATTAAACAACTATTTTCGGCAGGGATTTAGGGCCGTTCAAACCCACATGCTTTCAAAAAATACGCAAACCGTGTTTGCGAAGCTTGATTCGGTGGGATTCATATATCACAATTTTACCGATCGGCAAATAAGAATGAACCTGGGACTATCTTCCTGCACCCTGGGTTTGGGAATTGCGATAGAAAAGAAACTTTATGATGATATAACGTACAGGGATACCCTAGGTGGATTTGACAAGAAATTGCAGGCCGATCTGGTCAAATCGGTTGCGCAGGTGGCCTTTGCCGAAGATGCCATTGTGTACGATGAAAAAGTAGATGATGGCCAAACTTTGGAGAAGCAGCGTACCCGCTGGTTATTCGCTTATTTCAGGTATTTCCGTGACAACTGGGATGTATTGATGAAGGGTTTTCGCAGATTGAATTTCAATCTCGTTTTTTTTGGGTTCAATGCACTGCGTCCGCCCTTATTCATACTGACAGGATTGGGCTGCCTCTTTGTTGCTTTGGATTTTGTGGTTGAGCCGGTTGCCGGATGGATAGGCCTGGGCCTGCTATTATTGTTTGCCCTGTCTTTTGTCCTGATCGTCATCACGCAAGGCCGGCAGAAAGGAATGTTGAAGGCATTTATTTACATGCCCATTTTCGTATTGCGACAGGCCAGGGCTCTCTTGAAGATAAGAAAGGCGGGAAAATCATTCCTCAAGACCGAACATACCAGGGTCATTTATATTGACGAATTGATGAAGAATGAATCCGCTTAAGAGATCATACTATTACCTGAGTTCAATTTTCCCTACCCGTCTCCTCGCGGGGATCACCCAACCGCCCACGTTGCTTCCTTATCATCACCTGGTATCGGATCAGGAAGTATTGCATTTGAAGCATCTCTATACATTCAAGAATACAAGTCAATTCATCGATGACCTCGATTGTCTCTTAAAATATTTCAAACCCATATCGGGCGAAGATTTGCTGGACTCATTGAAGAGAGATGGAAAATATCCTAAGCGTTCCTTCCTGATCAGTTTTGACGACGGTTTCCGCGAATTATATGATGTAGTGGCGCCCATCCTTATCCGGAAGGGAATTCCGGCCCTGTTCTTCATCAATCCTGCCTTTATCGACAATAAAATTTTGTTTTACCGTTGCAAGATCAGCCTCGTAATTGAAGGACTGGAAAAGAGAAATTCTGATAAAGAACTCCTGCGCCGGACGGCGGAATTAATGGGATCATCAGAAACTTCAATCATGGATCTGAAACCAAGATTGAAGGCCATTACAAATGTCAATCAGAACTTACTGGATAGGATAGGCGAAGATCTGGGGCTTTCCTTCGAGGACTACCTGAAAGCCGTGCGGCCTTTTCTGAGCCATAACCAATTGAATGAATTGGCAGAGAAGGGATTTACCATCGGAGCACACAGTTGGGATCATCCTTATTATAAGGGACTTCCTGAATCCGAACAGATCAGTCAAACCATGGAATCATGCAGGTTTGTGAAGGAACAATTTCATCCTTCTTTGCTCAGCTTTTCATTTCCTCATTCCGACAAGGAAGTAGATTCCCAGGTCTTAAACCGGATCCTGGATGCCGAACCCAAAATTGATTTGTTATTTGGAATTCAGAATCAAAAATCGGAACCCGGTCGGAAGATCCTGCATCGTTTTAATGCGGAGCGGCCTGAAATGCCGATGCGTTACCAGCTCAATGGATTATTGCTGTATATGTGGATGACCCGTTTGTCCGGGCATAATAAAGTAAAAAGGAACTGAAACCGGATCCCGGGGGCTTTGGGACCTTCTACCCGCCTACTGCTTCTTCAATACCTTGTGCCTGAAAACATCTTTCATGATGGCAAGTGTGCCTGTAAATGCCTCCTTCAATTCACCCGACATGGACCTTTGCTTCAACAGGTAATTGGCCGTATCTTTTTCCCAGGGCCTGGTAAAAAATCTCAGGTAATGTTCGTCTTCGGGATTGATCAGATAATCAATATTGTCTTTCCATTGATAATTCATGGTCATGATCTGGGGATGGGTGCGCAGCAACAGTTTAAATCCCAGCGAATTACTAGGTAAGTATTTGAGGAACAGTTGTCCGAAATCATTGGAAACCTTAAATCCCAGTCTTTCCTTCTCATACAGGATTATCTTATCATCAATATCCATGATCAGCCAGCGGTGCGATTCCTTTGGCGCGAGATATTCTCCTAATAGTGAAGGCGTTTCCAGGTAGCCTCTAGGCGCAACCCGGGTCTGTTCTTTGATAAACAGATCGGGATGGGGCACGTGCTCCAATACATGGCAACAAATAACATAGTCGAATTCACGATCCTTAAATGGTAGCGATTCTCCATCCGCTTGAATGAACTGCTGGGTTTTCAACACTTTAAGATTATCGGCCCGATGGGTATTGTCATCTACATATTTATCCACTACAACATTGGACCTGGGATGTGGATTATTCCCGCCGCCCACTTCTAGTACTCTGTCTGAATTCTTAATGCTGATCTGGAATCTTGACCTGGGATTGTTAATCTTCATTTGATTTATTTCAAGGGTATAAGCCGGAATGGAAAATCATTTGTTAAAAAATGATGTTAAGCCGGATTGATTTAAGATCAACAAAAATAACAAATTGTTTGCGCACATATTATCCACAGCAAAAAATAAAATATTAACCTTCCGATGAATCTTTTCTTTTGGCCTCATATTTGCTTTTTCGTATTTGCTAGTTTTTAAAAAGTACCGGTTAATAAATTTCTTGAAGTTGATATGGGAGATTTACTAAGTGTAAATACGAGCCGAAAGGGTTTGTATTCTTATGAACTAAAATTTGACTGCTCGAGATTAAGGCGACTTAAAACGCTGGTACAACAGGCGGTCTTTTTGAACTTAACTTGATTTTTGAAAAACCAAAGTTCAATCGACCCGGGTAAAGATGAAAAACCATTGACCTGATTGTTTACCATTAAAGGCGTTCTAAGTGAAGAAAATAGATTTTAAATCCAAAATCCAGGTTCTATGAAGGCCCTCTACTCTGTATTCTCTAGAAAATTTCTATGCTGCACCGTTTTCGCTCTCATTTTATCCCTGGGAGTCAATGCGCAGCAATACCTTACCAAGATCAATGGGTGGAATGCATATATTCACCTGCCAGACGATTATAATTCCACTACTCAGACTTATCCTGTAATAATTTATGTTCCCGGCATTGGTGAGATAGGAACGGATCCGGCTTCACTGCTGAAATACGGTCCTTCCCATTATATCAGTCTGGGCGTGAATCTGAATCAATTTACTGTTAATGCCGCCGTTGTAAAGCCTATATTCATTTCCATTCAGCCGATCCAGTCTTATCCCGGACCGGCATTGATGAACACCATGTTCGACTCCATCTCCGCCCGATTCAGAGTGGACCCCGACCGCTTTTATGGAACCGGGCTTTCCATGGGCGGTTTCGCGTTTGATAATTATATTACCTATTCATCACAATATGCTCAGCGCATGACGGCGCTCGTAATGATGTCTGCCGTTGTTCCCAATTATCCTTTTACCAATTTTCAGTGGTTTGCAAAATCAGGAGGAACCTGGTGGGGTTTCCAGGGCGATCAGGATGGTAGCAGGCAGATGCCTGATATCGCGGATACTTTGAATAAATACGCCCCCGGATCTGCAAAGATCACAATCTATAGCGGCGGACATTGTTGCTGGAATGATTTTTATGATCCCAATTACAGGGAGAATGGACAGAATATATATGAGTGGCTGCTGAGCCAGAAAAGAACGGGTAGTCCCACCCCTCCCGCCCCCAATCAGTCACCTGCGGCAAATGCCGGAAATGATATCAATATTACACTCCCGACTAATTCTGTAAACCTTGATGGTAGCAGTTCCTCAGATCCTGACGGAAATATTACTGCCTATAACTGGAGCAGGATTTCAGGGCCCGCGTCTTTCAGTTTCGCGAATGCATCCGCAGCAAAAACCGCTGCGAATGGCCTGGTACAGGGTGTCTATCAGTTTGAACTGAGGGTGACGGATAATGGAGGAGCCACTGCAAAAGATACCATCACCGTGACCGTTAATGCCGGCGCCCCGCAGGCACTGGTTTCCAATGCGGGCAATGATCAAACAATAACGAGTCCGACAAGTTCGATTACACTTAACGGGAGCGGCACGGGTAATATAAGTTCTTATGGCTGGCAAAAAATTTCGGGACCCTCGCAATACAGCATCGCGAGTCCTGCTGCCGCCCAAACAGTCGTCAGCAATCTGGCACAGGGGACCTATCAATTTTCATTGACCATTACAGATAATACAGGCGCAACCGCTGCCGATACGGTTGCAGTAACCGTAAATGCGGCCGCGGCACCGGCTGCACCCGTTCCAAACGCGGGGACCGACAAATCCATTACCAGTCCTGCCAGCTCGGTAGCACTAGCAGGAACGGCTAGTGGCAATATTGTTTCTTATAACTGGCAAAAAATTTCAGGGCCCGGGCAATTTGTCATCGCCACTCCCACTTCTGCCTCAACCACAGTGAGTAACCTCATTGTCGGCACTTACCAGTTTGCGCTTACAGTAACAGACAATGCGGGTGTAAAAGCAAGTGACACCCTGAATGTTCTGGTAAAGGCCGCCGCGCCCGCAGGGAACTGCGGTTGCGATATCACACTGGCACCCACAACTCCCACAGACGATTATTTATACGTGGATGGCTCCAAATTAGGAGTGCAACCCGGAAATAAAATTTGTATCAAAGCGGGAAATTATAATCACATCACCTTATTCAATTTTCAGGGAACCGCCAGTCAGCCGCTCACATTTATCAACTGTGGTGGTCGTGTAATATGTGGAGGAGTAGGTAGCTATGGAGGCATCGTGATGAAGAATTGCCGTTATTTCAGGCTGACAGGTACGGGAGATCCCGGGTATAATTATGGTATCAATATCGGGGAAGGTAGCCCGGTTCTATCAACCGGAGTATCACTTTCGCAATGGACCTCTGATTTTGAAGTGGACCACATAGAAGTAACCAACGTCCAGGCCGGATTCTTCCTCACCTTTGTCCCGGATTGTGATCCTACATCCTGGTCAACTTACTTCACCATCCAAAATGTTTCTTTCCACGATAACTATATTCATGATACAGATAGCGAAGGCATGTACCTGGGTAATTCTCCGGTAACTTATGATATTACCTGTAATGGCGTCACCCAGACAGTTCAGCCCCAGCATATCAATAACATGAAGATCTATAACAACCTGTTGGAACGCACCGGCTGGGACGGTATTCAATGCTCCAATACGCCGATCGGATTGGAAGTCTTTAATAACGTCATCAGGAATTTTGGTACTAAAAACCTTTCGAGCCAGCAGGCAGGTATCATCGTTGGAGGTGGCACCAATGGGAAAGTGTATAATAATCTCATCGACGGTGGAACGGGTAATGCCATACAGGTGCTGGGTGTCGGTACAGAAAAGATCTATAATAATATTATCATCAATACAGGTTATGATGGCACGGCAAACGGGCAGGACGGGATCATTATCGATGACCGCCCCAACCCCAATTCATATGCCCCATTGCAGTTGCAGATCAACAATAACACCATTATCAGCCCCAGGAAAGCGGGTATCGTATTATACAATGACTATGGAACCGTGGGACAGAACAATGTTTTCATGAATAATATCATTGTGGCCCCTGGCTCTGGCAAATACATTTATATTACACCAAGTATTTCCAGCCAGCAAACTACCAACCTGCTCAAGCCAACAGTTGCGGAAGCATTATTTGTGAATCCGTCCATCAAGGATTTCCATCTGCAGGCTGGATCACCGGCCGTGAATACGGGTACCAATACCAGCACCTACGGAGTCGTAACAGATTACGATGGTAATGCAAGGCCCACAGGCAGCGCTTATGATATTGGAGCCTATGAATATACAACCACGCCCCCTCCGCCAAATAAGGCCCCGGTGGCGAATGCGGGAGCTGATAAAAGCATTATACTGCCCACCAACACGGTCTCATTAACGGGTACCGGCACCGATACAGATGGTACAATAGTGGGATATCTTTGGTCCAAGATTTCCGGACCAGCTCAATTCGCGATTGTCAATGCAAACAGTGCTTCCACTGCCATCAACAATCTTGTGCAGGGCGTGTATAGCTTTGAATTGACGGTGACTGACGATAAAGGCGCGGTAGGAAAAGACACAGTAGTCGTAACCGTTAACGCTGCAGCTAACCAGCCGCCCATTGCCAATGCAGGCGCGAATAAAACAATCACCCTGCCAACAAATTCGGTTTCATTATCAGGAAGCGGAACGGACCCTGACGGAACGATCAGCACCTATGCATGGACCTATATTTCCGGACCTGCACAATATAATATCGTTAGTCCGGCGGCAGCTGCTACAACTATCAATAACCTGGTGCAGGGCACTTATCAATTTCAACTTACGGTTACTGATAACAATGGAGCCACAGGAAAGGCCACTGTTTCTGTAACGGTGAATCCTGCTCCTAACCAGGTCCCTGTTTCCAATGCAGGGCCGGATCAAAACCTGGTATTGCCAACCAGTTCTACGACTCTTGACGGTACAGCATCACAGGATCCGGACGGAACTATTACCACCTATGCATGGACCAAGATAGCCGGTCCGGGTACCTTTACAATCACTAACCCCGCCGCGGCTACCACAACGGTTACCAACCTGGTTCAGGGCTCTTACCAATTCAGGTTGACTGTAACAGATAATAATGGGGCCACTGATCCGGATGTGGTGATCATAAATGTTACCAATGCCGCCAACCAGCCTCCGGTGGCATCGGCAGGCGCCAATCAAAGTATTACTTTACCAACCAACAGTGGCACGCTTGATGCTACCGGCTCGAGTGATGCAGATGGAACAATCGCATCGTATTTATGGGAATATCTTTCAGGTCCCGCTCAATATACTATTACTAATGCAGCGAACGGCTCCACTACTGCCACAAACCTGGTAGTTGGAGTTTATAAATTCCGGGTGACGGTAACAGATAATTCGGGGGCTTCCGCTCAGGCCTCAGTCACGATCACGGTGAATGCGGCGGCTAATCTGCCACCCACAGCCAATGCGGGATCAGATCAGACAATTACGCTTCCTGCGAATACTGCGAACCTGAACGGTTCAGGATCTAATGACGCCGATGGCAGCATTGTGTCATATTCCTGGGCCAAGATTTCAGGACCTTCACAATTCAGTATTTCCAATCCAACGGGAGCCAGTACTGCTATTACGAACCTCGTGCAAGGCACTTACCAATTTGAACTGACAGTTGTGGACAATGATGGAGCTTCTGCCAAAGACCAGGTGACTGTAGTGGTAAATGCGGCGGCCAATCAGGCTCCGGTAGCAAATGCCGGCACAAATATCAACGTAGCCGCTCCTATTGCGACCGTAGTCCTTGATGGAAGCAAATCTTACGATCCGGATGGAAGCATCACTACTTATAGCTGGTCTAAAATTTCCGGGCCTAGTCCTCTGACTGTTACCAATTCGAATACGGCCAAACCCAGTTTGCAGAACCCCGCCGCCGGAGTATATGTATTTGAACTGACTATTACCGATAATAGTGGTGCTACGGCCAAGGATCAGGTGACCGTGACTGTTACTGGCAGTACCAGTACCAATGTTTCACCGGTTGTGCTCCTTACGGATACACTCCATGTGGCTCTTCCGGCGAACAGCGCTTCCCTGGATGGTTCCGCTTCTTATGATCCCGATGGTTCCATCGTCACCTATAACTGGAACCTGATTTCAGGATCAGATTCTGTGAGCATACTCTCGCCTGCCGAGGCTACCACCACGGTAACGGGATTGAGCGGCGGCACTTATGCTTTTGAGCTGGTAGTGACCGACAACAAAGGCGCTGTAACGAAAGGAACTGTTTATGTGGTAGTGGGCAATGATGTAACCAGATTGGAAGTGCCTATCGTGACCCTCTATCCTAACCCGGCCAGGACTACCGTGACCATAAAGCTTGATGGAAATGCCAAAGGCAGGTCAAGCCTTATCTTCTACGACGTGAATGGCAGAGTGGTGCTCAATGAAGAATTCATCAAAGACAATTCATTGTTCAATAAACCGGTTGACGTGTCGAGGCTTCCTTCAGGTACCTATTTCGTGGAGATCAGGGTGGATAGACAGGATAAGGTTGTAAAGAAATTAATTAAGATAAACTAATTCCTGAAAGGCTTGAAATATGCGAAGGTGGCAAGTTCCAGCATGGGCTTGTCACCTTTTGTGTCTCCATAACAGTATATTTCATCATAGTCTGAAAGCGAATACAACTCAAGGATCCTTCTCGATTTTTCCGGGCCATTACAATTAGGGCCATCCAGATTCCCCGTCAAAACACCGTTCCTGGTCTCCATCCTGGAGCCGATGCACGCCATTTGAATCTTATGGCACCATCCGCATACCCAATTCTCCGCCGAAGCAGATACCACTACCACTTCATGGCCCCTGGCCTGGTGCTCCCTGATGGCTTCCAGGGCCAGAGGACGCACCAGTTGGCTCAATCTGTCCTTTATGAAAGCATCGCATTTTTGCTGAAAAATCTGTAATGGCTCATTCCTGAAAAAATGGCGCAGCACCCTTACTTTTGCACGGCTGTTTGAGATGAGTTTCAATTTCATGGCCAGCAGCCAGGGAGAAAGCAGTATGAACCCCAAATAAAACCGCCCGCTACCTTTTTGATATTTGATAATCTCCAAAAGCGTGTCTTTGGTGGTAATGGTGCCGTCAAAATCAAAAAAAGCGATCCCTCTGTTCACAGTTTTTTCTTTTTGAATATGGGTTCGGGTATCCACCGGATGATGCACATGATCCATCTCCAGAACCATTTCACGTAAATGACATTCTTTTTGTTCCTGACGGCTTGCCAGACCGCCTTTGCCACGTCCCCGGGCTGGGCGGTAAGCAATGGAGGCAATTGCAGATGTTCGGTCATCCTGGTGTACACAAATCCAGGCAATACCGTTACTACATGTACGCCTTCCCGATACATCCTGTTTCTGAGGCCCGAAAGGTAGGCTGTGAAACCCGCTTTGGAACTGCCATAGATATAGTTACTTTGTCTTCCTCTCTCACCAGCAACGGAGCTGATACCAACAATGGTTCCTTGTTTTCTAGTAGCAAAATCGAGCGCTATAATATTAAGTATGGATACCGCACCCGCGTAGTTTACAAAAATGGTCCTGAGAGTTTCTTTTTGATCCTGGATCACTTTTTCGTTATCATTCATATACCCGAATACGGTGATTGCCACATCGGGCTTTGGCTGAAGGGATTCATAAAAATCTTCATGGGTGGAGAATGCCTCCGCGTCAAAATGATGGATCGTGCACCGGATATTGTAGCGTATGGAAAGGTCCGGTTGCAGGGCCGAAACTTCCTCAGTGCGCCTGGCGGCAAGTTGCACATCATATTTTTCTTCGGCAAATTTCCGGGCAATGGCAATGGCCATGTCGGAGCTCGCTCCCAGTATCAAAACAGTCGCCATAATGCAATGGATTTATTGCGGGGTGATGTGTAAACGATCGGATTGAACAGAATTGAATTTGAAATGGGGATTGAATTTTTTTACAATCGTCTCAAATTCCCCGGCATGCGGGTATCCTCCGCGAAAAACTTCAGGCTTCATTCTAGCGTCCTTTGAAAGGTAAAGTCTTCCTCCATATTTCAGAACAACACCGTCCAATTCGTCCAGGAACTCAAATAATCCTTTCCTTACCGGAAAATCAAGTGCCAGGGTATAGCCTTCCATCGGGAATGACACCAGGCTTTCCTGTTTTCCAAATACTTTCAATACGGCCAGGAAGGAGCCCAATCCCTTGTCTGAAATGCGATGCAGGATCTCTGCCAGCCCCGCTTTGCTTTCCAGGGGCAAAACAAATTGGTATTGCACAAATCCGTTCTTTCCATATCCCCGGTTCCAATGTAAAATGGCATCGAGAGGGTAAAAGAATGGCTCGTAACCAACCAAATTATTCACTTCTCTACTTCTGTTCTTGTTGTAAAAAAGGAAATTGAACGCTTTTATGGAGAATTCATTCAGCACCCAGGAGGGAAGATTAAATGGGAAAGTAATCAGCTTTTTCTTCGGCAGGGCCAGTGGATCATTCTTCTGTCTTTCATTCAAATCTTCCATTTCGGCGTGTTCGCCCAGCATCAGGATACTCCGTCCGAAACTCTTTCCTTTTTTTAAACAGTCTATCCAGGCCACTGAGTAAGTATATTGTTTGTATTCTTCAAACAATTCAATGATTTCCTGCAGATTTCCGGCCTTTATCTTTTTTTGCCTGATATAGGATGTGGCAATTTTCTTGAGGTCAAATTTAGTCCTGGTGATCACGCCGGTGAGGCCCATTCCTCCACATGTTGCCTGGAAAAGGTCGGTATTGAGAAATGGAGAACAAGTAATAATCGTTCCATCATATAGCATCAGATCCATTTCCAGTACATGATTTGAAAAAGCGCCGTCCACATGGTGGTTCTTGCCATGAACATCACTCGCGATGGCTCCTCCCACGGTGATGAATTTAGTGCCTGGCGTAACGGGCAGGAACCAGCCCTGCGGAACAATTACCTCCAGCACTTTGTCGAGTGTGATGCCCGACTCACATTCAAAAATCCCCTTCGCAGTATCGAAGGCAAGGATCTTATCGTACTTCAGGGTAGAGATCGTGTTTGCAGCCAGGGAAGCATCTCCATAACAGCGTCCGTTCCCCCTTGCAATCATCGAATCATTTTCCTGAAGAAGTTTTGTGAGCTGATCCGTAAAACTGAATGATTTTTCGTCACTCTCCATCACAGGATAGTTGCCCCAATTGGCAATTTTTTTTCTCATCATTTGAACAATGTTACGTCTTTCATGTATAGAATCACGTAGAAGGTGGCTATCCAGAGGAGTATTGAAATTTGTATGAAGCGGTCTTTGTAAAGGATGCGGGTAGGAGATCCGGAGTCTGCCTGAACATAAATGATCTGCAAATATCGCATAATTCCCGCTAATACAAAAAGGCAGGTATAGTAAAGACGATAGGTTCCATATCTGTTAATGACTTCAGGCGACATCGTGTACATGAAATAGGCCACTACGATCACCGAACAGACCAATGCCAGTAGCACATTCAGGAAGTCCAGGTTGTATCCCCTGATTGATTTTCGCATATCGGTTCCCGATGAAAGTTTAAGCAGCACATCGTCCCTTCTCTTGCCGATCGCCATGAACAGTGCCAGCAGAAAAACCATGATATTGAGCCATTCTGATAATCCTACTTTGGCAATTACGGCTCCCGCCTTAATCCTGAGTACAAAGCCAATGGCCACAATAATAATATCAAGAATCGGCACATTCTTTAATCCAAATGAATACGCGATATTCATTACAAAATAAATGGACAATACAAAAAGAAATTTATCCCTGATCCAATAAGCCAAACCCATACCGGTTATGACTAGCAGGGCAAAAATGATCATCGCAGTGGCAGGCTTAATGGCGCCAGAGGCCAGGGGTCTCATACGTTTAATGGGATGCTTTTTGTCTTCCTCCCTGTCACGAAAATCATTGAGAATATAGATGCTGCTGGCAATGCAGCAAAAAGCCAGGAATCCCCAGGCAACGCTCCATACCTTGTCAAAATGAAAGATTTCCCCTGCAAAGAACAAGGGCACAAAAAGGAAGAGATTCTTAGCCCAATCCTTTGGTCTCAATAATTTAAGATAAGTCACTTTGAATTGAATTGGTCGCCAAAATACGAACTAATGAGTAATAATAACAGCCGGATGCTGGAACTTAATATGTGATAATAATACCTTATCCCATAACGATAGTATAAATTCTTTATTTCGTTTATACATTTACAGTCAAATAAATCCCGTATTCACAATGAATCAAAATAAATTATTGGGTGTTGCAGAGATACTGATTATTGTGGTTCTGGCCTCTGTGCCGCTGTTTACAACATTTCCTTACCGGATAAATATTTTCCTCTCCTGGGAAGGGGCATACAGGATGAGCCTGGGGCAATTGCCATTTCGTGACTTTGGCATACCCATGGGCGGCATGTACTGGGTGGTGCCTGCAATTTTTTTCAAAATATTCGGCCCCGCTATGATAACGCTTATAAAAGCGCAAACATTTCTGAATATCATATCGGGGCTTGCTTTCAGGTCCATACTCAGGAGCCTGGGTGTTCATCCGGGCATCCGGGTGACTGCCGTATTGCTTTTTTGTTTGTCATATTCTTTTTTCAATTTCTGGCCCTGGTACAATCATACGGTTATTGTGTATGAATTCGTGGCTCTGGCATTCCTGATGAAATATATTTTTGGTATCGATTCAAAATACAGGACTCTCTGGCTTTTACTGGCTGCCCTCTTCACCTTTGTCTCTTTTTTTACCAAGCAGGATGGCGGTGGAATGGCTTTTCTCATTTGTTGTGCCTTACTCCTGTACAATTGTTGGATCGAAAAAAATTGGTGGGGCCTGTTGGGTTATATTGGATTTTTTGCATTGGTCATGATCCTGGTCATATTTCCGCTGACTCAATACGAATTCGCCTATTGGTTTAATCATGGCCAGCCCCCGCATAATTCCCGCCTTTCACTGACGGAAGTGGCTGACGAATTTTTCGGGAATTCAGACTGGCTGAAATTCTACATTTTCCTCATCGCATTGATCATTTTCGCCGATTTTAAAAGCTGGAAGCCCGCAAAGCGAAATAAACAATCCATGATTTTTCTCCTGCTTACACTGGGCATAATCGTGGAAGCGACCATATTCCAGGTGACCAGTTATACGCCTCCGGACAATAATATTTTCTTTCACAGTTTTGCTTTCGTATTTATAATAAGTTTCCTCGCCAGCTACCTGCGCCTGAATTTTGATAAATTCTTAGTCGTGATCCTCTTCGGGGCAGGAGTATTGCTTTGGTGGAGCCATGTGTACTGGACCTATATTCAACGCATAGCCGCGAGAACGGGTGCCGTGGATTCAGCCAGTTTGTCCCCAACAGGTGAGAACCTGGTGAACAGGCATAATTATATTTATGACCTGGATACGGCCAAGATCCCCCAGTCTAAATGGGTCTATTCAGATTTGCCTGTCTTCAAAAAAATATATATGCCTGCGCCTACGGCAGATGGAATAAAACGGATCATGGATCTGGACCTGGTCAGGAATCATAAAGATTTGAAAGTTTTAAATATGTCGGAGCTGACCCCACTGGCCGCCACAATTCCTTACCATTTGGAACAGGGCCCGGAATATCCATTGTGGTTTCATTTAGGAGTTGGGATGTTCAATCGGGAAGCCAGGATGTTTGAAACCAGGATCGGTGACAAATATTATGACCTGGTCCTTTTTGAGAATATTCCCTCACTCAATAATTTCTACCCATTTCGGATAAGGGATTCGCTGCAAAAACATTACCGGATGATTGATTCTTTCTATGCACCTCGGAGAGGTGATACCAAGGGAAGCATTGAGGTATATGTGAAATAGGGAAAGACCAAGTGGCGCTGATCGCTGAAAGCCAGTCTGATTGGGCATTTCAGAGGTTTTTATAATTTCAGGTGGCTTTGCCAATGACGTGCGGTTCTAAAACCCTGGGCTTTTTTGAAGGATATCATTCTGATGGGTTCATAGCCCGAGGCTTGGAAAGCAGGTCTACAGGAGAAGATTTGCGGCCTGCTATCTTGCCGCAATTTTCCAAGCTGGTTTCAATTATTTTTGCCCCGGCTTCTCAAAGAATTCTTATCAGGAACAGCAGTACCATATTATCAAATCCCATAGAATATCTCAAGGGTGTCGGCCCTTTGCGTGGCGACCTGCTAAAGAAAGAATTGCAGATCTTCACTTTTAAGGACCTGCTCGAACATTTTCCATTCCGGCATATCGACAAGACCGAAGTGAAGAAAATCGCAAGCATCAACCCTTCTCTTGAATACATACAAGTCTCAGGAAAGATCATCTCTATAGAAGTGCTGGGAGAAAAAAGGGCGAAGAGAATGGTGGCGCAACTGCAGGACGAAACCGGGATACTGGAACTGACCTGGTTCCAGGGAATTCACTGGATACAAAAATCACTGGCGGTAGGGCAGGAATGGCTTGTATTTGGAAAGCTCAGCTTTTTCATGGGAAAACCGCAGCTCACGCATCCCGAAATGGAATTGCTAACCAGGGAAAAAACAGAAGGTAAGCCATTCCTGGAACCCATCTATCCCAGCACGGAAAAATTGAGGGTGAGAGGGCTCAATGGCAGGCAGATTGGGAAACTGATCTATACATTGATGGGGCTCCTGCGGGAAGCGGATATTCCAGAAAATCTGCCCGACCCAATCCTTAATAAAATGCAATTGATCCCGAGATATGAAGCATACAGGAATATTCATTTCCCACCAAACCCTGCTGCATACGAACGTGCAGTGAACAGACTCAAGTTTGAAGAACTTTTCCTGGCACAGTTGCGGTTGGGTATGATCCGTTCACAAAGGCACCGTTATTCCAAAGGCCTCCTTTTTAGTCAGGTGGGAGCATTGTTCAACACTTTTTACGAAAAATATTTGCCCTTTGAATTGACAGGGGCCCAAAAAAAAGTGTTGAAGGAAATCAGGCAGGATACGGCCCGCGGCCACCAAATGAACCGGCTCCTTCAAGGCGATGTAGGCAGTGGCAAGACCATAGTAGCGCTCCTCTGCATGTTGCTCGCCGCTGACAATGGATACCAGAGCTGCCTCATGGCGCCTACCGAGATTCTCGCAAGGCAACACTATGCGGGTATTTCCATTCTTTTACAGCATATGCCCATGCAACTAAAAATACTAACGGGATCGACTAAGCGTGCTGAGAGGAAAAAGATATTGGCCGGTGCTGAGGATGGAACCATACAGATTTTGATCGGTACACATGCCTTGATTGAAGACGATGTTCAATTCAGGAACCTGGGCCTGGTGATTGTGGATGAACAGCATCGTTTCGGCGTGGCACAACGGGCAAAGTTGTGGAAGAAGTCTGCCTTAGCTCCTCATATACTGGTGATGACAGCCACTCCCATTCCAAGAACACTGGCCATGACTGCTTATGGCGACCTTGATTACAGCGTCATGGATGAAATGCCACCCGGGCGACTACCAATCACTACTGTGCATCGCTTTGAAGACAGACGCTCACAGGTAATGGATTTCATCAAATCTGAAATCAGCAAGGGAAGACAGGTATATATAATTTTTCCTTTGATTGAGGAAAGTGATAAATTGGACTACGAGAATCTGATGAAAGGATATGAAAATGTGAAAGCCTATTTTCCGGAGCCATCATATTGGATCAGCATGGTCCATGGAAGGATGAAAGGGGAACAAAAGGAAGTAAACATGCAACGCTTTGTAAAGGGAGAGACTCAGATCATGGTATCCACTACGGTGATTGAAGTGGGTGTGAATGTTCCCAATGCAACAGTAATGGTGGTAGAAAGTGCTGAAAAATTCGGGCTCTCGCAATTGCACCAATTGAGAGGCAGGGTGGGCAGGGGGGCGGAAAAAAGTTATTGTATCTTATTAACCAGCAAGAAGTTGTCTGCTGAATCCCGGGAACGACTTAAAATGATGGTGGCCTCTAACGATGGTTTCAAGATCGCAGAAAAAGACCTTGAATTGAGGGGACCCGGAGACATAGAGGGTACAAGGCAAAGCGGCATGCTCAATTTCAAACTTGCAAGTATTGTTGGAGATAAACATTTGTTAGAATCCACCAAAACATTGGCTGAAGATTTGCTGGAATCTGATCCTGAGTTGGAATCGGCCGTTAATTTGAGGTTAAAGCAGTGGCTGGATTCTCAAAAGGGGCAAACCCTATGGAGTAAGATTTCGTAAATTACTTGTGAAAAGCTATCATTTTCCGAATCTGTACATTTAACTAGAAAATATCTTGACTTCTAAATCCCACATATTCCTGGTTTTTCTCTCTTTTATTGCAATCCCCACAGCATCTGCCCAGCAATCCGTAGAGTTTGTAGAGAATAAGGGTCAGTGGGATAAGCAGGTTCAATTCAAAGGGGATATCAATGCCGGCGCATTCTTCCTGCAGCGCAATGGATACACTGTCTTATTGCATAGTCCTAATGACATGAAGAAGCTGGCAGCGAGGCTCCATGGGGGTTTAGATGAGGATGGGGGGAAGACTCCAATCACAAAATCCGCAGCAACGGACAGAGATAATCTAAAGAAATCAACGAACGAACTCCCGCAGGATAAACCCATCCTATTACACTCTCATGCCTACACGATGAGTTTTGTGGGCGGCAACCCGGACCCCCAG
The DNA here is from genome assembly GCA_041484195.1 of Agriterribacter sp. Classification (GTDB taxonomy): domain Bacteria; phylum Bacteroidota; class Bacteroidia; order Chitinophagales; family Chitinophagaceae; genus PSRI01. The sequence continues at coordinate 78,665 of JBGPHC010000011.1, read as the reverse complement.
GTAATTCGTGAGAAAGCCATAGATTCCTATGAGAATTATTTCATAGGAAATGATCCCTCCAAATGGGCCTCCGGTTGCAAGATCTACCAGGTTATCACCTATAAGAATGTCTATCCGAACGTGGACGTAAGATACTATGCGCAGGCAGGGCAGTTGAAATATGATATTGTTGTGTACCCGGGCGCCGACCTCAGCAGGATTGCAATGAAATATGAAGGTGCCGACAAACTTGAGATAAAGAACAAGCAGCTCAACATACGCACTTCAGTAGGCGATGTGAATGAATTAAAGCCTTATTCTTACCATGCCAGGAATAGCGGCAGGGAGGAAGTGGATTGCAAATACGTATTGAGCTCCGGCAATATCATAAAATTCAAAGTGAAAGGTTATTCGCCTTCTGAAATTCTTGTGATAGATCCCGCTTTAAAATTTTCCACTTTTACAGGCAGCCTGGTTGACCAATGGGGCTATACAGCCACTTATGGACCTGACGGCACCCTTTATTCAGGCGGGATTGTGTTTGGAAACGGATTCCCGGTTTCAGTAGGAGCGTTCCAGACTTCCTACCAGGGAGGAACTTCTAACGAGCCGGTTGATATTGGCATCATGAAATTCAGTTCCACAGGCAGGGCCAGGGTATATGCCACTTATCTCGGCGGCAGCGGTAACGACCATCCTCACAGTATGTTCGTGGACCCACAGGGACAATTGGTGGTGATCGGGAGGACTTCTTCCTCAGATTACCCGTTGCTTCCTGCCGGTAATCTTGTGGGAAAGGGTGGTGGTTGGGACCTTGGCGTTACCAAATTAAATGATTCGGGCACTGCACTGATAGGTTCCATGAGAATCGGCGGTGATAAAGATGATGCGATCAATATCAGCACAAGGAGGACAGGTCCCGATCGTATAAATAATTTTTATGGCGACGATTCCAGGAGTGAAGTGATCCTGGATGCAGCCAATAATATTTACATAGCATCCTGCACGCAGTCCTCAAATTTTCCAACTTCCAATGCATTTCAGGGAACATTTGGCGGGGGCTTCCAGGACGGTGTGGTTTTGAAACTATCACCTAATGTTAACAGTGTGCTATTCAGCAGTTTTCTCGGTGGTACTAAAGAAGACGGTGCATTCGTGATGGCGCTGGATCCTGTTAACAACAATATTTATGTGGGAGGGGCCACGATCAGCAATGATTTTCCGGGCGATAAGACCGGTGTGAAAGAGCCCACATTCAAAGGTGGAGTCTGCGATGGCTTTGTGAGCATTATAAGTAATGACGGAAGCACTTTGATAAAGACTACTTTCCTGGGAACGGGAGGCATTGATGCAGTGTATGGATTGAAGTTTGACTATAGTGGATTTCCCTATGCCATGGGCATCACCACCGGGAACTGGCCAGTAATTAATGCCAATGCATTTCTTCCCAATTCCAAGCAGTTTATCGTCAAATTGAAGCCCGACTTGTCGGATTATGTATATTCTACTGTATTTGGTTCGGGCTCGTTCTCGCCGAATATTTCGCCGGTCGCCTTCCTGGTTGACAGGTGTGAAAACGTATATGTTTCGGGATGGGGTGGAGCGCTCGAGCCGGGTACGACCGATCCATTCGGCACTTCGGGTACATTTGGAATGCCCACTCAAAACTGTAACATATATCCGAATGGCTGCACAACGGATGGGAGGGATTTCTACTTTTTTGTGATGGAGAAAAATGCGACCAGTGTCTTGTTCGGTGCATTTTTCGGACAGCAGGGAGGATTTGGAGACCACGTGGACGGAGGCACCAGCCGCTTTGACGCTAATGGAATCATTTACCAGGCCATCTGCGCCAACTGCCTTGCTACGTCTTTTCCGGCCACCTTCCCAACAACGCCAGGGGCATGGCGCCCAACTTCGGGTAACCCTAACAGTTGTAACCTGGCGGCCGTAAAAATAGAAATGGATTTTAGCGGTGTGAAGGCCGGTGTCCTCGCTTCAATAAACGGGGTTCCACATGATACCAGTGGTTGCGTTCCATTAAAAGTGGATTTTTCGGACACGCTGAAAAAAGCCGCAAAGTACGAATGGCATTTCGGTGATGGCTCACCGGTAGTGACTACTACGAGCTCCGATACGAGTCATGTTTACAATGCTACCGGCGTGTATCATGTGATGCTGATCGCCATTGATTCGAGTAAATGTATCGTAAGGGATACTTCCTACGTCACCATCAGGGCTCGGGATGACCGGGCGGTCCTGGATTTCAATTCCGTAAAACTGCCTCCCTGCCAAAGCCTGACCTATCAATTCAACAATATCTCAGGATTCCCGCCAGGCAAGCCTTTCGGTCTGAATTCCTTTACCTGGAATTTTGGCGATAATACGCCCAATGTGGTAACGGGCAGCCTGCCTGTCAACCATTCCTATGCGGCTCCGGGAACCTATATAGTGAGTCTGATCCTGACAGACACAAGTTATTGCAATGCGCCTGATTCAGTTTCAAAAACCATCAGGCTGGCGCCGAACGTGATCGCTCAATTTACCACAAACCCCGATGGTTGCGTTCCGCATCTGGCGACTTTTGACAATACTACAGTGGCAGGCCAAACTTTCCGTTGGGATTTCGGCGACGGTGCCACCTCTACCGATTTCGCTCCCACACACTTATACAATACCGTGGGCAGCTACCTGGTTACCCTGATTGCCGATGATCCGTCTACCTGCAACCTCAGTGATACCACAACATTCACCGTCAACGTGCATCCACGGCCTACGGCAGGATTCAGTTTCAGTCCCATACCCTCATTGGAGAATACACCCACAAATTTTACCAATACTTCCACAAACGCGGTGCGCTATAAGTGGTCGTTTGGAGACGGAGACAGCTCCACCCAGGTAAACCCGGTGCACCAATATAATGCCACCGGAACCTTCAATGTCTGCCTCGTAGCCTATAATCAATTCGACTGCACCGATACCGTTTGCACAGCAGTGCAGGCCATTGTGACGCCCCTGATTGCAGTACCCAATGCATTCAGCCCCAATGGTGACGGAGTAAATGACGAGATTAAAGTGAGGGGCTATGCGATTGGTAAAATGATTTTCCGGATCTATAACAGGTGGGGACAAATGGTTTTTCAAACAACCGATCGTAACCAGGGATGGGATGGTAAATACAAAGGAGTCTTGCAGCCCTTGGATGCTTATGCTTATACTTTAGAAGTGGAGTTTACGGATGGGACAAGAACAACTAAAAAGGGAGACATTACGTTATTGAGATAAAGTGACCGTAGTTTTTATGAAAATGTTTTGATTGGAGGAATGATGGATACTATGAAAAAAATTGTTCACATACCGGCAAGCCAGGGTGCCGCCACGAAAGACACGGGGCCTGCTCTGTTTCCTGAGTGTTTGGGCAAGTTGTTGTCATTGAAGACTGCCAACTATTCCAGCAGATGGCGGAGCCCATGTCTGGTGGTTTTGTGCTTTATTTTTTCAATGATTCATGACAGTTCCACGATTGCGCAGGATCTCCATTTTTCTCAATTCTTCAATTCACCATTAACCACCAATCCGGCCAACACCGGGTTCCTGCCCGATCACGACTACCGGGTGGGTGCCAACTACAGGCAACAGTGGACCGATATACCGGTTCCATTCAAGACGATGAGCGTTTTTGGTGATGCGCAGGTTTTCAGAGACCGATTCGAATCGGGATGGGTAGGCTTAGGGGGAGTGATTTTGCGTGATGTTGCCGGCAGCGGAAATCTCACTTCAACCAAGATCTATGGATCTGCGGCCTATCACCAGATGTTGGGATCCACCGGCTTGCTGTCGGCGGGATTCAATCTTGGCTGGGCGAATAAACGCGTGGATGTAACCAAATTCACGTACGACAATCAATGGAATGGTAAATTTTTCGACGTAGGTGCTCCCAGTGGTGAGAACTTTGCGGCTACCAGCATCAATTACCTGGATGTTCAGGTAGGCCTCAACTATGCCTGGTTCCCAACAGATAATATTTATATCCACGGCGGCGCCTCCGTTCAACACATCAATGCGCCGAAGGAAAGCTTCTTCAATGATGTGCCTGGTTATGACAATAAAATTCCCAGGAGATATATAGTCTTCGCCGACGCTGTTTTGAAATTGAATGATCAGGTAATCATCAGTCCCGGTGCTTATTTCACTACGCAGGCCAAGTCCACGGAACTTACAATTGGCATGCATGCCAACTATAACCTGTCTGGTGACGGGGAACAACAGGTGATCGGAGGATTATACTACCGTGGCGGTGATGCTATCATACCAATGATCGGCTACCAATGGAAATCTCTCATGATCACATTCTCTTTTGATGCAACTACTTCTTCACTCAAGAACTACAATAATGCGCAGGGCGCTTCTGAATTCGCATTGATCCACGAAGGATTCTACAATGTGAATAATGGTAGTCTTCGCCAAACGCAATGCCCAATCCCAAGGTTCTGATCCGAAATATTTTTGGATTGATAGCGGAAACGAACCTGAATTCCATTTTTTGTTTTAATTTTTGAGGCCTCTACTTAAATACAGGCCGCACATGCCATGATTCTTTCCAAAACTAATCTGCAATACATTAGACCGGGGAAAATTGAAATACCTAATGAGGAGATTTTGAAATTGCCTGAAAGGGTACTGCAATTTGGAACAGGAAGCCTGCTGCGTGGCCTTCCGGATTATTTCATAGACCAGGCTAATAAGCAAGGTCTTTTCAATGGAAGAATCGTAATGGTGAAATCCACGGATAGTGGAGATGTGGCTGCATTCACGCGTCAGGATGGACTATACACGCTCTGTGTCCGGGGGATGGAAGGCGGTCAATTAATAGAAGAAAATATTATCAATGCCTCCGTTAGCCGGGTGCTCCAGGCCACTACTCAATGGAAGGATATTTTGCAATGCGCACATAACCCGGATATAAACCTGATCATTTCCAATACCACAGAAGTGGGCATTCAACTGACCGATGACCATATCGGGGACCAACCCCCGTCTTCATTCCCGGGAAAATTGATTGCTTTTCTGTTCGAGCGATACAAGGCTTTTAATGGCAGCATCGAATCCGGAACGGTCGTGGTGCCTACAGAGCTCATCACCAATAATGGCAGGCAATTGAAAGCGATCATATTGGAATTATGCAGTCGCAATGAATTAGGTGACCATTTCCAAAAATGGCTTGAAACCTGCAATCAGTTTTGCGATTCACTGGTTGACCGCATTGTTCCTGGCAGGCCGGGTGAAGCAGAGAAACTCATCATTGAAAATGAATTGGGCTATACGGATGAATTGATGATCATTGCCGAATCATACAGGCTCTGGGCGATTGAAGGAGATAAAAAGGTAGTGGATAAACTGAGTTTTGCGGCCGTGGATAAAGCCGTAATTGTGGCTCCTGACATCACCATTTTCCGCGAATTGAAATTGCGATTGCTCAACGGCGTGCATACCATCTGCTGCGCTGCGGCTTACCTGAGTGGTTTCGACACCGTAGTGCAGGCCATGAATGATAAATTCATGTATCAATTCATAGAAGACATCATGCTGCGGGAGATCGCGAGGGCCGTTCCATACCAGGTACCAGGAAATGAAGCACTCGATTTTGGCAGGAAAGTGCTGGATCGTTTTCGAAATCCGCATCTCCATCACCAATGGCTCAGCATTAGCCTGCAATATTCTTCAAAGATGAAATTGAGAGATATTCCAATCTTACTGAAATATTATGATCTCTACCACGGGGCTCCCCCATTATTCGCAAAAGGATTCGCCGCTTACCTCCTGTTCATGCGGGTCGAAAAAGAAGAAAATGGAAAATATTTCGGATTGCGGAATGGGAAATATTATGCGCTGCATGATGATAAGGCTGCCTGGTTTTCCAAAATCTGGCGGCAATCGGCTCCATCCGGGCTGGTGGATCAAGTGCTCAGGGAAACTGAACTCTGGGGGCATGACCTTTCCGTGCTTCGGGGCTTCTCTAAATTGGTGAAACAAGAACTGGAACTGATGATAGAGAAAGGCGTGGCTGAATCGATTTCAACGTCAACATCTGAACCCTTAAAGAAATGAAGCATTAATATGAAAAAATTCCTGGACGAGGATTTCCTTTTACATAACAAAGCGGGGCAAAGGCTTTATCACGAATATGCAAAGGAGATACCCATTATAGATTTTCATTGTCACCTGTCTCCTGACCAAATTGCCACCGATTTATGTTTTGAGAATATCACACAGGCCTGGCTGAACGGGGATCATTATAAGTGGAGGGCCATGAGAACTAATGGTGTTGATGAGAGTTTCTGCACAGGAAATCAGTCAGACTTCAGGAAGTTTGAACAATGGGCGGCGACAGTTCCCTATACCATGCGCAATCCGCTCTATCATTGGACCCACCTCGAACTGCAGCGCTATTTCGGGATTCATGATCTGCTGGACCTCCATTCAGCTAAAAAAATATTTGAATCGACAAGCGCGCTCCTGCAAGATCCTGATTATTCCGTCCGAAACCTGCTCCGGAAGATGAATGTGGAAGTGATTTGCACCACCGATGATCCCATCTCTGACCTGGAATACCATGCCAGGATTCAACGCGATGATTTTGAGATAAGAGTGCTACCCACGTTCCGGCCAGACAGGGCTACCAACGTCAGTAATGCCGCCCGGTTCAATGATTATGTGGACAAACTTGAATCTGCCAGTAATATTTCCGTGGGCTCTTATTACGATTTTCTGAAGGCCCTGAGGTCGCGTCACGATTATTTTGCTTCAATGGGTTGCAATGTGTCCGATCATGGAGTGGCGCAGATGAATTTGGAAGATTATACAGAATATGAGATCGAATCCATATTTTCGGCTATACGAACCGGTCATGAAGCATCACCGGAAGCGGTGGCAAAATTTCAATCGGCCCTGCTCTTACAATTCGGTATCTGGGACTGGGAGAAGGGATGGGTGCAACAATTCCATTTAGGCGCGCTTCGAAACAATAACAGCCGCCAGACCGCTAAGCTGGGCGCGGACACAGGCTGGGATTCCATTGGAGACTTTCAGCAAGCTGTGCCTCTCGCCAGGTTCCTGGATAGGTTGGACAGCAATAAACAATTGACCAAAACCATTCTCTATAATCTGAACCCGGCAGACAACGAAATAATGGCCAGCATGACCGGAAATTTCAATGACGGATCCATCGCCGGGAAGATTCAGTATGGCTCGGCCTGGTGGTTCCAGGATCAGAAAGACGGGATGACCCGCCAGATCAATGCACTCAGCCATATTGGTTTGCTGAGTCGATTCGTGGGCATGCTAACCGACAGCAGGAGCTTTCTGTCCTTTCCCAGACATGAATATTTCAGGCGCCTGCTCTGTAATATTTTTGGAGAGGAAATAGAAAGAGGAGAATTGCCTGCGGATATCCCATGGATAGGTAAAATTGTCGGTGATATCTGCTACCATAACGCGAAGAGTTTTTTTAACTGGTAGTTGAAAGGCAGCCATGGGAGAGAAAAGAGCAGGATAAGTTGTCCCGCATTTAGAATCAGACCGGGATGAAGTGGAATCAAAGCAGTTTGATAAATGGTTTTTTGGTAATCAGCAGGAGTTTTGAACCGCGGGGAACCACTTCCGGATGGAGGAACATGATCATGACTATCAATAGCAACACACCGCCATAGCCCAGGGTGTCGCCCCAGATGGAAACGAATATGTCCACTCTCGCATCGTCGGGGTCCTGTCTTTGATATCTTACCGGAACTATTTCTCCACGGCGGAACAGGATATTGTCATTGCTGTGAAACCAAATGGTATCCTTGCCCCTCATAAAATTAATGACCGAGAAAACATGCGCTATTTGGCCACTGTAACTCTTTCCAACAAAGCACATCGTACCAATTGCCTTTTCCGACCTTAAGAGCCATATCAATTTGTACGCAAGAAACGGGGTGATCACCAACCCCATTAGCAGCAGGAAAAATCTTGTCTTGCTGATGATCATATCTGATAATATTTGTGAGCACTCCCCTGGACGATCTTTTCAGTTTAAGTTTCACCTCTCACCGCATTCATGCAAAAACTTCTTAAGCCGGATATTATTGCAAATGGAACCTGCGTTCTGCGAAATTTAACAAAAAAAATAGCACAGGGTTCATTCCAAATTGTGAATGAAAAACCTGTGCTGACAACAACTCTTTATTAACCCCGGAGACGAAAACCGATCGGCAACATGGCATAATTTGGAAGGGTCGCAAATCAGGGCCCCGGATCTTGTCTTGACTCTCAAATCAGATCGTCATCACCTTCTTTTTCATCTTTCCCGTCTGATTTTATTTTGAAATTTCCGTCTTTTTCGAAATAGCTCTTATACTCTTCTGAATTCCGGTATTTGTCTGTGATATTCTTGGGTTGTTCTTTGCCATTGATGAATAGTTCTCCATTTTTGATCTCAATGGTATAGGGTTCTCCCTTCTTTATCAAACCGTCTTTTTCCAGATCCGAAAGGAAATTCTTTAACCGGTGCATTTCGACTCCGGCATTTTTCAACCCTTCTTTCCAGGCCTTACGCCAATTTTCATTCAATGCTTCTCTACTGGCGTCAAGACTTTTTTGCGCAAGGTCCAGATCAACATTTATTTTTACATCCTTCATCGCCCTATTCACCTCATCCTGTATCTTATTCCATTCCACATTTTTCAAGGCAGTCTCTACTTCAATACGCACATCTTTCATGTCAATCCCCTTCATCGCTTTTTCCATTTCCAGGCGCAAATCGGTCAAATCCACTTTTTTCAATTCAATATCCAGGCCTTTCAGGGCACGGTTAATTTCTTCCATGGATCTGTCAATCACCTCTGATTCGACTTTTTGATGGATCTTTTTTTCCGCGGGTGTGGTATCATTTACCGGAATGGGTGTAGGCGTTCCCGGAATCGGATTCCCCGAATGATATGGCCCTTTTTCATGAAAAGCCCAGGCCAGGGTGCTTATGCCCAGGCAGGCCGCCAGTGCTCCCCATACTATGGCTCTTTGCATTGATTTTCCTTGTGTCATAGTGGCTGTTTTTGCTTTGAATGATTTAATACGACTGTCTTCGTATAAAAGTACGAGGATATTCGTAAAATGTTGCATCGGTATTTATTTTTTTTAGAAAATCTATCAGAATCCGCCCTGATCTTCCAGGCCGGATGGACAATGGCCCCAACCGGTTTGAGATCCGGAGGATTCCATTCTCCTGGTCACCGGATTTTTCCTGCAAAAAGAGAGGGGAATATTAGGATTTCTTCAAATGGACCGCATTTACGATTTTTACATCCATTGTTGAAACATGAAAATATGGATCCGAAAAAGGGAAAGATCAGCCAGGAAAATGTTGGCCAATTCAGGAAAATAGTTGGAGATGAAAACGTAATTGCCGACAATGAAACTCTGGAAAACTATTCGCGGGATGAAACAGAAATGCTGCATTATTTGCCGGACCTTGTTTTGAGACCGGGGAATGCAAATGAAATCAGCGAGATATTGAAGGTCTGCAACAGGCACCTTATTCCCGTTACCCCACGTGGCGCGGGTACGGGACTGAGCGGAGGAGCCCTGCCACAGTTGGGCGGAGTGGTTATTTCCACAGAGCGACTCAATTCCATCATAAATATTGACGAGCGAAATCTGCAGGCGATCACCGAGCCGGGGGTAATCACTGAAGTCTTGCAGGATGCCATAAAAGCCAAAGGATTATTCTATCCTCCCGATCCCAGCAGTCGGGGTTCCTGTTTCATTGGAGGAAATATTGCGGAAAACAGCGGTGGGCCCAAGGCTGTAAAATATGGCGTTGTTCGGGATTATGTTATTAACCTGCAAATGGTGCTGCCAAATGGAGAAATCATCTGGACAGGCGCGAACGTTTTGAAAAATTCTACCGGATACAATCTCACTCAACTGGTGGTTGGGAGTGAAGGCACACTGGGAATTGTCACCAGGATTGTATTGAAACTTATCCCATTGCCCAAATATGACCTGCTGATGCTAGTTCCATTCCGTTCCCTGGAAAGGGCAGGCGAAGCCGTGAGTGCCATTTTCAGGGCGGGTTTTACACCCAGCGCACTGGAACTGGTGGAAATAGATGCCTTGAAGATCGTGAGTGAAATGTTGGGCAGTTCGCCCGTACCAATTGCCGATGATACAGAAGCACATTTGATTATAGAAGTGGATGGAAATCACCCTGAGACCCTGATGAATGAAATGGAATCTATTAGCGAACTCTTAACAGCATACGATTGTGGAGAAGTTTATTTTGCGGATGATGCGCGGCAGAAAGCGGAATTATGGAAGCTGAGAAGGAGGGTAGCTGAAGCCGTAAAATTGAAGGGCTATACGATAGAAGAAGACACAGTTGTGCCTAGGGCAGAATTACCCACACTAATCAGGGGAGTGAAGAAACTGGGACGTGAATATGATTTTCATGCGGTTTGCTACGGGCATGCGGGAGATGGCAATCTGCACATACGAATCAGGAAGGAAGGAACGTTGAATAGCCTGGAAGATCCTGCGATGGTGAAATGCCTGAGGGCCTTATTTGAACTGGTTTATAGTCTCGGAGGAACAATTTCAGGAGAACATGGGATTGGGCTGGTTCAAAAGGAATACATGGATATCGTTTTTGATAACAATCAATTGGAAATTATGAGGGGGATCAAGAAAGTATTCGATCCCAACAATATTCTGAATGCCGGTAAAATATTTGACACATGAAGAAATGTTTCGCAATGATCCTGTTGCTTGGCGCGGTTTGTTTTAGCCATTTACAGGCGCAGGAAGAAAAGCCCGTGGAAAAAAAGGGATTCGATCCTTCCAAACTTTTTTTTGGAGGAAATTTTGGACTGAGTTTCGGCGACTATACGCTGGTGAATGTTTCCCCACAGGTGGGGTATCATTTTAACAAATATTTTGCTGCGGGAGCCGGAGTTAATTTTATTTATAGCAGTTTCAAAACAAGATATTTCCCAAGCAATACCGAAGCCTACAGGGATAATTTTGGGAATACCGGCTTCAATGTCTTTGCCCGGGTTTATCCCATACAATTCCTTTTATTGCAAATGCAGCCGGAACTCAATTATAATTGGGGTAAGCGAAAATTCGCAGATGGCACCTATCAAAGATTCTCCGGCAAATTTGTGCCCTCTGTTCTGGCTGGCGCTGGTGGTGTATTGCCGGCTGGCAGGGGTGCGATGGTGGCCATGTTGCAGTACGACCTGGTTCAGGATCCACGATCACCTTATGGCAGCAAAGTCTTTTTTACAATAGGCTACAATTTCTAAGGAAGACAGTTGATGAGTTCCGCGGTGGAAGAACAAAAATGAACCCGGCTTTCGAATTCATCGTGTAGAAATCCCTCGGCCGCGGCGTGCCTGATATGAGCGATAAGGTAATTGTAATATCCCTGGGTATTGAGCAGGAAAATTTTCTTATTGTGAATGTTCAATTGGTTCCAGGTGAGCATTTCAAACATTTCATCGAGTGAGCCAAATCCTCCCGGCAGTACTGCCGCCGCATCGCACAATTCATACATAGTTTTTTTACGCTGGTGCATGTTTTCGGTAATGATCAACTCCGTGAGACCGGCATGTTGCTGTTCCCATTCCACCAGTATCCTGGGTATTACACCGGTGATTTTTCCTCCGTGTTGCAGCATGGAATCGGCCAGAACTCCCATCATGCCCACTCTGCCGCCTCCATAGATAAGGTTGAGGTCCAGTGCGGCCAGAAGCATTCCCAATTCAGCTGCATCGTTCACATAAGCCTGCCTGGCACCTTTCCGGGAACCACAAAAAACAGCGACGGATCGGGTCTGCATAGAAGAGGTTTATGATGCAATAATAATTAATTGCCAGCAGGTAAAGAATTAGAACTATTTAATACGAACCGGAAAATTGGCAAACCCATTGAGAAAACAGAATTCAGGCAGCGGGAAATAAGTATTTGGGTAGGGACGTTCTAATAAGAATGATCCACAATTGCCGCGACATGTTACCTGCTGCGATTGTTTTCCTGTTTGGACTGCATCTGAGTCTTCACTACGGGCATGTATAGTGCAGATGAAACCCATACAATCGGGAAATCTTTATCTTCAGTCTCAAATTTGGTACCATCATGTCTCCATGGCTTCTTTTTTCTTTTGTGATCGGGTATTTTGTGATGCTGCTGGTAGTGGCTTATTATACCTCGCGCAATTCCAACAATGAATCCTTCTTCATTGGTAATAGAAGGTCCAACTGGATGCTGGTAGCCTTTGGTATGATCGGGACCTCTTTGTCGGGTGTAACTTTTGTCTCCGTACCCGGAACCGTGGGTGATTTTGCCGGCAATGCCATGAATTCACCTCACAAGGCATTTTCCTATTTCCAGGTGGTGATCGGCTATTTTATCGGGTATTTTGTGATCGCCTATATATTGCTTCCCCTGTATTACCGGATGAACCTGACTTCAATCTATCATTTTTTGCGGGAGAGATTTGGTGTCATTTCATACAAGACAGGCGCTTTGTTTTTCATTATATCAAGAACGGTGGGGGCTACCGCCAGGCTCTACCTGGTTATATTTGTATTGCAGGAATTTATTCTCAAAGACCTGGGAATTCCTTTCCTGTTGACCGCCTCCGTCATCCTTCTAATGATCCTCCTTTACACATTCGAGGGAGGCGTGAAAACGATCGTTTATACTGATACGTTACAAACCACTTTCATGCTTTTGGGATTGCTGGTGTGTATTGGGTATATCATGACTCATCTGGAACTGTCTTTTGGGTCGGCGATGCAGGTACTGAAAGAGAAGGGCTATACAGACATTTTCAATACGGATGTCAACAGTAAGAATTATTTCATCAAGCAGATTGTGGGAGGCATGTTCATCACGGTGGCCATGACCGGTCTTGACCAGGAAATGATGCAAAAGAACATCAGTGTAAAGAACCTGAAAGATTCCCAGAAGAACATGATCACGTTCAGTACCATCATCGTGATCGTCAATTTCCTTTTCTTGTTTTTGGGAGGCCTCCTGTACTTATACGCATTGAAAAATGGGTCACAATATCAAATGGCTACCGATACAGGAGGAGTTTCAAAATGGCAATTGTTGGCGGAGGGAAAAAATGTAATTGGAGACAGCCTGTTTCCAACGGTTGCCCTGAATTATCTGCCACAGGCAGTATCCATCATTTTCATCATTGGCCTTATTTCTGCATTATTTCCCAGCGCCGATGGGGCTCTGACGGCCCTCACGTCTTCATTTTGCATTGACATACTGGGACTGAAGACAAAGCAAGGCCTTTCGGAGAAACAAAAAAAGCGAACGCGGCTGACCGTGCACTTTATATTCACCCTTGTCTTCCTGATTTTCATACTTATTTTCAAATGGATTGGCAGCCGTTCCATCATCGATAAGATCCTGGACTTTGCCGGCTATACCTATGGTCCTTTGTTGGGTCTCTTCTCCTTTGGTATTTTCACCAGGCGCAGCCTTCCGGAATCCTATATTGTTACCGTAATTTGCCTGGCGGCACCAGTGGCCTGCTATTTTATCAGTCAGCATTCAATGCAATGGCTGGGAGGGTTCCAGATAGGAATTGAACTCCTCCTTCTGAATGGAATCCTCACTTTTCTGGGGCTGTTAATGGTTTCAAAAAGAAGACCGGCAGCAAACTAAACCCGGAAAATCATCGTTCTATATATGATATAGGCACAGGGCCACTGCCAGGGCGGTGGCTTTATTGTCTGAGTACACAGATAGAAAACTGCAATGAGAGATTGCAGAATTTGCATAACCTAAAACTCTGGAACTATGAATGCGACGATCAAGGCGCTGAAGGAAAGACGCTGGAAAGAAAGCATGGCGCATAGCAGTTGGCAGATCTTTAAAATCATGGCGGAATTTGTAGATGGTTTTGAAGCTTTGGCAAAAATAGGCCCCTGTATCTCTGTCTTTGGATCAGCAAGAACAAAACCGGATACTCATTATTACGACCTCACCATTGAGATTGCGAGAAGACTGGCGGAAGAGGGATTCGGAATTATTACCGGTGGAGGGCCGGGAATCATGGAAGCCGCCAACAAGGGAGCGGCCCTGGCGAATTGCAAGAGTGTAGGCCTCAATATTGACCTGCCATTCGAACAAAGGCCCAATGAATTTATTGATAAAGACAAATTGCTGAATTTTGATTATTTCTTCGTACGGAAAGTGATGTTTACAAAATACAGCCAGGGATTCGTGATGTTGCCCGGAGGTTTTGGCACCATGGATGAATTTTTTGAAGTGGCTACGCTGATCCAGACTGAGAAATTTAAGCAAATGCCGATGGTGTTGGTAGGGAGGTCGTACTGGCAGGGCCTAATGACCTGGATGGAAGAAGCAATGATGTTAGAAGGAAATATTCATCCGGAAGACCTTGCCTTATTTGAAATCGCAGACACTGCCGATGAAGTGGTGAATCACATGCTTGAATACTACCGTACCAGGCAATTGGCTCCAAATTTCTAGACTGATCTATTAAAGGCATTAACGCTAAAGCTTGCGATTTTCAAATTAACTTTGCCAAAACAGGTAAACTTGGAAATAGTAAATCCATTGGCGCAGGCTTATGCTGAAAAATACACAACGGCGGAAGATGAGCTGCTCCATGAAATAGCGGATTACACTATTCGATTTCACCCGCAGGCTCAAATGCTCAGCGGCCACCTGCAAGGCAAATTGCTGGAAGCAATCAGTACTATCCTGCATCCACGGCTAATTTTGGAAATAGGCACGTTTATGGGATATAGTGCTTTATGCCTGGCCCGGGGACTTGCCCCTGACGGAAGGCTTCATACCCTGGAAATCAGGGAAGAGGACGCCGCGAAAGCAAGATCTTTTTTTGAAAAGAGCCCGTTGAAGGAAAAGATCATTCTGCATGTTGGGGAAGCATTACAGATAATACCGGCATTGCCCGACGAATGGGACCTGGTATTCATTGATGCCGATAAGATCAATTATGTCAATTACTATGAGTTGGCATTGTCCCGCCTGAAAACGGGAGGGATGATCCTGGCAGATAATGTGTTGTTTCATGGAGAAGTGCTGCAGCAGAAGCCGGAGGGAAAAAATGCGAGAGCTATTCAGGCATTTAACGAACATGTGGCGGCCGACCTGCGTGTGGAAACAGTGATGCTGACTGTGCGGGATGGCTTATCATTGATCCGAAAAAAATAGAAACCGATATTGGATGGAAAGAAAAACCCGGATGTTAGTCTTATTGACGGTCCTGCTGTATAGCACTAAGAATGTTGCACAGCCTTCCAATGTTTTGCAATACATCAATACGTATAAGGAATTGGCTGTGGAGGAAATGCAACGTACAGGCGTACCTGCTTCTATAAAACTCGCGCAGGGAATCCTGGAAACGGAAGCCGGTACCAGCGACCTGGTAAGAAGGTCCAACAATCACTTTGGCATTAAATGCAAGACCAATTGGGATGGAGACAAAGTGTACCATGATGATGATGCCCGCGGAGAATGTTTCAGGGCCTATGCCTCGGCGGCTGACTCTTACAGGGATCATTCAGATTTTTTGAGATCAAGCGCCCGCTATGCCTTCCTTTTCAAGATCGATCCCGAAGATTACAGGGCCTGGGCAGAGGGATTGAAAAAAGCTGGCTATGCCACCAACCCCAGCTACACCAGGCAACTCATACAATATATTGAAGATTACAATCTGCAGACCCTTACCCTCATTGCCCTGGGCAAGAAGAAATGGTCGGACAGCCCTTCGTATGCAGCCTCCGATAAAAAGGATGAGGAAAATGGATTCTCCAGCATACCAACCATCTATATTCACCCTGAATCTACCGCCATCGAAGAAGAAACCGATACAGAAGAAGCCGTGCAACAGGCTCCACCAGACTACCCGGAAGGCATATTCAGGATCAACGAAACAAATGTGGTCTATGCCCCGGCCGGAAGCTCCCTGCTCGCCCTCGCTGAAAAATACAGTATTAAATACAGGCATATACTCGATTTCAATGACCTTAGTGATGGAGACGATATTTTGATCAACGACCAGTTGGTCTATTTGCAGCGAAAAAGAAAGCAGGGAGCTCATGAATTTCATATCATGCAGAAATCTGAAACCGTCTATGAAGTAGCGCAGCTGGAAGGTATTCGGATGGAAACCCTATTGGCTTATAATCAGCTTCAACCGGGTCAGCGCCCGGCAGCGGGTGAAAAATTGTTTTTGCGGGACTATGCGGCCCAAAGACCCGCTCTGGCTATTCCAAACGATAGGCTGAACGGAGCCAATATTGCTGCAACGGAGAGCCCTAAACGCGATTTGGTAGAGTCAAGGACTAATATGGTAAGACATATTGTTCAAAGCAGGGAGACACTGTTCAGCATCTCAAAAAAATATGAAGTGAAGACGGACCAGATCAGGGAATGGAATAATTTGGTATCCGAGGACATTAGAATAGGGCAGGAATTGATCATTTACAAAAATTAGCGCATGCCTGTCATTAAAGTGCATGAAAAGAGTTTTGAGCCCTATATTTCGGCCGGTCGAATCGACGGCGCCATAAAAGTGCTGGCCGGGGACCTGGAAAGAGATTATGCAGGAAAACAGCCTCTGTTTATTGCGATCCTGAATGGCTCCTTCATGTTTGCGTCCGATCTCTTCAAAGAGTTGAGTATTCCTGCAGAGATCTGCTTCATTAAACTCGCTTCCTATAAAGGCTCCAAATCCACGGGGTATGTCATCACATCCATAGGCCTGGATACAGATTTGTATGGGAGGCACGTTATCATATTGGAGGATATCATTGATACAGGGAAGACCATGAATGAGTTCCTGCCTCAATTGCATCACCAGCATCCTGCATCATTGAAGATCTGTGCGCTCCTGCATAAGCCCGGAGCGGTTCAATACCCGGTTCATATCGACTACTTAGGATTTACTATTCCCGATAAATTCGTGGTTGGATATGGCCTGGACTATGATGGACTGGGTAGGAATATTAGGGAAATTTATCAAATGGTGGAATAGGTTTTTACCAGATGATTAGGAGTGAAAGTTTGCAAATTCATTGAAATCCAATTAACTTTCAAATACCAAATGCAACGTCTGATGAGAAAAGCCGCTTTACTGATGTGGTGGCTTTGCCTTTGTAGTACATTATCGGCTCAGTATTATTTGAGAGGTGAAGTGAAGGACGAAAAGAATAGCCCGCTCCAAAATGTAAAAATCATCCTTCACTCGACCAATCTTCCGTACGCCAGTGGTGTGGGCGGCGCTTTTGGCATCATCACTTCCCTGGAAACTGACAGCCTCACTTTTTCCCTCGAAGGATATCAGGAAGTTTCATTGTCGGCAAAGACCACAAAATATCTCACGGTGGTCATGAAAATGCTTCCCTTTACGGCCAGTCTGCAAAAAAATCATCTCTTGTCTTTTACCAGGGATCTTCGGTTGTGGGGTCAGCGTAGGCTGGTTGTTGCCGATGAAACCTATAATCCTATCATTGAGAATGAATTCATGAGAACGGACAAATATCCGCTGATGGGATTGGCGCTTAATGTTGACCGTGCCTCTTACAGCAATATCCGGCGCTTCATCAATATGAACAGCATGGTTCCTGAGGATGCGGTTCGCATTGAAGAGATGCTCAATTATTTTAATTTCAATTACATTCCTCCTGATGGCGATAGTGTTTTCAGTGTCATTTCCCAACTCACTTCCTGCCCATGGAACACCGACAACCAATTGTTTTTTATCCAGGTTTGTTCCAAAAAAATCAATCTCGATAAGGTTCCTCCCAGCAACCTGGTCTTCCTGATCGATGTATCCGGCTCCATGGATATGCCCAACCGGCTCACGCTGCTGAAGGCTTCTTTCAGGAAATTAGTTCAAAATCTTCGGCCCATTGATACCGTTTCCATCGTGGTTTATGGAGGGGTCGTGGGGGTGATGCTCCAGCCTACCAGCGGCAATCAAAAGGAGAAGATTCTGGAAGCTATCGAGGACCTTAGTGCGGGAGGTTTCACGCCAGGTGAGGCCGGCATCCGACAGGCCTATCGACTGGCTCAAAGCAAATTTATCAAGGGAGGAAATAATCGTGTGATCCTTGCTACGGACGGTGATTTTAATGTGGGTCAGACTGGCGAAAAAGAACTGGAAGACCTGATCCTGCATATGAAACAGGGAGGCATTTATCTCACCTGCCTGGGTGTAGGAATGGGTAATTACAAAGATTCCAAAATTGAAATCCTCGCCAAAAAAGGGAACGGAAACTTCGCCTACCTCGATGACGAGCGTGAAGGTGAAAAGGTATTGGTGAAGGAACTCACCCAGACGCTTTATGCAGTGGCAGACGATGTGTACATGAATGTATCATTCAATCCCCGACTGGTAAGCCAGTACCGGCTGATTGGATTCGACAATAAAAGGACTGCGCTCGAAGACACCAGTAGTGTGCTCGAGGGGGGTGAAATTGGTTCCGGACATTCTTTGATGGCTGTATTTGAAATTGTACCAACTGTTCGCAACTTAAACGAGACAGATAACCAATGGGTGAAGGACGAGGTTGGGAACATCAATATCCACTATACGAAACCGGGAGACAAGCAGGTCAGGAATTATATTCACCGTTGTCTCTACAACTACAAGGAGCTTGATAGCACGGAGAAATATATACAATTCACTACGGCTGTTTGTATGTTCGGGGGACTCTTGCGGGAATCACCCTACTTCAAAAGCAGTAATTGGGATGATATCCTGGCCATCGCCAAAACGTCCATGGATGAAACCAACCCGCTGCATAAGGAATTCCTGGAGCTGGTGACCAAGGCCAAAAAGATCTATGGTAATAAAAATAACAGAAAGAAAAAGAAGAATGCAGACCCGGGTTGATGGGTATTTCCTGATGGATACGGGGATAATGGCCGGGCATCAATGACCAGGCATAGACCTTTCCGGTTCATGGTGCATTGGATATCCTGGCAATACTAATGCTCAATGCCTTACTCATAATTTCCCAATTAGCAAGGCCGCCCTTTCATCCCAAATCGCCTTATCTTGTGGCAGTTTAACTTATATTTGTCGGATAACTATTCCGGTATGATAGTGACCAATGAATTGGTGGAAAAGATTGCGCACCTGTCAAGGTTGGAATTTAATGCTGAAGAAACAGAATCAATCAAAGAAGACCTCCAGAAAATGATCAGTTTTGTTGAAAAACTGAATGAGATTGATACCACCGGCATCGAGCCTCAGTTGCATATGAGCCCGGAATTGAATGTTTTGAGAGAGGATGAAGTGAAAGGGTCCCTCAGCAGGGAGGAAGTGCTATTAAATGCGCCTGATAAAAGCGATAGGTTTTTTATGGTACCCAAGGTCATAACCAGGACTTGAGAACCAGGAGGATGAAACTGGAAAGGGGATGCAGGTGAAACCCGGATGGAAGAAGAAGGGAATTACAGTTCTTCCCGTAAACAGCTAACATTAAAAAAACAGAATCTAGCATATGCAGGCAATCATACATCTGGACAATATCCAGAAGAGTTATTATATGGGAAAGCAGGAATTGAAAGTATTGAAAGGCATTTCCCTGGACATAATGAAAAATGAATACGTGGCATTAATGGGGCCTTCCGGATCAGGAAAGAGCACCCTCATGAATATCCTGGGTTGCCTGGATTCTCCCACAGGAGGGCAATATTTTCTCAACGGACATAATGTGAGTGAAATGGCCGATAACGACCTGGCCGATATCCGTAATAAAGAGATCGGATTTGTATTCCAACAATTCAACCTACTGCCACGCCTGAGTGCGGCGGAAAATGTGGCACTTCCCCTGGTATATGCAGGCGTTGCTCGAAAGCAAAGAATAGAAATGGCGATGGAAGTATTAAAGCAGGTGGACCTGGTTGACAGAAGCCATCACAGACCCAACGAACTTAGCGGGGGGCAATGCCAGCGTGTGGCCATCGCCAGGGCGCTTATCAATAATCCTTCTATCATACTCGCAGACGAACCTACCGGTAACCTCGATAGCAAAACCTCTTATGAAATCATGCAGATCTTCAGTAAGATCCAGGACGCTGGAAATACGATCGTAGTCGTAACCCATGAAGAAGAAATTGCAAATTACTCCAAACGCATTGTGAGACTGAGGGACGGAATCGTAGAAAGCGACAGGAAGCAGACCGGGGCTCATGTGCACGCATGGTAACGCTTTAGTATAAACGAATAATTGCTATTTGCAGGCCCTGAAATCCCGACCGGGTTCCAATCTTGCCCTGGAAGTTTCACCCTGTATTCCTGATCCATTGGTTCCTTCAATGATTCAATTTACGCCACCACATTCCTTATTGTTATTAAATCACGGAACTCAAACATAATACCCGATAGAGCCCGTTGAAGGCAGTAGATAATTTGTGCAGAGAATCTGCATGTATGATGAAGTTCCACGAACTATCGCCGGATAAATTTGTAGTATTGTTCAGATTTGTCATTAACGCCACACACACTATTTATGGCAATGAAGATTTATACAAAAACGGGCGACAAAGGAACTACTTCACTGATTGGGGGTACAAAGGTTCCCAAATCACACCTGAGAATTGAAGCTTACGGAACGGTTGATGAACTGAATTCAAATATCGGTTTATGCAGGGACTTATTGGAAGATGATCATAGCAGGGATATCCTCCTTGAAATTCAGGACCGGCTTTTTACCATTGGTTCCGCATTGGCCTGTGACCCTCAAAAGGAAACCAGGATGCGTATACCAGACCTCATTGAGGATGATGTAGTCCTCCTGGAAAAGGAAATTGACCGCATGAATGAAATCATCCCGCCCATGAAAAGTTTCATTCTGCCGGGAGGCCATCCGGTGGTATCCACTTTGCATATAGCCCGCTGTGTTTGCAGAAGGGCGGAGCGTTGTTCGGTGCGCCTGGAATTGGAAAACATGGAAGTGGATCCCATCATCCTGAAATACCTCAATCGCCTGAGCGACTATTTGTTCATAGTTTCCCGCTATTGCGCCCATATCCTGATAGTCCAGGAAATCCCCTGGAAGCCGAGGGTATAGGATTCCGCTATGGCTGATCTTTTCTTTTTTCATCAGCTGCAGCAGCAGAAGGCTCTGAATATTCGGTTATAGTTGTTGGATAAAAAGGGGAAGAATGTTCCGTTTTTATAGCAGGGTATTCTCTTTTTGATCCCTCCGATCGGTTCTTGCACAAAGAATTTGACATGTGGGGCCTAAATGAGAATGAGTATGGATTGAAGACCAGGCTGCCCAGGCACTCACCCAACCATTTTCCCGTCCCTCATATGCAGCACCCTGTCGCTCTTACGGGCGAGTTCTTCATTATGGGTCACGATGAGGAAAGTTTGCTGGTAAGTTTCGCGAAGCCTGAAAAATAATTCGTGCAATTCCTTTGCATTTTGGGAATCCAGGTTTCCCGTGGGTTCATCGGCAAAAACGATATCGGGCTTATTGATGAGGGCACGGGCTACGGCTACGCGTTGCTGCTCGCCTCCTGACAAGGCGTTGGGCTTGTTTTCGAGCCTTTCCCCGAGTCCGAGTAAACTTAGCAATTCAACCGCTTTTTCCTCCACTTCTTTCTTCTTTCTATTGGCCAGCCATCCCGGTATGCACACGTTCTCCAGCGCTGTGAATTCCGGCAGCAGATGATGGAATTGGAACACGAAGCCCATGTGGATATTACGATAACTTGCCAGTTTTTTCCCTTTCAATTGGTCAATCCTCCGCTCCTGCAGATTGATTTCACCGCCATCAGCGCTGTCCAGGGTACCCAGAATATGAAGCAAAGTGCTCTTACCGGCGCCTGAGGAGCCTACAATGCTGACAATTTCTCCCCGGTGGACGGTGAGGCCAACCCCTTTAAGCACCTGAAGGTTCCCATATGATTTTGTAAGGTTCTGTGCAACCAGCATCAAATTACCATTGTCTGTTTAAAATGAACTTTCCAAGGTGGAAAATTAATCATTAGGGCCGCACTTAACAAAACCCGGAGACAATAAATTCCGGTGGGGACCGTTCATTTTCACAATTTAGATAACCGAATTTGGAAATTTCATATGAACCTTTACTTTTGCGGAAAATTGCCCAGGTAGGACCTGACCTGACTGACTCTCAGTTTCCACCTTTTTGCATTAGTAACCATCCGAATAAAATTAAAAGGATATAAGATGTTTTGGACACTTGAATTGGCATCCTATCTCGAAGACGCTCCGTGGCCCGCAACAAAAGATGAATTGATCGACTATGCAATCCGCAGTGGCGCACCGATTGAAGTGATTGAAAACCTCCAGGAGCTGGAAGACGAAGGTGAAATTTATGAAGGCATAGATGATATTTGGCCCGATTATCCTTCGCAGGAGGATTTCTTTTTTAATGAAGATGAATATTGATCCAGGATAGCTGTATAACGGCCATTTAACCTGAACAGCAATAAACAATCTGGAGAGAAACTGGACCACCCGGAATACAATGGGTGGCTTTTTTATCTCAACAATAATCAGAACATAGATAACATTCATATCTGATTAAAACGTCAACCGGCCTGCATTACTATGGAAACAGTTTTAGTACAGCAGAAAAAGTTCGGCGCGGTTCTTCAGGCAGCTCAGGATTCCTCCATTATTTTGCCATTTCATTGATTACGGCTTCCGTTACGCCTGTCATGGAGAAGCCCCCATCGTGGAATAGGTTTTGCATGGTTACCATTCGGGTCATATCGCTGAACATCATCACGCAATAATTGGCGCAATCTTCTGATGATGCATTTCCCAACGGGCTCATTTTTTCGGCATAGTTAATAAATCCGTCAAAGCCCTTTACGCCGCTACCCGCCGTAGTGCGTGTAGGCGACTGCGAAATGGTATTCACTCTCACTTTTTTCTTCCGGGCGTACTGATAACCAAAACTGCGTGTCACGCTTTCCAACAATGCTTTGGCATCAGCCATTTCATTGTAGTCGGGGAAGACCCTTTGCGCGGCAATATAGGAGAGGGCCACAACGCTGCCCCATTCATTCAAAGCATCCAGGTCCCAGGAAGTGCGCAATATCCGGTGCAGCGACATGGCGGAAATATCCAGGGATTTTTGATTAAAGCCATAATCAATTTCAGTATAGTTTTTTCCCTTACGAACATTCAGACTCATGCCGATTGAGTGCAGGATAAAATCAAACCTGCCTCCAAAATGACTGAGGGAATCTTCAAACAGTTTTTTCAGGTCTTCCATATTCGTAACGTCGGCAGCGATCACGGGTGCATTCACGATTGATGCTAATTTGTTTATTTCACCCATACGCAATGCGACCGGGGCATTGGAGAGCACCAGCTCTGCTCCTTCTTCATGACATTTCAAAGCAGTTTTCCAGGCAATAGATTTTTCATCCAAAGCTCCAAAAATGATTCCTTTCTTTCCCTTTAAGAGATTATAAGCCATAATGATCTGATTTTTGACAAAAATAATGGTTTATTGAAACAGCCGCCCATGGAATTTGAGCAGCACAAATGTGAACAAAAAAGTCAGAATAAAAACCGTTAATAAGTGCAGCAAAATATACAGGACCAAATGGCCAAAAGATTTACGCGGATTCAGCTTCGCCTTCCAAAACAAATGCGCCAGCCAGGCAACTGCTGTAACAGTGAGGAGTAATAGAAGAATCAGTATCAATGAACAATTTGGATTTGGCATTAAATAATTCGGGTCAGGATCGCTTGGCGGTTTTTAAGCTGGTTCCCTTCAGCATTTCTCTGGCGTTTTGTAATGCGGCTTCACTGGGCCTTTCTCCACTGAGCATTTTCGCGATCGCTTCAACTCTTTCTCCATCAGTCAACAATCTTATCTGGGTCCTGATCTTACCGACCGCCTCAATCTTATACACAAAATAGTGCGCATCCGCACGGGCCGCGATCTGGGGCTGATGGGTAATGCTAATGACCTGATGCGATCTCCCCAGCTCCTTCATTATCATTCCCACCTGCCTGGCCGCCTCGCCGCTGATACCCGTATCAATTTCATCAAAAATCAGAGTAGGTAAATGTATGGAGCGTGCCACCAGGGATTTGATGCTCAACATCAGCCGGCTCAATTCCCCGCCACTGGCCACTTTGGACAGAGCTTCAAATCTGCCGCTCTTGTTCGCGTCAAAAAGAAATTCTATCATATCACTGCCATACTCACTCAGGGCCACCGGCTTCATATCAACTTTAATCTTGGCGTTGGGCATTCCTACCTTGGTAAGCAACTCATTCACATTTTCTTCGAAGGGTTGCAATTGTTGCTTTCGGAATTCAGTCAGTATGGATGCTTTTTCCGTGGCCGCCAGGATATGTTTGTCAACTTCCTCCTGCAGTTTCCCAATCCTTTCATCCAGATGAATCACTTTATTGAGTTTATCTTCCAGCCCGGCCTGAACTTCCAGCAGTTCATGGGTAGTTTGCACGCCATGTTTTTTCAGGAGCTTGTATCCAAGGCTGAGTCGCTCATTAAGCATCTGAATCCTGTCAGGATCAAAATTCACCTGATCGTTGATGAGCTCTATCTCCCCGGCAATGTCGAGCAATTCTATCTGCGCGGACTGCAGCCGCTGAACCAGGACAGGAATCGCAGGCACATAAGTACTCAGGGAATTCATTTGATGGATCAATGCCTTCAATTGTTGAACCATCGGTTGCTCACCTCCTTCCAGGCCAAAATATATTTTATCCAATGAAGACTTGATATTTTCGGCATTGTTTAGCAATTTCAATTCAGCGTCCAGGCCTTCCAGTTCTTCCTCTTTCCAATGGGCTTCTTCCAATTCATTATACAGAAACCTGATATAGTCGAGTTCTTTGTTGGATTCGGCCTGCTGATCTTTCAGCTCCTGCAATTCCTTTTGCGCGTTGATATATTGATGAAAATGGTGCCGGTATTCCTGAATTCTTCCAGTATTGTCCGACAAAGCGTCGATCACCTCCCGGTGAAAATCATAATCATGCAATTCCAGGCTGTCGAATTGTTGATGGAGATTCACAAGCACTGAGCCAAGTTCTTTGAGTTGGGAAAGGGTTACCGGGGTATCATTGATGAATGCCCTGGATTTGCCAATAGCGCTGATTTCCCTCCGGATCAAGATCTCATCATCGCCGTCCA
The DNA here is from genome assembly GCA_041484195.1 of Agriterribacter sp. GTDB lineage: Bacteria > Bacteroidota > Bacteroidia > Chitinophagales > Chitinophagaceae > PSRI01. The sequence goes on along the minus strand of JBGPHC010000011.1, from coordinate 53,463 downwards.
ATTCGTGCTTCAGCATGAAATTCCTGATCAATTTTCCGCCATTCGCTTGGAAGCTGGCTTCCACCACACATTTCTTTGCTTTATCCAATAATATACTGCTATCGGCTCTTTCACCCAGGATAAGGCTTAAAGCGCCCGTAAGTATGCTTTTCCCCGCACCCGTCTCACCCGTGATAATATTCAGTTTATCCGAAAATTCCACTTCCAGTGATTCAATGATGGCATAGTTCTGTATTTGGAGTCTCTTCAACATAGATCCTGGTTCAATTAATTGATTCCATTCGACTGACGACGGCTTTTATATCTAGGCTTGCGACGAAATTCTTTGCACGATAGATCCGGAACAAAGTTATCATGGTTTGACCCGGGCATCGACCCTGAATTCTTTTCAAAGTAAACAAAAAATACAGATTCGCGGCTTAGAGAAACTCAGATTTCAAAAGCCGGAATATATCCGGGAACCGCATTTATGGGAAAAGAAAAGGGTGCCTGAATGGACACCCTTCTATGATCGAATATTGTTTTATTCCTATTTGAATTCTACTGTCTGATAAAGGTCTTCATCAATCAGGATTCGTCCGCAGTTCTCGCATACAATAATTTTCTTCCGCTGGCGAATTTCACTCTGGCGTTGAGGCGGTATGGCATTGAAACAGCCTCCACAGGCATCTCTCACCACGGGCACAATGGCAAGTCCGTTCCTGTAACTTCTCCGGATCCTCTCATAGGAAGTCAACAGGCGCGGATCCACTTTTTCGCGGGCGTCCCCGGCCAATTTGTTATAAGATTTTTCTTCTTTTTCAGTATCGGCAATGATCTTTTCGAGTTCGCCTTTCTTATGCTTTAACACATTTTCTTTATTCGCGACCGCTTTCTTGGCGGTTTCCAGGAGCCTCGCTTTTTCCGTGATCTCCTCATTGGCATCCTTGATATGCTTTTCAGCCAGTTTCACTTCCAGGGCCTGCAATTCCATCTCTTTATTGACGGCCTCAAACTCACGGTTGTTTTTTACGTTAGCGCTTTGCTTTTCATATTTCTTGATCAGCGCTTGGGCTTCCTTGATAAGATTCTTCTTCTGTTCAGTGAATTCCTGGATGCCGTTGATCTCTTCTTCCACTCTTGTCTGCCGGGCGTGTAAACCAGTGATCTCATCCTCGAGGTCGCTTACTTCCATGGGAAGTTCGCCTTTGAGAATCTGTATTTCGTCCAGCTTGGATTCGATCTTCTGCAATTTGACGAGGGCGGTGAGTTTTTCTTCGACTGAGTATTCTTTTACATTCGCCATATGGAGCTTGTAGTTTATTATTGTGTAAGACCCAAATTATCAGGAAAAATACTGTACAGGATTGGTCTGTACCTCTGATTTAAGGACGGCAAAGGTAGGAAATTTTTCCCGCAAAATCTCATTCAGGAGCTCCTTGGTGAACTGCTCGCTTTCAAAATGCCCGATGTCGGCCAATACCATCCTGCCATCGGCATCAAAAAATTCATGGTATTTGATATCTGAACTCAGGTAAAAATCGGCTCCACGTGCTAAGGCATTGATAATCAGAAAGCTACCAGCTCCACCGCAGAGGGCAACCCGCTGCACTTTTCTTCCGGTAAGCCGAGTATGCCGGACTAATTTCAGTTGAAAGGCAGATTTCAATCTCTGCAAAAACTCCGCCTCAGAAAGAGGATTTTCCAGGTCACCCACAAGGCCGGAACCCGTCATTGAATGGGTATTGGCAAGAGTCAGGATATCATAGGCCACTTCTTCGTAGGGATGTGCCGACAGCATCGCTCTCACAATCCTTTGTTGAAGCCAGGCAGGGAAGATGACTTCCAGTTTTATTTCCTTTTCCTTGTGAATCTTGCCGGGATCACCAACAAAGGGGTGCGTATCCTCCGCGCCTTTAAAAGTACCCGTACCCTCCACGTTAAAACTACATTCACTATAGCGGCCTATTTGACCCCCACCGGCATCAAAAATTGCCTGGCGCACCGCATCGGCTTCACGAACGGGCACAAAACAGAATAACTTTTGTAATATGCCTTCTTTTGGAACCAGTGACTGCGTGTTCACAAGACCCAGAAGCCCTGCCATTTTTCCGTTTACTCCTTTCAACACATTGTCCAGATTTGTATGGATGGAATAAATTGCAATATCATTCCTGATAGCCAGAATAATGCTGCGCTCAACATAGTTGTTTCCTGTAATACTTTTCAGACCCCTGAAAACAATGGGATGATGGGCAACGATAAGATTGCATTTCCTTGTAATTGCTTCCTGGATCACTTCCTCAACAGAGTCCAGCGTGCATAAGATTCCGGTACAATCCCATTCATAGTTACCCGTGATCAGCCCTGAATTGTCATATGGCTCCTGCAACGATGGTGGAGCGAATTCTTCCAGAACGTTAAGGATGTCTTTAATTTTCATGCTTATCCAATAAGATATAAAATTAGGCATTACTTTCGGCCCGGATCAGAATTTGGAATAGAAAATGGAATCGTTTCGGATACCCTTGCCCAAATTCCATGCATAGTGAACTGCCTGTTTTCAAAAAGCCAACATGTTAAGAGCAATAATTCTTTTCTCTGTTTTCATGAGCTCCCTTTCAGTATCCGCACAGGAATATCAAAGTGACTGGGATGTGTACCTGATGGAATCGGACATGAAACCGGTTGCCATAATGGTTGACCTAGGAATAGCAAAAGCAGCACCACTGGGTGACAGGCTCAACCTCATCATTCTGCATTTGAAATACGGGGATACACTTGCCGACGGCATGCCCACCCCAACCGGAATGAAAATGCTCGAAAAGGCTGAAGATGATTTGGTTCCCGTTATGGAATCAGGACTGAGTGCGGTTTATGTAGGGCGATTTACCAAATCAGGGAAAAGAGATTTTTATTTTTACACCAATGACACTTCCACCTATCATCACATTTTGAAAGATGCTCTCCAGTCCTATCCTTCATACCAATGGTATGCATCGGCCAGGAGAGATGCAGATTGGACTGATTATTTCCAGGTGCTCTATCCCAGTCCCCGTGAACTCGAACGCATCATGAACAGGCGATCCTTGGATAAATTGCGCGCCGCGGGAGATCCTCTCAGTGCTGCGAGAAAAGTGGGCCATTGGATTTATTTCAAAACCAAGGAAGGACGGAAGAATTTTGTGTTTTCTGCTCAGGATGAGAAATTCGATATCCTGGAAGCGGGTGAAGAGGCTGGTGTAAAAGACTTTACTTATAGCCTTCATATTTCCAGGATTGATAAAGTGGACTATATAAGCATGGATAAACTGACGCTGCATCTTTGGGAGCTGGCTTTGAAAAATAATGGGAAATATGATGGTTGGGAGACATTGGTGCTGCATTGAATTCCATTAAACCCGATAATTTGGTATTTTAATCTTGGAAAAAAAAGAATATGTCCAATCAGGAACTATATGGCCAATACCTGATAAGGATGCGTAAGATAGCTGATGTAAATTATGCGCTGGCAGTGCTGCAATGGGATGAGGAAACTTATCTGCCGCCCGCCGGCGCCACATTGCGGGGACAGCAGATGGCCACGCTCAGTGAAATCTCACATGATCTTTTTGTGGACAAGGAACTGGGAAGCCTGCTCCAGGAATTGAATGGCAGGATCGACGTGGACCCCGCACAGAAAAAGAATGTGGAACTGACACTCGAAGATTTTGAAAAGAAGAAGAAATACAGTTCGGCATTCGTGCGCCAGCTTTCTGAAGCTACCAGCAGCGCCTATCATGCCTGGATTGATGCCAGGAAGCAGAATAGTTTTTCCGTTTTCGAAAAACCGCTGGAGGAATTGGTTCAATTGAAGAGAAAGGAAGCCAATATTTTGGGATTCACCCAACATCCTTATGACGCATTGCTAAATGAATTTGAAAAAGGCGCTACGGTATCTTGGCTTGATGGCCTCTTTGAAGATATCAGAAAACCCCTGAGGGCTTTACTCGACAAAATAAAAGGGATGAATCAGGTGGATGATCAATTCCTTCACCAGAATTTTGACAAGGATGCCCAATGGAAATTCGGCCTGGAAATACTGGGAGCGATCGGATTCAATTTTGAAGCAGGGCGCCAGGACATTTCCGAACATCCATTTACCACCAGTTTCAATGCCAGGGACGTTCGGGTGACTACCAGGATCAGCGAAAATGATTTCAGCAGCATGACCTGGAGCTGCATACATGAAGGCGGGCACGCATTGTATGAACAGGGTTTGCCTTTTGAAGAATACGGGCTTCCATCCGGGGAAGCATGTTCCCTGGGAATTCACGAATCCCAAAGCAGGTTATGGGAAAATTCGATAGGCAGGAGTTACTCATTCCTGGAGTTCATACTCCCTGTTCTAAAAAAATATTTCCCGCAATTGGAGTCCATACAAGCTGGAACTTTATTCTCTGCAATTAATAAAGTGCAGCCTTCCCTGATCCGTACCGAAGCAGACGAACTCACTTATCATTTTCATGTGATGATAAGATATGAATTAGAGAAGAAATTGATTGAAGGAAGTCTGGAAGTAAAAGATATACCCGCTTATTGGAATCAGGCGTACAAGGAATACCTGGGCCTGCAGGTGCCGGATGACAAACGGGGATGCCTGCAGGATATTCACTGGAGTCACGGTAGTTTTGGTTATTTTCCAACCTATAGTCTGGGAAGTTTTTATGCGGCCCAGTTTTTTGCAGCCATTGAAAAAGAACATGCCGGCCTGCAAGACGACGTCCGGATGGGGGATTTTGAGGTGGTGAGTCATTGGCTGAAAACCAATGTGTACCGCTATGGCAGGCTTTTTACGAGCGCTGAATTGTGCAATAAAAGCACCCGGGAACCGTTAAATCTGAAGTACTTTTTGAATTACCTCGCAGGCAAATTTGACCAGGTGTACGGAATGAATTAAATATGGATCCATGAAAAAAATTTACTCACAACTTATTTTTCTTTTCCTTTTGTTGTTCTGCATCGGAATGGCTCATTGCAAAAAAGCCAAAGAAGTAATTGCAACGAATTATGTTTTAGAATTGATGACCAATGGACGCTGGCTGGTGCAAACGTTCACGGAAGACGGAGTTGACGAATCAACCCTTTTCGGTCCTTATGAATTCCAGTTTGTGTCAGACGGCAAAGTATTTGCTATCGAAGGGGCTTCACAGACCCAGGGTTCCTGGGTGGCAAATGCATCAGCGCAAACCATCACATCCAATTTCCCCGTAGTCAACGACACACTTACTAAGCTCAATGACACCTGGAAAATCACCAATAGCACTACAACCATGGTGGAAGCAAAGCCTACCAATACCAACCGTGTAGCCTATCTCAAACTCGTCAAAAAACCCTGAGAACGAATCTGGAAGGATACTAACCCCCGTCATTGATTGATTCAACCATTCCCAACTCTTAAGCCCGAATATGCGTAATTAAAGTTGGTAATACCAGATTCAACAATTTTACCGGCCGTATAAACTCTTGAAAATACTCTTCGCTCCAACAGAACCAAGGGCGAAGAAGTCGTTATTTCGCCCTTTCAGTCATCAGGAACAGACCTATATGATTATTTTTTTAGGCATACCGGCATGAAAACCTGCGCGTGAGATCTGCAGCAGGAGTTTGGCAAAAAACAATAGATTTGGAGAAGATTCAGGAATTGATTTTCTCTATGTTGAACACTGGTCTTGCCTATAAACAGCGCCATTTTGAAAAGGAAGACAATTTATATCATCGTCGCCATTTTGCTCACGTTATCCGCAACCGCACAGGTGCCGGTAGCCGAATTTACCGGGACTCCTCTCTCAGGTTGCGCTCCATTGGTGGTGCATTTCCAGGATCAGTCAACCGGAAACCCTAAATTCTGGGACTGGGATTTCGGGAACGGACAATTATCCAATATCCAGAATCCGGTGGCCGTTTACCAGATCCCGGGCACTTATGCTGTAACGTTAGTTGTCAGGAACCTTGACGGAACCAATGCGGTCACCAAGACTGATTATGTCACTGTATTTCCTTCCCCTTCTGCTTCATTTGTGGCAGATATAACCACCGGTTGCGTTCCGGTGACGGTTCATTTTACGGATCGTTCCACATCTTCAGCAGGGACTATCAATAAATGGGAATGGGATTTTGGGGATGGCGGCAAATCCAACACTCAGAATCCCCAACATACTTACACAGCCAGCGGCTTTTATAGTGTATCGTTAAAGGTTACCAGTACGAGCGGATGTTCCTCTGCCGCTTCAATCTCGCGTTATATACGTGTGGTATCGGGAATTGTGCCTGATTTTTCAAATGCGCTACCCTCCAATTGCAGGCCGCCATTCAATGTAACAATGAATAATCAGACCAGCGGCCCCGGTACATTGGACTATATTTGGGATCTTGGCAATGGCACGGTTTCCAATGCCATCAATCCCACCACTTCCTATGCTGCTCCGGGTAGTTATACGGTCAAGTTAGTGGCACTCAGTAACCTCGGTTGCGCAGACAGCGTGCAAAAAACCATCACGTTGAGTGATCTCAATACCACATTTATAGTCCCGGATTCCGCCTGCCCGGGACAGCTCATAAATTTTATTAATTCCTCAAACCCGCTGCCTCCTTCCAATACCTGGGATTTCGGCGACAATTCCCAGTCGGCGGCCTACAATCCGGTAAAGACTTATACAAATCTGGGCACTTACCCGGTAAAGTTGGTGAATCATTATTCCAATTGCACGGATTCGGTCAATAAAACGATAACCATTTCGGATATAGTCTCGCCCGATTTTACGGGAACCAATACTGGCGGTTGCAAGGCACCGCACTCGACCAGTTTCCAAAATAATACTGCCGGAGCCGTTAGCTGGGTATGGAATTTTGGCGATGGAACCAGTTCTACCCAGCAAAATCCAACGCATGTGTATACGGCCAACGGGCAGTACGATGTTACGCTCACCGTAAGAACGGCCGGAGGCTGCGAAGGAAGCATCACCAAGACCAACTTTGTGAAAATCTTCCCGGGCTCGGTTTCGGTAACCAATATTCCCAAAGGTGGATGCATTCCATTGAGCTTTACGCCCATCATGAGTACTAATTCACCCGACCCAGTTGTCAGTTATGCATGGGATTTTGGCGATGGAGGCACAAGCACCCTGGCAAGTCCGACTCATGTGTATTCCGGCAGCGGCATATACAATCTGGGCCTGACGGTCACAACCAGCGGTGGCTGCACCCTCAGCGTGAATTATCCGGGTGGTGTCAGGTCAGGCATCGCACCCACTATGATAGATTTTTCGGCGGCCAGCACGAATCCATGCACCGCGGCCATGACACAGTTCACCAGTACTTCCGATGGAACTGCCAACGGATGGCTATGGGATTTTGGAGACGGGGGGGTATCCACCCAACAGAATCCCATTCACAGTTTTGCAGATACAGGCACATTCACCATCAAGCTAACGGCAATGAATAACGGATGCGGAACCACTGTCGTTAAGACCAATTACATAACCGTTCTTCCTCCCGTGGCCAGGTTCTCTATAGGCGTCGGGAATTGCGCAAGCCCATTCACCGTCAATTTCATGAACAATTCGATCCTGGCGCCGGGTCTCGCAACCTATTTGTGGGAATTCGGAAATCCGTTATTAGGATCCAGTACTGCTAGTAATACAAGTTTCACTTTCCCTGGTCCCGGAAAATACCCCGTGAAGCTGACCGTGACGAATGGCGGATGCACGAATTCAATCACAGATACAATCTCGGTTGTTCTACCCATGGCCAACTTCACTGTGTCTAAGCCCGTTCTCTGCAAATTTGAACATTTTACGCTAAGCGCAGTAGCGGACACAAGCGTGATAAAGGGTTTTGAGTGGACCATTGGTGGAGGCAGTCCCTTCAATGGAGGACAGATTCTTGATACCAGTCTTATAACTCCGGGCAGTTATGACATAACGCTCAAAATAACGGACAAGTATGGTTGCAGCAACAGCATTACTAAGCCCGCTGCCATAATGATATCGGGGCCAAAGGCCAGCTTTACCGTTTCTTCTCCCGGCGGCTGTGTAAACACCACTATTAACCTCAATGATGGTTCCACTTCACCTGTGGGCCTCGAAAAATGGACCTGGAATTTCGGAGATGGAAGCGTTCAGGATTTTACGGGGCCTCCCTATTCACATCAATATACAAAGGCCGGCGTATATACTGTAGGCCTTACGGTAACGGATAATGCAGGATGCTATGATACCGCATCGATCCCTGCGTCCATAAGGATTACCAGCCCAAAGGCGGGATTCACGGTGGAGAACCAAATTTACTGCCCGGGTGTTGACCTCCAGTTCAATGATACTTCTTCAGGGAGTAATCTCAGCTATTTCTGGGATTTTGGGAACGGAAATACGGCCACCATACAAAATCCCGTCAATCAATATACCGGAACCGACAATAACTACACTGTCAAACTACAGGTAACCGACGACGTTGGATGCTCCGATTCCGTGACCCGGGTGAATTATGTCCAGATCCGGAAACCCAAGGCGGCCTTTACATTCCAGGATACCTTATCCATCTGCAATCTATTAGAGACGAAATTCTTTTTTAACGGTCAGGATTATGCTTCATACAACTGGGATTTTGGCGATGGTGGCAGTACTACGGCTCTGAACCCTTCGCATTTCTACAACAGCTATGGAAATTTCACGGCTACTCTCTACCTGACCGGCAATGGAGGTTGTGTGGATTCGGCTACCAGGCAGGTAAGCCTCATCAATCCAAATACATCTACCCAGATCAATTACGGGCCGCTCTCGGCCTGTAACAAACTCAACGTGGATTTCAATATTACCACACCTCCACAAACGGTTTTTTCATTGTATTTCGGAGATGGGGCAATTGATTCTACACAGCAAATCACCCTGCAGCATCTTTACAGTGTTCCCGGGTATTATTTTCCGTTGATATTGCTGAAGGACCAATACGATTGCCAGGCCTCTGTTAGAAACGGTAGCCGCATCCAGGTGTTGGGAGCCGTGCCATTATACAATATCGACCGGAGAAAATTCTGTGATTCGGGCCTGGTATATATCACCAACTATACTATTGCCAATGACCCCGTAGTTTCGCATGTTTGGGACCTGGGTGACAATACCAGCAGCACCGATAAGGATCCCATCCATCTGTACACACAGCCGGGTCTTTATCCGGTGACCCTCACCGTTACTACGCAGGCGGGTTGCACCAGCTCATTCCCCGACACGGTCAGGGTATTGAGGACTCCCAATCCTATCATCAACGGCAATGATACTATTTGCCTGAATGTTTCCACTCCTTTCAATGCTGGATTGGCGCAGCCCGACACATCCATAACCTGGAAATGGGATTTTGGGGACGGCAGGAATTCCACAGATTCTGCCAATATACTCACCTACAGCCAAGCAGGAACTTACACTGTCAAACTGCAAGCGACCAACAGCCTGGGGTGTACCAACAGTACAAGCATGCCACTGCTTGTCGCCCCAAATCCAACTGTAACCACAAAAGATGTTACTATTACTGTGGGCGGTAGCATTCAGTTGCCCGTGACCTATACCAATGCCATCGCGGATTATTCCTGGAAACCCTCCAAAGGACTGAGTTGCGATAGTTGCCCCACGCCGGTGGCCAGTCCGCAGTTCACAACCCAATACCATATAGATGTGGTGGACAGCAATACCTGTACGGCTTCAGGAAATCTAACGGTAACAGTATTGTGTACCGATAAGAATTATTTTGTGCCGAATACATTCTCTCCAAACGGTGATGGAATGAATGACATATTTTATCCAAGGGGGAATGGCGTTACCAGGGTGCAGGCCATGCGCATCTTTAACCGCTGGGGACAGTTGATATTCGAGAAAAAGAATTTCGATGCCAATGATCCCAGTGCGGGATGGGATGGCCGGGTTTTGGGCAGACCCGCGCCGCAGGATGTGTACGTATATATGATAGATTTTGTTTGTGAAAACGCCCAGATAGTGCCATTCAAGGGCAATGTGGCATTGATACGATAGGGCAAATGAAATTTATTTGAATTGAGGGGATAGGAATTTTTCGTGATTGAAGGATTTGCAAATGAACCTAATTCATGCAAAACAAGTTTTATATACAAGAGATGGGTGGGACGGGCCTGCAAGTTTCCGGCCTGTGGAAAATGTTTTCCAGAAGCGATACCGGCAAGCCGTGGCGGTTCGCAAGGATAGCTGTTTCTAAACCCATATTCTTTATTACCCTCCTGTTTTTTTCAACAGCATCCGCTGTTGGCCAGGACCTTCATTTTTCCCAATTTTTCGAAGCGCCGCTTGTTCGGAATCCTTCCCTGGCCGGAATATTTTCCGGAGATTTTCGTGCCCAAATGGTCTATCGCAATCAATGGGCCAGCGTCACCACTCCTTATCAAACAGGCTCGCTCAACGCCGAATATAAATTTCATGTGGGGCGCGGTGACGATTTTATGACGGCAGGCATGCAGATACTTTGGGACAAGGCAGGCACGGTGGCTCTCAACACCAATCATCTGCTCCCCGCACTGAACTTCCATAAATCATTGAGTGCCGAACACAATACCTACCTGTCGTTGGGATTCATGGGTGGCATTGTGGACAGGAGGCTGGACCGGTCAAAAGTTACCACCAATAACCAGTATGACGGTTTCAGTTATAACGGGTCGCTTCCGGATGGCGAATATTTTGTTTCAGGATATTCCTATTTCGATGCCAGCGTTGGCATGAGCCTCAATTCGGCAATAGGGCAGAATGATAAGAGCCAGCAGAATAATTTTTTTATTGGCGTTGCATATCATCATTTCAATAAACCAGTCAATTCTTTTTACAACACGCTGCAGCATTTACCGAAATGGGTGGTTTCGGCCGGACTGAGAACTACTATGGGAGACTATTCATTCATGACAATCCAGGCAGATTTCAGTCAGCAGGGCCCCTTCAGGGAAGCCATTGCAGGGGCAACATTTTCCAGGAAAGTGGGGGACGACGCTGATCCCAAATACACTGTTAGTATTGGAGGTTACCTACGCTGGAAAGATGCATTCATTCCGGTAGTTAAGCTGGACTATAATCCATTTTCAATTGCATTTAGTTACGACATGAATATTTCTGCCTTGAGGACGGCCAGCCTGGGTCAGGGCGGTTTTGAATTCTCACTGACTTATATGGCATTTTTTGACCGGGATAACAGCACGAGGGACAAGGTGAGATGCCCCAGATTTTAGTGAGGGGTCCAAGAAAAAAGAATGCATTCGGGCCTCCAGGTTTCCAACGATTTTTATTCGTTTAACCTGAAACGTTATCAGGCGGAGACTTTCTAATCCGCCTCTGGAATCTCAATATTCACTTTTCTCCAGGATTCATCACTTTATACACAAGACCCGCCAGCAGGCCTGCGCCCAGGTTGCCGACCAGGTAGATCCAGATATTTGAAGTGCTGAAAGCTCCGAGTATGGTCATGCCGAAAGCCACCGCCGGATTAAATGCGCCACCGGAAATGCCGCCCAGTGCATAGGCCATTGCCAGGACTGTGAAGCCAATTGCGAGGCCATAGTAACTATTGCCTGCATTCTTAGAACTGGTAGCAGTATTCAATACTACGGTCACCAGGGCGAAAGTGCCCACCAATTCGGCCAGGATACTCTTGCCGGTTTCTATATGGTCATTGCCCGAACCGAAGGCACCCAGAAAATATTTTGCAAGATAGGCTGCCAGTGCGGCGCCAATCAATTGGCTTACCCAATAAATAAGTGTATCATTCAGACTAAGTTTTCCCCTGACCCAGACTCCCAGACTAACGGCAGGATTATAGTGCCCGCCGGAAATATGCCCTCCCGCGTAAACCATTACCATCAATACGGATCCGATCGCCAGAGGCGCCAGGTTACCTGCTCCATTAGGCGCAGTTGTGAGGCAAACCGTTAGAACCAGGAAAAAACTTCCAATTGTTTCAGTGATGTACCTGTTCATATCAAAGCAATTTAATTTTGGATAAGATGGCAATAATGCCGACTATTGTTTTCCGGCAGGCGTCAATTCATCACCCTGCAATAATATTGACCGCAAAGCTGATTATTTTTGGCCATAAATGCAAGACATGAAGATAGAACCTGGAGTAAAAGCTCCGCAGTTTAGGTTGTTTAACACAGACAAAAAAGAAGTTTCTCTACAGGATTATAAAGACAGAAATGTTTTATTACTGTTTTTTCCACAGGCTTTCACAAGTGTTTGCACGAAAGAATTGTGTGGCATGCGGGATGATATTTCCCGGTATGATAAGGCGCATGCACAGGTCTTGGGAATTTCGGTGGATTCAGTATTCACCCTCGCCAGGTTCAGGGAAGAGCAGGCTCTAAATTTTCCTTTATTGTCAGACTTCAACAAGGAGACAAGCCGGGCCTATGGCGCTTTATACGACAATTGGATTTTGAATATGCATGGGGTATCGAAGCGTTCCGCATTTGTGATTGACAAGGAAGGAATTCTGCGCTATGCTGAAGTTTTGGAGAATGCCGGAGAACTCCCCGATTTTGGAAAGATCAATGCCACCCTTGAATCTTTGCCATAAAGTGTAATATATTGATAATCAATTTATAATGTGCAATTTGAAGAAGTCTTTATCATTTCTAAAATATTCTTAAAATACTTGTGGGGCCCGATAATGCGTTATATTTTGTGTATTCAATATCCTAACTTTATATAGTGAAAGGCTTTACACTCACAATTATTATGGCTCTCGGGTTGCATCTGGCAGGTTTCAGTCAGGTGGGAGTACCCATTTCCGCAAGAGAGCCGCTCGTAAAGTTGATCCGGTTTTATCCCAATCCCGCAACTACTATCATAAATTTTGAATTTCAGAAAGGATATGACAAGACTTATTCATTCCAGATATACAATCTTCTAGGAAAAAAAGTCTATGAACTCAAGAATGTTGCCACCAATAACCAGGTAAACCTCACTGAGTTTACAAGGGGCGTTTATATTTTTCAGCTTCGCGATAATATTGGCAGGGTCCTGGAGTCAGGCAAATTCCAGGTCTCGAAATAGCCAGGCTTTTCCATTTGCATCTGCAATTTTTTCCAATTACATCAGTTTTATCAGCTTACTTCCACAATGAGGAATTTGAGGTATTGTGTGGAATCGATCCCCCTCAGAATCGGATGGTCGGCTGATTGCGACTGGAACACTACCTGTCTGAGTTTTTTATGCGCATCCTTCGCGGCCATATCAATAATTTCCAGGAATAAATCCGGTGGTATCAAATTAGTGCAGCTTGAAGTGACCAAAAATCCACCTGGCCTGAGCAGCTTCATCCCCCTTAAATTTATTTCCTTGTATCCCGCGATTGCCTTTTGAATATGATCCCTTGATTTGGTGAATGAAGGAGGATCGAGCATAACTATATCGTATAGATGCTTTTCATTGGACCACTGTTTCAGGGCGTCGAAAGCATTCATGGTTTCAAAATGGCAAATTTTCTCATACCCATTCAGGGCGGCGTTCTTCCGGGCTTGCTCACAAGCATTTTCCGATATGTCCAAACCCAGCACCTCTTTGGCGCCATAATGAGCCGCGTGGATTTCGAATGTACCGCTATAGCAGAATGCCCCCAGAACTTCTGCTCCTTTCACTATATGCTGAATGGCCCTTCTGTTATCCTGCTGGTCCAGAAAATACCCCGTTTTCTGACCCTTTGAAATGTCTACATGGAATTTCAGCCCGTTTTCATGAATCATGATTTGGGTATCGAAGGGGTCTGACAGAAATCCTGTTTGTTGAGCCAGTCCTTCGAGTTCCCTAACGGGCACGTCATTCCGTTCGTAGATTCCTTTAGGGGAAAATATTTTGCTCAGTGCATTTACAATGGCCGATTTCCAGAGATCCATGCCCAGCGCCAGGGTTTGCACCACGAAATAGTCATTGAATTTGTCAATGATCAGTTGTGGCAGTCCGTCTGCTTCGCCGAAGATCAGCCTGCAATTTTCAGTATATCCCAGTTTATTCCGGTATTCCCAGGCTCTGGCTATCCGTTGATAAAAGAAATCTTCATTGATCAATTCCTCTTTGTTGCGGCTTAGCAAGCGGACCATGATCTGTGATTTGGGATTGATATATCCCCTGCCGATGAAATTATGGCCGGCTGTGAAAACATCCACAATTTCTCCCCCCTCTACCTGGCCTTCCACTGTTTGCACTTCATTCGCGAAGATCCAGGGATGCCCGTCCAACACCCGCAGGCCTATCTTTTTCCGGAGTATCACTTTTATCATGCCAACAAAGGTAATGGGATTGAAATGGAAGGTTTGTGGAGAAAGAAATCCGGGATTGCAGCGGCTATTATTCTTACAATGTTTATTTTTATTCAAACTTGAAGACCATGAGAATTTCAAAATTGTCCGCCAATGCCGTTGCGGCTCTCGCCGCGTGCACCTTACTCTTTTCATGTAGTGCTTCGCGCTATTCCAACGGATTTGCCTATCGTTCCAATGACCCGGGGATTGATATCGGTTCGGGCAATTATCGGGCCCCTGTTCCGGATCCGGTTCAATCGGCGCAAAATTCCAGGAAGGCTGATGCTATTGAAAAATTGAAAGCAGAAGATGTACAGCAGTATTTGGAAAACCAACATGTTGCTCTCTCTGAAAATGACAAAGAAAAAATCAACACCATCACCTCAATGGTGAAGGAAGAATATCATAAGCAAAAAGCAAGTGGGCAAATGGGGCCTGCGACAAAGGATATTGTCAGAAATGTCACTACACAACTGCAGGAAAAGGGAATGATCAGCGAATTGTCTGACAAGAAATTGCATCGGATAGAAAAGCTCAGTAATAAGCTTGACAAAAAAATGCAAAAACACAGCGGATTCCTGGGAGAAGGGATAGACTTATTCTTTGCAATACTCGCCATTGCCGGCCTGGCAATCGCGCTGATTTTCGGCGCCTGGATCGGCCTCCTGATGTTTATCGTATTTGGCGCAATCTGGCTTTACCGAAGGCTGGTCTCTCGATGATATTTGCAAAACCACGTCAATTTGGCTTGACACGATTTGTTGGCAAAATTGTTGCCAATTGCATGGTATTATTAACTGAGTCTGAACTATGGATGATATGGCAAAGAAAAACTCTGATAATCAAGAGAATAACGACCGAAATGGGTTCGGCAATTTGAATGTTGATGTAAATACAGATGAGAATCTGGCAGGTACGACACATTTGAATGAGCAAGTGGCAGAAGAAGCCCAATTGGAGAAACTGAAAACGGAACTGGAAGAACAAAAAGAAAAATACCTCCGACTCTACGCGGAATTTGACAATTTCCGGCGCAGAACCGCGAGGGAGAGAGTAGAGTTGGCTCAAACCGCAGGTAAGGATGTCATATATTCATTGCTCGAAATTTTGGATGATTGCGATCGTGCGGAAAAACAGATTGAGAAGGGAATGGGTACAGACGAATTCATAAAAGGAGTGCTATTGGTATTTACAAAATTGAGAAATACACTCACGGCCAAAGGCCTTCGACCCATGGAATCAGTGGGGAAGGATTTTGATCCGGACCAGCATGAAGCCGTATCTCAGATACCTGCTCCCAATGATCAATGGAAAGGCAAAGTATTTGAAGAATTGGAGAAAGGATATTTTTTGAATGATAAGATCATTCGCTATGCGAAAGTGGTGGTAGCGATTTAGCCAGGAATATGGAGCCGCCATTGCCATGGCAAACCATGCGGCCGGAGTGGAATTATTGAATGGTGCAAACCATTTGTAACAAAGGCCGGATGCTTCCATATTTTCAAAGATGAATTCTTAAATAAACAGACCGGCGGATTAAATCCATACGGTGACTATCAAATGGCAAAGAGAGATTATTACGAAATTTTGGGAGTCTCGAAGAATGCTTCAGCAGAAGAGATCAAGAAGGCATATCGCAAGGTAGCTATGCAATATCACCCGGATCGAAATCCAGGCGATAAATCGGCAGAGGAAAAATTCAAGGAGGCGGCTGAATCCTATGAAATATTGAGTGATCCTGAAAAAAGGGGCCAGTATGACCGTTTTGGACATGCAGGCGTTGGAAATGGCCGCGGATCAGGAGGCTATAGCGGTGCAGGTGGCATGAATATGGAAGACATTTTCAGCCAGTTTGGAGATATTTTCGGAGATGATATTTTTGGAAGTTTCTTTGGCGGTGGAGGCGGCAGAGGCAAGGCTCCCGGCCGCGGCCAAGGCGTAAGAGGCAGTAATTTGAGGGTAAAGATCAAGCTCAATTATGAAGAAATTGCAAATGGCGCCACCAAGACTATCAAAGTAAAAAAATATATTTCCTGCCCGGTTTGCGGAGGAAGCGGGGCGAAAGATAAAGGATCAGTGCAAACCTGCGGTACCTGCGGTGGCAGCGGCCAGGTGAGAAAGGTCACTAATACTTTCCTGGGACAGATGCAAACAGTAACTACCTGCCCTATCTGCAATGGCGAAGGAACTACCATCACCAATAAATGCAGCAATTGTAAGGGCGAAGGCAGGATATATGGTGAAGAAACGGTCTCGATTGAAATACCCGCCGGCGTGCAGGAAGGCATGCAGTTGAGCATGAGTGGAAAAGGCAATGCCGGTGAAAGAGGCGGCCCTTCAGGTGACCTGATCATATTGATAGAAGAAGAAACTCATCCGCAGCTACAGCGGGATGGACTGAATGTTGCTTTCGATCTTCATATTTCTTTTACCGACGCAGTATTCGGAACACATTTGGAAGTGCCTACTATTGATGGAAAGGCCAAGATCAGAATTCCGCCTGGTACCCAGAGCGGGAAAATATTTCGCCTGAAAGGAAAGGGATTCCCTTCCATAAATTCATACGAACGCGGTGACCAATTGATCCATGTGAATGTATGGACACCCCAGCATCTCAGCGCCGAAGAAAAAGTAATGATGGAAAAACTTCAGGATTCCCCAAATTTCAAGCCACAGCCGGCCAAAGGAGAAAAGAGTTTTTTTGACAAGGTGAAGGAAATGTTTGGCTGATAAAGCCCTTAATCTTTCCGTTTAATGGCCGTTCTCTTATGGGGACTGGTTCCTGCCATTCCGGTTTTTGACTCCGGCGGGGCTTTAAAAGCGCACCAAATTGAACAGTGTAAAACCTGTATCCCAATAGTGCGCTTCATCTCTGATTGCCCGGTCACTCTCCACTCAATTCCTTACCTTCGCCGACTATGGAAAAAATCGGAAACAAGCAAATTGTAATGAGTGGAATCCGACCCACTGGATTTCTGCACCTGGGCAATTATTTTGGAGCCCTCCGAAATTATGCGCGCATGCAGGATGAATTCGAATGCTTTTTCATGGTGGCCGATATCCATTCCCTGACTACCCATCCCGACACCAGCCAATTGAAGCATCATGTGCGCCGCGCACTGGCAGAATATATTGCCTGCGGCCTGGATCCGGATAAAGTGGCCTTGTATTGCCAGAGTCATTTGAGGGAAACCGGTGAATTATATCTATACCTGAATATGCTGGCCTATAAAGGAGAACTTGAAAAAACAGTTACATTTAAAGATAAAGTGAAATTGCAGCCTGAAAATGTGAATGCGGGTCTGCTTACTTACCCGGTATTACAGGCTGCTGATATCATCATCCATCGTGCTACCCTGGTGCCCGTAGGAAAAGACCAGGAGCAACATCTGGAAATGGCAAGGAATTTTGTAAGGCGATTCAATCACCGTTATGGTGAGGTTTTTCCTGAACCCCGGGCCTTTAATTTTGGAAATGAGTTGCTTCGGGTCCCCAGTCTGGATGGCGGTGGTAAGATGAGTAAGAGCGAAAACCAAAACGCAACAATCTTTCTGGCTGATGAGGATGACAGCATCCGCAAAAAAATCATGAAGGCTAAGACAGATAGTGGCCCCACCAAAAAGAATTCCCCGAAACCGGATTATATTGCAAACCTTTTTCAATTGATGAAACTGGTAAGTGATGAAAAAGTGTTGAAGAAATTTGAGGAGGAATATGATAATCTTACAATACGCTATGGCGATATGAAAAAGCAACTGACTGAAGACATGATCGAATTCATCAGGCCAATCAGGCAAAAGGTGGAATCCATTTTGAAGGATGATGACTATATTCAGGTCGTAATGAAAAAGGGGGCTGAAAAGGCCAGGGCCAGCGCGGCGGTCACAATGGATAAGACACGTGAAGCCATCGGACTCAGGTATTATTGAGAAAAGGCCCTTTCGTAAATCCAAAAAGAATTTCTACCTTAAGTTATCGGACACAGAATTTCAAGTAATGGCAAAGATCAAGAAACCAAAGCATATTGCAGTAGCGGGAAATATCGGAGCAGGCAAGACCACCCTGACTGAAATGCTCAGCAAGCACTACAAGTGGATACCTCAGTTTGAAGACGTGGATCATAATCCTTACCTCTTCGATTTCTATGAGGACATGCCCCGGTGGAGCTTTAATCTCCAGATATACTTTCTCAACAACAGGCTCAATCAGTTACTTGAAATACAACGAGGATCTGAAACCGTGGTCCAGGACAGAACTATTTACGAAGACGCTCACATATTCGCGCCCAACCTCCATGAAATGGGACTCATGAGTAAACGCGATTTTGATAATTATTTCCAGTTTTTTGAAACCCTGAAGCGGATGGTTCAGCCCCCAGACCTGTTGATCTATCTCCAGGCTTCGGTGCCTACTTTAGTTGGTCAGATACAGAAAAGAGGTAGGGACTATGAAGAAAATATTCGCCTCGATTACCTGAAGCGTTTGAATGAATTCTACAATAAGTGGATTGATGGATATAAGGAAGGCCCCCTGTTGGTAATCGACGTCGATAAAAATAAGTTCGCGGAAAATGATGAGCATTTTGGCGATATCATCCGCAAGGTTGACGGACTCTTATATGGATTGTTTTAATGCCGGCCTGGTAGTCACCAAACATAGCCCGTGTAAATACCATTCGTTCTACCCAAATTATTCCTGAATTACAAAACAAAACCCCGCTCCCTGATGGGGTTGGAGTTTCATTGTCATGCGCAAGCAATCGACCTCCCCGGAACTCTCTCCGGGAAGAACATTTACAGGACGGGAGCGGCAGATAATATTTCTGCAGAGACTGCTCCGCGGTATTTTTCAAAATTTTTGGTGAAATAACTGGCAAGCATCTTTGCATTGGCATCATAAGCAAGCTTGTCAGTCCATGCATTTCGTGGGTTTAGGATTTCGCTGGGTATTCCGGGGCAACTCGAAGGCATTGCGGTCTTGAAAATGGGATGCATTTTATATTCAACTTCGCCCAGGCTGCCATCCAACACCGCCGAAATAATAGTCCTGGTATAGGCCAGTTTTATCCTGCTGCCCTTTCCATATCCGCCACCAATCCAGCCCGTATTGACCAGCCAGACTTTCACATTATGCGATCTCATCTTACTGCCCAGCATAGACGCGTATTTGGCCGGATGCAGCGGCAGGAAAGGTGCGCCAAAACAGGCGCTGAATGTTGCCTTGGGCTCCAGGATGCCTGTTTCGGTACCTGCTACCTTCGCCGTATAGCCGCTGATGAATTGATACATCGCCTGCGAGGGCTCGAGTCGTGACAGTGGTGGTAACACTCCATATGCATCACAGGTCAAAAAGAATATATTCTCAGGAATGCCACCTACTGAAGGGATTTGCGCATTACCGATAAAATCAATGGGATAGGATACCCTCGTGTTTTCAGTGATGGACCTATTGGCAAAATCGATGGTATTAGTACCCGGAAAGAAACTCACATTTTCGACCAGGGCTCCCGGACGTATGGCGCGATAGATCTCTGGTTCTTTCTCCTCACTCAGGTCAACGCATTTCGCATAGCAACCTCCTTCAAAATTAAAGACCCCATTGTTGTCCCATCCATGCTCGTCGTCTCCGATCAACCTGCGGGTGGGATCGGCGCTCAGAGTGGTTTTACCGGTTCCGCTCAAGCCAAAAAACAAGGCCGTGTCGCCGCGCTCACCGATATTTGCCGAGCAATGCATGCTTAATACATCATGATCCCGGGGCAATAAGAAATTCAAAACATAAAAGATGGCTTTTTTCATTTCGCCGGTATATCCGGTCCCGACAATGAGTATCATCTTATGCCTGAAGCTTACTACGACCGCATTTTGTTGC
This sequence comes from Agriterribacter sp., assembly GCA_041484195.1. Taxonomy (GTDB): domain Bacteria; phylum Bacteroidota; class Bacteroidia; order Chitinophagales; family Chitinophagaceae; genus PSRI01. Next base: position 33,275 of record JBGPHC010000011.1, on the reverse strand, counting down.
CTGGTTCCGCATTCTTTGGGGTTCAATCGTAACCCCGGTGCGGATAGAATATGCCAGTCGGGGCTGAATCCTTCCAATTCGTTTTCTTCGGGCCTCAGGAACATATTGTAGGCAAATAGTCCGAGCCAGGGTTTTTCATTGACTATGCGAATATTCATACGGTAGTGTGGATCCGCGCAAGCATACGAATCCCGCACCCACAATTCCGGCCGGCCATTCAGATAGTCAGTTGTCTTTTTAAAGATGATGTCGAAATAATGAGGTTCCAGTGGAAGATTCATTTCATTCCAGTTCACCGTGCTCTCGGTGATGCTGTCTCTTACCGTAAACTTGTCCCTAGGTGAACGACCGGTGAATTCACCGGTGTTGATCACCAGAGCACCCCTATCGCTCAGCCTCCCTTCTCCCTTCCGGATTGTGTCCTTCACCAGTGATTCAGGGGAAGATTGGTAATGAACATGGTCAGACACTTTCAGACCGAGATTGATCAATTTTTCAATCGGAAAAACCATTGTTGGGATCGACATGAAAAAATCATTTGATAGAAGCGCGAAATTAAGCATTATTAGACTGATTACCTAACGATCGTTAGTTTTTTACTTTTACATATTTTAATGATTCTCTCATGTTTGCTTAGAATTATTCAAAATAATTGGGGTTATTTGACTGATAAATGTGATAATATTCAAAATTTAGACAAATTAAAAATCTTTGGAATCTTATTTGCCAGGGGGGTGTTGTTTTGCCAAGGCTTTATTTAAATGACAGGTTCTGGTTCTTTTTCGCATGTGGCATTTGAATGATATTTGCAACGAAGCCAAGGCTCATTTAATTGGTGGGCCCATCAATAATCCTGATATTGTATTTCTAATTGAAAGGGTCTCTAAAATTATTTTCATGAAATATCTTCCTTTGAATCCAGCGATTTTTATTCAAAACCGGAAGCGCTTTATTTCGAAGATGGAAAAAAACTCCATCGCCATTTTCAACAGTAACGATGAATTGCCAACCAATGGAGACGCGCTATACAAATTCAAACAGAATTCCGACCTCTTCTGGCTGAGCGGAATTGAACAGGAAGACTCAATGGTGATTCTTTTCCCCGGCAACCCCGATAAGCAATACCGCGAAGTGCTGGTGTTGGTGAGGCCCAATGAATTGAAGGAAAAATGGGACGGTCATCGGTTGAGAGCGAAGGAATCCACGGCCATTTCAGGAATTAAGACGATTGTCTGGCTGGATTCCCTGGACGCATTGCTGCAAACCTGGATTCACCTGGCCGATGCCATTTATCTCAATACCAATGAAAATGACAGGAAGTCGAATCTTGTTCCGGTCAGAGATTACCGATATGCCGAAGAAATGAAAAGGCGCTATCCTGTACACCGCTACATGCGCAGCGCGCGCATCATGAAAGAGCTCAGGGCCATCAAAACCGAATTGGAAATTGAAGTCATTCAAAAAGCAATTGACATCACCGAGAGAGCCTTCAGACAGTTGCTGAAATTCATCCGGCCGGGTGTAATGGAATACGAAATTGAGGCGGAAATCTTTTACCATTTCCTGAAGAACAGGGCAACAGGACCAGCCTATGGCTCGATTATCGCGTCGGGTGACCGGGCCCGTACCCTACATTATGTGAGCAATGACCAGGAATGCAAGAATGGGGAATTGGTGTTGATGGATTTTGGCGCCGAATATGGAAACTATAATGCTGACCTTACCAGGACCGTTCCGGTAAACGGAAAATTCACCAAAAGGCAAAAACAAGTGTATAATTCCTGTCTCCATTTACACCACTATGCGGCGTCGATCTTGAAGCCAGGCATCAGCATTACTGATTATACCGCGAAAATAGGAGATGAGGCTACCAAGGAATTTCTGAAGACTGGGTTACTGCATAAATCGGACGTAAAGAACGAGGACTCCGAGAACAGGGCTTACAGGAAATATCTATACCATGGTATTTCCCACCACCTTGGGCTTGACGTGCACGATCTGGGAACCCGTACTGCGCCTATTCAATCCGGTATGGTCTTCACCATAGAACCGGGTATTTATATTGAAGAAGAGGCCATGGGCGTTAGAATAGAAAATAATTTCTGGGTTACGAAGAACGGCAATAAAGACCTCATGAAAAAAATACCGATTACTGCTGATGAGATAGAAAGCCTGATGAAAAAATAAACCAAGACCTAATTGAACCATTCATAATGAAGCAGATTCCCAACCTATTTACCTTATTGAATCTTTTTTTTGGATGCCTCGCGTTGATTGTAACCCTGCAGTCTGGAATTGAACTTTCTGTCACAGATACAGGAAGTCAATTGATGAATATGCCCGAACAGATTTACCTGGCTTCCCTTTTTATTGGGTTGGCCGCAGTAGTTGATTTTTTCGACGGGTTCATAGCGCGTATCCTGAAAGCCAGTTCCGCCATGGGCAGGGAACTCGATTCATTGGCAGACGTTGTTAGTTTCGGCGTGGCTCCGGGATTGATCATTTATCAATTCCTGCGTCTCTCAGTTGCCAGAGAAGAAAATGGTCTTGACGCATCTATTTGGTGGCTCCTTCCTGCCCTGGTGCTTCCCTGCGCAAGCGCCTACAGATTGGCTAAATTCAATATCGACGATTCGCAAACCTATTCCTTCAAGGGAGTGCCTACGCCGGCTGTCGGCTTGCTGGTGGCTTCATTTCCCCTGATCTTCTGGCATGCCACCCAGCCCTGGCTGATCGATCTCTTGCTGAACAAATGGGCCTGGTATGCAATGGTGGCATTGCTGAGCTATCTCCTGGTATCCAATATTCCTATAATGGGTCTTAAGTTTCGCGACTATTCCTTTAAGAATAATATTCCAAAATTAATTTTACTCGTAATATCGGGGGTGCTGGTATTGCTTTTCCGATGGATGGCCATTCCGGCAATATTTATCACGTACATTATTTTATCTTTGCTGCTCAAAAAAAAGACCGCATGATTTACGCAGTTCATATCAACGTGATGCCGCTGAAGGAATTATTGGACCCACAGGGCAAAGCCGTATTGAGTGGCTTGGGAAACCTGGGTTTGAATGCGGTGGAAGATGTTCGCATTGGGAAGCATATCACACTTCAGATCAATGCAGGATCTGAAAAGGAAGCAAGGCAGATTGCCGAAGAGGCTTCCAGGAAATTACTCGCGAACCCGGTGATGGAATATTTTGAAATCTCTGTCGATGACTGATGACATTCCTGAATCATTGATTTGAATGACCATCCCGGGCTGATGGCTACTGGCCCCAGCTTTATGAAATTATATATCGTTCCATCCCCGATCGGGAACCTCGCAGACATGAGCTTCAGAGCTATTGAGGCATTAAAAGCTTCTGATCTCATTCTTGCTGAAGATACACGCACATCTTCGGTCCTGTTGAATCACTATGGCATTGTTAAACCACTTACGCCTTATCATCAGCATAACGAACACAAAGTCCTGCATCACCTGGTTGACCAACTTAAGGCCGGTAAGATCATGGCCATACTCACAGATGCGGGAACACCCGGAATTTCAGATCCAGCATTCCTGCTGGTCCGTGAATGTATCCGCCATGGTATTGATGTAGAATGCCTGCCAGGCGCTACGGCCTTTGTGCCCGCATTGGTAAACAGCGGCCTCCCCATCCATCGATTTTGTTTTGAAGGATTCCTGCCTTTGAAAAAGGGAAGGCAAACTCTGCTCAAAAAATTAGCGGAAGAAGAAAGGACCATGGTATTTTATGAATCCCCCATGCGATTACTGAAGACGCTCGAAGATTTTATCGGACATTTCGGGGCCAATAGAAACTGTTCTGTGAGTCGTGAAATCTCAAAAAAATTTGAAGAAACACACAGAGGAACCATTCAGGAACTATTGGACTATTATAAAGAAAAAGGCGTGAAAGGCGAAATCGTGATTGTTGTACAAGGCAAAGACTAAAACCGTGTTAATCTCCTCATTGGTCTTGCTTAATTTCTTTAATTTGCCAGCCTTAGTAAATTCTTAGTTATGAGAGCCATAAGATTATTCTGCATCCTGTTAATAGCCTCGATCTTTATTATTAATCCGGCTGCCAGAGCGCAATTAGTGGAAGTGCCCGCTGTGGTTAAGACCGCATTTGACAAGAAATTTCCTGGAGCGAAAGAAGTGGACTGGTTACACAATATTGGCAAACCTGAAGTGAAATTCAAGTACGATGACAAAGATTATTGGGCAAGATTCAACAAGAAAGGCATTTGGGAAGCCAGTTCGGTAAAAATCACTATTGAGGAATTGCCTTCAGAAGTATTGGACGGTTTTCACAAAAGCAAATATGCCGATTGGCCAGTTAAGGAACTAAATAAGATTCAGAAACCTGGTGGGGTCAGCTATAAGATCAATGTTAGCAAAGCCGCCCTCAATTCCAAGAACCTTTTGTTTGATGAAAAGGGCAGACTGCTAAAAGACAATTATACCATTTAAAGATAGTTTCTCTAAAGTAATCCCTTCGTTGATCTGGGCTATGCAATTTCCTCAGGGATACTGATGGGAGCTGGCAGACAATGTCGCTTACCGTTCGTGAAAATCATCATTCATCCCCGAATTTGTTCTTGAAAACTTTATTGTTTTGGAGCATAGACTGCCACGAATGGGGACTAATTTTCTTCATTTTCAGCGCCACAGGTCATTTTTCTTTTCTTCAAATCGTCAATTTTACGACATTTACAGATAGTTTACCAACAAGAATTCAGAAACATGAGAAGTCTATTCTGCGCAATGCTGATTTGCATGCTCTCTTCAGTCATTTGTTTTTCCCAGCCCGATCGCTGGCAACAGCGGGTAAAATATTCCATGGATATCAATATGGATGTCCATTCAAACCAGTTTACCGGCAAACAAAGACTGGAATATTTCAACAATTCTCCTGATACCCTGTACAAACTATTTTATCACCTCTATTGGAACGCATTTCAACCCAATAGCATGATGGATATGCGAAGCCGTGAACTGGGAAAGATAAAAGTCAATGGCCGGCCCGATTGGGACGGACGTGTGAGAGACCGGATTTCTAAATTGAAGCCCGACGAAATCGGTTATCAAAAAGTGTTATCTCTGAAGATGGATGGGGTTAACCAGACCTATAAGGTGGATGAAACCATCCTCGAAGTGCTTTTGTCGAGACCCATTCTGCCGAGGTCGAAAGTGACGCTTGACATGGAATTTGAAGCTCAGGTACCGTTGCAGGTCAGGCGAAGCGGACGTGACAATCCAAATACCGGGGTGAGGTATTCCATGAGCCAGTGGTATCCCAAACTTTGTGAATATGATTATGAAGGCTGGCATCCTACGCCCTATGTAGCGCGGGAATTTTATGGCGTATGGGGCGATTACGAAGTGAAGATCACGATCGACAAAAGCTATATTATCGGTGGAACGGGCTACCTGATGAATGCCAATCAGATTGGGTATGGCTATGAGACTGCGGGTGCAAGAGTGGTGCGCCCTGCCGGCAACACGCTGACCTGGAATTTTGTCGCTCCCAATGTGCATGATTTTGTCTGGGCAGCCGATCCTAAATTCAAACACCTGGTGCGCAATATCCCCAATGGCCCCACCATTAACGTATTATATAAGGCCAGGGAGAATGACCCTAATTATGACGAATCCTGGAAACAGATTGCGGACGCGGCCGTAATGGTATTGCCTTATATCCAAAAACGATTTGGTAAATACCCATACAAGCAATATTCGTTTATTCATGGGGGTGATGGAGGCATGGAATATCCAATGGCCACCCTGCTCAGCGGTCCGGGCCTGGGCACCGCATTCCATGAGTGGATGCACAGTTGGTACCAGGGCATGTTTGGCACCAATGAGTCACTTTATGCCTGGATGGATGAAGGGTTTACGGAGTATGCTTCAGCAGAAGTGGAAGCTTTCTACTATGCGCAGCCTTCGGTTCGTAAGAGGCTTGAGGCAGACCCACGCAGGTTGCAATACATGGATTCGGTAGACGCACTGTTGCCCCTGCGGCACTATGATCAGTACCAGGGCTATCTCTATCTCGCAAAGAGTGAATGGGAAGAGCCTCTCACTACGCATGCCGATCATTTCAACACCAATTTCGCATACAGCCTGGCATCTTATTCCAAGGGCGCCGTTTTCATGGCGCAGTTGGGATATATTATTGGCGAGGAGATAAGGGACAAGGTTTTACTGGAATACTACCGCTTGTGGAGATTCAAACATCCGAATGCCAATGATTTTTTGCAGGTAGCCGAAAAGGTTAGTGGACTGAAGCTGGACTGGTATAAGGAATACTGGATCGCCACTACCAAGACCATTGATTATGGGATCGACAGTTTATGGGAAGAAGCCGGAAAAACAAAGATCCGGTTGAAGATGACCGGTAAGGTGCCGATGCCCCTCGACGTTATGGTACAATATAAAAATGGAGACAGGGAATTGGCCTATATTCCGCAATACCTGATGTTTGGAGAAAAGCCTGTTGAAGACAAATCCGTTCCCCGAATCAGTTTTGAACCCTGGAAATGGACAAATCCTACTTATACAATTGAACTGAATCATAAATTGACTGAAGTTAAATCCGTTGAGATAGATCCCACGCGACGGATGGCAGACGTGAACAGGGAAAACAACCGGCTGGAATTGAATTGGTGATATGAATCCGGCAATGCAGCAACCCCGGGATTCAATATTATTTCCTACGCAGTTGAACGGACCTAATTGAAATTTACGAAACGATGGCATTCGGCGGATCACCGGCCATTTTGACCTGGCGGGTGATCAAAAAAATAAAAGCATCATGCTACGATATGATGCTTTTTTATTAACAATGGGTTGGGAAAGGAACGGGTTACCGTCCAAAGTATTTGTTGACCGCTTCCACGCGGTTATTAACATGCAGTTTTTCGTAAATATGGTACACGTGTTTACGCACTGTTTCCTGAGCGATACCTAATTGTGACGAAATCTCTTTGTAGAGCAATCCCTTTGCCAGCAATTCCAGGATCTCGTTTTCGCGATTGGAAAGCTTATCCAGGCTGGTGATGCCGGATGTGGATGGTTTCCCCTGAAAAGCCGTGACCACTTTTCTGGCAATCTGGCTGCTCATGGGGGCGCCTCCGTCCTGCAATTCCCGGATAGCCTCAAGTAATTTTCCCGGAGCAGTCTTTTTCAGGATATAACCATTGGCCCCTGCTGCAAGAGCCTCAAAAATTTTTTCATCTTCCTCATATACCGTACACATCATGAAAAGTATATCGGGGAATTGCGGCTTCAACTCTCTTACACAATCAATACCGCTCATACCGCCCAGGTTAATATCCATCAAAACCACGTTTGGCTTAAGCCGCGGAATATCTACTATGGCATCTTCAGCACTGATGAATGACCCCAGGAATTTATATCCGTCAGCCATCATGATGATTTGCTCCAATGCCTGTCTGATGTCATTGTTGTCTTCTACTATACAAACGGATATCGTATTGCGATCAATCACCTGATAACAAAGCTAGGATTAAATTAATAATTATATGTACCCCAAAGTGGGTATTCACGTTAAGGGAATGTTTAATGTTACGGTTGTGCCATGGTGTCTGTTGAGATGGAAGATTCCTCCGATACTCCGGACCCGCTCTTCCATATTACGGATGCCATTATTGTGCGCCTTGATTTGAAGGGGATCGAATCCAACGCCATTGTCACTGATACAGATAATAAAATCCTTGTCAACTGAGAAAGTCAGCTCCACCCGGGTGGCGTGCGAATGTTTTACAATATTATGGAGTGCTTCTTTGACGGTGAGCAGGATGTTCCGGCGGATCTCACCGCTGATTTCAGCGTCCGGGATATTCTCCGGAATGACGAGGCGGAGATTGATGTGAAAGGGTTCAAAAAATTCCACCACCTGATGCCGCAAATAGGCAATAAGGTTAGGAAGCGTATCATTCCTGGAATTCATGGTCCAGATAATCTCATTCATTTTATCCATCAGTTCGTTGGAGGTTGTGGAAATCTTGTCCAATTCCTGATCGGGGCTTTCCCTTTTTTCATTTTTGGCTTTGGCTACTTCGCTCATCAAGCGAATAGAAGTGAGCCCTGAACCAATATCATCATGTATTTCCTGTGATATCCTGTTTCGTTCCTTGTCCCTGGCATCCATGATAGCCTTATATTTTTCTAATTCCTTATGGTCGTTTTCCACCTGCAATTGTTCCACTGCACGCATACTTTCAACCTCATCTTTCCTGGCCTTGTAGGCGAGGCCCTGCAAAAAGAAGAACATTTCCAGTAAAATCCCAATCATAAACAGGATAAGCGGCGCACCCAAATTCCCCCAAATGCGGTAGTCATAATTGCCAACCCTGTCCAGATAAAGCGCAATCATGCCCAATATCACAATAGAACTCGCGCCCATCGCAACATACCAGGCCATCCGGTTTTTCCACATGAAGAAAATAATGATAATATACAAGGAATACATGAGGATGAAAATGCGCAGCATATCAAATGCGTAGTCGCCGATATAGTTGAACTTATCGCTGTAAGTGACAGGGATATTGATGATCAGAAAAACAATCTGTATCCAGATAATGATCCCAATCAGTCTGTAAACTTCGGGGAGATTCTGTTTCAGTTTCAGGAAACTGCACACAAAAAGCAGGTAGAGTATATTACCCGCCATTTGCAGCAACTGGAATCTCAATTCATAGAAATAGAAGTAGAATTTATTGAAGGATACCACATTCAAAAGGCGGGATGTAAAATACAGGATGAAACAGAAGGCAGCCGCGGCATAGAATAAGTATGCGTTCTGGCGAGTTCTGAAGAATCTCGTTACTGCATAAGCTAACATGCTGAGCATGACGCCCAAAATCATGGTGGTGGCAAAAATATAGATCCTGTTTGGAAGGATAAAGTGACCGTAAGCGAAATCAACATCCTCCCCGGGCCGGACAATTGTTGGATCAAATTCCTGCCAATTATAAAAATGTATCTGCAATTGCAGGTAATAGGTCTTTTGTGTATGCCTGGGTACCACCAATTGACTATATGGAATGCTGGTCAGGAGTGGAGGCGAATATTGTTTAACCTGGGATGTTAAGGGAGTCATATTCCCTGCCGGATCTTTTTCATATAGGGTATAGCTAATGGCCTTACCGGTATAGAGCCAGCATGAATCGCTAAGCGTCCCGCTATTGCAGAGGGTGATTTTCGCAAAATAATTCGCATCCAGTTTCTTGGGATCAATGATCAGGCCCTTGCCCGGTGATACAAACTGGGTGTCATTTATCTCATTGATGGTTGAATTTTTGGAATAGTCAACAAAATATCCCAACTTATTTGCAATGGAACTATACTCTTTGATTGCTGCTATATCAATAATGGAGTCATGTTGTGCGGCCACCGATGCAGGTACCAGCATGCCGGTCATTATTTTAAAATACCATCTCAGCCGCAATCAGTCTCTATTTACGGCAAACATAACCCATCATATTCAAAAAAAGAAAATTTGACAGTCGATAAATCTTACATGGATGTATAAAGAATGTATTTTTCGTGGAAGAATGACTCCGGGAAAATCCTCGAAATATCCCAGATATGAGGCCTGAGCCGGCTTTCTGAAATTTCCTGTGAAAGATCGCCCCCCTTTAGGCATATCAGGCCATTCTTGAAATCTTCCATTTTTCTTTCATTTCTCAGCAGAGGCCTGCTCCAATGCCAGAGATCCTTCAGGCTAGCCACGGCGCGACTTACCGCAAAATCAAATTTGCGGTCTCTGATTGATTCCGCTCTTGCATGTTGAACGGTGACATTTCGCAATCCCAGGGTCTGAACCACTTCATTCACGACCTTTAATTTTTTTCCGATGGAATCCACTAGGTGGAATCTTACATCGGGGAAGTAGATTGCCAGTGGTATCCCGGGGAATCCACCTCCCGTGCCTATATCAATGATCTCAATACCTGCAGGAAAATTAAATATGGAAGCAATTGACAGGGAGTGAAGAATATGCTTCTCGTATAAGGCATCGATATCTTTCCTGGAAATGACATTGATTTTCGCGTTCCACTCGGCATACAATGGACCCAGCGCAGCGAACTGCTGCATTTGCGTTGCTGTAAAATCAGAAAAATATCTGTTTATTATTTCCAGTTTACCTTGGGCTTTTTCCATAATGCCGCTGCAAAAATGAGATAATAAAAGAACATGAAGAGGTCAAAGAGCCAGAACCATGGCCAAAGGTCTTTTTCATTTAACAGTGACATGGATCTGAACCAGATGATGCCCTGAATTAGAAAGCGCAATGCGAAGACCGCCAATACAATTCTCCAGTCGAAAACAAAAAAACTCCAGATAAATAAGGGGTAAAACAGGAAGTGAGTGATCGCGTATATGGAGAGGAGAAAGCGATGGCCTGGCTTATAGTATTTGGCGGTGCTGAAATGTCTTTGTTTTTGTTTCCGCCAATCTCCCCATTTTTTTTTCGGAATTGAAAGGGTGAAAGCTTCTTTGTCCAGTACCAATGCCGTATTGTCCCGATTGGCAACCCTGTTAATAAACAGGTCATCATCTCCGCTGGGAATGTGGTTGTGAGCGGAAAAACCCTTGTGCCTGAAAAAAATTTCTTTTCTGTAGGCAAGGTTTCTGCCTACACCCATATATGGGATGCCAGCCAATGCGTACGAAAGGTATTGAATCGCGGTATGAAATGTTTCGAAACGAATGATCTTATTCAGCCAGCCCTTCCGTTTGTGATAGGCGCCATAACCCAAAACGATCTCAATCCCTTCCTTGAAGCCGCCCTCCATTTTCTGTATCCAGAATTCCGATGCGGGAATACAGTCTGCATCCGTCATTAGTAGTATATCGTGTTTGGCTGATTTAATGCCGATGGACAGCGGGAATTTTTTGCCCGGAATGAGTTTGGCCTCCTGTTTTAATTCCACTACCTGGAGTTGGGGAAAATCCTGTTGTAGCGCATCCAGGAGGTAGTGGGTTTCATCCAACGAATTGTCGTTCACTACCAGAATTTCATGGGGTCCCGCGTAATCCTGTGCCAATGCACCCGGAAGGTTTTTCGCAAGATTGGAAGCTTCATCGCGGGCGCAGATGATTACGGTCACAGGATCCTGTCCAATTTCGTGGGATGGAGGAATGTAATATGCTATCCTCCTGAAAAAATACAGGTAATAGAAAATCTGGGTTAGGGTGATGAGAAAAAAGACTGGAAAAATGATTTCCCACCACTGCAATTTCTCAATCATGGCGGCGAAGGTATGAAATAGTTAAGAGTGGGAAATAAGGATACTGCAAGAACTTTGGTCTTCAGATAAGAAGAAAATAGCGGGAGGTTTGGAATAAGCAATTCTCGATATATTCGCCATTCTAAAATGACTCAGTTGAATTACCAGATTGAAAGGGTTTCCGATAAGTCAGGGGCAAGAGCAGGCAAGATTTCTACAGATCATGGTGAAATTCCCACACCCATATTCATGCCGGTGGGTACAGCAGGCAGCGTGAAAGCTTTGACCCAGGAACAATTGGAGCAGGATGTGAAAGCAAAGATCATTCTCGGCAATACCTATCATTTATACCTGAGGCCGGGTACAGAGGTGCTTGAAAATGCAGGGGGCCTGCACCAGTTCATGAACTGGAAAAGGCCGATCCTCACAGACAGCGGCGGATACCAGGTTTTCTCTTTGGCCGGCACCCGCAAGATCCACGAAGATGGCGTCACATTTCAAAGCCATATAGATGGCAGCAGGCATTTGTTCACGCCGGAAAAGGTAATGGATATACAGAGAAGCATAGGCGCAGATATAATTATGGCCTTTGATGAGTGCCCTCCTTATCCCAGCGAGCACGCTTATGCGCAGGAATCGATGAGGCTAACACATCGCTGGCTCGGCAGGTGCATCCGGAGATTTGAAGAAACGAAGGGTCTCTATGGGTACAGGCAGCATTTGTTTCCCATTGTTCAAGGTGGGACTTATAAGGACCTGAGGATAGAATCCTGCCAATATATCGCATCTAAAGAAGCGATGGGTAATGCAATCGGGGGACTGAGTGTTGGCGAACCCGAGGCAATGATGTATGAACTCTGCGGGCTCTGCTGTGAAAACCTTCCTGCTGCCAGGCCCCGGTACCTGATGGGTGTGGGCACTCCCTGGAATATCCTGGAATGTATTTCATTGGGCGTTGACATGTTTGACTGCGTAATGCCTACGCGTAATGGACGCAATGCCATGCTGTTTACCAGCAAGGGCGTCATCAATATCGACAATAAGAAATGGGAAAAGGATTTTTCACCCATTGACGATGGCATTCCCGTTAGTATGAGTCATAATTACAGCAAGGCCTACCTGCGTCATCTCATCAAAAGCAAGGAAATCCTGGGGCTAACAATCGCCAGCATCCAAAACCTTGCATTTTATCTGTGGCTGGTTGGGGAAGCGCGGACCCATATTCTTCAGGGAGATTTTGAAACCTGGAAGAATGAAATGGTGGAAAGGACCAAAACCCGTTTGTAGAACGACTCAATACCATCATATTCCCGGAAGAATTTGGAATATGGCTGAGCAGGAAAAATAAAAAAAATGATCTCAATTCCTGATCACACTGAATGTGAGAATGCTAGACCATTATTTATTTTCTTTTTTGCGAGAATATCCAGGACAATAATTCCGGTTCGGCGAATGCATTGGTCCAACTGTTGTGATTGACCCCGGGATATTCAGAATATTTAACTTCTGCTCCCGCATTCCGCAACACCCTTACCATCAGCCTGGAATTGCTAACGGGAACTACTGCGTCTATGGCACCATGAAAGACCCAGATAGGAAATTTCTTTGCATATAGTTTTACCGCATCAGGATTACCGCCACCACAGATAGGAAATGCTGCGGCAAATAATTTAGGTCTTCGCCAAAGGATTTCAAAAGTGCCGAATCCTCCCATAGACAGGCCACCCATATAAATTCTCTTGGGATCGGCCCTGCCATTTTTCACCAGGGTATCTATGAAATTCATCACCATTTGCAGGGGCCCGGTGGCGGGTCTATCCATTGGGAAAGCAAAATTCCCCAGAGAATCCGCTTCCTGCTTTCTGTCAACGGCGCTCCAACTTGAATCTTTGGGGCATTGGGGAAATACAATAATCGCAGGGAATTTGCTTCGATTCGCTGAATCCAAAAACAGCCCCGCTCCCCAGGTAAGTTGGGCCTCATTATTATTTCCTCTCTCACCTGATCCATGAAGGAAAACCAGGAGAGGATATTTCTTATCCATAGAGAAATCCATAGGTGAAAGTATCCTGCAGGGAAGTGTATCGTTTCCCTGGATGAAGAGTTGTCTTTCGTACAGGTTGAGGTCCTGGGTTTTTCCTTCATTACCATGGAAAATTCCGGTAGATAAAAGGAGAAGGGAGTAGAGCCATTTTTTCATCCAAGAAAGATACGAAGTTCTGCCAATTTCCAAACTACCAGGGAATGCAAAGGTTTTGGAAGCAGCGAAATCATTCAGCGGCTTAATCCGATTCTTTCACAGAGCCTTCACAGCCCGGATTTCAGGGCTATTGGTTTTTACTCTACTTTTGCCACACCCTCAATGGAATATTGATACTTGTTCCGGGGCAGGCGGCGGCTTCTCATGAAAAAGATTGACTGGTACATATTCAGGAACTTCATCTACACATTTGTCTATTGTATCATCTTGTTTACCGCTATTTCAGTGGTGGTGGATATCAGCGAAAAGACGGATGATTTTGTAAAGGCCAATCTTAGCTTCAAGCAGGTTATTCAAGTATATTATGTAGGCTTCATACCTTATATTATAGCCTTTCTTTTTCCCTTATTCACTTTCATCGCCGTTATTTTTTTCACTTCAAGGCTGGCCAACCGATCTGAGATCATTGCCATACTCGCAAGCGGGACAAGCTTTAACCGCTTTCTAAAGCCTTATTTGGTGGGAGGATTCTTGCTTGCGATCCTGCTCTGGACCGGAAACCGGAAACTGGTTCCCTGGGCAAATGGCATACGCACCAACTTTGAAGCCACCTATGTGAATACACCTGGTAAATATTCCAACTACAATGACCTGTATATGCGGGTGGATTCATTTACGTATTGCGGTATCCGTTATTATGATACGGTTTCCAAGAGCGGCAACGGTTTTTTTATGGATAGGTTGGTTGGAACCCAGGTTGTTTATAATCTCCGCGCCGATCATATCATTTGGGACACAACAAGGGAAATGTGGAAACTGGTGACCGTTACTGAAAGAACCATCGACGGATTGCATGAATATCTTAAGAAGGATACTGTAATGAGGATGAATTTTAATTTTTCGCCAGAGGACCTTAAGAGAGATGAGTTTGTAAAGAACCGGCTCACCACTAAAGCTTTGAAAAGACTCATCAGGCTGGAAGAACTGCGAGGCTCTGAAGGGATCAATGATCTCAAAGTGGAGCTATACCGAAGAGATGCAACTCCTGTAACCGTTATCATACTCACACTAATTGGCGCCATCCTGGCTTCGCGCAGAATCCGTGGTGGCAGCGGAATACACCTTGCCTTCGGAATCATCATCGCTTCCTCCTTTATTTTGTTCGACAGGTTTTCCACTATTTTCAGTTCCAAGGGCAATTTACCTCCGCTCATGGCTGCCTGGATTCCCAATATATTGTTTGGATGCCTCACGTACTATTTGTACAGGAAGGCTCCGAAATAGCCAGCTCAAGGACGGAGTTGAATTAATCTCCAATTCAGAATATCACTTGAAATCCTCCGGCTGTACCAGGATCTTATTGCTTATAGAGATTCATCAACCAGATTAATGTATGATTAGAAGTCGCAGGAATTTCTCTATAGATTCTTATAGATGCATTGTTTTAGTTAACTTTATTATCCCATAGTATCATTCGATACAACAACCCCGGAAATCTAAAATGTTATTAATATGGACATGATAAAAGAAAGGTTCAGTACAAAGGCGGATACATTGGCCGCCGAGATCAGGGAGATTCTCAAGGAACATGGAAATAGAAAAATCGGGGAAGTTGCCCTCGTGCAAATTTATCAGGGAATGCGGGGCATTACCGGCCTTGTGAGCGAAACTTCTTTGCTGGATGCGCAGGAGGGGATTCGTTTCAGGGGCTATTCCATTCCTGAATTACAGGAGAAATTGCCTAAAATTCCCAAAGGAACCGAACCCCTGCCGGAAGGACTTTTTTACCTGATGTTGATAGGAGAACTGCCCAAAACGGAAGAGGCCAATGAGGTAACCGCATTATGGCAACGTCGTTCCCACGTTCCCAATCACGTATTTGACGCCATTGAAGCATTGCCGGTTTCGGCCCATCCGATGACACAATTTGTGGTGGCCATCATGGCATTGCAGACCGAAAGCCAGTTTGCTAAACGTTATGCCGCGGGAATGAACAAGAAAGACTACTGGGATGCTACTTTCGACGACGCGATGGATTTGATTGCCCGATTGCCCCGTATTGCCGCATATATTTATAGACGTAAATACCGCAAGGGTGAACATATCCACCCCAACGGACTCCTTGACTGGGCAGGCAATTTTGCCCATATGCTGGGATTTGAGGACGCCAGTTTTAAGGAATTGATGCGACTCTATATGACAATTCATGCCGACCATGAAGGAGGCAATGTATCAGCACACGCAACTCACCTGGTAGGCTCAGCGCTGAGTGATCCCTACCTGAGCTTTGCTGCCGGGATGAACGGACTCGCAGGGCCACTTCATGGGCTTGCCAACCAGGAAGTGATCAAATGGATATTTGAAATGCGACAGGAACTTGGAGTGGAACTCCCTTCGAATAAACAAATTGAAGAATATGTTGAGAAGACTCTAAAGGAAGGAAAAGTAGTTCCGGGCTATGGCCATGCTGTGTTGCGCAAGACTGATCCCCGTTTCACGGCACAGATGGAATTTGCTAAAAGGAATATGCCCGATGATCCTCTCGTTAACACCGTTTGGAGAGTTTATGAAGTGGTACCTCCGATCTTAAAATCTTTGGGTAAGATCAAGAACCCCTGGCCAAATGTAGATGCACACAGCGGTGCATTGCTGGTTCACTACGGCCTGGTGGAATATGAATTCTATACGGTATTGTTCGGCGTCAGCCGCGCGCTGGGCGTCATGGCGAGCCTTTGCTGGGATAGGGCCCTGGGTCTCCCGATAGAAAGACCTAAATCCGTGTCTACAGAATTGGTGAAAAGATGGCTTCGTGGCGAAGACGAGATTTGGGGCGACTGAGAATCATGAATCCATTGGCCCGGCAGCAGCCACTATTATTTTTGACATTGAAGGATACGCGGATGCTTATTTATAGGATATCAAGACCTTCATATCCGAAGATTCGGTTGTCCATTCATTCAATATTTCGCTATTGATGGGCTCATAAATTCCCAGCCCTTTTTTATTCGCTTTATCAGCCTTGCAGGGTATTAAAATGAAATAATATGGCTCCATATAGTCCTGGCGTCTGTCGAGGGTATATGACCTGACCTGCACGTATTTGTATCCCTCTGCTTTCAATTGGTCCAGGATATCCCTTGTAAATGGAACTCCTGATTGAAAGAGATATTTTGTTGTTTCATTCGTACTTCTTTTCAAGTGCTGTAAGATTTCAATGTTTGGGAATGCGAAATTGCCGGGCAAATGTCTTATCAGAAAAATCCGGTTTATTATCATGTTCAGCAACTAACGGTTACTGCCGGTTTCTTTTGTTCCTGGACCGGGGTGATTCGTGTTGATATGTACCAGTATTAAATCCCTCCATTCTTCCGCTTCGCCTATCCGGTCAACTGTAGTGAAAGCCGGGTCAAGATTTTCCCTGAAGAAGGGGAACAATAAATTGGGCATGCCCTCATCTGTTGTTCCAACACGAAGCGACACTTCGCTGATTTGCCGTTCTGGCCCTAATTTCAGGTTCCCCGACTTGCTGAACCTGGCAACCCTGTTAGGCTCGTACACGATCACTTCACAGGAGAGAATATCGCTCAGATCCCAAATATTGGTCTGTTCAATTTCTTCACTATGGTCCATCAGCATAAGCTTTCGGTTTTGCAAATCAATGGCAATGATCCGCTTGAGAAGAACCTGTTTTCTGAAAATTTCCAGCTCATGATCATCCCCATGAGTTTTGAATTCTTCAAGCAGTTTCCTGTGACCTGCTTTGAGTGTTTGTTTATGCACCCATTTTAGCATGAGTACAATGAACAGGATGAATATGATGAGTACCAGGGCTACCAGTATGGTTGAGTTCATATTTTGATTTTATTGGTTGCTTAGTCAATTGGATGAATGATCTCCATGATGGTGAAATATTTTTTCCTGCCGGCAGTTCCCCTGACGAGGTCTGCTCCTTTTCGTGCGCCTAATAACATGGTTCCGAGGGGAGCCAGAATGGAAATCTTGTCTTCCCTGTGGCTGGCATCTTCAGGAAGCACGAGCGTAAAGGCAAAATTGCGACGTGCAATCTTGTCACGGACCACAATCCTGGAATGCAAACGAACTACGTCCTTTGGAAAAGCGGCCTTGCTCAGCAATTCGGCCTTCTCAATCTCCGCGATAAGCGTATTGGCCCGAGCGTGATCGTATTTTAGTTCCATTTCACCTGTTTTCAGGTAGTTCATTAGTACGTCGTAATCATCCTTTAATAATATCAATTGATTTGTTTGCCTTGAATTCATGATCCTAATATTTGCAATGACATAATTTTTATGCAGGTGTAGAATATTCACGGAGCCTAATGGCAAGAACCATTCAGCACTTTCTGGTGAATGCAGGATGTTTGGAAATGATGCCTGGTTAAGTGGCGCTCATTGTACCAATAGCAGGATTGCCCGGAACCAGGTCATCTGGCTCCGGTAATGGTATGGAAGGCTTTGAGAGTTGGAAAAAAGAGGGTGCCGAAACCTGTGGATTCACGGGCGGAATCAACAGTTGCTACTGTGAGTATTGATATTTTATGAGTTTGTTTCATATTCACATTTCATTTCGCATTCAAGGGAGACTATTTCCCATTTAGGCTAGGGTACGTAATCATTTGAATTGTTGAAATTGTGGTTATATCTATGATTATTTATCTTCTTTCTCCAGAACGAAGCCTTTTCCGCAAGTAGTTTTATGTCTGAAAGACTGTCTTGCGAGGCTTCATAAAAAGGAAACATTGTAGTTGATTTATCACTTAAAATGCATTCCAGCGATATGCCGGAGATATAATTGCCATTATTACTGCCTGGCATCACTACATGACAAAATGAAAGCTGGCGCAGGTCGAGCACATGGAAGAACTCAGTTTTTTTGCTCATGTCCAGGAAAAGCAGTTTTTGATTCATACTGTCAAGAGCAATTTTCTTCTTGTTGAATGATTCTGATGTATCCACCTTGTAATCATGTTCATTGATCAGCTCTTCGAATCTCCTGTGGACCTTTTGATTCAAGCGCGATTGATTACTCCGGAATGTAAAGAACAATATTGTAAGTGACATGAGAACCAGACTTCCAAGTACTAAGACTATCATTGTCATAACCTATTCAATCTTAATAAATGACATGAGCAACCGTTAAGGCATGGCATTTTTAACTTTGCGAATCAGGAATATTTTATTACCTGCCGGTCCGGGGCATGTGAATTGTTGCCCCACGCTATAGCCAATCATGGCCGTACCCAATGGGGAGACGATTGATATTTTGCCAGATGCGAAATTGGCTCTGTCGGGCAATACAATCTGAAATTTGAATTCGCTCTTGTCTGCCAAATCAACTATTGAAACACTGGAATTGAGTCGGACCGTATTTATTGGGAATGAATTGCTTTTCACCACCTGGCTATTCTCGAGCTCCATCTGTAGTCTATTCACATTTTTCCTGTCGTATGAGGCCCTGGTCCGATTGTTAATAAGGGAAATGAGTAGCTCATAATCATCCCTGAGCAATACCGGCTTAATCATTGCTTTTTTCAAGTTGGGTCAATTTAATGATGAATTGTAATCCTTTTTCAATATGGACCAGTCATGGTTCTTTTTGTATATCTCCGCCAGGCTTTTTGTATTCATGAGATCGAGTCGCCTGAAAAAGCGTGAGAGGCTTACCGCCGAAGGGTCGCTGAATCCACCCGCTTCCATCAATTCAATAGTGGCTTTGATAGTATTCCGGTGAAAGCTCGCAACACGGATGCGCTTATCAGAAACATTGAGTGCCCTGTATAAAGCGGGATTTTGCGTGGCAACACCTACGGGACAATCATCTCGGTCGCACCGAAGGGCCTGAATGCAGCCCAGGGCAAACATCATTCCTCTCGCGCTATAACAGCAACTGGCACCAAGAGCAAGCACTTTCAAAATGTCAAAACCTGATATGATCTTTCCAGCCGCGATGATTTTTACCTTTTTCTTAAGGTCATAAATCTGGAGAGTCTGCGACACAAAATTCAATGCTTCATAAAGGGGCATTCCCACAGAATCCGTAAATTCCAATGGTGCGGCGCCTGTACCACCTTCGGAACCATCCACGCAAATAAAATCAGGAATGATCTCTGACTTGCGGATGGCAAAGCAAATTTTATGAAACTCCTTTTTGTTGCCGATGCAGAGTTTGATTCCAACAGGCTTACCTCCTGACAATCGGCGCAATTTTTCAAGGAACAAGATCATTCCTTCGGCATTTATGAATGCGGAATGGCCGGGAGGAGAAAAAATTGTGGCGCCTGGCTCAACATTACGGATACCCGCAATTTCAGCAGTATTTTTTGCGGCCGGCAAAATGCCGCCATGACCTGGTTTAGCGCCCTGAGAAAGCTTCAATTCAATCATCTTGACTTCCGGCCGCCAGGCGTTTTCCCTGAAAAGCTCATCGCTGAAATGTCCCCGGTCATTTCTGCACCCGAAATAGCCGGTCCCAATTTGCCAAATCAGGTCGCCGCCATTCAGATGATGGGGACTGATTCCTCCTTCACCCGTGTTGTGGGCGAAGCCTCCCAATCTTGCACCTTCATTCAATGACCTGATGGCTGTTTTGCTTAGAGCGCCATAGCTCATGGCTCCGATATTCAGAATGCTTGCATCATAGGGCTGACTGCATTGCTCATTTCCAATCAATACTCTCAGATCCTTCTGTTCGACTGTGACAGGATAAATGGTATGGGCCATCCATTCATGACCTGGCAAATTGTTATCCAACTGCATACCAAACGCTACCGTTTGCCGCTCATTCTTGGCTCTTTGGTACACAATGGAGCGTTGCCGCCTGCTGAAAGGCTTGCCATCGCTATCTGATTCAAAAAAATATTGCCGCAATTCAGGCCTTAGGGATTCCATCCAGTACCTCAGGTATCCTATTAGTGGATAATTTCGAAGCACTGCGTGTTTTTTCTGTATGATATTATACAGGGCAAGAGTCAGGACCGGCGCGGTAATCAACAGGAGCCAAAATAGCCACGGATTATTTATATATGCCAAGGCGATGACCAAAACATTGATAAGAACAGCGAATAATACAATGCTTCTGCTTACTGAAACCAGTTTTTGATTTCGTAACATGGAAATTGATTTAACCTGAATGAATTAAGAAAAGAGAAAGTAATTATCCCCGTGCCTGCTTGAGAATTTCTCAGGCCGGGGCCAGGGTATCAAAGGCCTTGAAATTGGAGAAGAAGTGAAGCTTTCTGGATATAGTATTCGATTCAGCAATCCTGAACAGATCGCCGAAAAAACAATGGGATTGTATGTAAATAAAATTCTTCAAGACCAGCAAATCTACTGTTTTTACCTGAGTTGAACGCCTATTAATGATTATAGAAAAGTTAATTCAAATAATTATTGAACTATGCTATTGATACTGTATTATTTTGTGGATCTGGGAGAAATATCCTTTTATTGAATCTGGAATTCCAGGCTTTCTCATACCAATTGTAACTGGCATTTTCTTTATTTCAGTATTCCTGATTTATTTTTTCCCAACAGGAAATTGCATGATGGCCCCAGATTGATTTTGCTTTATCAAGCCTTTTGGAAGGGAATTTCCTTGTTTTCTAATTCTTTTTTTAACAGCGCCGGCAATGCAAGATGCGAAAAGATCAGTATCTTCGCATGCTAATGAAATGCATTCTCAAATATAATAGAAGCCACAGTAGGCCAATTGGGATCTCTCCATTCCCGGAACATGCATTTATGCCTGTACGTAAATCAGGTAATATATCTGGTTCTACACTTTTCGTTTCCCTAAAGGACTTTTTTTACTAGACCCCGGATAGCTTTGAAGAGGCGGGCATTCGGGGATATCCGAAAGCCTTTTTTTATGTGCAATATTCCTTCCATTTCCGGGAGGCAATCATTTATTAATTCTCAATCGAAATAATCTAAAATGAAAACAATTCAAAAAAACCCGGTTATATTATGTGAGGAAGACTATCTTCTTCTAAAGCGCCTGGTGGGTTCAAACTCAGGCAGTAGCCATGATGAAATGACACTTTCCCATGAAATCATGAGAGCGACAGTCGTTAAGAACGGGGAATTTCCATCGGATACCATTCGCATCAATTCCAGGGTGCGAATCAAGGATCTGGCCAATGGGAAGGAATCAGAGTTCACAATAGTGATGCCGCGGGAAGCGGATATTCAGAAAATGAAGATTTCTATTCTGACTCCCATGGGTGCTGCTCTTATTGGTTTCAGGCCGGGACAGACCGTGACCTGGAAAATGCCCCCTGGACTGAAGGAATTCAAGATATTAAAGGTGAAATATGAAGGTTGAATGCCGGATCGGCTTTTCAAAGTAGATTGTCTATGTCAATTAAATAAGCCTGAGGTAAGCTGTATGTGAAGCAAAATTCCAGTGAATGACCAATGAATGGTCTAATATGGACATCTGGAATTGGCATTGTGACCGGATTGAAGCAGCCATCCCGGATAGACAGCATTACCTAATTCAATCTGCTGATCTCAATCAATTTATCGGCATCTCCTCCGTTGCTTGTGCAGAGGTACACTCTGCCTGCGGGGGAGATACAGATATCTCTTAGCCTTCCGAATTGATTCTTGAAATAAGTATTGGCCTGGATCACGGATTTGTGATCGTCGCTCAGTTTGAGTTGACGCAGGCTTTCGTCCTTTAGTGTAGCGACCAAAATGGAATTCTTCCATCCGGTGATCAGATCCTTGTCGTAATAATCGATCCCCGAAGTTGCGATGGTTGAGCTGCCCGAAGACCATATTGGTTCCTTTACATTATTGGTATTACAAAAACTCAATTCGCCGCCATCACAGGGCCCGTTTACATTGGGCCATCCATAATTTCTTCCCTTTTCTATGATGTTAACTTCATCTTCGATATCTGGTCCATGCTCCGCCGTGTAGATAAATCCGTTAGCGAATATCAATCCCTGTGGATTGCGGTGCCCGAATGTCCACATGGGATTACCGGCTACAGGATTATCAGATGGAACGGATCCATCCAAATTCAGTCGCATCACTTTTCCACTTCTTGAATTCTGATCCTGGGCATTACTGCTGACAGATGCGTCACCGGATGTAAAATATAATTTGAGACCAGTGCCATCATCTATGATCCTCACCCTGGATCCATTGTGGATGCTGGAAGCCGGAATATTTTCAATCAGGGTCAATGGTTCTTTGAGACTGAGATTACTGTATTTGAACCGCATAATTTTTTCGCGATAGCCTCCACTTGCGCTGTAGTTGTAACTGACGTAGATGTAGCCGTTTTGCATGAAATCGGGATGCAGTGCCATGCCGAGAAGTCCTCCCTCACCATTGGAAACCACGTCGGGGATAGTGGCGCTGAACAAAATATCGCCTGTTTTTGGATCGATACTGGAAATTTTTCCTGGCCTTTCGGTCATCCAGATATGGTCATCGGGGCCCCACAAGATTTCCCAAGGGAAATTGAGGCCTTGCACTACGGTTCGGATGGAATCCGTTGGCCAATTGTCAGGAGGATTGTTTTGATTCTTGCTCTTTTTGCAGGATATAAAGGAAATGGCAACAAAGGCAGATATGAGCATCATTCCGGAAAATTTCAGCTTCATAGTATTGGTTTTGAAAGGATATACTGCAAAAGCCTTGCCCAAGTTGGGGAGAATTTGAATTTTGCCGTGATGTTGACCTCTGGTATATTTGCAATCCATTTGCCGGAAGGCATTTGGGTAATGAAAATGCAGGGGAATTAGCTCAGCTGGCTAGAGCGCTTGCATGGCATGCAAGAGGTCGTCGGTTCGACTCCGATATTCTCCACCTTCGCCCACCAAAGCTTAGTGTAGGTAGGCTTCGCCCAGTCTTCAATTTACTAGTGGGCTATGGATGCGGCTCACCTTCGCCCGCAATGGTCCTTCGTGGATAGGCATCCGGCTACAGCCTATGGCTCCGGACGTAGCTTCGGCGCAAAAAGCTACAAAAATTGTCGCATCATTAGGTATACTTCACAGCAGATAAGGAAAAAAAACATTCCGGCCCAATAGGCCATTGGCGATTTTGAATCGTCATATCAGGCACATTATTTTCTTAACCTAATATAATTTCCTTTGAAATTAATACCGATTGCTGGCCTGAGAATTCCAAATCCAGTTTTGGACTAAAACACCAGTATCAAACAAATTACTATGCATATAGACCAAGGCAGAATCAAATATTTATTAGAGAAATATTCCAGCCAAATGGCTACTGAAGACGAGGTAAATGAATTGTTTGATATAATCAGGCAACAAGAACATGAAGCTGTACTAAAAAATTGGCTTAGTGGAAAATTGGAAGAAACAGATCCGGTTACCGTATATGATCAGAAAAGGTGGGATACTGTGATCGAGAAGATAGTTCGCGAAGCTCAGGATAACAATAGGGAGATATATGAACTTTCTCCCCAACCAAAGAACAGGAGATTTTGGCAGCGTATAGCCGTAGCCGCATCCATTATTTTAACGCTGGGCCTTAGTTATTGGCTGTACGAAAGGCAGGGCACTCATTCTGATCAGAATGAAATTCCGGTTGCAAAAGTTTCAAATGATATTAAAGCACCCGGTAATAGCCGGGCGATGATCACGTTGGCGGATGGTCGCAAGGTTTATCTGGACAGTGCAGGCAAAGGGACATTGGCGACCCAAGGGAATGTACAACTGGTGAAGCTGGCGGATGGACAAATTGCCTACCATCAGAAGCCTGAAAGCGGGAATCAGGAATTGGAGTACAATACTCTCTTTAATCCAAGAGGAAGTAAAGTGGTTTCTGTCACAATGGCCGATGGAACAAAAGTATGGTTGAATGCAGAAAGTTCTTTACGTTATCCAACGGCCTTTATCGGAAAGGAGAGAAAAGTTGAAATAACCGGCGAGGCTTATTTCGAAGTAGCACCCTCTGTGTCCGCGGATGATGGAACTAAGAAAACATTCATTGTGCAAAAAGGCGATATGAGAATAACGGTGCTGGGTACACATTTTAATGTAAATGCTTATGATGATGAAACTGTGGCTAAAGTGACATTGCTGGAAGGTTCTGTTAAGATAAATAGCGGTAACACAAGCGGTTTATTAAAACCTGGACAACAGGCAAGAATATCATCAGGCATAAAAATCGGTGATGATGTTGATTTAGAAGAAGTCATGGCATGGAAAAATGGAAAATTCCAATTTGGTGATGCGACAGATATTGCAACCATTATGAAGCAGGTAGGGAGATGGTACGATGTAGATATAGAATACAAAGGAACAATAACGAGGCATATTGGGGGTACTATATCCCGTTTTGAAAATGCTTCGCAGGTACTCAAAATGTTAGAGATGACAGGTAGTGTTTCTTTTAAAATAGATGGTAAAAAAGTTATAGTGATGCCAAAATAAAAATAATGTGTTCACCCGGTTGACTTGAGAAAAAGCCAGAAGTGTTTGGACCACTTCTGGCAGAAAGCTTGGGTTAACCCATTCATACAATCTGGTAGGACTGCTTATTGTTTAACCCAATCAAAACAAAGTTATGCATTTAACGACTTGCTTTTACCGCCATCGGCGGTTTCTAACCAAAACGCTGTTAATCATGAAATTTACAGCAATCATCCTTCTCTCAACCTGCCTCACCGCGGCTGCAAAAGGATATTCTCAAATTACTCTGAATGAGAAAAAAGCTTCCTTGCAGGATGTATTTAAGAAAATACAAAGGCAAAGCGGGTATGATTTCTTATATAGTTCCGAATTGCTGCAGGAGGCGGGGAAAGTTAACATAGTTGTGCACAATGTGACACTGGAACAGGCGCTGGAAGAATGTTTAAAAGGGAAACCGCTTACCTACGCCATCATTGAAAGAACGATTGTAATTAAACCCAAAGACACACTGGCGAGGGCTATTGTGAGAGAAAATACACCATTGCCCCCGGTTATCGTAAAAGGAAGAGTGACAGATGAAAGTGGGAAAGCACTCCAGGGCGTTTCCATACAGGTAAAGGGTATTTCCGTCGGTACTACTACAGATGAAAAAGGCGAATTCCAGATTGAAGTGCCGGAAAATTCATCGGAAGTGCTGGTGTTTTCTTTTGTGGGCATGCAATCACAGGAAGTTAGTGTGCGGGGGAAAACTCAAGTGAATATCTCACTTAGAAATACCGATGTGCAGCAACAGGAAGTTACCATTATAGCCTATGGCACTCAAAGGAAATCCCAGGTAACGGCAGCAGTCTCTTCCGTTAAAGGGGCTGATCTCGTCAAAACACAATCTATTGATCTCGGCAGCGCTTTGCAGGGTATGGCGTCGGGTGTAATCGTTACCGCACCCACAGGTGCACCTGGTATGGATGCTGTGGTACGTATTAGGGGTATTGGCACATTAAATAATAACAATCCGCTTTATATTATTGATGGTATTCCTGTTAATAGTGGTCTCACCACGATTTCACCATCAGATGTTGAATCAATTGAGATTTTAAAAGATGCCTCTGCGGCATCCATCTACGGTGCAAGGGCCGCGAATGGTGTTATTCTCGTTACTACAAAATCGGGGAAAGCCGGTAAAGATGTAATTGCATTGGATGTTTCATTTGGTATTGCCAACCCAACGAACAAACCAAAAATGATTAATACGGCGCAATATATAGAACTACAAAACGAAGCCTTTGCCAATGATGGAAACAGTAACAGGAACAACGATGACCCGTCGAAGCTGCCAAATACTGACTGGCAGGATGTTATTTTTCAGCAGGGTGTAACACAGAAATATAACCTTAGTTTTTCGGGAGGTACCGAAAAAACCCGTTATTATATCTCCGGAAATGCCGTAGACCAGAAAGGGACAATTGTTGAGTCATTTTTTAAAAGATATGGAATACGCACCAACGTGGTGTCAGACGTAAAGAGTTGGCTCCGTATAGGTGAAAATATGAGCATCAGTTTCGACAAAACCAAAAGCGTCGGAGCATCGGGTGATGGCGGAAGACCGGGCAGCCTTCCGGGTGTGGTGCGCTATACTTTAATCAGGCCCAATGCTATCCCGGTGTATGATCCTGTTACAGGTTTATTGACCGATCTTCCACCGGCATCACTCTATGGGAATCCAAATTTATATGGTGATGGTAAAAACCCATTGGCCATAGCAGAATACAGGAACAATACTCTGAATCGTTATCGCCTTGTAGGAAATGTTTTTGCCGAAGCAAAATTGATGCAGGGACTGAAATTAAGAACCGACTTTGGTTTAGATTATTATACCACTGAACAACAAACATATTCAGGACAAATACCAGGAGACAGAACCACTTTGACCGACCTTAATAAATCGGTTGACAAATTCAGAAACAGGTTCAGTACGATCAACTGGACCAATACGCTTAACTATACACATAGCTGGAACGATGTACATGATATTAGTGCAATCATAGGCTCAGAATATGTTACATACAGTGCAGATTATCTGGGCGGCTCCAGAAACGGCTATGATATACGCTCGGATAATAACCCTGATCTGCAATATCTCACTTACGGCACGGGCCAGCAATTTACAGATGGTGTATTGCAGGAGTGGGCTCTAATGTCCTATTTTGGAAGAGTATCTTATGCTTATCAGAATAAATATCTCGCTACGGTAAGTTTGCGCTCAGATGCTTCATCCCGGTTCAGTGAAAAAAATCGCAGAGGATATTTCCCTTCTTTTTCTTTGGGTTGGAACCTTACACGAGAACCATTTATGCAACATATTTCCTGGCTGGATGATTTGAAACTAAGAGGCAGCTGGGGCCAGTTGGGTAATCAGGAAATAGGATTTTATCCTTTTGCAACGGTGTACTCTACCAGCAATAATGTATTGCAGGTAATCAGCAAAGGGAATCCAGATGTGAAATGGGAAACTACTGCGCAAACCAATATCGGTTTTGACGCGGCAATCCTGAAAAACAAATTCAAACTATCTGTTGACTACTACATCAGGAATTCAAAAGATATTCTTATTCAGTTGCCTGTTTCATTTACAAATGGAGATGCGGCGCCCGCTTATGTAAATGGAGCCAGCATGAGTAACAAGGGACTTGATGTTACTTTAACCTACAGGCAGGCATATAGGGACTGGTCATGGGAGGCCACAGGCAATATCACTACCGTACAGAACAAAGTCGTTTCCCTGTATAAAGCAAAAGAACAATTTATCAGTGCGGGTAATGGCACTATATTATTGAAGGAAGGTGAAAGTGTGAGTTCATTTTATGGATATAAAACCGACGGCATATTTCAAACCCAAAGCGATGTGGATAGTTATAAAGACAAGAATGGCGCCCCGATGCAACCCAATGCAAAACCGGGTGATATCAGGTTTGCGGATATAAACAAAGATGGAATTCTTGATGATGACGACAGAACCATAATTGGTCATGGTTTGCCAAAATTTCTTTACAGCATAAACGGGACCCTGCGGTACAAACAATTTGACCTGAATGTATTTGTGAACGGAGTATCCGGTAACCAGATATACAATGAAGTGGATAATATCATCAACAGCTTTGATTCAAGAGGTTTCAATACCAAACTTGATTTTTATGATGGCCATTGGCACGGGGAAGGCACCAGCAACAAAACACCAAGAGCAACTTACCTGGATGGTAATAATAACCGGCGTACGTCTGATCGGTACATTGAGAGCGGTGCTTATGTAAGGTTGAAAAATGTTGTATTGGGATATAATTTCTCTCAAAGATCCCTTCAGACCATTGGGATCTCGAATGCCCGGCTTTTTGTAAGCGCACAAAACCTGTTTACGATTACAAAATACAAAGGCATGGATCCGGAATTATATACCAATGACAATCTCGCTAATTACGGCGATCTCGCTGTAGGAATTGACATGGGTACCTATCCACCTGCCAAAGCATTCACATTTGGCATACAACTTAACTTTTAAACTCATTTGAAATATGAAAAAGATATTAATATTATTTACCGCCATATTCGCGTTTGGGTGTACGAAACAATTGGAAAAAGTTCCCCAGGGGCAACTAACAGAAAGCAATGTATTCACGCAAGCAAGTGATTTTTTATTGGCTATTGACGCGGTCTATGAACCTCTGACTGATCGTTGGAGAGGAAGCTGGGATTGGGATGCAGGCGCTTCAATCTGCCGCGACTGGGTTATTGGGGATGTCATGAGCGATGATGCAGTAAAAGGTGGCGGCGGTTTGGGCGACCAGGAAGACATGCGTCGCATGCAGACATTCGCAATATTTCCCACCAACAATAATGTACTTGGGGTATGGCGGTATAATTATAAAGGCATCAATGCCGCCAATGTTATATTGATGCAGGATGGTTCCAAAGCGCATGACCTGGATCCCGGCACATTTAATCGAATTAAGGGGGAAGCCTATTTTCTAAGGGCATTCTATTACTTCCAGTTAGTGGTAAATTTTGGTGATGTGCCTTTATTAATACCTGAAAAGGGCCTGAATGATAACACCAAAAGGACAAGTGTAGCCGAAGTATATGGACAGATCGAGGAAGATCTTAAAAATGCGGCATCCGCTTTACCGGCTTCATATCCTGCATCGGACTACCAGCGCGCTACCAGTGGGGCCGCACATGCGTTACTGGCAAAGACATATTTATACCGCGAACAATGGCAAAAATGCCTTGATGAAATTGCACTCGCACAGGGAGTAGGGAATTATTCACTATTGACCAATTATGCTGATAATTTCAACGGTGCTGGTGAACAAGGAAAAGAGGTAATTTTTGCAGCGCGTCACGATGCCGGTAAAGTTCCTTCACAAGGCTCTATTTTAAATGCCGTATTCGCGCCAAGAGGAATTGGCTGGGGATTTAACCTGCCCTCACAAGACCTCGTAAGCGAATACGAAACAGGTGACCCAAGACTTAAAGCAACTGTCTTTATGGCTGGCGATACCTATTTTGACGGCAACCCATTTGATCCAACAGCGTCCTTAACTGGTTATTGCCTGAAAAAATTCCTGGGAAATTTCAATCCTTCGGATGATGGTGGCATTGACTATGTATACATCAGGTATGCGGATGTTTTGTTGTGGCAAGCTGAGTGCTATGCACAGCTCAATGACCTTGTCAATGCAAAGGCTTCGTTGGAAATGGTAAGGGCAAGAGCAAGAGCTAATGCAGGTATTCCCGGAGTATTACCGCCGGTAGTAACCACTGTTAAGGACGACTTACTAAAAGCCATACAGCATGAAAGAAGAGTTGAACTTGCTTTTGAGGGACAGCGTTATCATGACCTTATCAGATGGGGCCTCGCAGCTACAGTACTCGCCAAATCTCCTGCCGCCGATCCGCTTACGGGCTATAAAGATTATGGCGATGGCTGGCAGAGCCGGAATGCTTTACTTCCTATTCCCCAACGGGAAGTGGATTTGTTGGGATTCGGACAAAATAATGGGTATTAAATTTAGGTATACAAACGGTTATTTTAGTTGAATGAGAGAGGTCTTTATGGCCTCTCTTCTAAAAACCCCCTTGCAGTTTTTATTGATTATTTTATAGATCAGCCAATTGAATTTCGGGGTAAAGCCTGAGCTTCCGGGTCTACAATAACCCTAAAGTACTCCTACAGGCAATGGAATTCAATTTAAAAATCTATCAGTTTTTTATCCTTAATTATCCTTCATTATGCATAAATCAGCAATAATCATAGTTGTGATTGCTTGTTCAGTAATATGTTCAACATATGTATATGCACAACAGAAGTCCTGGATGATCGGTCCTTTTGCAAAACAGCAAGACGTTAATCCCTGTCTGCAACCGAAGTCAACCCTATTCTATGATCCAGTCCTAAAGAAAAAAGTGGGTTGGGAAGCACAAGATGTCTTTAATCCCGCCGCAGTAGTTAAAGATGGTAAAGTGCATTTACTCTATAGGGCAGAAGATACTGTAAAGAAATATGCGGGTACTTCAAGGATTGGCCTGGCAAATAGCAGGGATGGGATGCATTTTAAGACCTATACTCAACCAGTATTATATCCGCAACCCGACACTTTGTTGAAGTTTGAAGCAGAAGGTGGCGTTGAGGACCCAAGATTGGTGCAGGATGAAATGGGCGTTTATTATATGACCTATACAGCCTACGATGGTACCACCGCAAGGTTATTTATTGCTACCTCGAAAGATTTGAAACATTGGAAAAAATATGGCTCGATATTTAGAAAGGCGGAGAATGGCAAGTACATGAATTATTGGTCAAAATCTGGTTCTATTGTTTCCGAAGTAAAAAATGGGAACATGATAGCAGTTAAGATTGAGGGAAAATATTGGATGTATTGGGGCGAATCAAATATATATGCCGCGACTTCCGATAACCTCATAGACTGGACACCTATCCTTGAAACAGATCCGGCGAAAAAGCAATACGATTCACTAAGAAAATATGAAGCATTCAAAATTGTCTTTGGCCCACGTCATGGCAAATTTGACAGCGAACTGGTTGAGCCCGGCCCGCCGGCAATGGTAACCAGTGATGGAATTGTATTCATTTATAACAGTAGAAATAGCCCTTCGTTCGGGGACAAGTCATTACCCAATGGCACTTATGCTGCCGGGCAAATCCTGCTTGATAAGACCGACCCTCTTAAAGTATTGGACAGGTGCGAAAATTATTTTATCAGACCCGATATGCCTTATGAGATTACGGGCCAGGTAAATAATGTATGCTTTGTTGAAGGATTGGTGCAATTCAATAATGAATGGTTCTTATACTATGGAACGGCCGATTCAAAAATTGCAGTGGCCACCAGCGAAATAAAATGATTCCCCGCAGCCGGGAAATATCTACGACCCTTTGTTTGAATCCCAAATGGATGGCCCAATAACAGGTTTAACGAATCATCATTCTGAAAAATTAATTAAATGACAGACTATGCTTGTCCAATCTGAAAATACTGTTCAGCACACATCAAAACTTAGCCAGTCACAGAGGTCATACAGCTTTGCCATTAGGGTATCCCTGATTGCTTCGTTAGGTGGTTTTCTTTTTGGCTTCGAAACAGCCGTAATCTCCGGTGCTGAAAAATTGATCCAGCAATTTTGGTCATTGAGTTCATTCTGGCAGGGTTTTACGGTGGCATCCAGTTTAATAGGAACAGTAATTGGTTCCCTTGTCGCAGGAATACCCGCCCAAAAGCATGGACGAAAAAAAGTGTTGTCATTCATTGCGTTGTTGTACCTGGTTTCCGCTATTGGTTGCGCGAGCACTTCCGTCTGGTTGTTATTTGTGCTCTTCAGAATGATTGGCGGATTAGCAGTAGGTGCTTCATCGGTGGTAGGGCCCATGTATATCTCTGAGATTGCACCGCCCCGAATTCGGGGTAAACTTACCGGCTCCTTTCAATTAATGATCGTGAGCGGTATTTTTGTAGCGTATCTAACCAATTTTTTGTTTGTTAATATGGGTGATAGCGGGTGGCGGTGGATGCTCGGTATCATGGTAATACCTGCAATGCTGTTCGCCATCTTACTTTTCTTTATTCCGGAAAGCCCACGCTGGCTGGTGCTGAAAAACCGCGATGCCGAAGCGAAAGCAATATTTACCAAAACCGGTGAGCATGATGCATTAAGGATTATTAAGGAGGAACATGAATTGTCGCAGCGAGGCATTAAAGAGAGCTTGTTTAATGGTAAGTATAATAGACCGATCGTATACGCCGTATTGCTGGCCATGTTTAATCAATTGTCCGGCATTAATGCCATACTTTATTATGCGCCGCGCATTTTTGAAATGACGGGTTTTACAAAAGACCAGGCCTATTTGCAACCCATTTATATAGGTTCGGCTAATTTGATTTTTACTTTACTTGCCATGTCTGTGATTGATAAATTCGGAAGAAAAAAGCTCTTGATTGTTGGATCTATTGGCATGATTGTTTTTCTCGCATTAACTGCCAATGCTTTCAATCATAATATTACCGGTGATAGGTTTGTTATCTTTTATCTCATTGGATTCATCGCCTTCTTCGCTTTCTCACAAGGAGCCGTTATATGGGTTTTTATTTCAGAAATATTTCCAAATTCAGTTCGATCTCAGGGTGTGTCATTGGGAAGTTTCACACATTGGGTTATGGCCGCTATTATTTCCTGGACCTTTCCGGTAATTGTTGAAGGAAATGCCAATGGTGGTTTTTATTCTTTTGTATTTTATAGTTGTATGATGGTGATATCATTGATCTTCATTTACAAGTTTATGCCGGAAACCAAAGGAAGATCACTTGAACAGATTCAGAAAGAATTGGGAATTAAATAGGCGGATTTTAAAACAAAATTTTCTATATGAGTGCAAGCGAAATATGTTTATGAAACACAGGCAGGCCATAATCAATAAGGGGGGATTCATCTAAATAAAATAATATGGATTTCCCTTCTAAGATAATTTTACTTACAGGATTACCCATTTAGGCCGCACTGGCTATATAGCGGTAGGGTGGGTTCGTCATAAATCGCTCTATGAGCTCGTGCCAGATGCTTCTTAAAGAATTTCTTCCGTTAAACCGAAAAAAGAATTCATCCAGATAGCCAGTCACAAACCTTTCGGAACAGTGATGGTGAATGGCTCTGAGCCATCCTTTCAAATTCATCACTATCACATACATGTCCGGAAATCTTCTTCCTCGTCTGGGTGGACTTAGGCTGATTTCAAATGCTTCCTGCTGCAGCCTATTCCCTTTGCTTCTGAAAATTCCCGCGTTTTCCAGTTCTATTTCCCAGTCAATAACGGGTTTAAGACGGCACTTTCGG